>NZ_FOJN01000003.1 GCF_900111805.1 Rhodococcoides kroppenstedtii
AAGTTCTCGGATGGAAGACCCCGACCGAGGTCTTCACCGAGCAGCTAAGCTCACTCCAACAGCCCGGTGTTGCAACGACCGGTTGAACTTGCCCAGTACACCAGCTGGGTTTTCGGCCAACGACTGCGCACGGCAGGACTGCTCGGGTCGATGGGTCGGGTGGCCTCGAGCGTCGACAACACGATGATGGAATCGTTCTGGTCGACGATGCAACGCGAGCTGCTCGACACCCGATCATGGGACACCCGAGATCAGCTCGCCTCCGCGATCTTCGAATGGATCGAAGCCTGGTACAACCCGCACCGCCGGCACTCCGGGATCGGCTACTCCTCGCCAGTGGAATACGAACACGGGTGACGGTGATGCCGCGGGAGCCGAAGTAGCTGTACAGGTTCGGCAACTGCCGCCACCGCACCACATTCGCCGCCCCATCCAGGGCATAGGTCGCCGGTGCCCGCAACCGACCCTCCGTCAACGATCCCTGCGCGGGGGTGGCGGTGGCCCGGTTCACCATTGCGTCGGTGACGTCGACGGTCAGCTCGGTGACCAGGGCGCCGCACTCAATGACGGCGTCCTCCATCGACAGGCAGAACAACGTGGGTGCGTCCTTGGCGGCGAACGCTCTCGAAAAACGTCGCACGGATCCGGCACGGCAGCGGTGCACCGCCACATCGGACCACGGTGAGTCCGCGCACGTCCGCACCTCCAACGGGTCGCGTTACGGGTCGTGTCACCGTCGTGTCATCGAGACTGAAAGCCCTGGTCAGAGCCACCGGGACCGGGGACCTTTACAGTCTGGATGAAAAGGTCTGTTCCGAATACTTGCTGGTCAGAGCGGTGCCGCCGTGTACTCCACGGACCTGCGGCACTTCATTCGGGCACACCCAGGACTGAAAAAGCGGTCATGCGAATCGCATAACCGCTGTTCAGCTTACGTTTTGGAGCCGCCTTGGGGAATCGAACCCCAGACCTTTTCATTACGAGTGAAATGCTCTACCGACTGAGCTAAGGCGGCGCGGCCCCGCGAGGAGCCGGGACGAGTCTAACCACTCGCCCCGGCCACCACCAAAACGGGCCCCTACCTCGCCGCCGCGCCCAGCGTGGCCACCATCGCGTCGACGGCGAACTTGGGCTTGACGTTCATCTCGAGCGCCTCCCGGCACTGCAGGATCGCCTCGATGCAGGTCAGCAACGACTCCGACGAGCACACCGACGCCAGCCCCCGCGCCTGGTCGACCATGTCCGGGTGGGTGAGCGTGGACTCGGCACCGAACGACTGGGCCAACGCGTCCCGATAGAGCCCCGCGAGGTCGATGAGCGCTCGGTCCAGCGCGTCGCGGCCGGTGCGGGTCCGGCGGGACTTCTGCCGCGCCTCGAGCTCCTTCAGCACGCCCGCCGAGCCGCGCAGCGCGCCCGCCGCACCCTTGCCGGTGCCGCCCGCGCCGAGCGCGGTGCGCAGCTCCTCGGTCTCCTGCTCGTCGCGCGCCGCGTTGAGCTCGACCGCGTCGAGTTCGGCAGCCTTCACCAGCTCCTCGACGACGGCGTACTGCGTGGCGGGACGCAGCGCGGCCTTGGCGATGCCCAGGGCCCGCTGGCGGCGGTCGCGCGCGTCGGCGTCCGTCGCGAGTCGCCGAGCCCGACCGACGTGCCCACCTCCGACGGAGGCCGCCCACGCGGCCGTCTTCTCGTCCAGACCGTCGTTCTCGCGCAGGACGCGGGCGATGTCGTCGGGCTTGGGGGTGACGAGCGCGACGTGGCGGCACCGCGAGCGGATGGTGACGGCGATGTCCTCCGGATCCACCGACGGCGCGCACAGCAGGAAGATGGTCCGCGCCGGCGGCTCTTCCACCGCCTTGAGCAGGGCGTTGTACGCCCGCTCACCGAGCCGGTCCGCGTCCTCGATGACGACGATCTGCCACAGTCCGGTGGACGGACGACGCGCGGCCATCTGCACGACGTCCCGCATCTCCTTGACCGAGATGGACAGGCCTTGCGGGACGATGCGGCGCACGTCGCCGTGTGTCCCGTGCAGGGTGGTGGTGCAGGCGTGGCAACGGCCGCAGCCGACGACGTCCGGATCGGTGCACTGCAGCGCGGCGGCGAAACAGACCGCGGCGATGGACCGGCCCGAGCCGGGCGGGCCGGTGAAGAGCCACGAATGCGTCATGCGCGATCCGATGTCACCCTCACGGGCGGCGTGCGCCGCGTCGGTCAGCTCGGCCACCACCTCGTGCTGGCCGACCATTCGATCGAACACTCCCGCCATGACGGCGAGCCTAGTGCTGCGCTCCGACACTGCCCGACCGACGGCCGCGCAGGCGCGCGATGCCTGCCAGGACGGCCACCACGATCGACCCGACGATCAGACCCAGCAGGGCGGAGAACAGGGTGTTGACGATCCAGGCCAGAACTCCCCCGATCCCGCCGACGCCGTGCACCGCCTCCTCGGCGTGATGCACCAGCTCGTACAGCGGGTGGAAGCCGAGCTCGTCGATACCGACCAGCAGGATGTGGCCGCCGACCCACAGCATCGCCGCGGTACCGACCACGGACAGCACGCTCATGACCTTCGGCATCCCGCGGACCAGACCGCGACCGACGGTCTGCGCGACACCCGACGACGTGTCGGCGAGACGGAGGCCGATGTCGTCCATCTTCACGATCAACCCGACGACGCCGTAGACCACCACGGTGATCACCACGGCGACGACGGCGAGAATGATCAGCCGCGACCAGAAGCCCTCCGAGGCGATGGTGTCGAGAGCGATCACCATGATCTCGGCGGAGAGGATGAGGTCGGTGCGCACGGCTCCGGCGACGACGGTGTCCTCGTCCCGCGGGCCGTCCTCCTCGTGATCGTGCGCGCCGTGCCCGCTGATCGCGCCCCAGATCTTGTGCACCGCTTCGTAACTCAGATACGCACCGCCGACCATGAGGATCGGCGTGAGCAGCCACGGCAGGAACTGGCTGAGGAGCAGCGCGATCGGCAGGATGATGATCAGCTTGTTGCGCAGCGAGCCGACCGCGATGCGCTTGACGATCGGGAGTTCCCGCTCCGCCGCCAGGCCGCGGACGTACTGGGGCGTGACCGCGGTGTCGTCGATGACCACTCCGGCGGCCTTCGCGGTGGCCTTTCCGGTGGCGGCGCCGACGTCGTCGATGGACGCCGCCGCCAGGCGCGCGAGCGCGGCGACGTCGTCGAGCAGGGCAACCAGTCCTCCGGCCATGGGCCGACCTTACGCCGTACTCGGGTCGGCCGATCAGCCGTCCGTGGCCTCCGTCGCCGTGGACTTCGCCGCGGCCGTCTTCTTGGCCGGCACCTTCTTGGCCGCCGTCTTCTTCGCTGCCGCGGTCTTCTTGGTCGCCGCCTTCTTCGCCGGAGCCTTCTTCGCCGCCGTCTTCGTGGCCGCCGTCTTCGTGGCCGCCGTTTTCTTGGCCGCCGTCTTCTTGGCTGCGGTCTTCGTGGCTGCCTTCTTGGTGGCCTTCTTCTTCACCGGACCGCGCGCGCGACGGTCGGCGAGGAGTTCCATCGCCCGCTCGTCCGTGATCGTGGCGACCTCGTCGCCCTTGCGCAGGCTCGCGTTGGTCTCCCCGTCGGTGACGTAGGGGCCGAAGCGGCCGTCCTTGATCACCATCGGCTTCTCGCTCACCGTGTCCACGCCGAGCTCACGCAACGGCGGAGTCGCCGCACCCTGACGGCCGCGACGCTTCGGTTCGGCGTAGATCTTCAGTGCCTCGTCGAGCGTGACGGTGAAGATCTGCTCCTCGGTCGCCAGCGAGCGCGAGTCCGTGCCCTTCTTCAGGTACGGGCCGTAGCGACCGTTCTGGGCGGTGATCTCCTCCTTGGACTCGGGATCGACACCCACGACGCGCGGGAGCGACAGCAGCTTCAGCGCGTCCTCGAGCGTGACGGTCGCGAGGTCCATCGACTTCAGGAGCGAACCGGTGCGCGGCTTGACGGCCGCCGCCTTCTTCGCGGCCTTCTTGGCTGGTGCCTTCGCCTTGGTGGCCACGGCCGTTCCGCCGCCGCCGTCCGAGCCACGTTCCACCGGAACGATGTCCGGGACCGGCTCGGGCTCCTCGGGGACGATCTCGGTGACGTAGGGGCCGAAACGACCTTCCTTGGCGACGATCTCGTGTCCGCTCGCCGGATCGACACCCAGCTTGCGGCCCTCCTGCGGCGTCGAGAACAGCTTCTCGGCGTACTCGACGGTCAGCTCGTCCGGCGGCAGATCGTCGGGCAGGTTGGCGCGCTGGGAGATCGGGTCGCCGTCGGGATCGTCGGGGTTCTGCACCATGCGCTCGAGATAGGGCCCGTAGCGGCCCACGCGCACGTGGATCTCGCGTCCCTCGGCGTCGTCGAACAGCCGGATGGAGTTGATCTCGCGGGCGTCGATGTCCTCGAGGTTGGTGCCCACCATCTTCTTCAGGCCACCCGAGCGGGCAACCGACCCCTCGGCGCCGGTCTCACCGCCGAAATAGAACGCGGTCAACCAGTTTCCGCGACGCTCGCGGCCGTCGGCGATCGCATCGAGGTCGTCCTCCATGCCGGCCGTGAAGTCGAAGTCCACCAGGCGGCCGAAATGCACCTCCAGCAAACCGATCACGGCGAACGCCACCCAGGACGGGACCAGCGCGCTGCCACGCTTGTAGACGTAGCCGCGGTCGAGGATGGTCTTGATGATCGACGAATACGTCGACGGGCGACCGATTCCCAGCTCTTCGAGCGTCTTGATGAGCGACGCCTCGGTGAAGCGAGCGGGCGGGTTGGTGGTGTGACCGTCGGGATCGAGGCCGGTGGCCGTGACCGCCTGCCCCTTCTCCAGTGCGGGCAAGCGGGATTCGGCGTCGTCGGACTGACCGCCGGCCTGATCGTCGACACTCTCGACGTAGGCCTTGAGGAAGCCCGGGAACGTGATCGTCCGGCCCGACGCACTGAAGGTGCAGTCCTCACCGGTTCCCGCGGTGCCCGAGATCCGCAGTGACAGCGTGGTTCCGCGCGCGTCCGCCATCTGCGACGCGACGGTGCGCTGCCAGATGAGTTCGTAGAGACGGAATTCGTCGGTGTCGAGGGAGCTGTGCAGCTGGCCCGGCGTGGCGAAGGAGTCGCCGGCCGGGCGAATGGCCTCGTGCGCCTCCTGCGCGTTCTTCACCTTGCGCGTGTACTGCCGCGGGGAGTCGTGCACGTACTCGGGGCCGTACAGCTCGGTGGCCTGACGACGAGCAGCATCGATGGCCGACGCCGACAGATTCGTCGAGTCGGTACGCATGTAGGTGATGTAGCCGTTCTCGTACAGCCGCTGCGCGATCCGCATGGTGCGCTCGGAGGACATACGGAGCTTGCGTCCGGCCTCCTGCTGCAGCGTCGACGTCATGAACGGCGGGTACGGGCGCCGCGTGTACGGCTTCGACTCGGCCGAGGCGACGGTGAGATCGACGCCGTCGAGGGCCTCGGCGAGACGACGGGCATGGGCCTCGTCGAGCACGGTGACGCCGTCGGACTTCAGCTTGCCGTCGGCACCGAAGTCGCGGCCCGTCGCCACGCGGGCACCGTCGACCGACACCAGCCGAGCGCCGAACGCCCGCGGGGTGGCCTCGGCGCCGGCGTCGAGCTGGGCCGAGATGTCCCAGTATTCGGCTGAGCGGAACGCCATGCGCTCTCGCTCGCGCTGGACGATGACGCGCGTCGCCACCGACTGCACGCGGCCCGCCGACAGCTTCGGCATGACCTTCTTCCACAGAACCGGCGAGACCTCGTACCCGTAGAGGCGGTCGAGGATGCGGCGTGTCTCCTGGGCGTCGACGAGGTCGGTGTCGAGGTCGCGGGTGTCGTCGGCCGCGGCGAGGATGGCCGGCTTCGTGATCTCGTGGAAGACCATCCGGCGGACGGGCACCTTGGGCTTGAGCGTCTCGAGCAGGTGCCAGGCGATGGCCTCGCCCTCACGGTCGGGGTCGGTGGCGAGGTAGAGCTCGTCGGCGTCCTTCAGGAGCGACTTGAGCTCGCTGACCTTGCCCTTCTTCTCGGGGCTGACGACGTAGAGGGGCTCGAAGTCGTGATCGACGTCGACACCGAGACGCGCCCACGATTCGCCTTTGTACTTGGCGGGCACGTCGGCGGCACCGCGTGGGAGGTCGCGAATATGACCCACCGACGCCTCGACCACGTAGTCCTTGCCCAGGTAGGGCGCGATCTTGCGGGCCTTGGTGGGCGACTCGACGATCACCAGACGACGGACGCCGCCGGACGACGACCCCGTCGACTTGTCCCCTGCTGCCACGTGCTGCCGAACCTTCCTGGCCTCGCCGGACGAGACCCCTTCCAACCACGGTCGACGCCTCGAACCGCTCGAGGTCGACACCATACAGAGTGACACACGTGCACCGATCCGCCGTTTCGGCGCGATCGGCGGGGGCGTCCGCGCCTGTCACGACGCGTGGGCGGTGCCCGGTCTCACGGCGCCGTGGGCGCACGGTGTCACGGCGTCGTCGGCCACTCCACCACACCCGGCGGCGCCTCGCCCACCGTGTCGACCAGGCGCCCGAGCCGTCGTCGACCCGTGATGCGCAGTTCGGGCGTGGATCCGCGGGCGCCGGCCAGCGTCGGCGCGATGCCGACGCGCATCAACGACTCCGCGAGGACGGGATGCGTGTCCGGTGCGTGCGGGTCCAGGCCGAACGCGAAGCGGGACCCGTCGGCGGCGAGCCGGCCCGAGGCGAGCGCCCAGGCGCGCAGTGCCCGCGGTCCGGGTGTCCACCCGGCGGGCACCGCCTTGACCGCCCCGCGGGTCCAGGACCGCGCCGTCGGCATCAACTCGGGAGTCGGGGCGGACCTGACCAGCGGGTGACCCTCGTCGGTGTCCGCGATCTCGGGTGTGATGCCGCAGTCGGCCATCATGTCCGCGATCGCCTGCGCTCGCCACAGCCGGTCGACGACGACGGACACCCGCGCTCCGCCCGCGACCGTCACCACCTGACCCGGAGCAGCCAGCAACCCCGCGAGGTCGTCCACCGCGGGCGGTGTCGACTCGGCGGAGAAGAAGGACAACTGACTCACAGTCGCGACAGTAGGTCACCGATGACCCCGGCGGGCGGCGACGGGTCGAGAGCACATCGGGCCCGTGACGAACGAATCCCCCGCCACCCGGAAGGGGTGACGGGGGATTCGCGCCTCGTGCGTGGATCCGATCCGAGGATCAGACTGCGCGGACGCCCGTGGCCTGGGGGCCCTTGGTGCCCTGGCCGACCTCGAACTCCACGCGCTGGTTCTCCTCGAGGGTGCGGAAGCCGCTGCCCTGGATCTCGGAGTAGTGGACGAAGACGTCAGCGGAGCCGTCCTCGGGTGCGATGAAGCCGAAGCCCTTTTCGGCGTTGAACCACTTCACAGTTCCCTGTGCCATGCTTGTCTATCCTTCTTCTTGACCACCGGATGCGGTGAACGGCACTTACAGTTCACCGGGCCGGTTCCGACCGCCGACGTGATTTTCCCCCGGAGGGTGGAGCTTCACGCACCGCGCTCGCAACAATAGATCCTGCGAGCGTGAACACGAACACAGAAGCTGCGACCGAGAACAGTGAACCACGTCGCGCGTCCGCACGCGACAGTCGCGCGCAACAAGTTCGTAAACCTTGTCGGGGCCCGCCGTCGGTGCTCGCACCTACCATCCGACCTGCGTCCCCATCGGCATCAGAGAACAGGACAGAACAGTTGAGCGCCACCGTCGACACGTCCGCCACCAGCTTCGGCGGCGCGTTGTTGGACCGTGCTCTGGCCGGGACGCCGACGGGGGAATCGCCGCTGACCCACTCGGTCGAACTGCCCGGTCGCGAGGCCCGGACGGCACCGTGGCCGGAGTGGCTCGATTCCCGGATCGTGCGCACGTTCGTCGACTGCGGCATTCCCGAACCCTGGAGTCACCAGGCCGACGCGGCGACGCTCGCGAAATCCGGCCGGCACGTCGTCGTCTCCACGGGAACGGCGTCGGGCAAATCGCTGGGTTATCGCATGCCCATTCTGTCGACGCTGTCCGAGAATCCCCGCGCCACCGCGCTGTACCTCGCCCCCACCAAGGCGCTCGGATCCGATCAGCTCCGGGCCGCGGTGGACATGACGGACACTCTCGCTCGCGCCGGATTTCCCGACATCGCGCCGAGCGATTACGACGGTGACACTCCCGTCGAGGTCCGCCGTTGGGCGCGCGCGAACTCCCGCTGGATCTTCACCAATCCGGACATGCTGCACCTGTCGCTGCTGCAGGGCCATCGTCGGTGGGCGCACTTCTTCCGCAACCTGGCCTACGTCGTGGTCGACGAGTGCCATTCCTACCGGGGGGTCTTCGGTTCGCACGTCGCCCTGGTGATGCGTCGACTGCGCCGCATCGCCGCGCGGTACGGCGCGAATCCGACGTTCGTGCTGGCCAGTGCCACCGCGTCGGCGCCCGGCGCGGCGGCGAGCCGCCTCATCGGAGCGCCGTGCGTCGAGATCACCGAGGACGGATCCCCGCACGGTCCGCGCACCGTCGCCCTGTGGGAACCGCCGCTGCTGGACGTGACCGGCGAGAACGGCGCTCCGGTGCGCCGCGCCGCCGGGTCCGAGGCCGCGCGCATCATGGCCGATCTGGTGGTCGAGGGTGCCCGCACGCTCACCTTCGTCCGGTCGCGGCGCGGCGCGGAACTCACCGCCCTCGGCACGTCGAGACTGCTCGCCGACGTCGACCCGGACCTGCCGGGGCGCATCGCGGCGTATCGAGCCGGGTACCTCGCCGAGGACCGACGCGCCCTCGAGCGCGCCCTGTCCGACGGACGACTGCTCGGCGTGGCCACGACGAACGCGCTGGAACTCGGCGTCGACATCGCCGGCCTCGACGCCGTCGTCGTCGCCGGCTTCCCCGGCACCGTCGCCTCGTTCTGGCAGCAGGCCGGTCGCTCCGGACGTCGTGGTCAGGGATCTCTGGTGGTCCTGGTCGGGCGGGACGACCCGTTGGACACCTATCTGGTCCACCATCCGTCGGCGTTGCTGGACAAGCCGATCGAAGCGACGGTCACCGACCCCACCAACCCCTACGTGCTCGGGCCCCAGTTGCTCTGCGCCGCAGCGGAACTGCCGCTGTCCGACGACGAGATCGCCGAGTGGAACGCCGAGGACGTCGCCCACCGCCTGGCCGAGGACGGCGACCTCCGCCGTCGGCCGCACGGGTGGTACGTCACCTCCGACACCCCGCCGCACGGCGAGATCGACATCCGCGGTGGCATCGGCTCGCAGATCGCGATCGTCGACGGCACCACCGGCCGCATGCTGGGCACCGTCGACGCCGGCCGCGCCCCCGCCACCGCCCACCCGGGCGCGGTGCACATCCATCAGGGCGAGTCGTTCGTCGTCGACACGCTCGACTTCGACGACCACGTCGCCGTCGTGCACCCCGAGGAACCCGACTGGACGACGTCGGCACGCGAGGTCACCGAGATCGTCGTCGAGGACTACCTCGAGCACCGTCGGCACGGCGAGGTCGACGTCGCCCTGACGCGCGTGCAGGTCAGCCATCAGGTGGTCGGCTACCTGCGGCGGCTGCCGTCCGGGGAGATCCTCGACTCCGTCGAACTCGACATGCCGGTCCAGACCCTGCACACCCGAGCGGTGATGTACACGATCACGCCGGAGCTGCTCGCCCGCGCCGGCGTCGGGCCGGAGCGCGTGCCGGGGTCGCTGCACGCCGCCGAGCACGCGGCCATCGGCATGCTCCCGCTGGTGGCCACGTGCGACCGGTGGGACATCGGCGGCGTGTCCACCGCGCTGCACGGGGACACCGGCCTGCCCACCGTGTTCGTCTACGACGGGTACGACGGTGGGGCAGGCTTCGCCGACCGGGGACACGCGGTGCTCGCGACCTGGCTGGCCGCGACCCGGGACGCGATCGCGTCGTGCGAGTGCCGATCCGGCTGCCCCTCGTGCGTGCAGTCACCGAAGTGCGGCAACGGCAACGATCCGCTGGACAAGGACGGCGCGGTCCGCGTGCTCGACGCCGTGCTGGGCGAGCTGGCGGACTAGGCGTCCACCGTCGCGGGCTCGCCCAGCGAGACGGGCAACGACGAATATCCGTGCAGGACACGGGTGTTACGACGAGTACCGGCCCCGACGGTGGTGAGGTTCGGGAATCGATCGAACAGGGTGCGCAGCGCGACCTCGCTCTCGGCGCGAGCCAGCGCCGCACCGAGGCAGAAGTGCCGACCTCCCGAGAACGAGAGGTGCTTGTTGGCATTGGGCCGGCCGACGTCGAAGCGGTCCGGGTCCTCGAAGACCTTCGGGTCCCGGTTACCCCCGGAGAGGGCGCACACCACGATCTTGCCCTTGTCGATGGTCCTACCGGCCATCTCCACCTGATGCCTGGCCACGCGCGCGGTCATCTGCACCGGCGTCTCGAGGCGCAGCATCTCGTCGATCGCGTTGGCCCACAACGACGGATCCTCCTGCAGGCGCGCAAGCTGATCGGGGTTGCGCACCAACAGGTCGATGCCACTGCCGAGCAGATTGACGGTGGTCTCGAAGCCGGCGGCGAGGACCAGACCGGCCGTCGCGCGCAGCTCCTCGTCGTTCAGGTAGACGCCGTCCTCGGAGGCATCGATGAGCTGGCTCATCAGGTCGTCGCCGGGGTTCTTCCGGAGCTCGGCGATGTGCGCGGACAGCCACGCGTCGAATCCCCGCAGGCCCTTCTCGACTTCCTCGAACTGCGGCCACGTGAGGCCCAGATCGAGGCTGGGAGCGGCCAGCTCACCGAACTCGAGCACCCGCTGCTGCTCGCTCGCCGGCACGCCGAGGACGTCACTGATGACGGCGACGGGCAGCTTGGCGCAGTACGCGGGCACGATGTCGACGGTGGACGCCCCGCTCGCCACCAGCTCGTCGAGAAGGGTGTCGGCGACCTCCTGGACACCGTCGCGCATCTTGTTCACGGCGCGCGCCGTGAAGACGGACGACACGAGCTTGCGGTACCGGGTATGCGAGGGCGGCTCGACCGCCAGCAGTGACGGCGGGGCCAGTGGATGCAGCGCACCCGACCGCGTCCTCTTCTCGATGAGGCGCATGGGCGCCGGCATGTTGCTGCCCTGGTTGACGGTGCGGAAGTCGTCCGACCGCAGCAGATCGAAGATCAGCGCGTGATCGACGGTCAGAAAGGCCACTTTGCCCTTCACCAACGGTCCACGCTCACGGAGTTCCTGGTGGATGATCTTCGGGTTGGCGCGCGTCGCGGGGTCGGCGATCAGCTTCGCCTGCGGATCCCCCGTACGAACCCCCAGCTTGGCGACCGTACGCACCAGCCCGTGTACCGCGGCCCAGCGCAGTCGCGCCTTGGCTCCGTCTAACAGTCCTCCACCGTGTGTCATCTACTCGCCCCCGTCGTCGTCGTCGCGCACCCCAGCACGAACACTTCTCTCACTATGCGCAGTTCGCGCCGGACTGTCTACCGTCCGAGGCATGCGTTTGCGCCGTGCCGTCGCCGCCCTGTGGGTGAGCACCGTCCTCTACTGGCCCGCTCAGGTCCTGGTCGCCAAGGCGTGGCCCACCCCGTACAGCTGGCGCGACGACGTCATCAGCGCACTGGGCGCCGCGACCTGCACCGAGTACTGCTCCCCGGATCACGGCGTCATGAACGCCACCTTCGTCGCGGTCGGCGCCCTCACCGCCGCGGGGGCCGCCGTGCTGGTTCCGCAGACCACGGGTCGCGATCGCACCGGCTGGCTCCTGATCGCTGCCTCCGGACTGGCCACCTCGGCCGTCGGGTTCCTTCCCATGGACGTCTCTTCCGCCGCGCACAACCTCGCCGCAAAGATCCATTGGGCACTGCAGGTCGCGGGCATGATCGTCCTCGCCACCGGCTCGGCTGGACGAGACCGACGAGCACTGGCCCTGGCCGTCGCGTGCACTGCCGCCGCCGTGATCGGCGGCGCAGCCTTCCTCACCCCCGGCACGTGGGGGCTCGGAGCCGGGCTGTCCGAGCGGATCGCGCTGGACAGTCTGAACGTCTGGACCATCGGCATGGGTGTGCTGCTGCTCCGCGGCCTGCGACCGGTGAGCCCTTCCCGCTGACCGCTCCTGCTCTCGCGGACGGTGCACCATCCGCAGCTGCACGAACCATCCGCGGAAAGCGCCGCTCACTCCACCGGCCCCGCCCGCGACACCGCAACGGCCTCCCGGACCCCGAACCGCCCCAACCGCACGGTCACTCGGAATCGCACCTCGAGATCCCACCCCTCGGCGGCGCAGGTCGCGAGCACCGCTCCCATGCGGTCACCCACGACCCGCGCCGCCGCGCACCCCGCCGCGTCCCCCTCGACCAGGGCCGCAGCCCCGGCCAGCGCGGCGAGATCCGCAGCCGCCTGCACTCGATGTCGTGCAGCAACGGCTACCCCCACCCACATCACCGTCGCGGTGACCACCACGAGCGACAGCACCACGAACGCCCCGATCACCGAGGCCGACCCGCGATCCCCCTCGCTCACCGCGGGTCCGCCTCGGGTTCGACCACTGCGACCGCCTCGGCGGCGACTTCGACTCCGGGCAGCGGCGACGCCGCCTCGACCCGCACCGTCACCCACTCCCCGTCCCGCGTCACCACCACCTCGGCGTCCCGCGGCGCGACGCGACGGGCAGCGACGACGGCATCGGGATCCCCCAGCGCGGACAGCCTCGCCCCTTCCCGCGCCGCATCGACACAGCGGATGTGCGCGGTGACCGTCACCAGCGCCCCCACGCACAGCACCACCACCGCCACGATGGCGGCGATGGCCAGTGCCGCTTCGACGGTCACCGCCCCGGCGTCCCCCCTCAGACCGTGGTCTGCAGAGCCCGGTCGATGATTCCGGTGAGGGCGGAGACGATCGAGTCGCCCGTCACCACCGTGTAGAGCACCGCCCCGAAAGCGGCGGCCGCGATGGTGCCGATGGCGTACTCCGCCGTCGACATCCCGTCGTCCTCCGCGAGGACCTCGAGCATCCTGTTCTGCACCCTGTGCACCACGGACATGTTCTCCCCCTTCGTGATCCGCCGAGGCCGATCCCCGACGGCGTTTCTCTGGACCCGTCACGGGATCCCGCCTCCCTGAAGCACCGACCCGGCCAGTCCGACGACCACCGGCACGATGCCGAGGCAGACGAACGCGGGCAGGAAGCACAGCCCCAGCGGACCGGTGACGAGGACCCCGGCTCGATCCGCGCGGGCGACGGCCTCGTCCTCGGCCCGACGACGCTGTTCCGCCGCGGAGCCGGCCAGCGCATCGGCCACCGAGGTCCCGGACCGTGCGGACCGTCGCAGCGCACGGGCCACGGTCTCGGTCGCCGGGTGTTCGGCCAGTGGAGCCCATGCCGATTCCGGTTCGGCACCCAGAGCGAGCAACGCACCGGCGCGGGTCAGCGCGGAGGCCAACGGCTCGGGTGCGAACTCGGCGACCGCGTGCGCGGCTGCCGGGACGGTGGCGCCGCCGCGCACGCAGGCGGCGAGGAGATCGAGGGTTCCGGCGACCGCGTGCGCATCACAGCTCGGCGATGCCGTGGCCGGGGCCGACGGCTCCCGAACCGACCCACGCCGGCACACGGACCGAGCGGGGGCGACCAGCACGGCGAGCGCGAGCAGGATCGCCGCCCCCGTCACCGGACCACTCCCGCCACGATGCGATCGGTCCACAGCAGCCCCGCGCACACCAGCGTCACGCCGACGACGCCGAGCACCCCACCCGCGCCGTCCCCGCTGAGGACTGCGAGTGGCGCCGCCCCCATCGCCTGGCCGAGAGCGATACCGAGCACCGGCAACACCGAGAGCACGGTGGCCGTCGCCCTCGCCCCGGCCGTGGACGCCTCGGTGCGACGACCGAACCGCACCCGCGCGTCGAGATCGTCCCGCACGGACCGCAGGACGACGGCGGGCGCGAGGCCGTGCCGCTCGCAGATCACCCAGGCGGAGGCCATCCGGGTCCAGTCGAGCCGGCTGTCTCCTTGCTCTCCGGCGCCGGTGAGCCCGGTGGACAGGGCCCCGCCGAGCTCGGAATGGGCAGCGGCCGCGGCGAATCGGGAACCCACCTCACCGGGGTGATCACGAGCGACCGCCCGACAGGCCGCCGCGGGATCGGCACCCACCGCGAGTTCCGCGACCATCGTGTCCACGCCGCCGACCAACGCTGCGGTGACGGCGCGGTCGGCCCGGCGGCGCGTCGTCGCCCGCCGGCGCAAGAAGACCGTCGCCGTGACGACGGTGACCGCGATCGCCGGCGCCGGGCCGAGCGCAAGGACGGTGGCGAGCACGACGGCCGCAGCGGCGATCACCGGTAACCGCCCGGAGCCGATCCGGACGACACGGCGTGGCCCGTGCACCACCCGTCGGCGCGGCGGTCGCGACGGCCACACCAGAAGCGCCGCGGCGAGAACCAGCAGGCTCACCGTGCCCCCTCCGACCCGAGAAGCTCGTGCAGTCGCGCCCGGCCCGGCCCCGTCGGTGCGTCCCGCGACCACGCCGGGAGCACGCGACACACGCCGTCGTCCCCCGGCGTCACGACGCCGATCGAGGCGAGCACTCGGCGGCCGTCGTCGAGTCGCGCCGTGTGCAGCACCACGTGGACCGCGGCGGCCAGCTGACTGTGCAGGGCGGCGCGGGACAAGCCACCGAGCGCCGCCAGGGCTTCGAGGCGCGCAGGAACCTCCTCGGGCGAGTTGGCGTGCACCGTCCCGGCTCCCCCGTCGTGCCCGGTGTTGAGCGCGGTCAACAGGTCCACCACCTCCGGCCCGCGCACCTCCCCCACCACGATGCGATCCGGCCGCATCCGCAACGCCTGGCGGACGAGGTCGCGCACGGTCACCTCGCCGACTCCCTCGACGTTGGCGGGGCGGGCCACCAAGGTGACGACGTGGGGGTGGGCCGGGGCGAGTTCCGCCGCGTCCTCGACGCAGACGATGCGCTCGCGGGGGTCCACCTCACCGAGCAGTGCCGCGAGCAGGGTCGTCTTCCCGGTTCCGGTGCCACCGACCACGAGGAACGCGACCCGGCGAGAGACGATGCGCCGCACCAGATCCTCCGCGCCGTCCGCGAAGGTGCCGGCCGAGGCGAGCGCGCCGAGCCCTTGCGACGCCGGGCGCAGGACGCGCAACGACAGGCAGGTGCCGCGCCGCGCGACGGGCGCGAGGACGGCATGCAGACGCACCCCGAAGGACGCAGAATCGACCCCCGGCAGGCGGCCGTCCACCCACGGCTGGGCGTCGTCGAGGCGGCGTCCGGCCGCGACCGCCAGCCGTCCCGCGAGCCGCCGCACGGCCGCGTCGTCGTCGAACCGCACGTCGGCGCGTTCCAGTCCGCGGCCGCGGTCGACCCAGACCTCGTCCGGACGACTGACGAGCACGTCGGTGACACCCGGTTCGCGCAGTACCGCGTCGAGGACGCCCGCTCCGCGAAACTCCGTGTCGAGGACGTGCAGGACACGGAGCAGCTCCGCGTCCCCCACCACGCCACCCGCCTCGGCGCGGACGGCGGCGGCGATCGCGGCGGGCGTCGGCTCGGAGCCGTCCGCAGTCAACCGGTCGCGGACTCGCCCCAGCAGATCACCGGTGACCCAGCCCGTCACGACGGACCCCCCACCAGGGCGAGGACGGCGGCTGCAGCGGCGGCGAGCGGCGACCGGGGTCGCAGATCCAGCCCGCCGTGGTCCAGGGTTGCGGCGAGACGACGCTCGGGGCGCATGGTGGCCAGGACCGGTGCCTCCGCGGTGCGCTCGACGTCGTCCGCACGCAGTCCCCCGGGGGCCGGGCCGCGAATCACGAGACCGACGTTCGCGGTGCGACTCTGCAGAGTCGCGACGACGGCGCGGGCCGCCCACGAACCCCGCACCGTCGCCGGCACGACGACCGTGACCAGGTCGGCCGCCTCCACGGCAGCCCACTGCTCGGGCCCGGGCGAGCGCGGTGCGTCGCAGACGGCGAGTTCGCCCGCACGCCGAACGGACGCCAGCACCGCGGTGAGGGCGCCGGGGTCGACGTCCGAAGGTCGGCCTCGTGCGCAGGACAGCACGGCGAGGCGATCACGCGCGGGCAACGCGTCGTGCAGGGCACGAGCGTCGACGCGGCCGCCGACGACCAAGTCGGGCCACCGCAGTCCCGGCCGATCGTCCACGCCGGCCGCAAGGTCGAGTCCCCCACCGCACGGATCCGCGTCCACCAGCACCGTGAGCGCCGAGCGTGCCGACGTCAGGGCGAGTGCCGTCGCGAACACCGAGGCCCCGGCTCCGCCGCAGCCGCCGATCACCGTGACGACGGCGCCGTCCGCGTCGCGTCCCGGAACGGCCGCGATCAGCGCCATGAGGTCGGCTTCACGGTTCGGCAGGTCGAGCACGTGCGGTGTCCCGAGGGTGGCCGCGCTCTGCCACGCCGTCACGGTCGGCGCACCGTCCGAGACCACGACGACGCCCGGACGGCGCGGGTGCCGTCGGCGCACCGCGTCGGCGGCAGCGGACTCGGAGAGCACGACGGTGGTCGCGCCGAGCCACCCCGCTCGGTCCGGGACCGTCGACCGCACGTCGACCGCACGGCCTGCCGCGGCCACGACCCGTCGCACGTGGTCGGACAGGGTGGGCTCGCCGATCACGACGGTCACGGCGGCGTCGGACGCGGCAGCGGGGGTCGACGCGGAGAATTCGGGCGAGGTCACGCCGCCGATCGTGCGCCGCTCGCGAGACCGGGCGAGCGCGTCGACGACCACCCGGGGATGACGACGACGCCCGGGGAGAACGCCGTCGACGGGTCGGACCGGCGTGCTAGGCGACCGGCGAGAGACCCCGGACATGGGACGACCCCCGCCAGGGGGGGGAGGAGGCGGGGGTCGTCGACGTTCAGCCCCGGGGGGTCGGGCTGAACGCGCCCGATTCGTGACCGGGCACAACGAAGTCTACACCCGACTGCGCTCGGACCACATCGCCGCGCGGCGAGTCGTCACAGCAGGTCCGGCGGACTTTCGGAGACCGACAGGCCCGCCCGTTACCCTGACCGGGTGAGCAGCACCGAAGCACCCGGACGCGTCGCCGCGTTCTTCGATCTGGACAAGACGATCATCGCGAAGTCGTCGACCCTGGCGTTCAGCAAGCCCTTCTTCGACGGCGGACTGATCAACCGGCGCAGTGTGCTCAAGAGCAGCTACGCCCAGTTCCTGTTCCTGGTGTCCGGTGCGGACCACGATCAGATGGAGCGCATGCGCATCCACATCGCGAGCATGTGCACCGGGTGGGACGTCGAGACGGTTCGCACCATCGTCGCGGAAACCCTGCACGACATCGTGGATCCGCTGGTGTTCGCCGAGGCCGCCGATCTGATCGCCGACCACAAGCTGCGCGGTCACGACGTGGTGATCGTGTCCGCGTCCGGCGAGGAGGTGGTCACCCCGATCGCCGACGATCTGGGCGCCGACCATCACGTCGGTACGCAGATGGCGATCGAGGACGGCAAGTACTCGGGCGAGATCTCGTTCTACTGCTACGGGCCGGGCAAGGTCGAGGCGATGGAGAAGCTCGCCGCCGAGCACGGGTACGACCTGTCCCGCTCGTACGCCTATACCGACTCGGTCACCGACCTGCCGATGCTCGAGGCCGTCGGGCACCCGACGGCGGTCAATCCCGATCGTGGTCTGCGCAAGGAGGCCGCGAGCAAGGGGTGGCCGATTCTCACCTTCTCGAACCCGGTCTCGTTGCGCAGCCGGTTCACCGCGCCGTCGTCGAGCACCGTCGCCGGGGTCGCCGCCTCCCTCGCCGCGGTGGCGGCCGGCGCGGTCTCGTACGGCGTGCTGCGTCGCCGTCGCTGAATCGATCGGGCCGCCGGAAGCCCTTGCTGTGGCGTCGATCACAGAGTAAGAATGGACGCACGGAAAGACGGAAGGCCAAGAGCGAGCCGGAAGAGAAGGAACGCTCTCCCAGCCGGGCTTTCCCGGCACGGACCGACGGTACCCACGCGTAGCGCGCCGCTATGATGGCACAAGTGTTGTGGGCCTGCGGAATTCGGGCGGACGACGTGAGAACTCTGCACTGGTTGTGGACACGAACGAAGGTCGCCACGCATTCTCGCCGAGGCCACGTGGAGTTTCTCCACCGCAACCCACCCTGCACGCCTGGTAACCGCGGATTCCGTGCCGACGGGCGACGACGCCGGAGTGAGATCCCGGCACCGTCGCCCGTTGTCATGTGCGGGCCCGTCGGGTCGCCTCAGGCCGGCTGCGCGTTCTCCGCGATCGTCGTCGCCTCGGCGGCACCGGCCTCGAACGACCCGCAGCACAACAGGACCCAGCTCCCCACGCCGCGCTCGGTACCGCCCGCGAAGCCCTCGACACCCGTGCGGTAAGCGGCGAGCCGCTTGGCCCAGCTCTCCTCCGGCACACCCAGATTGTGGGGATCGAGGCCGGACGCGACGGCCACCAGCCGCGACGCCGCGCGCGCGACCACGCCGTCGGCCGTCCCGAACGGCCGCAGGGACACCAACTCTCCGTGGACGATCGCCGCGACCACCGGCGCCGGCGCCCGCGTCCCGCCGGTGACGAGGTCGGCCAGGATCGACAGCCGCTGCGCGACGTCGTCACCCGCCCGCGGACGACCCAGCTGGTCCTGATCGTCGACGAGGTCCGCCGCGGCCAACAGATGGAGACGAGCCAACGCCTGGAGCGGGGCGCGTCGCCACGTTCCGACGGTGCTGGTGAGCGCGTCGCCGTCGAGTGCCTGCGCCACCCGGAGCGCACCGGCGAGGATCGGCGGGGCCGTGCCGTCGTCGGCGACGGCGGTCGAGGACCCCGCGATCACCGCCGACGCGCGGGCCGCCCGCACCGCCGCCTCGGCGGCCGTGGCCGGCCACCCCCGTCGGTTCGTCTTGTGCCGGTGTACCTCGGCGAGCGCGTCGCGAGCCCGGTCGGCGGCGTCCCGGACGCCCGGTAGGTCGAGGATCGGAGCCAGCGGATCGGTCACGGGGCGAATCTACCGACCGCCCGCCTGCTCGGCGGCCAGCAGTTCCGCCCGCTCCCGGCGCCGCACGGCCTGCTGCTCGGGGTCCGGCACGGGCACGGCCGCGAGCAGACGCTTGGTGTACGGGTCGGACGGCGAGCGCAGGATGCGGTCGGTGCGGTCGAACTCGACCAGCTTGCCCTTGCTCATCACCGCGATGCGACGGGCCAATACCTCGACGACGGCGAGGTCGTGACTGATGAACAGGCACGCGAACCCGTATTCGCGCTGGAGCTCCTGGAACAGCTCGAGCACCTTGGCCTGCACCGAGACGTCGAGAGCCGACGTCGGCTCGTCAGCCACCAGCAGAGTCGGTTCGAGGGCGAGGGCCCGGGCGATGCCCACGCGCTGCCGCTGACCGCCCGAGAGCTGGTGCGGGTACCGGTTGCGCATGTCGCGGGACAGGTGCACCTGGTCGAGGAGCTCCTCCACCTTCTTGTTCCGCTGCGTGCGGTCCATCTCGGTGTGCAGGAGCATCGGCTCCGCGATGGACTGGCCGATGGGCCAGCGGGGGTTCAGCGACGACCCCGGATCCTGGAAGACGATGCCCACCTTGCTGCACACCGGGCGCAGCGCACGGGTGGACGCCGACGTGATGTCGGTACCCGCCACGGACAACGACCCGGAATGCAGCTTCAGCAGACCCACCGCGGCCTTGCCGATGGTCGACTTGCCGGAGCCGGACTCGCCCACCAGGCCGACGACCTCGCCCGGCTCGATGGACAGGCTGACCCCGTCGACCGCGCGGAACCCGCCGGTGCGGCGGGAACCGGGGTACTCGATGACGGCATCGGTGAGCTCGAGGGCGTACGTGACGTCCGGGGTGTCGTCCGTGCCCTGCTCGCCCGCCCGCGATCCCAGATGGGGAACGGACGCGAGCAGCTCGCGGGTGTAAGCGTGGTCCGGGCGATGGAAGATGTGGTCGGCGGTGCCCTGCTCGACGATGTCGCCGTTCCGCATCACCAGGATGCGGTCGGCCATGTCGGCGACCACGCCCATGTCGTGGGTGATGAGCACGATGGCGGCGTCGACTCGGCCGCGCAGATCCCGCATGAGCTCGAGAATCTCCGCCTGCACGGTCACGTCGAGCGCCGTGGTCGGCTCGTCGGCGATGAGCACGGCCGGCTCCGACGCGAGCGCCTGAGCGATCATGGCGCGCTGACGCTGTCCACCGGACAGCTGGTGCGGGTAGTAGCCGACGCGCTTCTCGGGCTCCGGCATCTCGACCAACCGCAGCAACTCGATGACGCGGTCCTTGGCCTGCGCCTTGGTGACGTCGCTGTGCGCGCGAATGGCCTCGGTGATCTGCCAGCCGATGGTGTAGACCGGGTTCAGGGCCGTCATCGGCTCCTGGAAGATCACGGCGATGTCCTTGCCGCGCACGCCGTTCAGCTCGCGTTCCTTCAGGCCCGTGAGTTCGCGACCGTTCAGCGTGATGCTGCCCGCGACCCGGCTGTTGTCGGCCAGCAGCCCCGGTATGGCCATGGCCGTCGTGGACTTGCCCGAGCCGGATTCGCCCACGATGGCGAGGATCTCCCCGCGCGCCACCTCGAAGGACACGTCGCGCACGGCCGTGCGCCAGGTCTTGTCGACCTCGAAATCGATGGTCAGACCGGAGACACCGAGGATCGGGGCCGCCGCGTCCGATGTTGCCTGTTCCGTCATCGTCAGCTCCGTTTCGGGTCGAGCGCGTCACGCAGCGCGTCGCCCATGAGGATGAAGGCCAGCACCGTCACCGACAGGAAGGCTGCCGGGAAGAGCACCAGGTGCGGCGAGGTGGAGATGTAGTTCTGGCCCAGGTTGATCTGCAGGCCCCACGAGATCGCGGGCAACTGCAGACCGATACCGAGGTAGGACAGCGTCGCCTCCGCGGCGATGAACGTGCCGACGGCGATGGTGGCGTACACCAGCACCGGCGCCAGGGCGTTCGGCAGGATGTGCCGGACCAGGATGCGGTAGGTGCTCGCACCGAGAGCCTGTGCGGCCTGGACGTATTCGCTCTGCTTGATGCTGATGACCGACGAGCGGACCAGACGCATGGCGGTCATCCAGCCGAAGGCCACCAGGGCCAGGGCGACCGTCACGACCGTGCGCTCGCTGGTCACGGTGAGGAGCACCAGGGCACCGAGAAGCAGCGGGATACCGAAGAATATGTCGGTGAACCGCGCCAGCAGGCTGTCGAGGAAGCCGCCGAAATAGCCTGCGAGAGCGCCGATCAGCACGCCCACGATCAGGACGCCGATCACGGCGAGCAGGCCGATGGTGAGCGAGATCCGCGCACCGTAGATGACATTGGCGTAGTAGTCGCAGCCCTGCAGGTCGGTACCGAACCAGTGCTCGGCGCTCGGCTTCAGCCGGGTGTTCGTCAGGGTGCAGTCGCGCGGATCGATGCCGCGGGCGAACAGCTGCGGCACCACGGCCATGAGAACGAGGACCAGGGTGATGACGGCGCCGAACCAGAAGAACGCGCTGCGCCGCAGCTTCTTCCACGCGTTGCCCCAGAGGCTGGCCTGGCCGACGAGGTCCTGCGCCTCACCGGTGACGACGTTGCCCGGCTCGCCCTCGGCGGCCGCGTGCTGTGCATCGGAGGTCATGGTGCCTACTCGTATCGGATTCGGGGGTCGAGCAGTGCGTAGAGCACGTCCACGACCAGGTTGAAGAAGATGTAGAAGAACACCATCAGCGTGACGATGCCGACGACGACGGCGCCCTCCTGGTTCTGCACGGCATCGAAGATCGCGCGCCCCAGACCGGGAATGTTGAACACCGACTCGGTGACGATCGCGCCGCCGAGCAGCGACCCGACGTCGGCACCGATGAAGGTGACGACGGGAATCATGCTGTTGCGCAGGGCGTGCCGGAACACGATGCGTCGGTATCCGACGCCCTTGGCGCGGGCGGTGCGGATGTAGTCCGCCGCCATCGCCTCCGACACCGCGGTGCGGGTCAGTCGGGCGACGTACGCCATGGACAGCGCCGCGAGCACCAGGCCGGGCAGCAGGTAGCTGTACCAGCCGGCGTTGATGCCGGCGATGGGGAACAGATCCAGCTTGTAGCCCAGCAGGTACTGGGCGACGAAGCCGAGCACGAACACCGGCACCGACACCAGCAGCGTGGTCGAGACCAGCACCAGGTTGTCGAAGAAGGAGTTCCGGCGCAGGCCGCTCAGGACACCGGCGGCGATACCGATCAGTGCCTCGAAGACGATGGCCACGATCGTCAGCCGCACCGTGACGGGCAGGCGCTGCGAGATGGTGTCCAGAACGGGTCGGCCGGCGAAGTCGGATCCGAAGTCGCCCTGCAGAAGTCCGCCGACGTACTTGACGTACTGCACCAGGAACGGATCGTCCAGGTTGTACTGCGCACGCAACTGCGCGACGACGGCGGGGGCGAGCGGGCGATCGCCCGCCAGGGCGCGAATGGGGTCGCCCGGCAGGGCGTAGACCATCGCGAAGATCAAAAAGCTGGCGCCGATGAGGACCGGAACGGTCAACAACAATCGGCGAGTGATGAAGCGACCCACTTCGGTTCTCCTCGACAGGGGCCTCGCGCCGTGCGGCACGGGCCGACAGGTCACGCACCGGTGGGGCGCTCTGCTGTCAGGCAGAACGCCCCACCGGGTGGTCGGTCAGTTGACCGTGACGTCCGCGACCTCGATGTCGCCGAACAGGTCGATCTTGACGTTGTCCACGCGGTCGCTCCACACGGCCTGGTTCAGGCCGTGGAACAGCGGGGTGGCCGGCAGGTCGCGGAACAGGATGTCCTCGGCCCGCTGGTACTGCGTGGTCGCGTCCTCCAGGCTGTCGGCGTTGTTACCGTCCGACAGGGCCGCGTCGAACTCCGGGTTGGAGTAGAACGGCTTGTTCGACCCCGCCGGCGGGAGAGCCGCCGTGCTGTACGTGGGAGCCAGGAAGTTGTACAGCGACGGGTAGTCCATGATCCAGCCGGAGCGGAACGGGCCGGTCATGCCCTTCTGATCCTGCAGCGGCAGGTACTGGGCGAACTGGAGGTCGCCGCGCAGGACGTACTCCACGCCGAGGTTGGTGCGCAGCTGATTGCCGATGGCGGTCATCCAGGTGTCGTGCGCCGCACCGGCGTTGAACCACAGGTCCACCGGCTGGGACCGGTCGAAGCCGGCCTCGTCGAGCAGCTGGTTCGCGCGATCGACGTTCAGCTCGCACTTGCTGCCGCAGGCGTCCTCGCGGTACCCGTCGACCACGGGCGAGCCGAAGGACGTCGCCGGGGTACGGGTGTTGGTGAAGATCGCCTCGGTGATCGCCTGGCGGTCGATCGCCATCGAGAATGCCTCGCGCACACGCGGATCGGAGTACCGCGGGTCGTACGTCGGGAATCCGAGGGCCGTGATGTCGGGACGTGCACGCTCGGCGTAACGGTCACCGAACTGGTCGCGGGCGGTGGCCCACGCGTCGGACGGCAGGTCCAGCATCACGTCGAGGCCGCCGGCCTGGACGTCGGTGTAGCCGGTGTTCAGCTCGGTGTAGACCTTGAACTGCACGCCCTGCGCCTGTGCGGCGTCGTCGCCCTTGTAGTCGTCGTACTTGGTCAGGGTGATGCCCTGGCCCTGGACGAAGTCCTGGTCGGCTTTGAACGGGCCGTTGCCGATCGGCTTGCGGCCGAACGCATCCGGATCCGCGTAGAACGATTCGGGCAGCGGCGAGAACGCCGAGTAGCCGAGCGTCACCGGGTAGATCGCGAACGGCTCCTTCAGCTGCACGCGAATGGTGGTGTCGTCCACCGCCGTCAAGCCGGACATCGCCGTCGCGGCGGGCGCGGCGCCGTCGGCGGCCTGCAGATCGTCGTAACCGGCGACGTTCTCGAAGAAGTACGACGCCTGGTACGCGTTGGTCGAATTCGCCGTGTAGTTCCACGCGTCGACGTAGGACTTCGCATTCACCGGCGTGCCGTCGTGGAACGTCCAGTCCGGCTTCAGCTTGATGGTCCAGGTGACCTGGTCGTCCGACTCGACGGACTCGGCGACGCCGTTGTACTCGACCTCGCTGGTCTCGTCGTTGTAGGTCACCAGCGGGGTGAACAGTGCCTTGAGGACCTGGTTGCCCTCGCTCTCGGTGGTGTTGCCGGGAACCAGCGGGTTCTCGGGCTCGCCGATGTAGAGGCTGTAGACGCCCTCCGCGCTGGAGGAACCTCCCCCGCCACCACAGGCCGCGAGCATGCCGACGGCCACGAAGCCGACCGACACGATCGCGAGCGCGCGCTTGATCCTCACAATCGATCCTCCATACATGTCCTGCGGGACAGGGTGCTGCCCTCGACAGATCCGTGGACGTCCACGGGCTCGGGTGTGGCCGCATGCGATGGTGCGACCCGGATATTCGCTTGACTGTAGACACACTCCGCACCCGTGTCGTCGACTCCCCCGAAATTGGCGGCCACCGAAACACAGCCGTAATTCGGGCAGGACCGGACCTGTCCGGTCGGACAGCCTGATGGGACGGTTTTTCGGACCCCTCGCCGCCCGTCGCCGCAGACCACCGCCCATCGCGCTCAACCGACCTCTCGGCGCACGCGCCGTCGTGCTGCCCGATGCAACGGTGCGGCGCCCGTCACACGTGACTACCCTCACACCCGTCAGAGAAGACCAGTCCGAGAGGGGCCAGGAGCACCATGACCGAGACGGTGACCGGCGGCGACGCAGCCGCGGCAACGACCGACACGACGGAGTCGGAACACCCCGTCTCCTACGCTCCGAGCGAGGAGTTCGTCCGCCGGGCCAACGCCGGCGAGGAGCTCTACCGGGCCGCCGAGCAGGACCGACTGGCCTTCTGGGCCGAGCAGGCGAACCGCCTCCACTGGCACACCCCCTTCGAGGAGGTCCTCGACTGGTCGGATGCACCCGTCGCCAAGTGGTTCGTCGGCGGCGAACTCAACGTCGCCTACAACTGCGTCGACCGGCACGTGCACGAGGGCCGCGGCGACCAGGTGGCCATCCACTGGGAGGGCGAGCCCGGCGACAGCCGCGACCTCACCTACAGCGATCTCCTCGCCGAGGTGAGCCGCGCCGCCAACGCCTTCACCGACCTCGGCCTCGTCGCCGGCGACCGCGTCGCCATCTACATGCCGATGGTCCCCGAGGCCATCGTGTCGATGCTCGCGTGCGCGCGACTCGGCCTCACGCACAGCGTCGTCTTCGCCGGCTTCTCCTCGTCCGCGCTGCGTTCGCGGATCGACGACGCGCAAGCCAAGCTCGTCGTCACCACCGACGGACAGTGGCGTCGTGGCAAGGCGGCACCGCTCAAGGAATCCGTCGACGAGGCCGTCGACGGCGCGGAGTCCATCGAGCACGTGCTCGTGGTCCGGCGCACCGAGATCGACACCCCGTGGACGGAGGGCCGCGACCTCTGGTGGCACGAGACCGTCGGGCAGGCGTCCGCGGAGCACGAGGCGCAGCCGTTCGACAGCGAGCATCCGCTGTTCATCCTCTACACCTCGGGAACCACTGGGAAGCCGAAGGGCATCATCCACACCTCCGGCGGCTACCTCACCCAGACCGCCTACACCCACCACTACGTCTTCGACCACAAGCAGGGCCAGGACGTCTTTTGGTGCACCGCCGACATCGGCTGGGTCACCGGCCACAGCTACATCGTCTACGGCCCGCTGGCCAACGGAGCCACGCAGGTGGTCTACGAAGGAACGCCGAATTCGCCCGACGAGCACCGTCATTGGAACATCGTCGAGAAGTACGGCGTCACCATCTACTACACCGCGCCGACGTTGGTCCGCACGTTCATGAAGTGGGGCCGCGAGATTCCGGATGCCCACGACCTGTCGTCGATCCGCCTGCTGGGCAGCGTCGGCGAGCCCATCAACCCCGAGGCGTGGCGGTGGTTCCGTGACGTCGTCGGCGGCGGCACCGCACCCATCGTCGACACGTGGTGGCAGACCGAGACCGGCGCCATCATGGTCTCGCCGCTTCCCGGTGTCACCCACACCAAGCCGGGATCGGCGCAGACGCCGCTGCCGGGCATCTCCGCCAAGATCGTCGACGACGACGCCAAGCCGCTCGGTCCCGGCGGCAACGGCTACCTGGTGCTCGACGAGCCGTGGCCGTCGATGCTCCGCGGTATCTGGGGCGACATGGAGCGGTACAAGGACACCTATTGGTCGCGCTACGCGACCGAGGGGTGGTACTTCGCCGGCGACGGGGCCCGGTTCGACGACGACGGCGACCTCTGGGTTCTCGGACGCGTCGACGACGTCATGAACGTCTCCGGCCACCGCATCTCCACCTCCGAGGTGGAATCCGCCCTCGTGAGCCATCACGGGGTGGCCGAGGCGGCCGTCGTCGGCGCGTCGGACGAGACCACCGGCCAGGGCATCGTGGCCTTCGTCATCCTGCGCGGCGGCGTCGAGAACACCGGCGACGAGCTGATCGCCGAGCTCAAAGCACAAGTGAGCAAGGAGATCTCGCCGATCGCGAAGCCGCGCCAGATCACGGTGGTGCCGGAGCTGCCGAAGACCCGGTCCGGCAAGATCATGCGCCGCTTGCTGCGCGACGTCGCCGAGGGCCGCGATCTGGGCGACACCTCGACACTGGTCGACCCGGCCGTCTTCGACGCGATCAGTCAGGCCAACGCGAAGTAGTTCCCCGCCTCCCCTTCCGCGCTGCCACCGTGCACCGGCGCTGCGAGCATGCAGCGCGCGAGCGCGGTGGCAGCGCGGGAGTCGGTTCAGACCCGGTCCAGGTCCGCATCCCGCGTCTCGCGCATGACCACCAGCGCGAACAGCGTCAGCGCCGCCGCCACGGCGAGGTACACCCCGACCCAGGCCACGCCGTAGGAATTCACGAGCCAGGTGGCGATGAACGGCGCGACGGCCGCACCGAGGATCGAGGCGGTGTTGTACGAGATGCCCGAGCCCGTGTAGCGCACGTTGGTCGGGAACAGTTCCGGCAGAACGGCACTCATCGGTCCGAACGTCAGACCCATCAGGGCCAGACCGACGCACATGAACACCAGCATGCGGCCCGCGGTGGCCGTCTCCGGAGCGGCGACCCACCCGAAGCTCAGGCCGAACACGATGATCGCCGACGTCACCACGATCAGCGTGATGCGACGTCCGAACCGGTCCGCGAGCCAGCCGGAGACGGGGACGAACGCGGCGAAGAACAGCACCGAGATCAGCTGCAGCCCCAGAAAATCCGTGTAGGCGATGGACACGGCGACCCCGCTGGCGTCGACCACCTTGCCGGTGCCGTAGCTGACCACCCACGTCGTCATCACGTAGAACAGCGTGTAGGTGGCCAGCATGACGAAGGTGCCGAGGACCAGCGGCCGCCAGCTGGTGCGGAAGACCTGCGCCACGGGCGTCTTGACCCGCTGCCCCTGCGCGACGGCGCGCTTGAACACCGGGGTCTCCTCCAGCTTGAGCCGGACGTAGAGGCCGATGATCACCATGACGGCGCTGAGCAGGAACGGCACGCGCCAGCCCCACGTGAGGAAGGCATGATCGGACGCCGAGGTCTTGGCGTCGTAGTCCATCAGCGTCATCAGCACGAGGAAGATGCCGTTGGCCATGAGAAAGCCGATCGGCGCGCCGAGCTGCGGCCACATCGCGGCCCACGCTCGCTTGCCCTTCTTCGCGGTCTCGGTGGCCAGCAGAGCCGCCCCGCTCCATTCCCCACCGAGGCCGACACCCTGCGCGAAGCGCATCAACGCCAACAACATCGGAGCGATGATGCCGACGCTGTCGTAGGTGGGCAGGAGCCCGATGAGGAAGGTCGCGATGCCCATCGTGAGGAGCGACCCGACGAGGGTCGCCTTGCGGCCGATGCGGTCGCCGAAGTGACCGAAGAGGATGGAGCCGACCGGCCGAGCGACGAACGCCAGGCCGAAGGTGGCGAAGGAGGCGAGCAGCGCCGTGGTGTCGTTACCCGCCGGGAAGAACAGGCGAGGGAACACGAGCACGGCGGCTGTGGCGTAGATGTAGAAGTCGAAGAATTCGATGGAGGTACCCACCATCGAGGCGACGACGATGCGGCTACGGGGAACCCCGTCGACCACGTCGGCGTCGGTTGTCGGACCGTCGGTGGGAACCTGGTCCGCGGAAGTGCTGGTCACGTGTGTGCTCCTGCGGCATGGAGATCGGAAGTACGAGAAGACCCGACCGGGGCGGGTCGACCCGGGAAAAAATACCCGAGTGCTCGCTCGGGCGGACCGAATCCCGCTGCGCGCGGTCGGTGGGACTCGGGGACGATAGGGTGAGCCCCGACGGGGTATGGATCCCATCGGGCGTGCCGGACGGCACGCGAGACGAGAGAACGTCGAAGGGGACAACACGTGAGCAGCAGCCGAGGCGATTCCCACGCCGACACCACCGTTCCGGCCGGCGTGTCCTCCATTCCGCTCACGGACGTCGACAGTCGGTCGAACCCGGCCACCGCCAGCATCGGAGCACTGGTCAAGGACGCCACCACCCAGGTCTCGACGCTCGTGCGCGCCGAGGTCGAGTTGGCCAAGGCCGAGGTCACCGGTGAGATCAAGAAGGGCCTGCAGGGCAGCGTCCTGTTCGTGCTGGCCCTCGCCGTGCTGATCTTCAGCTCGTTCTTCTTCTTCTTCTTCCTGGCGGAGCTCCTCAACACCTGGGTCGTGCGGTGGCTCGCGTTCCTCATCGTCTTCCTGATCATGGTGGCCATCACCGCGCTGCTCGCCTTTCTCGGCTACCTGCGGGTGAAGAAGCTGCGCAAGCCCGAGAAGACCATCGACTCGCTCAAGGCCACCGCGACCGTGATCCCGGGTCAGCGCGGCTCCGACGCTCCCGAACTGGCCGCGAAGGACGTTCGCGCCCCGCTCACCCGCTGACGCCGGCGGTGCCCGCACCGGATCCCGCCACGGTTCGACTCCCCGGACCGTGGCGTCACCGCGACGTGCGGGCCAACGGCATCAAGTTCCATGTCGCGGAGATCGTCCCCGACCGGTCGATCGACGACCCCACGCCCGAGCTGGTCCTGCTCGTCCACGGGTTCGCCGACCTCTGGTGCTCCTGGCGCGCGCAGGTGATCGACCTCGGCGCCGCCGGCTATCACGCCGTCGCCGTCGACCTACGGGGCTACGGGGACACCGACAAGCCACCGCGCGGGTACGACGGCTGGACCCTCGCGGGCGACATCGCCGGATTGATCCGCGCGCTCGGCCACACCGACGCCCACATCGTCGGCCACGCCGACGGTGGGTTGGTCTGCTGGGCCACGGCGGCGCTGCATCCTCGCTCGGTCCGCAGCATCGCCCTGCTCGCGTCCCCGCATCCCCTGGCGCTGCGCCGCGCGGCCGTGCGTGACCGCGGACAGCGACGCGCGCTGCTGCCCACCTTCCTGCGGTATCAACTCCCCCGCGTCCCGGAACGCGCCCTCACCGCGCAGGACGGCGCGGAGGTGGAACGGTTGGTTCGCGAGCGCTCGTCGGAGAGGTGGCAGGGCTCGCCGGATTTCCCGACGACGGTGGACGTCATGCGGCGGGCCATCCTCGTGCCGGGGGTCGCCCACAGCACGCTGGAGTACCAGCGCTGGGCCTTCCGGAGCCAGTTCCGACCGGACGGGCGCCGGTTCGCGTCCGTCGTCGACACCGTTCTGGACCTCCCGGCACTGCAGATCCTCGGCGGCGCCGACCCCTACGTCGTGAGCCGCACCGCCCGCCGCGACGCCCACTGGGCCCCTCGCATCACGACGCACGAACTTCCCGGCGTCGGCCACTACGTGCACCACGAAGAGCCGGAGCGCGTCACCGAGTTGCTGCTGGAGAATCTCCGCCGCTCGTGAGAGGGTCCTCGAGGTGGGCCACCGCCGCGTCGAGACCGACCCGTAGCCGACCCGACGGCGGCGCCTCGCCCCGCACGAAGGCCCGGACCGCGGCAGCCACCGACGCACCGCCGAGCGCCACGTCACCCGCCAGCTGCGGCCACGTCGACAACGACGTGCCGATGTGCGGCAGCGACGCCGCCATGCGCGGCGTGATCGACTCGGCGCCCAGGATGCGGGGTGCGAGGCGAGCGCGGTCATCCGCGGACAACGACGCGAGTCCGGCGAGGTCGAGATCGCCGAGCAGGCCGTGGAAGAACGGGCGGGCGCCGTCGAGATCGAACCGTTCGACGTCGAGGACTCCGCCGTCGCTGGTCTCCATGATCACCGGGATGCCCCGCCGACGAGCGTGCTCGCGCACGAGGAACTTCGCCGCGACGGAATCGCATTCCTCGATGACGAGGTCGAGGCCGTCCAGGAAGTCGTCGATCACGGCCTCGTCCACTCCCGTCGGGAAGGTGCGCACCGTGAGATACGGGTCCACCTCGGCGATCCGCCGCGCAGCGACGACCGACTTGTTCACGCCGAGGTCGAACACCGTGGCCGGGACGCGGTTGAGGTTCGACAGGTCGAGTTCGTCGAAATCGGCCAGCCGCAACTCACCGCACAGTCCCTCGAGCGCCAGGGTGTGCGCCACCGCGTGACCGACGCTGAGCCCGACGACGCCGATCCGGACATCGAGGGCGCGGGCCTGCTCGTCGAGCGTGAGTTTGTCCCGGTTCCGGTCGAGCCGCAGGCGTCGGAAGCCGACCGGGCCGAGGACCCGGACGAGCGAGCGTCGCCACGGATAGTGCACCCACCGCACGGGCTCGTCCGGACCCGCGACGGGCGTGGGCAGGAGAGCCCCGAGCGAGAGTGCCTGCTCCGCCGTCGTGTCGATCACGGTGGTCGACTCGTCGTGCAGCAGCACCTCGGCGGCGCGGGTGTCCGCATCGTCCCGGGGATCGAACACGCGGTGGGTCACACGGACTCCGTTCTGTCGTCGAAGGGCGCCGGCGGATCCACGGGCCGGCCGTCCGTCACGACGCTCCTCGGCGCAACACCTCGAGGCGATCGCGCCGGGACGAGATCCCGCCGAGCGGCCACTCCACCGAATCCTCCAGGGCGAAGGCGACGCGGTCCCGGCCGGAGGTCTTCGCGGTGTACAGCGCGCGGTCCGCGGCGTAGGTCAGGCGGTCCAGCGTCGTCTCGACGTCGACCACCGCATCCGCCGAGCCGGGCCGCACGTCGGCCTGCGCGACGCCGATACTGACGGTCACGTCGCACGACGAGCGCACGGCCTCGAGAATGTGCTCCTCGAGTCCGGTCACCGTGGCGGCCACCCGCAGGACCAAAAACTCCTCACCACCGAGCCGGGCGACGACGGCGTCGGACGGCACCTGCCGCGCGATCGCCTCCGCGACGGTCGTCAGCACGTCGTCACCCGCAGCGTGGCCACGGGTGTCGTTGACGGCCTTGAAATGGTCGACATCGACGAGCGAGACCACGACGGACTTCCGCGTGAGGCACGCACGGGCGAGCAGCGCCTCCACCTCCGGCAGCATGCCGCGACGGTTCAACAGACCCGTCAGGGGATCGGTGTTGGCGAGAGTCTCGAGTCGCTCGGTGACCGATTCCAGGGACGTTCGCATCGCGGCGATGAGCAACGCCGGCACGATCACGGTGGTGACTGCGGCGCCCGCGGCGACGAAGCGGACCACTCCCTCGGCACCGTTGATGCTCAGCGCGAGGGCGAGTATCACCGCGGCACCGGTCAGGGACAGAGTCACCCGCCGAGGCGATCCCGACGCCGCGAGCGCCGGCACGACCGCGAGCATGGCGGTGACGGCGCGCGCGCCGGACGGGTCCGCGATGAGGAACGCGCACACGGCCACGCCGAGCATGCCGCCGGATCCGAGCACGGTGAACTGACGGTCGGTCAACGTGCCCACCCGCACGGTGAAACCCACGGTCACGACGGTGAAGACGACGATGCCGACCAGAATCGGCAGGGTGCCGGGGCGGAGGAACGTCGGTTCGAGCACCGCGATCAGCAACAGCGGCAGCGCACCGCCGGCGCTGAAGATGACTCCCTTGGAGCGTGTGTCGAAATGCGATTCGCGCTCCGGCCGGAGACGCCGGTCGGCACGGCGTGTCATGCGTGCCTCACCTCCCCGGGGGACGATGCGCCGACGGAACACCGATGTCACCTCGCACCGACGAACGAGTCCGGCCACCCCCGACAGTGCGGACCCACGTCGCCACCGTACGCGGAGAACGCTGCCTGCGGCACCTCCGTCGCACAGTTCTCAGACGACACAGGCGCCGGTTCCGACGGCGTTCCCGTTCTGCAGGCCCAGAGCGACCTCTTCGGCGACTTCCGCTGCCGTGAGCACGAATCCGGTATCCGGATCGTCCACCGCCGCACCGAACACGACGCCCAGAACCAGACCGTCCGTGCTCATCAACGGACCGCCCGAGTTGCCCTGCCGGATCGACCCGCGCACCGTGTACACCTCTCGTTCGACGGTGCCCGTGCGATAGATGTCCGGGCCCGACAAGTTCAACGTCTCGCGCACGCGCGCGGGCGACGCCGTGTACGGGCCGCCGCCCGGGTAGCCGAGCACGACGGCGTCGGTCCCGGACTGCGCGCGCTCGGGGGCGAACTGCAGGACGTCCGCGCGCAGACCGGGCACGGCGAGGACCGCGACGTCGATGGACGGATCGAACAGCACGACGTTCGCGTCGAGCGGACCGTCCTGCGTGTCGACGGCGACCGACGACGTCCCTGCCACGACGTGGGCGTTGGTGATGAGCCGTTCGGGTCCGATGACGAACCCGGAGCCCTCCAGCGCGCGCTGGCAACTCTGCGCGATCCCGCGAACCCGCAGGACGCTGTCCGCGACGTCGGCGGCCACCGGCGACTGCGCGACGCTCGGGTCGGGCGGGCCCACGTCCGCGACCGGGGTGCGCCCGAAGGGGCCGATGACGTCGGGCAGTCCTGAGGTGTCGAGCAGCGCGGAGAAGTCGTTGGGAATCTCGCGCACCCAGTCCGGCGCGAGTCGGTCCACCGCGCCGAGCACCGCCGACCCGCGGACCGCGGCGGCGATCTGCGGTTGCGAGGTGGCCGTCAGGGGCACCGCGAGCAGCCATGCAGCCACCAGTACCGCCACGGCCTGCAAACCGGCGCCGATCACGCTGTCCACGCCGCGGGCCACCGGACTGTGGATGCCGCTGCGCAGCGCGCGCCCCAGCACCATGCCGGCGATCTCGCCGACGACGACCACGACCACGATGAGCCCGATACCGGCGAGAATGCGCAGGCGAGGTTCCTCGACGTGGACCAGCACCTTCGGAGCCAGCAGGATGCCCGCCACCGCGCCGATGACGACGCCCAGGAAGGCGAAGGCCGACGCGACGGCGCCCTGGCGCCACCCCGAGGACGCCGCGAGCACGGCGACCAGCACGACGACGATGTCGAGCCACGTCGATCCGGTGACCGTCACAGCAGCTCCGATCCCGCGGCGGCCAGGGCGGTCTCGAGATCTCGCACGTCCGCGGTGTCCCAGGGGACGGTCCATCCGGCCGTGTCGAGAATGCCCGCCAGCACGCCGGCGGTGAATCCCCACACCAACATGCCGCGCACGTCGAACGCCGGTCCCCGGTAGCCCAGCGGATGCCGGACGACGAATCGACGAGCCGGATCCAGCAACTCGCGCAGCGGTACCGCCTCGACCCGCGCCACCTCGGCCGTGTCGATCACCCGGACCGGCCCGGGCCGACGCCAGTAGGCCAGCACCGGCGTGACCTCGAATCCCGACGGCGGCACGAAGATCGGGTCGAACGTCGCGAGTGGATCGACCCCGTCGGCATCGAGGCCGGTCTCCTCCGCGGCCTCGCGGAGGGCCGTCCCCACGGCGCCGCCGTCGCCCGGGTCCGCGGCTCCGCCCGGAAACGCGACCTGACCGCTGTGCTGGCGCAGCGAGGACGCCCGTTGCGTCAGCAGGACCGTCGCGTCGTCGGGCAGGGAGTCCGCGGCGGGGTCACCGCCGAACAGCACCAGCACGGCAGCAGGCCGGCCGTCCGCATCCGGCGGTGTCTGCAGCCGGGTGATCGGATTGTCCGGGTGCTGCGCCATCGATCCGGCGTCGACGAGACCCTGCAGCCACGACGGCCCGCTCACGTGGCCACCCCCAGTCGGGTGCGGACCGCCTCGGCGATCTCCTCGACCGACCGGAACGGTTGCGGCAGTACGGCGGCGACGTCGCCGGACGGGTCCAGCAGCACGGACACCGGCAGCACCGCCGGCGCGCCCACCGCCGCGGCCACGGACTTGCCGCCGTCCTGCACGCCGGGGAGGCGAACGCCGTAGTCGGTGAGTCGGGCAAGCGCGCTGCCCTGCTGCGGATCCTCGTGCACCGTCAGAACGGTAACCGCATCACCGGCGCGCGCCGCGTACTGCTGCAGATACGGCAGTTCCTCGGCGCACGGTTCGCACCAGTGCGCCCACAGATTGAGCACGACGGGCCGACCGGCCACCGCGCGCCCGAGATCGATCGGTGCGCCGTCCGCGAGGCACGTCACCTGCAGGCCGGCCAGCGGGCCGGTGGAATCCGCGGCACCACCATCGGCCGGCCGCGGACACTCCGCGAGACCCGCCGCGGCCCGCTCGGCGCCGAGGTCGACGGTCGGCGCGTCACCGGTGGCGGTGGTGCCCGCCCGGTCGCGGTACTCGGCGAAGCTGCCCGGCGTCGACACGTCGTCGTTGCGAGGCCAGATGGCGACGATCAACGCGATCACCACCACGAGCGCAGCGAGCGACCACCGAGCGGCCGACGACGGTCTCACCGCTCCACACCGGCCAACGCGAGAATGTGGTCGGTCTCGGGACCGCGCACGAGGGCGGCGGCCTTGCGCGCGTCCGTGGGCCCGGTGCCGTTGGCGGGACACAGCGGAGCGAGCAGACAGACGCCGCACGCGGGCGTCCGGGCATGACAGACCCGGCGGCCGTGGAAGATCACGCGGTGCGAGAGCACCGTCCAGTCCTTTTTCGGAATCAACGCACCCACCGCGTGCTCGACCTTGACCGGATCTTCGTCGGCGGTCCATTCCCATCGGCGCACGAGCCGACCGAAGTGCGTGTCGACGGTGATCCCCGGGACGTCGAACGCGTTGCCGAGCACGACGTTGGCCGTCTTGCGACCGATCCCCGGCAGGGTGACGAGGTCCTTCAAGCGGGGCGGGACCTCGCCGTCGAACCGCTCGAGCAGCTCCCGACCCAGGCCGATCAGCGACGTCGCCTTGTTCCGGTAGAAGCCGGTGGAGCGGATGTACTCCTCGAGTTCCGTCCGGTCCGCCTCCGCGTAGTCCCGCGCCGAGCGGTACCGGGCGAACAACGCGGGCGTCGTCTCGTTCACCCGCTTGTCCGTGCACTGCGCCGACAGGATCGTCGCCACCGCGAGCTCGAGCGGCGTGGTGAAGTCCAGCTCACAGTAGACATGCGGGAACACCTCGCCCAGCTGTCGGTACATCCGCCGGGCGCGGCGCGTCAACGCCAGCGGAGTCTCCGACCGAATACCCACGTGAGGGCTGTTTCCGGGTGTTCTGGGCACGACCACGACTCTACGGACACGCTCCGACAGAGCCCTCGATCCGTCCGGCGGACCACCCCGCCGCCGTGGCCGAGGCGGGTCGCCACCGTGTTCTCCCCGTGACCGAGGCAGTGTTTACTCCTCGGTATGCAAGCTCTCGCTGTAGTGCTGTTCCCGGTCTTGCTGATGCTGTTCGCGCTCGCCATGGAGCGCTTCGAGGTCCGCCTCAACCGCGTCGGCGTCCGCGAGCAGGAAGTGCAGGAGTTCCTCGACGCCGCCAGCTCCTCCGAGGTGGCGACGCTCGCGGCCGAGGGCTTCCCGCACGCCCTCGCGCGCTTCAAGACCCGTCGTCGGCGCGGCGGCGAGGTCGCCGACGACGACATCGCCATGCTCGACGACAGGGCGCGCCGCGCCAGCTGACACACCCGTGGGTGGCCGTGCTCACTCCCCGACCGCCCGAGCGACGTAGACTTCCCTCCCGGTACGACTGGACGCAGTCGGATGGCTACGAACGGCGCAGTCATTCGCGGATCGGCAAGGAGCACACGTGGACGAGGTTCTGGCACGGGCCGGCATCTTCCAAGGGGTCGAGCCGTCGGCGGTGTCGGCGCTCACGAAGCAGCTGCAGCCCGTCGACTTTCCGCGTGGACACGTGGTCTTCAACGAGGGCGAGCCCGGGGACCGCCTCTACATCATCGTGAGCGGCAAGGTGAAGCTCGGCCGCCGCTCCCCGGACGGCCGCGAGAACCTCCTGACGATCATGGGACCGTCCGACATGTTCGGCGAGCTGTCCATCTTCGATCCGGGCCCGCGCACGTCCACCGCCACCACGGTCACCGAGGTCCGCGCCGTGAGCATGGACCGCGACGCTCTGAAGGCCTGGATCGATCAGCGTCCGGAGATCGCCGAGCAGTTGCTCCGCGTGCTCGCACGTCGCCTCCGTCGCACCAACAACAGCCTCGCCGACCTGATCTTCACCGACGTGCCCGGTCGCGTCGCCAAGGCACTGCTGCAGCTCGCGCAGCGTTTCGGCACCCAGGAGGCCGGCTCCCTGCGCGTGGTGCACGACCTCACGCAGGAGGAGATCGCGCAGCTCGTCGGCGCCTCCCGCGAGACCGTCAACAAGGCGCTGGCCGACTTCGCACACCGGGGTTGGTTACGCCTCGAGGGCAAGAGCGTTCTGATCTCCGACTCCGAGCGCCTGGCGCGTCGCGCCCGATAGTCGCAGCGCGTCGCGCCCGATAGTCGCAGCGCGTCGCGCCCGACAGTCGCGCCCGATGACGACAGCGGTCAGCTGCGCAGGTACTCCAGCTGCGCCTTGACCGACATCCGGGCCGCCGGCCACAGCCGCTTGTCGACGTCCGCGTAGACGTGGCGTACCACGGCCCGTGCCGACGCGTCCGCACCGAGGACGTCCAGGGCCCCACGTACCTGGTCCAACCGCTGTTCGCGGTGCGCGCGGTAGGCGCGAGCGAGCACGGCGGTGTCGGGATGGTCGGGTCCATGGCCGGGCAGGACGGCTCGCCCCTCCCCCAGTTGTTCGAGCCGGTCGAGGGAGGCGAGATAGTCGCCGAGGCTCCCGTCCTTCCCGTCGAGCACCGAGGTCCCGCTGCCCAGCACGGTGTCACCGGTGAGGACGGCGTCGGGCAACAGGAAGCTCACCGAGTCGGCGGTGTGACCGGGCGTGGCGACGACGGTGAGGTCCAGTCCGGCCGCGGTGATCACCTCGCCGTCTTCGAGCGGTGCGGCGTCGCCGCGAAGGTAGGTGGAGGTCACGGCGCGTACGGGCGCGCGAGTCAGGCGGTGCAGCCGGGCGATGCCGCCGGTGTGATCGTGGTGGCGGTGGGTGACGAGCACGAGGGCGACGGGTCCGCACGCGGCGACGGCGTCGACGTGGGCGCGGCTGCGCGGTCCCGGATCGACCACCACGCACCGGTCCTCGCCCGGTGCGCGCAGAATCCAGGTGTTCGTCCCGTCGAGGGTCATCTTGCCGGGGTTGTTCGCCAGCAGGACCGACGCCGTGGGTGTCACCCGGCGGAGTTGCCCGTAGGCGGGATGCGCGAGACCGGCCATGATCCCACCCAACCACACCCCGGATCGGCACAGTCGGGGTGCAGCTCGAGAAGAACGAGGAGAGAACCGTGCGTATCGGACTCGTCGGCGCCGGCCCTTGGGCGCGCCAGGCCGCCGTTCCCGCCCTCACGGCACACGACGGCGTCGACTTCGTCGGCATCTGGGCGCGCCGCCCGGAGGCCGCGGCGGAGGTGGCACCGGGGGTGCCGATCGTCGACTCGGTCGACGCGCTCATCGACTCGGTCGACGCAGTGGCGTTCGCCGTGCCGCCCGAGGTCCAGGCGGACCTGGCGGTGCGGGCGGCGGAGGCGGGCCGACACGTGTTGCTGGACAAGCCGATCGCCGGGACGGTCGACGATGCCGAGCGGCTGGCGGCGGCCGTGGAGCGGGCCGGCGTGGGCTCGATGGTGACGCTGACGCGTCGCTTCGCCGAGGAGACGCGTTCGTTCCTTCGCTCGGCCGGCGCGCAACGCACGGCCGGCGTCACCGCGACGTGGCTGTCCGGGGCGTTGCTGGGCGGTGAGTACGCCGGCTCGACCTGGCGTCACGACGGCGGCGCGCTGATGGATGTCGGTCCGCACGTCGTCGATCTGGTGGAGGCCGTGCTGGGCCCGGTCACCGACGTGCCCTTCGCGCGTCGTGACGTCGACTCCGACACGTGGGCGATCACGCTCGACCACGACGGCCGGGTGAGCCAGGTGACGCTGTCCATGCGAACGCCCGTGCGGCCGTCCGTGCTGCGTGTGTCCGCGAGCGGGCCCGACGGGCTGGTGGAGCTGCAGGAGCGCACCACCCCGCCGGACCGGTGCTACGCGGTGTTGCTTGAGGAGTTCCTGGCGTCGGTGCGGCTCGGAGTGCCGCACGAGTGCTCGGTGCACCGCGGCCTGCACCTGCAGCGCGTCCTGGCGCAGGTGACCGCGCGGCTCACCGAGCAGGGCGGCTAGGTCCGCACCTCGACGATCAACTCCACCTCGACGGGGGCGCCGAGCGGCAGTTCGGCGACACCGACCGCGGATCGGGCGTGGACACCGGCGTCGCCGAAGACGTCACCGAGCAGGTGGGAGGCGCCGTTGATCACGCCGGGTTGTCCGGTGAAACCCGGTGCGGAGGCGACGAATCCGACCACCTTGACCACGCGGGTGATCGACTCGAGACCGACCAGCGCGTCGATCGCGGCAAGCGCGTTCAACGCGCAGAGTCGGGCGGCCTCCGTCGCGACCTCGGGATCGACCTCGGCGCCGACCTTGCCCGTCGCGTGGAGAGCGCCGTCCACTATCGGCAGCTGCCCGGACGTGAAGACGTGGTTGCCGCTGCGCACGGCCGGGACGTAGGACGCCACCGGCGGCACGACCGGCGGCAGGGTCAGGCCGAGCTCGGCCAGGCGCTCGCGGATCATCAGCCGACGGGACGCTTGAAGTAGGCCACGAGCTGCTCGCCGGTGGGCCCGGGGGTCACCGTGACCAGTTCCCAGCCCTGGGATCCGAAGTTGTCGAGGATGGTCTTGGTGTTGTGGATCAGCAGAGGTGCAGTGAGGTATTCCCACGTCGTCGATGCGCTCATGGGTGCAAACCCTAGCGAAGACCCGTGAAAGACCCTCGCCAACCGGACTTTCTATAGGCTCGGCGCTGTGTCCGACAAGCCCGACATTCCCGAGAACCCGGCGACGCACGAGTCCACCGGCTGGCCACCCGAGGCGGCGCGGGCGCGTCTGCACTTCGTCTCCGGCAAGGGTGGCACCGGGAAGTCGACCGTCGCGGCCGCGTTGGCCCTCGCTCTCGCCGCGGGCGGCCGGAAGGTCCTGCTGGTCGAGGTGGAGGGCCGCCAGGGCATCGCGCAACTCTTCGATGTCCCGCCGCTGCCGCCCGTCGACACCAAGGTCGCGTCCGCGGAGGGCGGCGGCGAGGTGTACGCCCTGGCCGTCGACATCGAGACCGCGTTCCTCGAGTACCTCGACATGTTCTACAACCTCGGTTTCGCGGGGCGTGCGATGCGGCGAGTCGGGGCGATCGAGTTCGCCACGACGATCGCGCCGGGGCTTCGCGACGTGCTGCTCACCGGCAAGGTGAAGGAGCGCGCGGTCGCGACGAGCAAGGACGGTCGCCCGCTCTACGACGAGATCGTGGTCGACTCGCCCCCGACGGGCCGGATCGGCAGCTTTCTCGACGTCACCACGGCCATGCGGGATCTGGCGAAGAGCGGGCCGGTGCGGTCGCAGAGCGAAGGCGTGGTGCGCCTGCTGCACTCCGAGCAGACCGTGGTGCACCTGGTGACGCTGCTCGAGGCCCTGCCCGTGCAGGAAACCGCCGACGCCGCAGCCGAACTCGCCGCGGCCGACCTACGGCTGGGCACCGTCGTGGTCAACCGGAGTACCGCGTCGTACCTGCCGGACGCGGTGTTGGACGAAGCCGCCGACGGTGTCATCGATTCCGCCGCGGTGCAGCGCGTGCTCGCCGGGGCGGGAATCACGTTGTCCGAGGACGACTTCGCCGGATTGCTGACCGAATCCATCGAGCACGCCGCGACCGTGCGCACGCAGCGGGAGAGCGCGCGCCGGCTCGAGACGCTGCCGGCGGCGCGGCTGGTGCTGCCCACGCTGCCCGACGGGATGGATCTCGGCGGTCTGTACGAACTGGCTGCTCACTTGACCGAACAGGGAGTCCGCTGATGGCCACCGTGCCCACTCTCGACGTCGCGTCCATTCTCGAGAACCCCGCATCGCGCATCGTGGTGTGCTGCGGTTCCGGCGGCGTCGGCAAGACGACGACGGCCGCGTCGATGGCCCTGCGCGCCGCCGAAAGCGGCCGAAAGGTGGTGGTGCTCACGATCGATCCGGCCCGACGGCTCGCACAGGCACTCGGGGTGGGCGAGCTCGACAACAGCCCGCAGCCCGTCGCGCTGGGCCCCGAGGCCACGGGCGAACTGCACGCGATGATGCTGAACATGCGGCGCACGTTCGACGAGATGGTGATCGAACACTCGACGCCGGAGAAGGCCCAGCAGATCCTGAACAATTCCTTCTACCAAACCGTGGCGTCGTCGTTCTCCGGCACGCAGGAGTACATGGCGATGGAGAAGTTGGGGCAGTTGGCCGCCGACGGCGAGTGGGACCTGGTGGTGGTCGACACCCCGCCGTCCCGTAACGCCCTGGATTTCCTCGACGCACCTCAGCGGCTCGGCTCGTTCCTCGACGGCCGCATGATCAAACTGCTGATGGCCCCCGGGCGGGGTATCGGCCGCGTCGTCACCGGCGCCGTCGGGCTGGCGATGCGGGGCGTCTCGTCCATCGTCGGCTCTCAGATGCTGTCGGACGCTTCGGCGTTCGTGCAGTCGCTCGACTCGATGTTCGGTGGCTTCCGCGAACGCGCACGCCACACGTACGAGCTGCTCCGCCACGAGGGCACCCATTTCGTGGTGGTGGCGGCGGCCGAGCCGGATGCCCTGCGAGAGGCGTCGTTCTTCGTCGACCGCCTCAGCGCCGACGGGATGCCCCTGGCCGGCCTGGTGCTCAACCGAACGCACCCGACGCTGAGCTCGCTGTCCCCGGACCACGCGTCGAGCGCGGCGGACACGGTCTCCGGCTCCGGCGATCCCGACGACGAGCTCGCTGCCGGGATCCTGCGCGTGCATGCCGATCGGGCCCGCACGGCCACCCGCGAACTGGCCTTGCTGCGCCGCTTCACCGCGGCCCATCCGCGGGTGCCGGTGGTGGGTGTGCCGTCGTTGCCGTTCGAGGTCTCGGACCTGACCGCCCTGCGCGCCGTGGGCGATCAGCTCACCGGAACGGCCTGATCGCGACCGGCCGGAATCCTGCGCCCGCGCCGGTCCGAGTGACCTCGCGCACGATCGACTCCATGGTGGTGACCACCGCCGGGCCGACGCAGGGCACGCCGAGGTAGGCGCGGCGGTGTCGTAGTCGGGCAGGACCCGCACGATGTGTCCGATCACGCGATCCCGCTCGAACTCCGGCGTCACCGCGTCGCCGGGATCACCGCAGTGGCCCGCGGTGAGTCCGACGCTCCGGCCCGCGTCGTCCGTTCCCACGACCGTCACCGTGCAGATGGATCGGTCGGCGACCACCACGGGGGACCCGCCGCCGACGGGCACCGGGTCGGCAGCGGAGGCGATGCCTCCGCCGCCGACCACGAGACCGGCGAGCACGAGGGCCGACGCAGCGACGTGACGCGCTCGCACGATGCCTACTTCTTCGGAGCCGGCGGCGCCTGCAGCAGCGTCACGAACTGCTGAGCGTTGCCCGCGACCGCACCGAGACCGCCGATTGCCGTGCCCGCCAGGGACGCGCCCGAGCCGAGCAGCACCGCGCCGCCGATGCAGCCGGCGAGCGGGCCCGCTCCGAAGAGGAGCGCCACGGGTGCCGACACGACGCCGGCCGCGGTGGCGCCGAGGAGGCAGCCGCCGACCAGACCGCTGGCGGCACCGAGGAATCCGCCCACCGAGGCGCTGAGCGCGATGTTGTCCTTGACGCCGGCGACGGCGGCCGGGAGGTCGACCGGCACGGTGCCGGGGAGGTCGTAGACCGGGGTGGTCGGCGCCGCGGCGTCGACGGCGAGGGTGGCGGTGTTGCCGTCCACCTGCGCGGAGACGGGGTGGACCACGCCGTCCAGCGCCAGTCCGAGCGGAACGGAGTCGACGACGACACCGGCGGCGTCGCGCACCACGAGGTGGTTGTTCTCGGTGCTCAGGGTGCCCGAGTCCGTCGTCACCACGACGCCGGTGCCGGCGGCCACCGCGTTCCAGTGCACCTCGGGTGCCGTCGGGTTCGCATACGCGGTGGCCGACGCCCCGCCCAGAGCCACGATCGTCATGGCGGCGACCGCCGCCATCCTGTTGAGCTTCATGCCAGTCCTTTGCCGCGTCGAGGTCGAGCCCGGGTGTCGGGCCGACTAATGCGGAGCCGTCGAGCTCCGGGCACGGCGAAACAGACCGTCTCGTCAGAGGTGAGGTGGTCGAAAGTCGCTGTGCCGACGGAAGTCTCGGTGGGGCCGGGGCACGTGTCAATCGACGGCGAGGTGTCCGCCGGGCGACGGAACGGCGGCGGGACGGACCGGGGACACGGGACCGGAACGAGCGGTCCGCGGGCGATGGAGCGGGCGGGCTGTCGGCGGCGCGTCGAGTGGCGGGCGACGGCGTCGACAGGGCATCACCGCAGGTGACGGGGCCACGAGGCGGCGGGAGGCGGCGAGGTGATCCCGCTCGGCGGACCGACGAGGATCGGGCGAACGGGACGGACCGGCGGGCGAGAGCACGAGACCGCGTGACGACGAAACGGGACGGATCGGACGACACCGTCGCGGCGGGACGGCGATACCGGCCCCACCCGTCCGTCGTCCGTTCACCGAGAATTCATGCTCCGGCGGACCCGCAACATGGTGGCCGATAGTGAACTGTCCCACCGCAATTCGGACATCGCGGTGGGACAGGACAAGCGTGCGTCGGATGCGGAGTCAGACCGCCGACTGGTGCTGACGCTGCGCCTCGAAGAATTCGGCCCACGACTCGACGTCGGGGTGCTGCTTGATCAGAGCGCGCCGCTGACGCTCGGTCATGCCGCCCCAGACACCGAACTCGACCCGGTTGTCCAGAGCGTCGGCTCCGCACTGCATCAGGACGGGGCAGTGACGGCAGATGGTGGCGGCCTTGCGCTGCGCCGCACCGCGAACGAAGAGCTGGTCGGGGTCCACACCCCGGCACCGCGCCTGCGAGACCCACGCGATGCGCGCTTCGGCCTCTCCGATGTCGAGCGCGGAGTTCGACGTTCCTGCGTGCATTCGAAGATCCCTTCACCGTCCGAGAACACCGGGACCAGCCGGTGTCCGGTACCGCTGCCGTGATGCGCCACCTGCTGCACACCCACCCGAGCGCTACCCCACTAACCGGAGTGATTGTTAGCTGAATCACAACGGCCTGATCAATGTAAGCGACAGCCCAGCAGCGAAGCAAGGTGGGCGGTCAGATTTCTGGTACGGGCGTGCGGACTGCGACGTAAGCCCAGGTCACGGGGTCGACGCGGGCGGGCTGCCGCCGAGACCACCGGCCCGCGGCCCGGCGACCCGTACTCTGTTCAGCGTGTCGATCGCCAGAACAGTCGCCAAGCTCGCCGGGTGCAGCGCCCTCGCGGGTGCCTTGCTCGCCGGAGTGATGTTTCCGCTCGCCGGTGGGTTCGGCTACGCCTCGAACCGCGCGGCCGACACCGTGGACAACGTCTCCGCCGAGTTGGTCGAGGGCACGGTTCCGGCGGTGTCGACCATGGTCGACGCCGCGGGCAACCCCATCGCCTGGCTGTACGAGCAGCGCCGATTCGAGGTGCCGAGCGATCGCATCTCCAACGAGATGAAGCTCGCCATCGTCTCCATCGAGGATCGTCGCTTTGCCGAGCACGACGGCGTCGACTGGCAGGGCACCGTCCGCGCGTTCCTCACGAACACCACCAGTGGTCAGGTAGAGCAGGGCGCGTCGACGCTCGATCAGCAGTACGTGAAGAACTACCAGTTGCTCGTCGTCGCCAAGACCGACGCGGAACGCCGGGCGGCGATCGAGACGACTCCCGCTCGCAAGATCCGTGAGATCCGCATGGCGCTCACGCTGGACAAGCGACTGACCAAGGACGAGATCCTCACCCGCTACCTCAACCTGGTGCCGTTCGGTAACTCGTCGTACGGCATCCAGGACGCGGCCCGGACCTACTTCGGGGTGGACGCGGCCGACCTCACGCTCACCCAGGCCGCCATGTTGGCCGGCATGGTCCAGTCGAGTTCCGCGTTGAACCCGTACACGAACTACGACGGCGTCATGGACCGTCGCAACACCGTGCTCGACACGATGATCCAGAACATCCCCGAGCGCGCCGCGGAGATCGAGGCCGCGAAAGCCGAGCCGCTCGGTGTCCTGCCGGAGCCGAATCAGCTTCCGCGCGGATGCATCGCGGCCGGCGATCGCGGGTTCTTCTGCGACTACGCCCTCCAGTACCTCGCCGACGCCGGCATCAGCAAGGAGCAGGTGGACAAGGGCGGGTACCTCATCCGCACCACGCTCGACCCCGAGGTGCAGGCCAGCACGTCCGCCGCGCTGACCGGGAACAGCAATCCCAACCTCGACGGCGTCGCGACGGTGATGAACGTGATCGCGCCGGGCCAGGACGATCACCGCATCCTCGCGATGGGCTCGTCGCGGCGCTACGGGCTGAACGGCGACGCCAACGAGACGGTGCAGCCGCAGCCGTATTCGCTGGTCGGCAGCGGTGCCGGATCGATCTTCAAGATCTTCACGACCGCCGCGGCCATGGAGAAGGGACTCGGCACGTCGGCCGTTCTCCAGGTCCCCAGCCGCGTCGAGGTCAAGGGCCTCGGTGACGGCGGTGCACGCGGCTGCCCGCCCTCGACCTACTGCGTCACCAACGCCGGCACCTACCCGGCGGCCCTCTCGGTGACCGACGCCCTCGCCCAGTCCCCCAACACCGCGTTCGTGAAACTGATCGAATCGGTCGGCGTCACCCCGACCGTCGACATGGCCGTCCGCCTCGGACTGCGGTCCTACACCCTGCCGGGCACCGCCGGCCAGGGGACGGACCAGAGCCTCGCCGACTACCAGAAGGAGGCCAACCTGGGCTCCTTCACCCTCGGCCCCACGTACGTCAACCCGTTGGAGCTGTCCAACGTGGCCGCCACCATCGCCTCCGGGGGCAAGTGGTGCCCGCCGAACCCGATCGACAGCGTCTTCGATCGCAGCGGCAAGCAAATCCCGGTGACGCATCAGGCCTGTGAGCAGGTGGTCGAGCCCGGGTTGGCGAACACCCTGGCCAACGCGATGAGCAAGGACGACCAGCCGGGCGGGACCTCCGCGTCCGCGGCCGCGTCCGTCGGATGGACGCTGCCGATGGGCGGCAAGACGGGGACCACGGAGTCCCACCGGTCCTCGGGCTTCCTCGGCTTCACCAACCGCTACGCGGCGGCCGCCTACACCTACGGCGACTCGCCGACGCCCAGCGAGATCTGCTCGTTCCCGCTGCGCCCGTGCGGATCGGGCAACCTGTTCGGCGGTAACGAGCCCGCCCGCACCTGGTTCGACGCCATGGATCCCGTGGCCACCAAGTTCGGCGACGTCTCGCTTCCCCCGGTCGATCAGAAGTTCGTCCGCGGGTCGGCCAACGGCCAGGTTCCGGACGTGGTGGGACTGAACCAGGGGTCGGCACAGTCGCAGGTGCAGGCCGCCGGCTTCCGCGTGTCCATCGCCACCACTGCATCGTCGGAACGACGAGGCACGGTGGTCAGCACGTCGCCGTCCGGTTCGGCGATCCCCGGCTCGACGATCACGCTGTACGTGTCGGACGGCTCCGTGCGTCCGTCGCCGGCCCGGCCCGCGCCCGGCCTCACGCTGCCGTCGTTGCCGCCGGACGTGACCATCCCGCCGATCCCCGGCCTCACCGCACCCCCGCGGTAGGGTCCGGCCGGGGCTCGGCCTCCGGGCTCGCGTCAGAGGCGGGCGCGCACCGCGGCGGAGAGCCGTGAGCCGTCGGCCTTGCCCGCGGCAATGGCGGTGGCGGCCTTCATGACCTGGCCCATCTGCCGCATGCCCGGCCGCTCGCCGAGCTCCTCGGCGACCTGCGCGATGGCGGTGTCGGCGACGTCCGCGAGTTCCGCGTCGTTGAGCGGGGTCGGCAGGTACTCGTCGATGATCTGTGCCTCGGCGCGCTCCGTCGCGGCAAGTTCGCCGCGCCCGTTCTGGGTGTAGATCTCGGCGGACTCGCCGCGCTTCTTCGATTCCTTGGCCAGCACCCGCAGCACGTCGTCGTCGGTCAACTCGCGTGCTTCCTTGCCGGCGACCTTCTCGGCGCCGATCGCCGACAGCAGCATGCGCAGCGTGGCGGTCCGCAGCGCGTCCTTCGCCTTCATCGACGTGGTGAGGTCCGCGCGCAGGCGCTTTTCGATGTCAGAGTTCTCGGCCATGCTCGAAACGGTATCCTCGACGAGGTGTCCGGCAAATCCGCGTTCCCTTCTCGTCCGGCCTCCGCCGCGTCCGTCGGTGCTGCCTCGTCCGCTCGCGCGGCCCGTGAGGTTCTGTCCACCCCCGCCGGCGTCGCCGCCCTCGCGGTCGGCAGTGCGGCCGCGGGACTGACGTACGCGACGGCCGTGGAGCGCAACGCCTTCACGCTGCGGGAGGCGACCCTCCCCGTCCTGGCGCCCGGCAAGCCCTCGCTGCGGGTGCTCCACATCAGCGACCTGCACATGATGCCGAACCAGAAGCTCAAGCAGACCTGGCTGCGAGAGCTCGACCGTCTCGAGCCCGATCTGGTGGTGAACACCGGGGACAACCTGTCCCACCGGAAGTCGGTTCCGGCGGTGGTGCAGTCCCTGGGCGGTCTGCTCGGTCGGCCCGGCCTGTTCGTCTTCGGCTCCAACGACTATTTCGCACCGGTGCCCAAGAACCCCCTGAAGTACTTCCGGAAGAACCACACCCGCGTGTTCGGCGACGCGCTGCCGTGGCAGGACCTGCGCGCCGCGTTCACCGAGCGCGGGTGGCTCGACGTGACCCACGTCCGTCGTGAACTCGAGGTGTCCGGCGTGCGGATCGCCACCGCCGGCGTCGACGACCCCCATCTCCAGCGCGACCGGTACGACACGATCGCGGGCAACCCCAACCCGGTGGCGGACGTCAGCATCGGACTGACCCACTCCCCCGAACCCCGCGTGCTCGATCGCTTCGCCGCGGACGGGTACGACCTGGTTCTGGCCGGGCACACGCACGGGGGGCAGCTGTGCCTGCCGTTCTACGGTGCGCTGGTGACCAACTGCGGACTCGACCGATCGCGGGTGAAGGGTCCGTCGCGGTGGGGCGCGCACACCCGTCTGCACGTGTCGGCCGGCCTGGGCACCTCGCCGTACGCCCCCTACCGGTTCTGCTGCCGCCCCGAGGCCACCCTGCTCACGCTCGTGCCGAGCGGTCGCGCACGGGAAAGTGCGCCCGAGGTGGGCGTTTCGCGTTCCGAGGCGGTCGTGCGTTAGAGTGATGCGGCTGCCCGCGAGGGTGGTGATCACGGGGTGTGGCGCAGCTTGGTAGCGCGCTTCGTTCGGGACGAAGAGGTCGTGGGTTCGAATCCCGCCACCCCGACTCGTGGTTGAGACACGAAGGAAAGGCCCTGCGCCGGGATGCCGGTGCGGGGCCTTTCCGCTTGCCCGGGCGCACCGCGCGGTCTGCTTATCATGACGGCATGACCCGCACCCGGCTCGTCGTTGCGATCGTTGCCCTCGGGGTGGTTCTGGGGCTCACCGGATGTTCGACGTCGTCCTCGGCGGACGCTCGCTTCGACGGGCTCGTCGCCGGTGAGCGCGTCTACGACCTGACGGAGTTCTCGCTCGACGGCGCGGAAACGGACGCCCTCGACCGACGGCTCGAGTCACTGCGGGCGGAAACGGGCGCCGACGTCGTCGTCTACGTGCGCGAACTCGACGCCGATCCCGACGACACTCTCGACCAGGTGGAAGCGCTCCAGCAGACCTGGGTCGCGGCCACCGGCGTCGACCAGGACGTCGCCGGTGCGATCCTGGTCAACCGCGAGCCCGGCACCACCGACGAGGCTCGCGCCGGCATCTTCGTGGGGTCCCGGTTCGACGACGGCAACGTCCCGTCGGACGAGCAGGAGGCCATCGTCGAGGACGCCCTGATCCCGCCGCTGAAGGACGGAGACGTGGCGGGCAGCCTGAACGCCGGACTCGACCGGCTGCAGTCGTCCATCGTGAACGGGCCGCCGGTCACCGCGCTGGATCGGTTCGCCGACGGGCCGGGGTCGACGTGGCTCCCCTGGACCGGACTGATCGTCGTGCTGGTCGGCGCCGTCGCGGCGTTCTCGCTCTACCGTCGTCGGCCACGGCCGAGTCTGCCCCCCGACTCGCCGACGACGTACCGACCGGACCACCACACCGACCCGGCGGTGGCGACGGCCCTGGTGCACCGCAGCAACCAGGCGAGCGCCACGTCGGCCACCGTGCTGGCGCTCGCCGCCGACGACGCCGTCGCCTTCGAACCCGACGGGAAGAAGCACGGGAAGCCGACGATCCGCGTCCGACTCCTGGACGAGAGCAAGGCCCGGGGAGAGGTGCCCCGCGCCGTGTGGGGCCGGCTGGCCGAGCACGCCGTGGACGGCGTCGTCGACCACGCAGCGCTGACGAAGGTCGCGTCGAACACCCGCTCGATCGGTCGGGTGGTCGAAGCCGAGTTGGACGCGCGGGGGTGGCGTGCCCACGGAACCGGACCGGTGCGCTGGGCGTTCGGTGGACTCGCCTTGCTCGGCGGCGCGGTCATGGTGGGCGCGGCGGTGGTCGCCGCGGCCGGGGCACCGATCATGCTGGTCGCGGCGATTCCGGGCGGGTTGTTGCTCGTGACCGGCCTGATCATGACGGTGGCCTACCCGGGCCTGACCGCCGCCGGCCTCGACGCCGCCCGGCCGTGGGAGGCGTACCGGGACGGCCTGAAGGCGGCGGCAAAGAAGGACGACACGGCCGTCGACCTCGACGCGGCGCTGCCCGACATCGTCGCTCTGGGTCTCGGTTCGGCGTACCGGAAGCGGCTCGAGTCGGGCCCGGAACTGCGGGCGTTCACCGCGCCCGCCGGACTGCCGCTCGCCGTCGATCCGTCGGTGGTGAACTGGGCCGCGTTCACCGCGACGTTCGGAGCGAGCTCGTCGTCCGCCACGGTGTCCGGCGGGGGCGCCGGGGGCGGGGGCGGCGCGGCGGGCAGTACTTGAGCCGGCCCCGTCCTCACCGCGGCGCCGGTCAGGACGACGCTGCCCGCAACTTCTCCAGCAGCGGACCCGCCGCCTCGGCCAGGAAACGCTCCTGCGTCTCGTCCCCCACCTGCACCAGCGCGATGTCCGTGAACCCGGCCTCCCAGTAGGGCTTCACCTTCTCGACGATCGCGTCGAGGTCCGGTCCGCACGCGATGGTCTCCGCGACATCTTCGGGCCGCACGAACTGCGTGGCCCCGGCGAAGCCCGCCGTGGTGGGCAGGTCGGCATTGACGGCCCACCCGCCCGCGAACCACCGAAACTGCTCGTGCGCCAGCGTGATCGCCGCCTGCTCGTCCGGACCCCAGCAGATCGGGATCTGGCCGATCTTCTTCGACTTCTGTGCGAGGCCGGTGCCGACGTGCCGCGCCTTGTCCCAGCCCTCGATCAGCTCGGGCTTGGGCTCGGTGGAGATCATGTGGTCGGCCAGCGGGGCGAACCGCTCGATGGACTTCTCGCCGCTGACCGCGACGCCGATCTCGAGCGGGGTGTCGGGGGTGTCCCACAGCCGCGCCGAATCGACGCGGTAGTGCTCGCCCTCCCACGTGATCAGCTCGCCGGACTGCAGCTGTCGGATGATCTTGACGGCTTCCTCGAACATGTCCTGCCGCTTGTCCACCGACGGCCAGCCCTGGCCGACCACGTGCTCGTTGAGGTTCTCACCGCTGCCGAGACCCAGGGTGAAGCGTCCGTCCGCGAGGATCTGGAGGGTGGCGGCCTTCTGCGCGACGACGGCGGGGTGATAGCGGATGATCGGGCAGGTCACGTACGTGTAGAGCTCGACCCGCGAGGTCACCTGCGCGACCGCGCCCAGCATCGTCCAGGCGTAGGACGCGTGGCCCTGCGCCGACAACCACGGCGAGTAGTGATCGCTCGAGACCTCGAAGTCGAACCCGACGTTCTCGGCCTTTTCCGCGTAGTCGACGAGCTGCTTGGGCCCGCTCTGCTCGGTCATGAGGGTGTATCCGAAGCGTGTCATGTGTTGTCCGTTCGTGCGTCGAGTGTTCGGGACCTAGATGGTGGCGACGGATCCCGAGTCGACGCGGTAGTTGCTGCCGTTGACGAAGGCGGCGCGCTCGGAGCACAGGAACGTCACCACGGCCGCCACTTCCTCCGGGGTACCCCGTCGACCGAGTTCCATGAACGGACGTTCTTCCTTCAGGAAGCTCTCGATTGCCTCGTCACGATCGGTGCCACGCTCGTCGGCACGCTTGTCCATCATGGCGTCGGTCATCGGCGTGTGAATGAAGGCCGGTGACACGGCGTTCACCAGGACACCCTCCGACGCGTAGGTCTTGGATAACCCCTTGGTGAGCGAGAGGATGCCGGCTTTGGCTGCGCAGTACGGCAATTCGTCGATGTAGGGCTGCTCGGCGTCCTCGGAGGCCAGCAGGACGATGCGACCCCATCCGCCCTGGCGGAGTTCCGGGAGGAACGCGCGGATCAGCCGCACCGGTCCGAGCAGATCGATCTCGACGGTCGATGCCCACCCGTCGTCGTCGATCTCGTGGAACAGTCCCTGCGCACCGGTGACGCCGGCGCTCTGCACGAGGATGTCGACGGAGCCGAGGGCCTCGACGGCGCGCCGATGCAGGTTCGCGACCGACTCCGAATCGGTCACATCCGCCGCGATCGCGGTGACGGCGCCGTCCGGTCCGGTCAGCTTGCCGGCCGATTCGGTCAGCTTCTCCTCGTCCTTGTCGCTGACGACGACGCGGACGCCCTCGTCGAGCAGCATCTGTGCGGTGCACCAGCCGATGCCCGAGTCGGCACCCGTGACGACGGCCGTGCGGCCCTTGATTCCGAGATCCATGAGTGCGCTCCAGTTTCGTTGTGGGTCAGGCGGTGTGGTCGTGGCCGCGAGCGAGGGTCAGCGCGGAATTGATGAGGGCCAGATGGCTCAGGCCCTGCGGGAAGTTGCCGAGGTGCGTGGTGGTGCCGCGGTCCGGAGTGCGGTGCGGATCCACCATCTCCGCCCACAGCCCGACGTCGTTGGCGCTGGCGACCAGGCGATCCATGAGATCCGACGCCTCGTCCTCGCGGCCGATGTGCGCCAGAGCGTTCACCACCCAGAACGAACAGGCCACGAAGGTGCCCTCGACGGTCTGCATCCCCGAATAGCGGTACAGGTGATCACCCGCACCGAGTTCGGAGCGGAGGGCGTCGATGGTCGACGACATGCGTGCGTCGTCGGTGCACGGGCTGCCGGCGTGCAGTAGGACCGACGCGTCCAGCTGATCGGTGCCGGGGTACCAGACGTAGGCCTGTTTGTCCTCGGACCAGCAGTGATCGCGAATCCACTCGGCGATGCGGTCGCGTTCGGTGACCCAGCGGTCCGCGATGCCCGGGATCATGCCCTGCTCGGACAGGTGGACGGCTCGGTCGAGGGCGTGCCAGCAGCCCATTTTCGACGACGTGTAGTGCTGTTCGTCCGGAAGCTCCCACAGTCCGGCGTCCTTGCTGCGCCAGATGTCGCACGTCGTGTCCGCGATGGCGGCGAGCAGTCGACCGGTCGGCGCGTCGAGGATGTTGCCGGCGTCGACGTACAGGGAGACGATGTCGAACAGATCGCCGAAAATGCCCTGCTGCAGCTGGGTCGCCGCGTCGTTGCCGGCGATCACCGGGCCGATTCCACGCCACCCCGGAACATCGGGATACGAACTGCCGCCAGGGATTTCACCGTTCAGCGTGTAGAAGACCTGGGTGAGCTTGTCGTTGCGGCGGATGATGCGCAGCAGCCAGGCGACGGCCGCGTGCACCTCCTCCCGCAGACCGAAACGGATCATCGCCTTGATGGTGTAGGCGGCGTCGCGCACCCACGCGTAGCGGTAGTCCCAGTTCTTCGCACCCGCCCACCGCTCCGGGAGCGAGGTGGTCGCGGCAGCAGCGATTGCCCCGGAGGGGCTGTACAGCAACAGTTTCAGAGCCAGCGCACTGCGGTGCACCGCCTCCTTCCACGGCCCGTCGTACCGGAACTCCTCCGACCAGTGCTGCCAGTTGCGCACGGTGCGGTCGATGCCGGCGTCGACTTCCTCCGGGGTGGGCAGGTACAGCGGTTCGACCTCGGTTCCGACGACGGCGACGGTCGACCGCGAACCGGTCGTCGTGGTGAACCGCCCACGGATGGACCGGGTGTCCTTGTCGACGTCGTCCGCGTTCAGGGTGCGGACACCGAGAGTGATGCCGTCGACCCGCAGGACCGTGCCGTGCACGGTGTCGTACGCCCACGGCGAGGCGTTGCCCAAGCAGGTTCCGGGGACGACGGCCCACTCCATGTCGACGGTGCCCGACACGCCCTCCACCCGACGGGCGAGCTCGGTCCACGGAAGACGTCCCGCGACACCGGTGTTGAGGGAGTCCGTCATCCGTGCCACGCCCGTCTCGGTGGTGAACGTGGTGATGAGGACGTTGGTGCCGTCGTAGTAGGAGCGCTCGGTGGTGTACTCACCCACCGGATGCAGCGCGATGTAGCCGCCCTCGTCCGCATCGAGCAAGGCCGCGAAGACCGGCCGGGTGTCGAGGTTGGGGACGGGAAGCCAGTCGATCCGCCCGTCCGTGGCGATGAGAGCCACAGTCCGACCGTCGCCGATCGCCGCGTAGTTCTCGATCCCGGTGTAGCCGTCCTGCCTCATCGTCGGTCGAGCAACCGTGCGATCGCCGAATCGTCCAGCGAGGACCGAAGATCCGCGGGGTCGTCGTACACCTCGATCGCCCCGGCGTCCCGCAGTTCTGCGGCCGAGATGCCGCCGCTGCGCACCCCGATGCAGTCGACCTTCGCCGACCTCGACGCCTCGACGTCCCACACGCTGTCTCCGACGAACACGGCGCGATCCGCCGGCACACCCGCACGCTCGAGCGCGATGTCGACGATGGGCGGCTCGGGCTTGGCCGTCTCGACGTCCTGCGACGACGTGGACTCCGAGACGATGTCGTCGACACCCAGAACGTCACGGAGGATGGACAATTCGTTCTCCGGCGCCGACGTCGCAAGCACCACCTGCAGGCCGCGTCGCTCGATTTCGGCGAGAAGCTCGCGCGTTCCGGGCAGCGGCTCGAGCATCGGAGCGAGTTCCTCGTAGTACTGCGTGTGGAGTTCCTTCGCGTGCTGCGCTCGCTCCTCCTCGGCGTCACCGGTGAGCGACTCGAGGAGCTTGCCGCCGTCCATGCCGATCGACCGATGCGTCCGCCACGCCGCCACCGGAATCCCCGCCTCACGGAAAGCGCGGGTCCAGGCGTGGACATGGGCGTAGTTCGAGTCGACGAGGGTGCCGTCGATGTCGAAGAGCACGGCGGGGGACATGGTCACCCCGGTCGGCTACCCGGCGGTCCATTTCCACAAACGGTCGGGGGGTTCGGCTCGGGGTTTTCGGTGGGGGCGGGTGCACCTGCGCAGGTTGCAGCCAACCTCACCGGTTGCAACCCGCGCACTTGGCGGGAACCTGAGCAGGTGCAGCCGCCACTGCGAACCTGCTTCCCTTTCCGCAACCTGCTCCGGTTACAACAGAAGCAACCTGCGGGAACCGGAGCAACGTCAGCCGCGGACCGCCGACACCACCCTGACCGGCGCGCCGTCGGTCGTGCGGGGTGTCCACACTCCCTGCACCGTCGTGGCAGCGACCGCACTCGGAGTCACCGCATCGGTCGAGATCATGGTGCCGTCGTCGCAGCTCAGTCCTCCGCCGTCGGCCGCGGCGCACACCACTCCGTCTGCGGTGGTCAATGACATCGGACTGACGAACCGGTCACCCGCCGGAAGCCATGGCAGGTGGCTGTTACGCCGCCACGAAGAGCCGACGCGACAGGATACTGGACACGCCCGCCCTAAACGTGATTTACATCACACATAGGTACACCCCACCCCGGCGGACCGGGGTGGGGTGCGGGGACCTGCGATCAGACCCGAGCAGCCTCGTCCGCTGGGTCGTCGACGGCACCGGCTCCGGTGGTGGGAGCGGTCTCGCCCTGCCCGGCGCGCACACCCTCCTCGACCTTCTTGCCGATCTCGGGGTCGACGTTCCGCCAGTACTCGAACACGCGCAGCAGCACCGGCTCGGTCACGCCGTTGAGGGCGTGGCCGACGATGTTGTCGACCAGCCGGTCACGGGCGTCGTCGTCCATGACCTCCCGCACCAACTGCCCGGCCTGGACGAAGTCGCCGTCCTCGGGGTGCTGGACGTAGCCGGTTCGAACGAACCGCGGCTCGAAATCCCATGCGCCGTCGTCGCCGTAGCGGTTGCTGTCGGCAGCGGGACCGCCGTACGAGTTGGGCGCGTACACCGGCGTGTCCGCCGAGTTGTAGTGGATGTTCATCGCGCCCTCCTTCGAGTAGGAGTTGATTTCCGCCTTGGCGCGGTTCACCGGCAGCTGCGCGTAGTTGGTGCCGATGCGGTAGCGATGCGCGTCCGCGTAGCTGAAGATGCGGCCGAGCAGCATCTTGTCCGGGCTCGCGCCGATGCCGGGCACCAGGTTGGACGGCTCGAAGGAGCTCTGCTCGATCTGGGCGTGGAAGTTTTCGGGATTGCGGTTCAGCGTCATCCGGCCGACCTCGATCAGCGGGTAGTCCTTCTGCGACCACACCTTGGTCAGGTCGAACGGGTTGAAGCGGTAGTTCTCCGCCTCGTCGTACGGCATGATCTGCACCTTCACGGTCCAGCTCGGGAAATCGCCGTTGCGGATGGATCCGAACAGATCCTGACGGTGGTGATCGGGCGACGTGCCGGCGAGTTCGTCGGCCTTGTCCTGCGTCAGGTATTCGATGCCCTGATCGGTCTTGAAGTGGAACTTCACCCACGACTTGGTGCCGTCCGCCGCGATGAACTGGTAGGTGTGCGAACCGAAGCCGTCCATGTGGCGGAACGACTTCGGGATGCCACGGTCGCCCATGAGCCACGTGACCTGGTGCGCCGACTCGGGCGAGAGCGTCCAGAAGTCCCACTGCATGTTGTTGTCCCGCAGGCCTGAATCCGGCATGCGCTTCTGGCTGCGGATGAAGTCCTGGAACTTGAGGGGATCGCGCACGAAGAAGACCGGCGTGTTGTTGCCGACCATGTCCCAGTTGCCCTCGGTGGTGTAGAACTTCAGCGCGAAACCGCGCGGGTCACGCCAGGTGTCCGGGCTGCCCTGCTCACCGGCGACGGTGGAGAAGCGCGCGAGGACCTCGGTGGTGGCGCCGGGCTGGAACACCGCAGCGCGCGTGTACTTCGAGATGTCGCCGGTGACCTCGAACGTGCCGAAGGCACCCGATCCCTTGGCATGCACCACGCGCTCCGGCACCCGCTCCCGGTTGAACTGCGCCATCTTTTCGATGAGGTAGTGATCGTGCAGGAGAATCGGCCCCTGCGCACCGGCGGTCAGCGAGTGCTCATCGCTCGGGACGGGAACTCCCGCGTTGTTGGTGGTGGGCTTGGGCGTCGTCATGGATCCACTGCCTCCTGCTGATCGGGGGACGCGGGGGCAGCCGCGTCATCGGAACGGCTACCCGCTCCCCCGCTCACGCAACCGTGACCCGGTCCGAACATCGTCCGGACCGGGCTGGGGCCGAGTGAGGACCGGGCAGCGTCAGCGATCCTGGCCGACCACCGTCAGCGGTAACCGGAGAGCGCCCGGTGCGTGCGCCGGCACCACCGGTGCGGCCGGCGTCTGCGGCGGCAGGGACACGTAGTCGCCCTGCATCGGCGGACGACGGTCCTCCTCGCCCTTGTTCGGCCACAACGCCAGAGCGCGCTCGGCCTGGGCGGTGATGGTGAGCGATGGGTTGACGCCGAGGTTGGCGCTGACCGCGGAGCCGTCCACCACGTGCAACCCCTCGTACCCGTACACCCGGTGGTAGGGATCGATGACGCCGCGCTCGGGCGTGGCCCCGATGACACAGCCACCGAGGAAGTGGGCGGTCATCGGAATGTCGAAGACGTCGGCGAAGGACCCGCCGGGATCGCCGCCGATCTTGTCCGCCGCCTTGCGAATGGCGACGTGACCCTCCGGGATCCATTTGGGCGGCGGGGTGCCACCGCCGGGCCGCGAGGTGAGGCGCCGACCGAATCGGCCCTTCTTCGACCCCAGTTCGAGCGAGTTGTCGTCCGTCTGCATGACCAACGCGATGACCGTGCGCTCCGACCAGTTGCGCACCGACAGGCTCCGCAGCGTCGCAGCCGGATGCCGCACGGCGACGCCCAGGGTCTTCAGCGGCCGGGGCAGTCGACCGCCACCGTCGCTGAGCACGGTCTGCAGGAGCCCGATGGCGTTGCTGCCCTTGCCGTATCGCACCGGCTCGATGTGCGTGTGGTCGTTCGGGTGGAACGACGACGTGATGGCCACGCCCTCGGTGAAGTCGATCTGGCGGTCGCGGGCGGTGGCCGCGAGCACCGCCTCGGAGTTGGTGCGCACCACCGAGCCGAGTTTGTCCGACAGGCGGGGCAGCTCACCGCTCTCCTTCATGGCGAGCATGAGCTTCTGGGTGCCGTAGGTGCCGGCCGCGAACACCACCTGAGAGGCGGTCATCACGGTCTCGCTGCGGCGCAGCTTCGCGCCCGTGCGGCGCACGCGTACCTCGTACCCACCGCCGGACCGAGGGCGCACCGAGGTCACCGTGGTGAGCGGATGCACGGTCGCCCCGGCACGTTCGGCCAGGTGCAGGTAGTTCTTGACCAGCGTGTTCTTCGCGCCCACCCGGCAGCCGGTCATGCAGGACCCGCATTCGGTGCAGCCGGTTCGGGTGGGACCGACGCCCCCGAAGTAGGGATCGGGAACGTCCTTGCCCTTCTGTCCCGGCGCACCGAAGAACACGCCGACGGGCGTCGTGCCGAAGGTGTCGCCGACGCCCATCTCCTCGGCGATGTCGCGCATGATCTTGTCGGCGGGGGTGATGGTGGGATTGTCCTCGACGCCGAGCATGCGCTTGGCCTGGTCGTAGTACGGCGCCATCTCCTTCTCCCAGTCGGTGATGTCACCCCACTGCGGATCCCGGAAGAAGGGGGTCGGCGGCTGGTACAGGGTGTTCGCGTAGTTCAGCGACCCACCACCGACACCCGCACCGGCCATGACGAGGACGTTCGGCAGCAGGTGGATCCGCTGCAGCCCGTAGCACCCGATCAGCGGCGCCCACAGGTACTTTCGCAATCGCCAGCTGGTCTTGGGCAGTTCGTGATCCTCGAACCGTCGACCCGATTCGAGGACGCCCACTCGGTAGCCCTTCTCGGTGGCGCGCAACGCCGCGACGCTGCCGCCGAAGCCGGACCCGATCACGATGACGTCGTACGTGTCCTTCATGCCTCCACCTTCTCGGTCGCGCGGTCGTCCTGCGTCGCAGCCACCGGACGCAGCGTCCGGTAGTTCTCTCGATCGAAGTTCTTGGTGGCCCGACGGAAGAGCCAGGTGAACGTCGGCCACATCGCCGAATTGCGGCCGCTGGCATCGAGATACCAACTCGAGCACCCGCCCGTGTTCCACACCGTGCCGGCGAGATCGCGGTCGAGGCCGGCGTTCCAGGCGTCCATCGCGTCCGGACGCACGTCCACCGCGTCGACGCCGGCGTCGGACATCTCCCGCAACGCGGATTCGAGATAGGCCGACTGCGATTCGAGCATGTAGACGATCGAGCTGTGCCCGAGGTTCGTGTTGGGCCCGTACATCATGAACAGATTGGGGAAACCGGCGACGGTGGTGCCGCGGTACGCCCGCGGGCTGCCCTGCCACCGCTCGGCGAGCGTGACACCCTCCCCGTCGCGGATCAGGTGCGCCACAGGGGGTTCCGTCGGGGTGAACCCGGTTCCGAAGACGATGACGTCGACCTCGCGCTCGCGACCGTCGCGGTCGACGACGCCCGTGGGCGTCACCGCCGTCAACCCGGAATCGACCAACTCGACGTCGGGACGCTGCAGCGTGTCGTACCAGTCGTTGGAGAGCAACATGCGCTTGCAGCCGATGGTGTACGACGGCACGATGCGCTCACGCAGCGTCCGATCCCGCACCTTGCGACGGAGGAAGGCCGTGGCCACCAGATGCGCTGCGCCGAGCAGCTTCGGGCGACGGGCCATCATCTCCACGTACATCTCGCGGTAGGCGTAGATGGCGCCGCGCTGCGCCTTGAGCGTCCAGGGCGCGCGGCGGTACAGAGCGCGCTCCAACGGTCCCCTGGTGCGGTCCGCGCGCGGGACCACCCACGCCGGGGTGCGCTGGAACACGACGGTGCGGTCGGCGATCGGCGCGATCTCCGGCACGAACTGGATGGCCGAGGCCCCCGTCCCGACGACGGCGACCCGCTTGCCGGCGAGTTGCACGTCGTGATCCCAGGTGGCGGAGTGGAAGGTCTCTCCCTGGAACGTGTCCAGACCCGGGACCGCGGGCAGCTTGGGGGTCGAGAGGGTGCCCGTCGCGGCGACGAGGACGCGCGCCGTGCACTCGCCCTTCTCGGTGGTCACCTGCCATCGGCAGCGATCGTCGTCCCAGCGCGCCTCCACCAGGGCGCACCCGGTGATCAGCCGCTCGCGAATGCCGTGTCGGTCGGCCACCCCGCGCAGGTACTCGTGGATCTCCGGTCCCCGCGCGAAGGTGTGCTTCCAGTCGGCGTACGGGGCGAACGAGAACGAGTAGAGGGACGTCGGGACGTCGCAGGCGACACCGGGATAGGTGTTGTCCCGCCACGTGCCCCCGACGTCGTGGGCCCGTTCGATCACGGTGATGTCCGCGGCCGGGTTCTGCCGCAGGACGCGGGCGACGACGCCCATCCCGGCAAACCCGGACCCGACGACGAGAATGTCGGTGTGCGCGGGCAACTCTCGCGTCGACGGATCGAGTGAGGTGGTCATGCCTCCGTCACCGCCTTCTCCCACACCGGCAGCAGTCGTGCCCGCATGTCCTTCTCCTCTCCGGGTGAGCGCAGGATGGCGGACACCGCCATGCCCCTGGCCAGTTCGATGCTCAGTTCGAAGGCGGCGGGACTCATCCGGTCGCCGTAGATCTCACGTCCACCGAGTTCGAGCGCCTCGGTGACCTTGCGTTCGAGCGGCAGTACGGCCGCGTGCAGCGACGAATCCGTCCGGGCGGCCACCCACAGCTCGAGAGCCGCGTGGAACAGCGGCCCCGAGAACGCCTCGAGCAACAGCTCGAGCCCGGCCGCGTCCCGATCGACCGTCAGGAACTCCGCGAGCCGACGGTCGACGAGGTGCTCGACGGCGGCGACCACCAGGGCCTCGCGAGTGGGGAAATGGTGCAGCTGCGCTCCGCGCGAGACGCCGGCGCGACGGGCGATCTCCTGGGTCGACGTCCGGGCGTAGCCGAGGTCGACCAACACGTCGATCGCGGCGTCGAGCAACCGCGCGCGGGTCGACGCCGTGCGCTCTGCCTGGGTGCGCCGCGCCGGGACCGTAGTGGTGTCGCTCACATCGACGACGATAGCGACAAACTTACAAACAGTCCAGACTGACTTTAAGTTGCTCGACGCGCCGCGTCGGCCAGGATGCCCAGCATCGCGTCGACGGCGACAGGCCACGCGAACTCCTCCGCGCGGGCACGGGCGGTGTGCCGGCCGCCGCCCGGCAGTGCCAGCGCCTCCGCGATGCCGTCGGCGAAGTCACGCCCCGTGTTCGCCACGGCCGCGCCGCACGCCGGGGTGACGATCTCGGCGGAGGCCGACGTCGCCGAGACCACGGCCGGCGTGCCCGACGCGAGGGCCTCGAGCGCGGCGAGCCCGAAGGTCTCGTGGGGACCGGGCGCCAAGGCGACGTCCGCACCTGCGAGCAGGCGCGCCACCCGGATCCGATCATCCACGAAACCGGTGAACTGCACCGGCAATCCGGCCGCTCGACGCTCCAACGCCGCCCGACGCGGTCCGTCACCGACCACGGTCAGCTCCGCGTCGACGCCCGTCCGTCGCAGGTGGGCCAGGGCCTCGATACTGCGTTCCGCGTGTTTCTCCACCGACAGCCGCCCGCAGTGCACCAGGCGGACGAGGCGACCTTCGTTCCGACGACGCCGTCGCGGATGGAACAGGTCGAGATCGACGCCCAGCGCCACCCGCCGGGCGTCGACGTCGATGCGGTCGAACTCCTGTTGCGCGAACTCGGTGGTGCACACCACCGCGTCGTGACCGGCCGCGCTCCGACGGTTGGCCAGGTCCGCCAGCCGCCGCGCCGCGGAGCCGGGCAGTACCTGACCGAGCAACCGGTCCAGCCGCTCGTGACTGATCATCACGCTCCCCACGCCCCGCTCGCGCGCCCACGCGCCGAGCCCGCGCAGCGTCAGCCGGTCCGACACCTCCAGCACGTCCGCGCCGATCTCGTCGACGACCTCGGCCGTGGGTCCGGGGCGCGCGGCGCGATAGCCCCCGGTGAACGGCAGTCCCGACGACGGGACCTCGATCCGTCGCACCCCGTGGGCCGTCGTCCACTCGGCGTACGACGTCCCCGGCACGATCAGTGTCACCCGGTGGCCGCGGGCGACGTAGCCCGCGCCGAGCTGGTCGACGGCGGTCCGGAGCCCGCCCGATCGCGGGCCGTAGAAATTGGCCACCTGCACGATGCGCATGGCGGGAGTATCGGCAGGCGGGGTCCGAGAACCGGTGTACGGCGACGGGCCGTGCGGCGAACGTCGAACGAAATCGCCGCGTCGGGCCTGCCGAGGTGACCGACCCGGTCGCGCCGAGGAGGCCGACCCCGGCCGGCCGCCGGGGAACCCGTGCCCGACCGGGCGCGTTGTCTCGATGACCGATCGCCCGACCCGGAGGACTCGCCATGACCACGCCCGCACGTCGCCTCACCCGTTCCCGTCGCAGCAAGGTCGTCGCGGGCGTCTGCGGCGGACTGGCCGAGCGGTTCGGGCTGAGCCCCAATCTGGTTCGGCTGCTCTTCGTGCTCTCGTGCATTCTGCCCGGACCGCAGTTCGTGGTGTACCTCCTGCTCTGGATCGCGATCCCCAAAGCGGCATACTGACCGACCCGGCCTGCGCACCTGCCGATCGTCCCGATCGGACCCCCGAATCACGGGAGGACGGACACTTGCGCCCATTCCCAAGGGCGTCCTAGTGTCGATCCGACGCCCGCGCCGGGCCCGCCTCGCGGCGGCGATCCGGACGGGCCACCCTCGCTCGTGACGATCGAACCCGCGTCGTCCGCGCACGTGCCCCGCCGATCACGATTCGCCCTCACCCTTCGGGGCGATCCGAGGACGCCGATGCCTGCTCTACCCCCGAACGACCCGTCGGTCCCCCCGCCCGACCCCGCCGGGGCGCGTTACGCCTGGCGGTCGCTGGACCGACACGACGCCGCCCGCCTGTGGGACGACCTGGTGGACTGGGTCTGGTGGTTGCGTGATCGGTACGAACTCACCGAAACCGTTCCCCGGTGCTGGTACCGCCACGGCCCGGTGGTCGAGGAGTTCACCGCATTGTTCGCCTGGTGGCGGGCCGCTCACGCCGCTGTCGACGTGCCCGGACAGCAGGACGACGCCGCGATGCGACGCCTGGCCGACTGGCACTCCGACGGATTGTGGGCCCTGATCGACCGGCTGCACCGCCTCACCGATTTCGATCGCTGTCGCGCCGAGGGCTGCACGCACACCTCGGGGTTCCTCCACGCACCGGACGGCGCAGCCGAGTCGATGGAGCCGATCGAAATCGAGCCCGTGGCGATCGACGCGGACTACGCGGGGGACTACACCGGCGACGACGTCGCCGACGCGGACGTCGTCGCCGTGCTCGGCGAGAACCTCATGCTGTCGGCCGTCGTCAGCGGCGAAGCCACGGCTCTGGACACCGACTCTCGACACGGGCGCTACCGCATGGGCGGCCGGTTGTGGTCCTGGAGTCCCATACTCGGCGGGTACATCCCGTCGGAGGATTCGATCTCGCAGAACTGAGCCGCGTCGTCAGGTCGCGAGCAGTTCCGCGATCTGAATCGTGTTGAGCGCGGCGCCTTTCCGCAGATTGTCGCCGGAGACGAAGAGCGCCAGGCCGCGTCCGTCCGGCACACCCGGGTCCTGCCGGATGCGACCGACGAGCGACTCGTCGATGCCTGCCGCCGCCAGCGGCGTGGGAACGTCGGTGACCCGCACACCCGGTGCCGACGACAGCAGCTCCGTCGCCCGCTCGACCGACAGTGGCGAGGCGAACTCGGCGTTGATCGACAACGAGTGCCCGGTGAAGACGGGCACCCGCACGCAGGTGCCGCTGACGAGCAGGTCCGGCAGACCCAGGATCTTCCGGGACTCGTTGCGCAACTTCTGATCCTCGTCGGTCTCGCCGCTTCCGTCGTCGACCAGCTTGCCGGCGAGCGGCAGCACGTTGAACGCGATCGGGGCGGTGTAGACCTGCGGATCGGGGTAGGTGAGTGCGCTGCCGTCGTGCACCAGCTTCTCCGCGTCGGCGACGACGGCGCGGGCCTGGGTGGCCAGTTCCTCGACTCCGGCGAGACCGCTGCCGGACACGGCCTGGTAGCTGGAGACGATCAGACGCTGGAGGCCGGCCTCGTCGTGCAGCACCTTGAGCACCGGCATCGCGGCCATGGTGGTGCAGTTGGGGTTGGCGATGATGCCCTTCGGCAGGTTCCGGACGGCCTCCGGATTGACCTCGCTGACCACCAGCGGCACGTCGGGGTCCTTGCGCCATGCCGACGAGTTGTCGATCACGGTAACGCCTGCCGCGGCGAACCGCGGAGCCTGCTCGCGGGACATGGTGGCGCCCGCCGAGAACAGGGCGACGTCCAGACCCGTCGGATCCGCGGTGGACGCGTCCTCGACCACGATCTCGCCGTCGCCCCAGGGCAGCGTCTTCCCGGCCGACCGGGCGGACGCGAAGAAACGCACCGACGCGGCGGGGAACTTCCGCTCCGCGAGGAGCGTACGCATGACCGCACCGACCTGCCCGGTGGCGCCGACGACGCCGATGTTCAGTCCGCTCATGGTCCTACCGTCCTGTTCCGCCGTGGACCACGGCGAGCTCGTCGCCGCCCAGTCCGAACGCCGCGTGCAGCACGCGCACGGCGTCGTCGAGCTCGGAGTCCTTGGTGAGCACCGAGATTCGGATCTCCGAGGTGCTGATGAGATCGATGTTGATGCCGGCCTCGGCGAGCGCCTCGCAGAACGTGGCCGTGACGCCGGGGTGGGACTTCATGCCCGCACCGATCAGGGAGACCTTGCCGATGTGGTCGTCGTAGAGGACCTTCGAGAACCCGATCTCTTCCTGCATCGCCGTCAGCTTGGTGACGGCCGTGGGGCCGTCGGTCTTCGGCAACGTGAAGGTGATGTCGGTCTTGCCGGTCTCCACCTTCGAGATGTTCTGCAGGACCATGTCGATGTTGATCTCGGCGTCGGCGACGGCGCGGAAGATCTTGGCCGCGTAGCCGGGCTCGTCGGGCAGGCCGACCACGGTCACCTTGGCCTCGCTGCGATCGTGCGCGACGCCGGTGAGGATGGCTTCTTCCACTGGGATGTCCTCCATGGATCCGGACACGATGGTCCCTGGCTTGGTGGTGTACGACGAGCGGACGTGCACCGGAACGTCGTACCGGCGGGCGTATTCGACGCACCGGAGCATGAGCACCTTGGCGCCGCACGCGGCCATCTCGAGCATCTCCTCGAAGGAGACCTTCTCGAGATGACGGGCGTCCGGAACGATGCGCGGATCGGCGGTGAAGATGCCGTCGACGTCGGTGTAGATCTCGCAGACGTCGGCGTTCAACGCGGCCGCGAGGGCGACGGCGGTGGTGTCCGACCCGCCGCGACCGAGGGTGGTGACGTCCTTGCTGTCCTGGCTCACGCCCTGGAAGCCGGCGACCAGCACGATCGACCCCTCGTCGAGGGCGTCCCGCACCCGGCCGGGGGTGACGTCGATGATCTTGGCGTTGCCGTGGACGCCGGTGGTGACGACGCCGGCCTGCGACCCGGTGAAGGACCGCGCCTCCGCGCCGAGCGAGTGGATGGCCATCGCGACCAGCGCGTTGGAGATGCGCTCGCCGGAGGTGAGCAGCATGTCCATCTCGCGGGCGGGCGGGGCCGGGCTGACCTGCTGGGCGAGATCGAGCAACTCGTCGGTGGTGTCGCCCATCGCGGAGACGACCACGACGACGTCGTCGCCGCGGCGCTTGGTCTCGACGATCCGCTCCGCCACGCGCCGAATGCGCTCGGCGGTGGCCACCGAGGACCCCCCGTACTTCTGGACGACGAGTGCCACGCTGGTACTACCTCCTGCTTGTCGACGAGATCGGTACGGTGCTGACTTCGCTCCTGGTCGGGTCGGCGAGTCAGCCTACCGAGAACGCCTCCGATCGGGGCAATCGCGTGCTCGCTCCTACCATCGATCCGTGACCCGACCCGATTCCCCAGCCCTTCCGCCGCGGCAGGGATTGCGACGGATGTTCGTCGAGGTCCCCCCGCGCGGCCGACGGTGGCCTGCCGGTGTCCGGGCCGCTCTGGCCTTCGGCGTTCCGGCGTTGGTCCTGCTCGCGCTCGGTCACCAGACGGAGGCGCTGCTCACGGCGGCGGGCGGATTCGCCGTCGTCTACGGCGAGGGACGCGCGTTCCGGGCGCGGTGGGCGGTGGTGCTCGTCGCCGGTGCGGCCCTCGTGGCGTCGGCGGCCGTGGGCGGCCTGGTCGGGCAGTACGCCCCCGCGCACACGGTCACGGGCGGCGCGATCCTCGTCGTGGTGCTGGCGGTGACCGCGGTGATCGGCGCGGTCGTGGTCGATGCGCTGCGGCTGGGTCCGCCCGGCCCGTTCTTCTTCGTGTTGACGTGCGCCATCGGATCGGTGGTGCCGCTCGCGGGGGTGTCGTGGGCCGTCAACGCCGGCTGCGTCGCGATCGGCGCGGCCTGGGCCGCGATGGTGTCGATGTCGCCGGCGGTCCGAGACCCGATCCGGAGACGACGCGCCGACCCCCGCCGGGCCCCCGAGCGTGACGCCGTCGCCGCCGCCGAGCGTGCGGTCGCGGCGTTCCTCACCGCTCTCGACGACACCGCTCGGGACGATGACGGCTCGGACGGCACCGCCGGTCACGAGCATGCGTCCGGCAATCGCGTCGTCTCCGCTCGACATCGGGCGGCCACAGCCGTCGACACCGCCTGGGCGACGCTGCACGACGCGCGGATTCCGGCCCGCCGACCGGACGATCCGCTGGTCGCGCGCCTCCTGACCGTGCACCACACGTTCGCGACGGCCGGCGCCGGCCTGCCCCCGAGCCCCGACCACGCCGCCGACGCCGTGCACGACGGCATCCCCATGGCTCGACCGTCGGTCGCCTTCCGACTTCGCCGGGCCCTCCACCCGCACTCGCACGCGACCACCACCGCGGTGCGCGTCGGCGTCGCCTCGCTCGTCGCAGGCGGTCTGGCCGTCGCCGCCGGGCTCGGCCGACCCGACTGGGCCGTGGTCGGTGCGGTGCTGGTGCTCCAGCAGGGGCCGGATCGACCACGGGGCCTGGTGCGTGCGGCCCACCGACTCGCGGGGACCGCGCTGGGCGTGGTGTTCTTCGCGGCGATCTTCTCGCTGCACCCGTCGGGGTTCGTTCTGGTGCTGATCCTCATGGGACTGCAGTTCCTCGTCGAGTTGGTCATCGCCCGCAACTACGGCATCGCCGTCGTCTTCATCACCCCGCTGGCCCTCCTGATCGGCGGCGCCTCGCACCCCGGCGCGCAGGCGTGGCCCCTGGCGGCGGAACGGCTGCTCGAGACCACCATCGGCGTCGCGTGCGCGGTGGCGGCGCTGTGGGTGGTCCTGCCCCGGGCTCACCGGCGGTGCCTCGACTGGTGCCTCGTCCGGACCGTCACGGCCTGCGAGACCCTGCTGGTCCACCTGCGCGGCGCCACGGTGGACGCGCCGTCGTCGATGGCCCTGCGCCGGGACGTCCAGTTCGAACTGACCGGGGCCGCGCTGGCCGCGGAACACGCCGTCGGGGACGACCGTGCGTGGGCGTCGAGGCAGTGGAATCGCTACCTCCGAGTGGACACCGTCGGGCACGGACTGCTGGCGGCGTGCCGGACTCGCGGCGTGGGCACGATCGATCCCGCACCGTGGCTCACCCGACTGCCACGAGAGAACCCCCGGGATGTTCCGAGCGGCGCATCGGAGTAAGGTGACGCCCATGTTCGGCGCCGGGTACGCCCTCCTCCTTCGTCGCCGCGACGGGGTCTGACCACCAGACCGGCACCCTGTCGCGGGTCTTTTCGGCGCCGGTCGACCCCTCATCTCGCCAACGGAGAGTCACCATGTCACCCGCCGACGCATTCGTATCCGGTTCGCGCACCGTCACCACCCCGACGAAGCCCGCGCCCTCGGACCAGCCCGCCTGGAACACCCAGAAGACCTCGTCCATGCCGACGTTCCGGTACCGGCCGTTCGCCGACGAGGTCGAGACCGTCACCCTCCCGGACCGCACCTGGCCCGACAAGGTCATCGACCGCGCCCCCCAGTGGTGTGCCGTCGACCTGCGGGACGGCAATCAGGCGCTGATCGATCCCATGAGCCCGGCCCGCAAACGGCGGATGTTCGAACTGCTGGTGCGCATGGGCTACAAGGAGATCGAGGTCGGGTTCCCGTCCGCGAGCCAGACCGACTTCGACTTCGTCCGCGAGATCATCGAGGACGGCGCCATTCCCGACGACGTGACCATCCAAGTGCTCACGCAGTGTCGGCCCGAGCTGATCGAGCGCACGTTCGTCGCCTGCGAGGGCGCGAACAAGGTGATCGTCCACTTCTACAACTCGACGTCGATCCTGCAGCGGCGGGTGGTCTTCCGGGCGGACGCCGACGCGATCGAGAAGATCGCGACGGACGGTGCCCGCAAGGTTGTCGAGGAGTCGCTGAAGTTCCCCGACACCGACTGGCGGTTCGAGTACTCCCCCGAGTCCTACACCGGCACCGAGCTGTCCTACGCCAAGCGGGTGTGCGACGCCGTCACCGAGATCATTGCTCCCACTCCGGAGAAGCCGATGATCCTGAACCTGCCGGCCACCGTCGAGATGACCACGCCGAACGTCTATGCGGACTCCATCGAGTGGATGCATCGCAACCTCGCCCGGCGGGACTCGATCGTGCTGAGCCTGCATCCCCACAACGATCGCGGAACCGGCGTCGCCGCAGCCGAACTCGGCTACGCCGCCGGCGCCGACCGCATCGAGGGCTGCCTGTTCGGCAACGGTGAGCGCACCGGCAACGTCTGCCTGGTCACCCTGGGGCTGAACCTCTTCACCCGCGGTGTCGATCCGCAGATCGACTTCTCCAACATCGACGAGATCCGCCGCACGGTCGAGTACTGCAACCAGCTGCCCGTCCACGAGCGCCATCCCTACGGTGGCGATCTGGTCTACACCGCGTTCTCGGGCAGCCACCAGGACGCGGTCAACAAGGGTCTCGACGCGATGAAGGTCGCCGCCGACGAGCAGGATCAGGACGTCGACGACATCCTGTGGCAGGTGCCGTACCTGCCCATCGATCCGAAGGACGTCGGGCGCACGTACGAGGCCGTGATCCGGGTGAACTCGCAGTCCGGCAAGGGCGGCGTCGCCTACATCATGAAATCCGATCACGGTCTGGCCCTGCCGCGTCGGCTGCAGATCGAGTTCTCCTCCGCCGTCCAGCGCGTCACCGACGGCGAGGGCGGCGAGGTCTCGCCCAAGGCCATGTGGGACGTCTTCGCCGAGGAGTACCTGACTCCGATCACCCCGCTCGAGCGCATCCGTCAGCGCGTGGCGGCGTCCGAGGTGGACGGGGGCACCGACTCCATCACCGCCACCGTGAAGATCGACGGCACCGAGCAGGAGATCACCGGCGCCGGCAACGGCCCGTTGGCGGCGTTCGTCGACGCGCTCGGTTCCACGGGGTACGACGTGCGCGTGCTCGACTACTCCGAGCACGCGATGTCCGCCGGGGACGACGCGCAGGCCGCCGCGTACGTGGAGGCCTCGGTCACCCTGCCGGGCGGCCAGGAGCACACGGTGTGGGGCGTCGGCATCGCCACGTCCATCACCACCGCGTCGCTGCGGGCCGTGGTCTCGGCGGTCAATCGGGCCGCACGACGCAACTGACCACATTTCGCCCCCGCACCGCCCACGGGTGTGACAGGCTGCAGGCCTGTGGGCGGTCGCGGTGGGCGAACTGCGCCCCGGACCCCATCCGAGACCGGCGCGGACGTGGGTGAGCCGAGCGGAGTCGAAGGGGAGGGTGTTGGCCGAGCGTGACCCGGGCTCGATGTCGAATCCCGTCGGCGCCGTCGTCGCCGAACACACCGAGCAGGATCTCCGGATCGTCACCGTCCGCGGCACCCTCGACCTGAGCTCGTCGATCCACCTCGCGCCGGTCGACACGTCCGTGCGGGCGGTCCTCCTGGACCTGCGCGACGTCGACTTCCTCTCCTCCGCGGGCATCGCGGCGCTCATTCGCGTGCGCAACGACGTGCCCCCGCACACCCCTCTCGTGGCGGTCGCCGATCACCAGGAAGTGGTGCGGCCCTTCGAACTCAGCGGCCTCGATCGGCTGATTCCGGTGGTTCCGGACCTCGAGACGGGCCGTCGCCGGGTGGAGTGACGGCGTCCAGCAGCGCGGACACCTCGTCGTCGAACGCGCGCAGGACCGCGCGCACGGCCGGGCGCAGCTCCGCGCCGGGTCGGGTGGCGACGTCGTAGACCCGCGCCGCACGGACCCCGGCCAGACGACACCGCGCCACCGCCGGGTGGGCCGAGGCGTACCGGGGCATGAGGGCGATGCCGTGACCGGCCGAGACCAACTCCTCGATGAGACGGAAATCGTTGATGCGCATGACCACTCGCGGCTCGACGCCCGTCACCGCCGCCACCGAGAGCAACACGTCGTCGACCGGGAAGCCGCCGCGCACGCTGATCCAGCGCTCGTTCGCGAGCTCACGCACTTCCACCGACTCCCGTCCGGCCAACGGATGGTCCGGGGGCACCACGAGATCGATGGGCTCGCGCAACACGGTGCGCACCGCCACGCGCTCGGAGGCGATGGTCGGGGCCCGCTCGTCGCGATGGGTGAGCACGACGTCGTAGTCGGCCAGCAACCGCGGCACCGCAGAGGCCGGCACGTCCTCGTCACGGGCGTCGACGGTGACGCCCGACGTCGCCATCCGGTGCAGCACGCGGGGCAGGAGCAGGGCTGCACCCGACGGGAACAACGCCACTCGCACCGTGCCGCGCGGCGTTTCCGAGAACGACTCCATCTCCGCCACGGCCCGGTCGAGCGCGGACAGCACCTCGTCGACGTGCGGCAGCAAGGCCCGACCCGCCGCCGTGAGTCGGAGCCGACGCCCGTCGGGCTCGAGCAGCGCCACGCCCGCCTCCCGGGTCAGCACCTTGAGTTGCTGCGAGATCGCGGACGGGGTCGTGGACAGCGCCGCCGCGGCAGCGGCGACCGTGCCGCGATCGGCAACCTCCCGCAGCACCCGCAGACGACGGACATCCATGTAGTGAAACTACATGGACAGGTCGGAACAATTCGATGGTGCTACAGCCACGCCGGGCCTCACCATGAAGGTCATGACCACCCGCGACCGCCTCCTCGGCCTCACCGTCGTCATCCTGTGGGGCCTGAACTTCCTGGCCATCCGCGCCGGTCTCGACCAGTACCCCCCGTTCTTCTTCGCCGCGCTGCGGTTCGCGGTCATCGCCGTTCCCGTCGTGCTGTTCGTCCGCCTGCCCCGTGTTCCGAAGCGCTGGCTTCTGCTGTACGGCACCGGGTTCGGGCTCCTGCAGTTCGCCTTCCTGTTCGCTGCCATGAACGCGGGCATGCCCACCGGACTCGCCTCGCTGGTCCTGCAGTCCTCCGCCCCCTTCACGGTGGTGCTCGGGGCGCTGCTGCTGCGGGAGCACGTCGGACCGCGGCAGTGGCTCGGCATCGGCGTCGCCGTCGGCGGCATGGTCCTCATCGGCTGGGACCGCGCGCAGACCGCCACCCTGATCCCCGTCCTCCTCACCCTCCTCGCCGGGCTGAGCTGGGCCTTCGGCAATCTCGGCAACCGCCTGGCCAAGTCCACCGAACCGATGCGGCTGATGCTGTGGATGACCGTCGTCCCGCCGCTGCCGCTCTTCGCGCTGTCCGCCGCCGTCGAGGGCCCGACGGCCGGCTGGTCCGCCCTCGCCGTGTCCGTCACCACCGGACAGCTCTGGGGCCTGGTCGGACTCGCCTACATCGTTTTTCTCGGCACCATCGTCGGCTCCGGGCTGTGGACCGTGCTCATCGCCCGCAACCCCGCCGGCGTGGTCGCGCCGTTCTCGCTCCTGGTGCCGGTGGTGGGCATCGCCGCCTCGTGGATCGTGCTGGACGAGACACCGTCGGTGCTCTCCCTCGTCGGCGCCGCCGTCGTCATCGGCGGTTGTCTATGGGGTCTCGGGACCACCCGGCGCGGCGCCGAGCTGGTACGGCCGGAACTGGCGGCGGTCGGTCCGGTGCCCGCTCGGCAATGACGCGCCGGTCGACACCGAACCCGGGTCCAACCCTTCGACCGCCTTTCACACGGAGAGCTTGCGCAGCAGCTCGCACATGAAGTCGGCCACCGCCGTGGCCTGCTTGCGAGTACGGCAGTGCAGCACCACTTCTCGCGACGACTCGACGATCACGTCCGTGACGACGTCGAGCATGATGCGATTGCGGCTGGTGTCCGCCGGACCGAGCAACGCCGAGTTCTGACGTATCCATTCGAGGCGGTCCTCACGCCGACGACGCTCGAAGCCGGGTGGCCCGTCGTTGTCCAGAAAGACCGCGGCCACGTCGCGGCGCTGCCAACTCCCGTCGAGAAACGCCCGGGCCCCCACACAGAACAACTCGAGGGGATCGCTCGTACCGGCGCGTCGCGCGGCGGCCACGGCCGCCCTGACCTGCTCGAGATGCGCCGAATCGTGCCGGTCCCACAGTGCGGTGTAGAGCTCGGCCTTGCCTCCGAAATGGTGGTAGAGACTGCCTGTGCTCGACCCGGCACGCTCGACGATGTCCGCGATGTTCGCGTCGAGATAACCGGATTCCGCGAAGACGTCCCGGGCAGCGTCGAGCAGCCGACGTTGCGTCTCACCGGTCTTGCTCCATCGCCACGACGCGGCCCGCTTCTCGGCCATGATCTCCCCCTGATTCGTCATCACGACTTCGCGGCCCCGATTCTAGAATTCGGGTCCGTCGACGGAGTCGGGCGCAATACCGGTGTCGTCCTTCGGCGAACGCTCCTCCGCGTGGCGTCGCACTCCGAGCCGGGGTCCGGCTGCGTCCGTCACCCCCGTCACCTCGGCCGTCCGCCGCCCGGGCGGCTCGGTCGAGGTGTGGGAGAATCGATCACCATGGTCGACAGCACTTCGTCCCGGCGCGCCGCCGCCCCCCGCGGCTCGATCGGCCTGCGGGGCCGGATCGCCCTGGGAGCCGCCTCGGCCACCGCCTGGGCCTCCCGGAAGGCCGGTCGCGGTCAGGGGTCGATGATCGGCGGCCTCGTCGCACTCAAGATCGACCCCGCGCTGATGACGCGCCTGGGTCGCGGGCGCCGCACCGCCGTGATCACCGGCACCAACGGCAAGTCCACGACCACCCGAATGACGGCCGCCGCCCTCGGCACCCTCGGCGAGGTGGCCACGCAGGCCGACGGCGCCAACATGGACGCCGGCATCGTCGCGGCGCTGACGGCCCGTCGCGCCGCCCCCCTGGCCGCGCTCGAGGTGGACGAGCTGCACGTCCCCCACGTCTCCGACGCGGTGAACCCCGAGGTCGTCGTGCTGCTCAACCTCAGCCGCGACCAGTTGGACCGCGTCGGCGAGATCAACATGATCGAGCGGAAACTGCGAGCGGGCCTGGCCCGTCATCCCGAGACGATCGTCGTCGCCAACTGCGACGACGTCCTGGTCACCTCGGCGGCGTTCGACGCGCCGAACGTGGTGTGGGTGGCCGCGGGTGCAGGCTGGGTGAGCGATTCCGTCAGCTGCCCACGCACCGGCGAACCCATCGTGTGGGACGGACCCCGCTGGCGCAGCACGGCGCCCCTCGCGGACGGCCGCGAGTTCGCCCGGCCGGAGCCGTCGTGGTGGCTCGACGACGAAAACCTGTACGGCCCCGACGGTCTCGTGCTGCCGATGTCCCTCGCGCTGCCGGGCCGCGCCAACCGCGGTAACGCGGCCCAGGCCGTCGCAGCCGCCGTCGCGATGGGTGCGCGTGCCGAGGACGCCGTCGCCGCGGTGTCCACGGTCGGTGAGGTCGCCGGACGCTACGGCACGGTGCAGTACGGCCCGCACACCGTCCGAATGTTGTTGGCCAAGAACCCCGCCGGGTGGCAGGAAGCCCTGTCGATGATCGACCCCGACGCCGACGGTCTGGTCATCGCCGTCAACGGTCAGGTCCCCGACGGCGAGGATCTGTCCTGGCTGTGGGACGTGCGATTCGAACATTTCGAGAACACCCGCGTCGTCGCGTCGGGCGAGCGGGCGACCGACCTCGGCGTGCGCCTCACCTACGCCGCCGCCGAGCACGAGGTCGTCGCTGATCCGTTGCGCGCCATCGAGTCCTGCCCTCCCGGCCGGGTCGAGGTGCTGGCGAACTACACCGCGTTCCGCGACCTGGGTCGAGCGCTGGCCCGCGAGACCGCCAAGGAGGCTCCCGGTGCCTGACGCCGTCCGCATCGGCCTGGTCCTGCCCGACGTCATGGGCACCTACGGCGACGGCGGCAACGCCCTCGTTCTGCGTCAACGACTCCGGATGCGAGGACAGGACGCCGAGATCGTCTCCATCACACTGAACGATCCGGTCCCGGACTCCCTCGACGTCTACGTCCTCGGCGGCGCCGAGGACTCGGCGCAACGACTCGCGACCCGACACCTGACGCGGTACCCCGGATTGCAACGTGCCGCCGAACGAGGGGCGCCCGTACTCGCGATCTGCGCCGCCATCCAGGTGCTCGGCCACTGGTACGAGACCAGTTCCGGGGAGCGCGTCGACGGGGTCGGCATGCTCGACCTCACCACCGCGCCGCGGACCGAACGCGCCATCGGCGAGGTGGTCACCCGGCCCGCGACCTCGGCACTGACTCAGACCCTCACGGGCTTCGAGAACCACCGCGGCGGAACCACTCTCGGGTCCGACGCCGTCCCGTTCGCTCGCGTCGAGCGTGGGGTGGGCAACGGTGTCGGCGACGGGACCGAGGGTGTGGTGCAGGGCTCCGTCATCGGCACCTACATGCACGGGCCGGCCCTCGCGCGGAACCCCGAGTTGGCGGATCACCTCCTGGAGACGGCGCTGGGGCGGACGCTGGAGCCGCTGCACCTGCCCGACGTCGAGCAGCTGCGCACGGAGCGTCTGCGCCGCTGACGTCCGCGGGCGCCGGTGCCCACAACTCGCCCGCTCCGACGGGATCCCGGCGATCCGACCGAGTTGTGGACGATCACGCCCGGTTCCGGCGCGAGTTTCGCCACCCGATCCGCCCCGAACCCGCGGATTCGCAGAACTTTCCCCGAGAATGTGCCGAAACTCGCGCGCCGGGCGCCGGTGCCCACAACTCGCGTGAGACGACGGGATCCCGGCGATCCGACCGACCTGTGGACGATCGGGCCCGGCGCTCAGACCCCGACGGCCTCCTGACGCCGTAAGGCCCGCCGGGTGAGAAGCGTGGCGATCACGGGCGCGGCGATCAGCATGAGCACCAGCCGGATCAGCTGCACGCAGGCGACGAAGGTGACGTCGGACCCCGTCGAGGCGGAGACCGCGAGCACTGCGGCCAGGCCGCCGGGGGTGGTGGCGAGGTAGCCGGTGAGCATCGAAGTCCCGGTCAGCTCCGCGAGCAGCCACCCGAACAGCGCGCAGACCACACCCACGCCGACGACGAGGGCCACGGCGTAGGGGAACAGGCGGCCGATCGACCGCAGACTCTGCAGGGTGAAGGCGAGCCCCGCCTGCCATCCGATGATCAGGAACGCCACCGGCAGCACCGCCGCCGGAACGTCGAGCTCGCCGGGCCGGCCGGACAGGGCGCACGCCCCGGACACGAGCAGCGGACCGAGGGTGGCCGGTGCGGGGAGGCGCAGCAGCCGACCGGCGACGATGCCCACCACGACCGCGGCGACGACGAAGCCGAGGGCTGCCCACCACGGGTACGACCGGCCGCCCGTGTCCGGCGCCACCACCGCGTGGGTGTCGGCGTGGAACGCGAAGGTCACCACCAGTGGCATGGTGACCACCACGAGCGCGACGCGCAGGTACTGCACCACGGCGACGACCCGCTCGTCCCCGCCGAGTTCCCGCGCCGCGGCGACGAGTCCGGTGGCGCCGCCCGCGATGAGCGACAGCATCCCCGTTGCGGCGGTCACCTCGCGGTTCAGTGCGAGAAGGGCGCCGGCACCCGCGCTGACCACCAACGTCGCGACGCCGACGAGCACTGCGGGAATCGCGTTGTCGCCCAACGACCTCAACGTGTCCGGATCGATCATGAGCCCGATCGTCACCGCGAGGGCACCCTGCGCCGCCATCGATCCGAGACGCGGCACCCGCGCGGGCCCCAGCCCGGTGAGCGCGAAGATCACCGCGACCACCAGGGCCGCGAAGAGCGACGGCGCCGTCAGACCGGCGGCGTCCAGCGCGACCCAGCCGGCCACGGACACGGCCGTGAGCGCCACCCAGCGGGCGGCGCTCACGGCGACGGTACGAGCTCGGGTCACTTGACCAGCAGCACCGGAATCGAGGTCTCGAGCAGCAGTCGCTGCACCGACTGACCCATGAGGAACTTTCCGACGGCGGAGCGGTGACGCGAACCCACCACCAGCAGTTCGGCTTTCGCGTCCTCGACCAGTCCCAGGAGGGTGCTGACGGCGTCGGGATCCGGCTGGCCCGCCAGCAGCGTCCAGGCCGCGTCGGGTTCCCCGATCTCGTCCAGGCCGGCGAGCACGGCATCCCTGACCGCAGCCGATTCCTTGGCCTCGGACGCCGGGTCCGGCGATCCCGAGAAGGCATGCAGAACAACCAGATCGGTGCCGAGCACGCGAGCCTGGGTGAGGCCCGAGGCCAGCGCGCGACGCCCTTCTGCGGCGGTGTTGTGGACGACGGCGACACTCATGACGTGGTCTCCTCTCGACGGTCGGGATCAGCCCATGGGGATCTGGCCGAGGAGCACACCGACGGCCAGCATCGCCAGCGAGACGACGGTCGCGCGCCAGAGCACCTTCTTGTGGTGGTCGGCCAGCGAGACACCGGCGAGGGTGACCAGCAGCAGGATGGCCGGGACCAGCGGGCTCTGCAGGTGGACGGGCTGACCGGTGATGGAGGCCCGCGCCATCTCGACGGGCTCGATGCCGTACTGGGCGGCGGTCTCGGTGAGCACCGGGAGGATGCCGAAGTAGAAGGCGTCGTTGGTCATGAAGAACGTCAGCGGGATCGACAGCACGCCGGTGATGACGGCGAGGAACGGCCCCATCGAGCTCGGGATCACGCCGAGCAGCCACTCGGCCATGGCCTCGACCATGCCGGTGCCCGAGAACACGCCGGTCAGGACGGCCGCGGCGAGCACCATGGCGACGACGGAGACGATCGAGGCGGAGTGCCGAGCGATGGCCTCGCCCTGCTCCTTGACCTTGGGGAAGTTGACGGTCAGCGCGATCGACGCCGCGATCATGAACAGCACCGGGATGGGCAGGATGTCCATGACGAGGACGACGAGCAGAGCGACGGTCAGAGCCGCGTTGAACCACAACAGCTTCGGGCGCAGGGTGTCACGCTGCGGGTCGAGTCCGTCGATGAACTGGCCGGCTCCGCCGTCGGCGTCGCCACCCGCACCGCCACCGGTCCGGCGCGCGGGGCGAGCCGTGTCGCTGCCGGCACCGCCGACGGACACCATCTCCTGGTCGAAGACGAGCGAGCCGAGACGACGCCGCTCCATGAGACCGAGGTGGACCGAGAAGAGCAGGACGATCACCAGGCCGGCGACGAGCGAGGGCACCATCGGAACGAAGACCTCGGACGGCGAGATGCCGAGCGCGGACGCCGCCCGCACCGTCGGGCCACCCCACGGGATGATGTTCATGGTGCCGTTGGCCAGACCGGCCACGACGGTCAGGATGACCGGGGAGACACCGAGTTTCAGGTAGAGCGGCAACAGCGCGGACGTGACGATGATGAAGGTCGTCGATCCGTCGCCGTCCAGCGAGACCACCATGGCCAGCACGGCGGTGCCGACGACGAGCCTCATGGGATCGTTGCGCACCAGTCGCAGAATGCCGCGCACCAGCGGATCGAACAGGCCGACGTCGATCATGATGCCGAAGAAGATGATCGCGAAGAACAGCAGGGCGGCGGTGGGGGCCAACGACTTGATGCCGTCGGTGATCATGTCGCCGATCCCGAGCCCCGCGCCGGCGAACAGGCCGAAGATGACGGGCACCAGGATCAGCGCGACCACGGGGGTCGCGCGTTTGGTCAGGATCAGGAACATGAAGGCGGCCACCATCAGGAAGCCGAGAATCACCAACATGGGGTCACTCCTCGTTCGGGGTCGGGCAGGGCAGCAGGACGCAGCAGGGCAGGGGTGGAACGGGTGGGCCGCGCTCAGGCGGCGGGATCGAGCGTGGCGGCGACCATGTCCGCCTGATCGCGCAGGAAGGCGCGGAAATCGTCACCGGTCAGGAGGGCGTTCTGCCATCCGTTCCGTTCGGTGAGGCGGGCCCAGTCGTCCGAGGCGACCAGCTCGCCGACCTGCCGGATCAGGGTCCGAACCCGGTCCGGCGGTAGGCCCGGCGGCGCCATCAGACCCCGCCAGTTGTCGAAGACCAGGTCGACGCCCTCCTCGCGCAGGGTGGGTGCGTCGACCCCTGCGACGGCGTCGTCCGAGCTGACGGCCAGTGCACGAACGGTGCCCGACGCGAGCTGGTCCAGGTATTCGCTGACGCCCGTGGTGGCCACGTCCACCTCGCCGGTCAGCAGCGCGGGGAGAAGTTCACCGCCGCCGTCGAACACCCGGTAGCCGGTGGCGTCGGGATCGACGCCGACCGCGCGCGCCAGACGCGTCCGGAACAACCCGTCGGGCCCACCGGTGGCGGATCCGCCGCCGAAGCGGAGGTCGTCGCCGGCCCGCCAGCGGGCCACCAGATCGTCGAGAGTGCGCAGCGGCGACGCCGCCGGCACCAACACCACCTCGGGCTCGGTGACCAGGCGGGCGATCGGCGTCACGTCGTCCAGCGTGTACTCGGACGGGATGGTCGCCAACGCGCCCACGAGGCCGAGGCCCATCATGAGCAGCAGGTGTTCGTTGCCGCGTTCCGCGGCGAGCCGGCCGAGACCGACCACACCGCCCGAGCCGGGCAGCACCAGGACGTCGTCGACCGCGACGCCCTGTGCCGCCCAGGCCCGGGACACGCTGCGGGCGGTCAGGTCGTAACCGCCTCCGGCGACCGACGGGGCGATGATGCGCAGCCCGGGTTGGGGCGCACCGGTCACCATCGACGTGACCGACCCACCGCACGCGGACAGCGCGAGGGTCAGCGCCGTGAGCATCACGAGGATGCCGCGGCGAACACGTCGGATGTCGGTCACGAGTCTCACTCTGGCGCAGCTTGTGACTGTGGTCACCCTTTGGTGCACAGTTCGCGTTGTGTTCATTCTGCGCGCTGCGTCCGCTCCTTTCGGCCCTTCCGATCGGAACGTCCGGGCGACGCGTCGGCGGTACCGTGCAGGTCGTGAGTCGACGGCTGCGGGTCAGACGGACCCTGTCGGCGCAACTCCTCGCGCTCCAACTCCTGATCGTGGTGGCGGTGCTCGTGGTGGTGGGTGCGCTGTCGCTGGCGCAGTCGTCGGCGACGTTCCAGCGTGAGCAGGGTCTACGGGTGCAGTCGGCGGCGGAGAACCTGGCCGCCAACCCCACGGTCCGGCAGTTGCTGCCGAGCGCTCAACCGCGCATCCGCTCGGGTCTGCAGGGCGCGCTGGACTCGGTGCGCGCGGTGTCCGGCCTCGACTACGCACAGCTGACGGACACCGATGGCCGGATCGTCGCTGCGACCGACCCCACGCGCATCGGGGAGACCTCGGCCGACGAAGGCGCGGGCGCACGCGTCGGACGCAGTTGGACGGGACTCGCCGAGACGAGCGAGAACACGGCGCTCGAACCGGGGAAGTCGGTGCAGTCACAAGTTCCCGTGCTCGGTCCCGACGGGGGCATCGTCGGCGTTGCGATCGTGGGTCGCGAGTACCCGTCGGTGTGGTCGAGGCTCGCGCAGTCGACGCCGGACCTGGTGATCTACCTCGCCGTGGCGACGCTGCTGGGAGCGGTCGGCTCGATCCTGCTGGCCCGGCGGGTCAAACGGCAGACGATGGGCCTCGAGGCGGGCGAGATCGTGGACCTGGTCCGCCAACGCCAGGCGATGCTCGAGGGTCTGAAGGAAGCCGTCGTCGCGCTCGACCCGAAGGGCACGGTGCTCCTGCTGAGTCGCAGCGCCCACGACATGCTGGGACTCGGGGCCGACAGCGTGGGCAAGCAGGTCGACGACCTGGGCCTCGACGACCGCATCGAGCGCGTGCTCCGCCACCCGAGCGACGACGGCGATCAGCTGGTGTTGACCGGCGACCGCATCCTGGTCTTCAACACGGTCCCCATCGAGGAGTCGGGACGCATCGTCGCCACCGTGACGACGTTCCGCGACCGGACGGAACTCAGCGAGATCGAGAGCAAGCTCGACATCAGCCGCACCAGTTCGACCGCGCTGCGCGAGCACATCCACGAGTTCGACAACCAACTCCACACCATCTCCGGACTGGTGCAGCTCGGCGAGTACGACGAGGTGGAGCGGTACGTCGACGGCATCACCGAGCACCGCGAAAGGCTCACCTCGGCCGTGACCGACCGCGTCGCCGACCTGGGGGTCGCGGCGCTGCTCATCGCCAAGATCGGCGCGGCGGCCGCCCGGTCGGTGACCGTCGAACTCACCCCGGATTCGTCCCTGCGGCGCGCCGACGACGACGCCTCGCGAGACCTGTGCACGGTGGTGGGCAATCTCGTCGACAACGCCGTCGACGCCCTCCTCGAGCACGGAACGCCGGATGCCACCGTGCGGGTGACCATCACGCAGGACGACGACGACCGCGTCACGGTGACGGTGGCCGACAACGGTCCCGGCATCGCCGACGCCGACGTCGACCGCGTCTTCGAGCAGGGGTGGAGCACGAAGGGGACGTCGACGGACGGGCACGGTTTCGGCCTCGCGCTGGTGCGGGTGGTCTGCCGCCGCGGGAGCGGCGAGGTCCGGGTGCGGACCGTGGGCACGACCGAGGCGGCGGAGAATGGTCGCTGGACGGTGTTCGTCGCGACCCTCGACGTCCCGTCCAGGGCGCACGAGGCGGCGAGCGCGGGGAAGGAACGATGACGTGCTGAAGGTCCTGGTGGTCGACGACGACTTCATGGTCGCCCGTGTCCACACCGGTTTCGTGGGCAAGGTGCCCGGGTTCGAGGTCTGCGGCGTCGCCCACACGGCGCAGGAGGCGTTGGAGAAGGTGGAGTCCGCCCGGCCCGACCTGGTGCTGCTCGACGTGCACCTGCCCGGGGTGACGGGCCTCGATCTGATCGCCCCGTTCCGCGAGATCATCCCGGACCTGGACGTGCTGGTGATCACCAGCGAGCGCGAGGCCGACTCGGTGCAGCGGGCCCTGCGCTCGGGTGCGGTGCACTATCTGATCAAGCCGTTCAAGTTCGCTGCGCTGCAGGAGCGACTGGACCACTATCGGCACACCCGTGAGGCGTTGGCGGCCGCGCAAGAAGCGGAGCAGGACGCCGTCGACAAGGCGTTCGGCCTGCGCGGCTCGCCGTCCCGACTGCCGAAAGGGCTGAGCGCGGAGACGCTCGCCACCGTCGAGCAGCAGCTGCGCGAGGTGGAGACCGAGGACCCGGGGCGAGCGGTGTCGGCCAGCGCGATGGCCGACCGCACCGGCATGTCCCGGTCCAGTGCGCGTCGGTACCTCGAGTACCTGTCGGACGTCGACAAGGTGCTCGTCTCGCTGGACTACGGCAGTGTGGGGCGCCCGGAACGGCTGTACCGGTTGCGGCGGTAGGGGGCTACCCCATCACGCGGCGGCCGGCCACCGCGCGTCCGAGCGTGAGCTCGTCGGCGAACTCGAGATCGCCGCCCATCGGCAGTCCCGACGCGAGCCGGGTCACCGACAGGCCGGGGAAGTCGCGCAGCATGCGCAGGAGGTACGTCGCGGTCGCCTCGCCCTCGGTGTTGGGATCGGTTGCGATGATCACCTCGGTGACGTCGACCCCGTCATCCTGAGTGCCGATGCGCGTCAACAACTCTCGCACCCGCAGTTGGTCCGGGCCGATGCCGCTGAGCGGATCCAGCGCGCCCCCGAGCACGTGGTAGCGCCCCTTGAACTCGCGGGTGCGCTCCACGGCCTGCACGTCTTTCGGCTCCTCGACCACGCAGATGATCGAGCGGTCACGCCGCGGATCGGCGCAGATGCGGCACTGCTCCTTGTCCGAGACGGTCCCGCAGATGGTGCAGAACTGCACCCCGTCACGAATGCGGGCGAGCGCGTTCTGCAACCGGTCTATGTCCGGCGCCTCGACTCCGAGAAGGTGAAAGGCGATGCGCTGCGCGCTCTTCGGACCGACCCCGGGCAGCTTGCCCAACTCGTCGATCAGGTCCTGAACCGGTCCCTCGTACACCCCGAGCGACCTAGAAGCCGGGCAGACCCGGCATGCCGCCACCGCCCAGCCCGGCCAGCGGCCCGAGCTTCTGCGAGGCCACCTCGCCGGCCGCGCGCGAGGCGTCGGCGAGGGCGCCGACGATGAGATCCTGCAGCGTCTCGACGTCCTCGGGATCGACCACCTTGGGGTCGATGGTGATGCCCGTGACCTCGCCGCTCCCGGTGACGGTGGCGACGACGAGCCCGTTCCCCGCGCTGCCGGTGACCTCCGTCGCGGCGATCTCGGCCTGCGCGGCCATCAGTTGCTGCTGCATCTGCTGCGCCTGCTGGAGCAGCTGGGACATGTCGGGCTGATCGCCGGGTTGCACCGTCGGTGTCCTCTCGGAGGGGGAAAGCGTGCGTCCAGCCTAGTCGTCCGTACCGACATCGCCCGGCCGCGGGACCCGGGCCTCCCAGCGTCGTCGGCGTTCGTCGTCGCTCTGCTCCCACCACGGGGTGCCGCGCTCGCCGAGCGCGACCTTGGCCGCCTGCACACCGGCGCGCGACTCCGGCGCGCCGCCGGTGCGCCGCACGTCGCGTCGCCACGCCATGAGAATCGACCGCAGTTCGGCCTGCCGGTCCTCCGGGATGGCCGGATCGGTCGCCCGCCAGCGACGCCCGTCGATCACCACGTAGTGGCCGTCGGGCGTTCGCTCGGGGCCGGACTCGCTCACCCGACCTGGCGGGAGAGGTTCCTGAGGACCTGCGCCTGGATCTTCTTCAGGCCGAGCGGGGCGAACGTCTTCTCGAAGAACCCGCCGATGCCGCCGGCGCCGGTCCACTCGGTGGTGGTGGTGACCTCGGTGCCCTGACCCGCCGGCGCCACGCGGTACGTGGTGACCATGGAGGAATTGGCGTCCGTCTCGGTGATCGTGTCGCCGACGACGCGAACGGTGGCGCGGACGTCGCGCGCACGCTTCTTCGTGGCCTGCAGGGTCCAGGTGGCCACGGTGCCGTCGCCCTGACCGCCCTCGACGACGGTGAAGTCCCGGTACTGCTCGGGCAGGATCCGCGGGCGCACGGTCTGGTAGTCCGACAGCGCCGCCAGCACCTGCTCCGGGGTCGCGGCGACGGTGTGGGACGTGCTGGCGCTGACCTTGGCCATGAACGCATTCCTCCTGAGCGTCGGGGGTCTTTCGTCCCATTCTTCCACGGTGCGCACGGTCCCCTCGACGCTGCCGAGAGACGTCCACCCGGCAACGGTTGCGTGACGGACCCCCACCATCCGTAGTCCTGCGAACGATCGCGATATAGCGTTCTCGCGTGGATCGCACCGTTCAGTCTCCGACCGGCAACACTCCGGGCCCGCACGAGGTGGGCGCGGCCGCGCACGCCGAGGGCGTCCGACGCCTGGTCGCGAGCTATCGGGCCATCCCGCGCGAGCAGACGGTCCGGCTGGCCAAGAAGACCTCCAACCTCTTCCGGGCCCGCCAGGACACCCGCGTTCCCGGACTCGACGTGTCCGGTCTCGGCAAGGTGATCTCGGTCGATCCCGTCGCGCGCACCGCCGACGTGCAGGGGATGTGCACGTACGAGACCCTGGTGGACGCGACCCTGCGCTACGGACTGGTGCCGCTGGTGGTGCCGCAGCTCAAGACCATCACCCTCGGCGGCGCGGTCACGGGCCTCGGCATCGAATCGACGTCGTTCCGCAACGGCCTCCCCCACGAGAGCCTGCTGGAGGTGGACGTGCTGACCGGCGCGGGCGAGGTGGTCACCGCGCGCCCCGAGGGCGAGCACGCGGACCTGTTCCACGCGTTCCCCAACTCTTACGGCACGCTCGGCTACTCGACCCGCCTGCGCATCGAACTCGAGGCCGTCCCGCCCTACGTCGCGCTGCGCCACGTCCGGTTCCACGACCTGCAGTCGGTCCAGGACGCGATGGACGCGATCGTCGACGCCGGTGAGTACCGCGGCGAGCGCGTCGACTACCTCGACGGTGTGGTGTTCACCGACTCCGAGGCGTATCTGACCCTCGGCCGGCAGACCGACGAGCCCGGGCCGGTGAGCGACTACACCGGCATGCAGATCTACTACCGCTCGATCCAGCACGACGACCACGACGACGCAACCACGCCCCGCACCGACCGTCTCACCGTGCACGACTACCTCTGGCGGTGGGACACGGACTGGTTCTGGTGCTCGCGAGCGTTCGGCACCCAGAACCCGCGGATCCGACGGTTCTGGCCGCGCCGCTACCTCCGGAGCAGCGTCTACTGGAAGCTGATCGCGCTCGACCGGAAGTACGACATCGCCGACCGGCTCGAACGCCGCAAGGGCAACCCGATCCGCGAACGCGTGGTGCAGGACATCGAGGTCCCGATCGAGAACACCGCCGCGTTCCTGCGGTGGTTCCTGGACGAAATCCCGATCGAACCGCTGTGGCTCTGCCCGCTGCGCCTTCGCAGTGGCACGCGGGAGTGGCCGCTGTATCCGCTGCGCGCCGGCCACACGTACGTCAACGTCGGGTTCTGGTCCTCGGTGCCCGTCGAGGAGGGCGCTCCCGAGGGCGCCGCCAACCGCCGCATCGAGCGCCGCGTGTCCGAGCTCGACGGCCACAAGTCCCTCTACTCGGACTCGTTCTACGACCGGGACGAGTTCGACGCGCTCTACGGCGGGAACCAGTACTCCCGCGTCAAGAAGATCTACGACCCCGATTCACGTCTGTTGGATCTGTACTCGAAGGCGGTGCAACGTCGATGACCCTGTTCCGAGAGAACTACAAGGACTATCAGGTCGGCTCCCCCAAGCTGACGATCGCGGAGATCCTCGAGCAGTTCACCGAGGGCGACATTCCGGTGCGCTTCAGCGCGTACGACGGCTCCGTGGCGGGCGACCCCGACTCGGCCTACGGACTGAACCTGCTCACGCCCCGCGGAACGACGTACATCGCCACGGCTCCCGGCGATCTCGGGATGGCGCGTGCGTACGTCTCCGGTGACCTCGAGATCGTCGGCGCCCACCCGGGCGACCCGTACGACGTGCTGCGCATGCTCGGCGACGACCTCCACTTCAAGCGCCCCTCGGCGCGGACGTTGGCGGCGATCACCCGCTCGCTCGGCTGGGAACTGTTGCGTCCCATCGCCCCGCCGCCGCAGGAGTCGCTGCCGCGGTGGCGGCGGATCGCCGAAGGACTGCGGCACAGCAAGACTCGCGACGCGGACAGCATCCACCACCACTACGACGTCTCGAACACGTTCTACGAGTACGTGCTCGGCGAGTCCATGACCTACACGTGTGCGGCGTACCCGACGGAGGACGCGACACTCGAGGAGGCCCAGGAGAACAAGTACCGCCTGGTCTTCGAGAAGTTGCGGTTGAAGGAAGGCGACCGGCTGCTCGACATCGGCTGCGGATGGGGCTCGATGGTGCGCTACGCCGCCCGCCGCGGCGTCCGCGTCATCGGCGCGACCCTGTCGGCGGAGCAGGCGGAGTGGGCCCAGCGGGCCATCGAGGCAGAGGGCCTCGGCCACCTCGCCGAGGTGCGCCACAGCGACTACCGCGACATCGCCGAGACCGGCTTCGACGCCGTGTCCTCCATCGGGCTCACCGAACACATCGGCGTCGCGAACTACCCGGCGTACTTCGGCTTCATCGCGAGCAAGCTGCGGCCCGGCGGGCTGGTTCTCAACCACTGCATCACCCGACCGGACAACCGGTCCGCCGCCCGCGCGGGCGGGTTCATCGATCGGTACGTCTTCCCCGACGGCGAACTCACCGGATCCGGCCGCATCATCACCGAGATGCAGGACATCGGCCTCGAGGTGCGGCACGAGGAGAACCTCCGCGAGCACTACGCCCTCACGTTGCGCGACTGGTGCCGCAACCTCGTGGACAACTGGGACGCGTGCGTTGCCGAGGTCGGCGAAGGTACCGCCCGCGTCTGGGGTCTCTACATGGCCGGATCGCGACTCGGCTTCGAGCGCAACGTCGTTCAACTCCACCAGGTTCTCGCGGTCAAGCCCGACGGCAATCGCTCTCGCCTGCCGCTGCGTCCGTGGTGGAATGGCTGAGTGACCCTCTCCTTCCGCCGCGCCGCCGCCGTCGTCACCTGCGTTGTCGCGGGCCTCGTGCCCACCGTTCTCACCGGGCCGGCTGCGTCGGCCGCACCGGCCTCCGAGCCCGGGGCGCTGCTGTCGAGCTCGCCGCTCGCGGAGGATCTGCTTCCCGACGGTGCGGCGTCCGGCACGCTGGTGCGCTACAGCACGCTCCGCACGGCGGGCCAAACCGGGGAGTCGACCGGGCTGGTCTACGTGCCCGAGGGCGAGACGCCGGCCGGCGGATGGCCGGTGGTCTCGTTCGCGCACGGCACCACGGGCGTCGCCGACGCCTGCACCCCCTCGCTGACCGGCGGGACGGAGTACGAACGGCCGGCCATCACCGAGTGGCTGCGGAACGGCTATGCCGTCGCCGCCACCGATTACGCCGGCCTGGGCACGCCGGGTGTGCACGCGTACCTCGACGGCCCCGCATCGGGGGCCAACGTCGTCGACATCGTGCGCACCGCACACCGGCTCCTCGGCGACGAGCTGTCCCCGCGCTGGCTCGCCACCGGACTCTCGCAGGGCGGCAACGCCGCGTACTTCGCCGCCGCCGTCGGGACCGAGCGCGCGCCGGAACTCGACTACCGCGGCGCCGTTCCCATCGCCGGGCCGACGCAGCTGGACACGCTGCTTCCTCCGTCGGGACCGGTCTTCCCGCCGATCGCCCCGAGCGGATACGTCGGGTACGTGATGTACATCCTGGCCGGATTGAACGATCAGCGGCCGGACCTGCACGTCCCGAGCTACCTCACGCCCCGCGGGCTGGATTACCTGAACGCCGCGACCACGTTGTGCGGCAACGACTTCCGAGCGTTCCGAGAGGCCAACCCGGTGGTGCTGCGCGATCTGCTCACGCGCCCGCTCGACGACCCCGCGATGAACGCGACGCTGCGCGAGATGCAGGCCGTCCCCATCGCGGGGTACGACCGGCCCCTGCTGGTCACGCAGAGCCTGGTCGACCAGACCGTGCCGGCGCCGCTGACCTTCGTGCAGACCGCGCGCATGTCCGCGGCCGGCACGGATCATCGGCTCGTCACGTTCCCGGACGCCGACCACGTGGGCACGCTGATGGCCTCGATGCCGGCGGCTCTGGACTTCGCTCGCACCGTGATCGGCTGACCACCGACCGACCCCGACCAGCACGCGACCCCCGCCCTCCCGTTGCCGGGAGTGCGGGGGTCGCGTCGTTCTCGTGCGTCAGCGCAGGGACTGGGGCGGGGTGAACCGCTCGCCGTACTGCTTGGCCAGCTCCTCCGCGCGGGCCACGAAGGCCTCCTTGCCCACGGTGCCGTCCGCGGCCTCGTAGCCGACGATGTACTGGTGCACACCACCGGTCCACGCCGGGAAGCCGATGCCGAAGATGGAACCGATGTTGGCGTCGGCGGTGGTGTTCAGCACGCCCTCGTCGAAGCACTTCTGCGTCTCGATGGCCTCGATGAACAGCATGCGCTCCTTGAGATCCTCGAACGGGATCTCGGCGGTGCCGGACTTGAACGCGTCACGCAGCCCGGACCACAGACCGGCGCGCTTGCCGTCGACGTACTCGTAGAAGCCGGCACCCTTCGCCTTCGACGGACGCTCGAACTCGTCGACCATCTTGTCGATCACGGAGCCCGCAGGATCCTCCGGCGGCGTGCCGCCGGCGGCGACCACCGCGTCGTAGGTCTCCTTGCGGATCTTCTGCATGAGGGTGAGCGTCAGCTCGTCCGACAGCTGCAGCGGCGGCGCGGGGTAGCCCGCCTGCAGGCCCGCCTGCTCGATCGACGACGGCTCGACGCCCTCGCCGAGCATCGCGATGGCCTCGTTGATGAAGGTGCCGATCACGCGCGAGGTGAAGAAGCCGCGGCTGTCGTTGACGACGATCGGGGTCTTCTTGATGGCCTGCACGAGGTCGAATGCCTTGGCCAGAGCCGCATCCGAGGTCTTCTCACCGCGGATGATCTCCACCAGCGGCATCTTGTCGACGGGCGAGAAGAAGTGGATGCCGATGAAGTCCTCCTGCCGCTTCACACCGGTGGCGAGACCGGTGATCGGGAGCGTGGAGGTGTTGGAGCCGAGCAGCGCGTCGGGTGCCACCAGGTCCTCGATCTCCTGGAAGACCTTGTGCTTGAGGTCCTGCGACTCGAAGACGGCCTCGATCACCAGATCCGCGCCCTCGACGTCCTTCGCGTCGGCGGTGGGGTGGATGCGGGCGAGCAGCGCGTCCGACTTCTCCTGCGTGGTCTTGCCGCGCGAGAGGGCCTTCGCCTCGATGGCCTCCGAGTACGCCTTGCCCTTCTCGGCGGACGCGAGCTCGACGTCCTTGAGCACCACGTCGATTCCGGCCTTGGCGCACACGTAGGCGATGCCGGCGCCCATCATGCCGGCGCCGAGCACGGCCACCTTGGAGAACTGCGTCTTCTCGTAGCCGTCGGGACGCGACTTGCCGGCGTTGATCGCCTGCAGGTCGAAGAAGAACGCCTGGATCATGTTCTTCGACACCTGACCGGTGACCAGCGAGGTGAAGTAGCGCGACTCGATGGTGGACGCGTTGTCGAAGTCGACCTGCGAACCCTCCACGGCCGCAGCCAGAATGGCGAGCGGAGCCGGCATGTTGGCGCCCTTGATCTGCTTGCGCAGGTTGGACGGGAAGGCCGGAAGGATCTGGGCCAGCTTGGGATTCGACGGCGTACCGCCGGGGATCTTGTAGCCCTTGACGTCCCACGGTGCGACGCCGCCCTCGGGGTTGGCCTTGATCCACGCCTTGGCGGCCGGGACCAGTTCCTCGACACTGCCGACGACCTCGTCGACCAGACCGAGTTCCTTCGCCTTGGCGACGCGGAACCGGGTGCCCTGCGAGAGGACCGACATGAAGCCGTTCTGAATGCCCATCATGCGCGTGATGCGGGTGACGCCGCCGCCGCCGGGGAGCAGGCCGAGAGATACCTCGGGCAGACCGAGCTGCACGCCGGGCACGTCCGCCGCGATGCGGTGGTGCGTGGCCAGCGCGATCTCGAGGCCGCCGCCGAGCGCAGCGCCGTTGATGGCGGCGACGACGGGCTTGCCGAGGGTCTCCAGGCGGCGCAGCTGCGCCTTGATCAGCTGCACCTCCTCGAACACCTGCGCGGCGTCGTCCTTGGTCGCCTTGATCATGTTCTTGAGGTCGCCGCCGGCGAAGAAGGTCTTCTTCGCCGAGGTGACGACGACACCGGTGATGGAGTCCTTCTCGGCCTCGAGGCGGTCCACGGTGGCGCCCATCGAGTTCTTGTAGGTCTCGTTCATCGTGTTGGCGCTCTGGCCGGGATCGTTCATCGTCAGCGTGACGATGCCGTCGGCGTCCTGATCCCACTCGATCATGTTCTCGCTCATGTGTTGTCGGTTCCTCAAACTCGCTCGATGATGGTGGCCACGCCCATGCCGCCGCCGATGCACAGGGTGATCAGTGCGTAGCGGCCGTTCCGACGCTCGAGCTCGTCGAGCACGGTGCCGGTGATCATGGCGCCGGTGGCACCGAGGGGATGGCCCATCGCGATGGCGCCACCGTTGACGTTCAGCTTCTCGCCGGGGATCTTCAGATCCTTCTGGTAACGCAGCACCACGGAGGCGAAGGCCTCGTTCAGCTCGAACAGGTCGATGTCGTCGACCGTCAGCCCGGCCGCGGCCAGCACCTTCTTCGACGCGGGCGTCGGCCCGGTCAGCATGATGGTGGTGTCGGCACCCGACGTGGCCGTCGCGACCACGCGGGCGCGCGGCGTCATCCCCATCGACTTGCCGGCGTCCTCGCTGCCGACGACCACCAGAGCGGCGCCGTCGACGATGCCCGACGAGTTGCCGCCGGTGTGCACGTGATGGATCTTCTCGACCCAGTGGTACTTCTGGAGCGCCACGTCGTCGAAACCGCCCATCGCGGCGACGCCCTCGAAGGCCGGCTTGAGCTTGCCGAGCGACTCCGGCGTCGTGCCGGGGCGCATGTGCTCGTCGTTGTCGAGAATCACCAGGCCGTTCTGGTCCGTCACCGGGACGACCGACTTGGTGAAAAAGCCACCCGACCACGCCGCCGCAGCGCGTTCCTGCGACTGCACGGCGTACGCGTCGACGTCGTCACGCGTGAATCCCTCGATGGTCGCGATGAGGTCGGCGCCGATGCCCTGGGGCACGAAGTACGTGTCGTACGCGGTCTGCGGGTCCATCGCCCACGCGCCGCCGTCGGAGCCCATCGGCACGCGGGACATCGACTCGACGCCGCCCGCGATCACCAGCTCGTCCCAGCCCGAACGCACCTTCTGCGCGGCCAGGTTCACGGCCTCGAGGCCGGAGGCGCAGAAGCGGTTGAGCTGGAAGCCGCCGACGGTGTCGGGCATCTTCGCGGCCAGCACGGCCGTGCGGGCGATGTCCGCGCCCTGGTCCCCCACCGGGGAGACGACACCGAGGATCAGATCGGAGATGCGGTCCTCGTCCATGTCGGGAAATCGACGACGAAGCTCGTCGATCAGGCCGGTGACCAGCGAGATCGGCTTGACGGAGTGCAGCGCGCCGCCCTTGCCCTTCCCTCGCGGTGTCCGGATCGCCTCGTAGATGTATGCCTCTGTGGTCACTGCGCGCAGTTCCTTCCGAGAAGTGGATCGGGCGCGTCGACGCAGCGCGTCGGCGCCCACGAGGTACAGACCTCGACGATGGTCACACTAGGCGCGCGGGCGCGCGCTCGACAGGTCCGAAACGAGCACGAGATGTGACCGCGCGGTCAGGAGAAGAACAGTGCGTTCGCCGCCGACGCCGCGAGAACGAACCCGACGATCCCGACGACCCAGCCGACCACGGTGTCGGCCCGTGCCGAGAGGACGCGATCGATCCGGGTGAGCGGGCCGTCCAACCGCTGCCCGACGGCCAGCCGCGCACCCGTGATCGCCGCGGCCGGCGCGATCATGACCAGGCAGTACGCCACCAGGGTCACCGCCGCCGTCGGCGCCGAGACCCCCGCGGACACCAGCAGCCCGATCGCGCCGAGATACGGCAGCATCGTCGCCAGCTCGGACAGACCGGCCACCAGCGCGAGCCCGACGACGCCGGCCCCCGACGTCGTCACCCGCTCGCGCCACCGCGCCACGTCGTTCGACCCGCGTCGCGAGTCGAACCGGAAGCTCCAGGCGAACAGGGCGAGACCCAGCACCAGCTGCGCCCCGCGGACGGCCGGGTGATCGACCCACCCGGACGCCACGGTCACCCCGAGCCGGGCCAGCGACCACAACGCCATGCCCACCACGGCGTAGAACGACGCCAGCACGGCCAGATACCCGGCGAGGCGTCCGACCCGCGGTCGGCCCGGCGCCAGCAGGAACCACAACGGCACCACGAGCGTCCCGAGGGACGTGCTGTCGACGAGCGCCAGACCGGCGAGCGCAGCCAGCAGGGTCGCGGTCATTCGACGCGCCGCCGATCACGGGACCACAGCGAGCCCACCAGGTCGACCACACCCACGGCGACGAGCACCACCCCGAGCGGCCCGCCGCGGAACCACAGGAACTCCGTGTCCCGAGCGAACACCCACAGGCAGACACCCACCACGATCAGCGCCGCCGAGCCGAGAACCTTCCACCACTGCGTCATGCCGGTCAGACTGCTGCGCCGAGCCTCCGTCGGCATCGGTCGTCGGAGTCACTCCGTGGTCATCCGAAGGAGTGACGACCTGCGGTCGCGGACGTGCTGTGATGGGCCGGTGAGCCCCCGACGGATCCCGCTCGACGTCGCCATCGCCGGCGGCCTCTTCGCGGTCGGGGCGGTCCTGTACCTCTCGGGGCTGTTCTCCCTCGGCACCGGCCGCGCCGACGTTCCGCTGGGCGTTCGCCTCTCGCTGCTCGCCGCCCTCTGCCTCGTCGGGTGCGCGCGTCGCACCCGACCGGGAACGGCCCTCGCCCTCGGAACCCTGCTCTTCGCCGTCGATCTCGTCCTCGGCCCGTCGGTTCCCGTGTGGATCGTCCTCGCCGACCTGCTCTACGCCGCCGTCCGACACGGGTCGCCGCGAGTGGGTCGAGCAGCCGGCTATGCGACCGGCATCGGCGTCGTCGTCCTGGCGGGCGTCGTGCTGGCGGTGGAGCACGACATCCGACCCGCCGCGGGCGCGCTCGTGGTGAGCGCCCTGTTCTTCGGGACTTCCCTCTGGTGGGGCCTGGCCATCAGGCGGCAGGTGGAACTGACCGGTATCGAACGCGAACGGGTGCGGGCCCACCGCATCCTGGCGGAGCGTGACCGCGAGGCCGCCGTCGCCGAGGAGCGCAACGCCATGGCCCGCGACCTGCACGACGTCATCGCCGGACATCTGTCGTCGATCGCCATCCACTCCACGGCGGCGCTGTCCCGCGACCTCGACCCGGCCGTACGGGAATCACTGATCGCGATCCGCACCGGCAGCACCGCCGCGCTGACCGAGATGCGCGCCATGATCGACGTCCTCCACGCCGACGCCGCCGACCCCGCCGTCGCCCCGCCCCGGTTGGCGGACCTGCACGTCGTCGTCGACGCCGCCCGTGCGACCGGCACCGACGTCTCGGTCGCCCTCGACGTCGGCGATCTGCCCACCGTCGTCGACCACGCGGCGTACCGGATCGCCCACGAAGCCGTGGTCAACGCGATGAAGCACGCGGCCCGTCGGCCCATCGACGTCACCGCGGACCGCACGGGCACCGAGCTGCACCTGGTCGTCCGCAACGACGTCGGGGCGGACGTCGGCGAGACCCGGCGGGTCGGCCGCGGGCTCGCGAACATGAGGCACCGCGCGCAACTGCTCGGCGGCGACTGCACCGCCGGTCCGTGCGGCCCGGACTGGGTTGTCCGAGCGCGCCTCCCGGTGGGGTCGGCCTCGTGATCACGGTGGTGCTGGCGGACGACCACGCCGCGATCCGCGCCGGCCTCCGCATGCTGCTGGGCGGGCACGACGACATCGACGTGGTCGCCGAAGCCGAGAACGGCGCGTCGGCCGTCACGGTGGTGCGGACGCATCGCCCCGACGTGGTGCTCATGGACATTCGGATGCCAGGGATGGACGGCATCGAGGCGACCAGGCACATCGTCGAGACGACGGCGAGTCGAGTCCTGGTACTCACCACGTTCGATGTGGACGACTACGTCTTCGCCGCCCTGCACGCCGGCGCCTCGGGGTTCCTGCTCAAGACGGCGTCGGCCGACGAGTTGGTCGGCGCCGTGCGCAGCGTCGCGGCCGGGGACGGCGCGCTGGGTCCCGGCGCCACGCGGGCGGTGATCGAACGGTTCGTCGCCAGTCCCCGTACGACGACAGCACCGGTCGGGTACGACGACCTCACGCCCCGCGAACGCGACGTGCTCCACCTGCTGGGCCGGGGACTGTCCAACCACGAATTGTCGACGTCGCTACAGGTCAGCGAGGCCACGGTGAAGACCCACGTGTCGCGCGTACTGGCCAAACTCGGACTGGAATCACGCGTGCAGGCCGCGATCGCCGCCGCCGAGGCCGGACTCTAGACCTCCTTGATCGGCGTCGCGCCGAGCTCGGTCTGGAGCAGTTCGAGGGCCACCTCGTCGGGGTCCCGACGCGTCGCGGGATCGACCGGCTCCTTCGCCTGCTCCATCATCTCCTCCTGCTCCTCCGGACTTTCCGGAGGCGGAGGGCCGTCGTAGGAGTCGTACCCCGGATCCGGATAGTCCGGCTCCTCGGGGGGCGGCGGGATGTCGTCCGACCCGTCGCGGCCGTCCGGGGATCCGTTCGACTGCGTGGGCGGCGGCGTCGACCGGGACGGGCGCGAGAACCGAGGCGGCGCCGGACGCTCCTTCGGCGCCGCTGCGGGTGCCGCGGAGGGCGTGGGGGCGGCAGCAGCACCGCCCACCTCGCACTGCACCGTCCACTCGACCCCGAACACGTCACGCAACGCGTCGACGATGACCGCGGCGTTCCTCGGCTCGACCAACCGCTTCGCCAGCGGGGCGGAGTCGTGGGCGAGCACGAGGGTGCCGTCGTTGACCGCCCGGACGGTGGCGCCGGACAGCATCACCTCGACCGTCCGGCTTCGCTCCCGCACCTTGCTGCGGACCTCCGACCACACCGCGCGGATGTCGGCGGCGTCCGGGCCGGTCGCCGCAACGGGTTCCGGTTCCGGCTGGGGTTCCGGGGTGGGCTCGGGTGCGTACTCGGGGGCGGCATGAGGTTGCGGCTCGGGGGTGGGTTCCGGGGTCGGTTCCGGGCGCGGCGGTTCCTGCGCTGCGGGTTCGGGCGCCGCTGGTTCCGGCGCCGCGGGCTGCGGAGTGGGCTGCTCCCGGCGCGGAGGTTCCGGGGCAGGGTGTTCCTGGCGCGGGGGTGCCGGGGCGGGGGATGCCGGGGCAGGCGGCTGCTCGACCGGACGTTCCTGGCGCGGCGGCTCGGGGCGCTGCGGCTCCGGGCGCGCCGGTTCCGGGGCGGGTGGTGCGGCGGCGGCGCGCTCGGACGGTCGGACGAACCGCGGTGCGGCCTGCGTTTCCGCGGGCGCAGCGGTGCGCGGGGTGTCGGAACGCTCGGCGGCGGCGCGGTCCTGCCGGTGCTCGGCGTCCACCGCAGCCTGCTCACCGGCCGGGAGGCTGACGTCGAGACGTCGTTCCAAGCGTTCGATACGTTGCAGCACAGCGCTTTCCGCGTCCGACGCCGCCGGCAACAGCATGCGTGCGCACATGACCTCGAGCAGCAACCTCGGCGCCGTGGCGCCACGCATCTCACCCAGCCCGGCGTGCACCGTCTCGGCGTAGCGCGCCAGGGTTGCCGGCCCGATGCGCTCGGCCTCGTCCCTCATGCGCTCGATCATGTCGGCGGGGGCGTCGACGAGACCGCGCTCCCCGGCGTCGGGCACCGCGCGCATGAGGATCAGATCGCGGAAGCGGTCCAGGAGGTCGACGGCGAAGCGGCGCGGATCGTGACCCGCGTCCATGACCTTTTCCACCGTTCCGAACAGCGCGGCACCGTCCTGCGCGGCCAGGGCGTCGACCGCTTCGTCGATCAGCGCGACATCGGTGACTCCGAGGAGCATCAGCGCCCGGGAATACTGGACACCCTCGTCCCCCGCGCCGGCGAGCAGCTGGTCGAGCACGCTGAGCGTGTCACGCGGCGACCCCCCACCGGCCCGAATGACCAACGGATACACCGCATCCTGGACCGTCACGTTCTCTTCGGCGCAGATACGTTCCATCAACCCGCGCATCGCGACGGGCGGGAGCAACCGGAACGGATAGTGGTGCGTCCGACTGCGGATGGTCGGCAGCACCTTCTCCGGCTCCGTGGTGGCGAACACGAAGATCAGATGCTCCGGCGGCTCCTCGACGATCTTGAGCAGCGCGTTGAATCCGGCCGTGGTGACCATGTGCGCCTCGTCCACGATGAACACGCGGTAGCGCGACTCGGCCGGGGCGTAGAACGCCCGATCCCGAAGCTCTCGTGTGTCGTCGACACCGCCGTGGCTGGCGGCGTCGAGCTCGATCACATCGAGGTTGCCGGGACCACCGGGCGCCAGGGCCACGCACGAAGGGCAGACACCACACGGCGTCGACGTCGGGCCCTGGACGCAGTTGAGCGAGCGAGCCAGGATGCGCGCCGACGACGTCTTGCCGCACCCGCGCGGGCCGGAGAACAGGTAGGCGTGATTGATGCGGCCGGAATCCAGGGCGACGGACAGCGGCTCGGTGACGTGCTCCTGGCCCACCACTTCCGCGAACGACGCTGGACGGTACTTCCGGTACAAGGCCACGTCGAGGAGACTACCGACGTCGTCCGACAGTCGAGAATCTACGAGCCGGCGCTCTCCTTGGCCGCCTTCTTCGCTGCCTTCTTGAACTCGCGGACCTGCCCGAGCGACTCCGCGTCGACCACGTCGGCGATCGACCGCCTCGACCCGTCCTCGCCGTAGGCACCGGCGGCCTCCCGCCACCCGGGCGGGTCCACACCCATCTGCTTGCCCAGCAACGCGAGGAAGATCCGGGCCTTCTGGTCGCCGTATCCGGGCAGCGCCTTCAGTCGCTTCAGGACTTCCTTGCCGTTCGGCTCGCCGTCGGTCCAGATGGCGTCGGCGCGCCCGCCCCACTCGTCGACGATGTACGCGCACAGCGCCTGGATACGCTTGCCCATCGAACCGGGAAAACGATGCACCGCCGGCGTGGTGCTGCAGTACTCGAGGAACGTCTCCTCGGGCATCTCGGCGATCGTGTGCACGTCGAGCGACCCGATCCGATCGACCAGCTTCTTCGGCCCCGCGAACGCCGACTCCATCGGCACCTGCTGGTCGAGCAACATCCCGATGAGCAGGGCGAGCGGGTCGGAGGCAAGCAGTGCGTCGGCGTCCGGGTCGCCGACCAGATGGAGGGTCCTGGCCATGGGTCCAGTGTGGCACGGGGCAGTCGCGCGCTCGGGTTCCCGCGCCACGCTCACTGGTTGGGACCCGTGCAGGTAACCAGAACCTGCGCAGGTGACCGACCACCCTCACCCGCTCAGGTGTCCGCCACCCTCACCGGTTGCAACCCGCGCACCTGACCGGAACCTGCGCAGGTGCTCGTCCACCCCCACCCGCTCAGGTTCCCGCCACCCTCACCGGTTGCAACCCGCGCACCTGACCGGAACCTGCGCAGGTGCTCGTCCACCCCCACCCGCTCAGGTTCCCGCCACCCTCACCGGTTACAACCCGCGCACCTGACCAGAACCTGCGCGGGTGTGCGGCAACCGGTCAACGAGCCGCCACGGCCGCGAGCACTCGACGCGCGAGTCGGCCGTCCGCGAGGTCCGCCCAGGTCCAGCGGATCACCACGTATCCCGCGGCCCGGAGCGCGTCTTCACGCAGCTTCTCGCGGACCACGGCGTCACCACCCTGGTCGCCGGCGTACTTGCTCAGCCCGTCGAACTCACCCACGACCCCGTCCCACAAGAAGTCGACGCGGAAGGTCTTCCCGTCGACCACGATCTCGACCTGCAGGTCCGGGGCCGGGACGTCGAACCGGTCGAAGTAGGCCCGGCTGCGCGATTCACCGATACTCTCGCTGCGGCCGTCGACGAACGGCAGAACCCGTCGTGCCTTCGCGGTTCCCCGACGACGACCGCACCGCGCGAGTGCCGCCGCAAGGAGTTCGGAGGTGACGGCCCGCGAGCGCAGTGCCGAGTCCCCGACACAGACCGCCTCGTCGAACGGTAGGGCGCACGCGAGGTCGGCGACGGTGCGCGCCGCCGTGGTGATCGGGAGCCCGTGCCGTTCTGTGACGTCCTCCGCGTCGAGCCGGTGGGCGTGCACGTGTCGCGTGCGGTCGATTCGTCCGCCCGTCGGTCGATCGGTGGTGAGATGCACCAGCTCGGGCGCACCCCGCCAGAGATCGAATCCCCAGGCGAGGGCGGCCGACTCGTGACTCAGAACCAGGTTCGACGAGGCTGCGTCGAGTGCAGCACGAGCCATGAGGAGGTGTCGCTCTTCCGGGCTGGACGCCGTGATCTGCGCCGTCTCCGCGAAGCACCCCCGCCGGACAGGAACGATGGTGCCGCTCCGCCTGGCCGTTCTGATCTCCGTGTCCGTCACCCCGCGGCGGAGCAAAGCGCGTCGGGTCAGCAACGGATCGTTCTCGGTCGAGCGAAACTCGGGCTGTGCAGTCACCACGGCAGCATGACGGGCCGACAGACGGCGGCAAGACCGTCATCCACAGGGCTCGGAGTTGTCCACACCCACCGACCGGGTGCACCTGCTCAGGTTCCCGCCACCCTCACTGGTTGCAACCCGCGCACTTGACCAGAACCTGCGCAGCAACCCCGCGACCACCACCTGCTCAGGTTCCCGCCACCCTCAACGGTTTCAACCCGCGCACTTGACCAGAACCTGCGTAGGTCCGGGTGCGCAGCCCAGCAACCCCCGGCGACCTACCCCCGCAACTTCTCCGTCGCGGCGAGCAGCACGCAGGTCGCCACCCCGTCCATGGCGGCGGCGAGCTCGTCGGTGGAGGGGAAGCTGGGGGCGAGGCGGATGTTCTTGTCCTCGGGATCCTGCTTGTACGGGAAGGCGGAGCCGGCGGCGGTGAGGGCGATGCCCGCATCCTTGGCCAGGGCGATGGTGCGGGCGGCGGTGCCCTCGAGCACGTCGAGGCTGACGAAGTACCCGCCGGTGGGCTCTGTCCAGGACGCGACCTTCGACGCACCGAGCCGGTCTTCGAGAATCTCCTGCACCAGCGCGAACTTCGGCGCGAGGATCTCCCGGTGCTTCGCCATGTGTGCCCGCACGCCGTCGGCGTCACCGAAGAAGCGCAGGTGGCGCAGCTGGTTGAGCTTGTCGGGGCCGATGCTCTTCTTGCCGAAGTGCGACAGGTACCAGTCGAGGTTCGCGGTGGAGGCACCCAGGAAGCTCACGCCGGCGCCGGCGAAGGTGACCTTGGACGTCGACGCGAAGACGTACGGGCGGTTGGGGTGACCGGCCTCGTCGGCCATGCCCAGCACGTCGTACGCCGGGGGGAAGGCCTCACCGAGCGGATGCACGGCGTAGGCGTTGTCCCAGAACAGCCGGAAGTCGGGGGCGGCCGCGGGCATCGTGGCGAGTGCCCGCACGACCTCGTCGGAGTACACGGCACCGGTGGGGTTGGCGTAGTTGGGCACGCACCACATGCCCTTGATCTGCGGATCGGCGGACAGCAGCCGCTCCACCTCGGCCACGTCGGGGCCGTCGGGGTTCATGCGCACCGGGATCATCTCGATGCCGACGCTCTCGGTGATCGCGAAGTGCCGGTCGTAGCCGGGACTGGGGCACAGGAAGCGCACGACGGGCTCCTGCGACCACGGCCGCACCGAGTCGACGGTCCCGTGCAGCAGCGCCCACACCACGAGGTCGTGCATGATCTCGAGGCTCGCGTTGTTGCCCGCCACCAGGTTGGCCACGGGGATCGACAGCAACTCACCGAAGATGGCCCGCAGCTCGGGCAGCCCCTGCAGTCCGCCGTAGTTGCGGCAGTCGGTTCCGGACCCGTCGCGGAAATCCGCCCCCGGGAGCGTGAGCAGCTCCGACGCGAGGTCCAGCTGCTCGGGCGACGGCTTGCCGCGGGTGAGGTCGAGGGCGAGGCCACGGGCCTGCAGCGCGCGGTACGCCTCGGTCTGCTTCTCGTGCTCCGCAGCCAACTCGTCGGGGTTCATCAGTCCGAGTTGCGTCGTGGGCATGACGAGAGGGGCCTTTCGAGGGGCTGACCGCGCGGGAGAAATCAAGGGGACCCCGCGCACCCGGCAGAGCCCGTTGACCCTTGCTGCCTTCCGGCCCTGGGGGAGTTCACAGGATGCGCGCCGCGCGGGATCCGCCGACGAGTCTAGCCGTACTCCCGCTGCGGCACCGAACCCCCTGGTCGCGGGACCGATTCGCCCCGAACGGGGTGACGCCGGTATGGTGATCCACGGAGGATTCGCCTAGTGGCCTATGGCGCTCGCCTGGAACGCGGGTTGGGTTAACGCCCTCAGGGGTTCAAATCCCCTATCCTCCGCCACGTCGAGGCCCCGCACAGCACGTGCGGGGCCTCGCCGCATTACTGGTCCCGTTCCAGCACCCACGTCACCGGCGCAGGGTCGGCGTCGCTCACCACGACGGCCGCCCATGCCTCTGCGGTGGAGACGTCCTCGTGGACCGCGGTGGCCAGCACGTCGTCGGTGGCGGTGTCACGAACTCGATACATCGGCATGGCCGTCGAGTGCCCGGACCGACGCACCCGAAAACGACCGTCAGAACAGCGCTTCCTGCACCGCCGGCAGCACGGTCTCGTACTCACCGAACTCGATGCGGCGCCCCCGCAGCCGGGACAGGTCCGCGACGTAGATCGTGCCGGGGTCGGTATCCACCTCCCCGCCCACCGCCGACCCGACGCCCCAGCGCACGTCGAGTCCGTGCGTGCCGACGCCCGGATCGAGGGGGTACGACGTCCGTCGCCCGGCGAACACGTCGTCCCGCGTCGGCGCCTCCCACCGTTCGTCGACGACGGCGAAGGTGTCGTCGGCCACGTCGGAGGACGGATCGGCGGACAGCTCCCCCAGCACCTCCCGGGCGAACGACGCCGCGTCGGCGTTGGCGGCGTCGAGTGCCGCGAGAGCCGCGAGGTCCATGGGCCGGGCGAGTCCCGCGACCTTGACCGACGCGCGGACGGCTTGTCGCAACCCGGCCGCGTCGGTGGTGGCGTCCTCGAGGATGCGCACCACGCGGCCGTCGACGGCGCGGGCGACGTACCGTCCGACCAGTGCGCCCTGCTCGAGAAGCCGGGCGCTCTTGCGGGGGTCCGCTGCGGTCCCCACCTTGGTCTCGCCGCCGGCGAACGTGGCCACGTACAGCCAGTGCGGTTGCAGCACAACGCGTTCGAGTGACTTCGACAGGAAGTTCTGCCGATGGACGATGTGGACGAAGCGGTAGGGGTCCGCGGCGGCGCAGTCGGCACAGTGGACGCCGGACGACGCCCGATTCCCGCGCGGACAGGCGCTCGCCCGCCCCTCCTCGTCCCGCCGCCCGATACACCACAGGATTCCGGCGTCGTCGACCGCGCGATAGCGGAGCGAGCCGAGGACGTCGCGCGTGGTCGTCTCGCCCGTGGCGACGTTCGTGAGCGCGAGCCGCGGCCCCGGCCACTGCACTCCGCGAACGACGTGCCGATCCATGCGCGCCCTCTCCTGTCACGATGCGTCGATGCCGCTGCCGTCCCTCGTCCGCTCCGCCCGTCACCGCCTGACCACCCGGCACGGGGGAACGATGTCGCCGGAGCGGGCGTCGCGTCGACTGTCCGCCTACGTGTACGGCAACGTGCTGGTGCTGGCGGCGGTCGCGGCGTCCCCGCTGGGCTACGTCGAGGACGGTACGGCCGCGCTCCTGGTGCTGGGCACCGGGGTCTCGACGTTCCTCGCCCACATCTTCGCGGACACGGTTGCGGCGAGCGCGATCCGCGCCGAGCGCCGTCACGTCCTCGAGGAACTGCGCGACTCCGTCCCCATCGCATCGTCCGCGGCGGTGCCCGCCGCCCTGCTGGCGGTGGCCACCACGGACCTGGTCTCCGCGGCGCTCGCGCAGGCCCTGTTGGCAGGGCTGATCGCGCGGCGGGTGTCCGGCATCCCCGTCGTCGCGGCGCGGTTGCGCGGAAGCGAGGTGTCCTTCCGCGTCGTGGTCGCCGGCATCGTTCTCGCGCTGGTGGCCGCCGTCGTCATCGCCGTGAAGATCGTGCTGACGCACTGACCTGCAAGGACCTCGTCGTGACCATTCGTTCGCGTCGCAAACCCCTTGTGATCGATGACGCTCTCGCCCCCAGAATGTCGGACTTCTCGTGACGCCGGAATGCCGATCTCGCCGCGGCGCCGGGGCACACTGAGGACAGTTCGACGGAGGGACACTCATGGCGGCATTCGAGTCCGCACATCCGACGATGCACACGCTCGTCGTTCACGGTGACGCGCTGCGCTATCTCGACGTGGGCACCGGCCCCGTGGTGGTACTGATCCACGGTCTGCTCGGCAACCACCGCAACTGGGCACCCCAGGTGGAGACGCTGTCGCAGAACTACCGCGTGATCGCACCGGATCTCCTCGGCCACGGCGAATCGGACAAGCCTAGCGGTGACTACTCCCCCAGCGCGCACGCCGCGACCGTGCGTGATCTGCTGCGGTCCCTCGACATCGAGTCGGCCACCTTCGTCGGGCACTCGCTCGGCGGCGGTATCGCGATGCAGACGCTGTATCTGTTCCCCGAGCTGGTGGAGCGGATGGTCCTGGTGGCCAGCGGCGGCCTCGGTCCCGAGGTCAGCCCCCTGCTGCGGGCGGCGACGCTCCCCGGCAGCGAGCTGGTGCTGCCGTTCATGGCCAACCGGGCGCTGCGCGGCATCACCGACCGCGCGCTGAGCGGCCTCGACAAACTGGGGCTGCCGCTGATGAGTCCCAGCGCCGCGGAGGCGTGGGACGCGTTCGGCAGCATCGAGGACCGCGGGACCCGCCGCGCCTTCCTCGCCACGGCTCGGTCCGTGATCGGCTTCCACGGTCAGACCATCAGCGCCACACCGCACTTCGCGAGCTTCCCGACCATCGACGCCATGCTGGTGTGGGGCGAGCGGGACACCATCATCCCGTTGTCCCACACCGACAACGCCCGCGCGGAACTCCCCACCGGCCGCGTCGAGATCTTCCCGCGCGCCGGGCACTTTCCGCATCTGGACTATCCGGACCGCTTCCACCGCGTGTTCGAGGAGTTCATGGCCGAGACGGCCGGCATGCCGCGTCCGGAACTGGTCGCGGCCGAGACCCACGGCTGACCGAACCACCCGAGACAGAACGAGGGCCGCACGGGATTCCGGTGCGGCCCTTCGTCTCTGCTCGCCCTACTTCAGCCCGACCTTTGCCAACTCGGCCTCGGTGGCCAGGGTCTTGGCGTCGGCGACGTCGATGGACTCGAGCGCGATACCGCGCGTCTCCCGCGCCACGACGACCGCGACGAACGTGATGGCCGCCGACGCGAAGAGGTACCAGGCGATCGGCACCGACGAGCCGTAGACGTCGAGCAGCTTGACCGCGATGATCGGCGCGAGCGACCCGGCGACGATCGAGGTCACCTGATAGCCCAGGGACACACCGGAATAGCGCATCCGCGTCGGGAACATCTCGGACATGATCGCCGGCTGCGTCGCGTACATGAACGCGTGGAACACCAGGCCGATGATGATGGCCAGCATGATGACGACGTTGTGGCCGCTGTTCATCATCGGGAAGGCGAAGAAGCCCCACGACGCCGTCGTGATTGCCCCCACCAGGTACACCGGACGACGTCCGACCGTGTCGGCGAGCCGGCCGACCATCGGGATGACGGCGAAGTGGACCGCGTGCGCGGCGAGCATCCACCACAGGATGGTGCTGGTGTCCGTTCCCACCTCGACCTTGAGGTAGGTGATGGAGAAGGTGACCACCAGGTAGTACATGACGTTCTCGCCGAAGCGCAGGCCCATCGCGGTGAAGACGCCGCGCGGGTATCGCTTGACCACCTCGAACACGCCGTAGGACGCGGCCTTGATGATCTCGGTCTGCTTCTGGGCCTCGAGGAAGATCGGGGCGTCGGTGACCTTGGTGCGGATGTAGTAGCCGACGAACACGATCACGGCCGACAGCCAGAAGGCGATGCGCCAACCCCAGGACAGGAAGTCGTCCTCCGGCAGCGTGGTGGTGAGGATCAGCAGCACGATCGTCGCGAGGAGGTTGCCGCCGGGAACGCCGGCCTGCGGCCAGCTGGCCCAGAAGCCACGACGCGCGTTCGGGCTGTGCTCGGCGACGAGCAGCACGGCACCGCCCCACTCACCGCCGACCGCGAAGCCCTGGATGAACCGCAGCGCGACCAGCAACGCCGGGGCCCAGTAGCCGATCTGGTCGAACGTCGGTAGGCAGCCCATGAGGAACGTCGCGCTGCCCACCAGGACCAGTGAGAACTGCAGCAGCTTCTTACGGCCGTACTTGTCGCCGAAGTGGCCGAAGACGATGCCACCGAGCGGGCGGGCGACGAAGCCGACGGCGTAGGTGACGAACGCGGCCAGGATGGCGTCGAGCTCACTGGTGCCCTCGGCGAACATGATCTTGCTGAAAACCAGCGTCGCCGCCGTGCCGTACAGGAAGAACTCGTACCACTCGACCACGGTGCCCGCCATGGATGCGGCGACCACCTTCTTCAGACCCGACGGTTCCTCGTCGCGGTCGACCCTGTCGGTCACCGACATGTCCCACTCCTCGCTTATCGACCCCGCGACCGGGGTCCGAGCCCTGTCGAGCCCGTGACCGGGCTCTATTGTCGACGACTCCTGTGATCAGGAGCACATGTGCCGAGTATCGGCGGTCGTGCGCTCGCACCACAATGGACGCTCCCGCACGACGAGCCTGCAAAGATGCACACATGTTCCCGATCGGTCGGTCGCTCCCCAGCGCCGACGACCTGCTCGTGCTGCTGGCCGTCGGCCGCAGCGGACGGTTCACGACGGCGGCGGACACCCTGGGCGTCAACCACACCACCGTCTCCCGCCGGATCGCGTCGCTCGAACGCGCGCTCGGAGGTCGGGTGCTGGTCAAGACGTCCGGCGGATGGGAACTGACCGCCCTCGGACGGCGAGCGCTCGACGCCGCGGAGCACGTCGACGGCGTCGTGCGCGGGTTGGTGGACCCCGACGGTGCTCCGCTGGGCGGCGTCGTGCGCATCTCCGCGACCGACGGCTTCAGTGCGTACATCGCCGCGCCCGCCGCGGTGGAGGTACGACGACGGCACCCGGCCGTCTCGGTCGAACTCATCGCGGCCACCCGACGGGCGTCGGAGGCGCGGTCGGGCATGGACATCGAGGTCGTCGTCGGGCAACCGCGCGTCCACCGGGCGGAAGCGATCCGGGTGGCCGACTACTGCCTCGGCCTCTACGCGACGCGCGAGTACCTCGCCCGCCACGGCACACCGGCCAACCGGACCGAACTCGAGACGCATCCCCTGGTCTACTTCGTCGACTCGATGTTGCGGGTCGACGATCTCGACCTGGCCCACACCGGCGCCGGAACCGGCGTCCGGCTACCCGCGATGGCGGGGTCCGTCAGCTCCACCAACGTCTTCGTCCACATCGAGGCCACCCGCGCCCACGCGGGCATCGGCCTGCTCCCCTGTTTCATGGCGGACCGGCACGACGACCTGATCCGCGTCCTCCCCGACGAGGTCACCGTCACCCTCGCGTACTGGCTGGTGGCGCGGACCGACACGTTGCGACGCCCGGAGGTGGCCGCCGTCGTCGACGCGATCCGGGCGCAGGCACGCTCGCGCACCGCCGAGCTGCTCGGCCGCGCCGGGGCGGCGCGGTGACGATGCGCGCCGCCGGAGCGGCGCGGTGACCGGTGCGGGCCGGTTCGCACCGAGCCCGTCGGGCGATCTGCACGTCGGCAACCTGCGCACCGCGGTGTTGGCGTGGCTGTTCGCACGCCGGAGCGACCGGGCGTTCCTCATCAGGATCGAGGATCTCGATCGGGTGCGCGAGGGGTCGGCGGCACGCCAGCTGGCCGATCTCGCCGCGCTCGGTCTCGTCTCCGACCAGCCGGTCCTGACCCAGTCGTCGCGCCGGGCGGCGTACGACGGCGCGATCGCGACCCTGCGCGCGGCCGGCCGGGTGTACGAGTGCTTCTGCACGCGTCGCGAGATCCAGCAGGCGGCCTCGGCCCCGCACGCCCCCCAGGGCGCGTACCCCGGCACCTGCCGGAATCTGACGGACGCGGAGCGGGACGAGCGACGACGCGCGGGCCGACGCGCGGCGCTGCGACTGCGAGCCGACGTCGCCACTGCGACGGTGCACGACGTCCTGCTCGGCCCGTACACCGGCGTCGTCGACGACCTGGTCCTGCGTCGTACGGACGGCGTGCCGGCCTACAACCTGGCCGTCGTCGTCGACGACGCGTTCCAGGGCGTCGACCAGGTCGTGCGCGGCGACGACCTGCTCCCGTCGTCACCTCGTCAGGCGTATCTCGCGGGCCTGCTGGGCGTGCCTGTCCCGGAGTACGTCCACGTCCCCCTCGCGCTCGGGCCGACGGGCGCACGCCTGGCCAAACGGGACGGCGCCGTCACGCTGCGTGACCGGCTGGACGCGGGCGCGACGGCCGGGGACGTCCTGGCCGAGATCGCCCGCTCGATCGGCGTGGACGAGTCGACGTCGTCGTGGTCGATCGAGGACGTCGCCGACGTATGGTCGCCGAGCCGACTGCCGCGCGAGCCGTGGTACGTGCTCGGTCACCACACCTAGGGGTCCCGACTGTGCGTCGCACCTGACACCAGGGACGTCGTCGCCTTATTGTGAGCGGGAACAACAGGAGTTCCCAGCCCAGCGACGACCCCCCAGCGACGAGGTAGGCAGCGATGACCAGTGGCGGTTTCGACCCCGGCAAGGATCCGCAGAACCTCGGTGGCTATCCCCCGCCGCAGGGCAACTACCCGCCCCCGCAGGGCAGCTATCCCCCGCCGCAGGGCAACTACCCGCCCCCGCAGGGCAACTACCCGCCCCCGCAGCAGCCGTACCAGGGCGGCGGGTACCCCACGCCGCCGCAGTTCCAGAACACCGGACCCGGCGCGGGACGGCCGGGCACGTTGGGCCGTCGGTTCGGAGCGCGTCTGATCGACGGCATTCTCGTCGGCATCGTCGTCGCCGTGCTGTCCCTGCTCACCGGCACCGAGAACAGCATCCTGGCGACGGGCCTCTTCTCCGGCTTCCTGCTGTTCGTGTACTTCGTCGCGATGGAGGTCACGCAGGGCGCGACCCTGGGCAAGAAGATTCTCGGCCTGTCGGTGCGCGGACCCGGCGGAGGGACGATCACCCTGCAGCAGTCCGCCATTCGGAACGCCTTCATGCTGCTGACGATCATCCCCTTCCTTGGTGGGCTGCTCGCGTTCATCGCGTACATCGTCATCGCCGTGACCATCAACTCGAGCCCCACCAAGCAGGGCAAGCACGACGAGTTCGCCGGCGGCACGCAGGTGGTCGAGGCCTAGTCCGTCACGACACCACCGCGACGCTTCTCGACCGACCGGGCGCGAATCCCCTTCCGGGATTCGCGCCCGTCGTCGTCTCGGTGCTTGGATCGACCGGTGACTGCTACCAACACCACCGACACCGACGGTGACACCAAGTCTGGGCAGGTCGCGTTCGCCCATGTCAGCCGCGGGTACTACCCGACGATCGTCGCGCTCTTCGTCGCGACGCTGCTGATCTCGAACGTGGCCGCCAGCAAGGGTGTCGCCTTCTTCGGCACGTCCGAGCTCGCGCTCGGCCCCCTCCAGATCCTGCCCATCAACACCGACGGCGCGTTCTTCCTCTTCCCCCTCGCCTACATTCTCGGCGACGTGCTGTCCGAGGTGTACGGCCTGAAGGCCGCGCGCCGCGCCATCTACCTCGGCTTCGGCTCCCTGCTGCTGATGTCCGTCTGCTTCTGGGTGGCCATCGAGCTGCCCGCGGCCTCCTTCTACGAGAACCAAGCAGCCCTCGAGACCGTGGTCGGCGTCGTGCCGCGCCTGGTTCTCGCCGGACTCGCCGGCTTCGTCGTCGGCCAACTGCTCAACGCCGTCGTGCTGGTGAAGATCAAGGAACGCACCAAGGAAAAGCACCTCTGGGCGCGCCTGATCGGATCCACCGTGGTGGGCGAATTCTTCGACACCCTGATCTTCTGCGCCATCGCCGCCGGCGTCATCGGCATCTCCACGTGGGCGGACTTCGTCAACTACGTCGTGGTCGGATTCCTGTGGAAGACGCTCGTCGAGGTGATCGTCCTGCCCATCACCTACGCCGTGATCGGCTACATCAAGAAGCGCGAACCGACGTACGCCTGACGGCCCGTGCGCCTTTTGCGCATCCAGGGATGCGCAAAAGGCGCACGGACGCTAGTAGAACCGGCCGAGGGTCTCGGCCTTGAACTCGTCGAACCGACCGTCGTGGATCGACGCCCGGATGTCGTCGACCAGGCGCACCGTGAAGCGTTCGTTGTGGATCGTCGCGAGCGTGGAGGCCAGCATCTCCTTGGCCTTGAACAGGTGGTGCAGATACGCGCGCGTGTAGTGCGCGCAGGTGTAGCAGTCGCAGTCCCCATCGAGCGGCGTGAAGTCCCGGCGGAAACGCGCGGTGTTGACGTTGTACCGCCCGTCGCGGGTATAGATGGCCGCGTTGCGGGCCACCCGGGAGGGATTCACGCAGTCGAACGTGTCCGCCCCGTTCTCGATGGCGACGAAGAAGTCGTCCGGCTCGCTGATCCCGAGCATGTGGCGCGGCTTGTGTTCGGGCAGTTCCTCGTTCACCCACCGGACGATCGCGCCGAGATTCTGCTTCTCGAGCGCCCCTCCGATGCCGTAGCCGTCGAATCCGCGTCCCGACTCGCCGACGATCGACTCGAGTCCGCGCGCGGCCTGGCGGCGAAGATCCTCGTACTGCGCGCCCTGGACCACCCCGAACAGGGCTTGGTAGGGCTTGTCCGCTCGCTCGCGGGTCAGACGCTCGTGCTCGGCGATGCAGCGCACCGCCCAGGCCTGCGTCCGGTCCAGCGAGAGTTCCTGGTACGCACGGGTGTTCATCAGCGTGGTCAGCTCGTCGAACGCGAACATGATGTCCGCACCGAGCTGGTGCTGGATCTGCATCGACACCTCGGGGGTGAAACGATGACGCGATCCGTCCAGGTGGGACTTGAACGTCACGCCGTCGTCGTCGACCCGAGCGAGTCGCTCCTTGCCCTCGGCGATCACGTCGTCGGACTGCACGCGCGAAGCGTCCATCGAGATGACCTTCTTGAACCCCACGCCGAGGGACATCACCTGGAAGCCGCCGCTGTCGGTGAACGTCGGTCCGTCCCAGTTCATGAACGCACCCAGGCCGCCCGCCTCGTCCACGATGTCCGGCCCCGGCTGCAGGTACAGGTGATAGGCGTTGGCCAACAACGCCTGGGCGCCCAGTTCCTTCATCGTTTCCGGCAGAACGGCTTTCACCGTCGCCTTCGTTCCGACGGCGATGAACGCCGGGGTCTCGATCGTGCCGTGCGGCGTGCGCAGCGTGCCCGTGCGCCCCAGCTGTCCGTCCAGTCGGGTTCCGACGGTGAAGAAATCGTCCTGCGGTGCGCTCACGATCCCATCGAACCAGACGCCACCTGCTGCTCCTGCAGGCCCGAGGCCGACAGCCGATGGTAGGCGCCGCGAGCGGCGAGCAGCTCCTCGTGCGTGCCCTGCTCCACGATGGACCCGTTCTCCATGACGAGGATGAGATCCGCGTCCCGAATGGTCGAGAGCCGGTGCGCGATCACGAAACTCGTCCGATCGCTGCGCAGCGCCGCGGTGGCCTTCTGCACGAGCAGTTCGGTCCGCGTGTCCACGGAGCTGGTGGCCTCGTCGAGAATCAGCACCGAGGGGTCGGCCAGGAATGCCCTCGCGATGGTGATGAGCTGCTTCTCGCCGGCGCTGACGTTGCCGCCCTCCTCGTCGATGACGGTCTCGTACCCGTCGGGCAAGGAGTGGACGAAGCGGTCCACGTAACTGATGCGAGCGGCCTCCATGACCTGCTCGTCCGTAGCGTCGACGTTGCCGTAACGGATGTTCTCCCGGATAGTCCCGCCGAACAACCAGGTGTCCTGGAGGACCATGCCCGTGCGAGATCGCAGCTGGGCTCGGGTCATGTCGCGAATGTCGACACCGTCGAGGGTGATGGAGCCGGAATCGACGTCGTAGAACCGCATCACGAGATTGACCAGAGTGGTCTTGCCGGCGCCGGTCGGGCCGACGATGGCAACCATACGGCCGGGTTCGGCAACGAACGAGAGGTTCTCGATCAGCGGCCGCTCGGCGTCGTAACGGAAGGACACGTCCCGGAACTCGACCCGTCCGCCGCCGGCCGAGCCCCGGGCGTCCGCCGGGTCGACCTCCTCTTCCTCGGCGTCGAGGATCTCGAAGATGCGCTCGGCGGAGGCGACGCCGGACTGCAGCAGGTTCACCATCGACCCGATCTGCGTCAGGGGCTGGGTGAACTGCCGGGAGTACTGGATGAACGCCTGCACCTCACCGAGACTCAGACTGCCCGACGCCACCCGCAGACCACCGACGACGGCGATGGCCACGTAGTTGAGATTCCCCAGGAACATGATGGCGGGCATGATGATTCCGGAGATGAACTGGGCACGGAAGCTGGCGCGGAACAGACCCTCGTTGCTCTCGTGGAACACCCGGGCGGTCTCGTCCTGTCGGCCGTAGGCCTTCACCAGTTCGTGTCCGGTGTAGGCCTCCTCGACCTGGGCGTTCAGCGAGCCCGTCTGCGTCCACTGAGCCACGAAATGGGGCTGCGACCGCTTGGCGATCACCGCGGTCACCAGCACCGACACCGGCACCGTGAGCAGGGCGACGAGGGCGAGCAGCGGCGAGATCCACAGCATCATCCCGAGGATGCCGACCACGCTGATGACCGAGATCACCAGTTGGCTCAGCGTCTGTTGCAGGCTCTGCGAGACGTTGTCGATGTCGTTGGTGACCCGCGAGAGCACATCGCCACGCTTGGTGGAATCGAAGTAGCGCAACGGAAGTCGGTGGATCTTGGACTCGACCTCGGTGCGAAGCCGCTTGATCACGCGCTGCAGGGCGATGTTCAGCAGGTAGCCCTGGAACCACTGCAGCACCGCCGACGCGACGTACAGCGCGAGCACGATGAGCAGGACTCGGCCCACCGCGTCGAAATCGACTCCCCGGCCGGGCACCAGGTCCATCGCCGAGATCATGTCGGCGCGCGACGAATCCCCCTGCGCGCGAAGCCCGTCGACCACCTGCTCCTTGCTCAGCGACGGATCGAGCGATCGCCCGACGATGCCGTCGAAGATCAGGTCGGTGGCCCGGCCCAGCACGCTGGGCGCGACAACCGTGAGCACCACGCTGGCCACGGCCAAGAACAGGATCACCGCGAGGACGGCGCGCTCCGGAGCCAGGCGCCCGACCAGTCGCTTCACCGACGGTCCGAAGGTCATCGCCTTCGTGCCCGGCGCCCCGGGTCCGGCGGGCCGCGTCACGACACACCCGCCGCGCTGCGCTGCGAATCCACGATCTCCGCATAGGTCGGACAGGTCTCGAGGAGCTCCTCGTGCGAACCGTTCCCGACCATACGACCGTCGTCGAGAACGACGATCCGGTCGGCGTCGCGCACGGTCGAGATCCGTTGCGCCACCACGAGAACGCACGACTCGCGGGTGATCGGGGCCAACGCCGCCCGCAGACGAGCATCGGTGGTGAGGTCCAGGGCGGAGAACGCGTCGTCGAAGACGTAGACGGCGGGCCGACGGATGACCGCGCGGGCGATGGCGAGGCGCTGGCGCTGACCTCCCGACACCGTGGTTCCCCCCTGGGCGATCGCGGTGTCGAGCCCGTCGGGCATGGCCCTGACGAAGTCGGCCGCCTGAGCGACCTCGAGCGCCTCCCACATCTCGGCCTCCGTCGCGTCCTGTTTGCCGTACCGCAGGTTCGACGCCACCGTGCCCGAGAACAGGTACGGACGCTGCGGCACCAGGCCGATCTCGGCCCGCAGCACCGCGGGGTCGAGATCGCGGACGTCGGTTCCGCCGACGCGCACGACGCCCGTCGTCGCGTCGATCAGGCGGGGCACCAGGTTGATCAGGGTCGACTTGCCGGACCCGGTGCTGCCCACGATCGCCGTCGTCGTACCGGGGTCGGCGCGGAACGACACGTCGCACAGGACGGGCGATTCCGCTGCGGGGTAGGCGAAGCCGGCACCGACGAACTCGACGGTGGAGGGCGAGGTGGCGAACGGCTGCGGGCTCGACGTCGGCACGACCGACGACGACGTCGCGAGCACCTCGGAGATGCGCTCGGCACAGACGCCGGCGCGCGGGATCATCATCGCGATGAACGACGCCATGATGACCGACATCAGAATCTGCATCATGTAGCTGAGCAGTGCCGTGAGCGACCCGATCTGCATCCGGCCGTCGTCCACCGCGTGCCCGCCGAACCAGATGACCGCCACGCTGGTGACGTTCGAGATGAGCATGACGACGGGGAACATCAGGGCCATCAACCGACCGACCTGCAGGGCGGTCGCGGTGAGGGCGGTGTTCGCCTCGTCGAATCGCCGGATCTCGTACGGCTCCCGCACGAAGGCGCGGACCACGCGGATACCCGTGATCTGTTCGCGCAGAATGCGGTTGACGGAGTCGATCCGCTTCTGCATCACCTTGAACGCCGGGATCATGCGCGCCACGACGATGCCCATCGCGATGGCCAACCCGGGCACGGCGACGCCGAGCAGCCAGGAAAGCCCGAGATCCTCGCGCAGCGCCATGACGATGCCGCCCACGCACATGATCGGGGCCATCACCAGGATGGTGCAGCCGGCGAGCACCAGCATCTGGACCTGCTGCACGTCGTTGGTGTTGCGGGTGATGAGCGACGGCGCCCCGAACGTACCGACCTCCCGCGCGGAGAACGTGCCCACCCGATCGAGCAGCGCACCGCGGAGATCCCGTCCCGCTGCCATCGCTGCCTGCGCCCCGCAGTACACGCCACCGATCGAGCAGGCGATCTGCACGGCGGAGACCGCGAGCATGATCGACCCGGTCGACAGGATGTAGCCCGTGTCGCCGAGCGTCACACCGTTGTCGATGATGTCGGCGTTCAGGCGCGGCAGGTACAGCGAGGCGGCGGTGGCGACGAACTGCAGGACCACCACGCCGAGCAACAGCCGTCGGTACGGCGCGAGGTAGCGACGGAGCAGCGGGATCAGCACCGCATCAGCCTGTCACCTGTTCCTTCTCCCGTTCCACCGTACGAACCAGCTTCTCGCCCTCGATGTCGACGTTGGGCAGGATGCGGTCGAGCCAGCGCGGGAGGTACCAGGCCTTGTCGCCCAGCAGCGCCATGACCGCCGGGATGAGGACCATGCGCACCACGAAGGCGTCGAAGAAGACGGCCGCGGCCAGGGCGAAGCCGATGGACTTGATGAACGCGTCCGGTTCGAGCATGAACGCCGCGAACACGGAGATCATGATGACCGCGGCGGCCGCGACGACGCGCGCTCCGTACTTGAAGCCGGTCACGATCGCCTCGCTCGCGTCGGCACCGTGCACGTAGGCCTCCCGCATCCGCGAGACCAGGAACACCTGGTAGTCCATCGCCAGACCGAACACCACACCGATCAGGAAGATCGGCATGAAGCTGACGATCGGCTGCGGGTTGGACACCAGGCCCAGTCCGCCTTCCTGGAACAGGAACACGGTGGCACCGAAGGTCGCGAGCACGCTGAGCAGGAAGCCGAGCGTCGCGGTGAGCGGCACCAGGATGGAGCGGAAGACCACCATGAGCAGCAGGAACGCGAGTCCGACCACGACGGCGAGGTAGGGCACCAGCGCGTCCTGCAGCCGCTCCGAGACGTCGATCTCGAGCGCGGTCTGCCCGGTGACGCCGTAGGTCACGCCGTACTGCGACTCCAGGTCGCCCTCGGCGCCGCGCAGGGCGGTGACGAGATTCTGCGTGTCCTCGCTGATGGGCGAGCTCTTCGGGGTCACCGACACCAGTGCGGTGTCGCCCGCCGGGTTGAGACCGGCCTGCTGGGCGTTGGCGACGTCGGGCTCCGACGACGCCCGCTCGACGACGGCCGCGAACGCCGCCGCGCGATCGGCCTCCGGCACCGCGCTGCCGTCGACCACCATGAGCAGCTGACCGTTGCGGCCCGGGCCGAAGCCCTTGTCGATCAGGTCGTACGCCTCGCGGGCCGGTGTGCCCGGTTCCGCCGTGGCGACGGACGGCAGGGCCAGTCGCAGCGACGTCATGGGGCCGGCGATGACGCCGAGCACGATCACACCCAGGACCAGGACGATCGCCGGTCGCTTCAGCACGATGCGGACCCAGCGCAGACCGTTGGTCGGCTTGTCGCTGTGTTCGGGATCCGGGACGGTACGGATCTTCCCGGCGAACGCCTTCCGGCCGAACAGGCCGAGCACCGCGGGCAGCATCGTCAGCGCCACCAATACGGCGACGAACACGCCGAACCCGGCCGCGAGACCCATCTGGGAGAGGAAGGGAATGCCGACCACCCGCAGCGCGACCAGCGCGATGAGGACCGTCGTCCCCGCGAACACCACGGCGCTACCCGCGGTGCCCACGGCCCGCCCGGCGGCTTCCTCCCGATCCTCGGTCGCCGAGAGCTCGTTCTTGAATCGCGCGACGATGAACAGCGAGTAGTCGATGGCGACGGCCAGACCGATCATGATCGCGAGGATCGGCGTGAACTGGGTCAGCTCTGCGAAGCCCGACGCCGTGGTGATGGTGAGACTGGTGACGCCGATACCGACGATGGCCGTGATGAGCGGCAGGCCGGCGGCGACGAAGGATCCGAACATCACCACGAGGACGACGGCCGCGACGGCCAGACCGATGAGCTCGGCCGTCCCGCCCGGCGGGCTGGCCGACTGCATGGCGCTGCCGCCGATCTCGACGGTCAGGCCCGCGTCACGGGCGGGCTGGGCGGCGTTCTCGAGGTCGGTGCGGGTCTGGTCGGTGATGTCGGTGACCGTGCCGGAGATCGGCACGGTGACGATGCCGACGGTCTTGTCGGGCGAGAGCGGTGAGACTGCTGCGGCATCGGCCGCGGCCACGTCCGGCGGCGCGCCGGCCTGCGCGTACTGATCCACGATCGCCTGATTGCCCGCGACCGGATTCAGCAGCGGCTGCGCGCCCTCCGGCACGGGACCGGCGGCCGGATCGACCTTCGCGCTGTCCTTCACGGCACCGATGCCGCGGATGTTCGCGATGGTGGCGTCGATGGCCGCGGTGGCCTCGGGGCTCTCCAGGGTGGTTCCGGCCGGCGCCTCGAACACGTACTGGGCGGAGGCCGCCGTCAGCGGGTTCTCGCCCCCGCCGAATCGCTCGGACTGCAGGTCCAGGGCCTGCTGCGCCGGTGTCCCGGGGATGGAGAACGACGTGCTGGTGGGGCCGGACAGCGTCGCGGCGCCGACGCCGGCGAGCACGAGGATCGCGAGCCAGATCGGCAGCACGATGCCTTTGCGTCGGTACGCGAACCGCCCTATGCGGTACAGGAAGGTGGCCACGGGTTTTGCTCCTCGGTCGGATGGTTCGACGGTCGGGTGGTTCGAGTCAGACGGACGGGGACGGGCCCGGGAGGGGCGTGTTGAACCCCTGCTCGAGCTGCTGCAAGGCGTGTTCGACGACCGCGCGGGCCGATCGGTGCTCGGGATCCTCGGCGACGTAGGCCAGCGCGGCGCTCACGGCGGCGCCGACGGAGGCCTGGGCGAGGGTGGGGAAGAGATCGCGGCGGGCGTCGAGGCCCGTGCGCTCGGCGACCACCCGACGGAACTCGTCGGACAGCGACTTGTCGAAGGCGAGCTTCTTGGCCAGGAGCGACGGCGTCTCCTCGATGAAGCGCGCCGTCTCGATGGTCTCCGCCAGTTCGCGCTCGGGGGCGGTCACCACCTCGAGCAGCAGGTACCGCACGGAATCCCAGAAGTTCTCGTCCGCGGGGCGGTTCTCGAGCAGGTCGACCCACTCGAACGCTGCCTGCTGGAGATGGAAGAGCGCGGCCTCCTCCTTGCTGGAGAAGTAATTGTGGAACGTCCGCGTGGAGACGCCCACGTGGGCTGCGATGGCCTCGGCGGTCACGCCGTCGAAGCCCAGTTTGCGCCCGAGGCTGACCGCCGCGGCGCTGAGTGCGCTGCGTGTCTCCGCCTTCTTGCGGTCACGCAGGCCGGGTTCCGTCGTCACCGCACCCAGGGTACGGAACTTGCGCAGCTCGGCAAGTTTGCAGACGAACGCAATTATGTGACGGTCCCCACCCCGTCAAGCGGTGTCGCCGGGCCGGTGGCGGGGTACCGGCGCGTCAGCTCCGGTCGGAGAAGAGATGGGTGTAGTCGGGCTTGGCGACGGGGGTGCTCGCCTCGGCCGCGGGCGTCTCGGTGACATCGCCCTCGGCGGACGCGTCGACGGGTGCGAGGAAGAGCGGAGAGGAGTCCATGTGACCCTTTCGGGCAAGGGGAGGGAGCGCAGAGTGCCGAAGAGTTCGATGCCCGAACTCGGCGCGCTTCGATCTCGACCCTACGCCATGTCCCGGTCGACCGGATCGCCCCCGCCCCGGCGCGCCGATCGCGTCAGTTCTTCGCCAACGTCACCAGGAAGTCGACCGTGCCGGTGGGCTCGACGGTCACGAATCCGAGCGACGGCGGCTCGACGCCGAAGTCCGTCCAGGTGACCGGAATGCCGCCCGAGGCAACGAGATTCGCGCCATCACGCAACACCGAGGCGTCGACCGTCACCGGCCGGGTCTGCCCCTTGAGCGTCAGTTCGCCGGTGAGGGGGACGGTGGCGGTGGTGCCGTCGGTGGGCACCGACGACAGGTCGACCGGCTCGGTGACGGTGAACGTCGCCGTCGGGTTCGCCGCGACGTCGAAGATGTTGCCGCGGAACTGATTGTCGCGGCGGTCGCTGTCGGTGGTGATGGTGCCCGTCTGCACCACGATCTCGCCGGCGGTGAGCGTCGACCCGTCGACGGTGGCGGATCCGCTGACGTCGCGCGTGGTTCCGACGACCGTGACGTCGGCGCCGTTGAGCACCTCGGCCACGGTGTAGCCGGCGGACGTCGGGTTGCTGTCGGAGCCCGGCGTGACGGTCCACTCCCCGTCGAGGTCACCTTCCGCGGCACGCGCACCCTCGGTGGACACCGTGGCCGCGGGGTCGCTGCTCTCGAACGAGGCGTAGATGCGCGGCCCGACGAACAGGGCGATCACTGCGACGACCACGACGGCTCCGACGATCCACCACTTCTTCATGGGGTCGATTTTAGTTGTGGTTTCAACGATCCGCGCGGTCGCGAGCTGGGAATTGCCTGTGAAACGACGAAACCCCCCGGTGTGACGGGGGGTTTCGTTCTGGCGGTGGCGGAGGGATTTGAACCCTCGGACGGGGGTTACCCGTCACACGCTTTCGAGGCGTGCTCCTTAGGCCGCTCGGACACGCCACCGCCGATAAGGCTACCGGAGGGGGTGCGCGATCGAGAAATCGCGGCCGGAGCAGGGCCTCAGTGGCCGGTGAGCTTGTCCTTGATGTTGGACGCGGCGTCCTTGACCTTCTCCACGCCGTCCTTGACGGCGGAGGACGCCTGGTCGCTCTGACCCTCGGCGCGGAGCTGGTCGTCGCCCGTGGCGTTGCCGGCGGCTTCCTTGCCCTTGCCCTTGAGGTCTTCTGCCTTGTTCGAGATCTTGTCGTCCAAGCCCATGGTGCTCTCCTGTTCGTCCCGAAGGACAGTTGCTGCGTAGAACACGGACGTCCACCCCTCCGTTTCGGCGAGGCAGGCGACGCGGCATTGCGTCTATCGTCCTACTCCCCGGTAGTACCCGGGCCCGAGTCACGACGAAACATCGCGGGCGCGATGGAAGAAGGCCGTGACCGAATCGGAACACTCGCGTTCCAGCACTCCCCCGGCCACCTCGGGTCGGTGGGTCAGGCGGCGGTCGCGCACCACGTCCCACAGCGACGAGACCGCTCCGGTCCGCGGCTCGTACGCGCCGAAGACGATGCCCGAAATGCGTGACATCACAGCGGCTCCCGCGCACATGGTGCAGGGCTCGAGCGTCACCACGAGGGTGCATTCACCGAGGCGCCAACCGTCGCCGTGCCGCGCCGCGGCGGCCCGAAGGGCGAGGATCTCCGCATGCGCGGTGGGATCGCCGTCCTGCTCGCGGCGGTTGGTCGCCTCGGCCAAGACCGTCCCGTCGGCGTCGACGACCACCGCGCCGACGGGCACGTCGTCGTCGGGTGTCGTTGTGGCGACAGCCAGCGCGCGCCGCATCCACCGCTCGTGGTCCGCGGCGGGAAGCACGTCAGTGCTGGAGCGAGTCGAGCACGGCGGCGAACTCCTTCGCGAAGCCCATCCGCTGCGCGATCATGCCGAGCTGCTCGTCCGGGTAGAGATCCGTCTCGGCCACGATGACGCCGAGGACGGGCTCGGGGAGACCCATGTCGCTCAGCAGGTCGAGATCGCCCTCTTCCCACGGCTCGACGTCGTCCAACTCGTCGGGGTCGAGATCCGGGACGTCGATGTTGAGGCGGTCGAGGACGTCGGCGGCGATGTCGTAGTCCAGCGCGGCGGTGGCGTCGGACAGCAGAACCCGACTGCCCGACGGCGCGGGGCGCAGGACGACGAAGAACTCGTCGTCGACGTCGAGCAGTCCGAAGACGGCGCCCGCGCTGCGCAGCTCACGCAGCTCGGTCTCGGCGGTGGACAGGCTGGTGAGGGCATCCGACGACAGGGCGCGACACGTCCACTTGCCGTCCTCGCGCACGACCGCGACCGCGAACCCCTCCAGGTCGTCGTACTCGTCGGAGGAGGCGTTCCCACTCCCACGCTGTGCAGCCATGCGCGCAACCGTAGTCGCTGAGAGCGGTGTCGATACGTCGACCTCCCTGCGGATGTGCTTTTCTCACAGCTGTGAACTCACCCGATCGTCCCGTCTGCGTGCTGGGTCTGGGTCTGATCGGCGGATCGCTGATGCGGGCCGTCGTGGCGTCCGGTCGCCCGGCCCACGGCTGGAACCGCTCCGCGGGCGCCGTCGACGCCGCTCGGCTCGACGGATACGACGTCACCGGCGACCTCGAGACCGCCCTGCGGCGTGCGGCCGACGAACGCGCCCTGGTCGTCGTGGCGGTACCGATGACGGCGGTCGACGACGTCCTCACCGCCGTCGCGACGTTCGCTCCCGACTGCCCGTTGACCGACGTCGTCAGCGTCAAGGTGGAGATGGCGGACGCGGTCGCCCGGCACGGGCTGTCCGCCGCGTACGTCGGCGGGCATCCGATGGCGGGCACCGCGGCGTCGGGATGGATTGCCGCCGACGCCGACCTGTTCCGCAACGCCGTCTGGGTGGTCACGGTCGACGACGGGACCGACCCCGACGTCTGGATGCAGGTGGCCTCCCTCGCCCTGACCTGCGGATCCGTCGTCGTCCCCGCGCGGTCCGACGAACACGACCGTGCCGTCGCCCGCGTCTCCCACCTCCCGCACGTGCTGGCGGAGGTGCTCGCGAGCGTCGGTGCCGACGGCGGCGAACTCGCGCTCCGACTCGCCGCCGGATCGTTCCGGGACGGGACGCGTGTGGCCGGCACCGCGCCCACGTTGGTCTCCGCGATGTGCGACGCCAACGCCGCCGCCCTGCTCGAAGCCGTCGACGACGCCCTGGCCCGGCTCACGAGAGCACGGGCCGTGCTGGCGGCGGACTCCTCCACCACCGACCTGACCCGGGACGGCCACCGGGCGCGCTCGCGCTACGAGGCTCAGCTCCAGTGGTGGGAGATCACCGACGTCGTCGTCGGTGCGGACGGGTGGGCGGACGCGATGCGCGACCGGGCTCGGGCGGGCGGCGTCGTGCAGCGGTTGCCGGCGCGCCGCGCCGTCACCTGACCGGGCCGATCAGATGCGGTGGGCCATCCCGTCGTATCCGATGACGAACCCCTCGGAGTCGACCGTGACCTTCGAGTGGCCCATCGGGGAGTCCACCTCGAACTCGGTCGGACCCCCGCGGTAGGAGAGGGTCTCGGCGCGGGCGGTGAGGTCCGGCAGGCCGACGTAGACCACGGGTACCTGCTGGTCGGACGCGTCCGCGCTGTGCAGGCCGAGACGGCGGATAGCGAGGGTGTTGAAGAACGGGCTCCACACCAACTCGGTGTCCAGCGCACCGTCGAAGTCGCTGCGGGTGGGGGACGCACTGTCGATCAACCAGAACCCCTGCGAGTCACGGCTGATGGAGATCTGACTCTCTCCGGCGGCCACCGCGGACCGCACGGAGAGCCGCTTGGTCACACCGGACTCGTCGGTCACCAGGTCGTACGACGCCGAGAACGCGGGGTGCTCGTCGCAGGCGCCGGCGATGATGCGGCCGGCGGCCTTGATGCGCTTGCCGTTGATCTGCACTCGCACCGATTCCATGCGGGGTGCTTCGAGCGCGCGCCAGGTGAGAACGGCCGGCCACGACGATCCCGAAACGTCGGCGGACGACAGGGACGTGGGTGCGGGAGTGGTCACGTGCACACGGTAGAGCACCGGGCCGCGCCGAGGAGCGGAGCAGCCAGATTTGTCCGTGATCGTGATTCTCGCCTACTCGTCCCGTGCCGGTTGCCGACAACGGCGAGACCGTGACCAGCGAATTCGCGTCGGAACGCGTGAACGACGCCACCAGCACCGATGCCCGCGAGAGTGCTCACAGCCGCGCGATAAGCTGACCCGTGGAGTGCCGGGAAGTCTGGTCGGCGGCTCACCGGTGGCCTCATGCCGGTCCCAACCGGTCCCCGAACGAAAGTCTCCGATGCCTGCCTCTCCTCGCCTGTTCGGCCTCGGCTCCTGGTCCGAAGCGTCCCGGATCACCGCCGTGCTGCGCCGCGAGACGGTCGGCGGTGCCCTGTTGCTGGCTGCCGCGGTGACCGCCCTCGTCTGGGCCAATTCCCCGTGGTCCGCGGCCTACCACTCCCTCATGGACCTGCGCGTCGGACCGTCGGCACTGCATCTCGACCTGACGCTGGCGACCTGGGCGGCCGACGGGCTGCTCGCCATCTTCTTCTTCGTCGTCGGCCTCGAGCTGAAACGGGAGTTCGTGGCGGGCGACCTCCGCGATCCCGCCCGCGCCGCGCTGCCGATCGTCGCCGCGGTGGGCGGCATGGTCGCCCCCGCGCTGATCTACGTGCTGATCAACGGTCTCGCCGCCGACGGCGCACTCCGCGGTTGGGCCGTCCCCACGGCCACCGACATCGCGTTCGCCGTCGCGGTCCTCGCCGTCGTCAGCTCGCACCTGCCGATCGCGCTGCGCACGTTCCTGCTCACCCTCGCCGTCGTCGACGATCTGCTCGCGGTGACGGTCATCGCGATCTTCTACACCGACGAGCTGAACGTGGCCGCGCTCGCCGGGGCGATGGTGCCGCTCGCACTGTTCGCCCTGGCCGTCCAGAAGCGAATTCGATCCTGGTGGTTGCTGATCCCGCTGGCCGTGGTCACGTGGGTTCTCATGCACGAGTCGGGTGTGCACGCGACGGTCGCGGGCGTCCTGCTGGGCTTCACCGTGCCGGTTCTGCGGAGCCGGGCCGCGGGTGGGCCCGAGGCCGGACCGGGTCTCGCGGAGCACTTCGAACACCGCATCCGTCCCCTCTCCGCCGGGGTGGCGGTCCCGCTGTTCGCGTTCGCGGCGGCGGGCGTGACGGTCGGCGGTCTCGCCGGACTCGGCTCGGCGCTGCGCGACCCCGTCGCCCTCGGCATCGTGGCGGGACTGGTGATCGGCAAGTTCCTCGGCGTGTTCGGAACCACCTATCTGGTGGGTCGGTTCACCCGCGCCACCCTCGACGAGGGGCTCGCCTGGCGCGACGTGGGCGGGGTGGCGATGCTGGCCGGCATCGGGTTCACCGTCTCGCTGCTCATCGGGGACCTCGCGTTCGGCATCGGGTCCGAACGCGACGATCACGTGAAGGTCGCCGTCCTCACCGGGTCGGTGGTGTCCGCGACGCTGGCCACGATCGTCCTGCGCAGCCGCAACCGCGTCTATCGCGCACTCGAGGAGGACCAGCTGCGTGACGACGACGGCGACGGCATTCCCGACGCCTACCAGCGGGGGACGCAGGACGGTCCGGCGGGACGGTAGCGCGGCAGCACGGGCCTGTCGGTGCGCCCCGGTAACGTCTGCGTCGATCGAGATCGGGTCGCACGGCGCCGGTCGGTGGGACGAGTGATGCGGAAGCGAGGACCGGCGTGGGCACAGGCACGATGGTCGGTCTCTTCGCCGGCATCGGCGGCCTCGAGCTGGGTCTGACGCAGCACGGGTGGTCCACCGAGTTGCTGTGCGAGATCGATCCCGGTGCCGGATCCGTCCTCCGGACGCGGTTCCCCGACGTGCCGCTGCACCGCGACGTCACCACGCTGCGGTCCCTTCCCGCGGGCACGGAGCTGGTCGCCGCGGGCTTTCCGTGCCAGGACCTGTCCCAGGCCGGCCGCACCGCAGGGATCACGGGGGCGCGTTCCGGCCTGGTGGATCACGTCTTCCGCCTCGTCGCGCGCCGCCGCGGCCCGCGCTGGCTGGTCATCGAGAACGTTCCCTTCATGCTGCAGCTCGGTCGGGGGGCCGCCATGCGGCACATCACGCACGCGCTCGAAGATCTCGGCTACACGTGGGCGTACCGGGTGGTGGACGCCCGAGCGTTCGGGCTTCCGCAACGCCGCCAGCGTGTGGTGATGCTGGCGTCGCGGACCGAGGATCCTCGAGAGGTACTGTTCGGCACCGACTCCCTCGTGCCGCACCCGGTGGAATCCGGGTCCGTGCCCTGCGGCTTCTACTGGACCGAGGGGGTGCGCGGGCTGGGGTGGGCCGTGAACGCGGTGCCCACGCTCAAGGGAGGATCGACGCTGGGCATCGCAAGTCCGCCGGCGGTGCGTCTGCCCGCAGGCGAGTTGGTGACGCCCGGCATCACCGACGCCGAACGCCTCCAGGGTTTCGACGCCGGATGGACTGCACCGGCCGTCGACGTCCCCGGGGTGCGGGCCGGCCACCGCTGGAAGCTGGTGGGCAACGCGGTGAGCGTGCGGATGGCGTCGTGGATCGGCGAGCGGCTGGCCGACCCGATGGTGTACGACGCCTCGGCGGACGTGCCGATCGTTCCCGGGCAGAGATGGCCGACGGCGGCGTGGGGACGTGACCGCCGGGCCTACCGAGTCCCGGTCGGCACCTGGCCCGTCGAGAACCGGTACGAGGATCTCGCAGATTTTCTGACGGAGCCGAAGTTGTTGTCGGAGCGGGCCACCGCCGGTTTTCTTCGCCGCGCACGGTCCGGCAACCTTCGCTTCGAGCCCGGATTCCTCGACACCGTGGACGCGCACCTCGCGCGGATGCGGGCCGAGGATCGCGAGCCGGTGCGCGTCGCCTGATGTACCCGCTGACGTTCGCGCTCGACTTCTCCGGCGACCGCCCCTCCCCCACCGCCGACCGCGGGGAGAAGAAGAACTACGCCCAGCGGCTCTCCAACCACCTCGCGCAAGTGGTCGCCGACGGTCTGCGTCCGCGCTACCCGTCCATCACCCCCGATGCCCACGGGGTGGGCCAGGAGGCGCAGGTCGACGTGGCCAAGGGCCGCAAGCGACTCGACGTCAAAGCGCTCGACCCCACGCTCGGACTGATCCTGTGCGTGTCCATCAAGACCTACAGCTTCCAGGACTACAGCCCCACCACCGGGCGGTTGGGTCGCTGGACCAAGAACATCGTCCGCAACGATCACGAACTGCGCGGCGAGGCCATGGTGCTGCACCAACGGCAGCCGTACAGCGTGCTCGTCGGCGTGATGTTCGAGCCGTGGTCCACCTGCGAGGACGGTGATCCCACCAAGTCCAGCGACGTCGGGAAATCGTCCTTCGCCCACCACGTCACCACACTCGCGAAACGGTGCGGGCGCGGGAAACGACCCGTCGTCGGCAGCAGCGAACGAGCGTGGGTGGATCTCGGGGCCGAGGACACGCGCTACGACCTGTTCGAGAAGGTCTTCATCGGCTTGTACGAGCCGGACGGGCCGTACCGCGGCGACGTCCGGTTCTTCGACGTCGAGGACGCACCGCCCCGCAACGGGCGCCCCGCCGAGCGGTCCCTGCTGCACTTCGACGAATTCCTCGACGTCGTGCACGCCGAGGTGGAACGCCGAAACCGCTTCGCGCCCAGCTGGTCCGAGCCGGACGACGAGGACTGACGCCGCCATGGCCGAGCGTCCGCGCACCGACGCCGCCACCAGCGCGCGCCTGTCCAAGCAACGCCGCCGCGACACGAAGCCGGAGCTCGCCCTGCGGCGCCTGTTGCACGCGGCCGGTCTGCGCTACCGCGTCGACCGGGCTCCGCTTCCCGGACTGCGTCGTCGTGCCGATGTGGTGTTCACCCGCGCGCGGGTGGCGGTCTACGTGGACGGGTGCTTCTGGCACAGCTGTCCCGTGCACGCCACCCACCCCCGCAACAACGCGCAGTGGTGGGCGGACAAGCTGGCGGGCAACGTCGCTCGCGACCGCGACACCGATCGGCGACTCGAGGAAGCCGGCTGGACGGTGGTGCGGATCTGGGAACACGAAGATCCGACGGCCGCGGCCGAGAAGGTCGTCCGCGCCGTGCGGGCCGACGAGGCCGACGAGCCGAGCGACTAACGCTCGTGACGGCCGCCGCCGGTCTCCGGCGAGTGCGGACTCACCGGACCGCGATCGTCGCCGTGCCGCTCACCGGCGCCCGGCGCCCCGGTGCCGAAGCCGAGGGCGCCGGCGGAGTCGATGCCGTCGCGCGCGCCCTCGCGCCCACCACCTCGGACGGTGTCGTCGCGTCCGTCGCCACGCACGGCGTCGTCACGCACGGCGTCGTCACGTCCGTCGCCACGCACGGTCGGATCGAGCTTGTTCGCCCGCTCCCACTCCTTGTCGAGCTCGTCGCGGCTGCTGGCCGCGTCGCCTCGATGCTCCTGCGCGCGCTGGGCGGCCAACCGGGCTTCCGCGGCCTTGGCGTCGGCCTCGGCCGCTGCACGGCGCGCGTCGGCCTCGGACTTCTGCGCCAGGGCCTCTCGCTGTTCCACCTCCGCGGAGCGTTCGGCAGCCTGCTCGCGGATACGCTGCGCCTCCTCGATGCGCTTCTGCTTGCTCTTCTTCGACAGCGCCACCGCCACGGCGCCCAACAACAGCACGACGACGACGGCCACGACGATCCACACGGTGGTGTTCATCCCGGGCGGCTACCCGGGTGGGTGCCCGTTCACACCCCGAGCGGCTCCCCGATCACGCGGGGGCTCCCCCAATCGGGGGAGCCGGACCGTATTCGCGGTGCCGTTCGTGCGGTCACAACCACTTCTGGCGACGGAACACCAGATACAGCACGCAGGACGCGAGCAGCATCGTCGCCACGGCGGCGGGATACCCGAAGCGCCAGTGCAGCTCGGGCATGTGGTCGAAGTTCATCCCGTAGACCCCGGCGATGAGCGTCGGCGCGAACAGGATGGCGCCCCAGGACGAGATGCGCTTGACCTGTTCGTTCTGCTCGAGGCTCACCTGCGTCATGGCCCGCATCTCGTCGTTCTGCCGCTGACCTACCAGCGTGGTGTGGACGGACAGCGCGTTCTGCAGCGTCGCGCGGAAGGAATCGACGCGCTCGGTGATGCGGATGGCATGGTCGAGCACGTCGCGCAGGTTGCGCCGCAGCTCGAGATCCACGTTGTACTTCTCGGAGCCGCGCCCGAGCGCCTCGATCATCGCGACCAACGGGTGGGTGGCGCGCTGAAACTCGATCACCTCGCGCGAGAGCTCGTAGATGCGGCGGGAGACGTCGGGATCGCCGTCGAAGAGCTGGTCGTCGATCTCGTCGATGTCGTTCTCGAGTCCCTTCACCACGGGCTCGTACTCGTCGACCACCTGGTCGAGGATCGCGTAGAGCACGGCCTCGGCGCCCAGGTCGAGCAGGGCCGGTGCGCTTTCGAGACGTCGGCGCACCACCGAGAGGTTCGGCGACTCGGCGTGCCGGATGGTCACCACGAAGTCCGGCCCGCAGAAGACGTGGACCTCACCGAACTCGACCTTCTCCGTCTCGTCGATGTAGCGAGCCGGGTGCAGCACGACGAAGAGCTGATCGCCGTACCGTTCGAGCTTGGGCCGCTGATGCGCGGAGACCGTGTCCTCCACGGCGAGCGGATGCAGACCGAACTCCTCGGCCACGGACGCGATCTCGTCCTTGTCCGGCCGGTACAGACCGATCCACGCCATCCCGCCGCACTTGCGGAGCAACTCGTAGGTCCGATCGAGGCTCTCCGGCTGCTCGGTGCGCGCACCCTGCACGTACACGGCGTTGTCGACGATGGTCACGTCGTCCTCCTCACCCTTCGCTCGGCGCTCGCCCCCGACCCGTCGAGGAGTCTGTCACGGTCGCGAACGCGGTTCTCTGGAGACTTCGACGGTTTGACATCCGTGCCGTGCGCACTGCGTATTCGCACCCGACCGACCACGCTCCACAATTGCGCGTTCGGCGTCCTGTCACCGGCGGTGACAGTACCGTTGTCGCCATGGCTGAACGTGGTGCTCGCCCTCAGGTCTCGGTCCTCCGGCGAACCATGCTGAAGGCGTTCAAACATCTGTCGAACCCGCTGCGGCCGGACGACTACTTCGAGATGATCAATCCGCTGTGGACCACGCGGGAACTCCGGGGAAAGGTCGACCGTGTCGAGCGCGAAGGCACCGACGCCGTCTCGGTCTTCATCAAGCCGGGATACGAGTGGGGTGGCCACGAGCCCGGTCAGTACCTCCGTCTCGGCGTCCTGATCGACGGCCGCTATCACTGGCGCGCGTACTCGCTGACCTCCGACCCGCACGGCGACAACGGCCTCATCTCGGTCAGTCCCAAGCTCGTCCCGGAGGGCACCGTCTCGCCGTTCCTCGTCGAGAAGATCAAGCCGGGTGACATCGTCCGCCTGAGCGAGGTCGAGGGCGTGTTCACCCTGCCCGATCCCGTGCCGGACAAGCTGCTCTACATCAGCGCCGGCAGCGGCATCACGCCGATCATGAGCATGCTGCGCGAGCTCGACCACCTCGACCAGATGAAGGACGTCGTGGTCATCCATTCCGTCCACAGTCGCGACCAATGCATGTTCGCCGAGACGCTCGAGCGTCTGGATCGCAAGCATTCCACGCTGCAACTCGACATTCGAGTGACCGAGGATCGCGGCCGCATGAAAGCGTCCGATCTGGACGAGTTGTGCCCGGACTGGCGGGAACGGCAGGCATTCTGCTCCGGCCCGGCCGATCTGCTGGACGATCTGAAAGCGTGGTGGAAAGAGAACGGCGATCCGGACAAGTTCCACAACGAGAGTTTTCAGCCCGTCATCGGTAGCGGCGACGAGGAAGGCGAGGGCGGCACGGTCCGCTTCCTGCGCAGTGACAAGGACGTCGAATGCGACGGCGGCACACCGATTCTCGCGGCCGGCGAGGAGGCCGGTCTGGACCTCAAGTTCGGCTGCCGTATCGGCATCTGCCACACCTGCACGGGCACCCTGAAGAAGGGGCGTTTGAGGGACTTGCGGAACGGGGAAGTCTCGGAGCCTACGGGGCAGGCAGTACGCATCTGCGTCAACACTGCCGAGGGAGACATCGAGATCGATCTCTGACGAGACCGGTTGCCATTACCGCCACGCGGTATCTACAGGGGAGGAATCGTCATGAGCGTCGACACCAGCCGACCGAAGGACGACATCGTCAGCCCGCTCGCTCATCTGAGCGACGAGACCATCGAACAATTGGCCAAGGAGTTCGACGCCATTCACGACGAGGTCTATGCCGACCTCGGTGAGCGCGATCGCAACTACATCACCACCGTCATCGCGGCGCAGCGTCAGCTGGCCGTGGCGGGCCGGGTGATCCTGTTCGGATCGAAGTCCCGCACGGCGTGGGTCGCCGGAACCGCATGCCTCGGGATCGCGAAGATCCTCGAGAACATGGAGATCGGCCACAACGTCATGCACGGCCAGTGGGACTGGATGAACGATCCGGACATCCACTCGTCGGTGTGGGACTGGGACACCGCGTCCACCGCGGAGGCGTGGAAGCACTCGCACAACTACGTGCACCACACGTACACGAACATTCGGGGCAAGGACAAGGATCTCGGATACGAGATCATGCGGATCGATCCGCACCAGAAGTGGTCGCCCGTCTACCTCGCGCAGCCGTTCTACAACCTGCTGCTCATGGCCTTCTTCGAGTGGGGCGTCGCGCTGCACGACCTCGACATCGAGGGGATCCGCCGCGGCGAGCGCCCGGTCAAGGACGTCCTCGTCGACCTGCGCGGCATCGCCACCAAGGCACGTCGTCAGATCGTCAAGGACTACATCGGCTGGCCCGCGGTCAGCGCCGTCGCCTACGGCGCGGCCCAGGTGGTCACCGGCGGACGGGTGTCCGGCCGTGGCAAGTCCAAGCTCGGCAAGCGGCTGCGCGACGTGAGTTCCGCTCGCGGGGCGCATCGGGTGGCGTCGGTCCTCGACCGCCACGGCGCCGGGATCGAGCAGACGTTCGTCAACACCTTCGCCGCGAACTTCGTCGCCAACATCATCCGGAACGTGTGGTCGCACGGCATCATCTTCTGCGGCCACTTCCCGGATCAGGCGTACACCTTCAGCCAGAAGGAAGTGGAGAACGAAACTCGCGGCGGGTGGTACGTCCGTCAGCTCGTGGGTGCGGCCAACATCGAGGGCTCGGCCCTCTTCCATCTGATGAGCGGCAATCTGAGCTACCAGGTGGAGCACCACCTGTACCCGGACATGCCGAGCACCCGGTACAAGGAAGTCGCGCCGAAGATCAAGGACATCTGCGAGCGCTACCAGCTGCCGTACAACACGGGCCCGCTGTCCAAGCAGTGGGGCACGGTGCAGCGCACAATCATTCGACTGGCCTTCCCCGGCGGCAAGCCGCGCCCGAAGCCCGGCCCCTACCGCGGTGAGCGCGTCGGCGGCTCGTCCTCTCAGCCGAGCGAAGCGGCCCGCTTCCGCAACCGCGTGCCCGCCGGACACCCGGACGCCGGTCCGGAGCACAACGGCGGCGGCGTCGCGGCCGACATTCCGCCGCGCGGCGACGACTGACCCTGGAACGCGAGAAGAGCCGCCCACCGATTCGGTTGGCGGCTCTTCTCGTCGTGAACTCCGTATCAGCGCACCGCGCGCCGCACCCGCAGCGCGCCGGAGACGAAGAAGGCGATGACCGCGCCGACGACCGCGGCACCCAGCAGAGCGACGCCCTGGCTCAGGTCGAGATTCCACCCGAGGAAATCGATCGTCGTGGAATTCGAGTTCTGGAGAACGAAGATCACCAGAGCCACGACGAGGACGAGCGAGAGCAGCAAGGACAACGTCGAGAGAAATCCTCCGGCGCGCTTGCGGCCGGTGTGCGTGGTGTGGGCGGTGTCGGTCATGGTCATGCCTTTCGCAGAGCCTCCAGCGTCTGCCGGGGGCGATGGTGAGGGGGTTGCTCCGTCCCGCCGATCACGAAACATGGCTGCGCGGTACGGAATTCGCTGAATCGGACAGATAAGACACGAGCGGCGTCGAACCCTCTCGGGATCGACGCCGCTCGGAGAACGAGGTTCCTTACTTGAAGGTGTCCTTCACGTTCTCGCCGATCTTCTTGGCGCCGGCCGAGCCCTGATCCTTCTTGCCCTCGGCCTCAAGGTCCTTGTTGTCGGTGACGTCACCGACAACTTCCTTGGCCTTGCCGATGGCGTCTTCTGCAGCGTTCTTGGCCTTGTCGACGAATCCCATGAGAAATCCTTTCTCTCGATGCGACGGCGTCTCCATCGCGTTCTGGATATGAGTCGAGACAACTCGCCGAAAGCGCGCGCCCCCGTTCGGTGATGCCGGTCACATTCGTGTATCGGCGGGTCACACGTACCCGCGCCGTAGAGCACCGCGGTCAGCACGACACTCGCTCGGTCACCGGCCGTGCGTACCCCCACCGACGGTGGGTTACGCACTCGGGTCGTCCCCTACCCGCGCCCGAGAATCGCGGTGATCGCGACCGCCCCGGCGAGGATCGCCAGGACGACGACCAGCGCGACGTGTCGCGGGAGGCGCCCGGACCGTCCGATCAGCAGCACCACGGCGAGACCCGCCACGACGGCCGTGGCCGCGACGGCGAGGGCGTGCGACTGCACCGCGCGCGCCGCGATCAGCGCCGTCGCCGCGGCGGCGAGGGCGGTTCGCCGCCGCGCCAGCACCGTCCGCTCCGGGGCCAACCCCGTCATGCCGCGAGACCCACGAGGAAGACGACCACGGCGACGGTGAGGCCCACGGCCAGCACCGCCGTCGTCGCCGGAACGGGGAGCGGCTCCCGTCGTCGCAATGCGATCTCCACGCGCATCCACCGCACCAACGACGTGGCGCCGACGACGGCGGCCAGGACCGCGAGCCCGACCACCAACGCGGCGTGAACCGGCCCCGGCACCACCCGGTCACCGAACGCCTCCAGCGCTGCCGCGGCGGCGAGCAGGCCGAGAGCGGTCCTGATCCACGCGAGGAAGGTGCGCTCGTTGGCAAGGGTGAAGCGCGGATCCGGATCGGTTCCGCTCCGGAGATCGCGGGGGCGTGGCATGCGCACGAGTGCAGTCTCCCGGGTGGGTCAGCGGCCGGGACGCCACCGCTCGTAGTTTCGGCGCTCGCGTTCCTCGCGGGCGACCTTCTTCGGATTCTGCAGATCCGGCGACAACCCGTGCGCGGCCAGACGGCGTCGGCGGTTCGGCTCCATGTAGGCCAGGGAGTAGAACAGCGCGAGCAGGACGGCGAGGAGGATCATCGCGCCGCGCAGCCACAGTTCACCGGGAAAGAGCAGGAACGCCAGGAAGATCGGCAGGAACGGCACCATGCTGCGGAGCAGGTGGCGCGGGACGGCCGTGTCCCCGATCAGGTCGTTGCGGACCCACCCCTGCAGCTCCGGGGGCAGTGTTCGCCCGACCGAGTAGCCGAGCCACTGCACGGGGTTGGGACGACGGGCACTCATTGCTCGATCCTTTCGGCAACGGAATTCGCGTGGTGGTTGACCACCGAGAGGGCCGCGTGGAGCCGCTCGAGGTCCGCCGTGTCGACGCCGAGAGCCTCGACGACGCGGGCGGGAACCTTCTCCGCTTCGGCGCGGAGATCGTGGCCGGCGGCGGTGAGATCGACGACCAGTCGCCGCTCGTCGTCCTCGCTCCGCCGGCGTGTGAGAAGGCCCCGGACCTCGAGCCGTTTGAGCAGGGGCGTCGCCGACGCCGGGTCCAGGCACAGCGTGCGGGCGATGTCGCCGGCAGACTGCGGCGTTCGCTCCCAGAGCGCGAGCATGACCAGGTACTGCGGGTGCGTGAGACCCAGGGGCTCGAGGATGGGGCGATAGACGCCGAGCACGGCCCGATTGGTGACCGCCAGGGCGAAACACACCTGGCGGTCGAGCGCGAGAGGATCGGTCACCGTCACGCACTCGACTCTACGCCAACAATTAGTGGTCCAACTATCGGCCGCGTCACAGCCCCGACGCGCCATGGGGCAGAGTGAGCGCGTGCTGATGTCCCTTCGTGCGCTCCGCCAGATGGCGCCGTGGCGCGCCGGGCGCGGCCCGGTCCGTGCCGACACCACCGTCACCTGGTTCCGAGTCGCCCCGTCCGACCTCGACGTGCTGCTGCACATGAACAACGGCCGCTACCTGTCGATTCTCGACGCGGGCCGCGTCGACATGTTCGTCCGCGGTGGACTCTGGACGGCCCTGCGCCGCGAGGGGTGGCATCCGGTGGTGGCGGCGCAGTCGATCACCTACATCGCCTCGCTCACCTTCTGGACCCGCTTCTCGGTCACCACACGGTTGCTCGGATTCGACACCAAGAACGCGTACCTGGAGCAGACTTTCGACGCGGGCGGGCGCACCTGCGCCTCCGCCGTCGTCGCCCTCCGCATCCTCGACGGGGAGGGCCGCTCGGTCCCCAGCGCGCGCGTGCGCGACCTTTTCGACCCGGCCGCGGCGCCGGCGATCGTCGACGATCGCGACATCCCGTTGGGACGACGGACGCAGCACGACGTCGTGACGACGTTCGACGGTCCCTGACCGTCGCGACCGGGTAGCGGTCAGCGCGGTGAGTACATGATGATCGCCACGCCGACCAGGCAGACCAGCGCACCGGTGACGTCGTACCGGTCGGGGCGAAACCCGTCCATCACCATGCCCCAGGCCAGCGACCCGGCGACGAACACGCCGCCGTACGCGGCGAGGATGCGGCCGAATTCCGCATCCGGCTGCAGTGTGGCCACCAGTCCGTAGGCGCCCAGCGCGACGACACCGAGGCCGATCCAGAGCCAGCCGCGGTGCTCGCGAATGCCCTGCCACACCAGCCAGGCACCGCCGATCTCGAGCACCGCGGCCGCTCCGAAGAGCGCGATCGAGCGCAGAACGGTCATGCGGGAAGGGTAGAGGTCCGGAGGCGGCCCACCCTGCTGCCGGGCGCTCAGCCCCGCCGCACTCGATCGGCGAAACTCGCGCTCGCTCCCCGGAGCGCGGCGATGCGGTCCGCACGCGCCGCGTCCATGTCGTATCCGGGGAAGGGCCGCGGCGGGTCACGACGGACATTGGCCGAGCACTGGAAGTCCCGGCAGACGAGGGTGCCCACGGTGCTGCCGCGCTTGCCCGCCGGGCCGGCGAGCTTGGCCGCGTAGAAGACGACGTCGTTCGGCAAACGGACGTCGCGGCACCAGGAGCACTGCGTGCGCACCCGGGGAGTGGCGTCGGCCTGGCGCAGCAGGATCCCGATCGGTTCGCCGTCCGGCGCGGGGATCACGGCGTAGGCGCGGCCGTCGAACTTGGTGTCGCGCCACCCGAGGTAATCGAGGGCGTCGAAGTCGAGTGCCTCGAGATCGGGGAGGGACGCGTCGGAGCGTTCCTTCTTGCTGGCGTTGACTAAGGAGGCGCGCAGGTCGGACGAGGACAGAATGTGCATGAGAGAACAGCCGATCTTCGGATGCGGGCGCCGGAGCGCCCGTCGGTGTCGTCAGGGTAGGACCGAGGACCGGTCGTCGCGGGGGAGCGAGACCGGTCGGGGCGCGTTACCTGATGCCGGCGCCCGAAGCGCCGACCACCTCCGATTCGAGGATCGGGTTCATCGTGGACACGCCTCGACGGTAGCACCGGCGAGCAACTGCGCGAGGTGCACTCCTCGACGCTCCGTGAGATCCGACAGCTGTGTCCGGCACGAATAGCCGTCCGCCAACACGACGGCGGAGTCGTCGGCCGCGCGCACCGCGGGCAGCAGGTGCTGGTCGGCGACGGCGAGAGAGACCTCGTAGTGGCCCTTCTCGACGCCGAAGTTCCCGGCGAGACCGCAACATCCACCCAGTCGGGTCACATCTGCGCCTGCAGCGCGGAGCAACGCGGCGTCGGTGTCCCAGCCCATCACCGCGTGATGGTGGCAGTGCGGCTGCGCCACGACGGTGGTGCCCGTGAGGTCCGGGGGCGTCCATCCGCGCTCGGTGAGCAGCTCCGCAAGGGTGCGGACGCGGCTCACGACGGCCTCGGTGGCGGGCGCTCCCAGTAGACCCGCCGCGTCGGATCGGAGCGTCGCGGTGCACGACGGCTCCATGCCCACGATCGGCACTCCCGGCTCGGCCGCGTTCTCCAGGCGATCGACCGTGCGCCGGAGAATGCGGCGAGCCGCATCGAGCTGCCCGGTGGTGATCCAGGTCAGCCCACAGCACACCGGTCGTGCGGTGATGCGCGGCGCGAAACCCGCCGCCGTCAGCACCTGCACGGTGGCGATGCCGACGTCGGGTGAGAAGTGGTCGGTGAAGGAATCGACGAACAGGACGACGGGGTCGCCACCTGCCGATCGATCGGACTCGGTGCAGGCGAACCACTCTCGGAACGTCTCGGTCGCGAAGGCCGGGAGCGTGCGGCGACGGTCCACGCCGGCGGCCGCGAGCGCCGCGCGCCGCACGGGCGGGAATCGCAGTGCTGCGTTGACGACACCCGGGGCACGGCTCGCGAGACGCGCCCACTGGGGCAGGCGGCCGAGCGCGTAGTGCGACGCCGGCCGGAGTCGCCGCCGGTAGCTCTGGTGCAGCATCTCCGACTTGTAGGTCGCCATGTCGACGCCCGTCGGGCAGTCCGACGCACATCCCTTGCAGGACAGGCAGAGATCGAGGGCGTCGTGCACCTCGGGCGAACGCCAGCCCTCGGTCACCACCGTGCCGACGGCCATCTCCTGGAGGACCCGCGCGCGACCGCGCGTGGAGTCCTTCTCCTCCCGTGTCGCCAGATACGACGGACACATGACGCCGCCGACGGCCGTGGTGTCGACGCGGCACTTGCCCACTCCGGTGCAGCGATGGACGGCCTGCGTGACGTCGCCGCCGTCCTCGTCGAAGCGGAATCCGCTGCGGCGCAACGGCAGTGCCATCGGCACGCGAAGGTCGGCATCGAGCGGTCGGGGATCGACCAACACGCCCGGGTTGAGAATGCCGTCCGGGTCGAACACGTTCTTCACCGCGGCGAACAGATCGAGGGCGCCGCCCGAGTACATCAACGGCAGCAGTTCGCTGCGCGCGCGTCCGTCGCCGTGCTCGCCGGACAGCGACCCCCCGTACGCGGACACCATGGTGGCGGCGGCCTGCAGGAACTCGCGGAACTCCCGCACTCCCCCGCGTCGGTCCAGCGGGAAGTCGAGACGAATGTGCAGGCAGCCGTCACCGAAATGGCCGTAGGGCAACCCGGTCACCCCCGCGTCGGCCATCAGGATCTCGAAGTCGCGCAGGTAACCGCCGAGCCGCTCCGGCGGCACGGCCGTGTCCTCCCACCCGGCGTGCGCCGGGCGGCCGACGGGACTGCGGGCGGAGAGCCCGGACCCGTCGGCACGGATGCGCCACAGGCGATTCGCCGACGCGGTGTCGGTGACGACAGCACTGTCCGAGGCCCCGCACTCCCGCGCCACCTCGTCGGCACGGGCGAGCACCTCGTCCGGATCGTCCCCGGCGAGCTCGACGAACAACCAGGCCGCACCGCCCGGCAGCGGTGGGACGGCGGCGTCGCCGAAGCGGGTCCGCACCACGTCGACGATGCGAGCGTCGATGCCCTCGCACGCGGTGGGCCGAAACCGCAGCACGCTCGGCGTCGCGTCGCCCGCGTCGGGCATCTCGGGATAGCCGAGGACCACCAGGACGCGGTGGGCCGGCTCGGCGACGAGTCGCACCGTGGCGAGCCGGGTGATCGCCAGGGTGCCCTCGCTCCCCACCAGCATGCGGGCGACGTCTTTGCCGCGCTCGGGCAGCAGGTGCTCGAGCGAGTAGCCGGACACCTGCCGGACGAAGCGACCGAATTCGGTTCGGACGGTGGCCAACCCGCGCCCCACGACACCGCGCAGGGCATCCACGGTGGCGGAGTCCGGCGGCGTCGCACCGCTCACCAGCTGCAGCCGCTCGCCCGTGCCCGTGAGCACGTCGAGGGCCGCGATGTTGTCCGACGTGCGGCCGTAGCCGAGAGCCCGGGTGCCGCAGGCGTTGTTGCCGATCATTCCGCCGACGGTGCAGCGCGTCGACGTCGAGGGGTCGGGACCGAAACGCAGGCCGTGGGGCGCCGCGGCTCGCTGCAGTACCGCCTGCACGACGCCGGGCTCGACCACCGCGGTACGGGCGTCGGGATCGACGGAGACGATGCGCTGCAGATGCCGGGAGGTGTCCATCACCACGCCCGTCCCGACGGCGTTGCCCGCGATCGACGTGCCCGCGCCGCGCGTGGTCAGCGGCACGCCCGTCCGGCGACACACCTCGAGAACCGCGTCGATCTCGTCGACGTGGCGGGGCCGGGCGACCACCGTCGGTACGACGCGGTAGAGCGACGCGTCCGAGGAATAGGCGGCCCGCGTGGTCTCGTCGACCAGGACGTCGGTCACGCCGACGTCGCGCAACGCCGAGGCGAGCAGATCCGGTTCCCTCACACCCCGGACGCTACGCCGTCGTCACGACCCGCCGATGTTTGGAACTCGGGTCGGGGGTACCGCTCGGTCATGGACCAGTCACGCGCACCTTCCTCGACGCGGTGGCGGCGTTCCACCGCGCGGACCGGTACGGATTCACGCCACCCGCTCACCGGCGCGGGGCCGGCGTCGATCCCCGCGTGCGCGACGTGCTCGGCGCGGACAGCTTCCGGTCGGACCTGCTGGCATCCGGCGGAATGGACGACCGATCGTCGTCGCACGGATACCTCACCGACGCAGAGAATCTGATGGCCGACGCCGTCGGAGCGCGCTCGGCGTTCTTCTCGACGTGCGGCAGTTCCCTGTCCGTGAAGGCGGCGATGATGGCGGTCGCCGGCAACGATCCGGGTGGGCTCCTGGTGGCGCGGGACAGTCACAAGTCGATCGTCGCGGGACTGATCTTCAGCGGTGTGACTCCACGGTGGATAACGCCCCGCTGGGACACCGACCTGCACCTGTCGCATCCCCCTCCCCCGATCGAGTGCGGCGGGCGTGGGAGGAGAACCGTCGCGGCGGGCGCCCTGGTGGTGAGTCCAAGTCCGTACGGCACGTGCGCGGACATCGCCGGCATCGCCGAGGTCTGCCACGAACGCGGGAAGCCGCTCATCGTGGACGAGGCATGGGGCGCGCACCTGCCGTTCCACGACGATCTGCCCACCTGGGCGATGGATGCGGGCGCCGACATCTGCGTGGTCAGCGTGCACAAGATGGGCGCCGGGTTCGAGCAGGGGTCGGTCTATCACGTCCAAGGCGATCTGGTGGACGACCGGCACGTGGCCATGTGCGCCGACCTGCTGATGACCACGAGCCCCAACTTCCTCGTCTACGCGGCCATGGACGGGTGGCGACGTCAGATGGCCCAGCACGGCGCCGAGATTCTGGGCCCCGCCCTCGCGGTGGCCGACCGGGCGCGGCGGGACATCGAAGCGGTGGCCGGGCTCGAGGTGATGGACGAGGAACTGATCGGTGCCGAGGCGTCGCACGAACTCGACCGCCTCCAGGTACTGATCGACGTCTCCGCGACCGGAGCGACCGGGTACGCCTGCGCGGACTGGTTGCGCCGGGAACACCGCCTCGATGTCGGCCTCAGCGATCACCGCCGCATTCTCGCGACGTTCTCGCTCGCGGACACCCGTGAGACGGCGACGTGACTGGTACGGGCGTTACGCGAGCTCCCCTCCGCGGCAGCCGACTTCTCCGAGGCGCCACGAATCGATCTGCCCGATCCCGCGGATCTGAGCCTGCGCACGGTCATGACGCCACGAGACGCGTTCTTCGGTGAGACCGAGTGCATTCCGGCCGCCAGGGCCGTCGGACGGGTCGCCGCCGAACAGATCACGCCCTACCCGCCCGCCATCCCTGCTGTGGTTCCCGGCGAGGAACTTTCCGAGGGTGTGATCGACTACCTCACCACCGGTGTCGCCGCGGGCATGAACATTCCGGACGCTGCGGACACGAGCCTCGAGACGTTCCGGGTGGTTCGCTGAACCCGTTCGTGCCACGCTCGGTACTCATGACGACTCCCTCCATCGGCACCGTCTTCACCCCCGCCCACGATCCCACCCGTCTTCCGGCAGCAGCCCGCGCGGCGGAGTCCGCGGGGCTCGACGAATTCTGGCTGTGGGAGGACTGTTTCAGCCACGGCGGACTGACCACCGCGGCCGTGGCGTTGGCCTCGACGTCCTGTATCCGGGTGGGGCTCGGTCTCATGCCGGCGCCGCTGCGCAACGTCGCGCTGACGGCCATGGAGGTGGCGTCGCTGCATCGCCTCTTTCCCGGCCGCTTCCTGCCCGGCGTCGGCCACGGGGTGCAGCGCTGGATGGAGCAGGTGGGGTCCCGCGCGGCGTCGCCCATGACGCTGCTGGACGAGTACCACTCCGCGCTGCGCGCGCTGCTGGCCGGAGAGGAGGTCACCGTCGACGGTCGCTTCGTTCGGCTCGACGCGGTGCGATTGCAGTATCCCGTCCCCGGTGCGCCGCTCATGGTCGGTGGGGAGGGGCCGAAGACGTTGCGGTTCGCGGCGTCGCATGCGGACGGCACCCTGCTCTCGGCGGCCCTGACCGACGACCGGCTTCGCGCCGCCTGCGCGGAGGTCCGCGGGGCCGCGTCGACCGACGACCACCCGATCGTTGCACCGCGACTGGTAGCCGTGGGACCCGGTGCGGCGGACCGTCTGCGCGCCGAGGCCTCCCGCTGGGGGTTCGAGTCCGCGGACGAGATCGCCGTCGCGGGCGACGCCGGGGAGGTCGCTGCGGAGTTCGCTCGGCTCGGCGAGATGGGCATCACCTCGGTGCTCGCTCACCCCACCGACGACGAGCCGGACCTCGAGGGCTGGACCGCCGTGATCGGGGAGGCGGCCGCCCAGCTGCGGTGACCGCGTGATCCCCGCGGGCCTGGCTGCCCACAAGTCGCCCGAATCGGCGGGATCCCGTCGATCCGGGCGAGTTGTGGACAGCGGCGCCCGCCCGACGGGTCCGAACCACCGGGCGGTCGGGCTCCGACGCGTAGATTGATCGGGGCCGCCGACCGTCGACGGACCCGTCCGACCCCCGAGGAGCCGTCCATGCCCGGTTCCCCCGCCCGCGCGGCGGTCTCGGTGGGCCTGGTCGCCGCGGGAGGCGCGGCCGGAACCGGCGTTCGGTACGCGGTCGAGTCCGCGCTGCCGCATACCGGAACCGGCTGGCCCACGGGCACTCTTGTGGTGAACGTCGTCGGGTCCTTCGTTCTCGGCGTTCTGCTCGAGGGGTTGGCCCGGCGTGGCCCGGACACCGGGTCACGCCGTCGCCTCCGACTGCTGCTCGGCGTCGGGTTCTGCGGCGCGCTGACCACCTACAGCACCTTCGCGCTCGAGATCGTGGAGTCGATGCAGCAAGGCGCAGCGCCCCTGGCCGCGGCCTACGCCGCGGCGTCGATCGCCGCGGGTCTCGTCGCTGCCGGGGCGGGACTCGCCACGGCCGGGGCCGTGCGGAGGGCCCCGTCGTGATCGCGGTGCTCGTCGTACTCGCCGGCGCCGTGGGGGCGGTCGCCCGGTTCGGCGTGGACTCCGCGGTCGGCCGCCGATGGTCGACCACGGTGCCGTGGGCGACCGTCGGCATCAACGTGTCGGGCTCGTTCCTGCTCGGGGTGCTCGCCGGAGCGGTCGCGCAGCACTCTGCTCCGGACGCCTGGCAGACCGTCGTCGGGACCGGGTTCTGCGGCGGTTACACGACATTCGGCACGGCGATGGTGCAGGCCGTCCGGCTCGGACACTCGGGGCGGTCCGGGGCCGCAGCGGTGAGCGTTCTCGGCACCCTGGTCGCCTCGGTGCTCGCGTGCGCCGGCGGCGTTGCGGTCGCGGCGTGGGCCTGAGTGCCATACCGTCTTCTTGACGGTCATCACTATTGCTGCATAGCGTGACCGCACTCACTCCCGAGACGAGGAACTGCCCATGACGCCTCCCCAGCCCACGAGACAGCGGTCCGGCCTGCTGATTCTCGCCCTCTGCTTCGTCACCATCGTCTTCGACGGGTACGACCTGGTGGTCTACGGGTCGACCGTGCCCACGCTGATCGCCTACGAAGGATGGGACCTCGACACGGGCTCCGCGGGCCTGATCGGCAGCCTCGCCCTGGTCGGCATGCTGCTCGGCACGCTCTCGGTCGGCCTGGTCACCGACCGGTTCGGACGACGTCGCATCATGATCGGGTCCATCGCGTGGTTCTCCCTCTGCATGCTCGCGACGGCCTTCGCCCCGAACGAGGTCGTCTTCGGCTTCCTCCGGTTCCTGACCGGCATCGGCCTCGGCGGGGTGGTGCCCACCTGTATCGCTCTCACCGTCGAGTTCGCGCCGAAGCATCGTCGTCAGATCTCGAACGCCGTGATGTTCAGCGGCTACTCCGTCGGCGGTGTAAGCGCTGCGCTCCTCGCGATCGCACTGCTGCCCGAGACCGACTTCCGCGTGCTCTACGCCCTCGGCGCCCTCCCGCTGATCACGTTGCTGCCCGTCGTCGTTCGCTACCTGCCCGAGTCGGTGTCCTACCTCGCCGCCACCGGCCGCGAGGACGAGGCGCGTGACGTCGCCGCTCGGCACGGGTTGGTCTACGACGACATCGTCGCGCCGGTTCCCGCCGCAGCAGCAGTCGACACCGCGCCCCCGGTCTCGAGCATGCGCGAACTGTTCACCCCGCGGTGGCGCCGCTCCACCGTCCTCTTCGCCGCCGCCAACTTCTGTGGCCTGCTGCTGGTCTACGGCCTCAACACCTGGCTCCCGCAGATCATGCGCAGCGCCGGCTTCGCGCTCGGGAGCTCGCTCGCGTTCCTCCTGGTGCTCAACCTGGGCGCCATCGTCGGCGCGATCAGCGCATCATTCGTCGCCGACCGGATCGGCGTGCAGAAGGTGGTCACCGCGTCGTTCCTGCTCGCCTGCGTCGCCATCTTCCTCATCAGTCTGAACCTCCCTGCAGGACTGCTGTTCCTGCTGGTCGCGGTGGCCGGCCTCGGCAGCGTCGGCACCCAGATCCTGGTGGGTGGCTTCTGCGCCACTCATTACCCGCAGAAGCTGGGTGCGACTGCGCTCGCCTGGTCGCTCGGGATCGGCCGCATCGGTGCGATTTGCGGTCCTCTCCTCGGCGGTCTCATCGCCGGGTGGGCGATGGGGTACCAGGTGAACTTCTACGCCTTCGCGGTGGTGGCCGTGGCCGGCGCGCTCGTGGTCGGCTCGATCCGCACGCAGAACCGTCAGGACCCGATCGGCTCCCCGAAGAGTCCCGCGACGATCTCGCCCACCGCATCGACCCAGACGGGGTAGGTGCGCTGGTCCAAGGCCATGGACCCGACGTCGGTGGTCCGGCAGCCCGGTGCTGCCGGAACACCGGCGAAGCGGTCCCGTAGCCACAGGAGCGCGCTGGGGAACGCGATCACCTCGAGGCTGAGGTGCTCACTGAAGTGGTCGCGCGTATAGGTGACGTTCGCTCCCGGACGGCTGCAGTACGCGTCCACCATCGCGTTCACCGGACCGACCGGCACCAGCCAGTCCGGATTCGAGTGGTACACGTAGAGCGGCATGTCGGGGGTCGTGTCGCCGAGAGTCAGCGGACCCAGCGCCCGCCGAACGACGGGGTCCTCCAACGGATCTCCGTCGGTGCGCAGGAACCCCTTCAGATTCAGGAACGGCAGGAGCGCGGACGACCACCCGACGCAGAGGTTGTCCTTCGCCGCGAAGAGAGCGCGCCCCGCGGGGTCGATGGTGCGGTCGAGGAACTGCGCCAGCTCCGGATCCTCTCGGCTCGCCCCGATGATTCCGGAGGCGACGATGCCCGAGCCGAGTGCGTTGTTCGCGTTGTTCACCAGCGCCGCGACCTCCGCGGGGGTGCCGCCCTCGGTGACGCCGACGATGTCGAGCTCGGGTGCGTAGGACGCGGCCAGTTCGGCGGCGTGGCCGGTGGCGATCGCGCCGCCCGAGTAGCCGCTCATGCCGACCTTCGTGGCGACGCCGGGCAGGTCCATCGGCCCGAAAGCTTCGGCCGCGCGAATGCCGTCGAGCGTGATCCGGCCGGCGACGGGACCGGACGCGAAGGCGTTGTTCGGGCCCTGGTGATCGGGAACCGAGACCGCCCATCCCTGGGCGAGCGCCGCCTGCACCTCGAGGAACTGCGCGCCCGAGGTCACCGCGCCGGTCACCGGCCACGGCACCGCGCCCTGCCGCATCACGTACGACGGCGAGCAGTACGCGGCGAGGGAGTCGACCGCCATCTGCACCGACAGCAACGGCCGCGGTTCGGCCGACTCGCCCCGCGGCCGGACGACGGTGGTCACGGCCGGGATCGGCTCGCCCCGACCGTTGGTCGACCGGTAGGCCAGCTGCCAGGCGTCGACCGGCGTCGGGAGGACGTTCAGCGTGCCGAGCTCCACCGGACGAGCGGCGATGATCTCGCCCGGCTCGGCCGCGGCGACGACGTCGGCCGGCGGGTCGTAGAACTCCGTGTCGTACTCGGGGCTCGGCACGAACGGTGCCGGCACCGGCGGGATCGCCGGCTGCGCGGCGTCACGACGCGTCGTCAGTCACCGATGCGGTGCGGCGCGTCCAGGTCCGGGACGAACGCGCCGAGCACGGCGACCATCGTGTCGACGATGCCGCCGACCGGGGGCCGCGGGCCGGGCATACGCGACCAGGTGGAGATCAACTCGGTCAACGGGCCGATGAACGCCGTCGCCGCGAACTCGTGTCCACCCGGCGGGACGAAGTCACCGCCGAGTTCGGTGCGCAACGTGGCCTCGATGAACGTCGCCCACTCGACGCGACGACGGCTGCGGTGCTGTTCCACCGCATCGCTCACCCCGAGCATCTCGAGATACGACACGCGCGCCCGCCGGGGATCGCTGCCCAGCGAGTCGATCAGGGCGGTGATCGCGGCGGTCACCAGGGCGCGTCGATCACCGTTCTCGACCGCCGCCAACGCGGCGATCACGGCGTCACGGGCGTCGTCCTGTACGGCGTCGTACACGTCCAGCAGGAGCTTCTCCCGGTTCGGGAACTCGTCGTAGAACTGGCTGCGCGCGAGACCCGCCGCCGCGCAGATGTCCGCGACCGACGTTGCGGCGTAACCCTTCTCGCCGATCACCGCCAGACCCGCGGCAAGGAACCGGCGCCGACGCTCGGCGCGCCGGTCGGATAGCGCCCGGCCACCGTAGACGCGTTCGGAGTCACCGGCGACGTTCACCGCAGCAGCGTACCCGGGGCCGCGTGGGGCCTCCGACCGGACGCAGAACGAAACGATCCCCCCACCCGGCCGGGCCGGATGGGGGGATCTCTGTGCGCCCGAAGGGATTCGAACCCCTAACCTCTTGATCCGTAGTCAAGTGCTCTATCCGTTGAGCTACGGGCGCATGTCTTCTGTTGTGTCCGACCGAAGCCGGGTTCTCCGACCGAAGTCGAAGGTGGCGGAGGCGAGAGGATTTGAACCTCCGGACCCGGTGAAGGGTCAAGTCATTAGCAGTGACTCCCATTCGGCCGCTCTGGCACGCCTCCTGAGCCTTCTTCCGAAGGGCACCGGTCCTTTCGAACCGCCGAGAGAGAAGACTACACATGCCCCACAACGGACGCAAAACCGCTGGCCGACGGCGCCCCGGCGGTCCCGAAGACTCAGCGCAGGTGGCTGTCGAACCAGTCGAAGATGCGGCGCTGAGCGTCGACGACCGCGTCCTCCCCCGCCGTCGTCCCCGACTCGGGCGACACCTCGTCGGGACGATGGTCGAGGCCGTCGTAACTCACGACGAGCGTCGCCACCGGCGCCTCGGCGACGGCGTCGCGCAGCCGGTCGACGTGCGCCGCCGGGATGCGCTCGTCGCCCTGGCCGTACAGACCGAGCCACGGCGCCTGCAGGGACGGCGCCGCCTCGATCAGCGCCCGCGCGTCCGCCGTCAACGGCTCGACGATTCCGGGCGCGGCGACGCTCACCGCCGCACCGACGGGCCGGTCGGTGGCCACCAGCGCCGCCGCCGTCCCGGCGTCGTCGAACCCGATGACGCCGATGGTGTCGGCGTAGACGCCGTGACCGGTCAACCACGTCACCGTGGCGTCGAAGTCCTCGAACAACGCGTCGCCGAACACCTCGTCGTCCGACGCGGCGCGGTGGAAGAGGTGCGGAGCGGCCACCAGCCAGCCGTCCTCGGCGAGCGCCTTCATGAAGTCCAGGAGTGCGCGCGAGAATTCGCGCGACTCGTGCAGGACGACGATGCCGCCGCGCGGAGTGGACGCCGGTCGGAAGGTCGTGAGCGGGACACGCTCGGCCGACTCGGTGCCGTCGTCCGCACGGCGAAGAGGGGCCGAATCCTCGATCGATGCCGTCATGGGACCACCGTAGAACTGCCGCGCGCATCTGGCGAGAGCCTGCGGCGGGCCGACGCGCATAATCGAGTGTCGTGACCGCTCGTACACGCCCCGACCTCGACGCCATCCCCGGATACATCCCGGGCCGCACCGTGGCGGGCGCGATCAAGCTCGCCAGCAACGAGACGACGGCGGGGCCGCTGCCGAGCGTTCGGGACGCCATCGCCGAGGCCGCGGCCGGGGTGAATCGGTACCCCGACAACGCCGCGACCGCGCTGACGGACGCCCTCGCGGACTTCCTCGACGTCCCGTCGCCGAACGTCGTCGTGGGCTGCGGGTCGGTGTCGCTGTGCCAGGAGCTGGTGCAGGCGACGTGCTCACCGGGCGACGAGGTGGTGTTCGGCTGGCGATCGTTCGAGGCCTACCCGATCGTCACCCTGGTCGCCGGCGCCACCGCCGTGCGTGTCCCCCTCACCGACGACGACGTCCACGATCTCGACGCCATGGCCGCCGCGGTCACCGACCGGACGCGTCTGATGTTCGTCTGCAACCCGAACAACCCGACCGGCACCGTCGTCGACCCGGCGGACCTCGACCGCTTCCTCGACACCGTCCCCGAGCACGTGCTGGTGGTGCTCGACGAGGCGTACTTCGAGTACACGGACCGCCGGATCGACGGGGTCGAGGTCGGCCGCACGCGGCCCAACGTCATGGTCCTGCGGACGTTCTCCAAGGCGTACGGCCTGGCGGGTCTGCGCGTCGGGTACGGCGTCGGGGCGCCGTCCGTCGTCACCGCGATGAAGAAGGTGCACACCGCCTTCAGCGTCAGCTCGGTCGCCCAGAGCGCGGCGATCGCCTCGCTCGCCGCGTCCGACGAGTTGCTCTCCCGCACGGAGATCGTCGTCGCCGAACGGGCCCGCCTTCGCGACGGCCTACGCGAAGCCGGCTACCAGGTGGCCGACTCCTTCGCGAATTTCGTCTGGCTACCGCTGGGCGCGGCCTCCGGTCGGTTCTCGGCGGACGCGACCGACGCACGAATCCTGGTGCGCGCGTACGGCGACGACGGGGTCCGCGTCACCGTGGGCGACCCGCACGAGAACGACGCCTTCCTCGACTTCGCCGCCGCGGCCGCGACCCGTTACGTCGCGACCGCCTAGACCCCGAGAGCGCGGGCGATCACGGGCCAGGACGCCCGCATCTCGTCCTGCCAGTACCGCCACGAGTGGGTGCCCCAGGGCTTGCGCACGACGGTCGCCGGCACGCCCGCGCGGTTCAGGGTGTCCACGAACCCGTTGGTGCAGAGATTGGCCGCCGCCTCGAGCGGGCCACCGACCAGAAGCGCGTCCGTCAGCTCTTCCAGCGGTGAGCCGCCGGCCTCGTACGGGCCGGGCAGACCCGTGCCGGACGACACGTAGATCTGCTTGCCGCGCAACGCGTCCACGCGCAGGCTCGGATCGTTGTCCGCCCATGCCGGGTCGGAGTTCGACCCCCACATGTTGGTCGCGTCCCCGCCCGTCGATCCCACGGTGGTCCGCACGGCGTTCTTGGTCTCGTTGCTGCGGTTGTCGTAGCACCCGCTGAACGCGGCGACCCCGGTGTACAGGGACGGGTGCTTGGCAATGAGGTTCATCGCGCCCTGCGCGCCCATCGACAGTCCCATGAGCGCGTCGACGCCGTTCCCGGAGAACTGTGCGTCGATCAGCGGGGGGAGCTCCCGCGTCAGGAACGTCTCCCACATGTTGACCCCGAGCACCGGATCCGGGCGCTGCCAGTCCGCGTAGTAACTGCCCCGCCCGCCGATGGGGAGAACGACGTTGATCGGCTTGTCGGCGAAGAAGGCCACCGCGTCGGTCTTGGCGGTCCACGTGCTCTCGGTGTAGTTCGTCTCCTCGCCCGCGCTCACGCCGTCGAGCATGTATAGGGACGGGCGGGGCACCGAACGGTCGGCCGGCAGGAGAACCTGGACCGGTATCTCCCGACCCATGGACGGAGAGAACACGGAGACCATCGCTCGCCGGTCGGTCTGCATCGCGACCGAGACGACGCGGGCACCGGTGTCCCCCACCAGCGCCACCGGACCGGCCGGATCGGCGGTGGCGACGGCCGGCGCGGTCACGGCGAGCGTCGTCGTCGCCAAGCACGCCCCGACGAGGGCCGCGAGACGTCGCATGTCGGTCCCTTTCGTCGTGGCCGGCGATGAGGGGCCGTCGGCCCCGAGCCGTGCGATACATGGCGCAGACGAGGCTACTGCGCAGTAAGGACCACCAAAATCCTGTCCAGTGCATCCGCGCAGGTCCTGGAATCGGTCACAACGCCGGTTAAAGCTGACCGAAACACTGCGCGCAGTCAGCGAAAGAGACCGTCGGACCGCGTACAGGCGCTTGTCGATGCGTTACCGTCTCGATACCGCCCTGTGTTTAGTCACAAATTTGACGCGGTTTGCGTTGTGCAGATGCAAGTCGAAAAGGGCACTTTCAACGACTGTTGCGGACTCAACAGTCGTTGAAATAGAGCATAACACCAGGTCACAGGGGGGTGTGACAACGGACACTCGATGGGCAGTTCGAATGGACGCCGGAAAACAAGACGCTTGGTTCGATCCGTCAAAACAATCTTCGTCCCCGTTAAGGGTTGTTACCGTACACCGAGAACCAGCCCAACCGGCATGAACTACACAGTCATGGGGGAGCCAGATGACTACACCGAAGACCGCCGCGAGCCCGCTTCCGAGCAACGTCGAAGCCGGGCTCATCGCCGGCACCAAGGGGAACAATCTGGCCCTCAGCGACCTCCGCGGAGTCGCCCGTCATCTGGTCGACCACTTCGCCGCCAACACGCCCTGCGGCACTCTCCCGGGCGAACTCCTGCACGGCGACGTCACGGAGGTGACCGTCAAGTGCCTCGGCCTCGCCGTGCGCATGCTGGAGTCCGGCAACACCCCGTCCGAGAAGGATCTCGCCAACGTCCACGACGCCGCGGCGCGGTGGGCCCGTGAAGGCGTCCCTCTCCGGGCCATTCTCCGCGCCTACCACGACGGGTTCCGCTACGGACTCACCCTGGTGGGTCGCCAGACGGCCGGCCAGAAGGTCGAGGACGTCACCGCCAACTCTCTGGTGCTGGTCACCCTGCTCGAGGCCGTGACCACCGAGGTCTCCATGGCCTACGTCGACGAGTACCGGTCCGTGGCCTCCGAGCATCACACCGCCACGCACACCCTCGTCACGACGCTGCTCAGCGGCGGCAAGAACGCCACCGCCACCGCCCAGCAGTGCGGCATCGACCTCGCCGACGACTACCTCGTCCTCGCACTGCACTTCCCGCAGCACCCCGACGAGGCCAACCCCGTCGTCGACCGCACGGTGTCGGCCCGCCGCAAGCTGCGCCGCATCCAGGCCGAGCTGGCCACCTCGTGCGGCAAGTCCCCCCTCGCGCTGCTGAGCACCGAGGGCGGCACCATCCTGCTCCCCGCACCCCGCGACCGCGAGTGGGTCGACGCGCTGATCGAGCGTCTCTCCCGCGCCGGCGAGGTGGCCGTCACCGGGGCCGTCACCTCCTCCGACCGCGACGACATCCCTGCCGCCGCCGAGCACGTGTACGAACTGCTCTCGCTCGCCCGGCAGCTGGGCCGCCCCGCGGGGCTCTACCGCACCGAGGACCTGGTGCTCGAGTACCAGCTCACCCGTCCCGGACGTGGTCGCGAGCAGCTGCTCCGCGCGCTCGAGCCGCTCGACGACGCCCCCGAGCTCCTCGAGACCCTCACCTCGTACCTCGGACACGAGCTGAACCGCCAGCGCACCGCCCGGCACCTGTTCGTTCACGCGAACACCGTCGACTACCGCCTCAAGCGCATCGGCCAGCTCACCGGGATCGACCCGTCCATCCCGTCGGGCCTGCGCTACCTGCAGGCGGCCATCGTGGCGCGCGGGCTCGAGAACGCGAAGAACGCCCAGAGCGCTGCCGCTGCGGCGGCCAAGACGGCGCGCAAGCGCTGACCGTTCCCCTCCTCGGCCCCCTCGCCCCCCTGTGGTGAGGGGGCCGAGGTGCGTTCGGGGGCTGGGGGCGGCAGCTGCTCGGGTTTCCGCAACCCTCACGGGTTGCAACCGGTGCAGGTGACCGGAAGCTGCGCAGGTGGGGGTGCGGTCGGCGTCGGCCCGAAGCTGCTCGGGTTTCCGCAACCCTCACGGGTTGTAACCGGCGCAGGTGACTGCAAGCTGCGCAGGTGCGGTGGCGGAAGCGGAGGGATTTGAACCCCCGGACGCTGTTACACGTCTCTCGCTTTCAAGGCGAGTGCATTAGGCCGCTCTGCCACGCTTCCCGGTCGACCACCCAGATAGTCGAACACCTCGAAATACTAGTGCCCGCGGGTGCCCCTGCCTCACCCACCCGCGAGGATGCTGCGGTCCACCTCGGCGAGGGAGGTCAGGCCGGCGAGGCCCATGGTGATGTCGAGGTCGGCGAGGATGCAGCGCAGGGCGTGCTGGACGCCGTCACGGCCGGCGAGCCCCAGGCCGTAGACCCACGGCCGGCCGTAGAGCACCGCGTCGGCACCCAGCGCGAGGGCGACGAGAATGTCGGAGCCGGACCGGATTCCGGAGTCGAGCAACACCGTGGACGAGCCGCCCACCGCGTCGGCGACGGGGCCGAGCGCGTCGACGGCCGCGATGGCGTTGTCCACCTGCCGCCCACCGTGATTGGACACGACGACGCCGTCCGCTCCGGCGTCGACGACGGCTCGTGCGTCGTCGGGATGCAGGATGCCCTTGACCAGGACGGGCAGGTGGGTCCACTCCTTCACACGGGCGATGTCGGCGGGGCGAAGGGTGTGGTTGCCGAACATCCCCACCCAGGTGAGCACCGCGATCTGCAGGGCCTCGTCGCTCGACTCGGGCGGTGCGGCGAGACGCGACCGGAACACCGGATCGGACAGATAGTTGGCGATGCCCTGCGCCTTCAGGAACGGCAGGTGTCCGAGATCGAGATCGCGCGGGCGCCAACCCATTCCGGGGGTGTCGGCGGTGACCACGATCGCCTTGGCGCCGGCTGCGGTGGCGCGGCGGACGAGCGATTCGGCGACGCCCTCGTCGGCGGGCCAGTAGAGCTGATACCACCAGTTCTCCCCGGACACGGCCGCGACGTCCTCGATGGGGGTGGACGACGCCGTCGACAGCACGGAACCGATGCCGAGCGCGGTGGCCACCGAACCGACGACGGGTTCGGCGTCGGGATGCACCATGCCGAGCACCCCGATCGGTGCCGTGAGAATCGGCGCGTCGAGACGCAGTCCGAACAGGTCGACGGAGAGGTCGCGGGCGTCGGGCGCGCTCGCCCCGCGCCACATGCGCGGCACGATGCGGTGCCGGCCGAACGCCTCGACGTTGCCGGCGGCCGTGCGCTCGGTGGACGCGCTCCCGGCGATGTACGCGAACGCGGCGGCCGACAGGGTCTCGCGAGCACGGGCCTCGAGCCCGGCGGCCGTGGTGGGGAGGTCCGGCGCGGTTCCGCCGAGGCCCGTCAGGTAGATCTCGTTCTGGAAGTTGCCGAATGCACTCACCCGTCGACGCTAACCGCTCGGGCGCGCCCGCCGCACCCGTTTCTCGCCGCGCAGCGCGCCCGGTCCGGCAGGATGGCGGGCATGCCCGATCCCTACGTCGCTGCCGCCGACCGTTACGACCACATGCCCTACCGCCGCACCGGCGCGTCGGGTCTGAAGCTCCCTGCCATCTCCCTCGGACTGTGGCACAACTTCGGCGACGACAAGCCGCTGGCGACGCAGCGCGCGGTGCTGCGCCGCGCGTTCGATCTGGGCATCACCCACTTCGATCTGGCCAACAACTACGGTCCCCCGGCGGGCAGCGCGGAGATCAATTTCGGGCGAATCCTCAAGGAGGACTTCGGGCCCTACCGCGACGAGCTGGTGATCTCGACCAAGGCCGGGTGGGACATGTGGCCGGGCCCCTACGGATTCGGCGGTTCCCGGAAGTACCTGCTGTCCTCGCTCGACCGTTCCCTGGAGCGGATGGGACTGGACTGCGTCGACATCTTCTACAGCCACCGCGCCGACCGTGAGACACCCGTCGAGGAGACCGCCGGCGCGCTGATCAGTGCGGTGCAGCAGGGCAAGGCGCGCTACGCCGGCATCAGCTCCTACTCGGCCGCCCGCACCCGGCAGATGGCGTCGCTGCTGTCCGACGCGGGTGTGCCGCTGCTGATCCATCAGCCCAGCTACTCCATGGTGAACCGCTGGATCGAGTCGGACCTGCTGCCGACCGTGGACGAGCTGGGCGTCGGGGTCATCGCCTTCTCGCCGTTGGCGCAGGGCATGTTGACCGACAAGTACCTCGACGGCGTCCCCCGGGATTCCCGTGCGGCGCAGGGAAAGTCGTTGAACCCGGACTGGCTCACCGACGAGATCCGGGAAAACCTGAACGCGCTGAACGACATCGCGTCGTCCCGCGGTCAGAGCCTTGCGCAGATGGCGATCGCGTGGGCGCTGCGCGACCGGAGGGTGACGACGGTACTGCTGGGGGCGTCGTCGGTCGACCAACTCGAGGACAACGTCGCGGCACTCCAGCGTCTCGATTTCGACGACGACGAACTGTCCCGTATCGACGCGCACGCCCCGGACGCCGGCGTCGACATCTGGGCGGACTCCACGCGGATCTGACCCCGGATCAGCCGGCGGGCCTACCCTGAGAACCATGCACGCGATCACGCTGACCGAGTACGGCGACCCCGACGTCATGGTCTGGGCCGAGGCGGCCGATCCCTCGCCCGGAGCGGGCGAGGTGGCCATCACCGTCACCGCCGCCGGGGTCAACCGGGCGGATCTGCAACAGCGCCAGGGCAATTACCCGCCGCCACCGGGGGCCTCCGAGATCCTCGGCCTCGAGTGCTCCGGGGTGATCGAGGCGCTCGGTGACGGCGTGACGGGACTGCAGGTGGGCGAGGAGGTGTGCGCCCTCCTCGCCGGCGGCGGCTACGCGGAGCGCGTCGTCGTCCCCGCGGAGCAGGTCCTTCCCGTCCCGGCCGGCGTCGACCTCGTGGTCGCGGCGTCGCTGCCGGAGGTGGCCTGCACGGTGTGGTCGAACGTCGTCATGTACGGCGGGCTCGGCGCGGGCGACACGCTGCTGATCCACGGCGGCGGAAGCGGAATCGGCACGCACGCGATCCAGGTCGCGAAAGCCCTGGGCGCTCGCGTTGCGGTGACCGCGGGCTCGGCCGAGAAACTCGAGACGTGCCGGTCCTTCGGCGCCGACATCCTGATCGACTACAAGGAGCAGGACTTCGTCGAAGCACTTCGCGAGGCCACCGACGGCCACGGAGCCGACGTGATCCTCGACAACATGGGCGCGAAGTACCTCTCCCGCAACGTGTCCGCCCTCGCGATGGACGGACGCCTCGTCACGATCGGCATGCAGGGCGGCCGAAAAGCGGAGTTCGATTTCGCCGCGTTGATGGCTCGTCGCGGCAGCGTGCACTGCGCGGGTCTGCGTGCCCGTCCCGTGACGGGGCCGGGCGGTAAGGCCGAGATCGTGCGCCAGGTGTGCGAGCAGGTGTGGCCGATGATCGCGAACGGATCGGTCACTCCCGTTGTGCACGAGGAGGTTCCGATCGCCGCGGCACCCCGCGCACACCGGCTGCTCGACGAGCACTCCACTGTCGGCAAGGTGATCCTGCGGGTTCGGTGACCCGTCTCGGGTCGAGGGACCGCTCAGGCCATCGAGTCCAACACCGACGCGAGCTGGTCGATCTCGTGCCGGGTGGTGTACGGAGCGAGGCCGACCGTGATCGCTCCCCCGGCGTCGGCGACACCCAGCGCCTCGAGCAGGCGGCTGCCGCCGTGGACACCGGAGACCACGTCGATGCGGTGGTCGGCCAGACGGGCCGCCACCTTGTCCGATTCCACCCCGTCGACGCTGATACTGACGCACGGCACCCGGCTCGCCGCCGTCCCGATCGTCATGAGATGCGGTCGGTCGAGCCGGTCCAGGAGGTAGGCGAACAGGGAATCGTGGTAGTCCTGGAGCGATCCGATGGACATCTCCAGCTTCTGCCGGCGCGTTCCCCGCGCCCCCTCGTCGAGCGACGCGAGGCAGTCGATGGACGCGGTGGCCCCGGCGAGCAGCGAGTAGTGCAGTCCGCCGAGTTCGAGCCGCGCGGGGCCGGTGGCCTGCTGGTCGAGCGCGATGGACGGCAGCCGATCGAGCAGGCCGGGATCGCGGAACACCAGCGCGCCCACCCGCGGGCCGCCCCACGCCGCCGCGTTCACGGCGACCACGTCGGCCTTGAGGTCCTCGATGTCGAGCACCGCGTAGGGCGCCGCACCGGACGCGTCGACGACCATCAGCCCACCGACGTCGTGCACCAGGTCCGCGGCCACGCGCACGTCGGGCGCCGACCCGACGAGCGACGACGCCGCCGTCACGGCCACCAACCGCGTGTTGGCCGCCACCAGCTCGTCGAACTGCCACGTCGGCAGCTCGCACGTCTCGATGTCGACCTCGGCCCACTGGACCTGCGCGCCGTACCGGTTGGCGATGCGGAGCCACGGCGCGACGTTCGCCTCGTCGTCCAGCCGGGTGAGGACGATGCCGGTGCCGAGACCCAGCCGAGTACTCAGCGCCTCGGCGAGCCACGCGAGGAGCACCGAGTGATCCGGGCCCAGCACCACCCCCTCGGGTGAGCCTCCGACCAGATCTGCGACGGCCTGCCGGGCCTCCTCCACCACCTGCGTGCTGCGACGCGCCGCGGGATACCGAGAGGAGTGGGACGTGGCCGAATTTCGGAACGTCGTCGACACCGCCGTCGCGACGCGGTCCGGAATCTGCGCACCCAGCTGCGGATCGAGATGTATCCAGCCGTCGCCGAGCGAGGGAAAGAGCCCTCGTACGCGGGCGACGTCGTAGGTCATGCCGAACACTCTAGGCGTCGCCGGCGACTCCTCGGTGGGTCGGAGGGTCGGCCGCCTTCTGTTCTGTCGGCGACCCGGGTCAAGATGGAGTCATGACCACACCCCCCGGTTCGGAATCCTCCGCTTCCACCGACGGTGACGGGTCCGACCACGTCGTCGTCATCGGCCCGGACGGGCAGCCGATCGCCCTCAGCCCCCGCGAAGCCGCGGCTGCGGCGGCCCGGGCGAACGTCACGGGAGCCGACTCGTCCGACGACGACGGCAGCGAGTCGCTGGCCGACATGGTCGAGCAGCCGGCCAAGGTCATGCGCATCGGCACCATGATCAAGCAGCTGCTCGAGGAGGTGCGCGCCGCTCCGCTCGACGACGCCAGCCGGACCCGCCTCAAAGAGATACACACCTCGTCCATCCGCGAGCTCGAGCAGGGCCTCGCGCCGGAACTGCGGGACGAGCTCGAGCGGCTGGCGCTCCCGTTCGGGGAGGACGCGGTGCCGTCGGACGCGGAACTGCGGATCGCGCAGGCGCAGCTCGTCGGCTGGCTGGAGGGGCTGTTCCACGGCATCCAGACGGCGCTCTTCGCCCAGCAGATGGCCGCTCGGGCCCAGCTCGAGCAGATGCGTCAGGGGGCACTCCCGCCCGGCGTCGCCATCGGCGGCGGCGGTCCGGCCCAGCACAACCAGGGAACCGGTCAATATCTCTGACGGGTACTCTCGTCCGTCGTGGTAGCACCAGCGATCGACTCGGACACCGGCGGCGAACCCGCGTCGGACTCCCAGACCTATCGCCGGGCGGTTCGTGACCTGCGGGAGGGCTACGCCCAGCGTGAGCTGTGGCTCAGCCTCGGCTGGCAGGACATCAAGCAGCGCTACCGCCGGTCGGTCATCGGCCCGTTCTGGATCACCATCGCGACGGGCGTCCAGGCCGTCGCCATGGGTCTGCTGTATTCGGTGTTGCTCGACATCGACCTGCGCTCGTTCCTGCCGCACGTCACCGTCGGCCTCATCATCTGGAACCTCATCAGCGCATCGATCCTCGAGGGTGCGGACGTCTTCATCGCCAACGAGGGGCTGATCAAACAGCTCCCCTCGGCACTCAGCGTGCACGTCTACCGCCTGGTCTGGCGGCAGGTCCTCCTGCTCGGGCACAACCTGCTGATCTACCTGATCATGCTGGCCGTGTTCCGGCCGGAACTGCACTGGACCATCGTCACGGCCATTCCGGCGTTCTTCCTCATCGTCGTGAACATGGTGTGGGTGGCGCTGCTGTTCGGCATCGTCGCCACCCGGTACCGCGACCTGGCCCCGATCCTGGGCAGCCTGGTCACGCTGCTGTTCTTCATGACGCCCATCGTGTGGACCACCGCCAACCTGCAGACCATGGGCGGCGAAGCGGCGCAGCGCGCCCGCCTGGTCGAGATCAACCCGCTCTTCCACTACCTCGACATCCTGCGCGCGCCGTTGATCGGCGAGGACCAGCAGGCGTATCACTGGTACATCGTGCTGGGCTGCACCGCAGTCGGCATCGCTCTCACCATGGTCGCCATGCGCACCTTCCGCGCCCGCGTGCCCTACTGGGTCTGATCGGAGACCGCGACCATGACCGTCAGCATCGACACGCATTCCGCGTGCGTGGACTTTCCCATCTTCGACGCCAAGACCCGCTCGCTGAAGAAGGCGTTCCTGGGCAAGGCCGGCGGGACGATCGGCCGCAACGCCAGCGACGTCGTCGTCGTCGAGGCGCTGCGCGACATCACCCTGTCCCTGCGCGAGGGCGATCGCGTGGGACTCGTCGGCCACAACGGTGCCGGCAAGTCGACCCTCCTGCGGCTGCTCGCCGGAATCTACGAACCCACGCGCGGCAGCGCCGTCGTTCGTGGCCGGGTGGCGCCGGTGTTCGACCTCGGCGTCGGGATGGACCCCGAGATCTCGGGCTACGAGAACATCATCATCCGTGGGCTGTTCCTGGGGCAGACCCGGAAGCAGATGGCGTCGAAGATCGACGAGATCGCCGAGTTCACGGAGCTGGGCGACTACCTGGACATGCCGCTGCGCACCTACTCCACCGGTATGCGCGTGCGCATCGCGATGGGCGTGGTGACCAGCATCGACCCCGAGATTCTCCTGCTCGACGAGGGCATCGGCGCGGTCGACGCCGAGTTCATGAAGAAGGCCCGCACGCGGCTGCAGGAGCTGGTGAAACGCTCCGGCATCCTCGTCTTCGCCTCGCACTCCAACGAGTTCCTCGCCCAGCTCTGCGACACCGCGATGTGGATCGACCACGGTCAGGTGCGGCAGCAAGGCGGCATCGAGGACGTCGTCCGCGCCTACGAAGGTGACGACGCGGGTGACCACGTCGCGCACATCCTGCGAGAACTCGCCGCGAGCGACGGCGAGCGCGACAGCGCCGCGAGCGACAGCACCACGAGCGACGGGGAGCGCGGTGCCTGAGACGATCGTCGGCGTCGTCGTCACGCATCGTCGTCGGGCACTGTTGGCGGAGTCACTCGCCGTTCTCAGTGCTCAGACGCGGCCGCTCGACCATCTCGTCGTCGTGGACAACGCGTGCGAGGACGACGTCCGGACGCTGGTCGACTCGCAACCGATCGCGACAACCTACCTCGGCAGCAAGCACAACCTGGGCGGCGCCGGCGGTTTCGCCCTGGGGATTCTGTACGCGCTCTCGCTCGGCGCGGACCGGGTCTGGTTGGCCGACGACGACGGACGACCCGAGGGTCCCGACGTGCTCGCCACACTGCTGCGCTGCGCCGAGACCCACGCGCTCGACGAGGTTTCGCCGGTGGTCTGCGACATCGACGAGCCCGACCGTCTTGCCTTCCCGCTGCGCCGGGGCACGGCGTGGCGGCGCTGGCGGTCGGAGTTGGGCGGGCAGGCCGGAGGCCGGTCGGGGGACGCCGCGGACGACTTTCTGCCGTCGTATGCGTCGCTGTTCAACGGGGCGTTGTTCACCGCCGCGGCGATCGAGGCCGTCGGCGTGCCCGATCTGCGCCTGTTCGTGCGCGGCGACGAGGTCGAGGTGCACCGTCGACTCACCCGCTCGGGGCTGCGCTTCGGGACGTGCCTCCAGACGGCGTACCTGCACCCGAACGGCAGCGACGAGTTCAAGCCGATCCTGGGCGGCCGCATGCACACCCAGTACCCCGACGACGCCGTGAAGCGGTACTTCACCTACCGCAACCGCGGGTACGTCCTGGCGCAGCCCGGTATGCGAAAGCTGTTGCCACAGGAGTGGATTCGATTCGGGTGGTACTTCCTGATCACCACCCGCGACATCGCCGGACTTCGGGAGTGGCGCCGACTTCGCGCCCTCGGTCGCACCGAGCATTTTCGCCGTCCCTGACCCGACGAACCGGACGCGTGGTCGGCCGGGCGGTCCACTACGGTATGTGTCCATGACACGACTGCGGTGGCCGCGATGAGGTGGGGTCGGCGCATCCGGTCGTCGGCGCGCGCGAAAGTGGTGCGGGCCGTGCACGAGGTGGTCGCGGAGACCACCGAGGACGCCGAACGTCGGCACCGGGAATTGCTCGATCTGCTGGTGGGTCAGGCCCGCACGATCGCCGAGCTGCAGGAGTCGGTGTCCACCCTCGAGTTCCGGATGCGACGGGACCTGCCGTTCGCCTCCGACGTCGAGGCGGCCGCGTCGAGCGCGGACTTCGTCGAGCAGCACCTACCGAAGGTCCCGTCGTTCACGCATCCCACCGCCACCCTGCGTCACGCCGTCGACGCCGTGACGATCGACGGCATGGCGCTCGAGTTCGGCGTCGCCACCGGAACGACGCTGAACGTCATCGCCGAGCAGTGGGCCGAGGCCGCCAACGTGGGCGTCGTGGCGGGCTTCGACACGTTCGAGGGCCTCCCGGAGACGTGGCGAACCGGCTTCGAGGCCGGCACCTTCGCGCAGGACACGCTGCCCGAGGTTCCCGGGGCGCACTTGGTTCGGGGCCTGTTCCAGGAGACGCTCGGCCCGTTCCTGTCGAAGAACCGCGGGCCCGTGGCCTTCGTCCACATCGACGCCGACCTCTACTCCTCGGCCGACTTCGTCCTGCGCCGACTCGAATCCCGTCTCCGACCGGGCACGGTGATCGTGTTCGACGAGTTCTTCAACTTCCCCGGTTGGCAGGCGCACGAGTACCGGGCGTGGACCGAGTTCGTCGAGCGGACAGGCGTCGAGTTCGAATACCTCGCCTACACCTCGAACGGTGAACAGGTGGCCGTCAGGCTCGCGTGACCTCGCGGGCGTCGAGTCCGTAGAGGCGGGCCCAGTTCTCGCGGGTGGTCAGATCCGTCCGCGCTGCTCGGTAGGACTGCGTCACCGACGGTGTCTCCTTGCGGAGGCGTGCCAGCGCGGTGCGCCCACGCTGCAACAACTCCAGCGCTCGGTCACGGTCGCGCACCCTCACACGCACACCCTCCTGCGACCGGTCGGTGACAACCGCGTGCGCGAAGAGCGAGACGTGCCACCAGTGGGCGTCGTCGGCCGAGATGGCGACGGGGCCCGGATGGACGCGGCCGCGAAGCTGCTGGACGATCCGCTTGGCGAGGACCGCCCACTCCATGCTGGGTTTCGGGTGCGGCCCGGCCGGCGTGATCACCATGTCCGCGGGACGGACACCGGGAACGTCGTTCGCGTTGTGCCGCTTGGTCTCTCCGTACCGAGCGCGCTCACGCCTGATGGCAGCGGCGGCCTCCATGCCGCCGTCCTTCAGCAGCGCAGGACCGCCGAGGAAGTCCTCGACGGACTTGATCAGGGTGTAGGCCATGCCGTACTGCATCGAGACGAGGTACCGCAGCAGGTCTCGTCGCAACTGCTTGGCCAGGGCGACGCCGTCCAGCTCGGTGTGCAGGGCGGCGGTGATCATGCCGTTCCGGAGGTTGAAGTAGCGATGCCACTCGTCCCAGTCCTTCCAGGCGAAGTCGGCATGCCAGACCGCCGCGCCGGGCAGCGTGACCGTCGCGAAACCGTGTGCGCGAGAGCGGTAGCCGTATTCGATGTCGTCCCACTGGAAGAACAGGGGGAGCGGATAGCCGACCTCGGCCACGATCTCCGACGGGATGAGGCAGGACCACCACCCGTTGTACCCCGCGTCCACCCGCACTTCCTGCTGCTTCTTCTTCAGGACGCTCTTGTCGGCAAAGGCGTCCTTGACGTGCAGTCCGGCTTCGAGACGCTGCAGATTCGCGACCTCGGCACCCACGTGCACGCGGTCCGGGTGCAGGAGATAGAGCATCTGCGCGCCGACGATGGCAGGCTCCACCGTCTTGTTGGCGAAGGCGTTCATCCGGACGAACGCCTCCGGCTCGCACAACACGTCGTCGTCCATGAACACAACGTTGGCGGGGTCTCCCCCCTTGCCCTGAACCTCGTACAGGCCGCGGGTGAAACCGCCCGCGCCGCCCAGGTTCGGCTGCGTGATGTAGACCAGCTTCTCACCCAGATCGCCTGCGACACGTTGAAACAGCGCGCGGGTCTCGACCCGGTCCGTGCCCTGATCGACGACGTAGACGTGATCGACGTCGCGCAGCGCCAGGGGATCGTCCGCCAGCGCGGCCACGGTCGCGGCGCAATCGTCCGCGCGATTGAACGTGCACACCACCACCGAGGTGGGACGCATGCGTTCCGGTGTTGCCACCCGCCAGGTCGCATCGTCGAGAACGAAGTCGCCGGACGAGGTCATAATGCGGACGAACAGCGCGCCCCCGTCCAGGAACTGCGTCGTGGGAACGGTGATGCTCACGCGGTCGTCCGAGTCGGTCACGGCGCGACTGGCCATGATCCGCTCACGGCCCTTGTAGTCGGTGGCGACCACGTCGAGCCGAGCCCGACCGTCGACACGGGCGTCGAACGTCACCTCGGTGACGGTGGTCCAGCGCTGCCAATAACTGGCCGGAAATCGGCCGAAATAGCTGTTCGTGGAGACGACGCTGCGTTTGGCCACAGTGACCGCTGCGCGTGAACGCTCGGCGGATCCCTTGGTGATTCCGGCGTACATGTCTGCGCTGACCAGCGGTGACGGCCCGTCGAACAAGACCCGCTGTGCCACCATCGTTCCGAATGTCGTCGGAACGACGGCGTCGCTGTTCATGATGGAAATCACCCTCCGCGTCGCATTCTCTCGGCATTGCCCGGCGAGAAGCGGACAATCGATCGTCGAACGGAGTCAGGCTATCAATGTGGGCCTGCGAGGCCCGCATTCGCGACGGAGCGGCGGCGGCGACAGAAACTCAGCGGGCGGTGTGCCGACGTAGTGCCGCTCCCGCCGCCTCGCGGAGCCCGCGACGGCGACTCCGCAGCTGCCAGAGTCCGCGCGCCATCGCGACGATGTCGGCCGGCGCGACACGGCTGGGCTGATCGTGGTGCCGGTCGGACAACCGAACGGGAACCTCCACGGGGCGAATCCCGGCGAGCTCCACGGCGTAGTCGAGCTCGGTGGTGAACAAGAACCCGGGTTCCGTCAGCGCGGGTGCGAGTTCACGCGCCATCTGCCCGTCGAGCAGGAATGTGCCCTGGGGGTCCCCGGTTCTGGTCCGCAGTACGACTCGGCGGAGCGTGGCGAACCCCAAGGTCATCGTCGCCCGCAGAATGCCCCGTTCGACCTCCGAACGCGGGTGCGCCTTCGAGCCGATGTAGACGGGCGCCGGCACTGCCGACCGTCGTGCGTGTTCGTCTGCGCCCGCCAAGTCGTCGAAGCCGAAGGGCAGATCGTCGGCGGTGAGCAGGACTTTGTCACCTCGAGAACGCAGGATTCCGAGGCGTAGGGCGTTTCCCATACCCTTGTCGCTGTGCAGCACTCTCAGTGCTGTCCGTTCGACGTCCCATTCCCGTTCGAGTCGGGCGCAGACAGCTGACGTATCGTCGGTCGACCCGTTCTCGACGACCACGATCTCCGTGATTCGGTCGACGAGATGGTCCGCGAACGCCGTCACGGTCGACTCGATGACGGCCGCGGAATTGTGCGCCGGGATGACGACGGACAGTTCCACCGCCCCGGCACCGTCGCGCGAAGGCGAGTCAGTGGGCACGACGGGGGCCTTTCGTGGTCGACGGCGGTGTGACGCGGACGAACACTACGCTGCACTGAGCGAGTCGAACCATTGCTCGCCTCCGAACCGACGAAGGTGAGTCGTGCAACACCCTCCTGCGCTGGCCGGACGCGTCGGCCCGGCCGCCCTGCTCGCGGTCGCGGTCGTCGCCACTGCCGCCATTCCGCTCGCTTACGACCGCTGGTTCTACTACTGGGACGACAGCGCGGCCGCCTTCACCCCGGGCTGGCGGGTGATCGGACAGGAACTGCTCGACGGCCGGTGGCCCGCCCTGGTCCCGGAGATGTGGGCGGGCGGCAACGTCACGGCCGAGGCCCTCTACGGAATCTACAACCCCGTGCTGCTCGCGGCCGCCGTGGTAATCGCCCTGATCCCCAATCTCGCAGTCGGAATCACGCTCGTGAAGGTGTTCTTCCTTGCCGTGCTGGCAGTGGGAACGTACGTGCTGGCCCGGCAGTTCGGTGCATCGCGGCCGATGGCGTTCACCGCCGGTTACGCGATGCCATTCGCGACCTACACGCTGTATTTCGACGCCTCCAGCTGGGCTTCGGGCCTCGTTGCCTTCGCGTGGATTCCGCACGTCTTCTGGTCTGTACGTGCGTCGGCACACGGCCGGATCAATCCACTGTGGGCCATCCTGTTCTCCGCACTCGCGCTGACCACGGGCAATCCCTACGGCGCGGTCGGGGTGGTCGTGGTCTACCTCGCCGTCGCTGTCGAGCTGCTCCGGCTTCGCGGCGTACGTGCACTCACCGCCATGGTGGTGACCGGCCTGTCGGCGCTCCTGATGTCGATCGTGGTCTACCTGCCGCTGGCATTCACGACCGGCGTCTCGGTCCGGACGGCCACGGGCGTGACCAACGACGGCATGCTCCGACCCGGCCTCGGCGACGTGCTCGACCTCTCGAACCCGACTCGATTGCCGATGATCGAGTCGTTCGGGGACCCATTCCTCACGATGCCGGTGGGATACCTCGCGTGGTTCGTCGTACCGCTTCTGCCGTGGATGCGCTGGCGGACGTTGCGAACCTCGCTCACAGCGGCCTCGTCGCTGGTGGTGTTCTTCGCCGTCTACGCCGTGTTGCTCCTCGGTCCGTCACAGCTCTGGCTGTTCCGATGGCCATTGCGGCTCCTCGAGTACGCGCAGTTGCCGGTGATCGTGGTGGTCGCAGTCGTCCTCAGCGCGGGATTGGAACGCGACCGACTTCGCCTTCGCTTCAGCCTGACCGGGCTTCTGGTCGCCTGTCAGTTCTATACCGCGTGGTCCAGCGTTCCGGAGGACCTCGGATACCACGCGACAGCGCTCGGCGTCGTGGCGGTGCTGACCGCGCTGGTGCTGATCGTGCGCGCCGCGGACGCCCGAATTCATGCCGCCGTGTTCGCGGCGGGGACCGCAGCGATTCTCGCGCTGCAGACCACTCTGTGGTTCCCGGGAAACTACACCGTGACTCCGTGGTTCTTTCCGCGACAGGCGTCCTTCACCGCGGACCGGTTCGCCGACCGCTACGTCGGCAATACCTTCGCTGTCGCCGACACCGAGAACATCCCGCTCGACCAGCCCCGGTCCCAGTGGGGCGACCTCGTCTTCGGCAACCAGTGGCAGGCGGCGGGGGTCGACGCGGTCAACAGTTACGCCGGAATCAGTTACGCCGACTTCGTGGACTCCCTGTGCCTCAACTACTACGGCGGGGTCCAGTGTTCCGACGCCGTCGCCCGGCTCGAACGCACCGCTCCCGGAACGGGCGTCTCCTGGATCGACGCACTGCGGCTGGAGACCATCGTGGTGCAGAACAGCGGGCCGTACGGAGGGCCACGTGCCTTCGATGGCCTGTCATCGACGGACTGGACCGTGACAGACGGACCGATCGTGACGATCGCGCGGCGCACGACTGCCCTCGCATTCCCCGACGGGCGGGTGTCGGCGACGACCACGGGCCTCGACGTGCAGGACGACGTGACGACATCGGCCACCCGAGAGCGCCTGCGCTACAGCGGATCCGGTGCAGTCACGTTCGCGCTGCTGGCGTGGCCGGGCTGGTCGGCGACGATCGACGGGCGACCCGTCGAGGTGGATGCCACTCCCGGGGGGCTGCTGCAGATCGATCTGCCTGCCGCCGCCGAGAGTGGATCGACCGTCGACCTCACCTACACCCCGCCGGGCCAGAGCCTCGGCGTGGGTGCAGCGGTGGCCGGCGTCGCCCTGGCACTGGCCCACTCGGTCCTGTGGAGCGTGCGGCGGAGGCGAGCGGCACCCGAGCCCCGACCCGAGGCAATCCATACCGCTACGCCCTGATGCGCGACCGGATCACCGGGCGAACAGTGCGTCTCCTCGCGCAGCCGTGGTGACCTGATCGACCACACGGTGAGCGGGCAGGATCGCCGCGCGCTCGGACGCGGCATCGTCCCGGTCCTCGACCAGATCGAGAAACCGATCCAGCTGTGCCGCGAGAGGTTCCTGGCTGTACTGCAAGGTGGGAATCTCGATGACGGTCTGCTGCTGGTACCCGTCCCGGTCGGCGGGCATGTCGTCGGAAATGTGCTTGTAGATCGTGATGTCCCGACGGAGCAGGTCGATCTCGATCAGCCGGTCCGCCTCGAGAATCGACAACTGCCGGACCTTACGCTGGCTGACCCGGCTGGCCGAGATCGTGGCCACCGCACCCGAACCGAACCGCAGCACGGCATCGGCGCAGTCCTCCGCGACGTTCTCGCGTGACGACTCGTGGAAGTAGCCGAACTCTCCGCGCGCCGACACAGGATGGTCACCCACGAACGAGATGGCCAGATCGACGTCGTGGATCAACAGGTCCGTGGCCACCCCCGTCGAGATTCTCGAGACGAAGGGTGAATGCCGAATACCGTTGACCTGCCACACGTCCCCGACGAACTCGCGGGCAGTACGGACGGCCGGATTGAATCGCTCGAGCAGCCCGCACATCAGTGGTGTTCCGGACTCGTCCGACCGCGCGACCAACTCCGCACTCTGTTCATAGGTGGCGGCCAGCGGTTTCTCCACGAGTACGGGCTTTCCCAGCGCGAGAACGCGTGAGGCGATGTCGTAATGCGCCGGAGTGGCGGCGGCCACGACCACCGCGTCGATGCCGTCCAGATCGTCGAACTCGGGGGCCCACCGGCACCCGAATCGGTCCGCCACCGCCGCGCCGTTCTCCTCGCGCGGCTCGACCAGAACGGTCAGGTCACACCGGTCCGACGCCGCGATCACCCGCGCGTGCAACGACCCCATCCGACCGGATCCGATGAGAGCAATTCGTGGGCCGGCCATCACGCCTCCATTGCCGAACGGACCGCCGCGACGACAGTGGCGACGTCGTCCTCGGACAAGCGCGCGTGAACAGGGATCGACAGGCATCGGCTCGCCACGGACGTGGCAACCGGAGTCTCGTCGATCTGCACTCTCGGGTGCGCGCGGTAGCAGTCGTAGTCGTACGCGGCTCGGGGATAGTAGATCCCCGAACCCACACCCGCCTCGGTCAGGCGGTCGGCGAGCGTGTTCCGGTCGATCGACGCATCCTCGTCGACGAGCACCGTGAACTGGTGCCAGACGTGTCCGCGGCCGCTCAGTTCGGTCGGCAATGTCAGACCGGGCACATCCTTCAGCCCGGTGGACAGCGCCTCCGCGTTGCGTCGTCGCTGTGCGATCTGGGAGTGGTAGGCCCCCATCTGGGGCAACGCGAGACTTGCCTGCAAGTCGGTCATGCGGTAGTTGTGACCGACCATCTCGTACTCGTACCGCGCCCGCATGCCCTGGTTTCGGAGGACCCGCAGGCGATCCGCCACCGCATCGTCGTCGCTGGTGATCATGCCGCCCTCACCGGTGGTGAGGTTCTTGGTGGCGTAGAAGGAGAAGCACCCGAGACCGAACGTTCCCACGCCCCTCCCGTCGTAGGTGGCGCCGTGCGCCTGCGCGGCATCCTCCACGATTGCGAGTCCGTGACGCTCGGCGATCGTGATCAGCGGCGTCATGTCCGCCGATTGGCCGTACAAGTGCACGGGGAGCAGCACCCGCGTGCGCTCGGTCACTCGTTCGGCCACGCTGGTCGGATCGAGCGCGAAATCCGTCGCCGAGATGTCGGCGAATCGCACCGTCGCGCCCGCCTCGAGAATGGCGTTCACGGTGGCGACGAAGGTGAAGGGGCTCGTCAGAACCTCGTCGCCCGGCTCGAGGTCCTGCACGCTCACCGCCGCGACGAGCGCGGTGGTCCCGTTGTTGACGGCCACTGCGTGGCGCGCCCCGACGAGTGCGGCGAACTCCTCTTCGAGTCGGCGCACCTTGGGCCCTTGCGCCACGATTCCGGAGCGGAGCGTGTCGAGGACCTCTCGTTCGACGTCCTCGCCGAACGAAACGCTCGAAATTGCGATCACTTGTTTCTCCCGCGGCAAATAGCGTGACCCGATATCGGGCCGAGATGCTCCGACACTATCGCCCGGACATCGAGATCGGTCATCAGGCTCGCCCCCGCGAGTACGGTCGACCGGACTCGGCTCGACGAATTCGCTCATGGAGGATGGTCTCTCGTGTCCACAACTCGAGGTCGAGATTGCCGCATCCACGACACTGCTGTCATCGGCGACGGGGTCACCATCGGTGACCGGGTAACGATCGGCCCATTCGTAGTCGTGACCGGCCCGGTCACCATCGGTGACGACTGCTGGATCGGAGCGCAGGTGGTGCTGGGCGCACCGCCGGAAATTCTGGGGTTCGACCATTTCGACAGCTATCGGGAAGCCAGCGGTGGAATCGGAATCGAGATCGGCGCGCGAACCGTGATTCGCGAACTCACTGCAGTGCATCAGGGCAGCGTGCGCCCGACCGTGATCGGGGAGAACTCGTTCGTCATGAACCGAATATCGGTGGGCCACGACGTTCAACTCGGCGCGAACACGATCGCGGCACCCGGGGTCACGTTCGGCGGACACGTCACCTTGGGTGCGGGGTGCAACATGGGCATGAACAGCACCATCCATCAACACCGAGTCATGGGAGCGGGTGCCATGGTGGGAATGGGAGGCGTCGCGACCAAAGATGTGCCGCCCTTCGCGACTGTGACCGGCAATCCCGCGCGCCTGCACGCCGCCAACACCATCGGCATGTCCAGGAAGGGCTACGAGCAACCGGACATCGCCGCCGTGTCCGCCGCTTACACCGACGGACGCCTGCCCTCGGTCGACTCGCTCACCACGGCGACAGCCGAGCACTTCACCTGGTGGCAGGAGCATTCCACCAAGCCGCTCGTCTCATGACCGAATCGACCACGACCGGTGGCGCTCGGGCTCACCTCGCGACCGCGGTACGCGCGCTCGTCGTCGCCGCCATCGTTGTCACGGTCGCGCTGGCGGTTCGCTCGCAGTGGGCCGACGTTCGGGACACCATCACGACGCTGGGGATCTGGTCGCTGATCGGGGCCACGTTCTTCGTCTTCCTGGGCATGGGGGCGGCCGTCCGCGCGTGGCAACACGCGCTCGGCTCCCTCCACTTCCCCATCCCCGCATTCGACGCCGCACGGTGCTACCTCGTGGGACAGCTCGCCAAGTACCTGCCGGGCAGCGTCTGGGCCTTCGTGCTGCAGGCGGAACTGGTCCGACGCGCCGGAGTCACCCGTGCCGCCGGTTTCACTGCGGTCCTGGTCACCGTGGGTCTGAGCACGACGTCGGCGCTCGTCGTGGGCTTACTGGCCCTGCCGGCGCTGTTCCACCTGAGCTCGGTCGCCGCGATCGGGGTGCTGTGCCTCGTCCCGATCTCACTGATCTGCGCGTACCCCGCCGTGCTGACCCGGCTTGTGAACGTGTTGCTCCGCCTGTTGCGTCGACCCCCGCTCACCGAGCCGCTGACCCGTCGCAAGATCGCTCTCGCGCTTGGCTGGTGCGCGACCAGCTGGGTCTTCTACGGAATCCATCTCTGGATTCTGACCTCGAACTCGGTGGGACTGCACCCGGCGGGTCTGGTGCAGTGCATCGGCGCCCTCGCCCTGGGCATGTGCGCCGGGGTTCTGGTCTTCGTCGCCCCCTCCGGCATCGGTGTCCGCGAAGCCGTCGTCGTCGCCGCGCTCTCGCCCTTCATGCCGTCGGGCGTCGCCCTCGGCTTGGCACTGGCCAGCCGCCTGATCTTCACGCTCTGCGAGGTGGTGGCCGGCGCCGCCGCCGCCGCGTTGACCTCCGCATCGCTGCGTAACCGGCTGGTGCACAGCCGCTCTCGCACCAAGCCGACCGGGACACTCGGGTAGCTCCCTACCGGAGTAGGAGCTCAAACCCCTTCTTTCCAGATTCCCGTGAAGGTCCCGCAGGTGATTCGGGACCCATTCAACGCACTGTCGATCGCACCGAGCAGCCCGGTCGGATCCTGCGGGCCGACGGCACCAGCGTCGATTCCCCTCGCACCGTCGCCTTCCGCCAGTTGTTCCGGAGTCACTCCTGCGAACAGAACGAGGTAGGAACCCATGCTGTCCATCTCGGTGGCGGTGTCGAGAATGCGATCCCGCGTATCTGCCACCAGCTCCATCGGCAGCATCCAATCGATCGGGAACGGATTCGTGAGATTCAAGGCTGGATAGACGACAGCATTGTCGGGGAGCACAGCCACCTTGCGTGCCGGATATGTGCGGACGCACCTATCTATGTCAGCGAGATAGGCGACCGTGGCGGGCGTTGTGCGGATACCCCTCATTTCCGCGGTCACCGACCCGAGGGAGGCCGTCAACAGCTCCCTCGGCTGGTCACGGTACGCGTCGACCGATTGCTTCGCGACGAGGAACGAGCCCGAGAGAAGCACGCCTACCACGGAGGCCGCGACGCCTACCAACCTCGATCCGCCGGCGTCCACCGAGTCCCCAGAGACGAACGACACAACGATCGCCGCGATCGACAACGCCATACTTCCGCCGAGCAGCGTCGGTGAATCGTATCCCCAGGACAGAGAAGACATCCACGCCAGAAACGGGAGCGCGAGCAGTCGCCACTGCACCCTGGCCCGACCGCGAATCGCAGACTTCAGAAACTCGAACGCAATAGCCAGCACCAGCATCCAGAGGAGAACGATGCCCCAATCACCAGCCCTGGAAAGGCCACCTCTCACGACGACCGCCAGGACACACATCAGGCTCGCCGCTGCACCACAGCGGCCCATGATGGTGGCCCACACGGATCCGTGAGTCGAGGTCCACGCAGCCACTGCACACGCCACGAGGAATACGACGAGGTAGATGCCGAACCCCTCTGCGGACTCGGCGGAGAGCAGGCGGTCCCCGACGGTTCCCGCGCCTCCGGTCAGCTGATCGAGAGCCTGGGCGCCGCCGTTCGCCGCACCGACAACGATCGCGTAGAGCGCCGGACACGCTGCCAGTATTGCCAGATCCAACAGAAGCCGATCTCTGCGACCTCGGCGGTGTTCGATCAACAGGAAGATCAATCCAGCGACCAACGCGGGCGCGAAGCTCTGTTTGGTCGTTGTTGCCGCGCCCAAGGCCAAGAGCCCCAGGCGGAACAGCCAGGTCGACGACCCCCGGGCTCCGCGGTCGAGCGCCCACCAACCAAGCGCGACGAAGAAGATCCCGTCGATCGTGTGCCACGCGTTCATGGGAAACAGGTGGATGTTGACCAATGCGGCCACCACGACGCCTACCGATCCGCAGAATCGGAGTGAGTCCAGCTTCACTCGGAGAGTCAGGAGGGCGAGCCACACCGTTGCCGCCATCATCTGAAGTGTTGCGATCACGACCGAGGCCGGGTACGAGGGGCCAGGCAACACGATGTCGACGACATGGAAGAAAGCCGACCCCAACGGTCGCGCCGAGATGAAGTCACGGTGCGGAATCTCGCCCTGCAGGACTCGCCAACTTTGCGCCAGCACGAACCCCTGGTCCGTGGGATTGAATCCGAACCGTTCCACGAAAAAGGCGACCCACACCGAGACGAGAGCGAATATCGAAATGTTCAGCCAGGACCATCTCACTTGGAGATGCCGGTGACGATCCGCTCGGTGCCGGCGTAGACGGCTTCGGTGGCGTCCTTCTGCGGTCGCCACCAGCCCTCGTTGGTCCGGTACCAGTCGATGGTGGCGGTGAGTCCGGCGCGGAAGTCGGAGTAGGTGGGTCTCCAGCCGAGTTCGGTGCGCAGGCGGGTGGAGTCGATGGCGTAGCGCAGGTCGTGGCCGGGTCGGTCGGTGACGAAGTCGAAATCGTCGGGTGCCTTGCCGCACAGTTCGAGGATGGTTTCGACGACGGTGCGGTTGTTCGCTTCGCCATCGGCGCCGATGAGATAGGTCCGGCCGAGTTCGCCGCGCTCGACGATGGTCCAGACGGCGTCGTTGTGGTCGTCCACGTGGATCCAATCGCGGACGTTGGCGCCGGTGCCGTAGAGGCGGGGACGCACGCCGGTGAGGACGTTGGTGATCTGGCGGGGGATGAACTTCTCGACGTGTTGGTAGGGGCCGTAGTTGTTGGAGCAGTTCGAGATGGTGGCGCGGATGCCGAAGGAGCGGGCCCAGGCGCGGACGAGCAGGTCCGAGGAGGCCTTGGTGGAGGAGTAGGGGCTCGACGGGTTGTAGGGGGTGTCCTCGGTGAACCGGGCCGGGTCGTCGAGTTCGAGGTCGCCGTAGACCTCGTCGGTGGAGATGTGGTGGTAGCGCACGTCTTGGGTGCGGACGGCCTGGAGGAGGGTGGTGGTGCCGACGACGTTGGTGCGCACGAACGGCCAGGGGTCGGCGAGGGAGTTGTCGTTGTGCGACTCGGCGGCGAAGTGGACGACGAGGTCGGTCTCGGCGACGAGGCGGTCCACGAGGTCGGCGTCGCAGATGTCGCCGTGAACGAAGGTGATGCGGTCGGCGACGGGGTCGAGGGAGGCGCGGGTGCCGGCGTAGGTGAGGGCGTCGAGGACGGTGATGTCGACGTCGGGGCGGGTGCGCAGGGTCAGGTGGACGAAGTTCGCGCCGATGAATCCGGCACCGCCGGTGACGAGCATCCTCATGCGCGGAACAGTACGTGGCGTGCGGTCGCTTCTGCAGTCTGGGAGACTCCCCCGGTGCGAGGAATCATTCTGGCCGGGGGCACGGGCTCGCGGTTGCATCCCATCACGCAGGGGATCAGCAAGCAGTTGGTGCCGGTCTACGACAAACCGATGATCTACTACCCGCTGACGACGCTGATGCTCGCCGGGATCCGCGACATCCTGATCATCACCACCCCGCAGGACGCCGACCAGTTCGCCCGCCTCCTCGGCGACGGCTCCCGGTTCGGCATCTCCCTGACCTACACCGTCCAACACGAACCCAACGGTCTCGCCCAAGCGTTCGTCCTCGGCGCCGACCACATCGGCGACGACGCCGTCGCCCTGGTGCTCGGCGACAACATCTTCTACGGCCCCGGCCTGGGCTCGCAGCTCACCCGCTTCGAGAACCTCGACGGCGGCGCGGTGTTCGCCTACGAGGTCGCCGACCCCTCCGCCTACGGCGTCATCGAGTTCGACGAGCACGGCCGCGCGATCTCCCTTGAGGAGAAGCCCGCCGTGCCGAAGTCGACCTTCGCGGTGCCGGGGCTGTACTTCTACGACAACGACGTCGTCGAGATCGCCCGCGGACTGACCCCGTCCCCGCGAGGGGAGTACGAGATCACCGACGTCAACCGGCACTACCTCGAGGCGGGTCGCCTGCAGGTCGAGGTGCTGCCCCGCGGCACCGCCTGGCTCGACACCGGCACCTTCGAATCCCTGCTCGAGGCGTCGAACTACGTGCGTACCATCGAACACCGGCAGGGCCTGAAGATCGGCGCCCCCGAGGAAGTCGCGTGGCGACGCGGCTTCCTCACCGACGACGACCTACGCACCCGCGCGGAGGGTCTGGTGAAGTCCGGGTACGGGTCCTATCTGCTGAACCTGCTCGAGAGGGGCCACCGATGAACATCCGGGAACTGCGGGTGCCGGGGGCGTTCGAGATCACCCCCCGCCAGTTCGGCGACGACCGCGGCGTGTTCTTCGAGTGGTACAAATCGTCGGCGTTCACCGAGGCCGTCGGGCACCCGGTGGACCTGGTGCAGGCCAACTGCTCGGTCTCCGCCGCCGGGGTGCTGCGCGGCATCCACACCACGATCGCCCCGCCCGGGCAGGCGAAGTACGTCACCGCCGTCACCGGCGCGTTTCTCGACGTCGTGGTCGACCTGCGCCCCGACTCCCCCACCTACGGCACCTGGGACTCGGTGCTCATCGACGACGTCGACCGCCGCGCGGTGTACCTGCCCGCCGGCCTCGGGCACGCCATCCTCTCCCTCGAGGACCGCTCCACGGTGATGTACCTGTGCAGCCTCGAATACAGCCCCCACCTCGACCGCGACATCCACCCACTCGACCCCGACCTCGCCATCGACTGGCCCACCCACGGCCGCGACGGCACGCCGCTGACCTACCAACTCTCCGACAAGGACGCCGCCGCTCCGCCGTTCTCGGAGTGGGCGTAGCCCTCGTGCGCCTTATGCGCATCCCTGGATGTGCAAAAGGCGCACGGGCGCGTCAGCGCACCCGGAAGATGACCGTCCGCTGCACGACAAAGTTGATGACGGTGGCCGTGCCCTGCGCGATGACGAAGGCCACAGCGCTGTAGATCACCGTCTCCGGCCAGAGGTGGCCGAACAGCGTGTAGAGCACGTTCTGCACCCCGAAGGTCGCGAGGTAGAGCAGGACGACGGCGACGAAGCGCTTCCGACTCGGCGCGGCGGCGAAGGTCCACCGCCGGTTGATGAGATACGCAACAGTGGTCCCGACGACGAAACCGACGGCCTTGGCCAGGGAAAGCTGCACGTCCAGGCCGTACTGCAGGGCGATGGTGATGGAGAAGTCGACGATCGCCGACAGCACACCGGTGACGAGGAAGCGCACGATCTGCGTGCGCAGATCCGGAGCGGCGTCGGCCGTGTTCTCCGTCAGCGGGAGTTCGACCGGAAGCGGTGCATGGGGCTGGTCCGACACGCGTGCGAGCCTAGCCCCCGAGCCCCCGAGCGCCTTCGCGTCGCGGAGGACCGGCGCGACGAGCCTGTAACCTCACTACCGATGTCCATCACCGATATGCCCCCTACCAGCGCGCGCACTCTCACCGGGTGGGCTCGCACGTCGCCCACCACGGCGCAGGTTCTCTCCACGCCGGACCCGGCCGTCGTCGCCGACGCGGTCCGCGTGGTGGCCGAGCAGAACGAGAGCAAGCCGTCGCACCTGCGTCGCGGTGTCATCGCGCGCGGGCTGGGTCGCAGCTACGGCGACAACGCGCAGAACGGCGGCGGCCTCGTCGTCGACATGAGCGCGATGAACCGCATCCACTCGATGAACGCGGAGACGCACATCGTCGACGTCGACGGCGGCGTGAACCTCGACCAGCTGATGCGCGCCGCGTTGCCTTTGGGCCTGTGGGTTCCCGTGCTGCCGGGCACGCGCCAGGTGACCATCGGCGGCGCCATCGGGTGCGACATCCACGGCAAGAACCACCACAGTGCGGGCAGCTTCGGCAATCACGTGCGGTCGATGGACCTGCTGCTCGCCGACGGCACCGTCCGGCACATCACGCCGGACGGCGAGGACTCGGCGCTGTTCTGGGCCACGGTGGGCGGCAACGGGCTGACGGGCATCATCCTGCGCGCCACCATCGAGATGACCCCGACGGAGACGGCGTACTTCATCGCCGACGGCGACGTCACGGCGAGTCTCGACGACACCATCGCGTTCCACAGCGACGGCAGCGAGAGCAACTACGACTACTCGAGCGCCTGGTTCGACGCGATCTCCGGTCCGCCGAAGCTGGGCCGCGCCGCCATCTCGCGCGGCTCGCTGGCACGGCTGGACCAGCTGCCGACCAAGCTGCAGAAGGACCCGCTGAAGTTCGACGCCCCCCAGCTGCTGACGTTCCCCGACGTCTTCCCCAACGGTCTGGCGAACAAGTGGACGTTCGGGCCCATCGGCGAGCTCTGGTACCGAAAGTCGGGCACCTACCGCGGCAAGGTCCAGAATCTGACGCAGTTCTATCACCCGCTCGACATGTTCGGTGAGTGGAACCGCGCGTACGGATCCGCCGGCTTCCTGCAGTACCAGTTCGTGGTGCCGCCGCAGGCCGTCGAGGAGTTCAAGCGCATCATCGTCGACATCCAGCGGTCGGGGCACTACTCGTTTCTCAACGTGTTCAAGCTGTTCGGCGAGGGCAATCAGGCCCCGCTGAGCTTCCCCATCGCGGGCTGGAACGTCTGCGTCGACTTCCCCATCAAGGCCGGTCTCGGCCGCTTCGTCGCCGACCTGGACAAGCGCGTCCTGGAGTTCGGCGGCCGTCTCTACACGGCCAAGGATTCGCGGACCTCGGCCGAGACGTTCCACGCGATGTACCCCCGCATCGACGAGTGGATCGGTGTTCGCCGCTCCGTCGACCCCACCGGCGTGTTCGCCTCCGATATGGCCAGAAGGTTGGAATTGCTGTGACGATCGATGCCGTAGGCGACCCGCAGACGATCCTGGTGCTGGGTGGCACCAGTGAGATCGGCCTCGCCATCACCGCGGAGTACCTGGCCACGGCGCCCGCGCGGGTGATCCTCGCGGCGCTGCCGAACGATCCGAAGCGCGACGCGTCGGTGGCGCAGATGCAGGCGGCCGGTGCGCGCGAGGTCGAGGTGATCGACTTCGACGCCCTCGAGACCGACGCCCATCCCGCCGTCATCGAGAAGGCCTGGGCCAAGGGCGATGTCGACGTCGCGATCGTCGCGTTCGCGGTCGACTTCGACCCCGAGGAGCTGTGGCAGGACCAGCGCAAGGCGGTCCTCACCGCGAACATCAACTACACGGCCTCGGTGTCGGTCGGCGTGCTGCTCGGCCAGAAGATGAAGGCGCAGGCCTCGGGACGCATCATCGTGATGTCCTCCGTCGCCGGTGAGCGGGTCCGCCGTTCGAACTTCGTCTACGGCTCCACCAAGGCCGGTCTGGACGGCTTCTACCTCGGACTGGGGGAAGCGTTGCGCGAGTACGGTCCTCGCGTCACGGTCATCCGCCCCGGCATGGTGCGCACCGAATTCAGCGCCCACGTCGACGAAGCTCCGCTGACCGTGGACAAGGAAGACGTCGCCAAGCTCGCCGTCGCGTCCGCCCGCAAGGGCAAGGACCTGGTGTGGGCACCGGGCCCCTTCCGCTTCGTGATGATGGGGTTGCGGCACGTGCCGCGTCCCATCTTCCGCAAACTCCCCATTTGACGGTGCGGGCGGCAGCGCCGGCGCGGACGGCTCTCACCGTCGCCGCCGAAGCACTGGCGGCCGTGGTGGTGGCCGCGCTGGTCGTGGCGGTGGGCCTGACGGCCTTCTCCGTGGTGCAGTGGCCGGCGTTCAACTCCTCCAACGTCACTCGGGCCGTCACCACCGTGGGCCAAGTGATCGCGATGGGGATCCTCGCCGTCGCGGTGGTGCTGGCGCGCCGTGACTCGCGGCCGCTGCTGTGGAAGCCGCTGTCCTGGATCGGGCTGTCCGGCTTCGTCACCGTCACCCTCGGCATGCCGCTGGCAGCGACGAAGCTCTACCTGTTCGGCGTCTCCGTCGATCAGGAGTTCCGCACCGAGTATCTGACGCGCCTGACGGATTCGCCGGCGCTGCAGGACATGACGTACGCGGACCTGCCGCCGTACTACCCCGCGGGCTGGTTCTGGGTGGGCGGACGGCTCGCGGACGCGCTCGGCCTCGCGGGCTGGGAGGCGTACAAGCCCTGGGCCATCGGCTCGCTCGCGATCGCGGCCGTGATCGGCCTCGTGCTCTGGTCCGCCCTGGTGCGGCGGGATCTCGCGATCCTCGCCGCGCTGGGCGTGACGGCCCTGATCCTGGCGTACGCCTCGCCCGAGGCGTACGGGGCGGTGATCGCCGTGCTGATCCCCCCGATGCTGGTGCTCGCCTGGGGCGGCCTGCATCGTCCCGGCGCCACCCGCGGCGCCGGCTGGGGCGCCGTCGTCGCCACCGGACTGTTCCTGGGGATCTCGGCGACCGTCTACACGCTCTATCTCGGCTTCACCGCCTTCGCGGTCACGATCATGGCCCTGACGTCGGCAGTCCTGCGCTACCGCGCGACGAGATCCGCACGCGCGGTGCTGGATCCCGCCCTCCGCCTCGTCGTGATCGCGGCGCTGTCCGGGCTTCTCGCCCTCACCGTCTGGGCGCCCTATCTGTCGGCAGCGCTGACCGGCCGCACCGCCGAGTCCGGCACGGCCCTGCACTACCTCCCCGCCACCGGCGCCGAACTGCCGCTGCCGATGACGCAGTTCACCCTGCTCGGCGCCCTGTGTCTCGTCGGCTCCGTGTGGATCCTGGTCCGGCTGAAGGATTCCCGACGCGCACAGGCCCTCGGGATCGGTGTGGTGTCGGTCTACCTGTGGTCCCTGCTGTCGATGCTCGCGACCGTCGCCGGCACCACCCTGCTGGGATTCCGGCTCGAACCCGTCCTCCTCGCCCTGCTCGGCGCGGCCGGGGTGTTCGGCGTGGTCGACGGTGCCCGCGTGCTCTACCTCGTCACCTCCGAATCGCCCCGGGTCCGGACGGCGTCGGTGGCCGTCGCCGTGGTCGGGGCCGTCGCGTTCGCTCAGGACATTCCCCACGTGCTGCAGAACGAGATCACCGTCGCGTACACGGACACGGACGGTAACGGCGACCGCGCGGACCGTCGTCCGCCCGGCGTCGCGTCCTACTACGGCGAGGTGGACGCCGCACTGCAGGCGGCTCGCCCGGGGCCGCGGACCGACACCGTCGTCCTCACCTCGGACACGTCCTTCCTGGCCTTCCTGCCCTACTTCGGATTCCAGGGACTCACCAGCCATTACGCCAATCCCCTCGCCGAGTTCGCGGCGCGGGCGGACGCCATCGAGTCCTGGAGCGAGCTCACCACCCCGGACGAGCTCGTCGCCGCGCTCGACGCCGCGCCGTGGCGCGCACCGGACGCGTTCCTGTTCCGGCGCGGCGCCGACGGCTACACGCTCCGCCTCGCCGAGGACGTCTACCCGAACGACCCGAACGTCCGCCGCTACACCGTCACGTTCCCCGAATCCCTCTTCGACGACCCGCGATTCGACGTCCAGGAGATCGGCCCGTTCGTGCTCGTGGTCCGCGCGTCGGGCGACGCCCCGTGACCGCCGTCGCGGTCGCCCCGTCCGCCGACGACGAGACGGTCGCGTCCCGACGCCGTCGTCCGGACGTCGTGGCCGCCGCGGTCTACCTCGCCCTCGCGTTCGTCGTCCTCGGCAACCAGTGGCGCCATCTCGGCACGGGGTACCTGCGGTACTCCGGTCAGGACCAGACCATGTGGGAGTGGTTCTTCGCCGTCACCGCGAAATCGGTGGCCTCGCTGCAGAATCCGCTGTTCTCGGATCTGCAGAACGCCCCGGCCGGGGTGAACATGATGGCGAACACCGCCATGTTGGGCCTGTCGGTTCCTCTGACTCCCGTGACGCTCGTCGTCGGACCCACGGTGACGTTCGCACTCGCTCTGACGCTCGGACTCGCCACCACCGCCTTCGGGTGGTACTTCCTGTTCTCCCGCACGGTGATTCGCTCACCGCTGGCAGCCGGTCTCGGTGGCCTGATCGCGGGTTTCGCGCCGGGCATGATCAGCCACGCCTCGGCCCACCCCAACTTCACGGTGCTCGGTGTCCTCCCCGTCCTGCTGTTCTGCCTGATCCGGCTGGGGCAGGGCCGGAGCGTGCGTCGACACACCGTGGTCCTCGGTCTGCTGACGGCGTGGCAGGTGCTCCTCGGCGAGGAACCCCTGCTGATCTTCGCCATCGCGGTCGCGCTGATGCTGCTCGCCCACACCGTCGTCGCGCCACGCAGCACGCTCGCCGCGGTGCGCCGGGCCGCCGGCCCCGTCGTCGTCGCCGCCGTGCTCGCGGGCGTCCTGGTCGCCGGTCCGCTCTGGTGGCAGTTCCGGGGACCCCAGAGTTACAGCCACCTCGACCACCAGTTGCCGGGAAACTCGCTCTTGTCGTTCGTCGCGTTTCCTCCCCAGTCGCTGGGCGGGCTCGTCGTCCCGGTGCAGGATGTCGCTCTGAACCCGACGGAACAGAACGCCTACTTCGGCGTTCCCCTGCTGCTGCTCGTCGTGGCGTGCGTCGTCGTGCTGCGGCGTCTGCCGCTCGTCCGCGCCGCGGCCGCGACGATCCTGGTGCTCGCGGTCCTGTCCATCGGAACCGAACTCGCGATCACCGAGGACCCCGTCGCACGGTGGGCTCCGGGCGAGTGGCTCGACCGCACTCCCCTGCTCGAGTCGGTCCTCGAGACCCGATTCGTCCTCGCCGCCGTCCCCCTCGTGGCGATGCTCGTCGCCCTGGTGACCGATCGCGTCCTCGCCGACCGCTCGTCCGGCGGGCGTCGGCGCGTCGGCCTCTGGGCGGGCGCCGTCGCCGTCGCGCTCGTCCCGCTTGTTCCCGTTCCGTTGCCCACGGCCGAGCGCACCCCCGCCCCGACGGTCCTCGCCGACGGCACCTGGCGTGGGCTCGTGGGGAACGACGGCACCGTCGTCACGGTGCCGATCCCGAGCCCCGGCAACGCCGATGCTCTCCGCTGGCAGGTCGACGCCGGCCTCGAGTACCGGATCGCCGGCGGCTACTTCGTCGGCCCCAGCGGAGAAGCCGACGGCGAAGCGAAATACGGTGCCGTCGACCGGCCCACCGCACTCCTGCTCGGCCGGGTCGCGCGGACCGGGGACGTCCCGGACATCTCGGACGTCGATCGCTCCCGCGCGCGCGAGGACCTCGCCTACTGGAACGCCGACGTCGTCGTCCTTCCCGACGACGCCCCGGACGCCGTCGCCCTGCGCCGCACCGTCGCGGCCCTTCTCGACGACCCCGGTGCACGGGCCGGCGACGCCGTCGTCTGGGACGTGCGCGGCGTGCGGGAATGACGGGACGCGAGGGGCCGTCGCCTAGCATCGGGGCCGTGTCGAACGCTGTTGCCGAGCCTCCCTCCACCGTCCACCCGGCAGCACGGTCGGTCCGCACGGCTCGTCTCGTGGCGGTGGTCACAGGCGTTCTCGGCACCCTGCTCGCACTCGTCACCCCGTTCCTGCCGGTCGAGCAGGACGCCGCGACCATCTCGTGGCCGAGCGGCGACTTCGAGTCGGTCTCCGCCCCGCTCGTGTCCTACCGGCCCCTCGCGCTGGACGCGACCATCCCCTGCTCGGCACTCGCCGACGCACCGGCCGACAGCACGGTGCTCGCCACCGCGGCACCGGGTGCGCCCGACGCGCGTCGGGTCGGCCTGGTGGTGTCGACCGACGCCGACCGCACCCTGTCGGTGGTGCTGCGGGACCAGTTGCTGCTCTCGGCCCCGGCCGACGCGCTCGCCGCGTGCGACGCCCTCACCGTCACCTCGACGGAGGACGGCACCACGGTCACGGTCGGCGACCGCATCGGCGAGATCGCCGGTGACCAGCGCCCGCAGACCGTGGGACTGTTCACCACACTGAGCGGTCCGGCGCCCGACGGCACCTCGGCCACGGTCGACGTCGACTCCCGCTTCTCGTCGTCGCCGTCCGCCCTCAAGCTCGTCGCGATGATCGTGGGCGCCCTCCTCACCGTCGCATCCCTGGTGGCGCTGCATCGACTGGACGGCTCCGACGGCCGTCGATCCCGCCGGTTCCTGCCCGCGCACTGGCTCCGCCTCACCGGTGCCGACGCCGTGGTGCTCGGCACTCTCGTCGTCTGGCACGTCATCGGTGCCAACACCTCGGACGACGGCTACCTGCTCAACATGGCCCGCGTCTCCGAGAACGCGGGATACATGGCCAATTACTACCGCTGGTTCGGCGTCCCCGAGGCGCCGTTCGGCATGCCGTACTACGACATGCTCGCGGCGTTGACCAAGGTCTCCACGGCCAGCCCGTGGATGCGCCTGCCCGCCCTCATCGCCGGCATCCTCTGCTGGCTCGTCATCAGCCGCGAGGTCATCCCGCGGCTCGGCCGTGCGGTCCGCACCCGTCCCGTCGCGGTGTGGACGGCGGGCCTGGTCTTCCTCGCCTTCTGGCTGCCGTACGACAACGGCCTGCGTCCCGAGCCCGTCATCGCACTCGGCGCGCTCGTGACGTGGTGCTCGATGGAGCGAGCCATCGCGACGGGCCGGTTGCTGCCCGCCGCGGTCGCCGTCGTCGTCGCCGCGTTCTCGCTCGCCGCCGGCCCGACGGGCCTCATCGCCATCGCGGCCCTGCTCGCCGGATCGCGTCCGGTCCTGCAGATCGTCGTGCGACGACGCCACACGCTGGGTCTTCCGGCGATGATCGCGCCGGTACTCGCGGCCGGCACGGTGGTGCTGGTGGCGGTGTTCGCCGACCAGACCGTGGCCTCCGTGCTCGAGGCGACGCGCGTGCGGTCCGCCGTCGGCCCCAACGTCGCGTGGTTCGACGAGCGATACCGCTGGGATGCGCTCCTCAACATCTCGCCCGACGGGTCGCTCGCTCGCCGGTTCGCGGTGTTCGCCATGCTGCTGTGCCTGGTGACGTGCGTCGTCGTCATGCTGCGCCGCGGCGGTCGGATCCCAGGCACCTCGCTGGGCCCGTCGCGCCGCATCCTCGGCATCGTGGTCGGCGCACTCGCCCTCATGATGTTCACCCCCACCAAGTGGACCCACCACTTCGGCGTCTACGCCGGGCTCGCCGGATCCCTCGCCGCCCTGGGCGCGATCGCCGTCATCTCTGCCACCGAACGCTCACCGCGCAACCGCACGCTGTTCGGCGCGGCGGTGCTGTTCCTCACGGCGCTCGCCTTCACCGGCTCCAACGGCTGGTGGTACGTCTCGAGCTACGGCGTGCCGTGGTTCGACAAACCGCCGTCCATCGCCGGCAAGGGCTTCGCGACGGTCCTGCTGGGCCTGACGGTCCTGGCACTCGCCGTGGCCGCATGGCAGCACTTCCGTGCGCCGTTCCGGCCGCCGCAGCCCACCCGGCTGCGTCGATGGAGCGGAGCTCCGCTGACCGTCGTCGCGGCCGCCGTCGTCCTGTTCGAGATCCTCTCGCTGGTCAAGGGCGCCGTGTCGCAGTACCCGGCCTACTCCGTGGCGCGCTCGAACCTGAACGCCCTCACCGGCGAGACGTGCGGCCTCGCCCGCGACGTGTTGGTGGAGTCCGACCCGAACGCCTCGATGCTGCAGCCGCTGGACCCGACACCGGGCGTCGATCCGCTGGCCGGCACGTCGACCGTCGGCTTCACGCCCGACGGCGTCGCGAGCGACCTCTCCGCGGATCGGGAGACCTCGGGCACCACCGGCGGCGCGAACTCCGTCGACCCGTCCGACACCGACCAGACCAGCACTGCGAACACCGCCGGCACCGGCGGCGGCACCACCGCGGGCACGGGAGTGAACGGCTCGCGTGTCGCGCTGCCGTTCGGACTCGACCCCGCGACGACGCCGGTCCTCGGCAGCTTCGGGTCCGGCGACGCCGCCCCTGCGACTCTCGAGTCGAGCTGGTACGCGCTGCCGCAGACCGACGACTTCCTGGCGATCACGGCGGCCGGACGCATTCGGTCCGTGGACGCCGACGGCATCGTCACCCCCGGCGCGTCCCTGGAGGTCGAATTCGGTGTGGTCCGAGGCGACGACGAGCAGGTGCTCGGCCGGGTCACCCCGATCGACATCGGCCCCGCACCGTCCTGGCGCACGCTGCGGGTCGCCCCGGCGGACATCCCCCGCGAGGCGAACGCGGTGCGGTTGGTGGCCACCGACGACGACCTCGCCGGGGATCAGTGGCTGGCCGTCACGCCTCCGCGGTTGCCGCAGACCGAGACGCTGAACACCGTCGTCGGGCCGACCGCGCCGGTCCTGCTGGACTGGTCCGTCGGGCTGGCCTTCCCGTGCCAGCGGCCGTTCGACCACCGCTTCGGGGTCGCGGAGCTGCCGGAGTGGCGCATCCTGCCCGACCGCACCGGCGCCGAGTCGACCAACGCGTGGCAGGACTCCATCGGCGGTGGGCCGCTCGGCTGGACCCCGCTCGTCCTGCGGGCGGACACGGTGCCGACCTACCTCGCCGACGACCTGCGTCGGGACTGGGGGTCGCTGGAGCGGTACACGCCGATCGACCCGGATGCGTCACCGGCCGACGTGGACGTCACCACTGTGACGCGATCCGGTCTCTGGTCGCCCGGTTCCATCGGCTACCAGTAGGTAACCGGCGATTCGGGTGCGGCGTCACGGTCGCATAACATCGGTAGCCGTGCCTGACGCTCCTTCCGTGCCGCCCGCGCCGACACCCGACCGCGAAAGCAAGGCAGTCGTCTCGGGAACGGACCGCCGGAACGACGTCCGAGCGCAGTACCGCACCACCCGGCTGATCGCCGTCGTCGCCGGTCTGCTGGGCACGCTGTTCGCCGTTCTGACGCCGTTCCTGCCGGTCACGCAGGACGACGCGTCGATCGGCTGGCCCCAGAACGGCACGCTCGACAGCGTCGACGCGCCGCTGATGTCGCAGGTCCCGCAGTCGATGAGCGTGACGGTGCCGTGCACGGCGGTGGCCGCGCTCCCCGCCGGCGGCGGACTACTGCTCTCGACGGCACCGGCCCGCGGCGAAGGCGCGGCGCTCAACGCGATGTTCGTCCGCGTCTCCGACACGTCGGTGGACGTGCTGGACCGCAACGTCGCGATCGCCTCGGCGCCGCGGTCGCAGGTCGAGTCGTCCGCCTGCACGGCCATCCGGTTCGACTCCGACATCACCGCCACCACCGCCGCGTTCGAGGGACTGACCGACGACGCCGGCGTGCCTCGCGTCGGTCGGCTCGACGGGGACTTCCGGCCCCAGGTGGTGGGCATCTACTCCGATCTGTCCGGACCGGCGTCGGCATTCCCCGGCCTGTCGGTGGACATCGCGGTCGACTCGCGGTTCTCGTCGTCGCCGACCCTGCTCAAGCTGCTCGTCATGGTGGGCGCGGTCGGCACCACCGCCCTCGCGCTCGGCGCGTTGGCGCGGCTCGACGGCATCGACGGGCGGACGCACCGCCGCTTCTTCCCGGCCGGGTGGTGGAAGCCCTCCGGTATCGACGGCGTCGTGGTCGGTGCGTTGGTCGGCTGGCACTTCTTCGGCGCGAACACGTCCGACGACGGTTACCTCCTCACCATGGCCCGTGTCTCGGAGAACGCCGGGTACATGGCCAACTACTTCCGCTGGTTCGGCGTCCCCGAGGCGCCCTTCGGCTGGTACTACGACGTGCTGGCCGCGTTCGCGAAGGTCTCCACGGCGAGCCCGTGGATGCGTCTGCCCGCGTTGATCGCGGGCGTGCTCTGCTGGCTGGTCATCAGCCGCGAGGTGGTTCCGCGGCTCGGCCGCGCCGTCCGCACCAACTCGGTGGCTGTATGGACCGGCGGCCTGGTCTTCCTCGCGTTCTGGCTGCCGTACGACAACGGTCTGCGTCCCGAGCCCATCGTCGCGCTCGGCGCCCTGCTCACGTGGTGCTCGGTGGAGCGGGCCATCGCCACCGGACGCCTGCTGCCCGCCGCGGTCGCCGCGATCGTCGGGGCGTTCACGCTCGCGTCGGCGCCGACCGGATTGATGTGTGTCGCGGCCATTCTCGCCGGCATCCGACCGCTGACCCGCATCGTGGTCAAGCGGCACCGGGCCGTGGGTACGCTGCCCCTGCTCGCGCCCATCCTGAGCGCCGGTCTGCTGGTGCTCATCGTCGTCTTCGCGGACCAGACGTTCGCCGCCGTGCGGGAATCCACCCGCGTCCGGACGCTGATCGGCCCGAACCTGCCCTGGTACAACGACTTCCTGCGGTACTACTACCTCTTCGTCCAGACGGTCGACGGCTCGCTCGCGCGCCGCTTCGCGTTCCTGGTGATGCTGCTGTGCCTGTTCACCACGCTCGTGGTGCTGTTGCGCCGCAAGCGGATTCCGGGTGTGCCGTCCGGACCGGCGTGGCGGTTGATCGCCGTCGTGTTCGGCACGATCTTCTTCATGATGTTCAACCCCACCAAGTGGACCCACCACTTCGGGGTGTACGCCGGCATCGCCGGTTCGCTCGCCGCGCTCACCGCCGTCGCGGTGTCCGCGAGCGCCTTGCGGTCCCGACGTAATCGCACCGTCTTCGTCGTCGGGCTCGTCTTCGTTCTCGCCCTGTCCTTCTCGGGCATCAACGGCTACTGGTACGTCTCGAGCTACGGCGTTCCGTGGTTCGACAAGGTGGTCTCCGTCAGCGGCATCCAGTCCAACACCGTGCTGCTCGGACTGTTCTTCGTCGCCGTCGCACTGGCCGGCTGGCACTACCTCCGTGAGGGCTTCGCCGCCCCGCAGCCGAAACCCGGCACAGTCCGCGGGCGTCGCATCCGAAAGTTCGCCGCGGCGCCGCTCACCGTGGTCGCCGGCCTCATGGTGCTCTTCGCGCTGGCGTCCCTGCTCAAGGGCGCGGTATCGCAGTACCCCGCGTACTCGCTGGGCCGCTCGAACGTCCAGGCTCTCGCCGGCAACTCCTGCGGTCTCGCCCGCGACGTCCTGGTCGAGTCCGACCCGAATCAAGGCATCCTGCAGCCGCTTCCGGGTCCCGTCGATCCCGAGATCGGCCCCCTGGGCGGCGAGGACCCCGTCGGCTTCAGCGCCAACGGCGTGCCCACCGACCTCAGTGCGGACGCGGTGGAGGTCAAGCCCGGCCAGGGCAACACCGACTCCCAGTCCGTCGGTGCCTCGTTCGAGGAGGGCCAGTCGTCCGGTACTGCGGGCGGTGTCGGCGCGGTCGGCGTGAACGGCTCCACCGCGGCGTTGCCGTTCGGCCTGAACCCCGCCACCACCCCGGTGCTGGGTTCGTACCAGCCCGGTGTGCAGACGCCGGCCCGCGCCGCGTCCAGCTGGTACGGCCTGCCCGCGGCATCCGACGACGCCCCCCTGATCGTCGTCTCGGCCGCCGGCCGCATCTGGTCCGAGGACCCGGTCGCCGGCACCACCACCTACGGGCAGTCCCTCCGCGTCGAGTACGGCCGCACCCAGCCCGACGGCACCGTCGCCGTGCAGGGCGACTACCTGCCCAAGGACATCGGCCCCGCACCGTCGTGGCGCAACCTACGCATCCCCCGCGCGGACCTGCCCGCCGACACCGACGCCGTCCGCATCGTCGCCAACGATCCCAACCTCACCGGGGACCAGTGGCTGGCCTTCACCCCTCCGCGGGTGCCCGTGGTGACCACGCTGCAGGACGAGATCGGCTCCGAGCAGCCCGTGCTGCTGGACTGGGCCGTGGGTCTGCAGTTCCCGTGCCAGCGACCCTTCGACCACCGCGTCGGCGTCGCCGAGGTGCCCGGCTACCGGATCCTGCCGGACCGCGGGCTGGCCGTGTCCTCCACCGACACGTGGCAGGCGGGCGAGAACGGCGGCCCGCTCGGGTTCACGGAGATGCTCGCTGCTCCCGTCGCGATTCCGACGTACCTGAACCACGACTGGGGCCGGGACTGGGGATCGCTCGAGCGCTACGACCGCTTCGACCCCTCGGCGACCGCCGCGGACGTCGAGGTCACCGAGCGCACCCGCTCGGGTCTGTGGTCGCCGGGGACGCTGCGGGTGTACTGATGCGCGGGAGATCCTCCCGAGCGACGTTTCGGGCTCGGCACCGGGGCGCCGCTCATCGAACGGTTCTGAAGGCGGACTGCTTCAAAGACTGGTCAGACTGGTCGCAGACAGAATCAGGACCGTTGCCCGCATTCCCGATTTGCAACTGAACCGAGCGGGCACGGAGGATGTCTGAATAGTTTGCAGCAATTCAGTACGCTGGATTGTCGTCCACAATGGTTTCGAAAATTTCAGTCAAACCGTTCAAGTTTCCGACTTCTCGCGCTTCGTGACATGCAGCATGAAGTTCCTCGGAGTCGACACGCTCCCAATCGAGACCTAAACCTCCCTCTGCCAACAGTTGGTCGAAAAACTCGCGCGTGCTGCGCCCGTTACCCTCCCGAAAAGGGTGGGCATAGTTGACGTAGTCATAGAGGTAGGCAATCTTGGCAGTGAGTTCGGACGGCGCAACGTTCCGCAGGTGCCCACTCTGCAGGATTTCATCCCTGACGTGGCGCATAGCTTGATCGATGTTGCCGGGCGGGCAGAACGACACACCGCCCTTTTTCAACCCGACGGTCCGTACCTCACCAGCCCATTCATACACGTCTTGAAATAGCTGCTTGTGGATTGCGCGAATGTGACGCAGGTCGTAGGAGCGCACTGCCATAATGCCGGGGTTTTCCCGAAGTTCGAGTAGCCGGTACTCGCTGAGGTCCACTTCGGCGTCGGTCAACTCCTCCTGGGTGACCGCTCCTACCAGATTTCGCAAAATACTGGAACCGCCGAGGAAGTAGCCTTCCCAATTGTGCTGCGGATCGTCGTTTTCCCAGGGCTTTCTTGTCACGAACAGCGACCAACCGGACTAGGTCAGATTGTAGCGCCGACGCACACGTTCACCGAGACTGCCCAGGTCGATGTCGCCCTTGACGTAAGCGAGCTGGTCGGCGCGCGTGGCATCTGTGCTGCGAGCTCCTTCCAGTGCAGTGGTACGGCGAATCGCGCGCACGCGTCGCACACGACGCGAGACTTCGTTGCTTCGCACAGTCATGATCCCACCGCCTTCGTCGGAATGTTCTCATTCTAGACCCCGGGCTTGCGGGGCGTCGTAAACCGACCCCGCAGCGATGCGCTCGGCCCGTCGCGCATCCCGTGCGCTCGAACAGGCACGGGCCGCGCGTTGCAGCCAGGCGTCGTCTCACGGACACGCGCGGAACGCTGACCCACCCGTGCCGCGGACCACCGCGGAAACGGCAGGATCAGATGGGGAACAAGTGCTGCTTGCGCGGGCGACGCTCGGGCGCCCGGTCACGCAGCAACCGCAGCGCCTTGCGGATCTCGAGGCGCGTCGTCGACGGCTCGATGACGGCATCGATGTAGCCGCGCTCGGCGGCGATCCACGGCGTCGCGACGTGCTCGTTGTAGAAGTCGATGAACTGCTGGCGGATCGCCGGCGCGTTCTCGCCCGCCTCGGCGAGCTGCTTGCGCGCCATGATCGACACGGCCCCCTCGGCGCCCATCACCGCGATCCGCGCCGTCGGCCAGGCGAAGTTGATGTCCGCGCCGAGCTGCTTCGAACCCATCACGGCGTACCCGCCGCCGTAGGACTTGCGGACCACCACCGTCACCTTCGGCACACTGGCGCAGACGTACGAGAAGATGAAGCGCCCACCACGCTTGATGACGCCGATCTTCTCCTGCTCGAGTCCCGGCAGGAAGCCCGGCGTGTCGGTGACCAGCACGAGCGGGATGTCGAAGGCGTTGCAGATGTTGATGAAGTGCGACGCCTTGTCCGAACTGGCCGCGTCCAACGCACCCGAGAGCACCATCGGCTGATTGGCCACGACACCCACCGGTCGACCGTCGACGCGGGCGAAGCCGACGATGACGTTGCCCGCGGTCTGCGCGGTGAGTTCGTGGAACTCCCCGTCGTCGAAGATGCGCAGCAGGATCTCGTGCATGTCGTACCCGGCGTTGTCCGAGTCCGGCATGAACACGTCGAGCGCGCGATCGTCCTCGGTGACCTCCGGTTCGAGGCCGGGGTTGATCACCGGCGGCGCCGAGTTGCAATTGGACGGCATGTACGACAGGTACTTGCGCACCCACTCGAACGCGGCCTTCTCGTCCGCCGCCACGTGGTGGACGTTGCCGTACTCGGCTTGCTTCCGCGCACTGCCGAGATCGTGCAGGCTGACGTCCTCGCCGGTGACCGACTTGATGACGTCGGGACCGGTCACGAACATGTAGGCCTCTTCGGTGGCCACGACGATGTCGGTGTTGATCGGGGCATACACCGCGCCGCCGGCGCACTTGCCCAGGATCACCGAGATCTGCGGGCACATGCCGGACAGCGGTTCCTGGCGACGGCCGAGCTCGGCGTACCAGGCGAGCGAGGTCACGGCGTCCTGCACGCGAGCGCCACCGGAATCGTTGATACCGATGCAGGGGCAACCGATGTCGGCCGCGAACTCCATGATGTGCGCGACCTTGCGGCCGAACATCTCGCCCACCGTGCCGCCGAACACCGTCTGATCGTGCGAGAAGACGGCCACGGGCCGGCCGTCGATCAGCCCGTGCCCGGTGACGACGCCGTCGCCGTAGAGCGCGTTCGGGTCACCGGGGGCGCGCACCAGGGCGCCGATCTCGACGAAGGTGCCCGGATCGAGCAGCATGTCGATGCGCTGGCGTGCGCTCGGAATGCCCTTCTTGGCGCGCTTGGCGATGGCCTTCTCGCCCGCCGGCTCCTTCGCCTGATCGAGTTTCTCTCGGAGCTCGGCGAGCTTGGCGGCGGTGGTCGACGTCACGTGTGCGACTCGCTTTCCTTCGGCGTGGATGCTGCCGAGATCGTCTGCAACTTCTTCGTCAGGTCCGCCGCGATCGCCGAGATGTACGGCTCGTCGATCACGGCCAGGTGGTCACCGCCGATGTGCACGATGTCCAGGTTCGGTGCGTACGGGCCCCACCCGCCGTGCTCCTCGCGCCTACCCAGTCGCGGCTCGAGGGCAATGGCGTCGTCGTGGTACTTGTCCGCCATGTACAGCGTGACGTCGCCGTCGTAGTGCTCCGGCTGCGCCGTCTGGATGGCGCGGTTGTCGAGCCACGACGTCCGCTGGTGCTCGATGATGCCACTCGGAATCTTGGCGCTGGACATCTTCAGCAGATCCATGATGATGGCGATCTGACCGTCGTCGTCGGCCTTCGCCAACCGCTCGTACGGCAGCGGGTAGTCCACGTTGTAGAGCTTCTTGCCCACCTGCGCGTACCGCTTCCAGCGCAGCTCGATCTCCTCCGGGGTGTCGGGAATCGGCTCGTACGGCATCACGGTGTCGATGAGACCGACGTAGCGCACGTCCGCCCCCTCCGCCCGCAGCAGCGTCGCCACGGCGTAGGACAGCACGCCCCCGAGGGACCAGCCCATGAGCACGTACGGGCCGTCGCCCTGGATCTCCCGCAGGATCGGAAGGTACTCGCGAGCCCGCTCCTCGATGGGACCCTCGGTGCGCTCGAGCCCGTACATCGGGGTGTCGGTCGGCAGGCGGCGCAACAGCGGCTCGTACACCACGCACGAGCTGCCCGCCGGGTGGAAAACGAACACCGGCACGGCGGTCGACCCCTCGGGACGCGCCCGCAGGGTCCGCACCAGACCGGTGACGTCGCCGGCTTCGAGGAACGGCCGCACGACGTCGGCGAGCTGCTCGATGGTCTCGGAGTCGAGGATGTCGTCGAACGTCACCTCGCCCTTGGCGCGCTCGCTGAGCCGCTCGGCCAGCTTCTCCGCGGTGGGGTCGTCCAGGACCGGCAGCGGGTTGAAGATGCCCTTCGCGGACTGGCCCGTGACGGTCGCCCAGGTGGCGAACGTCAGTCGCTCGGCCGCGTCGCGCGGGGCGACGTCGGTACCCGTGGCCTCGGCGAAGCTCTTCGCATCCGACGCATCGCTGCTCGGGGCGACCGCCGGTTCCGGCACGGCCGGGGCCGTATCGGTGACCGGTGCCTCGAACGCCGTCGCGACGGACGGTCCGGAGGCCTCCGGTTCCGGGGTGGACTCGGTGGTGTCCGGCGCCGCGGTGGCCGCCGCCGTGGTGTCCGGAGCCGCCGTGGCCGCCGCTTCCCGGGCCTCCTCCGCCTCGCGCTCGCGGCGCTGCTCCTCGGCGAGCGCCTCGACCTCCTCGCGGTTCTCCAGGGCGTAGCGGAGGTACTTCTCCACCTCGCGCAGGCTGGCGTCACGCACCGCCTGCAACTGCACCTGGGGAATGTCGAACTCGAACTCCACGCGGTTCTTGATCCGCACGGCCATGAGCGAGTCGAGGCCCAGTTCGATCAGCGGAATTTCGGCCGGCAGGTCCTCGGGTGCGTAGCCCATGGACTCGGCGACGATGATCGCGAGCCGCTCCTCCATGGTCTGGGTGCCCTCGGGATCCCAGCGGTTGCCGAAGTCCTCGACCACCTCGGGCTCGTACTCGACGCCGTCCCCGACGGTGGCGTCGGCGACACTCGGGGCGGCTGCGGACGCCGGAACGCCGGCGGACACCGCTGCGGCACCGGACGTCACGACGGCCTCGGCCCAGGGGCGGAAGGTCCCGCCGTCGTTCCACTGCAGCTGCAGGGCAGCACCGCCCGGATGCGGGGTCAGCACCGTGGTGATCGACCCCGTGGTCGGCACACTGTCGACGACGTCGGCACCGCCGACACCGCCGACGACCGCACCGACGGCGACGTCGGACAGCACCTCGGACGCCAGCCGTCGGACCAGGTCGTCCGCGGAGGCGACGCGCGCGACGGGGGTCTCCCACACGGTGCGCCCGTCCGGAAGAGCGACGCGGGCGGGCGACCCGCCGAGGGAGACGTCGGCGTGCAGCCAGTGCTCCTTGCGCAGGAACGCGGTGCGCGGGATGGGCGCGTACTCGCCGGGGCCGATCACCGCGGCCAGGTCGACCGGGTGTCCGTGCACGTACAGCTCGGCCAGCGCGGCCCGGAACGTCGCCGGCTCGCTCTCTTTGCGCTTGAGCGTGGCGATCAGCGTGGCGTCGGGAACGCCCGCGGCCCACGCGGTGGCCGCGACGGACATGAGCGCCACCGGGTTCGGTGCCAGCTCGACGAACGTGGTGTAGCCGGAGTCGACGGCCGTCTTCACCGCCTGGGTGAACCAGACCGCGTGGCGCATGCCCTTGGTCCAGTAGTCCACCCCGTGGATCGGGTCGTGGCCGGCGCGGTAGAACGCCTCCTTGTCGACCGACGAGAACACGGCGGTGTCCAGCGGGTGCGGCTCGATACCCATCAGTTCGGCGGCCAACTCACCGAGGAGCGGATCGACGGCCGACGTGTGGCCGGCTCCGCGCACGTCGAGCACACGACCCATCTTGCCGAGCGACTCCGCGTGCTCCACCAGCTTCTGCACCGGCTCGGCCGGACCGCCGACGGTGGTGTGCGTGGGGGCGGCGTAGACGCTGGGCTCGACGCCGGGGAAGCGCTCCGCCAGCTCCGCCACCTCGGCGGCGGAGAACTCCACCAGGGCCATGGCGCCGGCCTCGGCGTCGCCGAGACCTTGCTGCCCCTCGCCCAACAGGCGGGAGCGGGCGACGATGATGCGGACGGCGTCCTCGAGACCGAGACCACCCGCCGCGTACGCCGCGGCGACCTCGCCCATCGAATGGCCCACGACCGCAGCGGGAGTCGCGCCGTAGGCACGCAGGGTCTCCACCAGTGCCACCTGGATGGCGAAGATGGCGACCTGGGAGTTCTCGAACTCGTACGTCTGCGCGTCGTCGGCGACGATCGCGCGAATCGAGTAGCCGGACTCGTCCTCGATCAGCTCGTCGACGCGGTCCAGCGCGGCGGCGAACAGTGGCTCGGCCGCGTAGAGCTCCTTCGCCATCTTGCGGTGCTGGGCTCCGAACCCGGAGAACACCCACACCGCACCGTTGGCGGCGGGGCTGTCGGACGACAGGACGCCCGTGCCCGGCTTGCCGGCCGCGACCGCGCGCAGACCGGTGATCGCCTCGGCCCGCGTGGTGGCCAGGACCACCGCGCGTGACCGACCGTGATTGCGCTTGGCGAGGGCGCGCGCGACGGACTCCAGATCCGTCGTGCTGCCCGCTTCGGTCTCGAGCCAGTCGGCGAGCTCCGCAGCGGTGCGACGACGCCGCGACGGCATCGACGCGGACACCGCCAGCAGCACCGGCAGCGCGGGCTCGGCAGCGGCGTCGGACGGCGCGTTCCCGGTGGGGTCGGCACCGCCGGTCACCTCTGCGAGCACCTCGCGCACCTCGGCGTCGGTCTCCTCCGGCGCGCCCACGGGCTCGCCGACCAATGCCTCGGGGTCGACGGCGGTCGCATCGAACGCGACGACACCGTCGGTGGCGGCGTCGGCCTCGGCGGCGCCGGGGACGTACTCCGCGACAACGACGTGGGCGTTGGTGCCGCCGAAGCCGAATCCGGAGACGCCGGCGACGGCCGATCCGGAGTACCGGGGCCAGGCCGTGGGGGTGTCGATCACCTGGAGGTGCGCGGCGTCGAACGGGATGTACGGGTTGGGCCCGGCGTAGTTGAGCGACGCCGGCAGCCGGTCCTCGCGCATCGCGAGGACCACCTTGATCAGACCCGCTGCGCCCGCCGCACTCTCGAGGTGGCCGAAGTTGGTCTTGGCCGATCCGAGCAGGGCCGGGGCCTCGGCGGACCGTCCGCGGCCGACGACACGGCCGAGCGCGTCGGCCTCGATCGGATCGCCCAGGATGGTGCCGGTGCCGTGTGCCTCGATGTAATCGACGGTCGACGGCAGGATGCCGGCGTCCCGGTAGGCCGCCCGCAGGACGTCGGCCTGGGCGTCGGGGTTCGGGGCGGCGAGACCGTTGGACCGGCCGTCCTGGTTGACCGCGCTGCCCTTGATGACGGCGAGGATGTCGTCGCCGTCGCGCTCGGCGTCCTCGAGACGCTTCAGCACCAACAGGCCGCCGCCCTCGGATCGAATCATGCCGTCGGCGTCCGAGGAGAAGGCCTTGATGCGTCCGTCCGGCGCCAGCACGCCCGTCTGCCCGAAGCCGAGGGTTGCCGCCGGCGCGAGGATCATGTTCACGCCGCCGGCCAGGGCGACGGTGGATTCGCCGCTGCGCAGGCTCCGCACGGCCTGGTGCACGGCCACGAGCGAGGACGAGCAGGCGGTGTCCAGCGCGACCGAGGGACCGCGGAAGTCGAAGTAGTACGAGATGCGGTTGGCGACGATCGACGTCGACGTCCCCGTCAGGGCATAGGGATGCGGGTCCGTGTCGCTGATCGCGATCATCTGGTAGTCGTTGGTCGACGTGCCGACGAACACGCCCACCGGCGCGCCCTTCAGACCGCTGGCCGGGATCCGCGCGTGCTCTAGCGCTTCCCACGCCAGCTCCAGCGCGAGCCGCTGCTGCGGATCGACGTTCGCGGCCTCGCGCGGCGACATCGCGAAGAACTCCGCGTCGAAACCCTTGACGTCGTCGAGGTAGCCACCCTTGGTGACGGTGGTCCGCACGGCCTCGGCGATGCGGGCGTCGCCGAGGAACTCCGACCAGCGACCCTCGGGGAGGTCGCCGATGCCGTCGCGGCCCTCGATGAGCAGCTCCCACGTCGACTCGGGGGTGTGCCCGGCACCGGGCAGTCGGGTCGAGAGACCGACGACCGCGACGTCGTGACCCGTGCCCGCTCCGAGGTAGAAGGCGTCGTCCGCGGCGCCCTCCGGGACGTCGGGTTCGCCCTCGATGATGCGCGTGGCCAGCGACGCGATGGTGGGGTGCTGGTAGGCGACCGTCGCGGTCAGCGTGACGCCGACCAGTTCCTCGATCTCACCGCTCAGCGCGACGGCGTCACGGGACGAGAGGCCGAACTCCTCCATCGGACGATCGTCGGAGATCTGCGAGACCGGTTGCCCGGTGACCTCGGCGACCCAGTTGCGCAGCCAGTCACGCAACTGGGCCACGGTCATGTCCGACGACCCGTCGGCTCCCACCGTGCTCGCCGTCTCGTCGGTCCCCACGGAATCACCGGTGATCTCGGCGTCCCCGGTGCGGGTGTCCACGGTCGTCTCTTCTTCAGCCATCGAATCGCCAAACTACCCGCGGGGGGTGATCATGCTTCGGGAGCGGTCTCGTCTACGACCTCGGGAGCGTCGGGGAACGCGGTCTGCTGGTATCCACCGCGCAGCGTCCCCTCGATGTACGCCGCCTTGCAGGCGCGACGGGCGATCTTGCCGCTGGAGGTGCGCGGAATCGACCCCGCGGGCACCAGCAGCACGTCGCGTGCGGTGACGCCGTGGCGAGCGGAGATCGCGGCCCGCACGGTGTCGGCGATCGGCTGCGGGTCGGCCTTGCCGGCACCCGGCGCACGCTCGGCGACGATGACGAGCTGCTCGGACGCGTCGCCCGGATCGCGGCTCAGACCGCCCGCGCCGAACTCGAAGACGACGTCGGGGAGCTGGTTCGCCGGGACGGCGAACGCCGCGACGAAGCCCGGACGCAGGGCCGAGCTCGACTCCTGGGCCGAGTACTCGAGGTCCTGCGGGTAGTGATTGCGACCGTCGACGATCACCAGGTCCTTCACGCGACCGGTGATGTAGAGCTCGCCGTCCACGTAGACGCCGTAGTCGCCGGTCCGCATCCAGTTCGCGTCCTCGGCGACGCCGTCGGCGTGGCTGCCCTCGGAGAGCCGGGAGACGAGCTTGTTGTGGAACGTCTCCGACGTCTCCTTGCTCCGGCCCCAGTACCCGCGTCCGATGTTCTCCCCGTGCAGCCAGATCTCACCGACGTGACCGTCGGCCACCTCGGCGGCGGCGTCGGCGTCGACGATCGCGGCCTACTGGCTCCGCGCGACGTAGCCGCAGGACACCTGCGGAATGGCGTTGGGGGCCGACTCGTCCACGCGGACGATGCGGCCGGCGTTGAGTTCCGTGCGGTCGACGTGTCAACGACGAACCACGGAGTCCCCTGTGAACATTGCTGTCCTCCATGCACCCACCCCCGAAGGCGACGCCGCACTCACGGCAGCGTCCCAACGCGCCCGCGAGACCTCCGCACCTCTGACAGTGCTGATCGTTCACCACGAGTCACCCGCCACCGAGGTAGCCGCCGCGGCAGTGCGAGAGTCCGTCGCAGACAGTGTGCGAGCGACCGTCGGTGACACCGAAACCCGCTATCGCGAGCTCGGTCCCAGCAACGGCGCGGACGCCATCGCCACCCTCATCGACCACATCGACGACGCGAACTACGACCTGATCGTCCTGGGCACCAAACGCCGATCGACCGTCGGAAAGCTGCTCCTGGGTCGCGACATTCAACGCATCGTCCTCGAAGTCACCGCACCCATCCTGCTGGTCAAACCCCGCTGACTACATGCGGGGCGGCACCCCGAGCTGATGCGGGAGTTCCCACCATCGCGAGAATGCCATTACGCGTGATAGATCCCGTTCCGGGAGACATCGGAGTGATGGAACGGGAGAAGGGACCGCCGCGATGACGGCACTGTTCATGCTGGACGACATGGAACCGTGGCCGGACGACCCGGCGCCGGGCGTGCTCTGCACTCCCACCACCTACTGGGCGAGCCCGCCGGAATTTGGACTGCCATCGGAGGTGACGTCCGAGATCGACGCCTCGATCGTCGCGGTCGACACCGACCAGGGTGTCGAGCGCATCGCTCACCTCGGGAGCGGATTCACCACTCTGGTCGGCACGGGCAACGCACCCACCGGGGTCACAGTTCTGACGGGGTGCCTGGTGTGGGACCGCTACCTGTGGATGGACTACCGCACACCACCGACCGGACGGATCCGTGTCCTCGACCTCGCGGGTTACGTGGTGCAGCAGGTCAGACGGCTCGCCACAGCGCACCCCGGGTGGACCGTCCCAGAGCCGCAGGGGCCACTTGAGTTCCGACGGATCTACACCGGCACCGACGTTGTTGTGCGGTGGAGGGTATGGCGCGCAGAACTGATCAAGAACCGCGCCTGAGCCGACGCCTAAACAACCAGATCGACACTAATAGCCAATGGGTCGTCGGGTACGGGCGATCTGCTACAGGTACCGAAGCAAGTTAGGGCGTCGGCGGCAACACGACCCGCACCGATCGCGGCGCACTCGCCACGGCGATACCGTGCCGCCGGGCCGCTGTCGTCAACGGCTCCGGATCCAGGTCGACAGGCCAAGGCGACTCGCCGGCGCCGGAGAAGAGCGCGACGGCGTTCGGCGTCGGTCCGGTAGTGAACCGGGTTTGATATTGCAGACCGTCGAAAGTGGCATCGAAGGTTGAAGCCCACTCCTGCGGCACTGCGTACGGAGTCATGGACACCAACTCCCTGGTGATGCCGTAGTTCGCGGCCTCCGCCGACGACGTGTCGGCCAGGTGGTGACCGTGCGGCACTGCCAGCGCGGAGAGTTGCCGTTCCGCGGCGAACTCTGCACTGATCACTCCGCTCGCGGCGAGGGGAGCGCCGACGGTCTCCCGAATAGCGGTGACCTCGTCGTAGGCGAGGTAGCACGTTCCGCGCGGCGGGGTGAGGTCAAAACGGCCACCGCCCGAGGACGAGAACCACCATGGCCCGTTCGAGACTCTGTGCCCACGGTGCAGTACCTGCGCCGCGGTGAGCTCACAGGACGGGAATCCGTCCAGCGGCCGCGACGGCGGAGCCAAAGCGACCTGATCGCGGCCGGTCACGCCGCCCACCGACGTGCGTCGGCGCGCGCGAGCTCGAGCACCGGCTCGATGGGGCGCCCCTCGGCGACCCAACTCGCTGCACTGCAGTCGTCGAGATCGGCGAGCGGACTGCGCAGCCAGCTTGCGCAGGTCCAGGCGTCCGCTTCGGCGCGCAGCGTCGACCACAGGGCGAGGAGGTCGGGGTAGACCGTTCCCGAGTCGGTGAACTGCCAGGTGGGGTACACCCAGCCGCCGCCGTCGAGTTGGCATGCGATCACGGCCCCGGTCGAGACGGCCTTGGCGACGGCCTGCCGGCTCACCCCCCACCACCGGGTGAGGCCCGAGGTGTCGTAGAACGGGCCGACGAGCTGGTCGTAGATATGACTCGTCGGCAGCGCCGAGGTCATCGAGCGCACGATCGACTCGACGTCCGCGAACACGTCGGCAGGAACACCCGATGCGCGAGCATCGGCGAACGTCCGGTGGACCGAGTGGGTGAGCAGGTCGAGCAGCTTGCGCTCCTGTTCGGCGAGTGTGCTCACGAGCAGCCCTCCAATGCGGTCAACCAAGTCAACCTCATTGTTGTCGGTAGGGTCAACCTTGTCAACGCTCGATAGATCACTGAGGCGGCGTTCGATGATGCATCGTCCATCAAGGTCGCCACGCCAGGGGACACGATGCCCGCAGGGAAACGAATGGAACACTTAGTCTGTGATTGCCGAGGACTTCTTCAAGCCTGTCGCATCGTCCAGTTCGTCTCCCTCGTTCGGGGACCCGTGGGGAGAGTCCGCCCGGCAGAAGTTCGACACGGCGATGATGACCCAGTTGCGACGTGGCTCCGTGGCGGGGAAGTCCGACGTGGAGGTCGCGATCGCTCTGTCGGACCTGCTCCAGGACGAGCTCACTGCGTACGGAACCGGCGGCGGTGAGCAGTTGGACGACAAGGAGATGTCGGCGGCTCTGACCGCGATGAAGGCTGTGTGCGGCCGCCTGAGCGTTACTTTCGAACCGCCGTTCCGCAACTTCACGACGTTCCGGACGTACTGGAACAGAAATGACGGGTACGGGTCCTGGCAGGCGAGACGGGACATGGTCGCGGAGCTTTTCGACCCGGTACACACAAAGCTGATCGCGTTGGAGGACCGCAGCTTCGACGCGCTCGCCGAGCCTGCGTCACCGCGGGCCGCGACGGGATGGCCGGCGGTGGACGAGGAAGTCAGAGAGCTACGCCGGCGATTCCAGATGGCCTCGACACCGCAGGACTACCGCGCCCTGGGAACGAACTGCGTCGGGGTGCTGGAGGCATTGTCCCGAACTGTCTACGACGCGGAGGTACATCTGCGCGAGGGCGAGACCGAGCCGCCGGTCGACAAGACGAACATGCGGATCGAGCGCTACATCGAGGACACGCTGCCGGGGAAAGACAACGAGGACATCCGCGGCCTGACCAAGAAGTCGGCCGTAGTGGCTCACCGGGTGAAGCACTCGGCGACGGCGACCCGACGTGACGCGGGGATCGCCGCCGACGCGGTGATCCTGTTGGCCAACATCATCCGTCGGCTCGACCAGGACGAATAGCGGAACCTCCGGAACGAATCGGTTACGTGATGGCACCGCCTCCGTGGTGGTACTAGGTCTCGAAGCTGGTTCGCGCAGACACGCCTTTTGAACCTCGTCGGGCCATCACCGGCCGACAATCAGCAACGAAGATTATTGTCGATAATTTGTCTTATGTCGTTCAAGAGTGTGAACGCCCAGTTCAGGCGTCTGCGCGGACGTTCGCCTGCCACTGCACCCGCACCGGTCGTCACCTGTTGTCGAACGCGTCGACCACGTCGTTGGGCAGTCGTCCCCGCGACGCGAGGTCCCACCCGTTCTCTCGGGCCCAGGCTCGGATCTCCGCGCTCCGGAGACGACTTTCGGCGGTGCGAGAGGCGGCAGGCGTCTCCGTCGTCACCTCGCGCCCCCGGTCCATCCAGTCGGCGAGAAGTCCCTCGATCCGGGCGGCGTTGACCTCGGTCAGGTCGAGTTCGAACCACCGCGCACCGAACCCGAACACCACGGTGCGTTCGGCCGCCTCACCGGTGAAATCGTCGAGCGTCTCCACGCTGAACTTCTTCGCCACTCCCGCCCCTCGTCGCGCGTCCGCGGCCTCACCGCGGCCGCGCGTCCGGTTTCGATTCTACGGAGTCGGCGTCGACGACGCCGAGCCGGCGAGCTTCTCACGACCAGCCGGTGGCTGCTCTGAGACCTCGACCCTGTCCGTCCGATGGTGCGGCCCCACTCCCCACCGGGAGAGCGCCTACCGCCGCCCCGCCGGCCCGTAGCCGGTTATGCCGATGCGGCCCGCTCCACCATGCAGAATTTCCACCAGCCGTCCTCTTTGACGAGACCAAGGGTGACGGTCGACGGCGCGGACGGTGGGACCCCGTCGTCGATAGACAGCGCCACCGGCACGGTCGCGGAGTCCCCCGAGATGTCCGCGACCCCGACCTCCCGCACAACGGTCGCCAGCTGCGGCTGGGCTGCTCGGCGGCGTTGCGCCGCGGCGCAACGCCTCGTTCAAATCTTCCAGGTCACCGGCGTTGACCGCATCGAAGTAGCGTCGTACGACGTCGTCGATCTCGGCTTGGATGTCGGCCACCGATCCGCCGCTCGGCACGCCGGAGGGCTCAGCGGTGCACCCGATCCGAGGTCTCCTCGCCCGCCGCGAGTCGATGTCCCCATGTCGGTGCGTCAGCGGTGCAGTGGGTCGGCCGGTGCGTCGGCGAGGAGGCCGGGGATCGGTGCGGCGGTGCTGACGGCGTGCACGAATTCCGCCGCGACGGTGCGTAGTTTGCGGTTGGTGCGTTGCGATTCGGTCGACAGTGCGGCGAAAGCTGCGTCGGCGTCGATGCTGTGCAGGGCCATCAGGATGCCCTTGGCCTGTTCGATGGGTGCGCGGTGGTCTATCGCTTCCCGTAGACCGGCGATCGTCGCTTCCAGGGTTCGGAGGCGGCGGTGACGACTCAGCGCGTCGCCTACGGCGTCCGCCAGAAGCTCGAGCGCCTGCTCGTCGGTCGCGGTGAGCAGATCGGTGTCTCGGAAGAACAGTGTCAACGACCCGACGGCGGCGTCGTCGACCCGGACGGGTGCGCAGAGCATCGAGCGCACACCGACTGCGCGGGCGGCGGCGCCGAAGCGCGGCCACCGTGGGTCGACCTCGTGGCAGTCCGCCTCGACGCCGTGCCCAGTCTTCGCGGCGTGCAGACACGGCCCGTGCCCCACCGTGAACTGTTCGGTGGTGATCGGTTCGACCGCAGGGTCGGACGCGGCCGCGGTGAAGGTGGCGCCGTCGACGGCGATGGTGATGCCACAGTGGGCCGCGCCCGCGATGCTAATGCGGATGTCGCGGGCGGATCGGTCGAGAAGCTCGGCGAGGTGATCGTCGCCGTCGCCGAGACGGGCGATGTCGCGGACCACGGCGGCGATACGCAGGTCCGCCACGGCGTACCCGTCGCGCGTAGTCATTCGGTCATTCCATCACGGCTGCTGACACTGCTGACACTGCTGACACTGCTGACACTGCTGACACTGCTGACACATATTCGAGGCGGCGCCGAGTACGCGGAGACCTACGAGCTCGACATCGCGGCCATGACGGCAGTGAGTCCCGTGCCGACCGACGGGCCGCGGCGGTCCGGAAGCGGAAACGAACTTGCGGACATCGACCACGCTCTGCGCGCGCATGCGGGCCACGTCGGCGAATTGCGTCGGTAGTCGCGTTCCAGATCGAAGATCACTGCCCCGCAACACCGCGATCGGGCAGAGACCGACAGGTTCCGGGTCGATCGACGATTCGGCGACGACGGCTCTACCTCTCGTGGTCCTCGCCGACCCCCCGTGCACCTCTGTCGGTCCTGTCCGCCACGTCACCCGATGACGCGGTCGGTGCGTGTGCGGGACCGTCCCGATGGGAAGCGCCGCTGGTGTTGCCCAGGCCGGTCAACCGGGCTGCTTCCCACGCTTCCGCCGACACACCGTCGGGGCGACCGCCGTCGCGAGCGGTCACCGCTCGCGGCGCCGCGTCCGGTGCGAGCGCGACCGCACCGCGGTCAGCAGCGGACGTGCGCACGAGCTGGGTGTGCAGCGTTGTGAGTTCGCGTTCGCGTACTCGAACGAGTGCGTGCGCCTGTCGTGCGTTCCCGGCGGCGCGTTCGGCGTCGGCGACCGCTTCCATGGTGCGCATCATCTGGCGGAGCAACAGAGCGTTCGCTGTGGCGCCGCCGCGTGCCGTGAGCGCGGTCTGCATCACGATCAGCGCGGCCCCGCCTGCGTGCCGACGATCCGGGTCCGGGGTGATGCGTTGGTGCGCCGGGATTTGCGCGGACCGGGACAACGCTGTCGCCGCTTTCGCCAGTGGCCCCGGCGTCGGCTCGGTGCGCGCCGACCACGCGGCGAACACTCCCGCGGTGCGTCCTGCGGCGCGTGCCCATTGCGCGGTGTCCGAGGCCGGAATCGAGGACAGGTAGGTGTTCCACTTGTCGATGTCCTCGGCCGCCCGCTCTATCAGGCCGGCGTCGAGCTGCGTGCGTTCGCGACCGGTCGTGATGGTCACCGCCGCGCCGCGCCGGGCCGCCGACCATTCCGCCGCTGCGTCCTGTTGCGCGGTCCCGGTGGTCTCCCACTCGTCGCGCAGACGCGGCAACGTCAGGTCCTTCGCCAACCGGCCGCCGCCGAACCACACCGGCTTGCCTCCGGCCGCACGTTCAGCTGCTGTCGGCGTCGTAGCAACGGAGTAGCCGACCACCTTTCCGGCGGTTCCCGTGTCGTAGCGAGGCCGAACGAGCACCTTCTCCGCCCGCAGGCGCCGCACGAACTCGCCTTCGGTTTTCGACGCCGTGGCGCACGCCCGCACGGTGCGCTCGAGACGCACGCGGGCGGTCTCCGCCGCGCCGGAACGTGCAGCGACGCCGGCCTCCGCTGGTTTGACGCCGCGTGTTCCGCGGTCGTTCTCGCGCGAGGTCAGCACAACGAGTCCGTGAGCGTGTTCGAGCGTTCCGCACGCAGCCTGGGCCCGCTTGAAGTCGTTGAACGTGTCGACCTTCGTTCCGTCCTCACGGACGGCGGAAGCAGCGATGTGAATGTGGTCCCCACCCGCGGTGGTCTTACCGTGCCGGATCGCGACCCACCGCGCCGCCGCCCGAGGGGAGTACGGGTCGTCGAAACCCATCTCCCGCATGAAGTCGGCCGCGATAGCGCCCCACGTGGCGTCCGACAACTCCCCCTCGTCGGGGTTCAGCGAGAGCGAACAGTGCCAGACGTTGCGGTCGCTGGTGGCGTCGGCTAGCGCCACCGAGCGCGGGGTGCCGTCGTCGATCGCAGCGTTCATCTTCCGACGGTTGGTGTAGGAAACCTCGGTGCCGAACACGACCCTTGCCGTGTCGATCTCGTGCGCCAGCTCGATCGCATCGGAATGCGACAACTCCCCCGCCGGTGCAGCGAACAGCACCGCCTCGTGACCGGCGACAACGTGCGGGTTCTCGTGCTCGTTCGACCGTCCGGGACCGGCGAGGTACGACACCAGCCCCGTCATCTTCGCACCGCGCGTGATGTTCGGAATCACGTTCCGGTCAGCTCCCGCGGCAACGTGCGCACCCGGTCGAACACCCGGCGAACAGCGGCCAGCGTTGCGGCCGTCTCGGGCACCAACTCCCCCGTCGAGTTCGCCACCTTCGCGATCTGATTGAGGTTGTTTCCGAGCGCGCCGATCAGTCGCGTCGTCTCGAACAACTCCGTCAGGTCCTCACGCGAGACAGACGCCCGCGGAGCCTTCAGCGCCGAGTCCGCCAGCAACCGCGCCACCGTCACACCCTGCACCCGGGCAGCGGCCTGCACGGCAAGTTCCTGCTCGTCGGTCAGCTTCACCACGTGCCGATGCACTCGGCCGCCGACGACGTTCGACTGGCGGCTACGCAGCCACCCAGCCTTGCTCTCGCTCACCGCCCACTCCCCCGTCCCGACCGTCCTGACATGCCCAGCGCAGCGACCCCGACCGGGGACCCACACGACCCAGTGTGGCAGGGGCCCGCCCGAACCGCTACGGTTAGGGCACCCAAGTAATAGCTTGCTCCGCCCGGGGCACGAACGCGGTCCGCGGAGCCTGCGGAGCGGGGCGCGTTCCAAGCGGCTCAGGACGAGCGCCGCGAGTGCCGTTTCGGCCACGTGATCTACGCGGCCGGCGGTTGTCCCCGGTGGTGGGTCCGACCTGACTGTGAGTGCCTGAGATGAAGCGCAGTGACCGGGAAATCCTGAACCTTCGGACATGAGGCCGGCCCGCGCGGGCTTCACCAAGCCGTGGCGTACGCGCGCCTCTGATCAGGTGAACGAAAGCCCGGTGGTCCGGTCGAGTGCGTGTCGAAGGAGGGCGCCAAGTCCGTTACGGCCTACAGTCGACGTTCGGCGCAGGGAGAGCAGAACAGTGCAAGTTGACTGGCCCGCGATGGGACGAGACCAGTTCGAGACCATCGTCGAGTTGCTGATCCGGCGACAGTGGGACGACTACGCGAACGTGACCGTGCCGAACGGGAGTGGCGGGGACGACGGCATCGACATCAACGTCGAAAAGCCCAACCAGCACCGGCGGATCTACCAACTCAAGTACTTCCGTGACGGCTTCTCCGGTGACAAAAAGACGACCCGTCAGAAACAGATCCGCAAGTCGTACATCAGCGCGACGAAGCATCAGCCCGACGAGTGGCTGTTGGTGGTACCCACCAAGCTGACGCCCGGCGAGCGCGAGTTCGTTCTCGGACTGGGCGACCCCGACGGGCCTCGCATTGAGATCGTCGATCAAGTCGAACTAGACACCCTGATGATTAACTTCCCCGACGTCTATCGCTACCTCGACCGCGACGCCCTGCGCGCCAGCGCGATCCTGTACGGGCAGGAGGTCGCCGCGCTCCTGGGCGGGGTCACGGACGTCGTAAACCGCGTGAAGGCCTTGGGCGAACTCGCGGACACGATGGACCTGCACTGGGGCCTCGATTTCCGTCGAGTAGGCGACCACGTCACATACTCCGCGCGACCCAAAACTGCCGACGCGCACCTCAAAAGTCCGATCACATTCACCGTCGACGGGCGCCTGGGACCGGACGATGCTGCGCTCCGTTCGGCGATGCGCAGCACGTTCGGTTTCGGTGCCTCCGACCCCGTACTTCTCCCCGCTGGCGCAGTACAGAGGCTGACAATCAATGGCCCCTCCTTCATTGCGGGTGTGCACCACAACATCGAAATGCAGTTCAACCCGATCAGCAGCAATCCGAACATCGGCGCCGCCGCGCAGTTGACGTTCGAGTCCCCCACCGGGTCGATGCTGGGCCAGTTCGAGGGCGAGGTCACGCACATTGGCCACGGCGCCGAAGGTGGGTCACTCGAGTTGGCTTTCAACGACCGTCACCTCGAGCTGCGGATCATGTTCCCGTTGGCCGAAGAGTCGTCCGACCCCGTCGACGTGAGGGTGGGTTACAGCCTGCAGAAGATCCGCCCGCACGATGCCGTCGAGGTGCTGTCTGTCAATGAGATGCTGCGCTCGCCGGATCTTGTGCTGAAGGTGGCCCTGGAGGACCAACACCTGCTCACGGTGCAGCAGCAGGACCCGGGCATGACACCACCTCTCGACCCGGACGTGCCGATCATCAAGGCGATCGCGGAGGACCTTCTTGTCGTACAGTCCCACTGCAAACAATCCTTCCAGCTACCGCTGACCGTCACTCAGAACGAACGAATTGATCTGCGTGTAGCACGATTGCTGGTCGAGGGACACGCGGTGGAATCCCCGGCTATTGCAAACGTCACGGGGGTACTGAGCGGTTCCGACTCTCCCGAACTGCGAACCATGCTGTCCGACATCTCGTGCCCGCGATTTCCGTTGGAGTACGAATTCACCATCGGCAGGAAGACGATGAACATCGGGGCAGTGTTCGTGTCCGATCCCGAGACGAGCGTCTTGAACCCCGCTGTTGCAATCGAGCATCTGGATCGCGGTACCGCGGAGGGGGTCCAGATCACGTTCGTGCCTGGCTCTACTGCCTATTTCCGCGCCGTGCTCGTCGAGCGCGCACAGGACCGGCACTTCGTGGACCCGCCGACCCGATGGAACTTGGAAGGGATCACCCAGCCAATCAAGTCCTGAGTAACCGAGGGCTTGCGCCGAGTTGTATACGAGCAGCCAAGTTCGTACAGTCGCAGGCGGATCGAGACGCCGTGCGGGTCGCCTCGGTCGTTCCCAGCACTCCATGGGTGAGTCGAGCAGCGGTGCGCGCGTCAGCGTGCGACCGGGTGCGGTGACTCACCGGGACCGACCGTCTCGAAAGGCCAGATTCCATGTCCGCACCCACTGTCACCCCTGTCGACCCGACCGCTGTTCGCGCCGCCGCACAAGCTGCGCTCGAGAACCGCCTGGTGCACATCGACACCATCGTCGCCGCGCAGAACACCCGCGCCGAGACCACCGAGAACGTCCGCGCCGCGCAGCAAGCGGACGCCGACGCCGCCGCCGCGGAAGAGGCCGCGTTCCGCGCGGCCGTCGCCGGCGGATGGAGCGTCGCCGAACTGCGACGCGCGGGCCTGGCCGTGCCCGATGCTGTCGCGCGGCCGGGAGCGAAGCGAACCGGCCGCAGCGCACCCACCGGCCGCCGCGGTCGACGCGCCGCTGCGGCGACCGTCGACACCGACTCCCCCGCCGTCGACACCGCGTCCAACGACAGGACCGGCTCGGCCGGCGACACTGGGTCACGCACCGACGGCGGTGCGGAGGTCCACCAGTGACGCCGCAGACGGTGGTCGAGGCGGTGATCGCCGACCGGCGGAGCGACGGCAGCGGCCCGCGCAGTGTGCACGCGCACGGGGTGTTCGTCGACGAAGCCGCGGCGACCTGCTTCGTGCGCCACCAGCTCGCCGCGCTCCCCGCTCGCGGGGTCACCGACGTGCACGTGAGCCTGACCGCGCTCGGCGGAGACGACACCGCGCGGCCGCTGCGCGACGTCTCCGGTGAGGTGGCCACCGTCGCGACCGAGTTCGACACTCCCCCGGCCGTCGAACGGGACCTCGCCGCAACACTGACCCGCGCCGCCCGCAGTCGCCGCGTCGACGTCGCCGCCGTCCTCGAACGGGCGGCGGCGACCGCGGCGGCGAACGTCGGCGGCGCCGACCTGCTGCTCGCGGCCTCGCCGGAATCGGTGGCAGCGCATCACGTGTCCGCGTTGGCCGGCCTGGGCACCGATCCGGAACTGCCGCTGCTGCGGCGCACCGAACCGGTGGTGCTCTATTTCGAAACCCGCGACCAACAGCTCGACGACTACGGCATCCGCGAGCTGTGCACGCGCGACACCGTCGCCATTCGGGCGGAGCTGCGCCGCGCCGACCGTGACGGCAACCCGCGGGCGGAGTTGGAGGCGGAGCTGGCGGCAGTGCAGACGCTGTACGAGGCGGACGTCGAGGCGTACGTGGCGACGTGGATCGCAGCGGCGACGTCGCGGGCCCGCGACCTCGGACTGCCCGACGACGTGCCGGTGCTCCTGTCGACCGACGAAACCGAGAGCTACGACGACGGGGATCTCGAACCGCTCTACGACTACGCCTTCGCCACCGTCGCGTTGCCGGGGTGCGGGTACACCCCGACCACCTACCCGCACCGCGACACCAGCGGGATGCCCGACGTCGAGGCGTTCGTCGACGCCGAACGCACCGCACACCGTTCGTACCGGGACCGTGTCGCCCGGACCTACCGGCGGCCGGCGGGTTCCTATGCAACGTTGCACACAGGAAGGACCGCCGCGGTCTGTAGGTCTAGTTCGCCACCGGACGATCACTCGATTGATCTACAGAGTGAACCAAGTACCTAAGCTCTGCTGATGCAACGAACTCTTGCTCTGTCGCTGCTCACCGTGGCAGCCACAACCGCTCTTTCGGCCTGTGGTTCCAGTGTTGAGGGCGAAGCTTCGTCAGTCGCGACCTCTACGACGACCCCCTCAACTGTGAGCGAGTCCCGCCCGCCCACACCGTCTGCCGAACCCGAAAAGGTCGATACGGGGAACCTCGTCGAACGATTGTCCGCGGCATTCGGTGGAGTGCCAATAACCGATGCAGAGGCAGAACAGGTCGCAGACGGAGTGTGTTCGCAGTTCAGCGAGCTCGGTTCGTCTCGAGAGGAAGTTGTCGCCAACGTAGCTCGAACCGAGGGCCTTTCGTCCGACTTCGCGGGGGAGATTGTTGACATCGCGGTCGATACGACTTGTCCGCAATGACGGGCGGACGCATGCGACCGGTTCCGCAGCGGGGATCGTGCAGCCACGGCCGCTAGGCGCGGTCGCCGGCGGCGACGGCGCGAGGGAGGTCATCGCCGGCGCACCCGGTTGACCCCGATCACGACCAGGACCACGGGGCACAGGATGAGCACCACGGCCGGGACGCTGGTGGCGCGGACAGCGAGCGGCAGAACGACGGCGAACAGCAGCACGGCGGCGGCGATGGCGGCGAGGCCGGGGCCGCCGAGGTAGGTGCGGACGCGGCGGTCGGCGGCGGCGATCCGCTGACCGATCGGTCGGTGGTCGGTCATCGTGTCCTCCGGTTCCGGGCGGGGCGGGTGAGGTGGTCGGGTGCGGGCACCCAGGTGCCGGTGTGACCGTCGTAGACGCGGCCGTCGGCGGTGACGTGGCGGGTGTCGTGGTCGGGTCGGTTGGCGGTGCGGGTGGCGGGGTCGTCGACGTCGAGGGGTGTGCCGCGTGTGCTGTAGGCGCGGCCGGCCCACACCATCCCAGCCAGCTCGGGCACGGTCCCATCTGATCGGCGGCCGACGGCGGTGATCTCGTCGCGGCGGGCGCGGCAGGCGTCGATGATCGGGCACAGGGTGCGGCATTCGCGGACGGCGATGCGGATCTCGTGGATCGGGGCGCGGTCGGTGTCCCACAGTCGGGGGTCGATCCGGCACGGCGCCTCCACCATGCGCCCGTCCTCGTCGTGGGCGAACCACCCGGCGGGGAGCGCTGCCGCGGCGTCGCCGGTCACGACCGCTCCCCCTCACCCTCCGCGACCGTGCCGGACCGGAAGGTGTTGAGGCGGTTCCACGCGGCGCGCTGCTGGCGGCCGAGCTGCACCATGTAGTCGAACAACTCGTCCTCCGGTCCCTGTTCGGCGGCCTGGGTGATCCGCTGGCCGGCGATGTGGAACGACCGCCGGTAGGACTGGGAGAGCACGATGTCGGCGTAGTGCACGGCGGCGACGGCGGGGGCGTCGGCGGTGACGACGTCGGCGAGCACCCGCCGCAGCGGGGCGTCCTTCTGCCCTCCCCCGGCGCGGTGGATCACCGCAGCGACGGAGGCGGGGTCGTGCGGCCGGTTCTCGGTGATGAGGGCGGCAATGATGGTGAACAGTTCCGCGTGCGCGGGGCTGGCGAAGTCGCCGGGAGTGAGGGCGGCGGCAACGCGGGTCGTGTCGGCGGACTCGGCGGACCACATGAGGGCGCAGAGGGTGAGCGATTCCGGGTCGGTACGCGGGTCCAGCTCGTCGAGCTCTTGGGCGGTGGGGTCACCGGCCGGTGCGGCGACGGGCGCAGTGTCGGGTGCGAGGTCGAGGACCGCAGCGTCGTGGCCGGCTGCATCATCGTCGGGGCCTTCAGTGGGGACGGCTCGGAGTGCATTCACGGCTCTCACCTACTCTCGGGTCGGATCGGGCGGGGGTCTCTGGTTGGGGGTCGGAAATCGGTGAACCGGTCCGCCCCTCGTTGCCAGCGGAGGAAGCTCTCGCCACGGGGCATCTGGCCCCGGCGACCGCAGTGCTAGCGGCCCCGACTGCTCTTGTCGGCCTCAAGTGCGGCGTAGAACATGGTGATCTCGTCCCCGTCGCTCTCCATCACATCGGGGTAGCGCTCGGCGAACTCCTCGAGCGTGTCGGGCAACGGGTCTTCCCTGCGGAACGGGCTGAACAGCCAGCCCCAGATTGCAACGCAGACGAGCAGCGCGAACGCGACAGCGAAGTAGTTGAGGGGCATTGCCGGGTCCTTTCGGTGGTGGGGTTGTGGTCAGGCGGCGGCGAGTGCGGCGATGCGGGTGTCGCGGAAGCCGGACCAGTGAATGCCGTCGTCGACCACGACGACGGGGGCGGCGAGGTAGCCGAGGGCCATCACGTAGTCGCGGGCGTCGGTGTCGAGGGTGATGTCGACGGCGGTGTAGTCGATGCCGGCCTTGTCCAGCGCGCGGAAGGTGGCCTTGCACTGGACGCAATTCGGCTTGGTGTAGACGGTCACTGCGGACATTTCTCGGGCCCTTTCGGTATTCGCTGGGATTGCGTCCATTCTATTTCAGCGGCGGATATTCGGCCAGTCGTGCGTGAGTTTATTCGGTAACGATTTCGGCGCTGCGCGGTGTTCATTCTCGTAATCACATTTCGCTTCGTGGCGACATTTCGCATTCGGAGGGGGCGGTCCGACGCTGTGTGCGTGGCCGCCCCCGTCGGGCGGGTGGTCAGTCCTCGTCCCATCGTTCGCCGGCGTAGGTGGGGTCGAAGTCGGCCGGCTGGTGCTGGGGGTAGCGTCGCCGGATTTCTTCCTCGCGGTCGAGGCGGTCGTTCCAGTGCCGGTCACACCGGGAGAACGGCATTCCGCTGCCGCTGAGCGACATTCGTGGCTCGACGGTGCCGTGGCAGGGTGTGGTCCCGCGCTCGATGCAGTCGGTGTGGGCGGTGGTGTCGGGCACGGCTTCTCCTGTGGTCGGCGGTGGTGGGTGACCCCCTTGTCGGTGGCCTTCCCCTCGTTCTTTCGCCGTCATCCGGCGTGGCGCCCGAGTCGGCGGTGCGAGTGGCCGTGCGCCATTGTTCGAGACGACAAAGTTTTCGGTCGCCGGAGCGCAGCGCAGGTATGGGTGCCCGAAAAGTTTTCGGACCCCGTAGGGGCCGGTAGGTCGGATAGTGGCGTGTGCGGCCGGGAGTGCCGCAGAATCGGAATGCGCCGGATGTGCCGAGAGAACAGTGTTTCTTCTTTTCTGCACGGAGCGCAGCGGAGTTCCGCTTGTGGGGTTTGCCTTGTCGCCGGCCCGCCAGGGGCCGGCGATACGACGGAAAGTCGGTGGTGCGGTTCTACGATCGGGGTATGGAGCGTTCGTCGGTGGAGTCGAGGTTGTCGGAGCTGGTGCACGCGGCGGTGCCGCCGTCGGATTTGGCGGTCGCGGCGATCGTGGCGGGTGTTCCGGTGGAGGCGACCCGGCCGGCGGGGCTGCGGAACGCCGATCTGGGGTGGACGGACCGCAACGTCCAGGAGTAGGCGCGGGCACCGCTGGTAGTGGGGTTTCGGTCCCCCGCCACCTCGGGTGGTGAGCCCGGCTGCGGTGGGTGAGTCCAGTGGTGGCGCCGGGTGGGGCTCGATGCCCCGCCCGGCGCGTCCCGCCCCGGTACGCCCGGGGGCGACCCCCTCGGTGGGGCCGCCCCGGGCGCGGGGTCAGTCGCGGTCGGGCGCCCCGGGCAGGTGCGCCCCGGTGTGTTCGCGGACGGTGGCGGGGTCGAGGTCGAGCAGCGCCATTTCGGCGGGGGTAACGGCGTTCTCGAGCGAAGCCTGCAACAGGGTGAGCAGTTTCGGGTGCGGGGTGCCGGTGGTGAGGGCTTCGGTGGTGGCGGCGTCGTAGGCGATGTTGGCGGCGGCTCCGTCTCCGGCGCGGTGGTTGAGCCAGCCGACGATGCACAGGGCGTGCACGCGCGAGGCGGCGGCGGTGCGCCGGGCGACGGTGGTCATGACGGCGTGGGCGGAGGCGCTGCCGTAGGCGGGGAGCCGGAACATCGCATCGCGGACGGCCGGGGTGGTGATGACGGCGGCGGTGCGGGCGATCAGGTCCACGCTGGGCAGCTCGTCGGCGTAGACGACGGCGGCGAGTTCTTCGAGCACTCCGGCGGGGTCGGCGTGCTCGGCGGGGGTGATGGTGTCGGTGCGGGTGTAGCGGTCGGCGATGGCGTCGCGGTTGCGTTCGATCCGCTGACCGGCCTCGACGGCGGCGGCGACGGCGACGAGTGAGGCGGTGGGGTCGACGGCGATGGCCTCGAGGGTGTCGAGGTTCTGCGCGGTGGCCGGTTCGGCGAGCGTGGGGATCCAGTAGTTGCCCTGCACGCGGGCCACGTCGTAGAGGCGGTGGGCGAGGATCAGGTGCTCGGTGGTCGCGGCGCGCTTGTCGGCGTGGTCGCTGACGCTGACGATGTGCACCGCGGTGGCGCGGTGGCGGGTGAGGGCGTCGACGATGCGGTCGGTCTGGGTGTCGACGGCGGTGCGGTCGATGCGAACCGTGAACGTCGCGGCGGTCCCGGTGAGGGCGATGACCACGATGGAGTCGGTGGGGACGAACCGGACCAGGGCGGGGACGGCGGCGATGAGGTCTGCGGCGGTGCTGATGGTGATGCGGCGTTGCGTCATGGTTCGGGCCTTTCGAGTGGGTGGGTGTTCGTCGGTGGGTGGTGTGTCAGGACCGGAGGGCGCGGCGGGCGGCGCGGCGGTCGTAGCGGGCGCTGGCCTTCTTGACCGTGCGCCGGATCTTCGGTGAGCCCTGCTTGTGAACGAGGTGGTCGATTTCGTCGGCGGTGGTGGTGTGCTGTGCGCGCATCACGGGTGCTCCCCTTCCGAAACTGGTGTCGGTGCGGAGTCGGTGGCCCTTCCCCGCGTTCTTTCGCCGTCATCTGGCGTGGCGTAGAGGAGGCGGTGCGAGTGACCGGCGCCAGCATTCGAGCCGGGAAGTTTTCGGGGGCCGGAGCGCAGCGGAGGACCGTGGGCCGAAAAGTTTTCGGACCCCGTAGGGGCCGGAGCGCAGCGGAGGTCGGGTGTTGGCGGTCGAGGGAGGGAGTGCCGCAGCATCGGAGTAGCCAGATGTGCCGAAAGAACGATGCTCTTCGACAGGGCGGAGCGCAGCGGAGCTCCGATCAGGGGACGCCCGCAGGGTGTCCGGCGCCCGGCCGGCCAGCGATACCCGACCGTCGGTCACAGCACCCGAGTTGCCACCTTCCACCCGTGGGGTACGCAGCGGTGTTGTGCGGGAGCGACGGAGACCGGCCACGTCCCGCGGGTCGCGGTAGCGCGATGAACACGGCGTACGCCGTTTGTCCTAGTTCGTCGCCGAGCCTTCAAACTTGTCGCACGTCGCTGGATTATTTGGTGGCGGCGTAAAATTCGTAGGCCAAATTGTCTCAGAGTTATAGCATATGTCGACGAGTTTCGTTTCACCCACAAGCACGTTGTTCTTGTAAAACTCAGAATTGCCCCTGTGCGGGTCGTCAAGTATGACGTTTTCGACGCCTACTTGGTCGATAAAGTAACTTATGAGCGCAACTTTTTGACTAGCCAAACCGTCCGTAACTACGACACCAAATTCTACGTCGGCAAGGTTTGCGCCAGAAAGATTGGCCCCGCTGAGGTCGCTACCGCCATAAGAGGGAGTGAGGTTCCTTGCAAATCTGGCGTTGTGTAGGTCTTTGTTCTCCAAGTTCACGCCCCTCAAGTCACTTGCACTGAAGTCAATGTCTGCCGGTAACGAGGCTCTTCGGAGGTCGACGTCAAGCATTCGGACATGCATCATATTTCGCGGCAACGATGCATTTCTGAACTTGGCGCGCGAAAAATCAGTCTGGTGCAAGATGGCGAACTCCATTTCGGACATGTCGAAAGTCGCGTCGCGCGCCGATGTGCGTGCGAATATCGCGAGTTCGAGATCCGATGAAGAGAAAGAACTTCCATCTAGGTTTGCGTCGGAAAAATTCGCTCCCACCAGTTGTAGACCGCTCATGTTCTGGCCACTCAGGTCGAAGGAGTTGAATGGCTTCAGCTCTTGTCCGTCCCCGGACGACTTGTCTCTGACGAAGTTCAGGTTAGCAGCGCGGAGTTCACGGGCTGCCCGGTCCTCGTCAATCCGGTACTGCACGAATATTGTTGATGCGCTGACTATTGCGGCGATGACGAGGGCGATAAGGCCGTCGCGCCAGAGCCATTCGGGAATGACGGGGTGCGGCCGAGGCGTCACTGGCCGACCAAGAGGCTGGGGCTGGGGCGCGATCCTCTGGGTTCGATAGACGCTGTTCGCGCCTGAGGAACGTCGGCGTGGCATGGGCTGCGTCACGGCGCCAGGCTATTGGCCGATGGGTGCTGGTGGGGCGTCATGGTGCTGTTTCACCGAGCGGAGCTCGATGCCTTTGGGTCGGCCGCGGAGCGGCCGACCTCCGGGGGGTCAGGTGGCGGTGAGGTGTGTGCGGGGGACGCGGAAGGTGTAGGCGCCGGGGGCTGCGGCGTCGGTTCCGGTGGGTGTGACGGTGGCGTGGGTGTCGTCGAGGTCGACGATTTCGAAGGTGCTGGTTCCGCTGGGATGGAGGGTGATGTGGTCGCCTGGTTGCACGACCGGTCACGGTAGCGCGGGGCACCGACAGCGCCGTTTCCATGCAGGTGCACCCGCACGGCAGCGTGTGGTCAGGCGCGCGCGTCGCGTTCGCGGCCGGTGGCCTGGCCGCCGGCGGGGTCGGTGGTGGGGGTGATGGCGTTGCTGGGGCACCACTGTTGGACGTGGAGGGTGCCGTGTCCGTTGCCGGTGTGCAGTTCGATGTCGCAGAGGCCGATCCAGTCGCCGGCGGGCCTGTTAACTGCACTTGTGCAGGGGAATTGGCCTCAGCCGGAGGTATCGGGGGTACACGATGAACGACGTCAGGGCACAGATCTTCGCTGGGTCGGTCACTTTACCCACCGTGGGCGAGGTCCTGTATGCGGGTGAGCACAACACTCCACCGTTCGTGGTGACCATCGGTGGAACAGAGCTGTCGGTGGTCACATCGTTTCTGACCGACCTGACGGTGTCCGACATGCGGGCGTCCACTGTCCGTTCCTACGCGTATGACGTACTGCGCTGGTGGCGGGTGCTGATCGCAGTGGGAGTGCGTTGGGACCAGGCGACGCGTGCGGAGACCGAACTGATGGTGGGGTGGTTTCGGTCGGCGCCGAATCCGCAGCGGATGCGTCGGCATGATGCAGTCACGCCGCCGGGGTCGGTGAACGTCCGCACCGGCAAGCCCGTTCTCGGCACCGGGTATGCGCCGGCCACGATCAACCACGCACTCACGGTCGTGTCGGCCTTCTACGGATTCCACGCCGAACGAGGACACGGTCCGGTGTCCAATCCTGTTCCCGGGCCCGCCGATCGGCGGCGAATGCTGCTGCGCCCGAGCCCCTTCGACACCACGTTCCGGCCTCGGCGTGCACCCCTTCGGCAGAGGCAATCGCGTCGTGGGCCACGGTCGATCCCGGACCGCATGTGGGACGAACTCGTCGCAGCGATGACCCACGACCGGGATCGCGCGATATTGAGTCTGGCGGTCTCGTCCGGTGCCCGCGCGAGTGAACTGCTCGGGGTCGTTGGTGGTCGGGTGGACTGGGGAATGCGGCGAGTGTGGGTCGTCGGCAAAGGCACCGACGATCTCGTGGCGGTGCCGGGATCACCGGACGCGTTCGTGGATCTCGCTCGGTACTACGACCGGTGCGGCGTGCCGGGTGCGAACGAACACATCTGGAGGACCACCCGCGGGGTGCCGCGCCCGTTGACGTATTGGGCGTTGCGGCGAGTCCTACAACGCGCCAATGATGCTCTCGCGACGAACTGGACCTTCCACGACATCCGCCATACCGCGGCGTGCCGCATGGCGGACGATCCGAATCTGACGTTGCCGGAGGTGCAGGCCGTGCTGCGGCACCGGCACATCACCACCACACAGGCCTACCTCGTGCCGCGGGTGGAGCAACTACACGACAAGCTGCAGGAGCACTACGGGCGGCCGCGGACGAGTGAGACCTTCGCCGCGGAGTACGCCGCCGAGGATCTGCGGACGGTGTTCGGTGAGTGAGGCAGGGCCGGGGCGGAGAAACGCCGTCGCGTCGATTCCCGACACGACAGGGCTGCGTCCCCTGCGATATTCACGGCCGGCAGTCGATGCTGAACCTGCGACGCCGCGCGCCCTGCACCGTCATGGGGACTTGTCGGCATCAACGGTCGACGAGCTGAGTACGGTCGCCGCCGCGCTCTGGCAGACATCGGACTCGGCACACTACAACCGCACCGCCGGATTGCGGCGGATGCACCGCTACCTTGACGCGTATCCGGGGTCGACATGGCAACAACGATGGGACGCATCGCCGTTGGCGACCGGCATGGTCGCGGCCGCCGAGGCGGTCGCCGTCGACGCCGTGACACGCGGTGCCCGTGACGAGGTCGCTTCGGCTGTCAAAGCCCTGTTCGCCCTCCGCGTGGTGCGCCCGTCCGTCGCTGCGTTCAAACGCAACAAGTTCTTGAATTTCGCACACTATTTCCTCGTCGCCGAGTCGGATGCTGATCTCGCTCGTTTCGTGGCCGCAGTGGGAGAGTCCGAACTCGCCGGCCACTTCACCCGCGCCGCGATCTACGACGTCTGCGCGGCCCTCACCACCCAGGGCATTCCGTTCGCGGACCTCACTGCGTCGGCGCTCATGCACTTCGCGAGCGAAGTCCGGCAGACCACGACCCGCAGCGGATTACACACCAACAAGTACGCAGGTCATCTCGCGTGGCAGGTGATGCACTCGATGGGCCACTTCCCCACCGCGACTCCCCCGACGCTACGAGCGGCACTGCGCTCACCACAGCTGACCATCGTCGAGATGGTCGATCGACACCCGATCGCCGACGGCGCAGTCCGGCAGTTGTTCATCGACTACCTCGAACGACGCTCCGTGCAACTCGAGTACGTCTCCCTCTCCGCGCAAGCCGACATCATAGTGCGGGTGTTCTGGCGGGCGGTGGTAGAGCTGAACCCCAACCAGAGCACCCTGCAGCTGTCCGACGAGGTGTACCAGCAGTGGCGAACGGGGCTCAGAACCGCGAAGAACGGGACCGCCCGATCCGACCAGTCGGCGGTGCTGATGTGGGTGCGGGCACTGTACTTCGACATCCAGGCATGGGCGGTCCACGAACCCGAACGGTGGGCCCAGTGGGTCGCACCGTGCCCGATCTCCAACTCGGAGCGGCGCACCGTCGGCAAACACAAACGGCGAGTACGTGAACGAACGCACGACACCGTGCGCAGACTGCAACCGCTGCTACCGGTGCTCATCGAACACATCGACGAACGCGCCGAGCACTGGCGCACGCTCCTCGCCCTGGCGACGACAGCGGCGGATCGGGGACAGTTCATCCACAACGGTGTGCAGTACACCCGCGTACACACCAAGGGCGACAAAACTCTGATCCGGACCGGTCACCCGCCGAACGTACGAGTCACCACCCCAGCGGCCCCCCGCTCCATCGACGTCAAAGTACAAGAGGACGCCGCCTTCTGGACCTGGGCAATCGTGAGACACTGCGCCTAAGCGGTCTGCGAGTCGAAGAGCTGACGGAGCTGACACAAATGTCGGTGCGCCGGTACCGCCGAACCAACGGAGAGACCGTCCCCCTGTTGGTCGTGGCCCCTTCCAAGAGCGACCGCGAACGCGTGATCCCGATGTCACCGGAGTTGTTCCACGTCATCGCGTCCATCATCCGCCGGATCTCCACAGGCCGCACCGCCGTTCCACTGGCCACCCGATACGACGACTACGACCGCACCACCACCGAACCTCAACCCTTCCTGTTCCAACGCCGCATTGGCCAACGTCTCGAAGTCATGACCGGCAACGGCATCGGGACGCGACTGCGGTCCGTGTGCACTCGCCTCGCCAAAACCGACTCACGTTTCGTCGGCATCCACTTCCGACCCCACGACTTCCGGCGTCTGTTCGCCACCGACCTGGTCAACAACGGTCTGCCCATCCACATCGGAGCTGCACTCCTCGGACACCTCGACCTCGAAACCACCCGCGGCTACGTCGCAGTCTTCGACGACGAAGTCACCCGCCACTACCAAGCACACCTCAAACGCCGACGGGCGCTCCGCCCCGACCACGAGTACGCGGCGGTCACGGACCGAGAATGGGCCGAGTTCGACGAGCATTTCGACCGCCGCAAAGTAGAGCTCGGCGGCTGCGGCCGCCCCTACGCCACTCCGTGCACCCACGAACACGCGTGTATCCGCTGTCCCATGCTCCACGTCGACCCCACTATGGTCACGCGTCTCGACTCGATTGAGTCCGACCTCCATGCGCGGCGCGAAGAGGCGCAGAAGCAAGGTTGGGTCGGGGAGATCGAAGGCATCGACCTGACACTCGACGCCCTCCGAGCAAAACGTCGAGATGTCGGGCGAATCGCGACGCGACTCGTCGATCTCGGCATTCCACGAACCTGACCGCCGATCATCGGCCCTTGTTTCGCGACTGGCCCACCGCATGGGAAGTTCCGGATCCTCGACAGTCGTCGGCACCGTGCTGTCCATGACCCGAGTGACCGTGTCGACGGTGGGATAGGTTCTCGTCATGGCACGTGGCACCACGGGAACGGTGCGTGGGATCACCCTCCAGCAGTTGCGATACTTCGTCGAAGTGGCCGCCGAGGGATCAATCAGTGCCGCGGCGGATCTGCTCTACATCGCGCAACCGACCTTGTCGTCGGCACTGAAAGACCTCGAAAGCCGAGTGGGACGGACACTCCTCGTTCGTTCTACCCGGGGAGCGACACTCACCGAGGACGGGGCGGAGTTTCTCGGCTATGCGCGTCAGGTGGTCGAGCAAGCCGAACTTCTAGAGCAACGGTATCTGGGCCGCGGCCCCTCGCGCCGGCTTCTGGGGGTGTCTACCCAGCACTACTCGTTCGTCGTCGACGCCTTCGCCCGCATGGTGAGAGCGTCTGATACCCCCGAGTACGCCTTTAGTCTTCGCGAGACCCGAACCTGGGACATCATCGAAGACGTCCGCACACTGCGCAGCGAGCTGGGCGTGCTCTACCGCAACGAGTTCAACGCTAAGGTGATCGACAAACTGATTCGCGAAGCGGGGTTGGCCTTCACGCCCCTGTTCGTGGCGTCGCCGCACATCTTCGTCGCCCGTACGAACCCACTCGCAGGCCGACGGACGGTGACGCTCGACGATCTCGAGGATCTGCCGCGGCTGACGTTCGATCAGGGCGCGAACAATTCGTTCTATTTCGCCGAGGAGATCCTCTCCACCCGCTCGTCGAAGCAGGACATACGGGTAAGCGATCGAGCGACCATCTTCAACCTCATGATCGGTCTAGGTGGATACACCATCTCTACCGGCATCGTCTCCGATGATCTCGATCCGTCCATCGTCGCTGTTCCACTCGACGTCGACGAGCGCATCGAGATCGGATGGATCGGACACGCGTCGGTGTCGCTGACCGCTCAGGCGCAGCGTTTCGTGGCGGAGATGCGCGCTGTCGTGTCGGGGTACGGCGTCGAACTGTTGGAATAGCAAAAGGCTATATCTGGCTATCAAAAAAGCAAATTAGGCTATGGCAACTGGTCTCACTACTCTGGTCCGTGCGCCACTTCCTGCAATCGGGTCACGGATCTCACGGCTCCGATCGCGCCGCCCGCACTCGGGTGGAAGTGCTGCGCATCATCGGGCAGTGACCGTGCGGCGACGCGTTCGTCACTGCGTTCTTTGCACGTGAACGGGGCGGCGGATCGGCATGGCACACGACTGGGTTTTCAGTATCGGCACGACACGCTTCGACGAGGACTACACCCCGTCGACGAGTTCGCGCACTACGACCAACTTCGCGAATCTCGCACGGGGAGAGGGCCGTCGGCGCAATCTGCGCAACGCGGTGACGATGATGAACACCCGCGTCAACGAGTTGGTGCACTGGGACAATCCGCGGGGTGATCGCTACGCCCTCGACCTCGACATCGTCTCGGTGGACCTGCGCCGCGCGGCGGCCGCAGACGAGGCGTCGTTTCCGGTGATCGAAGTGCTCGACGTCGACATCGTCGACACCACCACGGGCACCCGCACGGAGGGCATCGTCGGCAACAACTTCTCCTCGTACATTCGAGACTACGATTTCGGCGTTCGACTGGCCGAGCACCGCGCGGGGTGCATCCCCGACGACTTCGGCGATCTGCACGGGCGGGTTTTTCGGCGCTTCGTCGAGTCGGAGGAGTACAGGGAACGGTTCGCGCAACTACCGGTCATCTGTATCAGCGTGTCGACGTCGAGGACGTACCGCCGACTGACCAATCACCACCCGATCCTGGGGGTGGAGTACGAGGCGGACGAAAGCTCGCTGACCGACCGATACTTCGAGAAGATGGGTCTGCGGGTGCGGTACTTCATGCCGCGTGGATCGGTTGCGCCGCTGGCGTTCTATCACGGCGCGGACTTGCTCACCGACTACTCGTTTCTCGCACTCGCTGGGACGATCGCGACGATGGAGACGTTCCAGAAGATCTATCGCCCGGAGATCTACAACGCGAACACCGCTGCGGCGGAGGTCTATCGGCCCCGACTCGACAACGGTGACTTCTCGCTCCCGCAGGTGAGCTACGACCGCGAGGAACGCGCCCGGTTGGCGACCACGCAGGGGCGGTTCACCGAGGTCAACCTCATCGCACCGTACGGGGCTGCGCTCGAGCGGTGGGCTGCCCAGCCGTCCGCATGACCCGCCGACACCCGAAGAGAGAACTGCACGGATGACCTCACTTCTTCCCACCTCGATCGTCGGCAGCCTGCCCAAACCTTCCTGGCTTTCGGAACCGGAGAAGCTCTGGTCCCCGTGGAAGCTGCGGGGCGGCGAACTGCTCGATGGGAAACTCGACGCCCAGGCCCTCGCGGCACATGAGCAGCACCGTGCGGGGCTCGACATCGTCAGCGACGGTGAACAGACGCGTCAGCATTTCGTGACCACCTTCGTCGAGCAGCTCGGGGGCGTCGACTTCGATCGGCGCGAGACCGTCCGGATTCGTGACCGCTACGACGCGAGTGTGCCCACGGTGGTCGGCGCGGTGAGCTACGAGGGAGCGGTGTTCGCGGCCGACGCGGCGCATCTTCGAGCGGCGACCGAGCGGCCGATCAAGTGGGCCTTGCCTGGTCCGATGACGATGATCGACACCCTCTACGACGACTATTACCGGAGCCGTGAGCGTTTGGCGTGGGAGTTCGCGTCCGTCCTGAACCTGGAGGCGAAGGCCCTGGAAGCGGCTGGGGTCGACATCATCCAGATCGACGAGCCCGCGTTCAACGTGTTCTTCGACGAGCTCGAGGACTGGGGCGTCGCGACGCTCGAGCGGGCGATCGAGGGGCTGCGCTGCGATACCGCCGTGCACATCTGCTACGGCTACGGCATCGAGGCCAACACCGCCTGGAAGGCGACGCTCGGGACCGAATGGCGACAGTACGAAAGGTCGTTTCCTCTCCTGCAGGGGTCGTCGATCGACATCGTGTCGCTCGAGAGCCACCATTCTCGGGTGCCGGTCGAGCTGATCGACCTGCTCCGCGGGAAGAAGGTCATGCTGGGAGCGATCGACGTGGCCAGCGACACCATCGAGACGCCCGACGAGGTCGCCGCCACCCTTCGACGCGCACTGCCTTTCGTCGACGCGGGCGACCTGATGCCGAGCACCAACTGCGGCATGGCGCCGCTCGACCGTCGCGTGGCACGGGAGAAGATGATCGCCCTCGCCGCCGGCACCGAACTCGTCCGGCGTGAGTTGTCCTGACGTCGCCGACGGTTCCGGTTGCAACAGGAGGGGTTCGACGGCGACGCGGTCGCCTCGACCGGCGACCGTCGTCAGGTCACTACTTTCGACGTGTTCCGACCACTGCAGAGTCGCCGTGTCGAACGGGGCGGAAGACGCCGCCGGTGCCGTTCGGGTGGGGAACCCCCGGCGCACGATGCAGCGGCGAGTCGAAGAGCCGCGCACACGGGCGGACGGGGTCACGGCCCGGTCCGTGCGGTGGGCTCAGGCGACGACCGAGCGTTGCGGAACGCCGGTGTACTCGCTGAGAGGCCGGATGAGGGCGTTGGATTCGCCTTGCTCGATGATGTGGGCGGTCCATCCGGTGATGCGGCTCATCACGAAGAGGGGTGTGAACATCTCGATGTCGAAGCCCATCAGGTAGTAGGTGGGCCCTGTCGGGAAGTCGAGGTTCGGTTCGATTCCGGTGGCATCTCGCATGGTGCGTTCGAGGATGTCGTACATCGCTTTCCACTTGTGCCCACCGGTGTGGGCGGCGACGTCGAGGAACGCCGCGTGCATGGTGGGGACGCGGGAATCGCCGTGCTTGTAGACGCGGTGGCCGAACCCCATCACCTTGTCCCCACGGGCGAGTTTGTCGCGCAGCCACTGCTCGGCGTTCTCGGGGTCGCCGATGGCGAGCATGTCGTGCATCACGGCCTCGTTGGCGCCGCCGTGCAGTGGCCCCTTGAGGGTGCCGATGGCGGCGGTGACGGCGCTGTAGATGTCGGACAGTGTCGAGGTGACGACACGCGCGGCGAAGGTGGAGGCGTTGAAGCTGTGCTCGGCGTAGAGGATTAACGAGGTTTCGAACGCGCTGACGATGGTGCTGTCGGGCATGGACCCGAAGCACATGGTCAGGAAGTTCTCGGCGAAACCGAGGTGGCTGTGCGGCGCGATGGGGTCGAGGCCGCGGCGGCGCCGGTGGTCGGCCGCGATGATGGTCGGGAGTACGGCCATCATGCGTAGAGACTTCTCGCGCAGCGCTGCCGGGTCGTTGTCCCATTCCTGCGGGTCTTCCGCGCCGAGGTAGCTGATCGCGGTGCGGACCACGTCCATGGGGTGGCAGTTCTCGGGCATCTTCGCCACCAGCGTCAGCAACGACCGGTCGACGCGGCGGTTGGCCCGTTCCCGTTGGAGGAAGTGCTCGAGTTGAGTGTCGGTGGGTAGTTCGCCGTTCCAGAGCAGGTACGCGACCTGCTCGAAGCTGCAGTGCGCAGCGAGGTCCTGGACGGCATAGCCGCGGTAGGTCAGGGAGTTGGTCTCGGGAACGACCTTGGAGATGGCGGTGGTGTCGACGACGACACCGGCCAGGCCCTTGCAGATGGTGGGGGTGGTGGTCTCGGTCATCACTGGTTCCTGTCGAGTGCGAAGTTGAAGATTCCGGAGTCGAAGTCGTTGTAGCGCTCGTACTCGAGCACCTCGTACAGCCGCGAGCGGGTCTGCATCCGGTCGAGAAGTCCCGCTTGCGTTCCCGTGTCGTGGATTTCGCGGAGACCTGCCTCGATGGCGCCCATGGCGAGCCGCAGGGTGGTCACCGGGTAGATCACCGCGTTGTAGCCGATGTCCTGCAGGGTGTGGGCCGGGATCAGCGCCGACTTGCCGAATTCGGTCATGTTCGCCAGCAGCGGGGTGTCCACGGCGCGGCGGAACGCCGCGAAGTCGGCTGCGGTGTGCAGGGCCTCGGTGAAGATCAGGTCGGCCCCGGCGTCGGCATACGCCTTCGCCCGGTCGATCGCGGCGCCGAGACCGTCGATACCGGCGGCGTCGGTGCGGGCGCAGATCACGAAGTTCGGGTCGCGGCGGGCAGTCACCGCGGCCCGCAGCCGACGGACCATCTCCTCGGTGGGCACGATGGCCTTGCCGTCGAGATGCCCACACCGCTTCGGGTTGACCTGGTCCTCGAGGTGCAGGCCGGCGATCCCGGCGTCCTCGGCGGCGAGAACGGTGCGCGCGGCGGACATCGGTTCCCCGAATCCGGTGTCGGCGTCGATCAGGACGGGCAGGTCGGTGACCCGAGCGATCTGCTCGCTGTGCGAGACGACTTCGGTAAGCGTGGTCAGCCCGATGTCGGGTAGGCCGAGGCCGGCGGAGAACGCGCCGCCCGAGACGTAGACACCCTCGAAGCCGATCTCCTGGATCAGCTTCGCTGTCAGCGGATTGATCGCCCCCGGTAGGCGGGTGACGGTCTCCGACGTCAGGGCAGCGCGGAGGCCGGCCCGCTTGTCGGAGGCGGACGCCGCGGCGGCGATGAGCCCGGTCACCGGAACAGGCCCCCGGGGGAGCGCGGTGACCGGCCGAGCACCTCGTCCGACACCGCGAAGGTGAGCTCGTTCAACTCGCCGGCCCGCAGGTCCGGGGTGCGCTGCGCGGCGTCGAGGAAGCGGTCCTGCTCGGCCGGGGCCACCACGCCCTCGGCGAGGGTGCGGAATTTCGCGATGTACTGCTCCCGAGCGAACGGGCGGGCGCCCAGCGGGTGCGCATCGGCGACGGCGAGTTCGTCGACGATGACCTCGCCGCTGTCGAGGGTGACTTCGGCGCGGGCACCGAAGGCTTTTTCGTTCGGATCGGTGGAGTGATAGCGGCGAGTCCAGTCCGGGTCTTCCGCGGTGGAGATCTTCTTCCACAACGCGACCGTGTCGGGACGTTGTGCACGCTCGGGAGCGTAGGAGCGTTCGTGGTGCCAGGTGCCGTCCTGCAGTGCGACGGCGAAGATGTACATGATCGAGTGGTCGAGGGTCTCGCGGGAGGCGCGCGGGTCGAACTTCTGCGGGTCGTTCGAGCCGGTACCGATCACGTAGTGGGTGTGGTGACTGGTGTGCAGCACGATCGACGCGATCCGGTCCACGTCGCCGATACGCTCACGCAGCCGGAACGCGAGGTCGATCGGGGCCTGGCTCTGATACTCGGCCGAGTGTTCCTTGGTGTAGGTGTCGAGGATTCCCCGCTTGGCCTCACCGGGACCGGGAAGCGGCACCGCGTACTCCGCCTTCGGGCCGCCGAGCAGCCATGCGATGACACCGTCCTCGCCCTCCCAGATCGGAGCCGGCGCCCCTTCGCCGCGCATGGCGCGGTCGACCGCTTCGACGGCCATTTTCCCGGCGAAGGCCGGTGCGTAGGCCTTCCAACTGGAGATCTCTCCCTTGCGGGACTGCCGGGTCGCGGTGGTGGTGTGCAGCGCCTGGCCGATCGCCTGGTAGACGGTTTCGGTGTCGAGTCCGAGCAGCGTGCCGATGCCGGCGGCGGCGGACGGGCCGAGGTGCGCGACATGGTCGATCTTGTGCTCGTGTAGGCAGATGGCGCGCACCAGGTCCACCTGGATCTCGTAACCGGTCGCGAGTCCGCGAATCAGATCCGCGCCGCTGCGGCCGGTGTGCTGCGCGGCCGCGAGGATCGGCGGAATGTTGTCACCCGGGTGCGAGTATTCGGCGGCGAGGAACGTGTCGTGAAAATCGAGTTCGCGCACCGCGACACCGTTGGCCCACGCCGCCCATTCCGGTGAGAACGTGCCGCCGATCCCGAACACGGTCGCTCCGGGGCTGTACGGATGCGCCTGCGCTTGAGCACGGGCGTTGGCGACCGGGCGGCGGGTCAGGGATGCCGCTGCGACCGCGGCGTTGTCGATGATGCGGTTGATCACCATCTCGGTGGTGTCCTGCGGGACCTCGACCGGGTCGGTTGCGACCGCGGCGATCTTCCATGCGAGGTGCTCCTCGCGGGGGAGGTCCTCGGCGGAACGGTGGGTGCGAAGGGGGTGGGTCTTCAACTCTGTTCTCCTCCGAGAGGTCTCAGGTCGTGTCGTCGGACGACCGACCGGTCCAGTAGTTGCAGCGTATGCAGACCACCACGAGCCTGGAATGGAGTGCTCATGCGTATTTTTGCGGCATGAGTCGGTCGACTTTGCGAATGGTGCGAATCCGCGCGGTCGTGATTGGGTGCACCGAGAAGGTGTCGGTGAGAGCAGCCGAGGAGCAGTGACGATGCAGAAGATCTACGGCGGCCCGCGGCTTCGGCGGTTGAGGGAGGAGCGGGGCCTGACCCAGCTTCAACTCGCCCGGACGCTGGATCTGTCGGCGAGTTACGTCAATCAGATCGAGAACGGTCAACGTCCGCTCACGGTGCCGGTTCTGCTGAAACTCAATGCCACGTTCGACCTCGACGCCCAGTTCTTCGCGGCCGAGGACGACGCCCGGCTCGCCGCCGACCTGCAGGAAGTTCTCACCGCGGTGGGGTCGGCGCCGCCGAACCCCACTGTGGTCGAGGAGTGCGTGGCCCGGATGCCGGACATCGGCACCGCACTGGTGGCCGTGCACCGCCGGCTACGAGCGGCGACGGAACAGCTCGAGCAATACAGCGTCCATCTTGCCGCACCACCCGGATCCGGTGCCGGCCCGGTGGTCCCGATGCCGTTCGAAGAAGTACGAGACTTTTTCTACGACAAGCACAACCACGTCCCCGAACTCGACAGCGCCGCCGAACAGTTGTTCGTCGATCACGCCTTACAGCCTGGCTCGCTCGACATCCAACTGGCAGCACTGCTCGCCTCCGAGCACGGTATCGCTGTCCGTCTGCGCACCGATCCCCCGGAGCGTCCTGGCCCCAAACGGGTGTTCGACGCACCGAATCGGACCCTGACCTTGGCCCGTCACCTGAGCTCGGGTCAACGCGCGTTCCAGATCGCCACCCAACTGGCGTTTCTTACCCAACGCGAGGAGATCGACCGTCAGGTAGCGGCCGCGAGCGGGCTCAGCACCGACGCGCGGGAGCTGGCGAAAATCGGTCTGGCGAACTACTTCGCCGGTGCACTCGTCCTGCCGTACAACCGATTTCTCGACGCCGCGGAACACCTGAACTACGACATCGAGATGCTCGCGTTGCAGTTCGAGGTCGGCTTCGAAACCGTGTGCCACCGCCTGTCGACGCTGCAGCGGCCGACACGGCGCGGGGTACCGTTCTTCTTCGTCCGTACCGACCGGGCTGGAAACATCTCGAAACGTCAGTCCGCGACCGCGTTTCACTTCTCCCGAGTCGGCGGAAGTTGCCCGTTGTGGGTGGTACACGACGCCTTCGGCACCCCCGGCCGCATACTCACCCAGGTCGCGCAGATGCCCGACGGACGCACCTACCTGTGGATCGCCCGCACCACGGACGACGGCCCCCGACCGTACGGGGCACCGCACCGTAGCTTCGCCGTCGGACTCGGCTGCGACATCACGCACGCCTCACGCCTGATCTACTCGCAGGGGATTCGGCTGGACGAGCAAATCTCACCCGTTCCCATCGGCGCCGGATGCAAGGTCTGCGAACGGAGGGACTGCGAACAACGCGCTTTCCCTCAGATCGGGCGCCCAGTCCGCGTCGACATCGATTTCAGCAGCCGACTGCCCTACCCTCCCGATCGGCCAGTCGGATAGGAACCTCACGTTCGACGTCATCGACCGGCCCGAACCCTCGAAGGCCCGCCGGGACTTTTCATCGACTTGACTGGTGCAGAGAAGTGGTGCGGATCCACACCCGTAGGAGGCCGGGGGCGTCGCCGACGAGGGCGATGCCTTCGGCTTTGACGCGCAGGGCGAGTCCTTGGCGCATGGAGCGGGGTGTGCGGGCGAAGGCGCGGCCGAGGTCGATGGTGACCGGGAGGGGTGGTTCGAAGGTCTTGCGGGGTTCGGGGGTGTGGCGGACGGGCCAGTCCTGAAACATGTCCGCTCCCCTGCCCTACCTGCATCGTTCCCGGGTTGGGTGTGTGCGGGGCCGAACGCTTCCCGTGACGACCGGGGGGTGGTGCGCCACCGCCCGGCCCCGCGGGTCGACTGTAGCAGAGCATCGAACGCACGTTCGATTCTCTGCCGGTGTCAGTGGCGGGTGCGGCGCAGCGGTGTGGTGTCACGCCAGGTGGCGAGGGGCCCGTCGCCGGTGGTCAGGTGCCGGTGCTGGCGCAGGAGCGCGGCGACGTCGGCGTGCTCGCGGCGTAGCTGCGGGTCGTCGGGGTCGTGGCCGTCGGCGATGAGGGCGTAGCGGGCGTCGGTGTCGACGTCGTAGTCCGGCGCCCCCGGGTGGTCGGTCACGCTTGGTCGCTGGGCGTGGTGCGGGCGAGGTGGATTGCGACGCGGGTGCCGGCGAGGGCGATGACGGCGGCGAGGACGGTGACGGTGCCGCCGACGATCCAGTGGGTGAGGTTGTGCGGGTCGTCGAAGCGGGCGAGGAGGCCGGCGGCGCCGAGGACGACGCCGGCGACGATGGCCGCGAAGGCGGCGGCGCGGTGTCGGGGTGCGGTGAGCCGGGTGGTGGCGTAGGCGGCGGCGACGATCAGTGCGAGGCCGAGGTAGGTCAGCATGGTTCCCCCCTGGGTGCTGGTCTTTTCGTGGTGGTGGTCAGTGTGCCGTAGGGGTGCGACAGGGGTGCCGCGTCGAGGACGTGCGCCCCGGCGGGTGGTGCGCCTCGGGGGGAGCCCGAGGGGGACCGCCCCCTCGGCCCGGTCGGGGACGGCTCCCCACGGGTGCGACTCTCCGGTGCGGTGCACCTCGGGTGGTGCGGGTGCCCCCTGTTGTGGGGGCACCCGCAACCGGGTGACCGGGTGCTACTCCTCGTCGGTGTCGGCGGTGAGTTGCTGGTGGGCCTGCTCGGGGGTGACCTCGGCGGCTGCGGCCTGTTCGGTCGGGGTCAGGTGGTGCCCGTGCCGGTGGAGGAACCCGAGGTAGTTGTCGAGGTTGCCGTAGTGGGTGCGCCGCCACGAGTCGTGGCCCTTGCCGCTCATCCGCGCTTCGTAGGCGGCGAGGATCTGCGCCAGGGTGAGCACCTGGGCGCGCCCGTCGCTGGCCTTGTCGAGCACCGCCTCGAGGGCGATGCGTGCGGCCCGGTCCTTCGCGTGCGGGTATCCGGCTTCGGGGCCGGTCGGGTCGGGCACGGTGACCCCGAGCAGTTGGGCGAGGTACTGCGGGGCCTTGTTCTCCCCGAGTAGTGCGGGCTCGTCGATCAGGGTTTCCGCGATCCACTTCCCGGCGTCCTTCGGCAACGTCTTGCGGGTGAGGAACTTCGTCAGCCACTCGATCCGCACCTCGGTCGCGGCGGCGGAGGCCTTGTTCAGCTCCACCGTCCGGCGTCGCTCGATCCTGGCCTGCTCCTTCGCGGCCAACTCGGCGGCGGCGCGGGCCTGCTCTCGCGCCTGCGCCTGCGCGTCGGGGTCACCGTCGGCGGCGGGTGCGGCCAGGGCGGCGGCGAGGACCGCGTTCGGTGTGACCCCGGCGGCGGCGGGGTCGGCGGTGACGTACTCCGCCGTCCACACCATCGCGGCGGTGACGCTGCCGTGGTGGCGGAACCCGTCCTCCGGTTCGGCGTCGGGTTCGCCCTCGGTGGACCAGTCGATCTCCTCGGCGTCGACGACCTCGCCGGTGGCGGTGTCGGTGAACTGCTCCTCGTGGGTCAGCCACACCGCCCAGTGCGCGGCGGTGGCCTCGATGTGCTCGGCGGTGACCTCGCTCCCGCCGTCGACGGTGACCAGGTCCTCGGCGCGCAGGTACCCGTCGCCGTGGGTGGGTTCGGTGGTCAGGACGGTGAATCCGCGCTCGGCCCACGTGGTTCCGGCGTCGGCGCGTGCGGTCCGCTCGGCCTTCTCGGTCAGCAGTCGCCGGGCGGTGAAGTCGAAACCCCACCGGCCCCGTTCGAGCAGTTCCTCGACGGCGTCGGTGTCGCCGTCCGCGTCGAACTCGGCCACGATCGCGGCCTGCTCGAGGGTGAGCTGTCCGGCGTCGACGGCCTCGCGGGCGGTCTCCGACCGTCCGGCGGCGGCGGCGGTCTTGACCAGCGCCCTCGGCATCTGAACGGCCTTGCCGACCTTCGTCGCCGAGACACCGAGGTCGAGCATGTCCGCGACGGCTTTCGCCCGCTGGGACACCGTCAGCCCGATGCGGCGGTCGTTGGCGACGACCTGGTGGGAAAGTCGTTCGATTTCCGCCGCCGCACCGTCGGTGCCGGTCTGGGTGACGATGACCGGGACCGTGTCGACGTCGGCGGTGATCGCGGCGAGGGTGCGGACCTGGCCGTCGATGACGGTGACCTCGTTGCCGGTGCGGCGGGCGAGGATCGGCAGCAGCACCCCGTGCTCGCGGATCGAGTCGACCACGGCGCGGAACTGGTCGGTGTCGGTGTCGACCGCATCGCGCACGTTCGGCCCGAGGACGAGGGCGGTCGGGGCGAGACGGATCAACGCCTCCCCCACCACCGCGTCGGCGGCGGCGGTTTCGGTTGCGGGGGTGGCGTTCTGGGTTGGTGCGTTCATGGTGGGTGTCTCTCCTGCTAGGGTTTTCGGTGAGACACCGGGCAGATTGGAGCTGTCCGGTGTTTTTCTTCTCTGGGTGGTGCTGGTCGGGGTGATGCGCCCGCCGGTGGTGGGCCTCTCCCCCGCCCGTAGCGGTGCGTCACCGGACGAGCCTCGGTGCGGCCTGCTCGGCGGCGGTGATCTGCTCCTCGGTGGCCCCGTTCTCACGGGCGGTGCACGCCCAGTAGGCGACTCCGTCGCGGTGGGCGGCTTCGGTTGACGACTCCGGATCGGCAGCGGCCTGCTCGGCGCGTGCGGTGTAGGCGGTGACCTGGCGTAGTGCGTGCTCGCGGACCCGCAGCGCGGCGGCGGCGACGGCAGCGCGGGCGGCGGTCTCGAAATCCCCTGTGACAGTGACGGTGCGGCTCATGGTGAGCACTCCCCTTTCTCCCTTGGCGTTCTTTCGCCGTGCATCCGGCGTGGCGTAGAGGAGGCGGTGCGAGTGACCGATGCCAGCACCCGAGCCGAAAAGTTCTCGGGGCCGGAGCGCAGCGGAGGCCCACGGGCCGAGAAGTTTTCGGACCCCGCAGGGGACGGAGCGCAGCGGAGGTCGGGCGTTGGCGATGAGGGAGGGAGTGCCGCAGCATCGGAGGTAGCCGGATGTGACGAAAGAACGTCTCTGCTTGTCACAGGGCGGAGCGCAGCGGAGCTCCGATCAGGGACGCCCGCAGGGTGGCCGGCGCCCGGCCCCCGGGCCGGCCACCTCACATGACCGGTGGCCGCCGACACCGACAGGGAGCGACACCCGCCGGCCGCGACCCGACCCCGGACACGAGGAAGGCCCGCACCCTGGTGGGTGCGGGCCTTGTCGGGGCGTGCGGTTCTACCGGCTGGCCGCCGGTGGTGCGGAGTCCTTGCCTGCGGCGACGTCGCGGAGCCACTGCGGTACGGGCTTGTTGTCGTACTCGCGGAGCTTGATCGATGCGCGAGCGGCGGCGGATCGGACCTGCATCGACCGCGCCTTGCGGGGCGTGGGGTTCTCGGTGGTCGTCATCGCGGGCCCTCCTCGTCGGTGTCGGTACCAGTGTCGTCGGTGTCGTCCGGTTGCGCCAGGCCTGCCGGTCCAGCGGCGTAGTCGGCGATGGTCTGCAGAGTGTCTCGGTCGGTGGCCGCGATGAACGGCGTTCGGGCCACTGTCCCGAACACTTCCCATCCGAGCGTCGCTTCGTCGTCGTCCTTGCTGACGGTGCGCTCGAGACACCAGGTGATGCGTTGCCAGGACTGGGCGCGGTTGTCGGCGCGGGTGCGTTGGCGGACGGTGAGGGCGACCCCGACGACGGCGAGGACGCCGACGATCAGGGTCACCCAGGCTTGAGCGGGCATCGGGTGGGGGTTCCTTCCAGGTCAGGGCCGGTCAGGCCGCGGCCGTCTCGGCCGTGTCGCCGTCATCGACGGCACTGTCGGCGGTGTCGGTGTCGGTGTCGGTGGGGTCGAGGGCGTCGGCGAGCTCGTGCACCGTAGCGAGGACGGCGCGGGCGGTGTCGGCGATAGCGGCGGTGTCGCCGTTCGCCCATCCGGCGACGTAGCCGACGCTGTAGGCGGCGGTGTCGAGTCCGAGAATCCCGGCCAGGACGTAGGCGACGGATTCGGCTTCGACTTCCATCCGCCCGCGGTGCAGGTCTCGCCGGTCCTCGGCGGTGAGGGTGTCGGCGGCGTGCATGAGGGCGTGCGCGGCTTCGTGCAGCATCGTTTTGGCGGCCTGGGCGGGGGCGAGGCGGGCGTCGACGACGATGCGGCGGGTGCCGTCGGTGGTGGTGTAGCCGTTGGTCTCGCCTTCGATGATTTCGCGGGTGACGGTCCACCCTCGGGCGGTCATGACGGCGGCGGTGCGGTCGTAGATCGCGGCGGGGTCGTCGCCGGTGAGGCGGTGGGCGACCGGCTCGGGCTGCGGGTGGCCTTCGATGGGGTCGGTTTGTCCTTGGTCGAAGACGGACAGGATCGGGAACGTGGGGACCTTGCGGGTGCTTTCGTCGCCGGTGTCGGGGTCGGTGTCGGTGACGGTGCGGGTGCTGTAGCCGTAGATGCGGATCGCCTTTTCACCCTTGCGGACCTGGCGGCCGAGTTTCTGCCAGGCGCGGAACCCGGCGACCTGGGTTGCGGTGGGGCGTTGGGCGAGGATCAGCAGGACGTTGTTGAAGCTGTAGGAGTGGAACGCGGCCATGTGGTCGAGGTACGCCCGCCACGCATCCGAATCCACCAGTGCGGCGACCTGGTCGGTGATGGAGGCGTGCAGCTGCTCGGCCAACTCGCGGCGGGCGGCGGCCTTGTCCTCGGCGGACTTCGCGGTGGTGCGGCGTGTGGTCATGGTGATCGGTCCCCTTCTCCCCTGGCGTTCTTTCGCCGTCATCTGGCGTGGGGAGAGAAGGGCGGTGCACGGGAACGGCGTCCTGCACCCGAGTCGAAAAGTTTCCAGCCGGAGGCGCTCTGGAAAGTTTTCGGACCCTGTGGGCCGGAGCGCAGCGGAGGTCGGGTGTAGGTAAGCCGAGCACGGGTGACGCACGCTCGGAGAAGCCAGATGTGCCGAAAGAACGATGCTCTTCATGGGTGCGGAGCGCAGCGGAGCTCCGATCAGGGGACACCCGCAGGGTGGCCGGCGCCCGGCCGGCCACGGCCTGGCCTGCGATACGCGACCGTCGGTCACAGCACCCCGAGCTGCCACCTTCCACCGGTGAAGCACGCAGCGGTGTTGTGCGGGAGCGACGGGAACCGGCCACGTCCCGGGTCGCGGTAGTTCCGAAAAGGGTTTGTCTGTGCGGGATGCGAGTTCGGGACGACCGCGGTAGATTGGGCCGTAGAGCCGCTTCGCGTGGCTGTACCCGAGTCATATGACGTGCCCGTGTCGCGTCGGACGTTCGAGGGCAAGGTCCTCTGGATCCGCGAAATTCCGTTCACCGTTCATCGATGGTGGGCACGGGGCGCTGTCGAGTGATCGTGTGAAGGACCTGATTATGGTCAAGAACTCAGCTCAGAAGCGCGCGGCGCGTGCTCATCAGAAGTCGCGTCCCGGCACCTCGTTGCCGGAAGCTCTGCGCGCAGTGGACACCCGCGGGACGGCGGTCTTGCCGCCGGTAGCGGCCGATCCCGCGGTTCCCTGGTTTCAGTCGGTCCCGCGGAGGCGTACCACCTGCTTGCTCTGCGGTAAGCGGGAAACTGTTCTGTCCTACTCCAATGACCCGTCTGACTTGGGCAGGGTTGCGGTGTACTGCGACAACGAGCGGTGCGATGTGCGGACGGTCGAGGTGGTGGTGGTGCGGGATGGCGACTTAGCAACCAGGCAGCGGGCGGACGTTCGGGTGCTCGAGCATTTCGTGGGTGGTCCGCTTCATGACCCGGCGGTGGTGTCCGAGCACGACGATTGGATTCCCGGTGCGGTGCCTTGGATTCGGCATGGAGAACACAGGTACGTCGAGTGCCTGTGGTGTGGAGACGAAACTTCGCGACGGTCGGCGACCGACTTGCTGGCGGATACCGGCCGCGTCCAGATGTACTGCGAGAACGCTGATTGCAGGGTCCGGGAGACTGAGCATGTCGTTCTGCGGGATGGTACGTGGCAGACGGACGAGCGGCCGGACGTGCGATCGCTGAGGTACATCGACGAGCCACCGATTTTCAGGCGGGGCCCGGACGGGCGGTCTCGGGGGTTCGTATATCCCCGTGACAGTGCGATTTTCGCCGAGGACGACAAGGTTGCTCGTCGAGTCTCGACCGACCCTGTCGATTGGGAGGCTGCCGCTTTCGTCCGCTGACCGACGGCGGCGGACGAGACCCATTGACGAATCACCCGCGCATCGCCCAGGCGTCGTCTTCGGATGGGTGATCCCAGCGGTTTCTGTTCGGCGACGGCTCGCGTTGGAGGCGTTGCTGCCCGCGAGGGCGGAAATAGATCGGGATGGCCACCGCCATGGCAGTGGCCATCCCGGTGCCGAGGAGCGTGGTGATGGTTACGCCCTCGGTGGGATTGGGGGTCTTGTCGTCGTCGTAGCGGACGAACTGCATCGGGTTCCAGAGCAGGACGAGGTAGAGGGCGAGGCCGACGAGGCTTCCCGCGATGCCGAGCCAGACCGCCAGTCGAGCGATACGGGCGCTTCGGTAGGCCGGCAAGCCGGCGACTGCGGCGACGGTGAGCGAGACCGTGACCAGGGTGACGACGAGCAGGATGAGCGCGGTGGATGTCACGGGTCCCCTCTCCGTGGCGTCGTGTGTCCACATACGGCGTGAGGTGATGAAGTGCCCACTCACCTCGCGCGGCCAACGTACCTGCGTCCAGGGATGAGAGGGAAACAAGAAAGGCACCCCGCTGGGAGGTTGGAACTCCCTTGGGGTGCCTCTCGGCCACTACCGTTTCGGGGGCAGGAGCCCACGTAGTCGCGTCCAGTGGACTTGTCCGGTGGGCTTGACCCCACCCCCTTGTGGTTCCCCACCCTGTTTCCAGGATTGGCGCCCCGGGGGCAGTCGACCCGATAGTGACACGGGCCAAGACCCGCGGAGAGAGTGTAACACAGCTCACCCGACTAGTTGTCACCGGGTCGCAGTTGCCCTCTTGCCCTCTTGGGTAGAGGCTGGCACGGCGAAGGCTCCCGCGTCGGCGTTCGGTGGCGTCCACGGCTCAGGTTGCTGGAACTGCTTCGCGAGTCGATAGACGTTTCGGCGGACTGTGCGGTAGGTGATGGGGTTCTGCGACTCTTCCGTTCGTACGGTCAGCACCCCCTTCTCGACCAGCTCACTGAGGCCGCGTTTGCGACTTGATCGCGAAATCCCGTATCGCTCGTCGAAGTAGCTCGATGCGATGAAGAACTCGGGTTCGTCGGGTCTGGTCAGGGCCAAGCTGCACAAGTACATGGCAATGCCAGCTCCGGACAGGTCACCTGCGAGCCCTCGTGTCCAGAACGCCCTCGGAACGCTGATGTAAGGCTCGGTGTTGTACGGCGGCACGTACAAATTGGGTTCACCGTTGAGGACGGGCCGCGATTCGTCTCGCAGCACGATGACGAGCTTCGGACCAACGTTGTGCAGCTCCAGTGCCCCTCTGTCCGCGAGTTCGTGCAGTGCGTCTCGTACTGCGCGCGCCCCGTCAGATCTGGGGTCGTCACTGCGACCCACGAGCCCTGACCAGTACGCAGCGACTCGCGTCGTGGTGTAGGGAGGTCGCGCGGTCACCCAGATGAGCGACAACAGTAGAGCGATCCTGAGAGCTCCGCCTTGACCTCCGGACGCCCCTTGGGTTCTGAGCAAGCTGGCGAGCGGGGTCAACGTGTCGTCACCCTCCGCACGCTCCACGAACGAACGACGCAACGGACAGCGGTCCCGCTTGACCGCATCGGCAAGAGTCTCGCCCATCAAAAGCACCGCCTTTCTATCCCAATTTGCGTGCGCTATCGTGAAGCAACGTAGTGCTGACGCGACTTGTACGGAGTTCCTCTACTGGGGTCCCGTTAAGGCTACCAAAGAGGTCCCGTTGAGGCCATTTAAGAGGTTCCGAAAAATCTAGCTGCTGTCCAGCCCGCGCGACGGGCTGCCGTGGTCGCCCGCACTCTCCGCCTGTGATCGTCACCGGAAGCCACCCTCCATCGAAGCTGTTGGCTTACCCGGCGTGCCGGCCAGCATGCGCCGCAAAGTGTCGGTACAGGGTGCGTTTGCTGACACCGAGGACGTCGGCGATGTCGCCGACGGTGCTGCCCTGGTTGCGCATCCGGGTGGCTTCCCGCTTCTTGGCCGGGGTGAGGGCGGCGGGGCGCCCCCCGACCTTGCCGCGTTCGCGGGCGGCGGCGAGGCCGGCGGCGGTGCGTTCGCGGAGGAGCTGACGTTCGAAGGCAGCGAGGGCGCCGAAGATGTGGAAGATGAGTTCTCCGCCGGCGGTGGTGGTGTCGATCTGTTCGGTGACCGAGGCGAATCCCACTCCCCTGCTCTTGAGGTCGGTGACGAGCTCGATCAGGTGTGGGAGGTTGCGGCCGAGTCGGTCGAGTCGCCAGACGCAGACGGTGTCGCCGGGTAGGACGACGGCCAGGAGCTCGTCGAGGGCGGGGCGGGTGGTGGAGGCTCCGCTGGCGGTGTCGGTGAAGATGCGTGCGCAGCCGAACGCTGTCAGTTTCAGAAGACGGCTGCACGATGTCAGAAGTGCACTGCAGTGCAACTCTGAGTTCTCGAGCACACGTCCGGCCTTATCCAGTGAGCGCTGCGATCCCTGACTGGATAGCGCATTGATGGTGAAATTTCCCATCAAGTTTTACTGGCCGTCGGTGAGCTGCGGGTCTAGCGCCGCGGCCGGCCATGGACGGCTGTTGTCGCGCGAAGTGCTCGATCGGACACTTGCGGCATGGGCGGCGAGAAAGTTGTCGACGATTTGGATGCAGTCGTCGGCGTGGATGTGGCGCAGTCCTGTGAGGCGAGCGAACACTATCGGTCCGAGGAGCTGAATGAGGGCGAAGGTGGTGTCGATCTCGCCGAGCACAGCGCGAGCGTCAGGCGCCGTCAGGATCTGATCCAGGGACCTGCGGTATTGCTCTATGACACGGGCCCGAAGCGAGACCACCGCGCCAGGATCGAGATCGCGCCGGCTGGCGTCGCCGCTGTTGACGGGCCCCATTGCCAGCCAGGCCAGCGTGGTCATCTGCACCGGAGCTTGGTCGATGAGGTCGGCTTGGGTGGTGAGCAACGAAATCAGACGTTCACGTAGCGGACCGGTATCGATATCGGTGTCGACTGGGGGTAATAGTCGCTCGAAGGTTGCAGCGAGCAGGTCAGTGGTACTTCCGAAGTGGCGGTACAGAGTGGCACGTGCAACCTTCGACATGCGGGTGACCGCCTCCACGGTGACCGCCTCGACACCGCCGGTGGACAGCAGCTGGCCCGCCGCTTCGAGCAACCGGTTACGTGAGCGCGCCAGCCGGGGGTCGGCCGGGCCCTCGGCTGCAACGAGAGGGTCGACCATGAACGGGCTCCGCTCCATTTTGACTGACAAAACATGTCCTCGCTTGACCATTCTGTCACACCCGCAAAGTTATGATACTAATAGTCTCACACCGAGACGATCAGTCTCGAACTGGGAGGCTGGCCGTTGAACGAACGTAGATCCGACTCTGCCAGCGTCGCTCGATGGAGCGGTGCCCAGTGGTGGATGTTGATTGTGTCGTGCATGGCGGTCGCGTTGGTGGTGGCCGCAATGGCGGCATTGTATTCAGCGTTGCCACAGATCGCGGTCGCGACAGGGGCGACGCAAGCTCAACTGACCTGGATAGTCGACGGTTATACGCTGGTATTGGCGTGCTTGGTTCTGCCTGCCGGTGCGATCGGTGACCGGTACGGTCGCCGCGGGGTGCTCGTGGCGGGGTTGGCGTTGTTCGCTTTCGCGTCGGCCTTGCCCTTGTTTCTCGCCGACCCGGCGTGGCTGATCGCTGCTCGCGCGTTGGCTGGGGCGGGTGCGGCGCTGGTCATGCCCTCGACGCTGTCGATACTGACCGCGGGATTTCCACCGGCGCATCGCGGCCGCGCTGTAGGTGTGTGGGCCGGGGTTGCTGGATCCGGGGCGGTCCTGGGCATCCTCGGGGCTGGTGTGTTGCTCGAACAGTGGTCGTGGACCTCGGTGTTCGTCGGGTTGACCGTCGCCGGAGCGGTTCTGGCCGGGTTGGCATGCAGTATCGCGGAGTCCCGCCAGCAGGAGCATCCACCGGTCGATTGGGTGGGCGCGGTGACCGTAGTTGTCGCGGTCGGGGCGATCGTCTTCGCTGTGATCGAGGTTCCGGCCCGTGGCTGGTCGGATTCGCTCGTCGCCATCAGCACTGCGGTGGGCTTGTTCGCAGTTGTGGTGTTCGTCGTCGTAGAACTACGTTCCTCGGCACCCCTACTCGATGTCCGGTTGTTCGCCCGCCGTGGCTTCGGTGCCGGCGCGCTGTCGGTCTGTATCCAATTTCTGGTGACCTTCGGGGTGTTCTTGCTGTTGGTGCAGTATCTGCAGTTGATTCTCGGTTATGGACCGCTCACCGCCGCGTTGGCGTTGACCCCTATGGTCGTGCCGCTCATCGTGATCTCGGTGATTGCACCCTGGCTGTCGAACATTGTTGGCCTGCGGGTGATGACCACTGTAGGTCTGCTCACCATCGCGGCGGGACTGGTGATGGTGAGCAGACTGACCGTCGCGGCAACTTACCCTGACCTGCTGTGGCCCTTGCTCATCATGAGCGCGGGTTTGGGGTTGTGTACCGCCCCTGCGACTTTCGCCATCGTCTCGGACACTCCTGAGGCCAAGCACGGGGTGGCTGCCGCAGTCAACGACGCAGCTCGCGAAATCGGTGCCGCGATTGGGATTGCGGTAGCCGGTAGCGTGCTCGCGGCCGGTTACGTTCAGCAAATTCAACCGGCTCTGCCCCAGCTACCCGAGCCTGCCCGTGGTCCGGTGGCCGATTCTCTGGCCGCCGCGTTACAGGTCGCCGACCGCGCAGGACCAGCTGGTCAGCCGCTGGCCGAGTTCGCCAGAGCCGCATTCGTACACGGAAGTGGTCAGGCGACACTGGCGTTGGCGGCGCTGACCGCCGCTGGGGCACTCGTCCTCGCCGTCTTTGCGCCAGGTAGACGCAGCCGTACGACAGCCACCGCGGGTGATGGACGTCGGTGAAGGTCGGCCAGGGTGTCTATTCTTCGGTGTGATTCGTGTCCGTGGCCCGGAGTTGGGCTCGGGCTTGGGACTGCATGAAGTGTTCGACCTCGACCACCACGAACAGGGCAGTAGCGGTGGCTACCGAGCGGCCCTGCGCATCGTCCATCGTGGCCGTGAGATCCAGTTTGCGCCCATCACGAGACCGAACGGCAGCACGCAATACGTATGGAGTGCCGAGCAGAACCGGCGCCAGGTAGTCGAGCTCGAGACGCCGCGTCACGGCGAGCTCACCCACTGTGTAGAGCAGGAAGCCGAACAGATCGTCGAGAACGGTCGCCACCGCGCCTCCGTGTGCTATCCCGGGTGCCCCGACATGACGTTGATCGAACACATGGTGAGCCACCACGCCGTTCTCGTCACGCTGGACCGACAGGGCGTGGCCGTGCGGGTTCTGCGGCCCACAACCAAGACAGTCGGGGTGGTGGGGCGGTAGATCAGGCGAGTCGAAACTCGTGCTCCAGAACGAGCGCGCCCAGTTCTCGACAGCCGGGCCGGCCGACCCGCTGACCTCGTCCGGAACTCTTTTCATGGTCGGACCTCTCTGTCGTGAAAAAAAATTGTGCCGAGTCTGTCGCGTCATCGTGCGCTCGGCCTGCACCGCTGTTAGTTTCGATAGATAAACTGCACTATGTCAGAAGTGAACCGCGCGTTGAAAACGTCGGCGAGGTTGCAGATGAGGGTCATCCACCCCGCAGCCCAGTGGCTGGCGTCGTGATCTGATCGGCCCAGGGATTCGGACACTAGACCCGCTTGGAATAGGGATCTACAAGCATGAGCAGATCGCGTCGATCTTTCAGCACCGAGTTCAAAGACGAACTGTGCCGAGAGGTCATCGACTCTTCCAAGCCGATCAGTGAGGTCGCCAGGGCGTACGGTGTCGGCGACGACAGCTGCAGCACAGTGCGATGCGCCCCGTGTACCGCGCGCCATCGAACGACGGTGGGCATCATCTCGTGATGGCGGACAGCGAGCGTGAAGCAGACTCCAGGGACTCCACCAGGATCAGCTCGAGTTCCGACAGTCTGGCAGCCGACACGGCCACCGCAGCTGCGCGTGTTCGTACATCGAGACCGCGTTGTGTTCCGGCGCGGGCAGTTTCGGTCCAGGCCTGGGCGCAGTGATCGGCGGCCACCGCGAGGTCTGCGGTAGCGGGATCACCGGTCAGACGTGCAATCTCGGTACAGCCGTCGGCGAGAAGCCGACGAAAGAGCCCGCCTCCGGTTCCGGCCTTTTCGATGAAGATACCGAGACTGAACAGCAGCGTCTCGAGGTCATCGGGCGGAAGGTCGACCCAGCTCTTGACGTCGGTTGCCAGCTGGTCGACCGCGGCCAAACCGTCGGCACCGGCTGCTGGTATGTGGTCGGCTATTCCCGGTGTCGATGGGGCGTGCATGCTGGCGGCGGATCGGGCGAAGGCCGCGGCCGCGGCAGTCGACACGGGCGGCAGTGTCTGCGGCCACGTGATTCGGTACGTGCAGTGACGTGTCGGTTGCGGGAACGAGGTGGAAGATCGCGCCCGAGCCAGCGCGTCGAGCGGGATCTTCTGCACGTCGGCCCGATCGTTGTCGACGACCGAGGCAGTCCCCCCGATCTCGTCGTAGCCGATCACCACGATGTCGTGGCGACTCATCTGCAGTTTCACCCGTAAGTAGGGCAGCTCAGCGATATCGGCCCAGACCAGACTGGGTCTTCCCGCATCGATGTCGTCGCGAACCCATGACCATCCCTCACCGGGATCGTCGGTCGTGAGAACCTCGACTTGTCCGCCGAGCCTGCGCGGTAAGTCGATCTCGAAGTCGGCACCGCGGCCGACCAGGTACATCGGTGGGACCAGGTCGTCCGATCGCAGGTAGGACAAACCGAGATCACCACCCAGTGCGAACACCAACCCCTCGTCGGGTGGTCCGTCCCATCCCAGACCGTGCCACTGGAGAAGGTCTCGCATTGCACCTGACCCGCAGTGCCCTCCCATCCGGTGGGGATAGTTCTCGATCAGAGTCGTGGGGGTCACTGTGGCTGCCTTTCGGGTGGTTGGTCGAGCGCGCGTGTCGGCATGCTCAGCTGTTCTGGATTCTGTCGAGATACGTTCGGCGAGCAGTCATGTCGACGTCCGCGAGGAACACCGAATCTGTGTTCAGGGCCGCACCCAGTCCGGTCGCCAGCCGCCGGGGGACGAATTTCACCGCCGCGACCATTGCGCCTGCGAGACGGGTGACGCGGACGAAGGGGCGTGGATTCTCGATCAGATCTGCTGTCGCGCGGGCGATTTCCTCCGGCTCGGCGTTGCGTAATCCCTTTGCGCCGGCGGTTCCGGCGACGAGTTCGGTGTTGGTGAACGTCGGGCGGACTGTGGACAGTCGAACCCCTGACTTGCGGTACTCCAGTCGTGCGGCCTCTGTGAATCCGATGACTGCGAACTTGGTAGCGCAGTAGGTCGCCAAACCAGGTACCGCGAGCTCGCCGGCCAATGACGCAGTGTTGATGATGTGTCCGGTGCGGCGCGGCAGCATGCGCTGAAGAGCCAGTTTGGTCCCGAAGATGACACCCAGGACGTTGATCTCGACTTGACGCCGGGTTACTGCATCGTCCTCTTCGTGGGCGTGGCCGGTAGGCATGATGCCCGCGTTGTTGATCAGGATGTCGAGGGGTCCGAGTTCACGTTCGACCAGGTCCAGAAACGTTGTGAACGAGTCAGGTTCGGTGACGTCGAGTCGGGTGACGACCTTCACCCCGAGTTCGGCGGCGGCCTCCTTCGCACGTGCCTCGTCGATGTCGCCGATGGCGACCCGGTGGCCTCGTCGAATCAACTCCTTCGCTGTCTGATAGCCGATGCCGCGAGCTCCACCTGTGATCGCCACGGTCCTGGCGGGGGTGTGAGGTGCGTTGTTTGTCATCTGCTGCGCTCCTTGCATAGATGAGAGACATCGGTAGACGCCTGTCGGCCCGCTCTCGCGGTAGCGGCTGCGCACACGGGAGAGGGATATGGGTATCGCGCGTCGTCTCGTGCCCGGGGAGGCGTTCGGATCGGTCGTTCATCGCCCGCAGCCGCAATTCCAGCGGCAGAGCGAGTCTCGTCTGTTCGGTGCAACTTCCGGTGTCGGCCTTACCACGGCCGCGGCGACGAGACAGTCATGTGGCACAGCTCTGCCAGCAGGTATCGGCTCACCCGATTCGAAGGTGTCCGAGGCGGTCCGAGTGTTCACGATCGCGATTGTTCGCGGAGAGAGCTCCGACCGATCGGCAGTCGGCCGCGATACGGGGTTCGGCGCGTATGTTCTCACCGCTTGTGTTCATCGAGACTCCCGCGGAAGGTTTCGATCCCCGGGAGTTTCGTCCGGCCGGGTGCGGCCGGTGAAAACATCATCGAGTGGGTGAGCGCCCGTGAAGATCGTGGGGCCGTAGGCGTGCCGAAGCACCGTCAAGATCGCGTTCAAGGGTAGGTCGTCGAAGACTCCTCGCTCGCGGACATACTCCATGTGCTGGGCTCCGTCTGCGGTGAAGGCATGCATGAGAGCATCGCGATCGCCGTCGAATTCCACTGGCGGCACGCCGAAACGAGCGCACAACTCGACATTGAATGCCGGCGTGGCCTTCAACCACCGGCCCTCGATGTAGAGGCGACTGTAGCCGTGGTAGACGAACAGGTCGGTGCCGCCCATCAGCGTGCGCAACGTCTCGGTCTGCAGGTGATTTCGGACGTCGGCGAAGCCGAGCAGTGCTGGGATACCCGCCGCCCGGCACACTGCGGTCAACAGCACCGCCTTCGGGACGCAGTAAGCGCGCCCGGCCTCGAGGACGAAGCTCGCTCGATAGTGGGCCGGATCGTCCGACACGGTGTATGGGTCGTACCAGATTCGGTCGCGGACGGCGGCGAAGAGGCGTCTGGCCTTGTCACGGTCGCTGCTCGCATCTCCGATTGCCGCGGCGGTGAACGCCCGCACGGATTCGTGCTCGATGTCGAGGAAGTCCGTTGCTCCCAGGTATGCGTGTGGTGGCTGCGTAGTATGTGCTCCGGGCGGGCGGTCTGTCATGGTCATCGCTGATGTTCCCTTCTCTGAGCAAACCGGTTGCTGTTGTGTGCACAACGACCGAAGGATCGGTCAGTTGCGCGCGAGTCCGCCGAGCATCAGGTCTTCGCGTTGGACGGGGAGTCGCTGGGCGATCACCCGTTTGCTGTACATGAACTCGCGCGGGCGACCTATGCAGTCGGCGGCAATGAGCTCACCGGCCTGGAGATAGAAGCAACTGAAATCACTGTCGCGGGTGGGGTCACCGCTGAGAACCACTTCGTCGTATCCAGTGTTGAGGCCGGCGATCTGCAGCTTGAAGTGATACTGATCCGACCAGAACCACGGCAACGCTTCGATTTTTCTGGACTTCCCGCAGGCGGTCGACGCAGCGACTTTGGCCTGCTCTCCTGCGCTCGAGACGGACTCCAACCGTAGTCGACGGCCGTAACGGGCCATGTCGTGGCTCGCGCAGTCCCCCGCCGCCATGATGTCGGGGTCGTTGGTCCGAGTGTGATCGTCGATCACGATGCCGTTGTCGATGACAAGACCCGCATCGGCGGCGAGGTCGGTGTTCGGCTCGACGCCGACACCGACGATGACCAGATCTGCGGGGATCGATTCTCCGCTGGCCAAGGTGATTTCACGAACCTCACGGTCACCGGACAGGCCCTGAACCATCGCGTTCGTTCTGATGTCGACTCCCTGTTCGCGATGTATCCGCTCGAAGAACGTCGATACCTCGGGAGCAGTGACCCGCTCGAGCACACGCCCAGTTGCCTCGAGGACTGTGACCTGTACGCCCAGTGCGCGCAGCGATGCCGCTGTCTCGAGTCCGATGTAGCCGCCTCCGACGATCACCACCCGCTGGCCAGGGCCGGTGGCCATACGTATCCTCTCGACGTCCGCTGCGGTGCGCAGGTAGTAGACCCCGTGGAGATCGGCCCCGGGAACGGTGAGCCGACGAGGGCGGGCTCCCGTGCACAGCGCGAGCTTGTCGTAGGCCAGCTTCTCCCCGGTGTCGAGAACGACGTTGCCTTCCGACCGAACGATGGTCTCCACCTGCGCGTTCAGGAGCTGAATACCTTGCTTGGAGTAGAAGTCCGTGCTGCGAATGGCGATATCGTCGAGTACGCATTTGCCCGCCAGGTATGCCTTCGACAGCGGGGGGCGTTGATAGGGAGCGGCAGACTCGTTACCGATGAGGACGATGTCGCCTGTCCAACCTTCTTGGCGCAAACTAGCTGCCAGTTGTGCCCCAGCATGGCTTGCGCCGACGATGATCGCCCGTTGCGATGTCATACGCTGGAAGTAGGCGTCAGGCGCACCATCATCTTGCTGATGCCCCGCACGAAATTCGACTGAACATACTCGGGGTCGCCGACGACCTCGATGTTCTCGAAGCGGGGAAGCAACTCCTCCCACAGAATCCGCAGCTGCATTTCGGCCAGCCGATTGCCCATACACCGGTGCACACCGAATCCGAACGCGATGTGATTGCGCGCATTGGCACGATCGATGATGAAATCATCAGGATTCTCGAAAACGCGTTCGTCGCGGTTACCCGAGGCATACCACATCACCACCTTGTCGCCCTTGCGAATGAATTGTCCGTTCAGCACAGTGTCGGCTTTGGCGATTCGGCGCATGTACGCCAACGGTGTCTGCCACCTGATGATCTCCGAGACCATGTTGGGAATGAGACCAGGGTTGATCTTCAATTTCTCGAACTGGTCGGGGGATTTGTTCAACGCAAGAACGCCACCGCTCATCGAGTTGCGCGTCGTGTCGTTTCCACCGACGATCAGCAACACAAGGTTGCCCATGAATTCCATCGGACGATCGATCAGATCCTTCGTGTCGTCGTTCTGCTGCAACATGGTGATCAGATCGAAACCAGGTTCTCCTCCTCCAGACCTTTCGGCGGCCTTGTCATGCCAAAGAGCACTGAGACCACGCGCCATGTCACGCATGCCGTCGAACACCTCGTCGATGTTCGAGGGGCCACCGTTGGCTTGCTCCATCGCGGTCGCGAGATCGGACCACTCGACGAGCTTGCGGCGCTGCTCGTACGGAAAGTCCAGCAGAGTTGCCAACATGCGAGCTGTCAACTCGATCGAGACATTCTGCACCCAGTCGAACGGCTCATTCAAGGGAAGGTCGTCCAGCACCTCCTGCACGCGTGATCGAATAAGACCCTCCATCTCCCGCAGATTCTTCGGCGCGACCACGCCTTGGACGGCAGCCCTCTGTCTGTCGTGGCGAGGCGGATCCATCGCGATGAACATCTCGATATCGAGAAAACGCGGCGGGACACCGATAACAATGAACGGCTCGGCGGAAAACAGCGCATGATTTTTGTCGACGGCCACAATATCGGCATGACGCGTGACCGACCAGAACGGACCGAACGGACTGTTGGGTTGGTAGTGAACCGGCGCCTCGTTCCGCACCCGTTCGAAGTACGACTGCCACCGCCCTTGTCTGTAAAGGAAAGGGTTACTGAGGTCGATGTCGGCGAGCTCGACATCCTCGACCGGTGGGATCGGACTCTCGACGAACAACTTGGTGCCATTCGTTCCAGTCACCCAACGCCGGGTCTTGTCGTAGAGGTGTGCACCCCGGATCTGCAGGTCCATCGGGATAGCCGACTTCACCTTGTCGCCGATCGTCTCGGAAACCTTCATCGCCTTGCTACTCTGCCTTCCGACGATTTTCATAGCTGAAACTCGGGCGTTTGTACGCGCAGGCCGTCCCACGCTTCCGAGGCCACCATCTGACAGGACAGCCGGGAGGTGTGTTGCCGTTCGGGGTTCATCGCGAGCATCTCCTCTTCATCGGCGCCGGAAAGACCCACTTCCCCGGACCACTGTGGGTCGACGATCACATGACAGGTACCGCACGCCGTCTCCCCGCCACAGTCACCGTCGATCCCGGGCACAGCATTGTCGGTAGCAATCTGCATGAGCGATCGACCTTCGACCAAAGCCGCCTCGTGCTCCTCGCCGTCGTGCGCGACGAAAGTTACAACTGCCATGTCAACTCCTCGTTTTCTGGCGTGATTGAACGAAAGTGTCGTCGCAAACGTGGGTGACGGCTATGTTCGGTGGAGTCAGAAACTTGTGAATTCGGGTCAAGGGGATCATCGTGAAGCTGAACGACGAGGGTGTGCCACCGCTTGCGTTCGTTCAGTTGCTCGAACGCCGCGCACTCGACCCTGACGCCGCCGCGCGGCTTCGTGCGATCATGCACCGCGAAGGAACCAGTGAAGCGACGCTCATTCAGCATGACGTTCAGGCACCGATACGGTGGTTTCGGGAGGTCTACCCCGAACTCGATATCGCCCAGGCCACTCGACTCGGATTTGCGTTTGCCGAACAGGCCCAGTTGACATCATTCGGGCCCCTGAGTTCACCTTTGATCAGCGCTGGCTCGGTCGCCGAGATCGTCGATCTCCTCACATACCTGCCATTGATCTCCACGGCTTTGAAGTCGCAGTTCCACACTGGCGACTACGGCCTGATCGTCGGGCTCACTGCGCATACAGGCGATTCGGCACTGGACTGCTTGGTCGTCACCTACGGCGGGTCGGCGTTACTACGGCTGCTGGACATGCTCGCCGGGGACATATCGCCGGTCACACTCCATCTGAGTTGGCCAGAGCCGACCGAGGTGAGCCACGACGAAAGTCCGGCGGCGAATCGCCGGATCTTCGACGCTCCGATTTCCTTCGTCCACGTACCCGAGGACACCCTCAACAAGGCTTGCCGGTTCTCGGACCCTCTCGCATATCGACTCGCTATCGCTGATCTGCAGCGAACACTCGCCCAGCGGAGTGGGTCCATGTCATCCACCGAGAAGGTGAGGCAGCTGCTGGAGAAGGACCTCGGACAGCGAACCAACCATGATGTTGCACAAGCGTTGTCGATGTCGAGCAGCACGTTGAAACGGCGGCTTGCCGAAGAAGGCACCACCTATAGCAAGGTGCGCCAGTCGCTTCTGTACGAGCGCGCGATGCTACGGCTCCTCGACCGATCGGTTTCGGTCAGCGAGATCGCTACCGAACTCGGATACAGCGACCTCGCCAACTTCTCTCACGCCTTCAAACGCTGGACCGGACGCTCTCCGAAAGATTTCCGAAATCCCCGACTCTCAGACGACCCGGATTCGACGTAGACCCCGCAGAACGGGGTCGAGATCGATGCCTCGTTCGTTCGCGGCCTGATCGATCTTCATCTCGGAGATTTCTGAGACGTCACCGCCTCCCTGCCGTGAGAAGAAGAGTGTGTGCAAACCCGAGTACCAACCACTAGTCACTCGACGGTGTCGGCCGGCACGCGTGCGGTCTCCGATTCGAGAAAGTCGACGAGAGCTTCCAACAGGCTGTCCGCGCGGGTTTCGACATCGGCCAGGACAGAGTCCACGTCGTCGAGAAGACCGTGGGCGTGTCTACGCGCAAGCGTTCCGCGTTCGTAGTAGCCGGGGTCGAGTAGAACCCGCGGTACTGGATCCGGTGCCGCGATCTGCTCCGGATGTTGTGACCGCGCAGTGGGCTGCAGGTGGGTGGGTGCCCTTCCGTCCCAGTGCATTCGCACGATGCCCGCTACCGCACGGGCGGTCAGCGGGGTCGCAGCCAACGGGGTGTGGCCCCACCGGTCGATCGCAGTCGACAGCGGATGTTGACCGGCCGGGTCGAAATACCGGTCGTATCCGCCGAGCCCGGTGCCGTCCACGGCATCGAAAGCGTCGGCGAGCATTCGGGTGCTCGGATACCGGGCCTGATGGCCGAGCACCTCACACCAGCGCTGGTACACCGTGCGCGGAGAAATGCCCGTCCCCGCCAGCGCGAGGGAGGTGAGGGTATGAACGCCGCGGCCTGTCTCGATGCGAAGGGCGTCGAGACCCGCATCGGCGGTGACATCGCATGCCCGCAGGGCCGCGATCTGCGTGTACGGCAGACCTGTCGTAGCGAGCGTGAGGATCAGCGCGTCTCTGCGCGCGAACAACGCTGACGGCCAACCGTATTCGGGGAGTCGGGCGATGATTCCGCCGATCACGGCTGCCACCTCCTGCAGGCGCGACGTGCGGGCCCCATCCAGCGCAGCCCGGACGGTCTCAGCGCGCCCTGGAGGAGGTAATAGATGCCGATGATGAGCGGAGTCGATCACCGCGATCCGGCGGCGTTGGGTCGTCGGCGCGGCGGGGTGCGCATACAGGAACCGAGCAAGTGACTCAGGAGAGGCCGCCAATGGGGGTTCGCCATGGGCGGTGCACCAGTCCTCGAACAGTGACCACGTGTGCCGATCCCGCCTCGGTATCGACGTGTTCGTGATGTCCGATGCACGTATCGGACAAGGGCGGTCGTCGTGGTCAGCATCTACCCCTGTCGTCCCGTCGCCGCTCACTGGTTCGGTCGGGTGCCTGGTCATAGGCCGAGCTCGGTGACGGCGTTGCCGACCAGTGGCGCATTCTCGTGAGCGTATGTTTCGACCATTGCGGGTGTGGTGTGCCCGGTTTGGCGCATGATCGCATGCGCGTCGGCACCGTTGCGGAAGGCCTGCGTGACGAAGCCGGAACGGAGGGAATGCCCGCCGAGCTGGGCGACGGTGTCGGGGCCGTATCCAGCTCGAGTAGCGCGGCGGCGGATCGCCGCGTGCACCGCGGCTCCGGACAGGGCTGTGTCGGAGAGGTTGCCGTTCTTGCGGACGGACCGAAACAGAGGGGACCGTTTCTCGACTACAGGAAGGGTGCCGCGGCAGATATGGGAGTCGAATTCCACTGCGCGGGAAAGTATTCGGATGACAGCAACTCTGCCGCCGGTGTCGAACGCTGCGACGATCTGCAGCCATCGCACCCACGCGCAGACCGGACATGACTCGTGGCGGTCGGTGAACGGGAGTGCTTTCACGGTTCCGGTGCCGTCCTGGTCGGTCTTCGATTTGCGGATACGTACGTGCGCGCCGTCGAGGCGGTCGCGGTGGACATCGCGGCATTCGAGCGCTACGAGTTCGCTGCGGCGGAATGCGCCGGTGTAGCCCATCAGGAGCAGCGCAGTGTCGCGGCGTTCGAGGACCTCCGACGCCCACCCGGCCCCACCTCGACGCGCGTAATCGACGATCGTAGTGATGTCGGAGGTCAGCAGCGGTGCGCGCGGGTTACGGGGCCGCTCCCCCGCAGACGCGTAATCCCGCCGAATACCCGAGAGAGTGGCGCGCACCATCTCGTGCCCGCACGGGTTGTCGTAGCCGGTAGCGCGGTGGCGGTCCGCGACCGCCGCGATCCATTTGCCGAACGTCGACGGCGCATACGCCCGCGTCCCGTCGACGGTGAGCGTGTCGGCAGCCGCAACGAGATAGGCCGCCACCGTAGCGGGATGCGCCGGCAACGCGTGGTGCCCGGCGACGGTGCACCAGGTCTCGAAGCGTCGCCACGCCGAATCGTAGGCGCGGCGGGTAGCACCGGACCGTGCCGACGCCATCGACCGTTCGATCCGAGCGGCGACCTCGCCCGACAGGTCCGGAAACACCTCCGCACTCCTCACCGGGACGACTGAATCCGTGTCCAGGACCTCACCTAGCTGCCGATCTGCCATGACAGGGACTGTAGCGAGCACCCCCGACAGCTCTTTCGAGTTGAAACGCGCTGAGCAGGGATTTAGACGAAGACGGTGCGGGAACGGAAATTCTCGTCGGTCATCGCTCGAATCCGGTGAGTGACTGTGCACAGCCGCCGGCGAGTGGCGCTCCGGAGACCGCGCACGCCTATGTCTGTGCTCGATCGCTGCCGCGCCGACGCGCACCCATCGGTCAGGGGGGAAGACGAATGCCCAGGTCGGCGAACACCTTCTCCAGTCGGGCAGTGCCTTCAGGCGTGTGACATCCGGTGCGCAGGAACGCAAACAGCGACGCGGCCGCAGCGATGTCGCTTCGTGCCACCTCGACGGCGGCGTCGATGGCGTCCTGCACTCCGTCCCACGCGCTTCGTTCGCTAGCTGGGAAGCACGAGCGGGTGGGAGCGGTTCCCGGGTCCACCGGCTCGTCCGGGATCGGGGCGAGCAGACGGGCGTGAGCGCCTCCGGCCGGGAGGTCGCCGTGTTCGATCGCGGAGACGGCCGACGCGGCGGCAGCGACGACACGTTCTCGCTCGGTCCATCGCAGGTGTTCGAACACCACTCGCGACGCCTGCGGCGGCCGCGGATGCCCGGTGGAGTTCCAGATGGCGGACAACACCGTCGACCACCGACCCGCTCGACACAACGGGGTGCAGACGTCGTCGACGACGCTGCGCAGTAAGCGGAACCACACCGCGGCGTGGACCCGGTCGCGGTCGAGCTGCACCCACCCGGACGTCAGAGCTCGGGCGCTGCGCCGGTCGAGTCGGGCGACTTCCTGCGAAACAGGGATTGGCCGCAACCTCTCGTCCGATGCGGTGCGATCCCACAGAACGGCCCGCCCGGGTAGGACGGTGCAGAATTCGAGCCGGCAGACGTGCACGGGACAACTGGTCAGCAACGACAGTTGGTGCACCAGCGTCACGCCGATGTCGGCGGTGCATTCGAGCTCGTCGACGCACACCGGGCACGCCCTGGTGCGCTGCTCACTGACCCACGGGAGCCAGGTACCGCCCTCTGGTGTGCGGCAGAGGCGGTCGTGGACCGCCAGGTCGGCCGGCAGCAGGACCGAGAACTGGTGAACGTAGGTGTCGAAGTCGCACCGCGCCGGATCGGTGTCGTCGAGCAGCCACGGAATCCATCCCGACAGCGTCATCGACCGCAACCTCGGGACCGGAACGATGCTGCGAGCGGCCAGGTGCGCCAGCAGCGGTTCGGGGACGTACCGGTCCATGTCGAGACCGGAGATGTCGAAGCCCGGCAGCAGGTCCGCCGGTCTGGCGAGTCCGTAGTACGCACAGGTACGCCGCATCCACGAGGTCAGTGCTTCCTGTGGGCGGGGCGGCGGATGCAGTGGCCACGGCGGGATGTCGAGCTCTGCCGCAGTCCCGAGGCTGCTCACGGGAGGTGGCGTTCGAACTGTCGGCGCCGCTCGGTTGGGCCGAGATACTCGGTGCGTTCGAGCACGCCGGGGGTGATTGCTTCTGCGCCGGTGTCGACGGCCAGCACAGCTGCCGAGGTCAGCAGGGTCGACAGTTCGCCGATGGTGCCCTCGCAGCGGGTGAGGAGATAGTCGGTCATCTCCGGTGATGCGAGGTGCGAGGGTTGTCGCAGCGGATAGCTGGCGGCGAAGCTGGCCATGAGCGAGCGGGCCTGCGGGGTGTTGGTCCACGTCGGTAGGGTCATCGGCGCGAACCGGTTCTCGAGCTGCGGGTCGGTACGGATAGCGAGGTACGCGTCACGGGTGCCGACGCCGACAAGCGGGATGCGCAGGTCGTTGCCCAGGAACCGCAGCATGTTCAGAAATTCCCGTCGGGCATTGTCGCGTCCGGCGAGAACGTTGTGGAGCTCGTCGACGATGAGCATCCGCACCTTGGTCGCTCGCAGCAGCATCAGTGCTTGTCGTTCCAGGTCCGGAACACGACTGTGCGGCCTGATCGGTGTTCCCAGTGCGGCGAGCACCGCGAGGTAGAACCGACTCGGCGAGGGTTCCGGGGGCATCTGGACGCACAACACCGGGATCTGTTCGCGGTCACTGAGACTGGTCGGAGGGTGCGTGCGTCGGAACTTCTCGATGATCATCGACTTGCCGTTGTTCGTCGAGCCGAGCAGCAGCAGGTTCGGCATACGTTGACGGTCCGGCCACGACAGCAGCGTCTCGAGGTGCCCGAGGACGGACCGTGCCTGCGGGTAGCCGATCCAGCGCTCGGAGCGTATCGACCGAATTCGGGCGGCGTCATCGAGTTCGACGAGCGGCCGCGTCGACTCCGTCAGGTGCCCGAAGTCGGTGCCCGGCAGCGCAGTCGATCCCCCGGCGGTCGGCCGCGATCTCGGTGTCATCTGCTCACCACTGCTCGATGTCGTCGAAGATCGACACGTCCGTGTCCGGTTCGCGCTGGTGCGGCGGCGGCGACACCGGAGTGGTCGAAGAAGGTCTGTCGGCGAGGTGGTTCCGGCGTTGGCGGTTGCGGCGAGCTCTGCGGGTGTCCGTCTGTGCACGGTCGGTGAGGTCGCGCATCTGCTCGATCATCGAGAACACGGCGCTTTCGTCGACGCTCGACCGTCCCTGCTCTCGTAGGCGGGCAGTCGCGGCGCGGTGCTCCCACAGTGTCACCGCAGGGTTCGCCATCATCCGGTACGGCACCTCGACGTAACCGGCTCCGTCGGGTTCGAGCACCCAGATGCGGCTCAGATCGCGGGGGTCACGCCGGATGACGAACGCACCCAGGTGCTCTCGGCGCGCGACCCACGGCTTCAGTGCGTTGCAGAAGTAGCGCACATGGTCGACGACGAATCCGGTGCGCGAAAGCCGGCGGCGGATCACCGGAAGGAAGTCGATCAGGAACGCGGTCTCGTCGACCACCACCGATGGTGGTTTGGTCGCAGCGCCGACTCCGGTGCCCCACTTGGTCGCCGGGGTCTGACCGAGGCCGGTGTGGATCCTCTCGTGGTAGGTCGCGATCGACAGCATCAGCCACCGTTCCAGCTCGCGCAGCGTCAACGCAGCGTGTGCATCCGAGTCGTAGCTGCCACGCCGGTCCGGGTTCGAGAACGTGGTTCCGGGGAGCTCGTGCACCGCCGTCATCGTGGTTCCGATGACGCGTTCGACTATCCCGCCGTAGTGCGGTCGCCCCGATGGTCGGTAGTCGAGGGCGACGCCGTGTTGGGCGCATCCGCGGCGCAGCGCCTCGCTCTTGAATTCGGTGGCGTTGTCCAGGTACAAGCGGTGCGGCTTGCCCGCCATGGGCCACCGAACCTCACCCGCCAGACCGTGGACCTGCAACCATGCCTGTTTCTCGCTGCACACGCGTCCCAAGCACAGGCCCACCGACACGGCGGACGGTGGTTCCAACGTCACCACGAAACCGAGTACGGCTCGGCTGAAGACATCGATCGCAATCGTCAGGTACGGGCGGCCGATCGGTCTGCGCTCGTGGTCGTCGACGACCATGACGTCGACGACGGTGTGGTCGATCTGAACCACGTCGAGAATCTCCCGAGTCGGCGGTGCAACGCCGCCGAACGCCTGACGCGGGCGGGCTGCGTCCGCTCCCCCACGCGCTCGGGCCACCACTGCGGGCTTCAGGGCCGCGATCCGTGCGGCGACCGTGTTCCGCGACGGCGACGGAAGGCCCGCACCGTGGCATACAACAGCGATGCGGCGATGCACCGCAGCGACACTCAATTTCTGGCGGCGGAGAAAGTGCCGTCCCACCTGCTCCGCGATGATCTCCTCGACAGCGTCGGACACCCGGCTTCGACCTCGACCACCCGACGACGGGCGAACCAGGAGATCCGCCACGGTCCCTGTCCCGTTCTCCAGCTTGTCGAGCAGGGCGTACACCTGCCGACGGGACACGCCCAACCGTTCGGCTGCGTCGTCGACCACCGCCAAGCCCACTGGGTGCATCTCGAGCAGCGGAGCGAGCACCGAGAAGCGGAATTCCGCCTGCTTCCACCTCTCCGGTGACGCAGTCAGAACCCCGCTCTCGATCACGTCCAGCTTGTCTACGTCCACCTCGCCCCCAAGGTCACCCAGGTTCGCGACAGTGCTGCGCTCTTCTGAACCCAGAATCGCAGAACTCGACCGCACTCACCCGGAAAACGCGACGATCGAGCGCAGTGCGCTTCTGACCCTGACAACGGATCCGCCCTCGGGGTGCCTCGATAGACGGTCGTCAATCCGGACCGCCGCACTGCGGTCTGGGACCGCTTGATCAGCACACCTATTAGATTCAGCCCTATGCAGTGGCCGCGACTCTCCCTGGGCCGCCACCGGCCTGTCGGTGGAGCCGTTCGCCGTACTCCGACGGGCGGGTGACGCGGGGATGCCGCACGGCGGCGACCGTTGGCGCTGCGGGTCTGACTTACGTGCGGGCCGCGGGGCTACTGCGCTACCCGAGCTTCCGCTTCACACCAGTGATCGCCATCGTGCCCGGTTCTGAGACGGCAGCGCACACCTCCAAGTTGCTTGCGGCCATAGGGGTAATACAGCGCGTCGCACCACATATCCTTTTCGATCACTTCGTCCTCGGGGGCGAAGTGTCCATGAGGGTCTAGCAAGTCGGCGTCAGCCTCTTCTCCACATACTGGACAAGACCAGCTAGCCATTGAGGTTCCCTTTCGTCAGTCTGGTCGTGAGCTGCCAAGCTCGAACCGATGCCACGTCCAGAAGCAGGATCGGGGCTCAGATGAATAGTGCCCGTCACACCGTCCCGACTCCAGGCAGGCTCGCGGCGATACCTGCCGGTGCGGTCACTGGTCCCGTTCGCGCTGTATGCGGATGGATCACAGTTCGTTCCACCGCCTCACCGGCGCAGCCCTCAGCAGGCGCAAAAAGCTCGCTTAGAGCTATTTGTGGTCGTCGATCCACTTCTCGATCAATTCCTCGACCACGTCGCGCATCGTCGTGCCTTCCTTCGCGACAGTGGCCTTAAAGCTGCGGTGTAACGGCGTGTGGATCAGAGTGGTCATCTTCGTCAGGTCGGCACTGGAATCGACAAAAGTTGTCTCCACCGACGGTGCGGGCGCGGCGCCCTGCGTCGGCGCCGCCGAACGGCGCGGACCCAAGGAACTCGACTTGTTGAGGCTCATGACATGGACTCCTCGATCTCGCGGACCACGTCGCTGTAGCCCTCGTCGTGGCGTGGCGTGGTACCGAATGTCGACCTGACTCGCTCTTTCATCGGGATCACGGTGTCGAATCGGGGGACGTCGTTGTCGTCGAACACCTGCTTGGCTTCGTCCAAAAGCCTGGTTCCGAGGCGCGCGGCGGTGATGAGGACGCCGAAGGGAAGCCGGCCTTGGATCGAGGGGAGCGTCTCCCACACTCGGGCTGTGTCCAGGCCCGTCGCTTGGGTCGGAAGGATAACGAAATCCGATGCGGCGATGGCGGCGTCGATGACCTGCCCGTCGCCGGGCGGGGTATCGATGATGACGACTTGCCCCTCCCCCGCGGTGTACTTGGTCAGCCTCTTCATGTTGGCCACTTCGACCTTGAACGGCAACGGATCGCCACTTTCGGCGGCCCGGTCGGCCCAATCGGTCGCTGATCCCTGCTTGTCCAGGTCGAGCATCACAACTTTGTCGCCGCGTTTGCTGTACGCGGCAGCTAGGTAGATCGCGCTTGTCGTCTTGGCGGTGCCACCTTTGGTGTTCACCATGCTGATGATCATGCCTCTGCCCCTCCTCCGGTCCAGTACTACCAGCAAGCTGTGTATACAGCTGTACGGCACACGGTTCTACGGAAACCCGGATAGCTGTATCTACAGCAAACCGGCAGCCGTGTACCTGTAATGCCGTGTAACCATACAACCAGTAAACCGTGTTGCTGTATACCGCATTCACGGTATCACAGCTAACCGTGTACCTGTATATGCAGAAGCCTGTATCTACAGCTTGCTGTATGCGGCGCCCGGTAATACAGCTATACAGTTTAGGCGTACGCTGGCTCGGACGCCGGTGCACTCCGGATAGCCAACTCGCTCACTAAAAGGGGCGAGCCGCCGGCGGCGCTCGGGGCCGGGCTCAAACGGCGCACGCGGAGAGACCTCCGTCCGTACTGACCTCAGTACGTGCGGCTAGTTGCAGTCGCGACTTGCCAACCGACCGCCAACGCCGTCGAAGAACGCAGACGTACGGGGAAAGCCCGCGGCGGCGTCAGTGGGGCCGTCGAGCATGCCGAGTAAGCGGTTGGCAAGCTGTTCGGTAGCAGTGTCACGGGTTTCGCCGAGGGCGTGCAGGACGCGTTCCGCCCACGGATCAGGGTTGGGGGGAGTGGAGGATTGCCGCCGCGGCGGCCCGTAACTGCGCTATGGATGCGGTCGCCGTGAAGGAGCCTTCCGGTGCGGTTGCCATGAACGAGTTGGTGCGAATGTCGTCGAGGACAGCGCGGGCGTAGGTCTCGACTTCGGCGGCCGCGATCGTCAGGTGCTCCTCGGGGACGCCGGTGAACATGGTCTGTAACGGGCTGTGGGGTGCGGTCGCGGGTTCCTCCTGTGGGTTAGTGGGTTTCGGTGCGGTCGAGGGTGTCAGAGATGGTCGGCAGGTGCAGGACTCGTTGCTGCTCCAAGCTGTACGGCACTACGTCTCGGCGACGCCGTGACCGCGTCGAGCAGTTCGGGCAGGGCCGCGTAGGGGTCGTGTTCGGGTCTGTAGCGGTGTTCGTCGGCCATGATGGCGTCCCAGAGCCCTTCGTCCGGTGGGGTGCGGCCGTCGTCGACCGTGACCAGCGGTGGGGGTGGGGGAGCGGTGCGAGCTTCCTCGTGGGCGTCGAGCCATTCGCGCCAGACGATGCGTTCGGCGCGGTGACGAACGATGCGGGTGTGGACGGCCGAGGCGAGGCCGTGTCGAGCGGCGAGGGTGTCGAGGTCGGTGGGGCCGCGCTGCACCAGGCCGTCGCCCGTGACGGTGAGAAGGCCGGCAGTGCGCAGATCCAGGAGGGTTTCGTACCCGCTGCTGCGTCCGATCCGTATGCGCTCGAACAGTGCGTCGACAGTCATAGGGGACTCCGCCGCTAGGACGGCGTCGTAGAGAACGCGGTGGCGGTACCCGACGACGCTCCACACCGGGTGCACCGCTCCGATCGGCGGAAACGCCGTACTGACCGCTGATTCGCCTCCTGCGCCCTCGACCCCCTTCGCGGGCACTAGGGCATACCGATCCGCATTCTGGCCGGCCCCGCGCTCGATCAACAGCAGCGGTGAACCAGGGATGTCGCGCATACGAGCCAGGGTGTCCCACACCGTCGTCTCCGGAAGCAAGCCGGCCGCCGTGGACAACGACCGCCCACCCAATGCCACCACGGGAACACCGTCGACGACCTCCCCACCGACGGCAGCCCCCCACGCCAGTGCCTGCACCACAGCGTGTGTGGTCCAGCGATCCCGTCGACCCGAATACACCGAGGACACCCACCGTTGAGCGAGAGCAAGCCAGGCCGTCGTTGCCGGATCAACAATGCCCCCGACTTCGTACCCCCCTGTGTGCTTTAACTTGTGCCCGATATCCCGGACTGGGTCGGGGAGTGTCGATGCGGCCCAGCTCAGGGCGCGGGCGCAGTCACGAGCGATCGCCGCTGCGGGGGCGCGGTAATGCTCGTACGCCCGACGTATGCCGGCCCAACCGTCGTCGGTCAAAACACGATCGGTGATGACGGCCGCGGTGTCGCCGGCCAGGACGGCGTGGGTGATGACCGACTGACGCGCCTCGGACCGCGACGGCCACCGGGTGGTGTCGAGGCGGCCGGTGGCGGCGAACGCGGCGACCGCCGCCGGCGGGGGAGCGGTGCGGCACAGCCGTGGATGCAGGCGCGCCGAGCTGCCGGCGCCGACGATGCGCTCGCTCGCCGTGATCGCCGCGACCTCCGCCCGGACCGCCCGACGGTGCGAGCTGGCGGCACGGGTGTTCGCCGACGTCTCCGTGGCGGCGCAGGAGAGTGGGGCGGTACCGGCGCCGCCGAGAAGTGCGCCCAGACGAGGGAGGAACGCCGGGTCCGAGCCCACGGTCAGCGTGTCGATCGCATCGTGGAGCTCGCCCGCCAGCTCGCGGACGCCACCTTCCCTGCACGCAGCTCCGGGGACGGTGATGCATCCGGTGGCAGGGTTGGTCATCGGAACGATGTCGAGCGTCGGAAGCCGAGCGGCGAGCAAGCCCAGCAGCGGACGAACCTCATCGACGCCGACCGACTGGCCAGCAGCGAGCGGAACCAGGACGTGGGCGCCGCCGCTGGTGGACGTATCGACCACCGGACGGCCACCGCACTCGCCCAACCAGCCCAACGCTCGGGCGACGTCGGCTTTCACCGCGTCGCCGCCTCGGGTCTTGGCGTCGAAATCCAACGCCAGCACACGCGCACGACCGCGAACGAACAGCGGAACAGCTGCCGGAACCGGCGGACGTTTCGTCGTCAACGGCCGCGCCTCGGTGAAACCCTTCGCCACCGAGTCGTACAGGCGCATAGACCGACGAGCAGCCAGCATCGGGGCCAACCGCCGCCACACCACATCGGGTGTCGGCCGCGCCGGTTCCGGGGACGCGACACGTGCGGAGCTTCTTGGAGCTGCGTCAGGGCGCGATGTATCCTGAGACCTGTCCAGCAAGACAGTCCCTTCGGGGTCATGCAGTACCGGGAAACGAGTTGGTACCTCGTCTCTCACCAAACTCGAGAACCCTCGCCCTCTGCCAAGGGTGGGGGTTTTTCGGTGAATGGCCTTCGGCGCTGCGTTATGCGTTTATGTGCAGTGCTCTTTCCATCAGACGGCCAGTTTCAGCTCCTCCTGGTTCAGCTCTCGTACGAGATCGGGCCGGTTGTGCGCGACCGCGATGAGGTCGGCCAAGTACTGACTCACCGACGAACATCCCCGGTCACGCGCAGCTTGCTCAACGAGCGCACTGAGCTCAGGGGCCACTCTCGTGCCCATGAGCCGCCGCTCGCCCTTCGACGGCAATGGCATCGTTCAGCCTCTCCGCGGACTCCCAATCCGTGTCGCTCATCCTGTTACAGATCGGCGAGATTTGGCGGACCGACACGCCGGGGCACGTGGTTGCTCTCGTCCACCACTCCCGATCCACCGCGCTTTCGGGTCAAGACCCACGTGTGAGCTACAACACGACCGCCGCACAACGTGAGCTCGGCCGCAACCGATGCCTCAATGGCGTGCAAACAATGGACAAGCAGGCACGCGCGGCTTAGTGTCCTCCAACAGACCAGAGCGCGCTCTGGCTATTCCCCGGTTCGTGGGCTTCCCCGTATCGGATGACAAAGCTCCGCGCAGCCGCAAGGCACCGCGCTTCGTCATCGACCGGGAGGTGCCCGAAGTGACCGTGACAACCGTGCACCACCTGAACTGCGGCACTTTCAAGCCACTCGGTGTACAGATGGTCACGCACGTGCTGCTCTGCGAAACAGCCGATGATGGTCTGGTTCTGGTGGATACGGGCATCGGGATGTCCGACGCGGCCGATCCGTCCACCCTAGGTGCCGCCGCAAACCTGTTGTCTCCAGACCTCACCACGGGGTCCAGCGCATACTGCCAAATCCGAGCCTTGGGCCTCGACCCTGCGGATGTAACCAACATCGTGGCAACCCATCTCGACTACGACCACATCAGCGGGGCATCGGACTTCCCGCACGCGATGGTCCACCTCACCGAAGTCGAGTTGACGGCTGCGCTGGGGGCCCCGCAGCCGCGCTATCGCCGCGCGCACATCGATGCTCTGACGGGAGGTCGGTTCAAGGCCTACGCCGGAACGTGCGATGCGCTGCTGGGCTTCTCCGGCGCATACCCCCTCGCCGGTCTGGACGGCCTGTGGCTTGTTCCCCTGCAAGGCCACAGCGCCGGGCACGCCGCTGTCGCGGTACGAATCGGCAACCGGTGGATCCTCCACGCCGGCGACGCGTTCTTCCATCACAGTGCGATAGGACCTAGCGCACCCACTCACGCCTCGGGCCGCCGCCGGACGAGTTTGCTCGAGAAGCTTCTGGCGGCGGACCGCTCGAGAATCGGCACAAACCACCGAAGGCTGTCGGAGTTGGCAGCATCGCACGAGCACGACGTCCAAGTGTTGTGCTCCCACGACCGGTATCTGTTCGACCAATCAACAACGGAGAGCGCCCCGTGAGCACCGCCAAGCCCGACTGGCTGCTGATCGAAACACTGGGGGCGACTCGCTGCACGACGGACGGCCCCGAAAACACCTGCGCACCAACCGTCATCGCAACTGGGATCGAACCCCGCGACTTCGTGGGCATGATCCGTCGTATCAAGGCTGCGTTCACTGACTCGGCAGTTGAGTCGGTCACAGACGCTATAGACGCCGTGCTCGTCAATGCCGCTTCCTACGTCGAGCCCGTCGCCGAACCCGGCGCAGCCCGGGCCGTCCATGCTCACCCCGTGCTCGGTCCCGACGGAACCGTGTTCGGAATCGAGGTCTGGGTGGGGCGGGGCACACCGCCGCCGCGACTGTCGGTGGGCACATTCGACTTCGACTGTTCCACCGATATACCCCGACACGGCAACGGGCTCGACCAATCCGTACTGGGTGCGGACAGGACGAACGACGGCGTTCCCCTCACCGTGGCGTCGGTGTGGTCGCGGTTCAGCGTGTTCGAGAACGAAGCCGGCTACTTCGAGTACGTCCGCGACATCAAGGACGGAGAGAGCTCTTACGGGCGCACTTTTCACACACCGATCCGTCTGGTGGGCCTGGACGGCGACGACCGCGATGTTCAGATGAGCACCAGGAGTCTTGGAACTCGAATCAACGGAATTGTTCAGGTTCTCCACCGATACGAGGGCAGCGCCGTGACCGACCGCCTGATTACCCGAACTGTCGCGGCCCGGTTCAAGCTCGCGACAGGAGCAACGCTGGCGCGTATCGACCTCGACACCGGCATCGTCAAGGAGTGGTTGTCGGAGTTCAGTAGTCCGTTCGCAGCCGCTCAGGTGAATCCGCTCGATGTCGAGCCTGCCAGCCAAGACCGTTACCGAGTTGCCCTTGATCAGATCGCAACCGGAGTTGAGCAGCAGACCGAGTTGCAGTTGTTCGTCAGGTTGGACGCGGCGACCCCGTACTCGCCCGTTCAGATCACCCTCTCCGGCGTCGAAGCCGGCGCACGAGACGCCTCGCGGAACCGGCTCAAGGAAGGACTTCTCGAAGTACACGCCCCACTCGAGGTCGGCGGTGCTTGGTGATCAAGACACACGCCTACCGGCCGCAAGACCGTTTCACACCGTCAGGGCTGCTTTCAGGCGAGGGTTCCGGCAGGTCGGCGACGCGCCCGTTCGTAAGCGGCCCGGTAGACGGGCTGTTCGACTCCCACCAGCTTCGACAGCACTTCGAGCTTGTCGTCAGTCAGCGGTATGTCTGCTCGCTCGATGCGGCCAACCACGGCGGTCGGCAGCTCTGCCATCTGGCCGAGTTGAGGTTGCGTCAAACCTCGAAGAACGCGCAGGTCCGAAGGAAATCGTTCATCGAGCGGGACATTCACGACGTCCTCGATGCGGATGTCGAGAACCGCTGTGACGGCGGCCAACACGTCTACCTGGGGCGTCCTGATGCCGCTTTCCCACTGGTAGATCGTTGCGGCCGACACGCCAGCAGCACGCGCCGTCTCCGCAATCGTCAGACCAGCGCCGGAGCGTGCAGCGAGTCGCGACTCCCTGAGGCGCGAGGGGTCGAAACCTCTCAGCACCCGCCGACTCATTCTATTCCTGCGCTCATCAGTGGACACTTTGCCGCATCCCTTCTAGAGTGTTTATCTGACAGTCTCATATCGACTGTCTCATAACGACAGACCAGAGGAGTCCGACAAGACTTTCAGAACCCCCGTGGCTGCGCTCGCTGATTGGGAGTCCGCACGCGCAACCACGGGAGCCACCACAACCAGAAGGCGCTAGGCGCCGGTCCAGTCGGGCTATTCCAGCCTAAAGGACCGCATCGTTGCCTGACGCCCAGCGAGAGGCGAAGCCCTGATGCACTCGTCCGACCTAGCTGGTCACCCGCTCTACCATGTCACCTCATCTCAGCTGTGCACGTCGATATACGAAGGCGCTTCGTCCTTCGACCTGTTGGTGTGCAGCTTGCCGGTACATGGACCTGGCATCGACCACGCGTGCGTCGGAGACGACGGCAGCGTGCTCGCGATATGGCCAGTCGAGCGTGGAGCCCGCCAGTTGTTCGGAGAATCCGCTACTCCCGTAGGCCGCGCTTCCTGACCGTTTGCGCCCGGCATGTCCGACGCGGTCCGGCTCTCTGCATGGACGGCGAATGGACACCTACACCGCACCGCCGCGTCCACCGGAAGGGGGTCACTACTCCAACTGAATTCACCTGTGCTGGACCGGAAGCCGCACCTTCCGGTCCTCACACGCAAGAACCGATCCGCAATCCGATTCCGAAGCGTTGAGTTGAAAGGCAGAATGTTGAACAGTGACAACAGATCTGGGCGACACCGTAAGCAGAAGACGGTAGCCCGTTCCTCTTTGGTGGTCGCGTCTGCGGCCGCGGTGGCGGTGGCGTTCGCCGGCCCGGCCTCGGCCGATGAGGTGCAGCCGGGACTGAGCACGACCACCCCGCAGCAGCCGGGATTGTCGACCGCCCCGGCTCCGGCTCCGACGTACCAGCGTGAGTTCCTGCCAGGGTTCACCCCGTCACCGCAGGTCCAGCAGTCGCAGTGGCGCAGCTACGACGACTACCAGTCCGGCCGCCAGCAGTCCTCGACCACCACCGCGCCGGTCTACTACGCCCCGGCCCCGCAGCAATCCGCCCCGGCCGCGCCCGCACCGTTCGTCCCGCCGACCCCGCCGCCCCCGCCGACGGTGCAGCGCACCGTCATCGCCCCGGTCGACGCACCGGAAGGCACCATCCTCATCGGCAGCCAGGCCGTCGCCCGCCCGGACTTCATCGACGCCCGCACAGCCGAGCAGTTCAACAACTCCGCCTCCGCACTCCAAGCCGACGGCGCGAACGCCCTGGTGAACGCCGGCCTGGTCGACGCACCGCAGGCCGACCGCGTCGCGGCCGGCGCCGCGACCGGCATCGTCGTCGGCGGCGCGATCGGTGCCGCCGCACTCGGTGTCCCCGCCACCGCCGTCGGCGCGGTCGGCGGCGGCCTGGTCGGACTCGGAATCGGCTCCGCCACAGTGCCGTTCGTGTGGTGGGCACCGGGCATCGGCTGGGTCTTCGGCCCCGGCGTCGGTGCCGCCATCGGCGCCGGTGTCGGTGCCGCCGCGCTCGGTGTCCCCGCCGCAGTGGTCGGTGCGGGCATCGGCGGGGCGATCGGTGGTGCCATCGGCGCGACCGCGTTGGGTGGCGAGCAAACCACCATCACCGAACCCGTCCCCGCGCCGCAGCCCGCTCCCTCGCCGGTCACCGAGCAGGTCTCCGACGCGCTCGCCCCGATTCCCGGTGCGCGCGAGGCGGTGTCCGCTGCCGCTCCGCAGCTCGACTCGGTGGTGGCGTCGATCGACGCCGCCCCCACGGCGGTCGAGACGGTGGCACCGGCACTCGATCAGGCCCGCTCGGCCGTGCAGTCGATCCCCGGCGGTGCCGACGCAGTAGCGGCGGCGGCCCCGGTCATCGAGCAAGCCGCCTCGTCCGTCGACGCCGCTGTTGCTGCGGCGCTCGGCTCGTTCGCCGGCTGACTTCCTGGTGCGGCCGGACCGTGAGCACGACGCGATCCGGCCGCATCCGAAAGTCCGCCGACCACAAACACTGCCGACCACGAGGCGACGCGAAGGAACGCACCCGATGGCCCGATCCGACCACCGCGACGACGAATGGTTCGCGGCCCTACCGCCCGCGCCGACCGCCGTCTCGTCGATTCAGACACCAGCTCCAACCGCCGATGATGCCGATGACGCCGATGCGGACACCGGGCGCATCCTGACCCTGCCCGACCCCGCACCCACCGCCCCGGCGTGGCAGTCCGCACTGGCGAGCCTCCCCGCCGCCCCTACAGCGTGGTCGGACGACCCGCAGCTCACACCCGAAACGAAGAGCACCCAGTCGACCGATCGGCCGGGACGGCTACGCCGCCACCGCTCGTCGCTCGCCGTGGCAGCCTCGATCGGCGCACTCGCCACCATGATCGGCGCGGGCGCCGTCCTCGTGCTGCCGTCCGCTCCGACCGGCGAAACCGAGGCTGGCCTGGCCGCAGAACTGTCGTCCGCCGGGGTCGACCCGACTGCGGACCCGGCGACGTCGACCCCCGACCCCGAGCCGACAGGGCCACTGCCGTTCGAGCAGTGGTGCACCGGTCAGCCGGGCGGAACCGTCGCCGACACCGGCTCGGCGGACCCGGATCTCGCGGCCATCGCCCGCATCGAGGAGGCGTACTACGGCAGCCGCGACGTCGCCGCCGCTCGCGCCGTCCTCGCCTCCGGTGTCGAGCTGGACGCGGCCGCCTTCGACGCCGCGGTCGCCGCGATCCCCGTCGGCACCGAGCACTGCGTGCTCACCGCGCCCCGGGGCGCCCCGTCGCAGTACCGAGTCACCGTCGTCGAACGGCGACCCGACGGCACCGAGAAACGCTTCGTCAGCTCCATGACCACCGCACCCGCCGCCGACGGGTCCGCCTCGGTCATCGCCGCGATAGGCCCGGCGTCGTGACCGACCGGGGAGCGTTCCTGGACTGGCTGGGCCCCGCCCCGGATCAGCCCACCGCACCCGCCGACCCTGGCGCCGCTGAGTCGAGTCCTGCACCCGAGGGAGACACCTCGATCGATCCGCCCCGGGCCGCCGGCCGCGTGGTGACGGTCGCCGGGGCACACGGCGGCTCCGGAACCACCGTGGTCGCGGTCCTGCTGTCGATGGTCGCCGGAACCACCGGGACCGCCGCGGTGCTCGACGGCACCGTGATCGGCGGGGACCTGCTGCACCGGGCGCCCGCGGACATCGACGTCGGCTGCACCTGGCACCACTGGGTCACCGACCCGCACCGCACACCGCCGCCCGGCCGGTGGGTGGCCCTGGGCCGTGACCGCGCCGCTGCCCCTCACGGGTTGCCGCTGGCGGCCGCGGCGGGGGAGCTGGCCGCCGCGGGACGCACCGTTGTCGTCGACGCCGGAGCGTGCGTCGGGTCTGCGTGGTTCGACGAGCTCGCCGCGGTGACCGACCACCTGCTCCTCACCGTCGACGACCGACCCGGCGCCGCGAACGCCTCACGGCCGGTGCTCTCGATGGTGCGGTCCCGACTGGGGTCCTCGCAGATGGGGCGGTCGGTGCAGATCGTCGTGACCTCCCAACGTCCCGGCGTCGACCACGTCACCGGACCCCTCACCGACGCCCTGGCCGGCCGCGTCGCAGGCGTGCACCACGTGCCCTACGACCCCGAACTCGCCGCCGGTGTCGAGATCGACACCGCCCTGCTGTCGGCGGCGTCGATCGATCTCGCCCACGCCGTCCTGGCCCACACCGACCCGATCACCGAGACCCCTGCGCACCGGAAGGCCCGACCATGACCGACTCCACCACCCGCCCGCGACCGGTCACGGTGTCGCTGCTTGCCGCCCCGCTGGCGGCGGCGGTGCTGCTGACCTCGGCCGGGACCGCCGCCGCCGCACCCACCACGTCGTCGGCGGGCAGCGGGTGCGACGTGCTGCACGTGTTCGGGCTGCAAGGCACCGGTCAGTCCGGCGACGCCGCCGCCACCGACGTCGATTCCGGGTTCCTCGGCTCCGCGATCACCATTCCGCTGTCGCTGGCCGCCGACAACGTCGGACGGACATTGATCCCGTACGCGGCGAGTTTCGGCGGTAAGCCCGGCGACAGCACCGACCTGCCCTACGCGCAGTCCATCGCCGACGGCCTCGACGCCGGGGCGAAGTTCCTCGCCGACTACGCCGCACGGTGCCCCGGCGCGAAGATCGCCCTGACCGGCTACTCCCAGGGCGCTCAGGTCGCGTCCGAGCTGGCCCGTCGAATCGGCGCCGGCGACGGGCCCGTTCCCGCCGCCGACGTCGCGGCGGTCTCACTGTTCTCCGACCCCACCCGCCCCGCGAACTCCCCGGCGTTCCCCGGCTCCCCGACCGGCGAGCGACCCACCCCGCCGCCCGGTGTCGCGGCCGACCTCGATGGACTCGATGTCACCGCCCCGCCCGCCGACGGCTCCGGCGTGGCCCCGGTCATCAGTGCCGACAGCGCAGCGACTGCCGGTGCTGCTGCTCGGTCGACGTTCGGGTCGCTCAGTGGCCGCGTCGCGCAGTTCTGCACCGCCGGTGACCTCGCGTGCTCACTGCCCGCCAAGTCCACCATCGCCCGCGTCGTGACGAACATTTCCGGGCAGCTGCACCTGCAGGAGCAGGACCCGCAGCGCACCCTGATCGACCTCGCCGGCGCGGTCGGTGGAACCACACTGCGCACGGCCGCCGACGTCGTCAACGACGACGTGAACTTCACCGGAGGACAGTTCCGCGTCTCCTCGGGCGGCGACACCGTCCTCGGCCGTCTCGCGGAGAACTCTCAGGCGACCTCCGACACTCCGGAAGCCGACGCGAAGATCGTGCGCGCCGTCGTCAAAGCCGGGGTCATGGGGTTCGGCGCCGCGGTGACCGTGGCGAAAAAGGTCCTCACCCCGGCGACCATCACCGAACTCGCCACCGTCGGACTGGCCAACCCCCCGGCGGCCCTGGCGGTCCTCGGCACCAAGCTCACCGCCGCCGTCGCCTCCCTCGTCCCCCCGGCGACCATCTCCTCGGTCCAGCGGCGCATCTATTCCGAGGTCACCAAAGGGGTCCAGGAGAACGAGGGACTGCTGACTCTCGCCACCGACGTCCGCTACTGGGACACCGTGCGCCTGCACGGCACCTACGACCAGGTGCCGGTCACCGCCGACGGACAAACCCCCGCGAAGTTCACCGTCGAGTGGTTCACCCGCCTCGCCGCCGCTCTCACCGACGACCGCACCAGCTCGTCCCCGACCGGATCGACCACATCGACCGCGCCGACGGTGCCCTCCGGTGCGGCCCGATCGCAGCTCACGCCGTCCACCACGGCCGGAACCGTCACCACCCGCACGTCGCCCCCGGTCACCTCGTCCACACCGGCGGACCCTGTCGCCGGTTCCTGACCACCCTCACCGTCACTGCCCGGCCACCGCAGAAAGGAGGACGCACCCGTGTCGTCGACCCCCAGCACTCGCACCGCCGCCACCACCGCCGCCGCGGCCGTACTCGCCGTCCTCCTCGTGGTGGTGGCGGTCGCGGTGGTGCTGACCCGCCCGGACGATCAGTGCGCACTCCCCAACGGTGCGGGCGGCGGACCGGTACCCGCTGGTACACACGTCAAGCCGACCGACCCGGCTGCGACCACGCTGACATCCGGGTTCGGTCCACGGTGGGGCACCGAGCACCGCGGCGTCGACTACGCCGGACCGATCGGCACGCCGATCTACGCCTTCACCGACGGAACCGTGCGAGAAGCCGGACCGGCCAGCGGTTTCGGCAACTGGATCATCGTCGACCACATCATCGACGGAAAGCCCTACTCGACCGTCTACGGCCACATGGAGAGCGACGGAGTACTCGTCACGACCGGCCAGCAGGTCACTGCCGGCCAGGAAATCGGCCGGATCGGCAACGCCGGTCAGTCCACCGGTGCGCACCTGCACTTCGAGCTCTGGGACGGCGGACGACTACCGGACGGAGCGGGCACGGCAATCGACCCCGCGCCGTGGACCTCGGCCGCCGTCACGCCGGGCGCAGCCCCGGCTCCGACCGCACCGAACCCGAACTCCGCCCCCGGCGCCGGTGCGTCCGGGGCGACTACCGGCGGTCTGAACGACAAGCAGCTCGCGATCGCCAAGCAGACCGTCGCCATCGGCGAGGCGATGAACGTCCCCGAACAAGGCATCGTCGTCGCCCTGGCAACGGTGTCGCGGGAGTCGACGTTCCAGATGTACGCCAGCTCCAACGTCCCGGACTCGCTGAACTACCCGCACGACGCCGTCGGCTCGGATCACCTGTCGGTCAACCAGTTCCAGCAACAGGTCACCATCTGGGGCGACACCGCCACCCTGATGAACCCCGTCACCGCCAACCGCCTGTTCTACGAGCACCTCCTGGCCGTCCCCGGGTGGAAGTCGATGCCCACCGCCGCCGCCGCGCAGGCCGTGCAGAACTCGGGTCTACCCGGCGCCTACGCCGAACACGAACCCCTCGCCCGCGCCCTGTACGCGCAGTTCGAAGGCGCAGGCCGCGACCTGTCACCGGCCGAGAAGGCCGCACTGGCCGGAGCCGGGTCCTCCGCCTCGGCCACCGCCGTCGTCGACGGCGGATCGGCACCGGACTGCGCGCAGGCCGGGTCGGCGTCCGGCGGCCCACAGTTCCGCCCCGGCGGACCGTTCGGGGCCAACGTCATCGCCGCCGCGATGCGCTGGCTCGGCACCCCCTACGCCTGGGGCGGCGGAGACCAGAACGGACCCACGGGCGGCATCAGTGACGGCGGCGGCGCCGCGGACGCACACGGCGACACCGGAAAAGTCGGCTTCGACTGCTCCGGACTGACCCTGTACGCGGTCTTCCAAGCCTCCGGCGGCGCGATCAGCCTGCCGCACTTCACCGGCGACACCTCCAACCCCGGCCAGCTCTACGACCCACGGGGACAGGACATTCCGTTCGACCAGAAACAACCCGGCGACCTGATCTTCTTCGGGTCCGCAGGCAACACCCACCACGTCGGCATCTTCTACGGCGCCCGGAACGGCACCGAAATGCTGCTCAACGCACCGCAATCGGGCGACGTGGTCTCCATTGCACCGCTCTCGGGATGGGCGGGCGAACAGATGTACGTCAGGAGATTCGGATGACCCCCACCACCGCCACCCGCACCTTCGGCCGCGGCCGAAGCCGCGGTGTCGCCGCGGCGCTGACCGCGATCACGCTCGCTGCCGCGGCCTCGGGATGTGGAACAACCACCGACACCCCACCCGCCCCCGACGGCGGGTCCATGCCGACCTCCACCTCGGCGGCGCCCCCGACGGTGTGCACCGACCTCATCGACCAGTTCACCCGCACCGACCTCTGCGACGTCGACGCGGTCCTGTCCGACGCCGCCGCCGCCCTCTACTCCTACCGACCCGCCGAGCAAACCCAGAAGGGCGTGAACATCGACTCCGCCGCCACGCTGCTCAACCCTGCCTGGGTCCGCGACCTCGGGGTGTCCTACTCCGCTCTCGCCCCGGTCACCGGCGCCGACTGGGACCGCTGGGCCGCCGCCGGCACCGTCGTCGACGCCGACGCCGCCGTAACCGCGGACGATCACCCGGCCGACACCGACACCCTCGTCCGCCGCGTCGTCGCCGTGCACCAGAGCCTGATCGCCCCGGACAGCACCGTCATCGGCGAGTTGCCCCCGATCGCGCTGTACATGACCGCCACCCGCGCCAACCGTCTCGCCGGCTGGGCTGTCTCCGGGGTGACCGTCCGATGACCGCCGCCCACAACCCCGGCCACGCGGGAGACGACAACGCCGCCCCGGCGCCGCGTCTGCCGCTTCCAGGCGCACTCGCGCCGCCGCCGGAGCGGCGGGCCGCCATCTGGGACGCGCCGGTTCACCGCACCGCCCTGTGCGCCGCCGACCCACTGGTGTGGCTGCTCGGAGCGCACGGCGGCGCCGCGGTGTCCACCCTGACCGCCTCCCTCGCCTGGGCAGGAGAGACCGGCGGAGCGTGGCCGTCCGGTGGCCACGGCGATTCCCCCCTGGTCGCCGTCGTCGCCCGCACCCACGTCCGCGGTCTACGCGCTGCCCACGACCGCGCGATGGAATACCGCGCCGCGCTCACCCCGCCCGGGGTGCACCTGCTCGGGCTGATCCTCGTCGTCGACACCGACCGGCGCCCGGGCACCGACCTCACACGCGAGATCACCCGCGTGTCCTCGGTGTTCGACAACGTCTGGCGTCTCGGGTGGATCGAACCCTGGCGGCACCTGCTGCCCGAAGAACTGCCGGCCTGGGCACCGACCTCGGAGCTGCCCTCCGACCGCCGCGCCGCCGCAGACGTTCGCCGCGTCCCGGTCCCCCCGGTGCGCGCGCTGCACGACAGCCTGCTCACCGCCGCCGCCGCAGCCCTACGGAACCCGCAGTGACCGCCCGCGACAGCGGCGGTGGCCGCGCACCACCGGCTTCGGACCTACCACCTGCTCACTCGACGTCCCCACGGGCCACACGCTCACCCACCGACAAGGAACAAGCCATGTTGCTGCACAGCCTCACTGCCACCACCGACTACCTCGCTCAGGTCGGCCCCAACGGGGTCGACGCCCCGCCCGGGGCGGACAAGTACCAGCTGCTGATGAACATCGGTCTGTGGGTCGCCACCGGCCTGCTCGCCGTGATCGGCGTGTTCGCCGGCGTCAAGTTCGCCATGGGCCACATGGACGGCACCAACACCCGCGGACAGCAATTCGCGCTCGCCGCGGTCGCGATCGGCGCGGTGTTCTCCGGCACCGCCACCGGCCTCGTCAACACCTTGATGGTGTGAACGTGGCGGCCACCGTGACCGCAGCCGCCGAGCTGCTGGCTCAGATTCCGCCGGACACCGGCCCCATCACCCCGCCCACCGAGGTGACCGCCGACCTCGAACAGGTCGGCCGCTGGTTCTTCTGGTCGGCCATCGCGGCATTGTCGATGCTCGGCGTGGCCGCCGGGGTCTACCTCGCCGTCTCGTTCCGCCGTCACGGAGAGCTCAGTGAGGGCGAACGCCGAGTCGCGTTCGTCGCGGTGGGGGCGTTGCTCGCCGCGACGTCCGGTGGCTGGGCGGCGGTGATCCTGTGAGCACCGTCGTCCGCCGCCGACTGGCGCCCGCGGTCCTCGCCGCTGCTGTTCTGACCGCCGCCGGGTGCGGCTCCGGCAGCCAGAACCACGACCCCGAGACCGACGGCGCACGGCCGGTGGACCTGTCCGCCGCACCCGCCGAGGTGACCTGGCGGCCGTATCAGGGCGTGCAGGTGCCCTATTCCGCCGCCGACGGGCCCACGGCCGACGCCTACTCCGCGGCACCTCGCGGCTACACCGACACCCCCCAGGGTGCGGTGCTGGCGGCGATGCAGGGCCAAACGCGCCTGGCCCTCGCCCCGGATGGGGTGTGGACCACGGCGGCCGCCGCGCTGCTTGCCCCGGGGCCGGGCCGCGACGCCTACGCCGTCGCCCGCGCTGCGGCGTCCATCCGCACCGCCGCCGACCCCGCTACCACCGCCGCGTTCACCGGATTCCGCGTCAACGCCTACGGCGACGGCCGCGCCGTGGTCGACCTCGCTACGACCATGCCCGGCGGACAGGTCACCGCCGTTGCGGTGACCCTGACCCGCCGCAGCGGTGACTGGCAGATCGACCTGCCGTCCCCGGAACCCGATGCGGGAGCCGACGACCCGACCGCCCCGGCACCCACCGATCCGGTCCCGCTGTCGTCGCTGGACGGGTTCACCGCGTTCTCCGCCCCCTGACCGACCTCTGCCACCCGCACTGCCCGCACCACCGCCACCGCCGCCGCCGCCGCCGCCGAAAGGATCGACCGTGAAGACCTCGCCGACCCCACCGCCCGAGGACGGGTTCCTCGACGAGCACCCGAAGATCAAGTGGCTCGCCACCTCCCGTACCACCGGCGTCGCGGCGGTGGCGTTCGTCGGGATCGTGGCGTTGCTCGTCGCGGTGATCGTCGTCCGCGCCAACATCGGCACCGACGACCGCGGGCAGGGAACCGCCCAACTGGCCACCACGCCCTCGGCTGCGGCGCCGATAACGCCGTCCGCGCCCGGAGGCTCCGGGTTCGGGCCGTCCATCGCCGACGGCTTGGGTCGCGAGATCGCCATGCCTGTCGACGAGCAGGGTCAGATCCTGCCGCAGACCCCGCCGCCGGACCGCCCGGCGTTCGATCCGGCGGTGCCGGTGCCCGCCCCGGAGGGCGTGATGTGGCAACGCATCGGCGCCACCGTCGCCCCGTTCTCCACCTCAGACGGACCCACCCGCATCGACGGGCGACTCGCATTCGGGTTCGCCCACACCCCGCAGGGAGCAGCGCTGGCGGGGTGGCAGATCACCGCGCGCATGCTGCGCAGCGGCGACGACGTCCGCGAGGCCTACGCACGTCAGATCGTGGCCGATCCCGGCCGGGAAGCCGCGACCATGAACCGGTTGGAGGCGAGCGGCGAGAGTGATTTCCGGACCGGTAAGGCGCTGATCTTCCCCGAGGCGTTCCGCGTCGCGTCCTACAACGAGAACGGCACCTTCGCTGTCGTGCGCTACGCCACCCCCCTCGGCGGCGGAACCTGGTCGGCCGGACAAGCGGCGCTGACCTGGGACGACGGGCAATGGAAGCTGCGCGACACCCCCGCCCCGGCGACCACGACAATCTCCTCCCTCGCCGGGTGGACCCGATGGTGACGCCGATCCTGCGCCGAGCGCTCCGGACCGCGGCCGCACTGCTGGTCGCCGTCGCGGTACTTCTGCTCGCCGGTACGGCCACCGCGCTGGCGCAGGAACCGGACACCACCGAGACCGCGGAGGACGGCGGCGGCCTGCTCGACGCCTGCAACTCCCTCTCCGACGGCATCGGCAACATCGGACCGATTCCGGGGATCATCGACGTGCAGAACGGTTGTCGAGCACTGGCCACCGTCGCCGATCCCTCGGGCGCTGCCGAAGCCGCTGTCGACTGGGCCGCGTCCGGCGCGGTCGGTGAAGCCGCGGAGGCGTTCCTCGAAGGGTTCGGGCAGGCGGTGAACCTGATGTTCACCTGGTGGCTCGACATTCCGTTGCCCGAGCTGGCGAACCCCGAATCGGTCGGGGTGTTCCACTCGTACTTCTACTGGTTCAACGCCTCCCTGGTGGCGGTGTCGATCACCGTCGCCGGAATCCGGCTGGCGGGGGCGTCGGCCGCAGCCCGCGATCAACGCGCCACCGAAGCCGGGAAGATCCTCGTCCGCACCGTGTTCGCGGCGTCGACGTTCGCCCCAGTCCTCGTCGTCACGCACGCCGCGACCGTCGCGATGGGCCGGTGGATCGTCGACGAAGCCGCCGGCGGCGAGGTCGCCGACGTGCTCGGCAACCTCTTCGACATCACCGCCGTCTCCGGCACTCTCGCCGCCGGGCTGGTGTTCGTGTTCGCCCTGCTCGGCATCGTCGGCGCGATCGTCCAGGCGGTGTTCATCGTCGTCCAGTACGCCATGCTCATCCTCGTCGTCGGGTTCCTGCCCACGGCCGCTGCCGGGTCGGGCACCGCCGCCGGTGAGCAGGCGTATCGCAAGATGCTCGGGTTCGCCCTGGCAACGGTGCTGTTCCCGCTGCTTTCGGCCGGCGTCTACGCCCTCGCGCTGTGGTCGGCGGGCAGCGACGACGCCATGAGCATCCTGTGCGGAATGGCCTTGCTCGCCCTGTCGTGCCTGTGCCTTCCGGTGCTGGTGCGCCTGATCGTCCCGGCCGTCGCGGCATCCGGTGGCGCGTCGGGGGCCGCTGCTCTCGGCGGTATCGCTCTCGGCACCGGCGCCGTCGCCGGAATGGCCATGAAGGCCGCCAGCCCCGGCGCCGCCGGCACCGCGGGAGCTGCCGCACCCGCCGCGGGCGGCCAGTCACCGGACCGCCCGACCGGGGCGATGACCAACCCGCCGTCCGCACCCGGGCCACGCGGCGGCGGCGCTGCCGGAGCGGCCGGTAGCGGCGGCGCTGGCGCCGGGGGCCGGGCGGCGACCGGCGGCCTCGCATCCGGAGCCGCCGCGGCCACCGCGGGGCCGGTCGGGGCCATCGCCGCCGGAGCCAAAGCCGGCGCCGCCGCCGTGTCGGGCGCCGTGCAGAGCGTCGAGAGGGCCACCGGAGCCGCTGCCGGCGAAGGCGAACGCGACTCGCACGGCCGAGCCGGGGGCCGCAGCCGATGACCGGCGCCCATCCACACCGAACTTCCCACCCGCGAACCGGAGGACCTGCCATGACCTCACTGCCGAGAACCACCCACCGCACCGTGTCGGCGGCCGGGCGATGAGCGCCCCGCAAGCCGAGCGGACCGTCCGCACCTACGCCGGGTACATCGACGAGCGCCGCACCTACGCCTTCGGACTCACTCCCGTGGCGTTCGGCGCTCTGGCGGCGATCGTCGTGCTCACTCTGGCGGTGATGTTCCTGGCCGGATCGCCTTTCGTGGCGCTGGTACTCGGCGGTGTCGGTGTGCTGGCGTGGCTTCCGCTGGCGATCCGTGGGCCGCAGGGCAAGTCGGCGTACGAGCTGGCGTTGCTCGGTCGGCAATGGGGTGCCCAGCGCAGCGCCGGCCGCCACATCTATCGGGCCGGGTCGCTGTCGAATCAAGCCGGGGGCCGCACCCGGTTGCCGGGCATCGGCGCCGAAACCGAGATGTGGTGGGCCCTCGACGTCAACGGTCACCGCTTCGGGATGATGCGGATGCCCAGCACGCACCAGTACACGGTGCTGCTGCGCTGCCGGATCGGCGGCGCCGCGGGCAACGACCAGGACGTCATCGACGGTTTCGTCGGCTCGTGGGCGAACTTCCAGACCATGCTCGGGCAGGTCACCAACATCGCCGCCGTCGCGGTGACCGTGGAAACCCTGCCCGACACCGGCGAGCGGGCACGCGCCAACGTCGAGTCCATCACCGACGCCCTCGCCCCGGCCGATGCTCGGGCGATCCTGCTCGAACGCCTCTCGGCCGCATCGGAATCGGGTTTTCGGGTGCATGCGCGTGTGGCGATCACCTTCGACGCCGCGACCCCCGCCCAGCGCAAGGACCCGATGGCGGCCGCCGAGATGATCGGCGCGCAGCTGCCGGTGCTCTACACCCAGCTCGGGCACACCAACGTTCTCGCGACACCGATGACCGACAGCGAGTACGCCGCCGTCGTGCGCCGCGCGTACGACCCTGCCGCCGAGCCGGACATCGAACGTGCCCTCGCGCTCGGGGAGCACGTCTGCGACTGGGCCGACGCCGGCCCGGTCACCGCCGAGGAGGACAAGACCACCTACGTCCACGACTCCGGCGTCTCGCGGGTGTGGACGATGACCCGCCCGCCGTCCGGGTTCCCCACCGAGCGGGTGTTGGTGGGACTGCTCTCGCCGAACTCGCAGATCCCCCGCAAGCGCATCACGCTGCTGCTGCGCCCGTACGCGCCGGGCGATGCCGCCAAAACGGTCGAGGGCGACTTCAAATCCGCTGTGGGCGCGGTCAACACCGCCCGCGGTATCGGATCCGCCGCCGCCGACATCGCATTGCAGAACGCCGGGGCAGCGCGGGTCGCCGAAGCCCGCGGACACGGGGTGGTGTCGGTGTCGATGATCGTCACCGCCACCGGCGAGAGCGAGGACCAACTCGACACGCTCGACCCGGAGATGGCGTCCCTGATCTCCGGTGCACGCATCACCGCCCGCCCGGCATACCGGTACCAAGCCGCCGCCTGGCTCGCCGGCCTCGGCATCGGGGTGCTCCTGCCCGATCACGCCACCATCCCGAAGTCGCTGCGCGGCTGACCCGTTCACCCCCGATCTGAGGAGGAAATCCGATGATGCTCCGCTCACCGCTCGGACCGGTGTCGCTGCGCCGACGCCTGTCGGACCTGACCGGCTCCGGCCAGCTCCGCGCCCCCAAGCACTCCCGCTCGGTCACCGACCCGATGAAGTCGGCCGCCGACCGCCGCCGCGCCGCCGCGGCCGCAGCCCGCAAAGCCGAACGGGAAGAAGCCAGACGTGCTGCCCGCGAACGTGATCCGTCCCGTAAGGACCGGAAGGAGTTCCCGTGGCGCTCGGCGCCGCGGCTCGAGGCGCGCGGGTTCGCCGGTCGCGGCGGTGGCCGCATGGGGGTGGTGGACCGGCCGGCCAGTTTCCGCGCCACCACCGATCAGGCGTGCGGAATGTGGCCGTTCTACGTCGGCACCGGACAGCCGCAGTCCGGGACTCCTCTCGGCATCGACCCCGCCACCCGACAAGCGGTCTGCTACGACCCGGTCTCGGCGACCTACCGGCGACCCATCCAGCAGAACACCCCCTCGGCGTTCATCCTGGGCCTGCCCTCACTGGGGAAGTCGACCGTCGCCCGCATCATCACCAGCGGCGCGATCGCCCAAGGGCAGATCCCGATCATTCCCGCCGACCTCAAGCCCGATCAGGCCAAACTCGTCGAATCCCTCGGCGGCCTGGTCATCCGCCTCGGGCACGGCGAGGGCTTCGTCAACCCCCTCGACGTCGGCGCGCTCGGCACCATCGTCCCGCTTCTGGGCGAGTTCCCCGACGCCCAGCGCAAGGTGATCGCTCAGGTCCGCCAGCGCCGCCGCCGCATGGTGCTCGGACTGTGCGAGCTCGAACGCGGCGGGCCGCTCACCCAGGCCGAGACGAACGTCGTGGCGGCCGCGCTGCGGGTGCTCGAGGACGATCCGCGGTTCACCCCGGCGGCGCCGCCGCTGTTGTCCGACCTGCACGCCCTCATCGAGCACGGCTCGCCGGAGCTGCACCGCAAGACCGTCAGCACCGACAATCCCGAGAAGTACGCCGCCAAGGTCGAAGGGCTGCTCGAGACCCTCATCGGCCTGCTCGACGGCGAACTCGGGGAGGTGTTCTCCCGGCAGACCACCGTCCGCCTCGACCTCGCCGGCGACCGGCCCCCGGTCGCGGTGTGCGTCGACGTCTCCTCCATCGGCACCGAGGACCCCACCCTGGAAGCGGCGATCATGCTCGCGTGCTGGTCGGATGCGTTCGGCGCCGTCGAAGCCGCCCACGTCCTCGCCGACGTCGGACTGCGCCCGCAACGCACGTTCCTCGTCGTCCTCGACGAGCTGTGGCGGGTACTGGCCGGCGGGTCGCAGATGGTGCTGCGCGTCGACCAGCTCACCCGCCTGACCCGCACCCTCGGTACCGCGCTGCTGATGATCACCCACACCGTCGCGGACCTGGAAACCCTCGCCAACGCCGTCGACATCAACCGCGCCAAAGGGTTCATCGAACGCGCCGGAGCCGTCATCGTCGGCGGCCTGCCCGCACAGGAGATGGACAAGCTCGACGGCATCATCCCCTTCACCCGCCAGGACCGAGACCTGGTGTCGTCGTGGTCGTCGAAAGCGGGAATCGACGACGCCGGCAACGAACTACCGCCGCCCGGACGGGGGAAGTTCCTGCTGCGCATCGGCACCGCCCGTAGTCCCGGTGTCGAGTTCGAGACCGTCATCACCGACACCGAACGTCGGCTGAACTACCACGACACCAACGCCCGGTTCTCCCACATCGGAGCCCGGGCGTGAGGGGCCGACCGTTCCCGGAGGAAGTGCGCACCGCCGCCGCCCGCATGGTCGCCGACCGCGTCCCGCAGTCCCGCTCAACCTGGGCCGCCGTCGAAGCCGTCGCCGACCACCTCGGTCTGCATCCGAACACCGTCCGCTCCTGGTACCGCCGCCACCAAGGCGTCACCGACGCCCGGCCGCTCATGCCCCACGAACAGAACGCCGAAATCACCCGCCTCCGAGCGGAACTCGCCGCCGCACAACAACTGCTTTCGGCCCTCGTCGACACCGCCCACCCCATCCCTCGCTCCGCCGCCGCGGTGGGCGAGGCCACCACCACCAGGAGCACACCATGAGCACACGAGGCGCGAAGAACCCGGACGCCGGGATCGATCCGATGCTGGCCATCGCCGGCACCGCGATCACCGTCGCGGCCCTCGCCTACGGCGGCGCCGAAGCGGCCCTGCACCTCGGCGGACCGCTGTCGGGTCTCGAGCAGGACGTGCCGGGATCACCGTTCGCCCTCGCGAAGGGCCTGGCGAACGGGACCATCGTGTGGCCGACCGGGGCGACGATCATCGCCGCCGCCTTCGGCCTGCTCGGGTTGGTCGTCATCGTCGCCGGCACCGTGTGGGCGATGAAACGGCGGCGACGGGTCACCCGCGTCGACGACGCCGGGCGCTACCTCGCCCGCCCGCGGGAGATGGCGCGGCTGACGGAGACGGCGCTGCGCCGGGAGATCGAACGCCTCGGCACACCGTTGGTGGCAGGTCAGCTGCCGGGCGCTCCCCTCGGCCGCGTGGTGTTGGGGCCGAACCGATTCGGAATCACCCTCTATGCCGGGCCGGAGGACTGCGCAGTCCACGTCTGGGGACCGCGGATGGGCAAGACGAGCTGCGTGGTCATCCCGCAGGTTCTCGCCGCACGGGGAGCTGTGCTGACCACCTCCAACAAGCGTGACGTCGTCGACGAAACACGCGCCTACCGAGCCGAGAAGGGTTCGGTGTGGGTGTTCGACCCGCAGGGCGTCGCCCAAGAAGTGCCCCGGTGGTTCTTCGACCCACTGTCCTGGGTGCGCGCGGCGAAGCCCTCCACGACGAAGGGTGTGCACGACGAACTCGTGGCGACCGAACGTGAAGCGGAGCTGACGCGCCTGCTCGGCCGCGACACCGTCGACCGGATGACCCAATCGGCTCAGGAGATGAAGGCCGCGACGCTCTCCGGGATCTTCGCCGACTCGATCAACGGCGACAGAGCACGTCGCGATGCGTTCTTCGACCCGACGGGCCAACGCCTGGTCACCGGGTTCATCCTCGCCGCGGCCATGGAACGGCTCCCCATGCCGGTCATCTACTCCTGGGCCACCAACGAAAACGATCAGACGCCGGTGGCACTGCTGCGCAAGCACAAGTTCGACGTGTGGGCGGACACGCTGCTCGCCCAGTACAACGCGCCCGACAAGCAACGCGGCGGCGTCTTCGCGACCGCCGTGAACCTGCTCGCCTGCTTGGCGTTCGCCGAGGCGCACCCGTGGATCGCCCGCATGGGTCCGCACGACACCCGTCCGGAGTTGGAGCCTGCGGAGTTCGCCGCCGAGGACTCTCCGACGCTCTACAGCCTGTCGATGGAAGATTCCGCGGGCGAATGCGGGGCGCTGGTGACGGTACTGACGATCGCGATCACCGACGCCCTGATCGACAAGGCCACCGCAACACCGGGCACGCCCTCACTGCCCGGTGGGCGTCTGCGGGTGCCGGCCACCTACGCCCTCGACGAAGCCGCGAACGTCGTGCGCTGGACGCAGCTACCGGGTCTGTACTCGCACTTCGGTTCTCGCGGAATCAACGTCACGACGATCCTGCAATCGTTCACCCAGGGAGAGGAATGCTGGGGCAAGGGCGGCATGACGAAACTGTGGGGCGCAGCAACGCTGCGTGTCTACGGCGGCGGCGGGACGACCGACGACAGCCACTTCATCGAGAACACCTCCCGCGCGCTCGGCGATCACTGGGAGATGAGTCGCTCGGTCTCGACGACGCAATCGGGCCGGTCGACCTCGCAGCAACGCCAGAAGGTTCGCACCTTGGAGGCCGGCGACCTCGAATCGATGCCCGCCGGGCGGTCAGTGCTGCGGTCGGCGAAATGCCCCCCGGTCGTACTCGAGACGATGCCCTGGTACACCGGCCCGTTCGCGGCGGAGGTCGCGGCGGCGAAGATCCGCGCCGGTCAGGACCCGACGGTCGCCCGCAACGACGACGACCCCGAGCCCGATGACACGTCGTCGCTGCTGCCGCGGCCGCCCAAGGCGGCGGTGGAATACCCGGCCTTGGAGACGGCGTCGTGAGCGACGAGTTCGACCTCACCGACCTCGACACCGCGTCCGCACGGCCCGGGGCACTGGACGCGGCGCCGCTGAGCGGACAGCTCGATGAGCTGGTCGAGCGTGCTGTCGGTGCGCGTCTGGCCGCCGAAGCGGAGGCGATCGCGCAAGCCCAGTTCGAAGAAATGCTCACCCCCGAGTTGCACACCGCGCTCGCCGACGCCGTCCGGCGGGCGCTGACCGCGGTGACGACACCGGAGGCAGAACCGGGGGAGCGGGGGAGCGTTGGGGAGGTGGGCCCGTACTACCCCAACGCCTACCGGTTCTTCACCGAGTTCCTCGCCCCGGCGTACCGACGCAAGACCGTCGACTACCCGGCGATGCGGTGGTGCCCGAGCTGGTTCTGCCACCCCGAAGCGCGGGCACGAGTCGACGCGCTGTGGCGGGCGTGGGAGTACCTGCGGCTCGACCCGGCCACCGGGATGAGCGTGTGGTGGAAAGACCACGCCGACCATCACATGGCCAAATTGCTCTCCCCGGACGGCACTTTCAAGGACTGCACCCCCCACCACCGGCAGGTGCACCCGCTCCCGAGCATCGACATCCCTACCGAGCTGCTGACGCTCGACGACGCCCACCCCGCTGCCACACGGCTCTGACCACCACCAGCCCACGCTCAGAAAGGCTCCGCATGTCCGACGAACATCAGACCCTCTCCCGCGACACCGGGATGGTCCTGCGCACCTCGCTGCAGGTCGCGATGCAGGTCGCCGAGGCCCTCGCCCGCCGCCGCGAGCAGAATCTGCGCGTCGCGGCCGCCGCCTCCGATGCCCGCGCCCGATCCCTTGCCGCGCGGCTGGCCGCCGAGCGGCGGTCGGCGGAAGCGTTCCTCCAGCGCGCGAACGACCGACGATGGTGGGCCACCGCCACCGATGATCAGATCGTCGACGTCGTCCGCGTCGCCCACACGTGGAAGGACACCTCGCCCGTAGCCGATCGCGCCGCTACCTCGATCAAGGAGCGGCTGCGGCTGGACAAGGGCGTCGAACTCCCCGGGCTGCATGACACCGTGGCCACCGCCGCGGTGGCAGCGGCCGTCGAACGCGAACTCGCCGACCGTGCCCGACACGAGACCGTCCTCGACGAGAGCGGACCGGACGGAGCCGTCGCCGACCGCGACGGCGCCGCCACGCCCTTGGAGAAACCAGCGGTTCCGCTCACGAGCATCGACTGGGACACCCCACAGCGCCGCGCCCACACCGCCTCGACCCTGACTGCGGCCGGCATCGACGGTGAGGCCGTCGATGCGCACCTGCTCACCGACACGGCCAACGCCGCCGCTCTGGACGCCGCCTCGATGCGGTCACCGTCGGCTGCGCCCGCAGCGACCTCAGGAGAGCGCAGCACGGACGTCGACCGGAGCATCGACCACGGCGGCCGGTAGCCCCGCAGGCAAACTCACCGGCCTGGCGGCAACACCCACCCCGTCCGCCCGGCCGTGCACAGGGTCGGTCACCGCATCCTGCGCTGAAACCCTGTGATCGACGACAATGAAACCCGGACGGCCGACGTGAAAGAGGGCGACCGATGCAGACCAGGCACACCGAACCGGGCCGATGCGACACCTCAGCCGTCGCCGCAGCCACCGCGGCGCTGCTGGCTGTGCCGTGGGGCGACGACCTCACCCCTGCGGACGTGCAGACGGTGGCGTTCGCGCTGCGGTTGGTGCACCGCACCGTCGACGCCGACCGGGAGTTGGCCGGTGCGCTCGATACCGCCCGCAATCAGGTGTGCCGGGCCGCGGAGAGCTGGTACGTCGCGCTCGGCCGCGACGCCGACACCGCGTCCTGGGAAGCGCGGGCCGCGTTCGACGACCTCTGCGACGTGCTGCGACTAGCCGACTGCACCTGCGAGGACCCGGCCACTGGGTATCGGGTGCTCGCCGCCGCGGTCGCCGACACTGTGGAGTCCATCGTGCGGTACCTGCGGGCGCGGTCCGGGCCGCCGGTGCCGTGGGAGGCCGGGCCCGATCAGACCACTGTGCTGCACCTTCGGCGCGCAGCGGCGGAGCTGACGACGGTCACCGGGGCGTTGAGCGCGCGTTGACCGGGCCACGAGCGCCCGATTCGGCGGGCCACTCGTCGTGGTCAGTTCGCGGCGTCGTAGGCCTCGACGATCTCGGCGGGAATGCGGCCGCGGGAGTTGACGGTGTAGCCGTTGGCGTTCGCCCATTCCCGGATGGCGCGGGTCTGCGCGGGGTCTCGTTTCGTGGGCGGCGTCGATTCAGTCGCTGCGGGCGGCTTGGGGGTGGCGGCCTTGCGCTTGCGGCCGCCCACCCGCTCAGCGTGCTGGATGTAGTAGTCGAGCTTGCGGTGGAACTCGGTGGCGTTCTTGTCCTTGAGGTCGATGCTGTAGTCGACTCCGCTGACGGAAAAGCTGATCGATTCTCCGGTTCCCTCGGCGATGGCGGTCCCGTCGATGTCGTCGGTCAATTCGATGACGTACTGCTTGGCCACGAGTGATTGTCCTGTTCGTCGTGATGAATGATGCTTCGTCGAGTTCTACCACGGCTTTTCGCGCACCCACGAAGGCCGACGCTGGTTGATGGATGCAACACCCACCGGATCAGAGGTCGCCGGGTCGATTAGTTCAGGATGACCGATACGAATACTTCGGCCCTGAAAGCAGGAATGCGTATGTCGGTGGGGGAGTGCACAGTGCAGTCATGCGAATCAGAACCCTTGCAGGCCCGCCTCTTCCTCACGAGATCGTCTCTGACACCTGCCGGGCAATAATGTTGGCGCACAGCACGAACGCCGTGGCGATGGGCGACCGGGACGAGCCGATGGCGACAATGGAAGAAACGTGGTGACCGGCCGTCCCGGCGTCCCGACGTCGGTCTCTGCCGCGGCAGTCACGGACGCGGCGACGGTGCTCCAAGATCGGGTCGATGTCCTCCTCGACCGGCTCACCGACCGCGTGGTGAGCGCACCGCAACCCGGCAGCGCCCGGTGGCTGACGGAGTTCCGCCGCCCGTCGATCTCGCCCCGAGAACGCCAGGCGGTGAGATCTGCGATATTGGCGGCTGCCGGTTACGCCCCGTCGTCGATCCGCGCCTCTGCCGGGCGGCGGGGTACACCGAGAGACCCCGCTCAATTGGCGATGTTCTGAGTTTGGCCGCATTGGTAGCAAGCTAGGCCGCTGTACAGCTAGCCGCGCGGGTGTGATCGCTGCAAGCTTTGCCGGCGCTCGCTCGACACCACTCAATGGTGCTGGGCGAAATCGCCCTGATCGAGCGATCAAGATCGTGGCCGATAGTGCGGATTATGTTGCTTTCGGGTGTCGACGCTTCAAGACGCGGTCGTCGAGTTACGAGCTTCGACCCCGTCATAGCTGGTCATTCCTGATCGGGGTCGCTGTTCGGGTGGGCCCTGAGCGTCCACGCAGCACGAGTTCGGCGTCCTTCGTCCATCGGGCCGCTTCGTCCGCATTCGCCGCGTCCAGTGCTTCTGATGACGCCAGAGCCCGCCGGTCCGTGGTCTTGGCGGCGTCACTGAGGCGGGCGGCCTCGTTCACCGGGTCGCCGATCACCGTGTACTCGAATCGTTTCGCCGCGCCGACGTTGCCGGCCAGGCAGGGTCCGTAGGTCACGCCGATGCCGACGTCGAGTCGCCCGCCGAAGGGCACCAGGCGCGCGAGGTCGCGGGCGGCTCGCATCGCCGCTCCGGCCGCGTCGGGATGGGGTATCGGAGCGCCGAAGATGACCAGCGCGGCGTCGCCCTGGAATTTGTTGACGAACCCGTCGTGGTCGGCCGCCACGTGGACGACGCGGTCGAAGAATCCGTTCAACAGGTCGACGACCTCTTCCGGCGACAGTCGTTGCGCCAGTGCGGTGGAGCCGACGACGTCGATGAACAGGACACCGACGGGCCGAATCTCACCGCCCAGGGTGGGCTCGTCGGCCAGCGCTCGCGCGGCGACGGCGTCGCCGACGTGCATGCCGAACAGTTCGCGGACGTGTTCGCGTTCACCGATCGTCGCGGCCATGCGGTTGAAGCCGACTTGGAGTCGGCCCACTTCGGAGCCGTCGTAGACCGGCACTCGGACGTCGTACGTGCCGTCCTCGACACGCGTCATGGCTGTGGTGATCTGGTCGACGGGATCGGCGATCGATTTCGCGGTGAGCGTCATGCCGCCGGCGCCCACGGCGAGGGAGATCAGGGACAGGGCCAGGACGGCGCCGGCGATGTCGTCGCCGGGTCGGATGACGATGTGCAGGATGCTCCCCAGCGCGATCAGCCCGGATCCGAGCAGCGGGATCACCGTCGACAGGCCCCACATCGCCAGCAGGCGGGTGGTGACACCGGGGGCGGTGGCGCGGCCCGGGACACCGCGCACCATGACCTCGGCGACGATCGGTCGCAGGGTCCGCTCCGCGACCACGTAACCCATCGCGCAGGTCGCCGCGCCGCCGAGGCCGACGGCGATCGCGATCACCACCAGCAGGTCGCGGCCTCCGCCGGCGGCGCCGTTGACGACGACGAACACCAGTACGCCGGCCACCCACAGTGTTCCGTTCACCGCCACCTGACGGATCGGCAGCCGCAGCGCGGTGCGGTACTCGCGCAGGTAAGGCTCACCGCCGCGGTCGAGCCAGCCGAACAGAGGCTTGGCCGCGCGGACACCGAGGGCGAATCCGATGACCACGGCGACGGGGAGGTACGCGGCGAAGGTGATGTAGTTGCGGGCCGACAGCACGTCCCGGTAGTCGATCGGCAGCGGGAGGACGAAGCGGATCAGCCCGAAGACGATGAACGCTCCGATGACGTTCGCCAGCACCATGCCGAGGGCGTAGAGCTGGACCGGCCTGCGGGTGAACACTGCTACCACCATGGCGCGCGTGGAAGCGCTCGATTCCGGCACGACACCGATCCTCACAGACATGCAGGTCGGCGTGGGACGAACGAGTTCGGCGTGGCCCCCTTCGTCGGCGGCCGGGCGGTCGTGGGACGCGTTCGAGCACCGTCCCGGTGGTCGTCGTGTTATGGTGGGACGATCGGCCGTCAGGGTTGTTCGAAGGGTGTCGTCCTTGCCTCATCTGCCCCCGTTTCGCAGCACGATTCGTGGTCCGTGGTTGACCTCGGTGTTCGGCGCAATCCTGCTGGTGGCCTTACCGGTGATCACGGTGACCGGGTTGCTGTCCTACATCGCTTACGGTCCCGAGTTCGGGCAGGCCCGCCCAGCCGAGGTGGGATGGTTGCGATTGCCGTCGTTCGCGTGGCCGACCGATCCGTCCTGGATCTACCGGCTGAATCAGGGCCTGCACGTCACGCTCGGCATCGTCGTCGTGCCGTTGGTGCTCGCGAAGTTGTGGTCGGTGATGCCGAGATTGGTGCAGTGGCCCCCGGTCCGGTCGCCGGCGCAGGCACTCGAACGACTCACCGTGCTGATGCTCGTGGGCGGTGTGCTTCTCGAGATTGTCACCGGAGTGCTGAACATTCAGTACGACTACATCTTCGGCTTCGATTTCTACGCGGCGCATTACTTCGGGGCCTGGGTGTTCATCGCGGGGTTTCTCTCCCACGTGGCGATCAAGGTTCCGGTGATGTGGAGGAGGCTGCGACAGACGTCGCTGTCGGACGTGCTCCGGGAGCGCAATGGTGCGGCCGAAACAAGACCGGACGACGAGGTGAGCGCGCCGGAGGGGATCTCCCGACGCGGTGCTCTCGCACTCGTCGCCGGCGGGAGTGGACTGCTGGCCGCGTTGACCATCGGGCAGACCGTCGACGGACCGTTGCGGTCTACGGCTCTGTTGCTGCCGCGGGGCCGATCGTACGGCGACGGGCCGAACGACTTCCAGATCAACCGCACCGCCGTCGCCGCGGGCATCGACCCGGGCACCACCGGTGATTCGTGGCGCGTGGAGCTGTCCGGCATGAGGGCCGTCGGTCTCGATCGCGCGGCACTGGAGGGCATGGAGCAGCACACCGCCGTGCTGCCGATCGCGTGCGTCGAGGGATGGTCGACCACGCAGGAATGGACCGGAGTGCGACTGCGTGACCTCGCGGCACTGGCCGGGGTGTCTGCAGGTCCCGCGACAGTGAGCTCTCTCGAACAGGACGGCGCGTTCGCCCGGGCAACGCTGGGGGAGCACCAGGTGTGGCATCCGGACTCGCTGCTCGCGCTGACCGTCAACGGTGAGACGTTGTCGCTCGATCACGGTTATCCGGCGCGGGTGATCGTTCCCGGCCTGCCGGGTGTGCACAACACCAAGTGGGTGGCGCGCATCGACTTCGCAGGCGGGGCCGCCCGATGACACGCCTGTACGGGGCCGGCGCCGCGCACGCCGCCGTCATGGCGGTGTCCTTCCTCCTCGCGGGTGCTGCCGTGTGGAGTCTCGGGGTGGAGGGGCTGTGGAACCCGGACAGGTGGTGGCAGTCGGTTGCCGTGTGGTTCGTTGGTGCGGCGGTCTTGCACGACGCCGTCCTGTACCCGTTGTACTCGTTGGCCGATCGAGCAACGCTCCCGACGCGGTCCTGGGCGGTGCGGCGAGTCCCCGTGCGGCAGCACATCAGGGTGCCGGCCCTCGGCGCCGCGCTGACCTTACTGATTTTCTTCCCGGGGATCCTGCGCACCGACGACACGGCCATCGTCGCGGCCACCGGCATGAATCGCGATCCGTACCTCGAGCGGTGGCTGTGGCTCGTCGCCGCGATGATCGCGGCGAGCGCGGCGGTGTTCCTGCTGCGGGTGCTCCTGGCCGGGGGCAGTCCTCGCGCTGACGAGGCCGAATCCGAGCAACGTTGACAGTCCTGCCTCGTGCCGTGGCGTTCGGGCGACACCAGCGTGCGGTGCGCCGTTGTGGCGTGGGCGGGAGAACTGGGCCTGTCGGTTCCGCGAGCGGCCGCAGGCCCGAACGATTGCGGTCGAACACCATCCGCGGGAACGGTCGTCGCGAATATGCATTGCCCCTCCTCGACGGCAGGGACCTGCACCGGGCAGCGTGAGGCCCGGATTGCATGCGGGTGGAGCCAACGCCTGCAATCGCGCTGACCACACCGTCTGCGCAGCGGTCTCTGCCCAGGTTCAGGGCGCGTTCTCGGGGTTTGCCCGCGCGCCGAATGGGCACCGAAGACCATTCGAGCTGTGTGAGCCGCCGTATGTCGGCGTCGGGGTTCGATGATTCATGAAAGGGCATTGTGACGACGACATCGGCAGGTGAAGATCCCAGCTGTTTCGACGCGTTGTTCGATCCCGCGGTCACCGATGGCGCCTGGTGGGTGCGTCATCGAGACGGATCCCGACACCAGGTGCCGATCGACCGCTGGCTCGGCGGTGATCGTGCCAACGCGGACGACCGCGCCGTGGACGAGATGGTGCTCGGGTTGTGTGGGGGTCGGACGATCGACCTCGCGTGCGGACCCGGCCGGCTGGTCGAGGAACTGCGACGTCGAGGAATCTCGGCCATGGGGGTGGACACCTCACCGGCAGCGGTAGCGCTGGGCCGAGAGCGCGGAGCCAAAACGGTGCTGGCGAACATCTTCGACACGGTCCCGCACGAAGGGCACTGGGACACGGTGCTTCTCGTCGACGGCAACATCGGTATCGACGGCGACCCCGGCCGTGTCATCGGTCGGGCGTACGAGATCGCGTGCGACAGTGGCTCCGTGCTCGTCGAAGTCGACTCCCCGGGAACGGGTTCGGTCACCGAGTGCCTTCGTATCGAAGGCCATGGTTCGGTGGGGCCGTGGTACGACTGGGCCCGTATCGACGCCGCATCGCTGATCCCCCTTGCTGCCGCGGCCGGACTGGCGTACAGCGAATCCGTGTCGGTCTCCCGGCGGCACTTCGTTCGGTTCGTCAAGCCTCCTCACGACGCGGTCGGCGGAACCATCGCGTGACGGACGCCGACACCCGTACTCGGTCGAGCCGCGGTCTCGCAGTGCGCCGGGGGTGGACTCCGCGCGTTCCGGAGCTGATCGGTGCCGTCCTCGCCGCCGCGTTGGTCGTCGCTGCGGTCGTGGTGGCGCGACGGCGCAACGAGGTCGTCACCCCGCTGCTCGACGGGATGGGGTTCACCTTCGACGACTTCGCCGCGTTGGCACCGCTCTTCGGGCAGTGGGGCGCGCACGTGGGGCCGGGGACTCCGGTCGCGGTCGTCGTGGGCGTTCTGGTGGTGATCGCCGGTCCGTCGGTGGCGTCGCGTCTGTCGTGGTGGCCGCTCATGGCGTCGGCCTGGGCTGCGTCCCTGGTCTGGATCGTCGGCCTCGCAGCGGTGGACGGCTGGCAGCGGGGCTTCGTCGACCGGCTGACCTCCCGCGATGAGTACCTGTCCGAGGTCGGTGGGATCGACGACATCGGTGCGATGCTGCGCGGCTTCTCCGACCGCATCGTCGACGGCCAGTCCGACTCCTGGGCCACCCACGTCTCCGGTCACCCGCCCGGCGCGATTCTGACGTTCGTGTGGCTGGACCGTCTCGGACTCGGGGGAGGCGCGGCGGCAGCGTGGTTGTGCGTGATCGTCGGGTCGTCGGCTGCTGTCGCCACTGCCGTCGCGGTGGCCGCACTCGTTGGCCGCGATCGTGCTCGGCGGCTGATCCCGTTCACCGTGGTTGCGCCGAGTGCGATCTGGATCGGTGTCTCCGCGGACGGGTTCTTCACGGGCGTCTCTGCCTGGGGCGTCGCGCTTCTCGCCGTCGCAGCCACCGGGCGACGCCCGCGACACGATGCCGCGGCCGCCGCGGCGGGTGTCCTGCTCGGGTTCTCGGTCTATCTGAATTACGGGCTCACCTTGATGGCCCTACCGGCTCTGGCGGTTCTCATCGCCTCCCGCCGCGTCCGCCCCCTGATACCGGCAGTCGGCGGCGCACTCGTCGTCGCCGCCGTCTTCACCGCGGCGGGTTTCTGGTGGTTCGACGGGTACGTGGCGGTCCAGGAGCGGTACTGGCAGGGAATCGCCTCGGCACGCCCGTTCCAGTACTGGAGTTGGGCCAACATCGCAGCCCTGGTGTGCGCCGTCGGGCTCGCGGTGCCCGCGGCGCTGTCGCGGGTGGTGTCCCTGCCCCGCCTGCGACGGGCCGAGCCGGTGACGCTGCTCGTGGCTGCGGCACTGCTGGCGGTGGCCTTCGCCGATCTCAGCAGGCTGAGCAAGGCGGAGACCGAGCGTATTTGGTTGCCGTTCCAGGTGTGGCTGACGGTCGCCGCGGTCTCGATCGGGGACCGTTCCGTGCGGTTCTGGTTGACGGCTCAGGTTGCGCTGAGCTTGGCGATCAACCATCTGACGTACACGAACTGGTGATCAGCGCCGCCGCTTCCCCGAACGAGAACAGGAGCACACAGTGCACGTATTACTGACCGGTGCAGCCGGTTTCATCGGTGAACACATCCACGAGGCCCTTCTCGCCGCCGGGCACGACGTCACGGCGGTCGATGCGTTCCTGCCCTCGGCGCACGGCTCGGCGCCGCGCCGGACGTCGACGGTCACGACGGTCGACGTCCGTGACCCCGACGCTCTGGACGGGGTCATGGTGGGGGTCGACGCGGTGTGCCATCAGGCCGCCGTCGTCGGCGCCGGTGTGAGCATGGCCGATGCCCCCGCCTACGCCAGCCACAACGATCTGGGCACCGCCGAAGTGCTCGCCGCCATGACCCGAGCCCAGTGCCGGAAACTCGTGCTGGCCTCGTCCATGGTCGTCTACGGGGAAGGTCGCTACCGCTGCCCGACGCACGGCATCGTCCGACCACGGCACCGGCAACCGTCCGATCTGCGCAACGGCGTCTTCGACGCGACATGTCCGGAGGGCGGCGAGCAGGTGACGTGGGAGACCGTCGACGAGAGCGCGCCCCTCGAACCCCGGAGTCTCTACGCAGCAAGCAAACTCGCGCAGGAGAACTACGCCCTCGCCTGGTCCCTGGCGACGGGTGGAACGGTCACGGCGCTGCGCTACCACAACGTCTACGGCGACCGAATGCCCCGCGACACACCGTATTCGGGGGTGGCAGCGATGTTCCGGTCCTCGCTCGAATCCGGAGAGCCGCCGACCGTGTACGAGGACGGAGCGCAGATGCGCGATTTCGTCGATGTCCGAGACGTCGCCGCCGCCAACGTCGCCGCACTCGACAGGGCCGGCGAGGGGTTCGTGGCCTGCAACGTCTGTTCGGGACACCCGGTCTCGATCGGCGACGTGGCTCGTATCCTCTGCCGCGCGCACGGCGGGGGCATCGAACCGAAGGTGACCGGACAGTTCCGGCCCGGGGACGTGCGCCACATCGTGGCCGGCGCCGACCTGGCCGACGACGTTCTCGGTTTCCGAGCCGCCATCGGTCCAGAGGAGGGGCTGACGCGTTTCGCCTTCGCCCCGCTCCGTGCGGCGTCCGACGGCTCGGCTCCGGTGGTGTGACGATGACCGATCCGTCCGATGTCACCGTCGTGTTCCCGTGCCGCAACGAAGCGCAGTCCCTACCGGGTGTTCTCGGCGCCGTGCCCGACGGCTATCACCGATTGGTGGTCGACAACGGTTCCACCGACGGCACCGCAGACGTGGCCCGCGCACACGGGGCCGACGTGGTCGCGGAGGCGGTGCCCGGGTACGGCTCCGCCGTGCACGCCGGCGTCACCGCCGCGCGAACGACGGTCGTGGCCGTCATGGACGGGGACGGGTCGATGGACCCGGCGGAACTGCCCGACCTCGTGGCGGCGCTGGGTGCCGCGCAGCTCGTGGTCGGGCGGCGCCGCCCGGTGCACCGCAGCGGGTGGCCCTGGCACGCCCGCCTGGGCAATGCGGTGATCGCTCGGCGTCTGCGCTCGCGACTGCACATCGATGTCCACGACATCGGCGCTGTTCGGGTGGCCCGCCGCGACGATCTGCTCGCCCTCGACATTCGCGACCGACGTTCCGGCTATCCGCTGCAGCTGCTGGTCCTTGCTGCTCGCGCGGGGTGGGTGATCGCGGAACGCGACATCACCTACCGTCCTCGGACCGGGGGCGTGTCGAAGGTGTCGGGGTCCGTCCGCGGCACCGTCGTCGCCGTCTACGACTTCGCGAAGGTGATCCCGTGATCGACGCGACGCTGCTCGTCATCGCGAAAGCGCCGGTCCCGGGTTTCGCCAAGACTCGGCTGATGGCGTCGATGACCGCCGTGGACGCCGCATCCGTCGCGGCGGCCGCTCTGCTCGACACACTGGCAGCGGCGCGGCAGGCCCCGTTCGCTCGTAAGGTCGTCGCGATGACCGGCAACCTCGACGACGCCGTACGCAGCCGGGACATCAGGAAGTCGCTGGCCGACTTCCATGTCGTCGATCAGCGCGGGGACGACTTCGCGGAACGGCTGATCCATGCGCACCACGACGCCGCCGGGTCCGGCCCCGTCGTGCAGATCGGTATGGACACCCCGCAGGTTCAGTCGGCGATGTTGGCCGGCGTCGGCGAAGCGCTGGCACCGTCGTCCGCAGTTCTGGGCCGCGCCGAGGACGGGGGGTGGTGGGTGCTCGGACTGCACGACGCATCCCGAGCACGCGCGTTGCGAGCTGTGCAGATGTCCACCGACCGGACCGGAGACGACACCGAGAACGCCTTGCAGCGAGCCGGACTCGTCGTCGGCGACGCACCGACTCTGCGCGACGCCGACGAACTCGACGATCTCGCCCCGATTGCACGACTGTGCCGCCCGGACAGCGAATTCGCCCGCTCCGTGGCCGCGCTGACCGGACCCCTCGTCGACGAGTCGCGATCAGTGGGAGATCGGTGACCGGCCCCTGGTACCGCAGCGTGCTGTTCCGGTTCTACCTCGTCGGTGGCGCGAGTGCAGTGGCGTACCTGGTGCTGTTCGTCGCGTTCCGCACCGTCATGTCGTCTCAGGTAGCGAACGTGCTCGCGCTCCTGCTTTCCGCGCTCGCGAACACCGCGGCCAATCGGCGATTCACCTTCGGAATACGGGGGACCGGCGGCATCGTCCGCCACTACGCCCAGGGGCTCGTCGTGTTCGCGCTCGGCCTGGCGGTGACCAGCGGCTCACTGGTTGCTCTGCACGGGTGGGTGCTCGACCCGTCACGTGCTGTGGAGGTGGCCGTCCTCGTTGCCGCGAACCTCATGGCCACGGTGGTGCGCTTCGTCGGTCTGCGGAGGGTGTTCACCGAGCACTGATCGGCCGGGCCCGAACAGGCCCGGATCGCACGGCGTCGGCACCGGCTACACCGCGGCGCGGTGTAGCCGCCGTTCGTGTCGGGAGCGAGCAGGAAGGCCGGCAACGACCGACCGTCGGCCGAAGGCGCAGTCGCCGTTCGGCGAAGCAGGCGCCTGGTTTCGTCGTCGACCGTAAGGTGGCACGCAGGACGCGACGTCGGGGGACGAGACCCCCGGCGCGCCGATTTCCCTGGAGGCCCGTGCCATGTCCTACATCCTGTTCGACACCTTGTTGCCGTATATCGGTGAGCACGCCGCGTCGTACTGGGCGCACCTTCTGGTGGTCTCACCCATCTGACCCCGGCCAGCGGCTGACGCCGGATGCGCTGACGTGTTGGCCAGAGTCGGAACACCCCCGACGTCGATATGGAGCACCTATGAGTCACGCACTGCAGGACCGTCGCCCACCCAAGTGGCTCGTCGACCGTGTCGCAAATCCCCTCGTGCGCCGACTCGCTCCCAGTCGGTTGGGGCGACACCTACCGGTAGCGGTGCTCACCGTCACCGGGCGGCGCACCGAGCGCCGCTCCACCGTGCCCGTGGGCGTGCACGAGATCGACCATCACCGCCTGGTTTTCACCGACGCGCCATGGAGGGTCAACTTTCGCGGCGGCGCACCCGCGCAGCTGCTCTACGCCGGTGAGCGCAGCACGGTGAACGTCACCCTGGTCGAGGATCCCACCGAAGTGGGCAACTTGTTCCGCGCTGCTTTCGCCGCCGGCATCACTCCCGCCCACATCGCCCTACGCATCCCCACCGGCCATACGCCCAGCGACGAAGAACTAGCCGCACAACGGAACGTCCTTCTGCTGAGTTGATAGACGCCACCGGCCGAGTTCATGGCCCTGCAGGGCGTCGACGGGCTGCGCCTGGTGGCCGTGGCTCCGCAACAGACGGAGCGCTCGGCGGCACCGCCGAAGCTGGTAACGGCGGAGTATGTCGGGCATCCCGCGGCGCCGGCGGCGACGCCTGGTTAAGACAGGTACCGGGTCGACCGCATCTCAGCTATCAGGAGCGAGTTGTTCGGTGGAGCCCCTTGCGGTCGTAGAGGCGCGCGGCTGGCGCGCCGAGGGCTGCACCGAGCAACAATCCGACGAGAATGTAGGTCACGCTCGACGGCGTCGGCTCGACCGCCGCAGACGGTTGAGCGTCAAAGCTGTACCGTCGTCCAGATTAGCGCCGTACCGGAGACCCCTTCGGTTTCGTTGAATGCGAAAAGCGGCAGCATCAGACTGGCCTGTATACCCCGCATCGCGCGGTTGCGACGATCACCGCCGCTACCTGTTCGGACACCACGTCGCCGCGTGACCCCACGCCGCGTGACCCCACGCCGCGTGACCCCACGCCGAGTCACCTCGGCGCGGTACACCGCCCGAGGACTGAAGCCGGAGGTCCCCTGCGTTGACCTGTGGACCGCCTGACCATGACGAGACGAAGAGACAAGGCAAGTCGCGGACGTCCTGCGTCGAACTGCATCCGATGACCGCACGACAGAAACGGAGGCCTGCGCCGATGCACAGTCGCCATACGCGTCCGGGCCGCTGCGGTACTGCGTCGACCGCAGCCTCGACGGCGGCGATCATGTCCGTACGGTGGGACCACTTTGCTCCGGTCGACCTGCAGACCCTGGTGTTCGGACTGCGTTTGATTCGACATACCGCCGACTTCGGTCCCGACCCGACTCCCGACCTGGCTCGACCGCTCGACTCGGCGCGCCATCACCTCGTCAGCGCCACCGAACTCTGGTACGGCTCGGCGGGCCGCACCTTCGACGACGCGGCGCGCGAGGCCAAAGCGGTGTTCGCCGACCTGTACGAGATTCTCGAACTGAGCGAATGCACCTGCGAGGATCCGGATCTGGGATACCGGGTGCTTGCCGCAGCCCTCGCCGACACCGTCGAGAGCATGGTTCGTTTCCTGCGGACCGTTCAGCAGGGTCCGCCGACGCCAGGGGAAGTCAGGCCCGACGCGACCACGGTGCTGCATCTGCGCCGCGCCGCCGCCGAGTTGACCAGCGCTATCGGGGCGATTACAAACCGTTGACCGTTCCGGGAAGCCGCGACCGCGACGCTCGTTCACTTACAGCGAACACATTCGACGCAAACCGACGTCGGGACTCCCGCCTCCGCGACAGGGAATACAGCTGAACTCACACCAGATTCGGCGATGCACCGACGTGAGGACGAGGCGCGAGCAGGAAAGCCTTTCGACCACGATCCTATGGCGCCGCCATACTCTCGAAACGCTCTCGAGGTGCGAACTCAAGTGGAGATGACCCGGTCGGAGGGATCCAACAAGGGTTGTGAGCGTTGTTACACGTCACAAAGTGCGTGAGCCGGGCGTTCGTGCACGATGATTCGTTGGTGAACCGGACCGACCCCAACCGACTGCTGTGGCCGTGTGCCCTTCTCGTGCCGTTGTCGCCGTTCATCGGCGCTGCTTTGGTGGCGACTGTCGGTCCTGGTCTGTTCTGGGCGACCGGCATGCTCCTCGTGGTCGTGGTGTTGCCGCTCGTCGATGTGGTCGCGGGCACCGATGATCGCAACCCACCGGACTCGATGATGCGTGAGCTCGAACGCGACCGCTGGTATCGGTGGTGTACGTACCTGTATCTGCCGTTGCAGTACGGCGCCGTGGTGTTCGCGTGTTGGGCGTGGACGCATGCCGCGATGGGCACCCCGGAGCGCATCGGGTTGGCGTTGTCGGTCGGCGTCGTGTCCGGCATCGGCATCAACGCCGCCCACGAGTTGGGGCACAAGCGCACGTCGCACGAGCGTGCATTCGCGTTGATCGCGCTGGGACCGTCCTTCTACGGGCATTTCTACATCGAGCACAATCACGGTCACCATCTCCACGTCGCGACACCGCAGGATGCGGCGTCGTCCCGCTTCGGCGAATCGTTCTGGGCCTTTCTGCCGCGCTCGATTGTCGGCGGAGCACGTGGAGCGTGGGACTACGAAGCCGCCCGCCTTCGGCGTCGCGGTCACGGACCGATGCACAGAGGCAATCGAGTGTTGGTCTCGCTCGTCCCCAGCGTCGTGCTGGTCGTCGTCGTGGTCGCACTGTTCGGTCCGGCAGTGTTGCCCTGGCTGGCCCTGCAGGCCGCACTCGCGGTCGTCTTTCTCGAATCCGCGAACTACCTCGAGCACTACGGCCTGCTCCGTGAGCGTCGCCCTGACGGCACCTGGGTGAAGGTCGCCCCGCGGCACAGCTGGAACAGCAACCACCGCTTCAGCAATGTCTTTCTGTACCACCTGCAGCGTCACAGCGACCATCACGCCAATCCTCTGCGCCGGTACCAGACGTTGAGGTCGATGCCGGACGCGCCGCAACTTCCCGCCGGCTACGCAGCCATGGTGCTCCTGGCCTGGGTGCCGCCGTTGTGGCGCAGAATCATGGACCCCAGACTTCTCGACCACTACGACGGCCGGATCGAGTTGGTCAACACCGGCCCGCGGTGACGCGGCCGCACCTCCGTCCGAGACGACAACCGCGCGAACTCCAACACCCACAAATTCGAACCCCGAAGATGGCCAACCACGACATGAGCACCACTACGCAACTACCCCTCAGGATGCCGGCCCGTCGCCGACCGGGCAGCGGCCATCCAGGCGAATTTCGACTCGATCACCCCGCGGGACACCTGGCGCCCACGAAGCTCGAAATGCTCACCGGTGGTGAACAATCACAGAATGGAGACCACCATCGGCGAGTGCTCGTGTAGCCGAAGAACCCGATGCGGCAGAGCATCCTCGACGCGATCGGCATCCCCGTTCGGAGCGCTCGACTCGACCGACTCCGGGTGGGCGCGCAGGCCAGGGTTTCGGAGCCCGGCCTCGAGGCTCCGGTGCTGCCAGGCCGGAGCCAGAGGTGGCCGCCCCGGTTGGGTCGCCGGTTACCTCGTGGTGGTGCGCACCCGGACCATCGCCCGGAAGGACCCGGCGACGAACCGGACGGATCCGAGCGCAGGGTGACGCGCACTCTTCTGGTCGACAACTTCGACTCTTTCACCTACAACCTGTTCGACCTGCTGACGGCGGTCAATGGTGAGACCCCCGCGGTCGTTCGAAACAATGTGCCGTACGAGTCGATCGACCTGGCGGCGTACGACAACATCGTCGTCTCGCCCGGACCCGGTAACCCGGTTCGACCCGACGACTTCGGCGTCTGCACCCGCCTGCTCGCCGAGACGACAGTGCCGTTGCTCGGCGTGTGCCTCGGGCATCAGGGGCTCGCTGCGGCGCACGGAGGCCGCGTCGCTCGCGCCGAGGTACCGATGCACGGGCGTCTGTCACGTATCCGTCACACCGGCGTCGGCTTGTTCGCAGGACTCGATCAGCCGCTGCCGGTTGTGCGTTACCACTCGCTCGCCGTCACCGAGGTGCCCGAGGAGCTGACGGTGACAGCATGGACCGACGACGGCATTCCAATGGCCATCGAGCACGTGTCGCGACCGCGCTGGGGCGTGCAGTTTCACCCTGAGTCCATCGCATCTGCCGGCGGATATCGGTTGTTGAGCAATTTCCGCGACGAGTCGGTCGGGCGGTCGACCCGGTCGGCGACGCAGTCTCGCCCCGTCACGGTTCGCGGACGCTCCCGGCCGACGCCGAAGTTCCTCGTGGAGTTCCGTGAGGTGGCCGCCGCCCCCGATCCGAGAACGGTGTACGACGCGGTCACCGGCGGTGACACCGGCCGCTTCTGGCTCGACGGCACCGCCAAGACCGACTCCCGGTTCACGATCATCGGCGACTGCCGCGGTCCGCGTGCGGAGTACGTGACTTACGACCTCGACTCCACCACCGTGCACATCCGCCGCAGCGACGGCACATCGCAGGACATCGTCTCCCCCTTTTTCGACTATCTCGACACCGCGCTACGCCAACGCGTGGTGGACCCGGACCCTGAACTGCCCTTCGATTTCCACCTCGGATACGTCGGCTACCTGGGGTACGAGCTGAAAGCGGAAACCGGGGGTGTCGCCGCCCACTCGTCCCCGGATCCTGACGCGGCCTTGGTGTTCGCAGACCGAGCCGTGGTCCTCGACCACGACGGAGGCAGGGCATTCGCGTTGTGCCTGAGCGAAACTGTCGGTGACGCCGGATCGCAGCGGTGGCTCGACGACACCGCAGCAACACTCGAGTCTCTACCAGCCGGCGCCGACGGAGATCGCAATCCGTCACCCATCACCACCCGCCCTTCCGAGACTGCGCTGACACTGCGTCACAGCCACGCCTCCTATGTGACGCTCGTACGCGAGTGCCTCGAGCAAATTGGTGCGGGCGAAACGTACGAGGTGTGCTTGACCAACCTTGTCAGCACCACCGACACCCTCGACGCACTGGAGACTTTTACGCGCCTCCGCCACCTCAGTCCGGTGCCGTACGCGTCGTTGCTCGAGTTCGCCGGGCTCTCCGTCGTCAGTCTCTCTCCCGAGCGGTTCCTACGCATCGACGGCAACGGCGACGTCGAATCCAAGCCGATCAAAGGTACCCGCCCGCGCGGCCGAGACACCGACGCCGACGCTGCGCTGCGACACGACTTACGCACCTCGGAGAAAGACCGCGCCGAAAACCTCATGATCGTGGACCTGGTACGCAACGACCTGTCTCGGGTGTGTGAACCGGGCAGCGTTCACGTCCCGACCTTGTTCGGGGTCGAAACCTTCGCAACGGTGCACCAGCTCGTCTCGACGGTGCGCGGCACCCTCGGCGGGGCCTCGACAATCGAATGCATCCGAGCGTCGTTCCCCGGCGGCTCGATGACCGGCGCACCCAAGATCCGCACGATGGAGATCATCGACCGACTCGAAGGCGGTCCACGCGGGGTGTACTCGGGTTGCATCGGCTACCTGTCGCTCGATGGCAGCGCCGACCTCTCCATCGTCATCCGCACGATGGTGGCCAATGCCGACGGTGTGCGCTTGGGCAGCGGCGGCGCAATCACCGCACTGTCCGATCCCGAGGACGAATTCGAGGAAACTATGGTGAAAGCCGCGATCATGCAAGTGGCACTATCTCGCTCACCTGCGACCTCGCCGCCTCCCGCATGCTAGGGGAGGCATTCGGCAGCGCCGAACGACTGCTCGGCGCAAGCGATCGTATCGGTGGGAATTGTGGCAGCGCCTCACGCACTCCTGCCCGACCGGTCCGCCGCCTCACCCGGCAGTACCGTCGGTAGGTGCTCGGAACCCGCCCGGTGTGAGCCGCTGCCCTCCACGTGGGCGCCGCCCACTCCCGCCGCGTCAGGAACGAGAGGTCGGGTGCCGCGGCGGCAGGCAGCACCTCGAGGCCGGCCAGACAACGGGCCCGGTCGTCACCTGTTGTCGAACGCCTCGACTGCGTCGGTGGGTAGTCGTCCGTGCGCTGCGAGGTCCCACCCATGATTTCTGGCCCACACCCGGATTTCCGCGCTACGAAGACGACTCTCGACGGTCCGAGAGGCAGGACGCCGTTCCGTCGACACTTCCCGCGCGCGATCGACCCAGTCGGCCAGGAGTCCTTCGATGTGGGCGGCGTTCGCCTCGGTGAGGTCGAGTTCGAACCAGCGGTCACCGAACCCGAATACCACGGTGCGATCCGCCGCTTCACCGGTGAAGTCGTCGAGCGTTTCCACACGCAATTTTGTGACCATATGAGCCTTTCGTCGAAACGACCCGACCCGACGCCGTACATCCAATTCTACGGATTGTTCGTCGAAGCTCCATTTTTCAGTCATCGCGACAACCCGATGGGTTGCCCCGACAAATCGTCCCGTTTGGGCCGTTCATCGGCAACGCCGCCCTTTGAGGGACAGCTGCTACGGCGTCGTCGGCCGCGTGCGATCAGTGCCTTGTCGGTCGCTCGACCATGCAGAACTTCCACAACCCGTCTTCCCTGACGACACCGACGGCGACGGTCGACGGCGCGGAGGGTGGGCCCCCGTCTGCGATCGACAATGACACCGGAACGGTTGCGAAATCCCCCGAGATGTTCGCGACGCCGATGTCTCGAACGACAGTCGGCAAGACAGGAGGGGCCGCCAAGCGCAGGACGCGCCGGCGCAGGACGCGTCGTTCAGTTCTTGCACGTCGCCGGCGTTCACGGCATCGAAATAGCGGCGCAGCACAGCGTCGATCTCGGCTTGATCAACAGCAGCCGACCCGGAGCTCGGCACGCGCGGGGACTGCGTCGAATACCCGAGCGCGATGACGAAGACGACGACCGCGAGGACACCGGCTGTCCCCGCCACAGCACTGATGTTGCTGCGTCGTTGCCTGCCGCGAGCCACCGCGCCCATGCGGGGTGTCACCGGTCCGGTTGGCTCGACGGTGCGTCGACGGGGGCGCTGGATGGTGATGCGGCGACGCTGACGGCGTGCACGAACTCCGCCGCCACCGTCCGTAGTTTGCGGTTGGTGCGTTGCGATTCGGTGGACAGTGCAGCGAACGCTGCGTCGGCGTCGATCGAGCGCAGGGCCATCAGGATGCCTTTGGCCTGCTCGATGGGGGCGCGGTGGTTCATTGCTTCGTGGAGACCGGCGATCGTCTCTTCGAGGGTTCTGCGTCGGCGCTGTCGGTCGAGGGCGTCGCCCACCGCGTTCGCCAGCAAGTCGAGCACTTGCCCCTCGTTCTGCGCGCGCAATTCGGCATCGAGGGAGAACAGCGTCAGCGAGCCGACGGGAATCTCGCCGACGTGAATGGGGGCACAGAGCATCGAGCGCACTCCGATTTCGCGAGCGGCGGCGCCGAACTCTGGCCACCGCTCGTCCACACGGGTGCAATCCGCTTCGGTGACGCGCCCGGTACGGGCAGCGTGCAGGCACGGACCCCCGTTCGTGTCGAATTGCTCGGTGTTGATCGGCTCGATTGAAGGGTCCGAGGCGGCAGCGGTGAACGTTCTCCCGTCGAAGGCGACAGCAATGCCGCACTGGTCGGCGGCATCGACACACGAGACCGTCTCACGGACCAGTCGATCGAGCAGTTCGGCGACGTGGTCGTCGCCGTCGCCGAGCCGGGCGATTTCACGGACGACACCGCCGATATGCAGATCGACAGACCCTCGGTCGACAGGTGTACTCATTCGGTCATTCCATCACGGGTGCGACCGAGCGGTCCTGTCCGGCATTGCCGGTGATCGTCCGCCTCGGACGCAGTGGGCGACGGGGGTCGCCGGAGGTTTCGACGAGCCCCCGCCGCTGTTCAGGTGCAGCGGAGCACCTGAGCGTTCCTGTACCCGCCTGCGGTGGGTCCGAGACGGGCGACGCCGCCCGGATTCTCTGGACCGTTGTTCGGCGCTCGACCAACGGGTGGCTCCGGGTCGCTGTGTAGTTGGCGTAGTCGTCTGCGGCTCCTCGCCGAAGCGGGGCGAGGACCTGCGCCGTCTACCTGTCGGTCGGGTTCTGCGTTTGCGCGTTGCCGGCGTCGAGTAGGGCGCTTCGGGGTGCGGAGGTGGTGTGGGCGAGCCACAGCGCTTGTACCGGCGCTTGCGGTGCGTCGGTGATGGGGACGATGCGGACGTGGTCGCCGACGGCCGGGCCGGGTGCTTGGGTGACGAACGCGAAGCTGGTGGTGCCGACGACGGCTGTGGCGGGGGTCGTTCCCTGGGTGCTGTTGACGCGGGTGTGGGGTTCGGAGCCGGCGCGCCGGCACACCGAGAGCAGGTAGTCGGTGTAGAACGACGATCCCGGCGGCGCCCAGACGGTCAAGGGGTACCGGGTCAGTTCCGCAATGGTCACCTCCGCTCGGTGGGCGAGGGGATGGTCGGCGGCGAGGGCGGCATGCAGCGGGTCGTAGGAGATGACAGCTCCGGCCAAAGGCGCCGGGGGGACGACACCGCGGCGCAGCCCGAGGTCGTACGACCCGCGAAGCACCCCGTCGGTCATGGGAGCCGGATACGCCTGGTGGACCTCGATCGGGAGGTCGGGGTACGCCGACCGTACCGGTGCCATCGCCAGGAATACTTCGTCGGCGGTGATGGCGGGAGTGTGGGCGACGACGAACGGGCGCCGAGGCTCCGAGCCGGCGGCGACGGCGGAACGCGCCAGTTCGCGGGCGGCCGCCAGAACGGCCGCCGCACCGCGCTGCAGTGTCCGCCCTGCCGGGGTGAGCTCGACGCGGCGACCCGCCCTGGTGAACACCGGGACACCGAGTTCACGTTCGAGTTGGCGGATCGAGCTGCTCACGGCCTGCTGCGTCAGGTGCAGGTCGGCGGCGGCGGCGGTCATGCTGCCCGATTCCGCCACGGCAACGAAGTGGGCGAGCCGAGTCAGATTGACGGAGGGCGTACCCGAATCCATGCGTGCAGGATGCCACCGCTCATCTGTGATCACAAGTAGTGCCTGTAGATAGACCGATTATTGTTGATTGTAAGTTGTGATTGGAGTTCTTACGTTGGTGGCCGTACGAGACCACCGAGCAACAAGGACGTGACATGACGCTGCAGGGCAAGAACGTGATCATCGCCGGCGGAGCGAAGAACCTGGGCGGGCTGATCAGCCGCACCCTCGCCGGACGCGGAGCGAACGTCGCCGTGCACTACAACAGCGACGCCACCGCCGCCGCCGCCGAACAGACGGTCGCCGAGATCCGCGAACACGGTGTCAGGGCCGTCGCCCTCCAGGGCGATCTGACCGACCCGGCGACGGTGACCGAGGTGTTCGACGCCGCGGTGCGTGAGCTCGGCGGACTCGACATCGCCGTCAACACCGCGGGGAAGGTGCTGCGCAAGCCGATTCTCGACACCACCGAAGCCGAATACGATTCGATGGCCGACATCAACGCCAAAGCGGCGTACTTCTTCATCAAGGAGGCAGGTCGCACACTTGCGGACGGCGGCAAGATCGTCACCATCGTCACCGCACTGCTGGCCGCGTTCACCGACGGATACTCCACCTACGCCGGCGGCAAGGCACCTGTCGAGCACTACACCCGCGCCGCGGCGAAGGAACTCGCCGACCGCCTCATCTCGGTCAACGCCGTCGCGCCGGGCCCGATGGACACCCCGTTCTTCTACGGTCAGGAAACCGACGAGCGGGTGGCGTTCCACAAGAGTCAGGCCATGGGCAACCAACTGACCAAGATCGAGGACATCGCCCCCATCGTCGAATTCCTCGTCGACTCCGGATGGTGGATCACCGGTCAGACCATCTTCGCCAACGGCGGCTACACCACCCGCTGACCAGCTTTTTCGAAGCTGCGCGCCGCGCAGCTCATAGCGTGTCGTGCCCGCCGAAGCGCTCGTCCCGACACGGGATGGGCGCTCCGGCCGGTCACTGGGAGGCGTCTCGTCGTGCGCGACAGGGGGCGCCGGGCCACGCCGTCGCGCATAGTGACCACACACGAAAGACGCCGGGCACGTACCGGATTCACGTGCCCGGACGTCAACCGATCAGGGGGGCTGCGATGTACCCACGCTTCCATTTGAGCGTCATGCGTCCACGGGACCCGGACGAACCGGGACGGGCCGCCAGCACCCTGGAACTGTTCTTCGACCTCGTCTTCGTCGTGGCGGTGAGCATCGCCGCGGTGCAACTGCACCATGCGCTCACCGAGAACCACATCCTCCACGCCATCACGTCGTACGCATCGGTCTTCTTCGCCATCTGGTGGGCGTGGATGAACTTCACCTGGTTCGCGACATCGTTCGGAACCGACGACTGGCTCTACCGGGTCCTGACGTTCGTGCAGATGGCCGGAGTGCTGGTGCTCGCCGCAGGCATCGAGTCGGCGTTCGTCGACAGCTCGTTCGAACTCGTCGTCGTCGGCTACGCGATCATGCGAATTGCCATGATCGCTCAATGGCTCCGAGCGTCGCGGTCGGCCGGGGAAGCCCGACGGACCACCCAGCTCTACGCCGCCGGTATCGCCCTCACCCAAGTGCTGTGGCTGCTGTGGCTGCTCGTTCCGACCGGCATCCCCTCGACGGTCGGCTTCGTGATCCTCGTCGGAGCCGAACTGGCCGTACCGGCGATCGCCGAACGCGCGGGCAACACACCATGGCACCCGCACCACATCACCGAGCGCTACGGGCTGTTCACACTGATCCTGCTCGGCGAAAGCCTCCTGGCCTCCTCCAACGCCATCATCGAGGCGGTGCACAACGATCAGGAACTCCTGCCGCTTCTCTCGATCGCAGTCCTCACCTTCGTCGCCACCGCGGCCCTGTGGTGGATCTACTTCTGGCCACCACACCACCGCACCATCGGCTCACTGGGGAGCACGCTTCGCTACGGATACGTACACTACTTCGTCTTCGCCGCCGCCGGCGCCTTCTCGGCCGGTATCGAGGTGGAAATCGACGCGCTCACCCAGCACAGCGCGCTGTCCTCCTCGCAGGCTTCGTTCACCGTCACCGTTCCCATCGCCGTCTTCGTCGCCGGCATCTGGTGGATCGCACTGCGCGCGAACGCCGACCGCGTCGTCAACATCGCCGTACCCGCTGGCGCCGCACTGGTGCTGCTCGACCCGGTCCTTCCGATCCCGTTCGCCCTGACCGCAGTCTTCTTGACCGCCCTCGTCGTCGTCATCGTCGTCCGTCCACCGGTCCAAGCCGACAGCCCGACTCCGGTGTAGCGTCCCGACGCTCGGAACCCGATACGGATGCTGCTGCCACTCGATCCCCGCCCCGACCGGGCCGACGACGTTGCCTGAAAGGACAATAACGACGGTGATGATTCGACCTTCGCCCGTCCGACGTCTGATCGACGCTGTCAACGCCGGCGATGCGGAGGCACTGCTGGAGGCGTTCGACGGCGGCGGTGCGGTCGACGACCGGGGGCGCATGCACCGTGGGCGAAGTGCTATCGCTGCATGGTCGAGCTCAGTGTTGATCGGGGCAGGCGTTCGATTGTCCGCTCTGTCTGTCGAGGGGGACGACACCTTCACCGTGGTGGTAGCCGAGGATCGGCGCGGTGGAACCGGGCTGCGGACGTTCACCTTCGCACTCGACGGGGAGTCGATTCGACTGATGACCGTCCGCTGAGCGGGTCGGCGCCGCCCGGCGGGCGGTCGGGTGTCGAGTCGGTCCTATCTCGGGTCGGCGCCGCGTCGGACCACGTGCAGGACGTCGGTGACCCCGGCGATGTCCAACGGTCGCAAAGCGGCACTGTCGGCGGCGAGGACGGTCAGTGGGGGCGCTCCTGCTCGTTCGCGGTGCGTGTAAGCGCGCAGTAGAGCCGACACCGCAGCCGTCGACATGAATGTCACCCCACGCAAGTCCACCACGACGGCATCGGACGCCGAGATCGGAACGATGCGGCGAAACAGTGCGTCGGAGGTGTCGAGGTCGAGATCCCCATGCACCGTCACCATCCGGTGACCGTCGGCGTAATGCTCCTTGAGAGTCGCGGGCTCACCCGCGGGCCCGTGTTTTCCGATGTCCTGCGTGGAGGTCACCGAGTCGAGTGGCTCCCCGTCGGCGGGTAGCCCGATCCTCTCAGCTGGATGGGCGTTCACGCTGCGGCGTGGGGGGTTCGGCCGTTCGAGTCCGGCACTCCGTGGACAGGCCGAGCATCACGCCGTACACGCGACTCGACGGCACCGCGCAGGGGCTCGGCCGGCGGGAGAACGCGAACGTCGCCGCCGTCGGCGAACTCGGTGAGGGCGTCGAGAACTGTTAGGTGCGCCGCGGTCAAGGCCGTCAAATCCAGGACGACAGTGTCGATGGACCGCAGCACATCCAGTTCGACGCCGAGGCGGAGTAGATCGCGCCTTTCGAGTGCCCCACCCACGCGCAGCACGGCGAAGCGAGCGGTGTAGGTCTCGACGGCAATGTCGGCCGTGACCTCGTAGAACATTCTCGTCTTTTCGAGCGGGTCGTGCCTCGCAACCATGGGGGTGTTCCTCGATTCGATGCGCAGATGCGGCAGCTGTCCGCCGCAGAGAATCACAGGCCACGATGCCGCGCCGATGTCGCGGGCCCACCGCCCGGCAAATCACGCTTGGGACACGCTGAAATCACGTTTCCATCAAGGGTGAAGCTGCAGGCTGACGGACGCTCGACGCGGCGCGGTCGTCGACCCCGGTGGCGGCCGAAACAGTCGATCAGTAATGCTCGTCGTGCTCGGGACGGTCGAATCGGTCCCGGTTGGGCCGTGGCTCGAATCTCGTGGTGCCGCAGGAGCGACCGGGCCGCAGGACTACCGGAATCGCCACCGCGACGGCGACGGCGCCGACGGTGCAGACGACGGCCAGCAACACAGGCAGACGCTCTTCGCTCGATGGTTCCGTTTCGCCCAGCAAACCCCACACGTAGCCGACATACAGACACAATCCCACCAGGCTCCCGGATATCCCCGACCAGGTGATCACGCGTGCAGCGGGCCGGTCGGCGAACCGAGGTAGACCGGCGCCCGTCGCGGCCACCATCGACACGCTGAACACGGCGACAACGGACAAGACGACCTGCGCCTCGGTCATATCGACGACTCCCTTCTTGCCAGTCGGAGTCGAGACCGAGCAGTGACTACACACACCGGCAGTTCGATGGCGTTGAATGCAGCTCCGAGAGGTGTGGCCCGCAGAGATGGTCGACAACGGCAGCGGTGCACGAGTGAGATCGGCATCGATGTCGGCTCACAAATTCCGTCGAGTGTGCGGAAGGACCCGCTTCATCATCGATCGTGCCGCGGCGACCACCGTTGCCCGGTCGTGGGTGAGAACGAAGTCGAAGCGACGGTCGTCGTCGTCGACACCGACGTCCCCGAGGTCGCGGGCGATCAGCGCTGCGAAGTAATGGCGCCCGACCACGGTGACGGTCCATTCGTTCGCGAAACGCTCGGTGGGGTCGAGGGCTGCGCTGCGCACTCCCGGCGCCGGCTCGTCCTCGAGCCCCACTGCGAGGGCGGCGACGAAGGGATGTTTCGCCGCCAGCTCGCCGTAGCGAGCGACCACCTCCGGCGAGAACCATCGGGCGCGCTGGATAGCCGACAGAACCACCAGGGGTTCGGATGCGACACGTGCATGGTCCTCGAGGTGCCGCGCCAGGGTGAGCACGAACGCTTTCCGCGCCGTTACCGGGCCGATGCCGTCGAGCAGATCCGAGGGCACCTGCGGGACGGCCACGTCGGGTGCCGGGCGGCCCGGCCGGAGGGGGAACGGTGTCGAGGCTGGGCGGCTCGGCCGTGCCGATCGGCCCACCTGCTTCGCGGTGCCCCAAAACCGGGTCGGTACAAGCGGGAGGGGGCCCGGCTTCCCCAGGAGCCAGCCCTGCCCGAGGGTCGCGCCCAACGCGTGGGCGCGGGCGAGGTGTTCGGCGTCCTCGACGCCCTCGGCGAGGATGGTCGCCCCGGTGAATTCGGCGTGCGCGAGCACCGCGGCGATCAAGCGGACCTGCCCGGGGTCGGGGTCGGACTGCACCAACACGCGGTCGAGTTTGATGATGTCCGGGGCGACGAAGTCGAGCATGGTCACCGTGGCGTCGTTGGATCCGACGTCGTCGAGAGCGACCGAGCACCCGAGTCGCCGGGCTGCCTCGACCACTGCAAGCAATGTGGCGGGATCGGAAAGCAGCGCCCGCTCGGTCAGTTCGATCACCACGTTGATCGGCCATTCGAAGCCGTCGAGTGTTCTGCGGGCGTAGTCGGGGATGAGGGGGCCGTTGTGTGGCTCGACGTTGACGAACACACTGTGCGCCGTCGTCAGACCGGCGTCGGCGGCGCCGGCGAGGGCGGCAAGCCGGCACGCCCAGTCGAGTTCTGGAAGAACGCCGCGGGCCGCGGCGGAGGAGAACACCTGGCCGACGTCCACGTCGGGCACGGTGGGCCACCGCGCCAGCGCTTCGAAGCCCACCACCTCACCGGTGTTCAGAGCCACGATCGGCTGGTAGACCGAACGCACCGACCACACCTCGGCGAGAACCGCCTCGACCGCCGACCCGGAGGTGTCGATCGCCGCTCGTTTCGAGTCCGCGACGCTTTCGCCCGGGCCGTGGGGACGGCGTCCATCGTCCGGCAGCACACGGCCCCCTTCCCGGGCGGACCCGCACGTGAGATTCGCCGCCGCACCGGGACGGGCGGCCTCTCCTTCCACCGTACGGTGTCTTTGCAAGGGTGGAACGGGCGATACACGAGACTGCGGGAAGGTTCCTCGGAAAGGCGGGAAACCGGCGAAGGACACTATTCATAAGCACCCTCACGGGATACTGACAGGGTGATTCGCTACCGCACTCGCTGCAGGGACACTTCGACGTCACGCGGCGTTTGCGGTGGCCTCTTGCGTCCGGTCGATCCGGCGGACCCTGACGGGCTCTGGCGATGCTCGGTCGATCCCGACCACGACATTCGCGGCGGAGGCAGTAAGCACGTCGCCGTCGAACGTGGCGGTTCGTAACAATTGTGCGATAGCCGGCCGCATTCCTACCACGGTCTCCGGACGGCCGATTTTTCCACTCGATTGGATTCGGCCTCGATTGTCGAAAGCAGGCTTGCGGTTCCGCGATCGACCATTGCAGCCACTTCGTTCCGAACCAGTCGAGGCGGCTCGATCATCACGTGCGTCCTCCCTCCCAACATCACTGCGACTCACAGTGCGTCTGCCTCGGGGGCGTCGGGGAACGCGGTCTGCTGGTATCCACCGCGCAGCGTCCCCTCGATGTACGCCGCCTTGCAGGCGCGACGGGCGATCTTGCCGCTGGAGGTGCGCGGAATCGACCCCGCGGGCACCAGCAGCACGTCGCGTGCGGTGACGCCGTGGCGAGCGGAGATCGCGGCCCGCACGGTGTCGGCGATCGGCTGCGGGTCGGCCTTGCCGGCACCCGGCGCACGCTCGGCGACGTGACGAGCTGCTCGGACGCATCGCCCGGATCGCGGCTCAGACCACCCGCGCCGAACTCGAAGACGACGTCGGGGAGCTGGTTCGCCGGCACGGCGAACGCCGCGACGAAGCCCGGACGCAGGGCCGAGCTCGACTCCTGGGCCGAGTACTCGAGGTCCTGCGGGTAGTGATTGCGACCGTCGACGATCACCAGGTCCTTCACGCGACCGGTGATGTAGAGCTCGCCGTCCACGTAGACGCCGTAGTCGCCGGTCCGCATCCAGTTCGCGTCCTCGGCGACGCCGTCGGCGTGGCTGCCCTCGGAGAGCCGGGAGACGAGCTTGTTGTGGAACGTCTCCGACGTCTCCTTGCTCCGGCCCCAGTACCCGCGTCCGATGTTCTCCCCGTGCAGCCAGATCTCACCGACGTGACCGTCGGCCACCTCGGCGGCGGCGTCGGCGTCGACGATCGCGGCCCACTGGCTCCGCGCGACGTAGCCGCAGGATACCTGCGGAATGGCGTTGGGGGCCGACTCGTCCACGCGGACGATGCGGCCGGCGTTGAGCTCGGTGCGGTCGACGTGGATGACCTTGGCTTCGTCCGAATGCTTGGTCGAGGACACGAACAGGGTGGCCTCGGCCATGCCGTAGGACGGCTTGATGGCGGTCTTGGGCAGCCCGTACGGCGCGAAGGCGTCGTTGAACTTCTTCATCGACGTGGTGGTGACCGGCTCGCTGCCGTTGATCAGGCCGATGACGTTGGACAGGTCGAGCGTGTTGCCGTTCTTGGGCAGTCCGCGCTGCGCGGCGTGCTCGAACGCGAAGTTCGGCGCCGCGGCGAAGGTGCCCGCGCCGTCCGACACCGCAGCGAGCTCCTTGATCCAGCGCCACGGCCGCTGCACGAACGCGCGCGGGCTCATGATGGTGATGTACTTGCCGCCCAGCGCGGGCAGGATCACCGTGAGCAGGCCCATGTCGTGGAAGAGCGGCAGCCAGGTGACGCCGCGCGAGTCCTCGTTGAGCTCGATGGCGTCGACCATCTGCAGGGCGTTGACGCCGACGGCGCGGTGCGTGATCTCCACACCGGCGGGCGTCCGCGTGGACCCGGACGTGTACTGCAGGTACGCGATGTCGTCGATCGACGCGTCGGGCTCGGTCCAGCTGTCGCCCACGGTGTCCGGGATGGCGTCCACGGCGATGATGCGCGGACGCTTGGCGGCGGGCAGCGCGCGGAAGAACTGACGCACCCCGGCCGCGGAATTGGTGGCGGTGAGAATGGCCGACGGCTCGCAGTCGCCGAGCACCGCGTGCAGGCGGTCGCTGTGGCCGGGCTCGTCGGGATCGAACAGCGGAACCGCGATGGCACCGGCGTAGATGGCACCGAAGAAGGAGACGACGTAGTCCAGGCCCTGCGGTGCGAGGATCGCCACCCGGTCGCCCGGGGAGGTGACCTGCTGCAGACGGGCACCGACCGCGCGCAGACGAGCACCGAACTGCGCCCAGGTGAGCTCGTGTACCTCGCCCTCCCGCTCGCGGGAGTAGTCGATGTACCGGTAGGCGAGAGCGTCACCGTTCTCGGCGACGTTCTCTTCGACGTGGCGCACCAGCGTCAGACCCTCGCGGATCCGGATCCGGCCGGTTTCGTCGACGAAGTCGTCGAACGAGTCTTTCATCTCATCTCCTCCGAGGCGCTGAGCACCGTGTGTCCGTGGCGCAGCCACACCGTCTCCACGTGGCGCCGCCACATCATGTCGCCGTGGCGCCGCCACACCATGTCTCCGTGGCGCCGCCACACCATGTCTCCGTGGCGCCGCCGAGCGAGCGCGTCGCGCGTGGTCGTACTGGGGTGGGAATGCCGACAATCGGCGCCCGACAATTGTCGACGCAGCCGACGATAGGGTACAGACCGTGCGCTCATGTCATTCCCCCGCCAGCAGCGGAATGACCGGCGCGAACGCTTCCATCTGAGTGGGGAAAACGCCGACGTAGGACATGCCGGTGGCGGCGCGGACCCCGCGCACCTGCTCGGCGATCTCCTCGAACGACCCGATTGCGATGTAGGGCGAGCGCAGGACGTCCTCGACGGTCAGCTTGACGTCGACGTCCATGTTGGGCGGGAAACCGTTGTCGAGTGCACCGAGCACCATCTCCGCCGTCTGTTCCCGGTCGTCCGAGATCAGAATGGTCGTGATCGTCCAGTTCAGCTCGATGTCGGCGAAGCGGTCGCCTGCGGCGCGGCGGATGACCTCGACCCGCTCGATGCTCTTCTCCATCGTGATCTCGGAGAGCTTGAGCTTGCCCTCCTTGGTGGTGCTGGGCACCAGCGAGATGATGTCGGCGTGCTTGGCCGCCAGAGCGAGCATGCGCGGTCCGCCGCCGCCGACGGCGATGGGCGGACGGGGGCCCTGCCGCGGACGCGGGCTGCCCTGCAACCCTCGGACCTGGTAGTGCTTGCCCTCGAAAGTGCATTCCTGGCCCCGCAGCAGCACGTCGAGAATGGTGAGCGACTCGTCGAGCTTCTCGATGCGGACACCCGGGCTCTCGTACGCGATGCCCGCCTTGTCGTACTCCTCTTTCATCCACCCCGCGCCGATGCCGAACTCGAGCCGACCGCCCGAGATCTGATCGATGGTGGTGGCGTCCTTGGCCAGGACCGCCGGATGGCGGAAGCCGTTGGCCAGCACCGCCGTTCCGAGCCGGATCTTGTCGGTGGCCACCGCCAGCGCACCGAGCGCGGCGATCGGACCCACCTGATTGCCCAGGTGATCGGGGATCATGAAGCTGTCGTAGCCGAGTTCCTCGGCCTTCTGTGCCAGCTTCACGAAGCGACGCGCGCCGCCCTCGTCCGGGTTGCCTTCCCCGCCGGCTGCGAAGCGGAACGGGCGCACAGGCGCAGCGGCAGCTGTCATTCGGTCGGGTCTCCTGTGCTGACGGTCGGGGCGCTCGGGCAGGGTCTCGCGGTGGTCCTCGCGACAGTCCCGCCGAACGGCCGAGGACACCGGGGCGAGAACCGAGGAGCCACTCTAGCCGTTACCGGCTCGAGACCAAAAGCGCCTGTGACACGCACACACGACGGTGCGGGAGACCTTGTCCTCACGCCAGTCCGTCACACGCGGATCGCGTGCCACCTCACGAATGGGCCGGTGTCGGCGCCGAGTCGATGAGCCCGGCAGCCCAGTCGCGTGTCCATTCGACCGCCGTCGTACCGGCGTCGTCCACGACGTACGACGCGTAGCTCCCGTGGACGGGGTTGCCGGCCGCCCCCGCGAGGGCACCGAGCGACGACGGGATGTTGCGCAGCGACATCGCCTGCGGCGGCGCGGCGCAGATGAGGTCGCCGGGCGCGCAGATGCTGTAGGTCCGATCGGCCAGGGCCCCGAAGCCACCGCGCCGCTCTCCCGTCATCGTGATGCCGGGGACGTCGAGACCGCCGAGGGCGACCTCCGCACCGACTCCGTCGACGGGTGGACCGACCTGCTGGGCACTGACACCGTCCCGTCGCCCGTCGGCGATGAGCGTGACGCCGAGGACGCGGTCGGCCGGCACCGGGCCGTCGCCGGCCCCGATCGCCGCGGCGAGGTCGCCGACGATCACCGCACCCTGCGAGAACCCGGCGAGCACGTACGACGTCAGCGGGCAGTCCGAGTAGCGCTGCGCCAGAACGTCGTTGGCCCGGGCTGCACCCTCCGAACGACTGACGTTGTACGACGCCTGCCCGTCCGGCGGGAAGGCGATGGGATTGGAGAACTGGGCGACGTACGGGACGGTGTAGACCTCGGCCCGGTTCGGCGGGAAGCGGTTCTGCAGTTCGGACGTCACCTTCAGCATCAACGACGCCGGGTTGGCAGTGGGTGCGTAGGGGTCGTCGCCCGCGTTGGATTCCCAGGTCCCGGGGACCGACAGGACCATCACGTCGGGACACGACGCCGGCTGCGAGGTGGGCGGTGCGGCGTCGGGCTCTCCCGGACGACCACGGTCCGGCGTGGTCAGCCGGCCGGCGAGCAGGTACCAGAGCAGCAGGACGACCAGCAGCACCACCAGGACGATCGCAACCACGACGGCCAGCATCCGGAGCGGTGATCGGCGGCGGGCGGCGCCCCGCCCTCGCGACGACACGTCCGTCTACCCGCAGTAGGTCGACCGCGCCGCGTCGATGTACTTCTGCGCGGTGGCGGCGGCGTCCTCGGCACTGATCTCGGTGCCGCTGGCCGACGCCTCGGCGCCGACGTTGGCGGTGACGAAGGTCGAGATCTGATCCGCGGCGACGCCCTCGCTCTGCGCCGCGCAGATGTAGTTGGCGGTGCCGATCGCGATGTCGCCGTTGCCCGCGACGGTCACGCCGTCCGCACGCAGGCGGTCGAGGAACGCGTCGGAGCGTGGATCGCGCGGAACCTCGGTGGGGCCCGGGTAACCGCTGGGCACGGCCTCCTGCTCCTCGGCGGCCGCGCCGGACGAGGCGGCACCGGAGGTGGTGGTCGCGGCGCTGCTCGAGCTGGACGGGCCGGTCGAGGGCGCCTCGCTGGTCGCCTCGGCGGTCGTCGACGCGGACGGCGTGGGGGTACTGCTGGCCGACGAGTCGTCGCCGCCACAGGCGGTCAGCAGTGCCCCGGCGGCCGTCGCCAGCAGGACGGGCGCGAGGAAGGAAACGACTCTCGATGTCACGTGCGGGTCCTCTTCGGGTCGAGACGGGTGCCGAGCGCAGCACACGCTACCGACCGGGGCTGAGAGAACTCTGTGCTCTCTCTCCGACAACCACTGTCGACTACCGACGGTCGTCGTCGCCCCGGTCGGTCGCGCGTCAGGGAACGATCTGGACGTTGCCGTCGCGCACGGTGACGAAGCCGTTCTGGAAGTTCTGCTGAACGCCCCCGGGAATCGGGAACTCGTCACTGGTCACGTACCCCAGCCGCCCGTTCTCGTAGCCCACGCTCTTCCACGCGTCGAAGATCGGTCCGTTGCGGATCACCCAGGCACCGGTGGCCGGCGACCAGTAGATGTTGCCGCCCTCGAACTGGGTGAAGCGGCCGTTGTCGCGCACGGCGATCTCGTTGGTGCGCGCGAAGCCGAGAGGCCCGTTCTCCCACCCGGTCTGGCCGTACTTCTCCATGATCTTCCCGAGCACCGCATGCGTGCCGGTGTCCGGCGAGAAGTACATGGCGCCGATCTCGAAGCCCTGCACCGCACCCGGGCGGTTGGGGGTCGCGACCTCGTCGCGCAGCGGGTACCCGAGCGGTCCGCGCTCGTAGCCCTGACGCGCCCATTCGTCGAGGATCGCGCCGCGGACGGCGTGCGCGCCGGTCTGCGGCGTCCAGTAGACCATTCCGTTGCGGAAGGAGTTGTAGCGTCCGCGGCCGTCCGGCACGCCCAGTTCGCCGGAGGTCGGCATGCCGAGCACGCCGGCCGGTCCGCCGAGTCCGGAGTACGCGCCGCCGATGGCACCGGCCACCACGTGCGTCCCGCTGTCGGAGGTGAAGATGCGCCCGACGCGGAAGTCCTGCGCGCGCCCGCCGGGGACGTCGTACTCCGCCGTCAGGCAGTCACCGAGCCACCCGTTGGCGCTGGCCGCGCCCCCGATCGCGCCGCCGACCGAGCAGGCGGGCTTGTCCGCCTCGACGCCCAGCGCGGTGGCGATCTGCGGCCAGGCCTGCTTGACCTCGAACTGCCAGTAGCTCCACGCGTGCACGCCGGACGGCCGATAGTTGATGGTGGCCGGGATGCCCAGCTTCGTCAGCTTGGTGGCGAAGGTCTGGGAGGTCAGTCGCGAGAGGATCTCGAGACCCATGCCGGCGTAGTTGGTGCTGATGCCGGGGATGTCGGACGGCTGGTCGTACGGTCCGGCGGCACCGCTGCCGCTCGAGACGTAGAGGCTGGTGCCCTTCAACTTCTCGGCGAGGACGTACGGATCGTGCTGGGCCCACAGGTCACCCGACGGCACTCCCCACATCGACCCGACGTCGAAGCCGCCAGCGTCCTGCATCGCGTAGCCGATCGCCTGCGGCATACCGAGCGTCGAGGTCGAGAGGATGCCGGAGAACGAGCCCGCGAACTTGAAGAAGCCGGGGTTGCGCGCGGCCAGCGTCATGGCCGCGGTACCGCCCATCGACAGTCCGGCGACGGCGCGGACGTCCGTCGACCGCCAGTCGCGCTCGAGGATCGGGGGGAGCTCCTTGGTCAGGAAGGTCTCCCACTTGTAGTTGCGTCCGTTGTTCTGCTCGACCCAGTCGGAGTAGAAGCTCGACTGGCCGCCGACCGGCAGGACCACGTTGACGTTCTTGTCCGCGAACCACGTCTCGGCGTCGGTCTCGGCGGTCCAGCCGTTCTCGACGTCGGTCGCGCGCATGCCGTCGAGCAGCCACAGCGTGGGGAACGACGCCCCCGGGCTGCGGTTCCAGTCCCGCGCGAGCAGGATCTGGACCTGGATCGGCACACCCATGGACGGCGAATTCACCCACACCGCGACGCGGCGATCGGTGAGCCAGTCGACGCGAGCGACGGACGCGCCGGCGTCGTTCTGCGCCCGCACGGGTGCGGCCTGCACCGGCGCGGCGGCTGCGGGCACCGCGAGGGCGGTCGTGGTCGCGCCGCCGACGAGCGGCAGCACCAGCGCCAGAGCGACCGCGGACATTCGCAGTCGGCGTCGGCCGGTCGTCCTCGGTACACGCATGGGGCTCTCTCGCTTCCTCGGGTGGCAACGCGGACGGCGGGCTCGGATCCCGGGGGACCCGGGAACAACAGCGCCGTCGGCGTGGTCGGTAGTTCCGATTTCTACACGTCGCGCGGCCTCTTTCCTGAGAGGCTCGCTGTGACGGATGGTGCGAATGTTACTCGGTGACGGGGTCCGGACAGACGAACGACCCCGACACCGCGGTGTCGGGGTCGTTCGTCGGAGTTCCGTTCGGGACTCGGGTCAGCCGATGTTGGCCCGCAGATCGGGCATCATCTGCACGATCTGGTCGAACCAGTAGCCCCACCGGTGCGTGCCCTGACCCGGGAAGCTGTAGGTCACGTTGTTCGCGCCGATGGACGCCATCCGCACCTGGAATGCGCGGCTGTTGGCCAGTGCCAGAGCCTCGAGGCCCATGCCGTTGGCGGTGTTGTAGTAGTCGAGCAGCGAGGCCGGGCGGTCGTAGACGCCGGGCAGACCGCTGGCGGCCGAGACCCACACGCGGGTGCCGTTGTCACGCAGACGCGGGGCGAAGACGAACGGGTCGTTGCGCAGCCACGCCGGATCCCAGGGCGGTCCCCACATGGAGTCGACGTTGTAACGGCCGGCGTCGAGCATGGCCACGCGGATCGCCTCACGCATGCCCGGAGCCGAGATGTTCAGGTAGCCGGACAGCGATCCGGCGTAGCTGAACTGGTTCGGGTGGTAGGCCGCCAGCGTCAGTGCGGCGGAGCCGCCCATCGACAGGCCGACGACGCCGACGTTCGACCGCGCGAAGCCCAGATCGGGGCCCGCGAGGCGGTTGGGGAGGTTCTGCGTCAGGAACGTCTCCCACTTGTACGTGGTGCGCTGCCCGTTGAAGTTCGAGGGGGCGTACCAGTCCGAGTAGAAGCTGGACTCGCCGCCGACCGGCTGGACCACGTTGATGTTGTTGTCCGAGAGGAACGAGCCCGCGTTGGTCTCGTGCTCCCAGCCGCTGATGTCGTTGGTCGCCCGCAGACCGTCGAGCAGGTAGACGACCTTGTTGGTGTTGCCGTCGGCCGCACGCCAGACGCGGCTCTTGATCGGGCCCATGGACGAGTCGGTCCACACGTCGAAGCCGGCGCGCACCTCGGCGTTCGCGACCGGACCGGTGCCGACCACGGCGAGGCCGAGCGGCACGGCCGCGGCCATCACCAGGGAGACGACGGCACGACGCATACGGCGGCCGACTCGGGGGGTGCGAAGGCGAGTTGCCTTTCGCGGCTGAGCGCTGGCATCACCAGCGGCTTCGGTCACGAACCCGTCACGCATACATTCGGCCTCTCACCATCACACGTGCGGCCGGTCGGCCACACCGCTTCGTTCCGTTCGATCGGGCGACGTTCCCGTTTCGCTTCACGAACGCCGTCCCTCGGTTTCGTCCACTGCGCGCACGTCACCCGGTGGGCGCGTTCGCACGTCGACGCACATCATCTCTGCATATCCCCCGCGACGATGACAGCGTTACACAACCGAGATGCAAGATTCCAGCCGGTCGCGTCATGACATCGCACGGTCGACGGCGAAACAGCACCACGCGACACGCCGTGTGTGACGTAGATCTCACTCACGACGTCGGCCCGGTCGGCGTGCGCTCGGGCGGCGGGGTCAGGCCGCACCGCTCGATCTCGTACTTCGGCACCCGATCGATCCGGTAGGCCGCGAAGTCGAACGCGTGCTTGAGGTTCTGCACGAACCGCGCGCGCGTCAGCTCCGAGCGGTAGGACGTCAGCAGCGCCTCGGTGTCCGGACAGGTCAGCGCGACCTTCGCCTGCGCGACCCAGTCCTCGTCGAGGTAGAAGGGCAGGAAGGGGTGCACGTCGACCATCCCCGTGTCGGCGACCACCCAGTCCGGGAACAGGTTCTTGTCGTGGCCGATCCGGCCGTTCTCGAGCCGCTCGGTGTGCGCCGCCAACGGGTACGCCAACCCCATCTGGTCGAGCACGCGCACGTCGAGTCCGACGTTCATGCTCGTCATGCCCAGGTTGAGGAAGAACACCACGTGCTCGGCCCCGCCCTCGGGGATCGGCAGCGGCGGCGGCACCACGTCCCAGCTGGTGAACTGCGCCGACGGCAACAACAGGCCGCCGTCGGGCGTGCGCTCGATCGCCTCGACCATCGCTCGCATGCGCGGGTAGTCGAGGTAGTCGCTTGCCAGGATCGGATGCCGATGCCCGGTGTTGACGGAGTAGAAAGCACGCTCGTCGACGATCCCGCTGCGGCCGACCTGGGTGCCCTGCGGCATGGCCACCGTGAACGCCGCGGCCACGGCCCACACCAGCACGCCCACCCACACGAGCAGGGCGCTCACCAGCGCGATCGGGCCGCGGCGCAACGGGACGGGAATGACCGCCACGGGCAGCAGCAGCAGGAACAGCGCCGGCAGCAACGTCCGCCCGTGCATGAAGTCGCCCCCCACCCGCACGGCGTAGACCACCGACAGCAGACCGGAGAACAGCGCGAACGCCACCACCGCCGAGGGCGTCCGCAGCCGCTCGAGACCGCGCACACGGTCGGAGCGCACGCCCGAGCGCGGTACGACGATCGCCCACACCGCGGCGGCCACGCCGACGAGGAGCAACGGCACCCACAGCGCATACGGCCCCACCAGATTGCCGAGGTAGGTCAGCCCCTGGTCCCACTTGGCGCCGCCGGCGTCCTTCGAGACCGCCGTGTTGGGGTACGGCAGCGCGTAGTAGCCCATGCGCCAGATCTGGTAGCCGACAGGTGTCGCCCCGGCGACCACCACGATCGCCGCGCGCCGCGCCCACGACTGCGGCACCGCAACCACCACGAGCAGCGCGAGCGCACCGACCAAGACCAACTCCGGACGCACCAGCGGCGACAGTCCGCCCCAGAAGGCCAGGAACAGCACCGACCCGAGGCCGGGCCGGGTGGACCGGTCCGCCCACCGCAGCATCGCCCACCACAGCACGGCGATCCAGAAGATCACCAGACAGGTCTCGAGTCCCGACGTCGCGAAGTCGCGAGCCGGGGGAACCGCGATGTAGACGACGGCGCCGGCGGGCAGCAGCACCACCGCGCGACCGGTGTGCAACCGCATCGTGCCGAGCATCGCGACGACCACCGCGGCCGTGGTCAACACCAGGGCGATGCTCAACACCACGTACTCGAGGCGCACGTCGGTGAGCCAGGAGAAGAACCACACCACGTAGGTCCACGCGGTGCTGGTGTTCGCCTCGACCCGCTCGCCCGCGTTGAAGACCGGTCCGTTGCCGGCCAGCAGGTTGCGCACGGTCCGCAGCACGATCAGACCGTCGTCGGCGATCCAGCGTCGCTCCCACGCACCGAGGAACGCCACGACGCCGACGACCAGCACGCCGACGAACCCGACGACGCGCGCCCAGCGCGGCCCCGAGGTCTCGTCGGGGTCGGCCGACTCCGTGTGCGTCGTCCCCCTAGGCGAGGTAGACAGCGACACCCACCACTCCGATCCACGCGATGGCGAGCAACTGGAGCACTCGATCGCCGAGGGCGATCTCCTCGGGCTCGCCGGCTTCACCGCCGTCGACGTCGACGGCGTATCGAAGGATAGCGACGGTGAACGGAACCATCGAGATGGCGAACAGGGTGCTGTCGTTCTTCGCGTCCTGGTCGAAGGCCCACAGCCCGTAGCAGATCACGACGGCGGTGGCGCTCAGCGTCCAGACGAAACGCAGGTAGGTGGTGGTGTAGTTCTCGAGCGACCGGCGGATCTTGGCGCCGGTGCGTTCGGCGAGCTGCAGTTCGGCGTAGCGCTTGCCGGCCGCCATGAACAGCGACCCGAAAGCCATGATGAGCAGGAACCACTGCGAGAGCGGGATGTCCGCGGCCACACCGCCGGCGATCGCCCGCAGCAGGAAGCCCGACGAGACGATGCAGATGTCGAGCACGGCCTGGTGCTTGAGCCCGAAGCAGTACGCGAGCTGCACCCCGATGTAGACGGCCATCACCACGGCGAGGTTCCAGTTGGCCAGGAACGACAGCGCGATCGACCCGCCGAGCAGCACGACCGCCATGGCGTAGGCCAGCTGTACCGGCAGGACACCGGCCGCGATCGGCCGGAAACGCTTGGTCGGGTGAGCGCGGTCGGCCTCGACGTCCATCGCGTCGTTGACCAGGTAGATGCCCGACGCCGCCATGCAGAACACCACGAACGCGAGGGCGACGGGCACCAGCACCGACCCCTCGGTGACCGACCCCGCGGCCAGCGGTGCCGCCAGCACCAGGACGTTCTTCACCCACTGACGGGGCCGCACTGCCTTGACGATGCCGGCCGCCAGATTCGCCGGCGGGCGGCCGACCTCGGTGGGTTCCTCGCTCATGACGCCGCCTTCTCGAGTCGAACCGCGACCGCTGCGCTCACGGCGCCGAGAGCGGCACCGCTGAGCACGTCGGACGGGTAGTGCACGCCCAGGACCAGCCGCGAGAGCAGCATGGTGGGCACCAGAACCGGGGCGACCGGGAGCCCGGAGGCTCGCCCGATCAGCACCGCGGCCGCCGTCGTCGACGTCGCGTGCGACGACGGGAAACTGAACTTGCTCGGGACGCCGACGCCGATCCGGACGTCGGGATGCGTCGGCCGGCGACGCCGTACGACACGCTTGACCGCGATGGAGGCCGCGTGCGCTCCGACGGCCCCGACGACGACGGTCGTCCACTGCGGGCGTCGGGACCGGTCGAGTGCCGCGCCGAGACCGCCGACGGCAATCCAGCCGAGAGCATGTTCGCCGAGATGCGACAGACCGCGCGCGGTGCGCACGGCGCCCGGCAGCGCGCCGACGGTCCGTTGGACCGCGAGCAGCGTGCGGACGTCGGCGTTCGGAGTCGGCAGCGTCACCTGTGGCGAGCCGGCCGCGTCGTCAGCCGACCGGGGTAGAGAAGACACGTTCCCACCGCTCCTTGCTGGTCAGTTCGGGGACGGCGCGACGATACTGCTCCGACACCTCGGGGAAGCGGCGGAGCAGTTCCCGACGCAGCGCGAGCGCCTCGCGGCCCAACGTCGCGGCGACGGCCCGATCCCGCTTGCGGTAGACCACTCCGCGGCCGTCCGCGGTGGTGACCGTGACGCCGTCGACCTGCGAGAGCAGGAACCAGCGCGAATCCATGGTCGGCACGTTCAGCTGGGGCGTCTCGTGATGCCCGTCCTTGGCCGGGCGCAGGCCGTGGACCAGGCCGCGGGCGAGTCGGGAGACCTTCGCGACCGCGCCGACGGGCATGCTCACGTCGGGCACGTCGGCACCGCTCGCGGGCGGCAGCGCCGTCGACGACGGCAGCACCACGGCGTCCGGGTACTCCCGTCGCGCGCGGTGCACGTCGCCGAGTGCGGTCGGCAGGATGTCCACCAGATGGTCGGGTCCGGCCAGGAAATCGCGGACGGCCATGTTCTGGATCGCGACGGTGGAGTACTCCAAGCACAGCAGGTGCTTCGTGGTCGCCTTGAGGGTGTCGAGGACCAGTCCGCGCGCGGACTCCGGCGAGTGCAGGGCGGCGACGACCAACCGGTTGCGCAGGTGGAAGTACGCCTGCCAGTCGATGGCGTCGTCCTTGTCGCTCCACGCCATGTGCCAGATGGCGGCACCGGGCAGCGTCACCGTGGGGAAGCCGGCGGCGCGAGCACGCAGGCCGTACTCGGCGTCGTCCCACTTGATGAACAGCGGCAGCGGTTGCCCGATGGTCTCCGCGACGACGCGCGGGATGAGGCACATCCACCAGCCGTTGTAGTCGACGTCGATGCGGCGATGCAGGAGCGCCGACTCACGCAGCGGCTTCTCGGCGAAATCGTGGTCGTACTCGACGTTGTCGGCGCCGCCCCACATGAAACGGGACCGGTCGATGCGCTCGCCCATGACGTGCAGGTGGCTGCGCGCCTGCAGGTTGAGCATCTGCCCGCCGACGAGGGTCGGCACGGTGGCGAAGCGCGCCAGGGCGAGTGCCCGCAGGATCGAGTCGGGCTCGATCTCGATGTCGTCGTCCATGAACAGGATGTGATCGGCGTCGGTCGTGGTCAGCGCCTCGTACATGATGCGGCTGTATCCGCCGGACCCGCCGAGATTGGCCTGGTCGTGGATGCGGAGGCGGTCACCGAAGTGCGCGGCCACGTCGTCGAAGTCGGGCCGCTCGCGCACCTTGCGCGTGCCCTGGTCCGGCACGATCACCGCGTCGACGACGTCCATCACCAGTGGGTCGGACGCGATCGCGGCCAGGGCGGCGACGCAGTCGGCGGGACGGTTGAACGTCGGGATCCCGACGGCGACACGGCCGGCTCCCGGTGCGGGCACCGTCGCGTACCACCCGGCGGCGTCGACGCGCACGTCGTCGTAGGTGGTGACGTCGAACCAGATCCATCCGCCGTCCTCGAACGGCCCCAGGTCGATCTCGAACTCGAGCGCGGTCGCGCCGTCGGTGGCGGCGCCGTCGACGTGGATACGAGAGCCGTCGGCCTTCGAGCGGTAGACGTCGATCCGGCACTCGCCGGCCAGTTCCACCCGCAGCACGACGGAGGTGAGCACGCTCCACCGTCGCCAGTAGCCGGCCGGGAACGCGTTGAAGTAGGTGCCGAAGGACACCTCGGACTCGGCGCCGATGGCCACCGAGGTCCGTGAGAGCGAGTGTGCCCGACGGGGGTTGGTGACGGCCTCGTCGGTGTAGAGCGATCGCACGTCGAGCGGTTCCCCGGCCCGCGGCAGCAGGATCCGGTGCAGCAGTGCGCGATCGGTCACGACGCGCCGTCCGCCGTCGCCCCCAGCGGGGCGCCGGACTCGAGGTGCGGACGCAATGTGTTCTCGAAGGTGGTCAGCGCGCTGGCGATGGCCATGTGCATGTCGAGGTACTGGTAGGTGCCCAGGCGACCGCCGAAGATCACCCGGTTCTCCGCCGTCTCGCGCTTGGCCCGCTCGCGGTACGCGGTGAGCTTGCTGCGATCGTCGGGCGTGTTGATCGGGTAGTAGGGCTCGTCACCGGACTCGGCGAACCGCGAGTACTCGCGCATGATCACCGTCTTGTCCGCGGGGTAGGACCGCTCGGGGTGGAAGTGCCGGAACTCGTGGATGCGAGTGAACGGAACGTCCGCGTCGTTGTAGTTCATGACCGGCGTGCCCTGGAAGTCACCCGTCGGCAGCACCTCGGTCTCGAAATCGAGCGTGCGCCACCCCAATTCGCCCTCCGCGTAGTCGAAGTAGCGGTCCAGCGGGCCGGTGTAGACGACGGGCGCCGACGGGCTCTCCGCACGCAGGGCGTCCCGCACGTCGAACCAGTCGGTGTCCAGGCGCACCTCGATCAGCTCGTGCGACGCCATGTTCTCGAGCCATGCCGTGTACCCGTCGACGGGCAGACCCTCGTACGTGTCGTTGAAGTACCGGTTGTCGAAGGTGTAGCGCACGGGCAGCCGCGTGATGTTGCCCGCGGGCAGATCCTTGGGGTCCGTCTGCCACTGCTTGGCGGTGTAGTCGCGGACGAACGCCTCGTAGAGCGGTCGGCCGATCAGTGCGATCGCCTTCTCCTCGAGGTTGGCCGCGTCGTCGACCGAGATCTCGCTGGACTGCTCCTCGATCAGCGCTCGCGCCTCCGCCGGCGTGAAGTAGCGGCCGAAGAACTGCGACACCAACCCGAGGCCCATCGGGAACTGGTAGGCCTGGCCCTGGTGCAGCGCGAACACCCGGTGCTGGTAGTCGGTGAAGTCGGTGAACCTGTTGACGTACTCCCACACCTTCGTGTTCGAGGTGTGGAACAGGTGCGCGCCGTACTTGTGCACCTCGATGCCCGTCTCGGGCTCGGGTTCGGAGTACGCGTTGCCGCCGAGGTGCGAGCGCCGGTCGAGAACGAGCACGCGCTTGCCCAGTTCGGTGGCGCTTCGCTCGGCGATGGTCAAGCCGTAGAAGCCGGACCCGACAACGATGAGGTCGTACCGGCCGTGCGAAGAATCGGTCACGGGTGATCAGGGTATCCGACGCCCTGTAGTGGAGCCGCAACGCGCAGTTCGGCCGCGCGGGAGAGCGTCGTTCGAACACCTGGCCGAACCCTCTAGTTGAGGTTGATGGTTGACGGTTCTGTGGTTACTGTGACGCATGTTGCGCACCAGAAGCCACTTCCGTCACATCCGTGACAGCGATGACCGGTGCGCAGCGACGTCTACCAGGGGAGTACAGCAGTGCACCGTCGCCCGAAGCCCGCGCTCGTCATGGGTGTCGTCGCCGCGCTGGCGGTGACCACCCCCGTTGCCGTCCATCTCGTGCGGCAGCAACACACCGACGTGCAGACCGCCACCGATTCGGCCGTCGTGGTCCCCACACAGATCGCCAAGCTCGCGCTGGCCAGCGCGCCCGACATCGTCATCCCGCTCGAGGAGCTCACCGGTCTCCCGCTGCCCGACATCGACCTCGGCTCGCTGCGCGACCTGCCGATCCCGGACAACCTCGAGATCCCGGCCATTCCCGGCCTCACCGCGCCCGTCGCCCCGGCCCCGCTCGCACCGGGCGACGTCGCCGGGGCCGTGGAGATCCCGGCCAACGGGGCCGTGGTCAAGGAAGTCGCGCAGGACACCCCGTTCAGCATGGTCGCGCTCACCGCCGAGCAGCTCGGCAACGCCGTCGCTCGCGTGCGCGCCCAGCTCGAGGACGGCTCGTGGGGTCCGTGGAACGAGACGCAGCCCATCGACACCGGCCGCTCCGATTCCGACGTCCCCACCGCCGCCGCGGGCACGGAGCCGATCTACGTCGGCGAGACGAAGCGCGTGCAGTTCCTGCTCACCCCCACGGTGCCCACCCCGGCCGCGAATCCGGCCGATCCCGCTTTCCCGGTGCCGCCGGCTCCCGCGCCCGCAGACCCCGTGCCCGCTCCCGCCGAGCCCGCTCGGCCCGCCGCAGACCTCGGCTACATCCCCGCGTCGTCGTCGAGCCCCCTGCGGACGCAGCCGGCCGACCAGTCCGCACAGACTCTCGCCGACGCGGCAGCCGTCCTCATCACCCCGGGGACGTCGGCCGCCGACGCGACGCTGACGGACATCGCGACGCCGCTCGCCGGATCCGGCCCCGCGGTCATCTCCCGCGCCCAGTGGGGAGCCGACGAGTCGATTCGCTGCGGCAGCCCCACCTACGACGACTCGTTGGGCGGCGCGACCATTCACCACACCGCCGGCAGCAACGACTACACCCGCCGGGAATCCGCGGGCATCGTCCGCGCGATCTACGCCTACCACGCGAAGACGTTGGGGTGGTGCGACATCGGCTACAACGTGCTGGTCGACAAGTACGGCCAGATCTTCGAGGGGCGCGCCGGCGGACTCGACCGCAACGTCGAGGGTGCCCACGCGGGCGGGTTCAACGAGAACACCATGGGTCTCGCGCTGATGGGCGACTACAGCCGCGTCGCCCCGACGCAGGAGTCCATCGACGCGGCCGGGCGGTTCCTCGGCTGGCGGCTCGGCAAGGCCGGCCTCGACCCGATGGGTCGGACGACGATGTACTCCGAGGGCACGCAGTACACCTTCGTCCCGCAGGGCAACGCCATCGATCTGCCGGTGATCTTCGCGCACCGCGACGTCGGCAACACCGAATGCCCGGGTGACGCCGCCTACGCCCGGCTTGGCGACATCCGCACCATCGCGGCCGCCAACCTCGGGGGCGGCACGACGACATCCCCCGTCACCTCGCCCGACACCGTCGTCGGCGGCGGCACCGTCCCCGCGCCGCCGAGCACCGACGCCTCCGGCCGGGACAGCAGCGCCGCCCTGCGCGGCCTGGTGTCCGACCTCCTGCGCATGGGCGTGCAGAACCCGGTGGTCCAGAAGTGGGTCGCCGAGGGCGGCGAGAGCGGACGCCTCGGCGCCGCGCTGACCGGGCTTCTGCCCATCGCCGACGGACTCGAGAAGGCGGACTTCGTCAACGGCTCGATCTACACGACGCCGACCGGCCAGGTGGTCTCGGTGCTGGGCAAGATCTACCAGCAGTTCGTCGCGCAGGGCTCGGAGTCCGGTTCGCTCGGCCTGCCCACCACCGACGAGTACGACGTCCCCGGTGGAAAGCAGACCGACTTCACCAACGGCTCGCTGATCTTCGATCAGGTCACCGGCATCGTGACGACGGTGATGAAAACGTTCGTCGACACCTACACGACGGAGATGAACGCCGGCGCCCCGGCGACTCCGGCTCCCGAGGCGGCTCCCGCCTCCGGGCCGGCTCCCGCTCCGGAGGCCGCCCCGGCCCCCGAGCCGGCCCCGGTGGGCTGACCCGGCCTCATCCCCACCAACGTTCGACGACGCGGGCCACCCCGTCGTCGACGTTGGTCGCGGTGACCTCGTTGGCCGCGGCGATCGCATCCGGATGGGCATTGCCCATCGCGACGCCGTGGCCGACGGCCGTCAGCATCGGAACGTCGTTGGGCATGTCTCCGAACGCCACCATCTCCGACGCCTCGATGCCCAGCGTCCGGCCCACCTCGAGCAATCCCGACGCCTTCGACACCCCGGGCGCGCTGAGTTCGATCAGCCCGTTGTCGGTGGAGAACGTGACGTCGGCCAGATGCTCGACGTGCGTGGTGATCGCCGCCGCCATCGCCCCGCTCGTCATCGACGACTGGCGAACCAAGAGCTTCACCGCCGGCGCCGACAGCACGTCCTCGGCCGAGGTCTCGGTGTTGTCGGGATTGAGCCAGGCGTGCTCGTAGCCGGGCTCGCTGACGAACTGCGGCGTCGCGGAATCGTGTGCGGATTCGCCCACGCGCTCCACCGCGAGACCGCATCCGGGCAGCAGGTCCCCGACGACGGCGGCGATCTCCGCCAGTGCCGTGACCCCGAGAGTCCGGGCGGAGATCACCTGGTCGGCCTCGCTGTCGTAGAGCACCGCACCGTTCGCGCACACCGCCCGCGGAGCCAGGCCCAGCTGCTCGACGACGGGGGTGATCCACCGCGGCGGTCGACCGGTCGCGAGGACGAACACGTCTCCCGCCGCCACGACCGCGTGGACGGCGTCGCGGGTGCGGGCACTGACGCGCTCGTGCCGGTCGAGAAGCGTTCCGTCGACGTCGGAGGCGACGAGGCGCGGTCGGTTGGGCTGCATCGTTCGAGTCTGCCCGACCGCACCGACGCGCCCGAATATCGGGTGACTCCTGCCGGGGTGCCGCCGTACGCTGATCGCCCGTGGCTCATCTCGAACTGGTCGACGTCGACCTCGCGCTTCCCGACGGTCGGCCACTCCTGAACGGTGTCTCGTTCCGGGTGGGAGACGGCGCGAAGACCGCCCTGATCGGTCCCAACGGAGCCGGAAAGACCACCGTCACACGACTTGTCGCGGGTGAGATCGAGCCCGATTCCGGGACGGTGACGCGATCGGGCTCGCTCGGGGTGATGCGCCAGTTCGTGGGCAAGGTCCGAGACGAGACGACGGTCCGCGATCTCCTGCTCTCCGTGTGCGCCCCCGGGGTACGGACCGCCGCACGCGCCCTCGACGACGCGGAGAACGCCATGATCGAGCGGGACGACGAACGCACCCAGATGGCCTATGCCACAGCCCTGTCCGACTGGGGTGACGCCGGCGGTTACGACCTCGAGCCCTTCTGGGACGAGGTCACCACGGCCGCTCTCGGCATGCCCTACGACCGCGCGAAGTGGCGGGCGGCCGCGTCGCTCAGCGGCGGCGAGCAGAAGCGGCTCGTGCTCGAGGCTCTGTTCGCCGGGTCCGACCGACTGCTGTTGCTCGACGAGCCCGACAACTATCTGGACGTGCCGGGCAAGCGGTGGCTCGAACGCACCATCGCCGCGTCCGACAAGTCGATCCTGTTCATCAGTCACGACCGAGAGTTGTTGTCCCATGCGGCGACTCGCGTGGTCACGCTCGAGCCGGGTGCGGCCGGGGCGTCGGCGTGGGTGCACGGCGGCGGATTCGGCACCTACGCCGATGCGCGGATCCGACGCACCGAGCGTCTCGACGAACTCCGCGCACGGTGGGACGAGGAGCGCGCCAAACTGCAGGCACTCGTGCTCCGGCTGCGCGAGAAGGCGAAGTTCAACGACGGTGTCGCCTCGCGGTACCAGGCGGCGCGCACCAGGCTCGCGAAGTTCGAGGAGGCCGGGCCACCGGAGGCGGTTCCGTTGCGGCAGAACGTGTCCGTGCGCCTGACCGGTGGGCGCACCGCCAAGCGCGCCGTCGTGTGCACCGGGCTCGAGCTGACGGGCCTGATGGCGCCGTTCGACACCGAGATCTGGTACGGCGACCGCGTCGCGGTCCTGGGCTCGAACGGATCGGGCAAGTCGCACTTCCTGCGTCTGCTGGCCGGCGGGGGATCGGATCCCGCACCCGAGCACCGTCCGGTCGACGAACTCGACCTCGCGGCCGTCTCGCACACCGGCACCGCCGTCCTCGGTTCTCGGGTGCGGCCCGGTCTGTTCGCGCAGACCCACACCCGACCGGACCTCGAGGGGTCGACCCTGCTCGAGATCCTCCATCTCGGAACAGCGCATCGGCCGGGGATGGGACGGGACGCGGCGTCGCGCGCGCTCGATCGCTACGGGCTGTCGCGACAGGCCGAGCAGAAGTACGACGACCTGTCCGGCGGCCAGCAGGCACGCCTGCAGATCCTGCTGTTGGAGCTGTCCGGGGCGACCCTGCTTCTGCTCGACGAGCCGACCGACAACCTGGACCTGGAGTCGGCGGACTCGCTTCAGGATGCCATCGCCGCGTTCGACGGCACCGTGATCGCGGTGACGCACGATCGGTGGTTCGCCCGGAGCTTCGACCGGTTCCTCGTGTTCCGCTCGGACGGACGTGTCACCGAGTCGGACGAGCCGGTGTGGGACGAGGCGCGAGTGCAACGGCAACGGTAGGTCGCCGGTGGGTCCTTCCGTTCCGCTGGGCAAACGGAACGTGACGATTGGGACACGGTGCCCGTGCGTTCGGCTCGGGTCCCGACCACCGGACCTTAGGGTCGGGTCACACCGAGGAGAGGCGTGACCGCGTGGACATCATGGAACCGGCGTACGGAACCGCGTACCTGCTGACAGTCGCGGCCGTCGCCGTCGCCGTATTGCTCGTCCTCATCATGAAGGTGCGGCTGCACCCGTTCCTCGCACTCGTGCTCGTCAGCATGGTCACGGCCGTCGCGGCCGGTATTCCGCTCGCCGATGTCCCGGACACCCTGCTGGCCGGATTCGGCGGCACGCTCGGCAGCGTGGCGTTGCTGGTCGCCCTCGGCGTGATGCTGGGGCGCTTGCTCGAGAAGACCGGCGGCGCACAGGTACTCGCGAACACCCTGATCGCGCGCTTCGGCGAGAAGCGAGCGCCGCTGGCGCTCGGTATCGCAGCCCTGATCTTCGGCTTCCCCATCTTCTTCGACGCCGGACTGGTCATCTTCCTGCCCATCATCTTCTCCGTTGCGCGGCAGTTCGGGGGCTCGGTGTTGCTGTACGCGCTGCCCACGGCCGGCGCGTTCGCCGCCATGCACGCCATCGTGCCGCCGCATCCCGGACCCGTCGCCGCGGCCGACCTGATGGGTGGCGACATCGGACTCACCCTGATCGTCGGCGTCCCGGTGGCCGTCGTCGCCTGGTTCGTCGGCGCCTACCTTGTCGGTACCCGACTCGGTCGACGCATCGTCACCTCGCCCGCCGCGATGTTCGGGGACGCGTCGGACGGCGACGATCGCATCGCCGCGGATCCCCCGAAGTTCGTGGCAGTCCTGGGTCTGCTGCTGTTCCCCCTCATCCTGATCTGCTTGAACACCGGGATCTCGACCCTGCAGACGGCCGGCACGGTCCCCGAGGACGCGGCCTGGGCGGACGCGCTCGTTCTCCTCGGTCAGACTCCGGTGGCTCTTCTGCTCACCGTGCTGTTGTCACTGGTGGTTCTCGCACCCGGCCGGTTCTCCATGCAGCGAGCCACGGCGCTCATGGACGACGCGCTGGGCCCGATCTGCGCGATCATCCTCATCACCGGGGCCGGCGGCATGTTCGGCGGCGTGCTCCGCGCCAGCGGCATCGGAACGTCGCTGACGGAATCCCTGTCCGGTCTCGGCTTCTCGCTCATCGTCCAGGCCTTCCTCATCGCCACGGCTCTCCGCGTGGCGCAGGGAAGCGCGACGGTGGCGCTCACCACCACCGCGGGCCTGGTGTCGGCGCAGGTCGCAGCGCAGGAACTCGACGATTTCCACGTTGCCCTGCTGGTGTTCGCCATCGCCGCAGGCTCGACCGTGTTGTCCCACGTCAACGATTCCGGCTTCTGGCTGGTCGGCCGATTCTTCGGCATGGACGTCAAGACCACCCTGAAGACGTGGACGGTGCTGGAGACCACCCTCGGTCTCGCCGTCTTCCTGCTCGCTGCACTGCTCTGGGTAGTGTTCTGAGGTGATCACCGATACCGGCGCCGCCGACACGGACGCCTCGACCGGCCCACCTCGCCACATCGTCGTGATGGGGGTGTCGGGAACCGGGAAGACCACCGTCGGGAAGCGTGTCGCCGCCGAGCTGGGAGCTACCTTCGTCGAGGGTGACGCCCTGCACCCGAAGGCCAACATCGACAAGATGTCGGCCGGCCATCCGCTCACCGACGAGGATCGGGCTCCGTGGCTGGCGGCGATCGCCGACGAAATCCGGCGGATCGCCGATGCGGGGGGAACCTCGGTCACCGCGTGCTCGGCGTTGCGGGTGACGTACCGGGACCAGCTCCGCACCGGGTTCCCGGACCTGTTCTTCCTTCATCTGCAGGCGGATTACGACACGTTGTTGGCCCGCATGACGCGTCGCAAGCACTTCATGCCGCCGTCGCTCCTGCAATCGCAGTTCGACACGCTCGAGGAGCTCGCGGCCGGCGAGCACGGCACCGGCATTCAGGACGTGGATGGCATCGACACGGTGGTCGCGGCCGCGCTCGAGGCTCTGGGCGTTCGACGCTGACGCGGGCCTCGTGGCCCCGCCGGGCCTGCGAGACAGACGAATTCGATATCTGGTCCTGAAACGCACTGAACCCCCCGACCGTGTGGTCGGGGGGTTCGGTGGAATGGTTGTTCGGCGGTGTCCTACTCTCCCACACCCTGTCGGGTGCAGTACCATCGGCGCTGGAGGGCTTAGCTTCCGGGTTCGGAATGGGTCCGGGCGTT
>NZ_FOJN01000002.1 GCF_900111805.1 Rhodococcoides kroppenstedtii
GTCTTCGGCGACCCGCCGACCCCGGGCAAGCCGCCCCCGAAACCCACCGAACGCCAACGACCAGCTCCACGCACCGAACAGAAACACGCCCGCCGTCGACAGGAACGCCATCGCAACCGACTCCGCAGGGTCATCCCACCGGACGACACCCCACCCCCGTTCTGAGGGGCGCGGGGTCAGAGGTGGCGCGTGGTGTCGATGCCGAGGCTCATGCCGGCGAGCCCGCGGCTGCGAACGGACAACTTCTCGGCAACCTCGGTGAGGGCACGAGCGGCCGGAGTGTCCGGTGCGCCGAGAACGATGGGCACGCCCTCGTCGCCGCCCTCGCGCACGGCGGTGTCCAGCGGGATCTGCCCGAGTAGCGGAACCTTCGCGCCGACCGCCGTGGTGAGGCGGTCCGCGACGGCCTGACCGCCGCCGGTGCCGAACACGTCCATGCGGGTGCCGTCGGGCAGCTCGAGCCAGGACATGTTCTCCACCACGCCGACCACCCGCTGACGGGTCTGCAGGGCGATGGCACCCGCTCGCTCGGCGACCTCGGCCGCCGCCTGCTGCGGGGTGGTGACCACGAGGATCTCGGCACCGGGGATGAGCTGCGCCACCGAGATCGCGACGTCACCGGTGCCTGGCGGCAGGTCCAGCAGCAGGATGTCGAGATCGCCCCAGAACACGTCCGCGAGGAACTGCTGCAGTGCGCGGTGCAGCATGGGGCCACGCCACACGACCGGGGTGTTGCCCTGGGTGAACTGGGCGATCGAGATCATCTTCACCTCGTGCGCCACGGGCGGCATGATCATTCGCTCGACCTGAGTCGGGCGCGCATCGGTCCCAAGCATCCGGGGCACCGAGTGGCCGTAGATGTCCGCGTCCAGCACGCCGACCGACAGGCCCTTGGCGGCCATGGCGGCCGCGAGATTGACGGTGACGGAGGACTTTCCGACACCACCCTTTCCCGAGGCGACCGCGTAGACACGCGTCAGCGAACCCGGCTGAGCGAACGGGATGACCGGCTCCGCCGAATCGCCGCGCAGCGACTTCCGCAGTTCGGTGCGCTGCTCGTCGTTCATGACGTCGAGCTCGACGCGGATCTCGCCGACTCCCGCGACGTCGGCGACGGCGGTGCGGACCCGGTCGCTGATCTCGGTCTTCATGGGGCAGCCGGCGGTGGTGAGGTAGATGCCGACGTCGACCGACCCGTCGTCACCGACGGCGACGCTCTTGACCATGCCGAGTTCGGTGATGGGCTTGCGAATCTCGGGGTCGTTCACACGCGCGAGCGCGCTGCGGACGTCCGATTCGATGACTGCGGGCATACCCCGATGGTATGCGGGCCTAGTGGATGCGAGGCAGGTCGCCCTCGGCCGGAGCGATTCCGGTGGAGTAGGCGACGGACCACGCCACCACGTTGGCGACGTACGCCATCGAGTTGTTGTACCGCAGGATGGCCTGCGTGGCCTGGACGGGATCGGCCATGTTCAGGCCCCCGTCGCAGAGGTACTTGCCGGTGGTCGCGGCGCTGTCGAAGAGGTTCTGCGGATCGGCCTTGCCGTCGCCGTTGCCGTCGGTGGCGTAGCGCTTCCACGTCTCGGGCAGGAACTGCATCGGCCCGACTGCGCGGTCGTAGACCGGGTCACCGTCGAGCTCGCCGCCGTCGGTGTCGTAGATCACGTTGTTGCCGGCCAGGCTGCCGTCGAGACGTGGCCCGAGGATGGGTTCGAGCAAGGTGCCGTCCGGCGCGACCTTGCCATCGTTGGCGTGCGTGGACTCGACGCGTCCGATGCCGGCGAGGAGGGACCACGACATGGTGCAGCCCGGAAGCGTCTCGTGCAGGATCCGCTCTGCGTTCCGGTAGGCCTCGACGTTGACGGCCGGCACCCCCAACGGATGCGCGACGACGCTCTCCGGGAGGGCAGGGCCGGGATCGACGACGGGTGCAGGCGCGGGCTCGGGCGGCGGCGGCGGCGTCTCGGAGCTGGTGGGAGCGGCGGCCGGGGTCGCCTCGATGCGGCTCGTGTCCAGCGGCACCTCGTGGGAGGCGGCGCGGGTCTGCAGGAACGGAATGTCGGCGCCGGCGGCGTAACTGCTGGCGACCGCGATGCCCCCTGCGGGGAGCAGGCCGGTCAACGCGATCACCGAATTCCTGCGTAGTGCGGAAGTCGATTTCTTGCGATGCCGACCCACTGATATACCTCCTCGCCACTCACCGAACTCGTGATCCGTGAGCGACTGCTCCGACGTGTACGTGCCGGGAGCGAGGGTACCGTATCCGTTGCCGTTCTGTTATCCGGCCGTTATGGAGTGGGGGCGGTGCTGTCCGTGACGGGGGGTGCGGTGGCGGCCCGGGTGGGCGGTGCCGGCGGGCAGAGCAGGCACGGGATGACCGGAAGCTCGAAGGTGGGCAGCGGAGGCAGTCCCTCGATCCCGAACGCCGGCGGTGCAGTGGTGGTTGCGGGAGTCAGCGTCGTCGGCAGCGCGCTCGTCGTGGTCGGATCGGCGCCCGGCGCGACGTCGGCGGCCCCGGGTGCGGCCGCGGCGATCGCGAGCGCGTCCACGGGCGATGGGATCGGCGTTACGTCACCGATGCGTCCGGGGACCGGGCTGGCGCCACCGGAGTAGGCGGCGGACCACGACAGCACGTTCGCGGTGTACGCGGCCGAGTTGTTGTAGCGCATGACGGCCGCCGTCGCGTCCGCGGCCTTGGTCATGTCGAGACCGCCCGAACACAGGTACTTTCCCGCCGCGGCGGCGGCGTCGAACACGTTGTTGGGATCGGCTTTGCCGTCGTCGTTGCCGTCGGTGGCGTACGCCGCCCACGTCGAGGGGATGAACTGCATCGGTCCCACGGCGCGATCGTGGGTCGAATTGCCGTCCAGCGCACCGCCGTCCGTGTCGGTGATGACCGCGTCGGCCGCCGAACGGCCGTCGAGGGGCGGTCCGAGGATCGGCGTCAGGGTGGTGCCCGCGACGTCGGTCCGGCCGCCGCCCGCGTGACCGGACTCGATGCGCCCGATGGCGGCGAGCAGGTGCCACGGGAGTTTGCATCCGGGCGTCGTCACGGCCGTGCGCGCCTCGGCGGCGCGGTACGCCTGGAGGACGAGTTCGGGAATGCCGAGGGCGCCGACCAGAATGTTCGCGGCCGGTGCCCCGGCCGCCGTCATCGGAGCACCGACGGGCGCGGCCGGCGCCGGGGAACGGAACGTGGTCGCCGACCGCTCGGGCGGATCGACGAGGCCCACCGCGGTGTCGCGGGAGGGCACGGGAGCCGCGGCGACGACGGCCGTGGGGGGTGACGCGAACCGGTTCGCGGAGCTGGGCGTGGCCGCACCGGCCGCCACCGTGATCGCCCCGAGCAGGAGCACGGACGCACTCACGACGCCGCCGACTCGCATACGCACCAACCCCCACCGATCACCGTGCGCGCATTCGACAGGACCCGATGCGCACTGTGACCGAGGTTACCGTCGCGTGTCCTCGCTGTGGTCGAAACGAGTCTGTTCGTCCGGTTCCTCGCCACGTCGACGCGCCTTCTTGCGCGCGCGCTCGTCCCGCAGTGCGGGATCGGCAAGAACCGCTCGGAGATCGTCGAGTTCGCGCCGCAGATAGTCGCGCGTGGCCACCTCACCGACGGCGATGCGGAGCGCGGCGAGCTCGCGCGCCAGGAACTCGGTATCCGCCTTGGTCTGCGCGGCGCGAGCGCGGTCCTCCTCGAGCGAGACCCGGTCGCGGTCATCCTGACGGTTCTGCGCCAGCAGGATCAGCGGCGCGGCGTAGGCGGCCTGCGTCGAGAACGCCAGGTTCAACAGAATGAACGGGTACGGATCCCACTGCAGGCTGAGCGCGAACACGTTCAGCAGAATCCAGACCACCACGATGATGGTCTGGATCGCCAGATACCGACCCGTGCCGAGGAACCGAGCGACGTTCTCGCCCGTCCGACCGATCGCGTCGACGTCGATGTCCACCCGGAAACGCCGCGAACCGCGCGGGGTGTCCAGCCGCTGCCGCGCGGAGATGCCCCCGTCAGTCATGACCCACGTGCTCCTGTTCGCGCCAGTCGTCCGGCAGTAGATGGTCGAGAACGTCGTCGACGGTCACGGCACCGATGAGGTGCTCCTCCTCGTCGACCACCGGGCCGCAGACCAGGTTGTACGCGGCGAAGTAGCGGGTCACCGCGCCCAGGCCGTCCTCGGGAGACAGGCTCGAGAGCGTCGTGTCGATGACCCCGCCCACCAGGGACGCCGGGGGTTCCCGCAGCAGCTGCTGCAGATGCACGCACCCGAGGTAGCGGCCGGTGGGCGTGGCGGTGGGCGGGCGCACCACGAAGACCAACGACGCCAACGCGGGCGTCAGATCCGGATTGCGCACGCGGGCGAGCGCCTCGGCCACCGTCGCCGACGCGCTGAGCACCACCGGCTCCGGGGTCATCAGACCGCCGGCGGTGTCGGGGGAGTGCTCGAGCAGTCGTCGCACCGGCTCGGAGTCCTGCGGGTCCATCAGGCGCAGCAGTGCCTCGGCCTCGGGCTCGGGCAGCTCGCCCAGGAGGTCGGCCGCGTCGTCCGGATCCATCGCCTCGAGCACGTCGGCAGCGCGGCCCGGCTCGAGGGTCTGGACCAGATCGATCTGATCGTCGTCGGGCATCTCCTGGATGACGTCGGCGAGCCGCTGGTCGTCGAGCGCGAACGCGACCTCGAGGCGACGCTTCTCCGGCAGGTCGCGGATCGCGTCCGCCACGTCCGCCGGCCGCAGCCCGTCGAACTGGGCGAGCAACTGCGAGACGCCCTGACCGGGCTGCGACAGATCCATCTGCGTCAGACCCTGGACGTTCTGCCAGTCGATGACGTGCATGCTGCCGCGCCGGCCCAGGCGGGTCCGATGCGGCCGGACCGCGACACGCGAGACCACCCAGTCGCGCGAGCGGGTCTGCTCGATTCCCAGATCGACGACGACGGCGTCCACGCCGTGCAGGTCCTCGGCGTCCGGATCGTCGGTGCGCACCTTCGAGTCCAGGACCTGAGCGAGGGCGAGGACCTCGCCGGTGCGCTGCGAGAACCGCCGCATACTGACGTTCCCGGTGGTGAGCGTGACCGACGTGGGTTCGATCGCGGTCACGCGCAGCATGGGCACGAAGATCTTCCGCCGGGTGGCCAGCTCCACCACCAGGCCCAGGACGCGCGGCTGTTGTCGGCCGATACGCACGGTGATCACGACGTCGCGGACGCGACCGATCGACTCGCCGTCGGGTCCGAGCACCACCAGACCCGCGAGTCGGGCGGCGAACACCTTGTTCACAGCAGCCATGGAACGCAAGAGTAGACGGGGCATCCGACCTGCCGAACGGGTGACTAGGGTCGGCGTCGTGACCCTTCCCTCCGACCGCTCGGTGCTGCTCCGGCGCTCCGTCCTGGCCGTACCCGGCAGCAACCCGGCGATGATGAGCAAGGCGCGGGGCCTACCCGCCGACGCGGTGTTCCTCGATCTGGAGGACGCGGTGGCGCCCGCGGCCAAGGTCGCGGCGCGCGCCTCGGTGGTGGAGGCTCTGCGCGCCGACGACTGGGGCGGGCAGCGCCGCATGGTGCGCGTCAACGACTGGACCACGGCGCACACCCTTCGCGACCTGACGGACGTGGTCGGACCGGCGGGCGATCGGGTCGAGGTGATCGTGCTGCCGAAGGTGCGCTCGGCCGGCGAGGTACAGGCGCTGGACCTGATCCTCACCCAGCTCGAGCGCGAGCGGGATCTGCCGGTGGGGCGCATCGGCATCGACGCGCAGATCGAGGACGCCCGGGGACTTCTGCACGTCGACGCGATCGCGGGTGCCTCGCCGCGGGTCGAGGCGCTGGTCTTCGGTCCCGGCGATTTCATGGCGGACATCGGCATGCGCACCCTCACCGTGGGTGCGCAGCCGCCGGGCCTCGCGCACGGCGACGCCTACCACCACGTCCTGATGTCGATCCTCGTCGCGGCGCGCTCGCACGGCATCGCCGCCGTCGACGGACCGTGGGTCCAGGTGCGTGACGCGGAGGGGTTCGCGGCCTCGGCGCGGCACGCGGCGGCTCTCGGTTACGACGGCAAGTGGGTGCTGCATCCGACCCAGATCGAAGCCGCGAACGAGATCTTCGCGCCGCGACAGGACGACTTCGACCGTGCGGTCGCGATCGCGGAGGCGTACGCGCGGCACCTCTCGGCGGAGGGCGGGCATCGCGGCGCGGTCATGGTGGGCGACGAGATGGTCGACGAGGCCGGGCACCGGATCGCCCGGGCGGTCGCCGCGGCGGGACGGGCCGCGGGGATGTCGGTCACGGGCGAGGGCACGCCCGATGCTGACCGGGCACAATGACGGTATGACGAATCCTCTGTCGCAGCCGGGTCGGCCCGGTCAGGGACTGCCCACACCGCCGTCGGGATGGCCCATCGGGTCCTACCCCACGTACGCCGAGGCGCAGCGCGCCGTCGACTACCTCTCCGATCAGGAGTTCTCGGTCCAGGACGTCACGATCGTCGGTGTGGACCTGATGCAGGTCGAGCGTGTCATCGGGCGGCTCACCTGGCCGAAAGTCATTGGTGGCGGCATCCTCTCGGGTGCCTGGCTGGGTGTGTTCCTCGGCCTGATCCTGGCGATCATCACCAACACCAACTACTTCAGCGCGCTGCTCGTCGGCGTCCTCGGCGGCGTGGTGTTCGGCCTGATCTCGGCCTCCATCCCGTACGCCGCGACGAAGGGCCAGCGCGACTTCGCCTCGACCATGCAATTGGTCGCCGGTCGGTACGACGTCCTCTGCGAGCCCAAGACCGCCGAGAAGGCACGGGATCTGTTGGCGCGACTGGCCATTTGACCCCGTCGGCGCCCCGCCGCGACCCTCCGTGTACCGAATGGGTCACGGACTTGTCGCAAGCCCCGATTTTCCGCACTGCTGTGGACTAGGTTCCCCTTCGCAGGGAATGCGTGTCCAACGAAGCACACGCTGCGGAGTCGGGGCCCCGTCCGGTGCCTTCCTTCTGCGGCAGAGGAGGCGGTCGTGCCGAAGAGGTACAGGGCGAGGAAACTCGCGGCGACGGGCGCCGCGGTGGTGGTGGCAGGCGGGCTGTTGGCCGGATGTGGTTCGTCCGACGACGGCATCGTGCTGAGTTTCTACACCGCGGCCGACGGCGCCGAGCAGTACGCCGCGGCGGCGCAGGCGTGCACCGAGGCGTCCGGCGGTCGGTATCGCGTGCAGCAGATGACGCTGCCCAAGAGCGCGAACGATCAACGGCTGCAGTTGGCCCGGCGTCTGGCCGGCAACGATCGCTCCCTCGATCTGATGACGCTCGACGTCGTGTGGACCGCGGAGTTCGCCGAGGCGGGGTGGGCTCTGCCCGTGCCGGACGATCTGTCCGCGAAGCTGCAGGACGGATCGGTGCTCGAGGGCCCGCTGGAGACGGCGCGGTGGCTGGACCCGGCCACCGGTGAGCGCACCAAGCTCTTCGCGGTTCCCCTGAACTCCAACACCCAGTTGCTGTGGTACCGGCCGGATCTCGTGCCGAACGGTCAGCCGCCCGCCACGTGGGACGACCTGGTCGCCGTCGCCGGCGAGAACGCGTCGGCAGGACAGCCGGCCGCGATCGGCGTCCAGGCGCGGCAGTACGAGGGCTACATGGTGTGGTTCAACACCCTCCTCGAGAGCGCCGGCGGTCAGGTGGTCGGCGAGGACGGGACGACGCAGAACCTCAACGACACCCCGGAGCACCGCGCGGCGACCGAGAAGGCGCTGTCGATCATCAAGGCGGTCGCGACGGCGCCCGGTGCGGATCCCTCCATCTCGCAGAGCGACGAGGGCACCGCCCGCCTCGGCGTCGAGGCCGGCTCCATGTTCGCGGAGGTCAACTACCCCTTCGTTCTTCCCGGTCTGAAGGAGAACGCCGCTGCCGGTGGCGTGTCGTTCCTGGACCTGTCGTCGGTGCCGGCGGATCAGCAGGACGCCGCGGTGAACGAGGTCTTCCGCAGTGCGCCGTACCCGGCGGTGGTTCCCGGTGAGCCGGCGAAGGTGACCATCGGTGGCTTCAACATCGGCGTCGCCAAGACCACCGAGCATCCCGACGAGGCGTGGGAGGCGGTGGAATGCCTCACGAACCGTGAGAATCAGCGCAACAACGCGGTCGACGGCGGTGTGCCGCCGGTGATTCGGGACCTGTACGACGATCCCGAGTTCCAGGCCGCCTACCCGGCCTGGGAGGGCGTGCTCGGGTCGATCGAGAGCGCCGCGGTCCGGCCGGTCTCGCCCGCGTACCAGGCGATCTCGATCTTGCTGACCGACGCGATGCATCCGCCGCAGTCCATCGACCCGGTGGGTGACGTCGACCGTCTCGCCGACCTGGTGACGCAGGCCGTGAACTCGGAAGGGCTGATCCCGTGACCGCTACCGCCGACACCGCGCGGCCGCACAAGCATTCCAAGCAGGCCGAGGAGGCACGCTCGGAGGGCAAGAAGGCCGAGCGGCGACTGGGACTGCTGCTGGTGGCGCCCGCCGCCATCATGATGCTGGCGGTCACCGCGTACCCGATCATCTACGCGTTCTGGTTGTCCCTGCAGAAGTACAACCTGGCGTTCCCCGACGAGCGGCAGTTCGTCGGCCTGTCCAACTATGTCGCCGTCCTCACCGACGGCTACTGGTGGACGGCGTTCACCGTCACCGTGGTCATCACGGTCATCTCGGTGGCCATCGAGTTCGTGCTCGGTCTCGCGGTCGCCCTGATCATGCACCGCACCATCTTCGGGCGCGGACTGGTCCGCACCGTGGTCCTGATTCCCTACGGCATCGTGACCGTCGCCGCGGCCTACAGCTGGTACTACGCCTGGACGCCCGAGACGGGCTACCTCGCCAACCTGCTGCCCGACGGCAGTGCGCCTCTGACGCAACAGATCCCGTCCCTGGCCATCGTGGTTCTCGCCGAGGTGTGGAAGACGACGCCGTTCATGGCGCTGCTGCTCCTCGCGGGTCTGGCGTTGGTGCCGGACGATCTGCTCAAGGCCGCCCAGGTGGACGGCGCCGGGGCCTGGACGCGGTTGGTGCGCATCATCATTCCGCTGATGAAGCCCGCCATCCTGGTGGCGCTGCTGTTCCGCACGCTGGACGCGTTCCGCATCTTCGACAACATCTACGTGCTCACCCGAGGCAGCAACAACACCGGCTCGGTCTCGATCCTGGGGTACAACAACCTGTTCGGGGCGTTCAACCTCGGGCTCGGGTCGGCGATCAGCGTGTTGATCTTCTTCTGCGTCGCGATCATCGCCTTCGTCTTCATCAAACTGTTCGGGGCCTCCGCACCCGGCTCGGACACGGAAGGGCGCTGACCCATGGCCGCCACCACCAAGACCAAAGCCGGCTGGTCCATCGTCAACCTGCTGGTGTTGCTCTACGCATTGATTCCTCTGGTGTGGATCATCTCGCTGTCCTTCAAGCCGGTCGCGAACATCGCGGACGGCAAGTTCATCCCCACCACGTGGACCCTGGACAACTACAAGGGCATCTTCCAGACGTCGCAGTTCACCAGCGCCCTGATCAACTCCATCGGCATCGGGCTGATCACGACGCTCATCGCCGTGGTCATCGGCACCATGGCCGCGTACGCGGTGGCGCGGTTGGACTTCCCCGGCAAGAAGCTGCTGGTGGGCTCCGCGCTGTTGATCGCGATGTTTCCCCAGATCTCCCTGGTGACACCGCTGTTCGACATCGAGCGTGCGTTGGGGCTGTTCGACACGTGGCCGGGCCTGATCCTGCCGTACATCACCTTCGCGCTGCCGCTGGCGATCTACACGCTCTCGGCGTTCTTCCGCGAGATTCCGTGGGAGCTGGAGAAGGCGGCCAAGATGGACGGTGCGACACCGGGCCAGGCGTTCCGGAAGGTCATCGCTCCGCTGGCCGCCCCCGGCATCGTCACCGCCGCGATCCTGGTGTTCATCTTCGCCTGGAACGACCTGCTGCTGGCCATCTCCCTCACGGCCACCGAGCGCTCGGTCACCGTGCCGGCAGCCATCTCCCAGTTCACCGGTAGTTCCCAGTTCGAGGAGCCGACGGGGTCCATTGCGGCTGCCGCAGTGGTCATCACGATCCCGATCATCATCTTCGTGCTCTTCTTCCAACGTCGTATCGTGGCGGGCCTGACGTCCGGCGCAGTGAAGGGATAGACCCATGGCCGAAATCGTTCTCGACAAGGTGACCAAGCTGTACCCGGACGGCGCCGCTGCGGTCAGCGACGTCGACATCACGATCGCCGACGGGGAATTCATCATTCTCGTCGGACCGTCGGGATGCGGAAAGTCCACCACCCTCAACATGATTGCCGGACTGGAGGACATCTCCAGCGGTGAGCTGCGGATCGCGGGGGAGCGCGTCAACGAGCGTGCACCCAAGGACCGGGACATCGCCATGGTGTTCCAGTCCTACGCGCTGTACCCGCACATGACGGTGCGCGACAACATCGCGTTCCCGCTCACGCTCGCCAAGATGAGCAAGTCGGAGATCAACCAGAAGGTGGAAGAGGCCGCCAAGATTCTCGACCTCGGTCAGCACCTGGACCGCAAGCCGTCCAACCTCTCCGGCGGTCAGCGTCAGCGCGTCGCCATGGGCCGCGCGATCGTCCGCAGCCCCAAGGCCTTCCTCATGGACGAGCCGCTGTCCAACCTCGACGCCAAGCTGCGCGTGCAGATGCGCACCGAGATCGCGCAGCTGCAGAACCGGTTGGGCACCACCACCGTCTACGTCACGCACGATCAGACCGAGGCCATGACCCTCGGCGACCGGGTCGTGGTGCTGCGCGGCGGTCTGGTGCAGCAGATCGGCTCGCCGCAGGAGCTCTACGACCACCCGCGCAACCTGTTCGTCGCCGGTTTCATCGGCTCGCCGTCGATGAACTTCCTTCCCGGCACCCTCACCGACGCCGGGGTGCGCACCCCGCTCGGGGACATCGCCCTGGACGGCGAAGCCCGCCAGAAGGTGGCCGGGAAGAACGCGAAGGGCGAGGTGGTCGTCGGCATCCGGCCCGAGCACCTCGAGGACGCGGCACTCATGGAGTCCTACCAGCGCATCGACGGCAGCACGTTCTCCGCGCGTGTCGACGTGCTGGAGTCGATGGGGTCGGACAAGTACGTGTACTTCTCCGCCGAGGGCCCCGGCGTCAGCTCGCGCGAACTCGACGAGCTCGCCGCGGACGCCGGCACGGACGTCACCGGTCAGCTGGTCGCGCGCGTCGCCGCCGAGTCGCGGGCCCGCATCGGCGAGAAGATCGACCTGTGGTTCGACCCGCGTCGGGTGCAGGTCTTCGACACCGAGTCCGGAGCCAACCTGACGCTCTGACCGCGCGAACCACGACGACGCGCCCCGCTGATCAGCGGGGCGCGTTGTCCTTCAACTGGGCCAGGATCTCGTCGTTCCAGATGTGGCTGCGCACCAGGCGATACCGCTCGCGCGCGACCCACATGTACGCCTCGGCGTCCGTGTGACGGGTCAGCATGCCGCCCACCGAACGCACCATGCGGACCACGGGCAGAAACTCCTCGCCGAACCACCGCCGCGCGACGGTCCGGCGGTCGACGAACTCGCCGAGTTCCTGCATCAGGCGAAAACCCCACGCCTCCACCGCGTCACTGAGTTCCGCGTACTGCCACGGGTCCGTGAACTCGATCGCGTCGCGCGACTTCCCCGTCAGCGGCACTCGGCTCAGGAAGATCCGGCGGTGGTCCTTCACCAGCAGGTCCCCGCGGCTCGAGATGCCGTCGGGGGAGATCCGGGTGACGATCTCCGTCACGTACGCCTCGATGGTGCTGTGGTGCATGGCGCACGCGATCGACACGCGGTGGTGACCGTCGATGACGAAGTGCATCGGACCCACCCGATAGACCTGGATCGGCGGCATGGACTCACCGCGACGCCACGCCGTCGCCAAGCGTTGCCAGCGCTCTCGCGTGCGCGCCGACGTCGGGCGGAAGTAGCGGTCGAAATCGCGGGTGCGATCGACACTGCCGACGATCGAATCGACGCGGATCACCTCCAACCCGAGACGCCGCTCACCCATTCGGCCGAGGGCGGCGACCACCTCGTCGAACGGCAGGATGGTGTTGACGTCGTCGGGCTGCCGACGGAGCCACCCGACCAGGCGCGCCACGTCCGCGCGGCGACGCTGGCGAGAGAAGTCGTTCTGAGCGTCGGCGGCGGGGAATCCGGTGTCACGAACCATGGCGGCGTCTTTCGATCACGGGCGGCTCCGTGCCGCCGGGGGTCAAGGTGAACAGGGCGTAGCCCACGGTGTTGAGCACCAGCGCGCCGTGCAGTTCGTGGTCGACGGGCCGGGTGCCGTGCGGGTGGACGTGACCGTGGACCAGCAACTGCGGCCGGAGCTTCTCGGTCAGCGTGTGCAGGCAGCGGAAACCGCGGTGCGGTGCGTCGTCGCCGTCGCCGACGCCCGCCGGCGGGCTGTGCGTGAGCAGGATGTCGACCCCGCGAGAGGACCCGTCGGCGTCGGTGGTCCGGCGCAGTCGTGGATGCCAGGCGTCGGTGCGCACCAACGTGCCCGACCGTCGCCGCTGCTGCTGCTCGGTCCACTGATTGGGCCCGTCGCGGTAGCGGATCGACCCACCCAGACCGGCGATGCGCAGCCCGGCGGCGACGACGATGCGCCGGTCGGCGTTGATCGCCCCGCTGGGACCCGGCCACGACGTGGGCAGGCCGGCGCGCATCCAGCCGACGCGGCCCGCCGAGTAGCCGGTGAGATCGGCGTCGTGGTTGCCGGGCACGAACACGCAGGGCGCGTTCGAGACGTTGGTCAGGTGCTCGAGGTACGCGAACGGCAGATCGCCGGCGCCCAGCACCAGATCGACCTCGAAGGGCAGCCGGCGGGCGTTCCACAGTCCCTCGACGACCTCGTCGGACACAGTCAGGACTCGCACCACGCAGACGACCGTACCGGGCGCGTCGGCACGCGGGTGGTTGTATGGAGCGGTGGTGGACGACGCGGGACGCACCCCGATCGAGGCAGTACGAGCACACGTCTCGCCCCGGTGGGGCGGCGCGCCGGTGACGGCGTCGCGCACGTTCCTCGGTCTCGAACCCGTCGACGTCCTGCTCTTCGGTCACGCATCGGACGGGCTGCTGCGCCTCGTCAGCGTCGGGTGTTCCCGACACCCGATGACCGACCCGACGGCGGCGCTGACCGACCCGGTGCGCGGACCGCGGGCGGAGCTGGTTCTGACGCTGCGCCTGGCCCATCCGTCCGTCACCGACGTCTGGAAGACCCTTGCCGTGCTGGCCGCCGCACCCGCGGTGGAGGGGGTCGTCCTCACCACCGACGCGCTCCTCGACGCCGGGGAACCGCTGTGGCCGGGCGCCCCGTTCACCGCCGTTCTGCTGGGGGAGTCGGACGTCGAGGACCTACCCCTGGCCGAGCCGATGGACCCCGTGCGCTTCCTCGCCGCCGTCCCGGTCACCGCCACGGAGGCCGCCTGGGTCCGCCTGCGCGGAGCCGACGCGTTGCGCGAGGCCTGGGCCGAGGCCGGGATCGACGTGCGCGACCCCACCCGGACCGCGGCCACCCTCGGTCCGGCGGGCTGACAGACTGGGCCCGTGTCCGACTGCATCGACCTGCACACCCACAGCACCGCGTCCGACGGCACCGACAGCCCGGCCGGTGTCGTCGAGGCCGCGATCGACGCCGGGGTCACGGTGCTCGCGCTGACCGACCACGACACCACCGCAGGGTGGGCCGAGGCCGAGCAGGCCGTGCGCACGCGCGCCGACGCGCCGACGTTGGTGCGGGGGATGGAGATGTCCTGCACCGGCCGGGGCGAGGACGGTGACCCCGTCACGGTGCATCTGCTCGCGTACCTCTTCGACGCCGACGATCCGGCGCTGAAGGAAGAACGGCGGCGACTGCGTGAGGAGCGAGAACTGCGGCTGCGCAGGATGATCGGCAAGATGGCGGCCGCCGGGTACGACGTCGACGCCGACGCGATCCTCGATGCCGCCGGTCCCAGCGCAGGGCGTCCCCACCTCGCCCGCGCGCTGGTCGACCTCGGCGTCGTGTCCACGGTGGGCGAGGCCTTCGAGGACCTGCTGAAGACCGGTGGGCGGTTCTACGTGGAGAAGACCGACACCCCGCTGGACGACGCCGTCGCCATGATCGCCGCCGCCGGCGGCGTCTCCGTGATCGCCCACGCCAGGGCGCGGAAGCGCGGTCGACTCCTGCATCTCGACCACATCCTCGACCTCGCGCGGAGTGGGGTGCTCGGCGGCCTCGAGGTCGACCACCCCGATCACGGCCCGGCCGACACCGAGTTGCTGCGCGGTATCGCTCGCGAGCACGGCCTGATCACCACCGGATCGAGCGACTACCACGGCACCAACAAGACCACCCCGCTCGCCGCCCGCACCACCGACCCCGAGCAGTACGCCACGCTCCTCGACCGAGCGACGGGCATCGACGTGGTGCTCCCGGGGAGCAGCCGATGAGGGCGCTCAGCGGATCCGTCACGGCCGGACTGGTGATCCTCACCGCCGTCGTGATCGCCGCCGCCGTCATCGGTGACGACCGAGGATTCCCGGGCCCCGGTACCGCGACCGTCGCCTGGCACGTGGTCGCCGTCGTCGCCGCCCTCGTCCTCCAGCACCTCGCCGACCACCGGACCCGGGCTCTGTCCGTCCTCGGCTCCCTCGGCGTCCTCGCCGTCGCCGGGGCTCTGGTGTGGACGCAGTGGTGGAACTGACGCGGAGCGTCGCGGTGGAACCGACGCGGCGGAACTGACTCTCGGGTAACAAGGCCGTCGTCGATCTGGCACACTGGACCCACTAGTAGCGCCGCCACCCGCGGCGTGACAGCGCGCGGCCACCGCCGCGCCGCCCCGCTCGACACCCGCCGCCAGGGTTACCGATCACCGGTGTGCGCCTCGATGCCGACCACGTCCCGTGTCCCGACACGCTTCCGCGAGGAGTTCGCCATGACCGCTGCGCCCGAATCCGCCGGTACCTCCACCGCCGACATCACCGACGAGGAGATCTTCCTCAGCCACGTCGGCGGCAAGCTCGACGTGGGCGTCACCGCTCCCCTCGAGACGGTCCGCGACCTGTCCATCGCCTACACGCCGGGGGTGGCGAAGGTCAGCCGCGCCATCGCCGCCGACCGCGATCTGGTGAACCAGTACACCTGGACCGAGCGGCTCGTGGTGGTCGTCAGCGACGGCTCCGCCGTTCTCGGCCTCGGCGACATCGGTCCCCGTGCCTCCCTGCCGGTCATGGAAGGCAAGTCCGCCCTGTTCAAGAAGTTCGGCGGGCTCAACTCCATCCCGCTGGTGCTCGACACCGGCGACGTCGACGAGATCGTCGAGACCCTCGTGCGGTTGCGCCCCAGCTATGGCGCGGTGAACCTCGAGGACGTCTCCGCGCCGCGCTGCTTCGAACTCGAACGCAAGCTGATCGACGCCCTCGACTGCCCCGTCATGCACGACGACCAGCACGGGACGGCCATCGTGGTGCTCGCGGCACTGCAGGGGGCGGCGCGCGTGCAGGGCCGCGGCCTCGCGCCGCTGCGGGTGGTCATCTCGGGTGCGGGGGCCGCCGGTGTCGCGTGCGCCGACATTTTGCTGGCCGCGGGTGTGGCCGACGTGGTCGTGCTCGACTCGCGCGGCATCGTCGAGTCCGGTCGTGACGATCTGACTCCGGTCAAGACCGACCTCGCCGCCCGCACCAACCCGCGCGGCCTGCGCGGCGGAACCGCCGAGGCCCTGGCGGACGCCGACGTCTTCATCGGCGTCTCCGCCGGCACCGTCGCCCACGAGGCGATCGCCTCGATGGCCCCGAACTCCATCGTCTTCGCCCTGTCCAACCCGGATCCCGAGATCCACCCGGACGACGCGCGTCGTCACGCGGCGATCGTCGCCACTGGACGCAGCGACTTCGCGAATCAGATCAACAACGTGCTCGCGTTCCCCGGTGTGTTCCGCGGTGCGTTGGACGCCGGAGCGCGGCGTATCACCGAGAACATGAAGCTCGCCGCGGCCGGGGCGATCCTGTCGGTGGTGGGCGACGACCTCGCGCCGGATCGCATCGTGCCCAGCCCCCTCGACCCTCGGGTGGCGCCGGCCGTGGCCGCCGCCGTCGCCGAGGCGGCTCGACGGGACGGCGTGGTCTGACCCGGTCCGCCGACCCCGCGCGTCAGACGCGCGGGGTGCGGTGCAGGCGTCCCGTGCCGGGCATCGACGCCCACACGGCGAGCGCCCACAGGCCGTCGGCCACGAGCGCGAGCACGGCCACGAGGATGGCACCGACCACGACTCGCTCGTAGCTGTAGAGCGCCAGTCCGTCGAAGATGTAGCGGCCGAGGCCGCCCAGGTTGACGAAGGCCGCGACCGTCGCCGTCGCGATGACCTGCAGGGTGGCGTTGCGGAGGCCGCCCAGAATCAGCGGCAGCGCGACCGGCACCTCCACGCGGAAGAGCACCTGGCGCTCTCGCATCCCCATGGCGCGGGCGGCGTCGACGACGGTGGCCGGGGCGTTGGCGACACCGGCGTAGGTGCCGGCCAGGATGGGCGGGATGCCCAGCAGGACCAGCGCGAGAATCGGGGGCACGAGGCCCAGTCCGAGGGCGAGCACCGCGAAGGTCAGCACACCCAGGGTGGGCAGGGATCGCAGGCTGTTCACCAGTCCCACGACGACCACCTCGCCGCGTCGGAGGTGTCCGATGGCGAGGCCCAGGGGAACGGCGATCACCGCCGAGATCAGTACCGCCACCAGGCTGTACCAGGCATGCTCGAGCAGGCGGGTACCGATTCCCGTCCCGCCGGACCAGTTGGCTCCGTCGAGGATGTACGCGACGGCGTCGGACACGATGCTCATGTGGGCTCTCCCACGGCGGACCTTCCGGTGACAACCCGGCTGCCACTGCTGCGCCGAGTCCGGGTCCACGGGGTGAGCAGACGGCCCACGAGGTAGAGCGCCGCATCGAAGAACAGCGCGAGGACCACGATCGCGATGATGCCCGCGAGGATCTGGTCCGGGAAATTGCGCTGATACCCCTGAGTGAACAGCTGTCCGAGTCCGCCGATGCCGATGACCGACCCGACCGAGACGAGCGAGATGTTGGTGACGGCGACGACGCGCACGCCCGCCGTCAGGACCGGAAGCGCCAGGGGGAGTTCCACGGTGACGGTACGGCGGAACCGGCCGAACCCCATGGCCGTCGCCGCGTCCACGACGTCCGGCGGTACGGAATCGAGCGCCTCCGGGACGGCCCGTACCAGCAACGCCGTGGAGTACACGGTGAGCGCGATGACGACGTTGAGCGGATCGAGGATGCGCAGGCCGGCGATGAGCGGCACCGTGACGAACAACGCGAGCGAGGGAATGGTGAACGCGATGCTGGCGACCACCAGGGTCAGCCGCCGCGCCCACCGCGACGCCCGGACGATCGAGCCGACCGGGACCGCGATGATCAAGCCGATCAGCAAGGGCAGCAGCGAGAGGTAGAGATGCGTCCGGGTCAGGTCCAGGACGGTGTCGATGTTGTCGATCAACCAGCGCATCAGCCGGCGGCCGGCCCGGACTCGGTGAACGCTCGGCTGCGCTCGCTCGCCTCGGTGCCGCGCTGCGCGGCGAGTACGGCGAGGACCTCGGTGGCGTCGATGCCGCCGAGCACCGACCCGTCGCGGCGGACCGCGACGCCGATGCCGGAGGGCGACGAGATGGCCGCGTCCAGTGCCTGGCGCAGATCACCGCCTTCCGGGAACAACGAACCGCCCGCGGCCGTGGACTCGTCGATCGAGTGGCCGGCACGCACTCCCTCGAGGCCGGTGACGTCCATCCACCCTCGAGGCCGATCGGCCTCGTCGACCACGAGCACCCACTCGCTCGGCTCGAGCCTGACCTCGGTGGCCGCTTCGGCGCGGGTGGTGGAGAGCGGGTGCAGGGGCACCGACGATCCGTCTCGGAAGGACAGGCCGCGATACCCGCGATCCCGACCGACGAACGACGCGACGAAATCGGTGGCGGGGGAGGACAGGACACGATCGGGAGTGTCGTACTGCTGCAGGACACCACCCGTACCGAACACGGCGATGCGGTCGCCGAGACGCACGGCCTCGTCGATGTCGTGCGTGACGAAGACGATGGTCTTCTCGAGGTCGGCCTGCAGGCGGAGCATCTCGTTCTGCAGGTCCTCCCGCACGACGGGGTCGACCGCGCTGAAGGGCTCGTCCATCAACAGGATCGGCGGATCGGCGGCCAACGCGCGAGCGACCCCGACACGCTGCTGCTGCCCGCCCGACAGCTGCGCCGGATAGCGCGTGGCGAGGGACGCGTCCAGACCGACGCGCTCGAGCACGGCCATCGCCTCGCGGCGTGCCTGGCGGCGGGACGTGCCCGTCAGCACCGGCACCGTGGCGACGTTGTCCACGACCGTGCGATGCGGCAGGAGACCGGCGCTCTGGATGACGTAGCCGATGCCGCGGCGCAGGGCCACCGCGTCGACGGACGCGACGTCACGGCCGTCGACCTCGATCCGACCCGACGACGGGGCGATCATGCGGTTGATCATGCGCATCGAGGTGGTCTTGCCGCACCCGGACGGGCCGACGAACACCGTGAACGCACCCTCGACGATCTCGAGATCGAGGCGGTCGACCGCCGTCGTGCCGTCCGGGAACTGCTTGGTGACCCCGTCGAAGCGGATCACTGGACGGGCTTGTCCAGTCCCTGCTCGGCCACCCACGCGCTGGCGGCGGCGGCGGGCTCGGTCTTGTTCGCGCCCGAGACCTCCTGGTTCAGGGCCAGCAACTCGACGGTGGTGAGCTTCTCCGACACCGCGTTCAGCACTGCGGTCAACTTGTCGGAGGCCTTGGACGAGTTGTAGACCGGGACCACGTTCTGGGCCGGGAAGTTGTTGTCCGGGTCCGCGAGGGCCACCAGGTCGTTCTCCACGATGGCCGGTGTGGTGGTGAAGAGGTTCGCGGCCGTGATCTCACCGGAGACCAGCGCCGCCACCGTGGCCGGCCCGCCGCCGTCGGAGATGGGGACGAAGTTGGCCGCGGGGATGTCGACCCCGTACTTGTCGCGCAGGCCGGGCAGGCCGACCGGACGCTCGGCGAACTCTGGCGGACCACCGAACCGGACCTCGCCGGCGTAGGGGGCAAGGTCGCTGATGTTGGTCAAGTTCCACCGCTCGGCGGTCTCGCGAGTGACGACGACCGCGTCCTTGTCCTCGGCCGGAGCCGGGGTGGAGGCGGACAGATCGTCCGGCAGCGCCTCGGTCAGGGCCGCGGAGACCTCGTCCGACGCCGTGGCCGTCGCCTCGGGGTCCAAGTAGAGCAGCAGGTTGCCGGTGTAGTCCGGGATGAGGTCGATCGAGCCGTCCTGCACCGCCGGAATGTACGCCTCGCGGCTGCCGATGGACAGACGCGTGCTGGCGTCGAACCCGTTGGCGCGCAACGCATCCGCGTAGATGTTGGCAATGATCTCCGACTCGGTGAAGTTGGCCGAACCGACCACGATCGCGTTGGTGTCACCCCCGCTGCCGCCCTCGCCTCCACTGCTCAGCGGATTCGAATCGCCACCGCCGCAGGCCGACAGCGCGAGCGCGGCGGACGCGACGAGGGCGGTGGTGGCCAGGCGCACCGATCCGCGACGAGGGTGACGGGTGCGACGTGTCGTGTTCACCGGGCGAGTGTAACGATAGTGACCGACAAGCACAGGCGTCGGCGCATATTCGCCCGCGACGGCGAGGGAGCCCGAAGTGAAGCGACACGCAGTGGCGGTGGCCGTCACCCTGGCCGTCGTCCCGGCGGCGGTGACCGGCTGCGGCACCGCCGAGCCGCAGAGCGGCGCGGCTTTGCTCGCGTCGACACCGATCACCGTGGCGGACACCGGTTCTCCCGTGGGGACGACTCTCGCCGCGATCTACCGCGCGGCGTTCGCGCGCGCGGGGGTGGACGCGGTGGTGGTCCCCGCCCGCGGGCTGCCGGACGGTCTCGCCGCGCTCGACGACACGCGGGCGTCGGTGCTGCCCACCTTCTCCGGCGCGGCCCTCGCCCTGCTCGATCCGTCCTCGGACGCCCGGTCGTCCGACGACGTGCACGAGGCGCTCGCGCGGTCGCTTCCGGACTGGCTCACGGTCGCGGACTCCGCCACCGCCGCCGACGACGTCGTCGTGCGGACGTCGTCGGCGGTGACCGGGGCGGTGACGCTGTCCGCGTTCGCCCCGTCGTGCGCCGACGCGACGGTGCGGGTGAGCGGCGAGACCGACGTCCCGGACGGCGAGGCGGTGCTCGCGACGCTGGCCGACGTCTACGACTGCCGTTTCCGTGCCCGGGTGGGGGAGGGCGAGGACGCCGGAGTCCTCGTGGGGCGCGCGCTCACCGCGCCGCTTCCGCCGGCGGCGGCCGACGAGACGACGTTGACCGACGATCGGGAAGCGTTTCCCGCGCAGGAGGTCGTTCCGATCGTGCGCAAGGGCGCGCTCGACGACTCCGCGGCATCCGCGCTCGAGACCGTCGCGGGCGAGTTGACCACCGCCGACCTCGCCGCGTCCGTCGAGCGGGTCGCGGCCGGCGAACCCGCGGACGCCGTCGCGCAGCGGTGGGTGGACGAAGCCGGGGGTCGCTGACGCGGCTCGTCGACGAGGTGGTCGGCGTCAGGCGCGGGCGAGGTGCTCCCGGACGAACGCACCGAGCTCGCGCACCGCCTCGCGGGCCGGTTCGGTCAGAGTGGCCTGTAGGTGAGCGACGTGCCACAGGTCCGGATATTCGGTGAGCGTGGTGGGAACGTCCGCGGCGCGCAGCGCCTCGACGTAGCGGAGGACCTGGGGGTGAAGGATTTCCGCCGCGCCGACGTGCACCAGCGTGGGCGGGAAACCCACCGGCGATCGGTGCGCGGGCGCGTAGCCGGGGTCGGCGGCGTCGCGATGACCGCGGTAGTCGGCCGCCGACCGCTCGAGCCACCGACGATCGAGCAACAGGTCACGGTCGGCGGGGAAGTCCCGATCGGCGGGATCGGTCCACGGTGAGATCAGGGCCAGACACGCCGGTCGCACTCCCCGGTCGACCAGGGCTCCGGTGAGAGCCGCGGCCAACCCGCCGCCCGCCGAGTCGCCCGCGACGGCGAGCGACGACGGCGTCGACCCCTCGGCGAGCAGGGCGTCGACCACGGCGAGCGCGTCGTCCAGGGCAGCGGGATGCGGGTGTTCCGGCGCGAGACGGTAGTCGACGGCGACGACACGGGCCCCACTGTCCTGCGCGAGCGTGGCGGTGAGTGCGCGGTGGGTCCGCGGCGATCCGGTGACGTAGGCGCCGCCGTGCAGGTAGACCACAGTCGTCGGCCGTGTCGTGGCGCCCACCGTGACGTACTCGACGGGCACCCCGCCGAGCCGGCCGGTGCGCGCCACGGTGCCGTCGGGAAGGGGGAGCCCTGCGGCGAGGAGCTCGAGGACGCGTCGGTGCACCGCGGTGGGCAGGTGCGGAGACAGGGCGAGACGGAAGATGGCTCCCACTGCCCGCGAGACCACGGGCAGGGGGAGCGACATCGGGCGTAGGGGCACCCGTCAGGCCACGGGCTTGGGCATGATGCGGCCGGTGACCTTGGCGACGAGGTCCTGGTAGTGCGGACCGGCGACGCGGACCAGGATGTCCAACGCCTTCGCGTCGGCCCCGATGAGCACGCGCGCCTTGTTCCTCTGCACGCCGGTCAGGATGACGCGCGCCGCGGTCTCCGGGGTGGTCCGCGCGAGCTTGCGGTCGAACATCTCGGCGACGGTGCGCTGATCGTGATCGTCGGTGACCGTCGCGTTACGCGCGATCGCGGTCTTGATGCCACCGGGATGCACGCAGGTCACCCGCACGGGCTTGCCGGAGATCAGCATCTCCTGGCGCAGGGCCTCGGTGAACCCGCGCACGGCGAACTTCGCCGCGTTGTAGGCGGACTGCGAGGGAATCGCGAGCAGACCGAACAGGCTCGACACGTTGACGACGTGGCCGTCCCCGGACTCGATCAGGTGGGGGAGGAACGCTTTGGTGCCGTTGACCACGCCCCAGAAGTCGACGTCGACGATGCGCTCGAAGTCCTTGAACTCCGTGCGCTCGACGTCGCCGTGATGCGCGATGCCGGCGTTGTTGTAGATCTGGTTCACCGCGCCGAAGTGGCTGCGCACCGTCTCCGCGTAGTCGAGGACGCCGGCGCGTTCGCTGACGTCGAGGTGGTCGCTGCGGACTTCGGCGCCGCGGGCCGTCACGGCGGCCACCGTCTCGGCGAGGCCGACCGAATCGACGTCGGACAGGGCCAGGCGGGCACCGCGGGAGGCGAGATCGAGCGCCAGGGCGCGGCCGATGCCCGAGCCGGCGCCGGTGACGACGGCCACGCGTCCGGGGAATTCGCTCATCGTGCAGTCGCTTTCGGTGTGAGGTCGGCGGGATCGTCGGAATTCCGGGTGGTGTCCGGAGCAGGCGTGCCGACGGCGGTCGGGGTGGGCTCGGCCTCGGCCGAGGTCAGGTCCGCGGCTGCCACCGCGTCGTAGGCCTCGAGGTCGAACTGCTTGGTGATGCGGCGGAACTCGAAGGTGAAGTCCGGCCAGAGCGTGGTGTTGTTGCCGTGCTTGTCGAGGTACCAGCTGGCACAGCCACCGGTGAGCCAGACGGACTTGCCGAGTTTCTGCTGTAGCTCATTGTTGTACCGGTCCTGCACGTCCCGCCGCACCTCGACGACGCCGAGATTGTGACGATCCATGGTGTTCAGCGCGTCGATCACGTAATTCAACTGCGACTCGATCATGAACACCATCGACGTGTGGCCGAGGCCGGTGTTGGGGCCGACGAGGAAGAACAGGTTGGGGAACCCGGCGACGGCCGCGCCCTTGTACCCCTGCTGGCCGCGCTCGTCGAAGACCTCGGCGAGCGAGCGACCGTCCCGACCGAAGATGCCCTGGAAGGTCGGCGAGTCGGTGACGTGGAACCCGGTGGCCACCACCAGGGCGTCGATCTCGCGCTCCGTGCCGTCCTTCGTCACGATGGAGTGCTCGCGCACCTCCGCGATGCCGTCGGTGACGAGGTCGACGTTGGGCCGGCTGAGCGCCGGGTAGTAGTTGTTCGAGATGAGCATGCGCTTGCAGCCGATACGGAAGTTCGGCATGACCTTGCGACGCAGCTCCGGGTCGCTGATGCCGCGGGCGATCTGGCGGCGTGCGATGAACTCGAACACCTTCATCAGGGCGGGTGCCTTGGCCAGACCCACGACCTGTGTCTCGCGGGCGGCGTAGATGCCCGTCCGCGAGAGGCGCTGGAAGCCCGGGACGTACTTGAATGCGGCGCGCTCGAGCGCGGTGTACTCGCGGTCGAGGCGGGGGAGCACCCACGGGGCGGTGCGCTGGTAGACGTCGAGGTGCGCGACCTCGGGAGCGATGGCCGGCACGATCTGGATGGCCGACGCGCCGGTACCGATGACGGCGACGCGCTTGCCGCGCAGGCTGGTCTCGTGGTCCCACTGGGCGGAATGGAAGATGTCGCCGCGGAAGTCCCGGATACCGGGGATGTCCGGTAGGTTCGGCTCGCTCAGCGCACCGACGGCGGACACCAGCTTGGACGCGGTGAACGCGCCCTGCGTGGTCTCGAGGTCCCACTGCGCCGTGGCCTCGTTCCACCGCGCGGACTCGACGTGGCAGTCGAAGACGTGCCGGTCGTACACGCGGTGCTCACGGGCGACCTTCTCGATGTACCGCTGGATCTCCGGCTGACGGGAGAACGAGCGCGTCCAGTCGGGGTTGAGCGCGAACGAGTAGGAGTAGAGGTGCGACGGCACGTCGCAGGCGGCACCGGGGTAGGTGTTGTCGCGCCACGTACCGCCGACGTCCGAGCCTCGCTCGAGCACCAGAAAGTTCGAGTTGCCCTGCTGGCTGAGCTTGATCGCAGCGCCCAATCCGGCGAAGCCGCTGCCGATGATGATGGTGTCGACGTACCGTGCAGCGACCGCGTCGGTATCTGTTACTGGATGACTCATGCACCGGAGATTAGAGCCTTGTTGAGCAATGGTCAACAGTTGTTGACCGACATTCAGTAGGATGGGGTCATGAAACGGACCAGGCTGAGCCCCGACGAGCGTCGGGCGCAGCTGATCGAGCTGGGCGTCTCCATGCTCTCCGGTCGCCCCTTGTCGCAGATCTCCGTCGACGAGATCGCCGATCAGGCCGGGGTGTCGCGCGGCCTGCTCTTCCACTACTTCTCGTCGAAGGACGAGTACCACCTGGCCATCGTCGAGCACATCAGCCGGGAGATGCTCGAGTCCACCGCACCCCCGGACGGCCTCGGACCGATCGAGACGCTCATGTCCACGCTCACCGCCTATGTGGACTACGTCTCCGCCAACCGCACCACCTACGTCTCCCTGTTGCGCGGGACCGCCAGCGGCGACCCGGCCACGCGAGCGGTCTTCGAACGCACGCGGGACGCCATGGTCGATCGCACGCTCGCGCAGCTGCCGCTCGTCGGCATCGAGCCGACTCCGCTGATCCACCTCGCCATCCGCGGATGGATCGCCTTCTGCGAGGAGACCACCGTGCACTGGTTGCGCGACGAGCTGCTCTCCCGTGACGAACTGATCGCGCTGCTCACCCGAGCCCTGCCGGCGGTGGCGCTCGGGCCCGACGACGCGGCGGCGCTGCTGGCGGAACGCTCGACCGTGGCGTAGCGATACACGAGGGGAAGAACTCGCCGCGGTCTTTCGTGGCGTCGGTGCACCGCGTGCCCCGAGGCGGAAGTACCGTGAGACACACTACGAACTCCGGCGTCCACGCCGAAGACCGATGAGGAGAGGACGGCCGTCGATGGGCGCGCAGATCACAGTTCCGAGCGAGACGCGACACTCGGGGATTCTCGGGATCGGCGCGTTCCGACCCGAACGTGTGGTGACCAACGAGGAGATCTGTCGCACCATCGATTCCTCCGACGAGTGGATCCGTACGCGCACCGGCATCGAGTCCCGTCGGTTCGCCGCGGAGAACGAGAACGTCGTCTACATGTCCATCGAGGCAGGTCGGCGCGCGTTGGAGAATTCGGGCGTCGATCCCTCCGAGATCGGCTGCATCATCGTCGCGACGTCCACCCACCTGCTGCTGAGTCCGCCGGCCGCCCCGATCGTCGCCGATGCCCTCGGCCTCGACGGTCCCGGCGCGTTCGACCTCGGCGCCGGGTGCGCCGGGTTCTGCTACGGACTTGCCACGGCCTCCGACATGGTGCGCAGCGGAACGGCGAACAAGGTGCTCGTCATCGGCGTCGAGCAGCTGTCCGTCACCACTCGGCCCGACGACCGCGGCACGCGCATGATTTTCGGTGACGGCGCCGGTGCCATGGTCATCGGCCTCACCGACGAGCCCGCCATCGGACCGGTCGTGTGGGGCTCCGACGGCTCGCAGTGGGAAGCGATCCGGCAGGACAAGGACTGGCTGCAGTACTTCGCCGACCTGAAGGAGGATCCCACCGCGGATCGTCCGTGGATCGCGATGACGGGTATCGCCGTGTTCCGCTGGGCCGCGTTCGAGATGGCCAAGGTGGCACGCGAAGCACTCGACAGGGCGGGCATCACGGCCGGCGATCTCGACGTCTTCGTTCCGCACCAGGCCAACTCCCGCATCACCGACCTGTTGGCGAAGAGCCTCGAGCTCGCCGAGGACATTCCGGTGGCCAACGACATCGCCGAGGCCGGCAACACCTCCGCCGCGTCCATTCCGTTGGCCGTCGAGGAACTGCTGCGCACCGGCAAGGCGAAGAAGGGCGACACCGCGCTGCTGCTCGGCTTCGGCGCCGGACTCTCGTTCGCCGGACAGGTCGTCACGTTGCCGGACGCGCCGGCGACCTGACCGGCCGTCGCGCGCCACGAGAAAGGGCCGCACCCTCGCAGGGTGCGGCCCTTTCTCGTCTGCGGGAAGATCAGCCGTTGAAGGCGGTCTCGATGATCTCCTGCTGCTCCACTGCGTGGACCTTGCTCGACCCCGACGACGGCGCCGACATCGGGCGACGCGAGACGCGCTTGATGCCCGACAGGCGCTCGGGCAGCAGCTCCGGGAACGCGAGACCGAAGGTCGGCCACGCACCCTGGTTGGCCGGCTCCTCCTGGACCCACCGGTATTCGGTGGCGTTCGGGTAGCCGTCCAACGCCTCGGCGATGCGACGGTTCGGGATCGGGTAGAGCTGCTCGACGCGCACGATGGCGACGTCGTCCCGCTTGTTCTTCTGCTTGTACGCCAGCAGCTCGTAGTAGAGCTTGCCGCTGACCATGAGCACACGCTCCACCTTCGAGCGATCGCCGTCGCCCGATTCGTAGGTGGGCTCGTCGAACACCGAGTGGAACTTGCCGTCGGTGAAGTCCTCGATGTTGCTCACCGCGGCCTTGTTGCGCAGCATCGACTTCGGGGTGAACACCACCAGCGGCCGCTGGATGCCGTCACGGGCGTGACGACGCAGCAGGTGGAAGTAGTTCGCCGGCGTCGACGGCACCGCGACGGTCATCGAACCCTCCGCGCACAGCTGCAGGAAGCGCTCGATACGGCCGGACGTGTGGTCCGGGCCCTGACCCTCGTGGCCGTGCGGCAGCAGCAGCACGACGTCCGAGAGCTGTCCCCACTTGGCCTCACCGGACGAGATGAACTCGTCGATGATGGACTGCGCGCCGTTGACGAAGTCGCCGAACTGCGCCTCCCACAGCACCAGCGCGTCGGGGTTGCCCACCGAGTAGCCGTACTCGAAGCCCACGGCCGCGTACTCGCTCAGCGCGGAGTCGTAGACCAGGAACTTGCCCGGGTTGTCGCTGCCGATGTTGTGCAGCGGGGTGTACTCCTCGCCCGTCTTACGATCGATGAGCACCGAGTGCCGCTGGGTGAAGGTGCCGCGGCGGGTGTCCTGGCCGGACATGCGAACGAGCTTGCCCTCGTCGATCAACGTGCCCAGGGCGAGCAACTCGCCGAACGCCCAGTCGACCTTGCCCTCGTAGGCCATCTCGCGACGCTTGTCCAGCACCGGCTGCACGCGGGGGTGCACGGTGAAGCCGTCGGGCACGTTCACGAACGCGTCGCCGATGCGGTGCAGGATCGACTTGTCGACGGCCGTCGTGAGCTTGTGCGGGATCTGCTGATCCATCTCGACCGACTCGCTGGGCTCCGGGGCGTACTTCTCGAGCTCGCGTACCTCGTTGAAGACCCGTTCGAGCTGGCCCTGGTAGTCGCGGAGAGCGTCCTCCGCCTCCTTGAGGGAGATGTCGCCGCGGCCGATGAGCGCCTCGGTGTAGCTCTTGCGGACGCTGCGCTTGGTGTCGATCACGTCGTACATCGCCGGCTGGGTCATCGAGGGGTCGTCGCCCTCGTTGTGACCGCGACGGCGGTAGCAGATCATGTCGATCACGACGTCCTTGTGGAACTTCTGACGGAAGTCCACCGCGAGACGCGCGACCCAGGCGCAGGCCTCGGGATCGTCACCGTTGACGTGGAAGATCGGCGCGCCGATCATCTTGGCCACGTCCGTGCAGTACTCGCTCGAGCGCGAGAACTCCGGTGCCGTCGTGAAGCCGACCTGGTTGTTGACCACGATGTGCACGGTTCCGCCGGTGCGGTACCCGCGCAGCAGTGCGAGGTTGAGCGTCTCGGCCACCACACCCTGACCCGCGAAGGCGGCGTCGCCGTGGAGCATCAGCGGCAGCACCGAGAAACCATCGCGACCGTCGCCCTTGTCCAGGAGGTCCTGCTTGGCGCGAACCAGGCCCTCGAGCACCGGGTCGACCGCCTCGAGGTGCGAGGGGTTGGCGGTGAGCGAGACCTTGATGTCGTTCTCGCCGAACATCTGGATGTAGTTGCCCTCGGCACCCAGGTGGTACTTCACGTCGCCGGAGCCGTGCGCGGCCGCCGGGTTCATGTTGCCCTCGAACTCGGTGAAGATCTTCGAGTACGGCTTGCCCACGATGTTCGCCAGCACGTTGAGGCGGCCGCGGTGCGGCATGCCGATGACGACCTCGTCGAGCGTGTGTTCGGCGGACTGGTCGATCACGGAGTCCATCATCGGGATGACCGACTCGGCGCCCTCGAGCGAGAAGCGCTTCTGGCCGACGTACTTGGTCTGCAGGAACGTCTCGAAGGCCTCGGCCGCGTTGAGCTTGCTCAGGATGTACTTCTGCTGCGCGACGGTCGGCTTGACGTGCTTGGCCTCCACCCGCTCCTGCAGCCAGGCCACCTGGTCGGTCTCGAGGATGTGGGTGTACTCCACGCCGACGTGGCGGCAGTACGAGTCGCGCAGGACGCTGAGGACGTCCCGCAGCTTCATCCGGTCCTCGCCGTGGAAGCCGCCGACGGCGAACTCGCGGTCGAGGTCCCACAGCGTCAGGCCGTGGCTGATGACGTCGAGGTCCGGATGCATCCGGAACTTGTCCTTGGTGAACATGAGCGGATCGGTGTCCGCCATGAGGTGACCGCGGTTGCGGTACGCCGCGATCAGTTCCAGGACGCGGGTGTTCTTGTCGACGGTGCCCGTCGGCAGGTCACGACGCCAACGGATCGGCTCGTACGGAATGGCGAGACCGTGGAAGATCTCGTCGTAGAACTCGTCGCTGATCAGCAGGTTGTGGATCGTGCGCAGGAAATCGCCCGACTCCGCGCCCTGGATGATGCGGTGGTCGTACGTCGACGTCAGCGTCATCAGTTTGCCGACGCCCAACTCCGCCAGGCGCTCGTCGCTCGACCCCTGGAACTCCGCGGGGTACTCCATGGCGCCGGCGCCGATGATCGCGCCCTGGCCGTTCATCAGACGCGGCACGGAGTGCACGGTGCCGATGGTGCCCGGGTTGGTCAGCGAGATGGTCACGCCGGAGAAGTCGGCAGCCGTGAGCTTGCCGTCGCGCGCACGGCGCACGATGTCCTCGTATGCGGTGTGGAACTGGGTGAAGGACATGTCCTCGCAGCCCTTGATCGCCGCGACGACCAGCGAACGCGACCCGTCCTTGCCGGGCAGGTCGATCGCGAGACCGAGGTTGGTGTGCGCCGGCGTCACCGCGTTCGGCTTGCCGTCCACCTCGGCGAAGTGCCGGTTCATGTTGGGGAACGCCTTCACGGCCTGCACGATCGCGTACCCGAGCAGGTGGGTGAACGAGATCTTGCCGCCGCGCGTGCGGGCGAGGTGGTTGTTGATGACGAGGCGATTGTCGATCATCAGCTTCGCCGGGATCGCGCGCACGGAGGTCGCCGTGGGGATCTGCAGCGAAGCCGACATGTTCTTCGCGACGGCGGCCGCCGCGCCGCGCAGGACCTTCGAGGTGTCCTCGGCGGGCGCTTGGTCGTTCTGGTCGGACGAGCCGGCCTTGGCGGCCGGCGTGGCGGATGCGGCCTTGGAGGCGGGCTTCGTCGGCGCCGCCTTCGCGGGCTCCGCCTTGGCGGCGGGCTTCTCGGCCTTCGGGGCGGCGGGCTTGTCGGCCTTCGGCTCGGAGGGCTTGTCGGCCTTCGGCTCGGCGGGCTTCTCGGCCGCGGGCTTGCTCGGCTCGGCCTTCGGCTTCTCGGCCTTCGGGGCGGGGGCAGCGCTGCCGTTACCGGAAGATGCTGCACCGCTGGTGGACTCGCGTCCGGTCGCGGGATCGCCGCCACCGTTCTGTTCGGGGGTGTAGTCGGCGAGGAACTCGTGCCAGCTCTCGTCGACCGAGGAGGGGTCGGTCTTGAAACGTTGGTACATTTCGTCGACCAGCCACTGGTTCTGTCCGAACTGTGTAGTAGAACTGCTGCTCACGGCAGGTGTTCGCCTCGTTTCCTTCTTGTTCTCGCTCAGCGCACGGCCACTCCAGGTTAGACCTTCCGGTCGGTGCTCGCGCCGCCGCGTCGGCCGTGTGACGGGCTTCACCGCTGTGTGGTCGAGTCATCGTCTCCGATGACGATGTGGTCTGCATCACTTATCGCCGATCCGCGTCCTTCGGTGATGTCCCACAGCTCGGCGTAGAAACCTCCGGAACGGATCAACATCGCGTGCGGCCCGCTCTCGACGATGCGTCCGTCGTGCACCACCACCACGGTGTCCGCTCGGGCGGCCGTCGCCAGTCGGTGCGCCACCACCACCGCGGTGCGGCGTCGGGTGATGGTGCGGCTCGCGTCCAGTACGGCGCGCTCGGTGGCGGGGTCCAGGGTGGCGGTGGCCTCGTCGAGCAGCAGGACGTCCGGGTCCACCAACTCGGCGCGGGCCAGCGCGACGAGTTGTCGGGCGCCGGCGGACAGGCCCCGACCGCGCTCACCGACCGGGGTGTTCATGCCCGACGGCAGTGCCGCGATCATCGGCAGCGCCCCCACCGCCCGCGCGGCCGCCTCGATGTCCGCGCGGCTCGCGTCGGGCCGTCCGAACGCGATGTTCGACGCCACCGTGCCGCCGAAGAGGTGCGCCTCCTGCGGGACCACTCCGAGGCGTCGGCGATAGGCGGTCAGGGGCCGGGTTCTCAGGTCCACCCCGTCGACGAGGACGGCACCCGAGGTCGGGTCGTAGAACCGAGCGATGAGCTTGACCACCGTCGACTTCCCGGCGCCGGTACGTCCGACCAGGGCCACCGTCGACCCCGCCGGGATCGACAGGCGCACGTCGCGCACGGCGTCCCGGTCGGCCCCCTCGTATCGGAATCCCACGTCACGCAGCTCGACGTCGCCGACGAGACGCAGCGCCGGAGCCGGTCGATCGGCCTCGCCCGAGCCGGTCTCGTCGGGTGCCGACTCGAGGGAGCTCGAGGTCGCGAGCAGGGCCGCGATGCGTCGGAGTCCGACCGTCGCCTGCTGGTAGCTGTCGAACACCTGCGAGAGCTGCTGGATGGGTCCGAACAGCAACCCGAGATATAGCACGAAGGCGACCAGCGTTCCCGGCGTCGCGCTGCCGTCGGCGACCCGATGCGCCCCGACCAGCACGACGGCGGCGAGCGCGACGTCCGACAGGGCGGTGATGAAGGGGAAGTAGACGGAGATGGCGCGTTGGGACCGCATGCGACTCGCGCGATAGGACCACGACCGAGCACGGAAGGCCTCGCGGGCCTCGTCCTCGAACCGCGCCGCCTGCGCGACGCGCAGACCCGACACGTTCTCCTGGAAGTCCGCGTTGACCGAGGAGATGCGCTCGCGCGACGTGGCGTAGGCACGGGAGGAGATGCGTCGGAAGACCACCGTCGCGACTGTCAGCACCGGCACCACCGATAACGTGACCGCCGCCAGCACCCCGTCCGTGAGGACGAGCGCGATCGACACCCCGACCACGGTCAGCACGGCGACGATCGCCGTCGAGAGCCCGGTCTGCAGGAACGACGACAGCGCGTCGACGTCCGTGGTCATCCGCGTCATGATGCGACCGGACAGTTCTCGTTCGTAGTAGTCGAGGCCGAGCCGCTGCAGGTGGGCGTAGCTGCGGACCCGCAGCGAGAACAGCACCGTCTCGCCGGCGCGCGCGGTGGTCACGGTGAGCGCACGAACCACCAGCCAGTCGGCCGCCACCAACGCCAGTACCGCCGCGGAGACACCGGCGAGGACCGCGGTGTTCCGCTCCACGGCGCCGTGGTCGACGGCGAAGCGCACGATCGACGGGAACGCGACGGTGACGATCGAATCGAAGGCCAGGAACGTCGCGACGAGCGCGAGCAGGCCCGCGACCGGTGCCAGCGTGCGACGCAGGGTGAAGGTCGATTCGTCGGTGCGCGCGGCCGACTCGTCGACGTCGGGACGGTCCGTTGCCTCGGGCAGGGCCGCGACCGCTGCGGCGATCTCGTCGCCGGCCATCGCGCCCCCGAGCGCGGATCCGGGCCCGTGGGCGCCGGGGCCGGCGCCGCCTGCCGGGCCGGCCGTGGCCGTCGGACGGTCGGGCACCGCGGCGTCCGGCCACAGATCGACCTCGGCGTCCGGGTCGGCAGAACCGACACGGTCGGCGGCGGCGTCCGCGGACATCAGCATCCGGAACAGCGCACACCGGTCGTCGAGTTCCGCCTCGGTCCCGGAGTCGATCACCCGGCCCCCGTCCAGCACGACGATGCGGTCCGCGAGCGTGAGAGTCGACCGTCGGTGGGCCAGCACCAGCATCGTGGGTCGGGACCGGCCGGACCCGACCTCCCGGAGACGCGCGTAGACCGTCGCCTCGGTGTGCGCGTCGACGGCCGACGTCGCGTCGTCGAGCACCATCACGCGGGGTCTGGCCAGCAGGACGCGGGCGAGCGCGAGTCGCTGCCGTTGACCGCCGGACAGGGTCAGCCCGCGCTCGCCGACACGCGCGTCGAGACCGCCGGGCACCGTCTCGAGGACGTCCTCGGCCGCGGCGCGACGGATGGCGTCGAGGACGTCGTCGTCGCTCGCGTCCGGCCGGGCGAGGGCGACGTTCTCGCGAATCGTCCGTGAGAACAGGAACGGTTCGTCGAACGCGACGCCGACTGCGCCGCGCAGGGCCGCGGCGTCCACGTCGGCGATGTTCGCCGTTCCCGCCGGGGAGGTCAGCTCGATCGACCCGGCCGTCGGTCGGTAGAAGCGCGGGACCAGCATCGACAGCGTCGACTTCCCGCTTCCCGACGGGCCGACCACGGCCACCGTCTCCCCGGGAGCGACGTCGAGGTCGAGTCCGGCCAGCACCGGTGGACCACTGGCGTAGCCGAAGTGGACGTCCCGCAGGCGGAGTCCGAACGGGCCGTCCGGAACGGGCGTCGGCGCGGCGCCGGCGGGCCGGTCGTCGCTGGGCCGGGTGTCGATCACCTCGTACACCCGCTCCACGGCGGCGCGGGTGAGCTGGGCCATCACCACGACCGACGTCACCGTGCGGGTCACCGCGGCGAGGGTGATCACGTAGCTGGCGAACGCGAGGAACGTGCCGACCGTGATGGCACCGGACAGCGTGAACCACCCGCCGAGGGCGATGACCCCCACCAGTCCGAGCTGGGGGAGCGCAGCCATGCCCGGAGCGAACCGGGCGTTGACCCGCGCCGCTCGCAGGCGTTCGGCGAACAACCGTCGGCCGATGTCGACGAGGACGTCGACCGCTCGACTCTCCTGGCCGAAACCTTTCACCACCCGCACGCCGGTGACCGTCTCCTCGACGTGACCGGCCAGTTCGGCAGCGCGCTGCTGTGCGGACCACGTGGCCGCGTAGAGCTGCGGCCGTCGGCGCACCACGAGGATCGACATGGCCGGCACCACCGCCAGCGCGACCAGGGTCAACGCGGGGGAGAGCGTCAGCATGATCCCGAGAGCCAGGACGAACTGCAGCACCGCCCCGGCGGACAGCGGCACCATCGCGAGCAGACCCTGCACCAGTTGCAGGTCGCTGATCGAGCGCGACACCACCTGACCGACCGCGATCTCGTCCTGACGGGGACCGTCGAGCCGGAGCAGCGTTCCCATCAACCGTTGGCGCAGTTCGTGCTGGACGTCGACGGACAGCGCACCCGCCAGCAGCCGCCGGCCGAACTGACACGCGAAGCGCACCACTCCGAGACCGACGATCGCGGCGGCGACGGCCCCGAGCGTCTCCGTCCGCGACGCCGCGGCGTCGTCCACCGCGATGCGGGTGAGCAGCGGGAAGCAGACGTCGATCCCGGCGGCCACGAAGGTCACCAGCAGGGCACCCACTGCCGTACGGCGATGGGTCAGGCACTCCGCGGTGAGCCGCCGGATCCATCCGGCGGACTCAGACGCGATGGCCGAATCCGCTCATGCTCGTGCTCGGCTCACTCGGGGGCTCACTCGACGTCCCGCATCACCGCGCGCCACCATCCGGCCCCGGCCATCCCGCTTGCCCACAGCAGCAGGCACACGATCGCGGCGCCGAAGGGAAGCAGGAGGTCGGTAGGGCCGCGCCCGAGCGTGACCATGCCGACGGTCGCCAGGCCCGGCAGCAGGCGCACCGCCGCGTCCGCGCCGAGCCCGCTCGCGACGACGGCCACCACCGACTCGCCGAGCGGGAGCCATGCGACCAGGGCCACGGCACTCCACGTGGGGGATCCGGTGAGCAGGCCGAGCCCACAACCCAGGGCGCTCCACAGCACGCCCGCCACTACGGCGGCGGGCAGCAGGCCGGCGACCAGGGAGCCCGAGACGGCCACCGCGTCACCGCCGACGACGGTGAGCGAGAACAGTGCTGCGGTGACCGACAGCAGTGCGTAGAGCGCTCCGACCGCAGCGCTGACCGTGAGCTGCGCGGACACGACGCGCCCACGGCGAGGGACGGCGATCAGGGAGGTGGCCCACGACCCGTGACGCAGGTCGCCGGCCACGTGCACCGCCCCGAAGACGGCGGCGAACAACACGACAGCACCCACCGTGACCGCTGCGGTCAGGGTGACGGCGAGGACGTCGGCGTCGGTGACTCCGGCCAGGACGTCCGACGAGGCGATCGCGCCGTAGATCGCACCCGACAGCAGGCCGATGACGATCGGCGGCAGGCCCAGAGCCCACCAGGTGCGCAGCGAGAACACCTTCCGGAACTCGGACCGCAGCAGCTCGGCTGCACCCACGGTCATCGCCGCACTCCCGTCGACGGTCCGGCCGGGACCGGCGGGGGAGCGCCCGTCATGGACAGGAAGATCCGTTCGAGGTCCGTCGTCGCCGTCTCGATTCCGAACACGGGAACTCCGGCGGTCCGCGCGACGGAGGCCACGCCGTCGGCGCCCATCCCCGTGACGACGAGACGACCGTCGGCCCCCAGGATCGCGTCCGTGTGCCCTGCCGCGGCCAGAGCCAGAGCCAGTGCCGCGGGGTCGGCGGACGCGACGAGCGTGCGCGGCGGGTGGAGCGCGCCCAACTCGGCCAGGCTGCCGTGGAACGCCACGCGCCCCGCCGACATGATCACGAGGTGGTCGACCGTCTGCTCGAGTTCCCGCACCAGGTGACTGGACACGAGGACCGTCCGACCCGACCGAGCATGGGCCGTCAGGACGTCCCGAAGCCAGACGATGCCCTGCGGATCGAGGCCGTTGGCCGGTTCGTCGAGCACGAGCACCGCCGGGTCGCCCAGCAGCGCGGTCGCCAGGGCCAGCCGCTGCCGCATCCCGAGGGAGTACGTGCCGGTCCGCCGGTGAGCGACGTCGTGGAGGCCGACCAGCGCGAGCACTTCCTCGACCCGAGCGTCGGAGACCCCCACGACGGGGGCGAGGCACCGGAGGTGTGCGCGGGCGGTACGACGCGGATGCGCGCCGCGGCCGTCGAGGACCGCGCCGACGACGCGACCGGGAACGTCGTGCGCCGCGAGCGGACGTCCGGCCACGTCGGCCTCGCCGGCGTCGGGATGCACCAGACCGAGCAGCATGCGCAGGGTGGTCGACTTGCCCGAGCCGTTGGGTCCGAGCAAACCCGTGACGGAGCCCGTGGGCACGACGAAGGACACGTCGCGGACGGCGTCGATCCCCGCGAAGGCCTTGCTCAACCCGCGTGCTGCCAGAGCCGGCGGGGGCCGGTACGGGCCGGTCACCGTGGCCCGGTGGCCACGGGCCGGTTGCCGGCCGGCCAGTCCTGCGGAGGTGGTCCGAACGCGTCCCGCGCGTTGCCGATCACGGTCTTGCCGAGGGCGCGGTTGCCGGCGCCGCCCACGGCGGCACCGATGCCCGCGGGCAGAAGGGTCCCGAGCATGACCGCCCCGCGCCGCGCCGCGAACTTGCCTACGGTCCAGCCCAGACGCTCGGCCAACTTCTGGCAGTCCTCGCGCTGGCGAGTCACCCCGGCTTCATCTTCCGCACGGTCAAGACTGATTCGAACATAGACTGCTGCTGACCTGGACGTAGTCATCGGAATGCCTCTCAACCTTTGGACACCAATGACAATACAACTGCAGCTTGTTGGCGCTGGTGTCCCAGCTGTTCATCACGCTCTGGAACGCGACCGCGGCCGCGCCCTCCCAGCTGCCCCCGACGCTCGCGACGTCGCCGCGCAGCTGGTCGAGCAGCGCCTTGACCTCCAGCGTGAGCTGGTCGACCTTGCCTGCCGTGACCTGCATGGTCTCGACGGTGGTCCTCATCTGTGACATGTACTCCCCCTCGATGGCGTGGGTTCCGCGGTGTCGCACCCCCCTGCATCTGTATGGACGCCGCCCGCCGCCGAACGGTTCCCTCGGCCCGGCAACGATCCCGGTGGACCTCGAGACACGGAGTCACTGGACCGACAGGCCGGCCAGCAGTGCGTCGCACACCGGGGTGAGCACCGAATGGGTGCCCGGTCCGCCCTGACAGCCGACACTGATCTGCTCGCCGCGCGCGGCGAAGACGGTCCATCCGGCAGTCGTTCCGTCCGGCGCCGATTCGAGGTATTCGAGCTGCTGACGGCCGTGGCCTTCGGTCCGGTGCAAACCGTGGACCTGCCGGGAACCCTCGGACACAGCGTCGAGCTCCGCCTCGATCTCGTCGAGACCGAGGCCGGCGTCGATCTCGCGGACGACGAGAAGGATGCGCATCGGTGCGCCGTCGTCGGGGCGCAGTTCGACCCGGTCTGGACCGGGCTGCAGGTGCCAGCCTGCCGGGATGGACACGCCAAGTGCCCCCACGCGGAACGGCGTGCCCGTCGGTGCCGGCGGCTCGATCGACCGCCGCGGGTCGCTGGTCGGGGCCGGCTCGCTCGTCGGGGTCACCCGCTTCTCGACCGGCGCCGGTGCGGCGGTCCGGGCCGGTGATACGACGCGCTCGACGGCGGACGGCGTGCCCACCGGCCACAGCACCACCAGCGCGCACGCGGCGGCGGCCGCGGCGAGCAGAGCGGCCACCCCGGCCCCGATCCGCAGCGCAGGACGGTGACGGTTCGCCGGTCTCGCGGCCGCGACCCGGTCCGCGAGCCAGGCACCCCGGCGCGGTGTGGCGGCGTCGAGATCGTCGTCCCAGCCGATCGGAGTGTCGCTCCGCGGTCCGCCTGTCCCCCCGGCCGCGTCTCCCGCCGGGTCCGTGGGAACCACCCCGGCATGGCGAGTGCTCACGTGCATGCTCCGGGCGGCGACCGCGAGGGATCCGTCCTCGACCTCGATCACGGGCACCGCTGCGAGTTCCGCCACCGAGTCCGTGGACAGCACGTCCGCGGGTCCGTGCACGACGACCCGACAGATCGACAGCGTCGCAGTGACCTCCTGCCACGCTGCGGTGAGGGCGGCGTCGACAGCCACGTCGTCGACGACGGTCGACGGCACCAGCAGGCGACAATCCGTGAGCACCGGACCGGCCGTGGACGTTGGCTCGGCAACGACCGTCGACAGCGTCACCCGGGCGGGCGTCCTGTCGAGAACGGCTGTGCGACAACCACCATCGTGAGCACAGGGGGACGCCGCGACCACCGCGCCGACGGCACTGTCGACCAACCGCACCTCACGCGCGTGGGGGCGGCCGGCCACCGAGAGCACCCCGCAGCGCACCGGCCCCCAGTGCGGTGGATGCACGAACACCAGGGTGTCCGACACCGAGCCCGCCGACCCTCCGACGCGGCACGCCCGCTCGATCAACGCGCTCAGTGCTTCCGACGCCGGAACGTCGTGGCCGTCCAGCGGTACCGAATCGTCCACCCTGCCGAGCACGTCGACCGTGGGCGCGTCCTCGTCGGCGACGACGACGCCCGCGTAGCGCGTCAGACCCGTCGACATCGATCGGACCGCGGTGCCGTCGGCCCACCACACCGCAGCCACGCCGACGGCCAGGCCGATCACGAGTCCTCCGAGAACACCGTCTGGACGACCCTGGACGACGAGCGGTCGACGAGAGTTCCGCGACCCGGCGGCTGGTCTGACGGGCGCACCGTGCCGAGCAGCACACCCTCGTCGCGGTTGCCGCTCATGATCAGGCCCGGGCTCGCCAGGTCGCGTAGTCGCGCCAGCACCGGCTCGTAGAGCGCCCGCGCCGCGCCGCCGGCCCGACGGGCGATCACCAGGTGGAGCCCGACGTCGCGGGCTACCGAGAGCAGGTCGAGCAATTCCGCCAGCGGATTGCCGGTGGGCGTGACCACGAGGTCGTAGTCGTCCACCACCACGACGACGTCGGGTCCCGTCCACCAGGACCGCGCCGCGAGTTGTTCCTTCGTGGTGTCGGGTCCGGGCCGCCGGGCGCGGAGGTGCCGCGCGAGTTCGACCACCATCGGGCCGGCCTCCTCGGCCGACGACGCCCGTCCGGCGAGCCGGTCGTCCGGGACGACGTCGAGAAGTGTTCGGCGATAGTCGATCACGAGGACGCGCAGAGATGCGGCGTCGTTCGCCTCGACCAGACCCGCGCACAACGCGCGGAGAACAGCAGTCTTCCCGCACCGCCCGTCCCCGAGGACGAGGAAGTGCGGGTTCTCCGCGAGATCGAGGTGCACCGGGGCCAGGTCGTCCTCGTCGACGCCGATCGGTATGCGCCCGTGGAAGCCGGCCCCCACGGTCGATGGCGGCCACGTGCGTTTCGACCCTCCCCCGAACGCTCCCGCGAGGAATTCGGCGCGAGACAGTCGGTGCGGCAGCAACCGCACCGCGGTCGCGGCGGGGACGTGCGCCCACCGAGCCTGCACCCCGGCGACCGCATCGCCCACCGCACCGGTCAGGCCGGCGACCGTCTCCCTGCCGTCGGTCCGGGGAAGGGCGATCAACAGGTGCAGACCGGTCGAGGTCACACCGCGCCCGGGCCGGGCCGGCACCTTCGACGCCTGCGCCCGACCGATGTCGGAGTCCAGCGGGTCGACCAGCCGGAGCTCCACCCGCGTTCCGATCGCGTCCTTGACCGCGGGCCTGATGTCCGCCCACCGCCCGGCCGTGAGGAGGAGATGCACTCCGTAGGACAGGCCGGTCGTCGCGACGCGGGTGAGCGCGGCCTCGAGGGACTCGAAATCGGATCGCACCGTCGACCACCCGTCGATCACGAGGATCACGTCGGCGGTGTCGACGTCGGGCCGCGCAGGCCGAGCAGCCCGCAGTTCCGCCATGGACGCGATACCCAGCCGACGGAACAACTCTTCGCGGCGCCGGACGACCGCTGCGGTGTCGGCGACGATCCGCCGCACCACCTCGTCCTCGGTCCGACCTGCGACCGCGGCCACGTGCGGTAACCCCCGCAGCAGGGATACCGTGCCGCCGCCGAAGTCGAGCGCGACGATCCGGCATTCGCCCGGTGCATAGCGGCGGGCGAGAGCGAGGAGGACGGTAGCCGCAGCGGTGGACTTGCCCGAGTGGGGTCCACCGACCACGGCCACGTGACCGGCCGCGCCGGTCAAGTCGACCCGCAGCGGATCGCGACGTTGGTCGAACGGCCGATCGACGACGCCGATCGTCGCCGACAGCGAGCCGACTGCGGTGTCCGGCGTCGCGTCCGCGAGGGTGTCGAGCGCGACCGGCCGGTCCAACGGGGGCAGCCACACCCGATGGGCCGGGCGGCCACGACCGCGAACACGATCGACGACGGCAGCGAGAAGCGTCGGCGCCGGACCCGCGGTGGGGGTGTCGGCCGCGGGGCGAACCACCTCGTGGTCGAGACTCGGGGTCGACGCTCGCGGCACCGACCGGTCCGTCGCGGAGAACAGTCGCACCGGCGGGTGTGCACGAGCAGACGACGCTGCAGCCGGTGCGCCGGTGGTCCGTTCGACGGGGCCGGACACGAACGACGCGGTGAAGCGCACCGGGTCACCGGCGTCGTTCTTGAGGAACCCGGCGCCGGGACCGCCGGTCAGGTGGTAGGCGTCCGGCACACCCAGAACCGACCGGGATTCTCCGGGCGAGAAGGTCTTGAGACCGATGCGATACGACAGATGGGAATCGAGGCCACGAAGGCGCCCTTCGTCGAGTCGCTGACTTGCCAGCAGCAGATGAATGTGGAGCGATCGACCCAGTCGGCCGATCGCGACGAACAGGTCCGCGAATTCCGGGAAGCGGCTCAGCAGTTCGGAGAACTCGTCGACGACGACGAACAACGCCGGCAGCGGATCCAGCGCTGCACCTCGTCCGCGTGCGGCCGCGTAGTCGGTGACGTTCGCGAAGTTCCCTGCGGATCGGAGCAGTTCCTGACGGCGGTTCATCTCCCCGGCCAGCGCGTCGCGCATGCGCTCCACCATGTGCGCTTCCTCGGCGAGGTTGGTGATCACCGCCGCAACCTGCGGCGCCTCCTCCAGCCCGAGAAACGTTGCGCCGCCCTTGAAGTCGACCAGGACCAGATTGAGAACGTTCGGGGAATGGGTGGCGATCAAGCCGAGAACGAGCGTGCGCAGCAGCTCCGATTTTCCCGAGCCGGTCGCACCGATGCACAGACCGTGCGGACCCATTCCGCCTTCGGCGGCTTCCTTGAGGTCCAATTCGACCACGCCGCCGTCCTCGTCGAGGCCGAACGGCACCCGTAGCCGCGCGCTCCCCGAACGACCGCGCCAGGCGAGGTCCGGATCGAGAAGTTCCGGACGCGTCATGCCGGGCAGGTCCACCCAGGCTCCCGAGTGTCGACGCGTCGAGGCGACGGTGGTGGCCGACTCGATCCGGTATCGAGCCAGCGCGCGGGCCAGACAGGTCGCCGTCGCCACGTCCAGGGAGTCGGCACGGCCGAACATCTCGACGCCGACGCTGCTGCGCGCACCGAGACGATCCCCGTCCATCACGAGTTCGAGTGTTCGGCCCGACTCCCCGTCGGCGAGCGACGCCGAATCGGTGTCGCCGGCCCCCGCGACCGCCGCCAGTACGGTCACACCGCGTCGGCCGAGCACGCCCCGCACGACGTGGGAATCGTCGCCCCACCCGTCCGCGACGAGCAGAACGCGAACCGCGGCGCGAACGCGGGACAACGCGTCCATGGCTTCGGCCACGGACTCGAACCGGAGCGTCTCCCGGGTCGCCCCGTCGATCGGCTGCCGGTGGTGCGGAAGCCACTTGATCCAGTCCCACGCGTCGTACTCGGCCGGCGCGACGACGACCACGAGCAGATCGTCGGGCCCCTGGAAGGCCACCGCCTGGCCGACGATGGCGCGCATGACCGCCCGGCCCCGCTCCGACGACGGGACGGTCACCGCCGAGAAGGCCGACAGCGACACCGCGGTGGGCAGCAGCGGAACGATGGCCCGCGCGCGCACGAGCTCACGCAGCATGGAGGCGCACGCAGGATCGACGTCCTCCGCCGGACCGGTCTCCGGCGGGACGAGCCGGGTCGCCAGTCGTTGATCACCCAGACCCACCCGAACGTGAAGGAAATCCGGGTCGTCGGGACGCCGCTCCCACATGCGGGCGGATCCGGCCAGAGCGATCAGGGACGACGGCTCGGGGTGCGCATGGTCGAGAGCGTCTCGCTGCGCGGCTGCGGTGCGCTCGATCTCGGCGCGGGTGCGATCGAGATAGACGGCGTAGTCACGACGCGATTCGGCCAACTCGGCCACGCGCGACGACCCGCCTCGTCCTCCACTCGCGAACATCGCGAGCATCGACACGGCCATCATGATCGGGAAGAGCAGCGCCGTGGGATTGGCGGCCGCACCGGACGTCACCATGAAGACGACCGTGCCGACCATCGCGACCACCATCACCACCGGGATCAACCTGGTCACCGGACTCGCCGGAGTCACCCGAGGGACGTCGGGCGGCGCTTCCAGAACGACGTCGCCGGTCGGCACCGACGGCGCCGTCACCCGCGACGGCGGCCGAGCGAACCCCACCCGGGCGCCGTCGGTCGGCGGCGAACCACCCGGTCGTTCCACGTCGATCGACATGCATTCCCCCCTCGTGATCCGTCGCCCCGTCGACGAATCGGCACGACACTAACCCGACCGTCCGACACGGGCTCGGTGATCGTCGCGGACCCGGGGATCGTTCGACGGCCCCGAACCGACCACTCGGACCGTGTCCGAGCCGTGTCCTATAGTGCTGTCGGGTTCCGGCGGGCGGGTTCGGGTCGCCCGGGAAACGAGACCGTTCGGGGGGACAGGTCGATGAGTGGGGAACACGGCACGGAAACGATCGCGCGGGTGCCAGGCGCGGCAGCTGTCCAGCACCACTCCGTCAGGACGACGGTGGTGGGGCTCGGTGTCGAAGCGGACGTGAGCATGCCCGCAGGTCTGGCGGTGGCCGCGGTGATCCCCGCGGTGCTCGACATCGTGCGCCCGACAGGTTCCCCACCGGACGAGGGCCCGTCGCGGCATGTGCTGGGCGCGCCCGCGGCCCACGAGTTGTGGACCCTGTCGGGTCGGCGTCTGGACCGGTCGTCGTCGTTGTCGGACAACGGTATTCGAGACGGGGACGTGCTCGTGCTGCGCCGGGCCGACACGATCTCCGCTCCGGTGGTGGACGATGTCGCAGCCGCGGTCTCGGCGCATCTCCGCGCGGATCGGGCGCCGCGGCCCGCCGCAGTGACGGGACCGATCGGGGCCGTACTGGCGGCCGCGGCGGCGAGTGTGGTGGCCGTCGGCGACGGTGTCGCCCTGATCGCGCTGGGAGTCGCGATCGCCGTTCTCACCACGATCGCCGCCCACGTCTGCGCCACGATGTCCAGGGACCCGGGCCTGATCTGTTGTGCCCGGGGGTCGGCGTGTCTGCTCGCCTTCGGCGCGGGAGCCGCCGCCGTCCCCGGTCGCGATCTCGGTGCCGACGCCGTCCTGGGCTTCGCGGCGGTGGTCACCGTGTGCGTCCTGACCGCCGTGGCCGCGGGTCCGGTGGGACGGGCGACCTTCACGACGGTCACCACCGTGGCCGTGATCGGAACGGTCGTCGGTGCCGTCGTCGCGTTCACATCGTTTCCGGCGGCGTCCGTCGCGGCCGTGACCGCGCTGGTGTGCACGGTCGCCGTCACCCGCGCCCCACGTCTCGCGGCGACCCGGGCGGGCATTCGTATTCCCCCGGTTCCGCTCGGTGACGCCGCGGGACCCGTCGGCAGCTCGGGGCGCGTCGTGCACCGCCACACCCCCGCCACCCGAGCCGCGGCCACCGCGACCGTCGACACCGACATCGACCTCGTCGCCGCTCGCGCCGCCGCAGCACGCGCCTACCTCACCGGGTATGTCACCGCGCTGTCCCTGGCGGCCACCACCGCGGCGGTGATCACGGCGACAGCAGACCTCGGCCGCGACATCGACGCGGCCCGAATCACTTTCGCCGCCCTCGTCGGCGCGGTGTTCTGTGCGCAGAGCCGTGGACACGGCGACCGCACCCGTGCCGCAGTCACGGCCGTGTGCGGCGCCTGCGTCGCGCCGGCGGTGTGCGTGGTCGGTGTGATCCTGCGTCCGGAGCTCGCCCTCGTGTGGCTCGGCGTGACAGCGCCCGTCGCCGCCGCTCTCGTGCTCTGGGGGCTGGTCGCGCCCCGACGACGGTTCTCACCGCCGGTACGACGAGCGGCAGATTGGGCCGAGTACGCCGCGACGGGAGCGCTGGTGCCCCTGACGGTCTGGATCGTCGGGGCCCTGTCTGCGGTGCGCGGCCTGTGACTACCCGTGGTCGACAACGGGCCGTCCTGGCGGCCGCCCTGGTGACCGTGCTGACCGCCGCCCCGACGGCGGCGGCAACGCCCCCCGTCGATCCGCGGGCGCTGCCGACCGCGGACCCGATCGGCCCCGATGAGCCGACCGAGCAGCGAACTGCGTGTGCGACGGTTGCGGAGGCGGAGTTTCCCACGGTTCCGCCGCCCGCCCAGCGTGACCTCCGGTTCGCGGACGTGTGGCACCTGACCCGCGGCGCGGGCCAGCTCGTGGCCGTCATCGACACCGGGGTCGCGCGTCATCCGTCGTTGCCCGGTCTGCGCGCCGGTGGCGATTACGTCGATGCCACCGGTGACGGCACACAGGACTGCGACGCGCACGGCACCGTCGTGGCCGGCCTGATCGCGGCGCGCGACGACGCGTCGTCCGGATTCGCGGGCGGGGCGCCGGACGCCCGAGTGCTCTCCATTCGTCAATCGAGCTCCGCCTTCGCCGCCGTGCGCTCGGAACCCGACGCCGAGGACGGATCGACGTCCAGCGGTTACGGCAACGTGGACACGATGGCCCGCGCCGTGGTGGCCGCCGCCGACGCCGGTGCCACGGTCGTGAACATCTCCGAAGTCGCCTGTGCGCGTGCAGGATCACCGCTGGGCGACTCGGCCCTGGGCGCCGCCGTGCGGTACGCCGCCGTGGAGAAGAATGTCGTCGTGGTCGCGGCGGCGGGCAACCTCGACGGCCGCCGGTGTCGCGACCGGAACGACGTGGTCCGCGGCCCACAGGCGGACGACGCTCCGGTGCGCACCGTCGCCTCGCCTGCCTGGTTCGACGACTACGTGCTCACCGTCGCGTCGGTGGACCCGGACGGTCGTCCGTCCGCCTTCACCCTGGGTGGCCCTTGGGTGGATGTCGCGGCCCCCGGCACCGGCATCGTCTCGCTCTCCCCCACAGGACGTGGATTGGCCACCGGCACGATCGACGCCGACGGGCGGGTCCTGCCGTTCGACGGCACCAGTTTCGCGGCACCGTTCGCCTCCGCGACGGCCGCCCTCGTGCGGTCGCGTTTCCCGTCGCTCACCGCCCCGGAGGTGATCGACCGCATCGTCCGCACGGCACATGCACCGGCCGGCGGGGTCGACACCGCGGTCGGGTACGGCACGCTCGACCCGGTCGCGGCGGTGACGTCCACCGCGACGGACGCGACACGCCAGGCCGCGTCCCGGCCGCTCCCCGCCGTCTCGGTGGATCCACCGCCCGACCGTCGAGCGGCTGTCCTCGCCGTGTCCGCGGCCGGAGCCTGCGCCCTCCTCGTCGCCCTCGTCTCCGCACTGCGCGCCCTCCGGCGTCAGCGGCCCGGAGACGCCCTCCGGCGTCAGCGACCCCCGGACGCCCTCCGGCGTCAGCGACCCGGGGACGCCGCCTCGAGCGGAGGTCCGTCGTGAGTGCGTCGAGCCGCATCCGCGTCGAGAGTGGGACCCGCCGGGAGCCGCGCGATCATGGACCACGGCACGGGTACGGGTTCGCCGAGGCCCAGAGCCGACGCATCGTCGTCCGTCGGCACGCCGTATCGAACCCCGGTGTCCGACACGTAGAACCGGCCGTCGCGCCTGGTCTCCGCGACCAAGGGATCGGTGGCGATCACGAAGACACCGGCCCCGGCGTCGATGTCGACCCGATCGACGGCATCTCCGCCGCCGTCGGCTCCCGGCTGCACCACCGCGTCGTGGCGACCCGCCGGAACGTCGTCCCCCGTGGTGACGACGACCGGACCGGCCGCAGGCGAGGACCATGCGGCGCACACGTTCCCGACGGCAGCGAGTTGCGGCGGAGCCTCGGGGAAGGCCGATACGTCCAACGGGCGCTCCGTTCGCGGTGCCCGCGCGATGACGTCCGGAGCGATGGCGTCGAGTCCGACGCGTCCCGCGGAATCCGAGAAGCGCAGGACCTGCGCCACCGCCGAGCCGACCGCCTGGATCCCGTCGGCGAGCGCCACGTAGTGCCGGCTGCGATCACCGAGATCGACCGTGACCACCGAGCCGACGCGTCGGTCGCCCAACGCATACGCCACCGGCGTGCCGACGCCGTCGATGCGGGGAACCTCGAGTGGCCGCGACTCGGGCACGGAATCCAGCAGCGCTGCGGACACGCGCACGGGCAGCGCATCGTCGAGTCCGAGCGCGCGCATCAGCACGGTGTCCGCCGGGTCGAGGCGGGACCGGACGCCGTCGTGCAGGAGGTAGGTGATCCCGTCGCGTTGCCAGAGCACCGCCCCGCCGGACTGCCGGGGACCGGGCGTGTTCGGATCGGTCGGATCGGACGTCACCCCGACCGTGGTCGCTCCTGCCTCGCTCGACGTCGCGCCGCGGTCGCACACGGACCACACGGTGGCATCGGTGCGCACCGCGATGGAATGCGGGGCGTCGACGATGCCGACGGCCGCCCCGCGCGGGCGCTCGGCGATGCGCTCGGTGGGGACCCCCACGGGGTCGTCCGGCCGACCGACGATCAGGCGCGCGGACGCGAGGCCCGACGTGGGATGCAGCACTCCGTCGAGCACGACGTAGAGCGCCCCCGTGTCGTCGTCCCGCACGATGTCGGCGTCACCGATGGTGGGCGCCGGGCGGAGGAAGGCGAGGATCGCGCACCCCGCGAGCACGAGCACCGCGACCACCGCTCCCACGGCCGTGGCGCGCGACGACGCGCGCAGCGGATCGTGACGCATCGTCGGATCACCGTGCACGAGAGCGACATCGACTCGTCGTGTCGCGAACCGGTGCGCCCCGACCTGCCACTTCGTGACCGGCTCTCGTCCCATCGTTCCCCCACCTCACCGGCCCCCCGGCCGCCCGCGGACGCCCCCCGAGGCCGTCCGTGTTGAGGGCACAGTACATCGGCTCACCGGCCGCCGACGACGCCGCCGGGGCGACCGATGCTCGACCGACCGACCACGCGCGGGTGACGGCGGCGACTGCGGTGGGCACCCTCGTCGGCCTCGGCTCGGCCTCGATCGGCGCACCGACCTGGGCTGCGTTCACCGTCGGCGCGGCGGTCACCGCCGCAGTCCTGGTCGTCCTGGCCACGATGATGCCTCCATGGTCGCGGGCGCGGACCGCGACCACGCTGTCCCTGAACGTCGGCGGGCGGCCGACGGCCGTCGTCTGGGACGGCGGGACGGCGTCCGTAACGGTGGATCTGGCACCCACCCGCGCCGAAGGGTGGACCGTCCTGGACGGCGACACCGCCGAGCCGGACCTCGCGGTCCCCGTGTCCGCGTTCCTGTCTCGCACCATCGACGGGGACGAGGCCCCCGTCGACCTCGTGCTCGACACCGTCGCCCGTCGCCCCGACCCCACGACCCGGCCCGGCGCGACGTACCTCCCGATCACGAGCGCTGCCGGCGCCGTCGCCGGGCGAACGACGCGTTTGACCCTGGTCCTCGACGTGGCGCACGCGGCACCGGCCATCGCCCGTCGTGGGGGCGGGTCGGCCGGCCTCGCGGCCGTACTGGGTCTCCACCTTGGCCGACTCGAGCAGGTGGCGGCGGAGCACCACGTCGGATTCCGACCGCTCGACGTCGACGACCTCGATCACTTCGATGTCGCGTCCGTGCCGTTGCGGTGGTGGACCGCACCGATTCGACGCCGCACGGAGCGCACCGCGACCACCGCCGTCGCGCAGGCCGACGCCGCGTCGTGGTGGCTCACCTCCGCCGGGTCGTCACCTCGCGGCTGTCTGCTCGTCGGCTCCGACGCCGAGGTTCGCAGCATGCCGGGCACACCCCGAGCCCGAGTGCCCGCGCGCGGAGTCGGTCCCGGACACGGGCGACGCCCCGCGCGACTGCGCGCGCTGCACCCGGACGCGCTGGACACCGTCACCGTTCCCGTGGCCGGCTGCGGACAGCTGATCGGGGTGCAGGACGACGGGCGCGGCGTGACCGTTCGTCTGTGGGGACCGGGAGTGCGCCGTGTCGCCGTCGCGGTCGACACGTTCGTGCTGTTCCAGCTCGTGTGGCGCGCCGTGGCCACGGGCGCCCGCGTCGTCGTACTCACCGACCGCCCCGCGGTGTGGGGGTCCGTGATCGCCGCCGCCGGCGACACGACTCGGTTGTCGGTCCGAGCGCCACACCAGGCGCCGGACGCGGGAACGGACCTGCTGGTGCGCGATCACGCGGGCGCCGACGGACCGGACGACCGCACCTGCGTCCTCACCACGACCGGCGACGACGACGTCGCGGACATCGCCCTGGTACAGGAGGGAGGATCCGACCGCGTCCGATGCCGCGTCGGCACCCGCACGACGACGCTGCGCCTGATGTCCACGGCCGCGGAAACCGAGGTGATCGGCCGGTCGGCCTGGTGACGCGCGGGCGACTACCGCCCGGCCCAGGTGGCCAGTTGTCCCAACATCCGGTTGGCAGCATCGGGGGCCACCTCGTCCGGAGTGGCCCCGTCGGCATCGAACGCTCGCTTGACCCGCACGAAGGACACGGCGTCGCGCACCGACACCATGTGCAACTCGGCCACCACCTGCCGGAGCTGCTCCACCGCACGCACACCACCGGCCATCCCGCCGTAGGACACGAACCCCACCGGCTTGCCGCGCCACTCGTACTTCACCGAATCGAGCGCCAGCTTCAGCGACGCCGGATAGCCGTGGTTGTACTCCGGGGTCACCAGCACGAACGCGTCGCACTCCCCCGCCCACGCCGCGACCGCGTCGGGCCCGTCACCACCCGACAGATCCAGCGGCAGAACCACCTCCACGAGATCGAGCACGCGAACCTCGAAGCGCCCGTCCGCTTCCGCGTGCCGGACGAACCACCGCGCCACCGTCGGGCCAACCCGTCCCGCACGGACGCTGCCGACGATCACGCCGAGAACCGGAGCCATGACCCGGACCCTATCCGCAGCACCCGGGCGCCGACGGCCGCACCGCCCGCGTGGTCGCATTACGCTCCGCCAGCTCGGACGCCGCCGGATAGTCCACACGCACGAGCGACAACCCGTGCGCGGGAGCCACCGTGATCGCACTGGACCGGTCCGACTCCGCGAGCAGCGACGCCGGCCACGTCACCGCGCGTCGACCCTCACCGACCGCGAGCACCGCGCCCACGAGAGACCGCACCATGGACCAACAGAAGGCGTCCGCACTGACGAACGCCGTCAACTCGTCACCGTCCTGCACCCACTCGAAGCGTTGCAGATCGCGGATCGTCGTCGCCCCGTCGCGCCGCCGGCAGAACGCGGCGAAGTCGCGCAGGCCGAGCATTCTCGCCGACGCATCGTTCATCGCCGCCACGTCCACCGACCGCGGCCACCCGACCACGAAGCCCCGGCGCATCGGCGACACACCGAACCGCGCCGTCGACAACCGGTACTCGTAGTGGCGTCGGAGCGCGGAGAACCGGGCGTCGAAGTCCTTCGACACCTCGGTCACGCCCGTGACCCGGACGTCCGGCGGCAGGAAGCGCGACAGACGCCGCACCAGCACCCCGAGGTCGGGCGCCACCCCGGGGCGATGGGAATCGATGCGCAGCAACGCCTCCCGCGGCAGATCGAGATGCGCGACCTGCCCCTCGGCGTGGACGCCGGCGTCGGTGCGGCCGGCGACGACCAAGCGGACGGGCTGCCCGACGACGGTGCTCAGCTTGTCCTCGAGCACCCCGCACACCGTGCGCTGATCACGCTGGGTGGCCCACCCCGCGAAACCTGTTCCGTCGTAGGCGATGTCCAGGCGCAAACGGACGAGCCCGCCACCGGAATCGGTGGCGGGCTCGTACGCGGAGTCCGGAAAGGACACTTACTTCTTGTCGGCCTCGTCGGCGTTGGACGCGTGGGCGTCCTCCGCCTCGACACCCTCGATGACCGCGTCGGCGTTCTCGACCTGAGCGTCGGTCGCGTCGGCCTCGACGGCCTCCACGACGTTCTGCTCGGCAGCGGCCTCGTCGGCAGCGGTCTCGTCGTTGGTGGCGGCAGCAGCCGGAGCGGCCTGCGATGCCTGCACGCGACGAGCGCGATCGGCCTCGGAGGACACCGTCTGCTCGCGGACGAGCTCGATGATGGCCTGCGGGGCGTTGTCACCCTTGCGGGGGACGGTCTTGATGATGCGGGTGTAGCCGCCGTTGCGCTCCGCGAAGTGCGGGCCGATCTCGGCGAACAGCGTGTGGACGACGTCCTTGTTGCGGATGTCCTTCATGACCTCACGACGGTGAGCCAGCGTGCCGGCCTTGGCGTGGGTGATGATCTTCTCCGCGTACGGACGCAGGCGCTTGGCCTTCGACTCGGTGGTGGTGATGCGGCCGTGCTCGAAGAGCGCCGTGGCCAAGTTGGCCAGGATCGCCTTCTGGTGCGATGCCGAACCGCCGAGACGGCGACCCTTGGTGGGCTTGGGCATGTCAAATTCTCCTGATCAGGTGCTCGGAACGCGTGCGCGTCAGAGCTGTTCGGTCTCGGCGTAGTCCTGCTCGGCTCCGTCGGCGTCGCTCACGCTGCCGTCGGTGTCGCTCCAGGTTCCGGTGGCGGCGTCGTACCCGGCAACGGTGCTGGGATCGAAGGTCGCCGGGCTGTCCTTGAGCGAGAGGCCGAGCGAGTGCAGCTTGACCTTGACCTCGTCGATGGACTTCTGTCCGAAGTTGCGGATATCCAGCAGGTCCGACTCGGTGCGACCGACCAGCTCGCCGACGGTGTGCACACCCTCGCGCTTGAGGCAGTTGTAGGACCGGACCGTGAGGTCCAGGTCCTCGATCGGCAGACCGAAGGAGGCGATGTGGTCGGCCTCGGCGGGCGAGGGTCCGATCTCGATGCCTTCTGCTTCGACGTTGAGCTCACGGGCCAGCCCGAACAGCTCGACCAGGGTCTTGCCCGCCGAAGCGAGCGCGTCCCGAGCGGTGATGGAGTTCTTGGTCTCGACGTCCAGCACGAGCCGATCGAAGTCGGTGCGCTGCTCGACGCGAGTGGCCTCCACCTTGTAGGTCACCTTGAGCACGGGCGAGTAGATCGAGTCGACCGGGATACGGCCGATCTCGGCGCCCGAGGCCTTGTTCTGCACGGCCGGCACGTAGCCGCGGCCCCGCTCGACGACGAGCTCGATCTCGAGCTTGCCCTTGTCGTTGAGGGTCGCGATGTGCAGGTCCGGGTTGTTCACGGTGACGCCGGCCGGCGGCACGATGTCGCCGGCGGTGACGGTGCCCGGGCCCTGCTTGCGGACGTACATGGTGACCGGCTCGTCCTCGTCGGAGCTCACGACGAGTCCCTTGAGGTTCAGGATGATGTCGGTGACGTCTTCCTTCACCCCGGGGACGGTGGTGAACTCGTGCAGGACGCCGTCGATGCGGATGCTGGTGACAGCGGCGCCGGGGATCGACGAGAGCAGGGTGCGGCGGAGCGAATTGCCGAGGGTGTACCCGAAGCCAGGCTCGAGGGGCTCGATGACGAACTTCGAGCGGTTGTCAGCGATGACCTCTTCGGTCAGCGTGGGTCGCTGAGAAATGAGCATTGATGTCCTCCTGGGATGAGCGTCCGCTATATGACGCTCGTGGTGGGGGCGACGAACCGCCTGCGAGCCTTGCGCGCATCACGGGGATGCGCGCAAGGCTCACAGGGCGGGCACGTCTTACTTCGAGTAGTACTCGACGATGAGCTGCTCCTGCAGCGGGATGTCGATCTGCGCGCGCTCGGGCTCCTGGTGGACCAGGATGCGGAGGCGGTTCGGCACGACCTGCAGCCATCCCGGAACCGGACGCTCGCCGTAGGTCTCACGGGCGATCTGGAACGGGAGGGTGCTCAGCGACTTCTCGCGGACGTCGATGATGTCGTACTGCGAGACGCGGTAGCTGGGGATGTCGACCTTCTTGTTGTTGACCAAGAAGTGGCCGTGCGTGACCAGCTGGCGTGCCTGCCGACGCGTCCGGGCGAGGCCCGCACGGTAGACGACGTTGTCCAGACGCGTCTCGAGGATGCGCAGCAGGTTCTCACCCGTCTTGCCCTTGAGGCGGTTGGCTTCCTTGTAATACAGGGAGAACTGCTTCTCCATGACGCCGTAGGTGAAGCGTGCCTTCTGCTTCTCCTGCAGCTGGAGCAGGTACTCGCTCTCCTTGATCCGCGCGCGGCCGTGCTGGCCGGGCGGGTAGGGGCGACGCTCGAAGGCCTGGTCGCCTCCGACGAGGTCGACGCGCAGACGACGCGACTTGCGGGTGATGGGTCCGGTATAACGAGCCATGTTCTGTTACTTCCTTCCCGCTAGACGCGACGGCGCTTGGGCGGACGGCAGCCGTTGTGCGGCTGGGGGGTGACATCGGAGATGGTGCCGACCTCGAGGCCTGCCGCCTGGAGCGAACGGATCGCGGTCTCGCGGCCGGAGCCGGGACCCTTCACGAACACGTCGACCTTCTTCACGCCGTGCTCCTGCGCCTTGCGCGCAGCGTTCTCGGCCGCGAGCTGAGCAGCGAACGGAGTCGACTTGCGCGAGCCCTTGAAGCCCACGTGACCCGACGACGCCCACGAGATGACGTTGCCACTCGGATCTGTGATCGACACGATCGTGTTGTTGAACGTGCTCTTGATGTGCGCGCTGCCGTGCGGAACGTTCTTCTTGTCCCTGCGGCGCGTCTTCTGGGTCTTCTTCGGACCGGAGGTGCGTGACTTCGGGGGCATTACTTCGCCTTCTTCTTGCCGGCAATGGTGCGCTTCGGTCCCTTGCGGGTGCGCGCATTGGTCTTCGTGCGCTGTCCACGGACGGGCAGACCACGACGGTGGCGAAGGCCCTGGTAGCAGCCGATCTCGATCTTGCGTCGGATGTCGGCCTGCACCTCACGGCGCAGGTCGCCCTCGACCTTGAGCGACTCCTCGATGTACTCGCGGAGCTTGGTCAGGTCCTCGTCGGTGAGGTCCTTGCTGCGCAGGTCCGGGCTGACGCCGGTGGCCGCGAGGATCTCGTGCGACCGGGTACGGCCGATGCCGTAGATGTAGGTGAGTGCGATCTCCATGCGCTTCTCGCGCGGAAGATCCACACCGGCTAGACGTGCCATGTGGCGGTTCCTTCATTCGTGCGGAGGTCTGCTCCCGGTCCGTCCCCATACGTGTGTGCTCGGGGCCCCGGCCTCCGCGGCCGAGGGTGCACCACCCGCGTGTGGGTGGCTGGTGCTGGGAGGTCTTCTTCTGGCGGTGGTGCCAAGTAGATCTTCGAGAGAGGGTCGATCAGCCCTGACGCTGCTTGTGGCGCAGGTTGTCGCAGATGACCATGACCCGGCCGTTGCGGCGGATCACTTTGCACTTCTCGCAGATCGGCTTGACGCTCGGGTTGACCTTCACGTCTGTTCGATCTCCTGGTCGTGCCCGGCCCCCGTGACCGGCGAGCCGGTGACGAGCTTCGGACATGGTTGATCCCCGGCCCACAAGGAACCGGGGACTGCTGTTACTTGTAGCGGTAGACGATTCGTCCACGCGTCAGGTCGTACGGGGAGAGCTCGACCACGACGCGATCCTCGGGGAGGATGCGGATGTAGTGCTGCCGCATCTTGCCGCTGATGTGAGCGAGCACCTTGTGACCGTTCTCCAGCTCGATGCGAAACATCGCATTCGGCAGGGGCTCGACCACTCGACCCTCGACCTCGATTGCGCCGTCCTTCTTTGCCATGTCCTCCGCGATCCTGGCGTGTCACACCTAGAATTGACTTCGTCGTCACCGACTCATGCAGGCACGCGTGAGCGCACCGACGTTCGATACTACCGGGTCCTCGACGGGCCTACCAAATGCGTCCGAACCGCGCCACCCGGCGGCCGGTCGATGCGAACCGTCAGCCCGAGTGTCCCGCGTAGGTCCCGACGGACCAGTACACGCCCTCCGGATCGAGCACGGTGAACCCGCGCCCGCCGTGATCCTCGTCGCGCAAGGCCTCGACGACGCGCCCCGCCGACTGCCGAGCGCGGTCGAAGATCGCCTCGATCGCGTCGTCGTCCACCGCGAGATAGACGGCGCCGATCCCGGCCGGCAGGCCGGCGATGACGCTGTCCTCGCGCACCGAACCGAGCATGACCCCGCCGGGCGCTCCCCCCGACCCGGTCCACCGGAGCTCCGCGTGGTCGACGCGGTCGCCTTCGCCGTACACCGCGACGGCCTCGAATCCGAGGACGTCGGTCAGGAAGGCGATGGCGGCGCGAGCGTCCCGGTAACGCAGGGCCGGCCACGTCGCGAAGCCGGGACGTGTCGTCGATGTCACCACCTCACGGTAGAACGGTGTCGACGGTGACGGAAGTGCGGAACGAGACGGAGCATGATCGATGGGCGTGGTCGATGGGTGAGCAGCCGGGCCGGGTCGAGCGGGCGGTGTCGTTGGTCCTCGACAACGGGAGCCGGCTCCAGGCCCCGGCCGTCGAGAAGTACGTGTGGCGTCTGCGGCGTGCGCACCCCGAGGAGTCGCCCGAGCAGATCGTCGCGCGCCTGGAGAAGATGTTCCTCACCGCGGTGACGTCGAGCGGGGGCGCCGCCGGGGCGACGGCCGCGATCCCCGGCGTGGGCACCGTGGCCTCGATCGCCGCGATCGGCGGTGAGACCGCGTTCTTCCTCGAAGCCGCGGCACTGCTCACCCTCTCCGTAGCGTCGGTCCACGGGATCTCGGTGACGGACCACGAACGTCGCAAGGCCCTCGTCCTGGCCGTCGCGCTCGGGGATTCCGGCAAGGAGATCGTCCAACGCAGTCTCGGCCGTACCGGCAACGTCGGGAAGATGCTGTCCGCCGGCATCCCCGGCGGCGCCAACCTGTCCGGGTTGAACAAGCGACTGATCAGCTCGTTCGTCAAGAAGGTCTACGAGGACAACAGCGTCAGTGCCTACAAGAGCAAGGTCCGGCCCGAGTGGGCCGCCCTGCTGAACGATCTGCGATCCGGCGAGCGAGACGGATTGATCTGCTATGACCTGGACCGCCTGGCGCGTCAGCCCAGAGACCTCGAAGACCTGATCGACGTCATCGACCGGCGCAAGGTGCCGAACAAGGTGGTTACCGGCGAGGTCAACCTGTCTACCGGCGACGGCATCTTCATGGCTCGCACGCTCGTGAACGTGGCGAACAAGGCCAGTAGGGACACGGCCAGACGAGTTGCCCGTAAGGCACAGGAGCGCGCAGAACAGGGACTGCCGCAGCAAGGCCGGAGCCGTCCGTTCGGGTACGACCGTGCCTACAACGTCATTGAGTCCGAGGCCAAGATGATCCGAGAGGCCTACCGCCGCGTGGTCGCAGGGGAGTCGCTGACGTCGATCCTGTACGACTGGCAGGACACTCCGACAGTCAGTGGCGGCAAGTGGCACCGAGCAACCCTCAGGGCGATTCTGCGAAATCCTCGCAACGCCGGACTGCGGTTCTACCGAGGCCGGGAGATTGGCGTGGGCACGTGGGAGGCAATCGTTCCGCGTGACCTGTGGGAGGCCGCGCAGGAGCGTCTGACCGCGAACCCGAGCAAGCCGGTCGACACGACGAACAAGTACCTGCTGACCGGCATCGCCAGGTGCGGCCACTGCGGAGCGAAGATGTACGGCAGAGCGGCCAGCAAGCGTAGGAAGGCTCACTACGCTTGTATGAGGAACCTCGGGGGCTGTGGACGCCTGGTGCGGCAGATGGGGCCGGTCGATGATTTCGTCTCTGCCCTGGTCAAGGCGCACATCTCTCGGGCTGAGCCGCCCGAGGACGTGGGACCGGACTACTCCGGCGAGATTGCAGCACTCGAACGGCGGATAGCCGAGTTGCGGCAGGCCTGGAACGACGGCGCTCTCAGCCTGCCGGACTTCATACCGATGCGAGACGCTGAGGACGCCAAAATCAAGGCTCTGCAACGCAAAAAGGCCCAGGTCAGCGCCACCGAGACCATCGGTTCGTTCTCCGAGGGTTTCGACAGCGCCAACCTGAGCCAGAAGCGAGCGATCATCATGCGGTTTTTGACGGCTGTGCTGATCAAGCCGACCAACGGCGCTCCCGCACGACGTGTTGACCTAAGCCTTATTGAGCCAATTTGGAAACAAGCAGATCGGTCATGAACTCAATATCAGTTGTCACTAGGCTGGGAGCCGTCTCAAGCGCCAGGGCTACCGCCTGAGCGATATCGTAAACAGGGGACATATTCCATCACTGGTCCTTCGTGGTAGGTGGTTGTTGCGAGCACGGTTATGCCTTTCGTCGTTTCGTGCTGTGTCGTACTTGCTGGTTTCAGTCTGGTCTTGCTGGACCTCCTTTCGCTTCGTATGGGAAAAGCGTAGTACCATTTCTACGCGGCATGCAAATAGCGTTTGACCTGCACAAATGCAAGAAACATGGATTGATATTTGCTTTAATTCCGACGCTCCGAACCGTCCATGAAAATGCTATAATGATAAGGCGGATTTATTGGAGTCGTCTTGTGGTCCTACCCTGTAAGAAGTCTCTGATTGTTTCACTGGTGGCAAAACCGCCCTGGTCGTCCTGATCGGGGCGGTTTTGCGTTAGGGGTAGTTGCACCTACTGCCGGCTTGTTATTAAGCCCTAGGGCGAACTATGGGCCAGCAATTGCCTGTTGACAGCAAGTTCTTATTCACGGAATATAGATCATGAGAAATCGACAAGGATGCCCGAGGCTGCCGCCGACGCATTGCATTCAAACCATCGAATTTGCTATAATTGATGTGAACACGAAGCCCTTGGACGACTACCTTGAAAGGCGCAACATAGACTTTTTCTTTTGATAGGGAAATTGCTGAAAGGCCGGTGGGGAGTAGTCGCCCTACCGGCCTTTTTGTTACTCCCTATCAGAAAGAAGAACAACATGACCCACAACGAATATTTGCAGGCAATCTCAGAGGCCACTTGCTATGAAGATGCCGACCGCATCGCACGCAACCAGGCCGTCAGCGGCCTCAAGGCCAGGTTCCCCGAACTAGCCGATCAGATCGACAAGTTGGTCGGTGATATTTCGTGACTGCCACATCGACCGACGCGCGGGTAGTCGCCGCCAAGAGGCCACGCAGGCTCTCAGACCTCAAAAGCCAAATCTGGCACGCCAAGGACGATGAAGCCAAGGACGCCTACTACTGGAACACACCTTCATACATAGAACCAGAAGATCAGTACGAGCCCGACAACCTTACCGATACTTATGTTACCTCTGATTCTAAGCACTCACCCACTACATCTTCTATCCATACTGATGAGGCATTTGATTCTAGTGTTTTGGATAAGAGTAATGTTTCATCCTGTTCCGTCTTTATAGTAGAAGAAGTGCGAGAAGAGACGTCAAAAAATATCAAAGAAAACCGAAAAATTGTTTTTGAGGTAGATGGCGAAGTAATAGAGAAGTGGAGTGCTCTGCAACGCACTGCTAGGGCGTCTGGCATCACGATTTACAGGAACGACGAGAACGAAGGAAAGTCGTGGATTCAACGTCACGAGTACCTTCCCGCTATTGGTCGTATGGTTCGCGGTCTTGGAAGGACCGGGGAGGACTACTACGACGCGATTGGTGAAGCGTTCGTGATCTTCTGCGAAATCAAGGCAAAAGAAGCCAGCGTGACCCGACTGACTGGACACGTACCCGAGCATCCCATGTCTTACTACATCACTCGTATCCAGCGAGAAATGATTCGCGTTTACAGACGGCAGAAGATGCTTGAGAAGTGGGCCGGTTATTCCGGTACTGTTGACTATGAGGAGAATGATGCAATTATGAACGACCCGTTGATTGATATGGTGGAAGAGGCTGAACTAGAGAATTACCGTCACAGTCTGACACCGACACAGTTGAAGACTTTCATGGAGACAGAGCGAGCATTGGACGACGACCCTGAGGTTGAGTTCGACAGCAATTTTCGCCGGAAGGTGCAGAGATTACCTAAGGTGAAGAGAGATTATTCATCAAGTAACCGCACATCTACTGCACAGAAGGTAAGAGGCGACCAGTTGAGAGACAACGTAGACGAGTACGACTTCCCGGTCACGACGAAGAGAATCAGACCCAAGCAGTTTTCGTCGTATTTCGAAGACGAATGGGAAAGGGGGAACAAAGCATGACAGAAGGACGAATGATACGGAACAAGTCGCACAGTTATGACGTACCCGAGCACGCTAACCGCATCAACAGTATCTTTGAGACAATCGAAGATTTGCTAGCAGAAGCGCAATCGCTTGGATGCAGCAATCAACGCTTCCAATTGAGTCTGAGGCACTGGCTCGGGAAGTTCAGCCGCGAACGCCGCATGAAGTAGCGATTGCTGGCCCGTAATTTATCCTGAAAGCGTTTAGAATTGCAACGACGGACGGATAGGCCGGCTTGCCATGAAGGGCCGGGCTGAGTCGTTCTGACGTAGATCTATTCGAATTACATGCAAAAGCATTTTAGACGCAATTGTGTTATAATTGATGTGGCTCAGTCGAAAGACTAATCTATGCCAACGTAGGAACATTATGAGTGAAGACGATATGCTAGAAATCTGTTTAGAGTGTGACGAACAGGATTGCGATCACAACGAAAAGTTGCGGTTAGCGTGGCTGTGATCCTGGTCGAAGTGTCAGCCGATCCGGCACAGCGTGGCAGCGGCATCATTGAGCGGGACCGGTCGGTAGACGAGACGAAGGCCTACATCAAGCGTCTGTTCGAGGACTTGGCGGCTAGGCATGCTCGCTGAGCGCATCCGGATGCTGCCGTTCTACCGGGACGAACAGTGCTACATCTGGGTCGGAGGACACGACTCGAACGGCGCTCCGGTGCTGACTGATACCGGACAGCGAGTCTTGGTCAACCGGGTGGTGTACCGCGAGTTCGTGGGGCCGATTCCGGGCGGCAGAGTCGTCAGAAGATCATGCAGACGGCTGGACTGCATCAACCCGAGTCATCTCTACATCAGAGACGAACGGACAAAGTGGTGTGACTCAATCGGTTAAGCGGATGCTCTATGCGGTGGATGCCAACGGTTGTCACGTCTACGCCCTGACGGCACGGGACCGCAACGGCTACGCCAGAGTCAGGCGGGGCAATCGGCTTAGGATGGCTCACGTAGTGGCCTACGAGCAGGCGCACGGCCCGGTTCCGGTTGGTAGGGAAGTGATGCACGCTCGCGGTTGCAGACGAGACTGCATCAACCCTGAGCACCTTTCGGCTGGCACTCATGCCGAGAACATGGCCCAGATCAAGGAAGACCGTAAGCAGTTCTGCGCGGCAGGTCATGAAAGAACACCGAGCAATCATTACAAATTTCGCGGGGTAGTGGTATGCAGAATATGTAAAACAAAGGAGGAAGTATGAAGAGATTCACGGTAGTAGTAGACGACGAGCGCGGCGGCAGTTTGGTAGTAGCAGACTTCCACACAAAGAAACAAGCCCGTCAGTTCGTAGCAGAACGTTCGAAGTTCTCAGTACAGAAGTTCGACATAGAAGACGCGGAAGCGTAGAGCGGATCGGGTTAGCAGTAAGATAGAAGCAAGTGTGAATATTGCTAACCCGCTCCTATGCTTAAGTCGACGCGTGTTCGTTTACTGAACGGTCGAGATTGACGACCCAAAACTCAATCAAATTCCAACAGAAAGAAGATGTTTAGAATAGCGAAATATACAGAGGAAGAACAACGTCAGGCAGCAGAACTGGCAGGCGATATCGGCATCGCAGCCGCCAAGCGCGAACTTGGATACCCAGGCTCATGGGCCACGCTGAAGAGGTGGTGTGAGGAGCAGGGCATCGAAATCGAACTCGATGAACTGAAGTCCAAGGCGGCAGAATTCAATTCGTTCTATGGGGACACCGAGCAGATCATCGTCTATCAAGAGGCGATCGTGCGAAGCCGCGAGTTGATGGAGGACCGCAGCCTGACCCCGGCAGACCTGGATAAGTTGACCAACGCCATTCGCAAGGCGACCGACGCGATCCGAGCAATCCAGGGCAAGGCCACGTCGGTTCGTCCCGCAGCGGAAGATATGACCGATGTAGAAGCACTGAAACTATATGAGCAGTATCAGGCCGGCTCATTGTGACCGTTCAGCCGCTCGACTACATCAGCCGGTTCCCGAGAGACCTGTTAGCCACATCAGCCGGTAGACGGTTGCTGACCAGAGACGATCCAATGTTGTTCGCGGTGGTTTACCTGTTGCACAGCATCCGCTTCGAAGACAATCCGCCCAGTTTCTCTGACTTTCACTGGGACCTAGGGGAGTACGCCCGAACCACTTGGACCAGTCGACATACGGCCCGAGACTGTTGGATCGCTCCGCGTGAGGCCGGTAAGAGCCAGTGGTTGTTCAAGATTCTGCCGCTCTGGGCAGCAGCGCACGGGCATCTGAGGTTCATCGCGGCCTTCTCCGACTCCGCTGACCAGGCCACGAAGCATCTGAACTCGTTCAAGGCCGAACTCGATCACAACGACCTGCTCAAGCGAGACTTCCCCGACCTCTGCCGTCCGCTGATGCGCGGCCAGGTGAAGAGGTACGTCAGCCAGTCCAACGATCTGATCCAACAGGCCAACGGGTTCTCGTTCTCAGCCAAGGGTGTGGACAGCAAGAGTCTTGGATTGAAGTTAGGGGACCAGCGACCAGATTTGATCTTGCTCGATGACGTGGAACCTACTGAGTCCAACTACTCGGCGGCAGAGGCGGAGAAGCGCAAGCGCACACTGCTCGACGGCATCTTCTACTTGGCTAGTAGAGCCTCGGTCGTTCTCGTGGGAACAACCACGATGGCCGGTTCGATTATCGACCAGTGCCGCAAGGTCCACGAGGCTCAGGCCGGCTCAGACAGCCGCGAGATTGTCAATAATTTTGGCAATGATAAATCATTGTCGATAATGTCGACCGATAATATTGATTATGTAAGTTCAGATAAGGTTTGCCTATCCAAAACCAAATCAGGAACACATGCCTCAGACGCTCTAGAACTGATTGTAACCCCATCCGGCCACTCGGTCCCGGGGAAGCCGTTTGAGGCCGCAGAATCGGTTTTAGAGGGGGTAGCAATCGGCACTCAGATCGACGTTTCCGAGCAAACGAACGGGCAGAAGTCAATTGGTACAAACCCATCCGATCAGGCTCATTCTGATACAGCATCGTTACATTGCGAAGATTTGCAAAGATCGGAACATGATCACGGTTTGACCGAGCGAGCCGAGGCCGGTACAAGCCAGGGCAAGGCCGGGTTTAAATCAATCGGGGTTTTCGGGGATACATCTACCAACAATGAATGTGTGTCAGATTTTCAAAGTGCCGAGAACATCGAATGGCATCGACTACATGGCACTCCTGAGCGAAACAACGGGGAGCAGGCAATAGTCAGGCCTACTGATGATGTGTCGTTTTATGACTCTCTTGACCCTGAACTTCGCTGGATCGTGGACGAGCAGATCACGGTCCACTACTACCCGGCGATCCTGACCGACGATGACGGCACCGAGCGTTCCTGGTGGCCGGAGTTCAAGCCGATGGCCGAGTTGAACCGGGTACGCAACACACGAGCGTTCGCCATGAACATGATGAACCGGCCCGTCAACGCTGATGCGGCGTACTGGGCTGACGAAGACGTTGTGATCGGTGAGGGTGACTACGGGCTGACCATCATCAGCGTGGACCCGGCAGTGAGCACGAAGACCAGCAGCGACTACACCGGCCTAGTTGTGCTGTCGCTGGGCCGTGACGGTCTGGTCTACGTTCGCCATGCCGAACAGGTCAAACTTGTCTCTACGGCGCTCACGGAGCGTGTGAACGACCTCATCGAGTCGTTCGAGGCGGCAGCCGTGCTGGTGGAGACGAATCAAGGTGGTCACGTGTGGTCTCAGGTCTTCGACGGCATCAAGGCTCGCTACGTGCCGATCCATCACACCGAGCCGAAGACGGCCAGGGCGGCACGCATGCTCGACTACTACCGCAAGCATCAGGTCAGGCACACCAGACGGTTCGCCGCCCTCGAAGATCAGATGTTCGCGTTCCCCAAGGTGGCACATGACGACCTCATCGACGCGGCAGGCACGGGCATCCACGTCCTACTAGCACCGAGCCGCAAACCGACGGCAAAGCGCAAGCGTTACATTGCCTGACGCATGAAATCGCTTTAAATGGTAAAATGGGTGCAAAGTGAACTAACACTTCAAATAGAATCTTACGAATTGGAGCATTATTAGCACATTATATGTCAGACCTCACGACAGCAGTACAGACTATTCTTGACAAGCAGGACGGCTACCTACTAGCCGAAGCGTATTACGACGGTACGGTAGAAGAGATTTTCGCGTCCCCGGCGGTCAAGCGTGAACTAGCCAAGTCGGGCGATCAATTTCGCGTGAACTACGCGGCTACGCCCGTGGATGCAGTGGCGAACAGGCTCGAAGTGACCGGCGTAACCGGAACGGAGGCCTCCGCTCAAACTCTGATCGGTTCTGTCTTCCAGGAAAACAACCTGGAACTCGAACTAACGCAGTTAATCACGAAGACCTTGATCTACGGCAGTGCGTATCTGATCGCGTGGCCCGACGAGACCGGCCAGACGCAGATTTACTACAACAGCCCGTTGTCTACGGTCGTCATCTATGACCCTGAGAACCCGCGCAAGCCACACGTAGCCGCGAAACTGTGGCCGGTAGAGATCGACGGCAAGACGCGGCATCGTCTGAACCTGTTCTACGCCGACAGGATCGAGAAGTATCTCAGTGCGTCGGAGCGACTGCCGTTCACGGTCAAAGACTCGGACTTCGAGCCCTACATTGATGACGAGACCGACGAGCAGGGCACCGTTCCGAACGAGTTCGGTCAGATTCCCGTCTTCCACTTCACCACAGGTATCGACCAGTACGGCAGGCCCGAACATCTAGCGGCCTACGGCGCTCAGGACATGATCAACAAGTTGCTGATCAGCCAGATGGCATCCGTAGATCACTACGGTTTCCCGACCCGCTACGCCCTGGCGGCATCGCACGAGGGCACTCCGGTCTCGCTGACGGACGAGACAGACGATGACGACGTACTCGACTCGAGTCCCGGCAGCGTGTGGTGGTTGCAGAACGTCGAGAAGGTAGGCCAGTTCACGGCGGCTGACCCTAAGTCGTTCATCGACCCGTACCGCGAGTACGTGCGTGCCATGGCCTCTGTGACGAGCACGCCGTTCCACGTGTTCGAGGCGGTGGCGACCAACGTGTCAGGTCAGGCGGTACGAGCGGCGGAGGCTCCGCTGGTGAAGAAGACGCGCACGAGGCAACTGAGCATCGGCAACACCCTGCGCCGGCTCTTCCTGTTCGTCCTGGCGATCAACAAGATTCCCGGTGACGTGCAAGTCCATTGGCGTCAGATCGAGTCCATCGACACGGCGGAGCGATGGGAAATTGCGAACAGAAAGGTCCAAGCCGGCCTTCCTGTCGAACAGGTGCTAGCAGAAGAGGGCTACGACACCGAGCAGATTGAAACTTGGAAGACGGCAGGTCTTTTGAACAAGCAAGAAAATATAAATAACATCGAAGGAGAAACAGCAGCATGACAGATACGAACGAAACACCCGAGAGCACGGAAGTAGATATTGACGGACTACGGGCGGCGCTCAAGTCGGCAAACGAAGAGGCCGCAAGCAATCGCCACAAGGTCAAGGAACTGACAGAGCAGTTGGAAACGACCAGTCAGGCGGCAGGCAAATACAAGTCGTCCTACATCTCATCCAAGATCGGGGCGGCATTGTCCGAGCACGGCGCTACTAACCCGAAAATCGTCAAGGTGCTGGACACCAGCAAGATTGACCTTGGCGATGACGGCGAACTTGTTGGTTTCGATCAGCAGTTGGTAGCAGTCAAGGAGGAATTCCCTGAATTTTTCGACGCCAAGCGCCGAGCGCCGAAGATTGACGCAGCAGAGCGCCCGGTACCGAAGCGTGCGCTGTCCTCGGCAGAGAAACTGCTACAGCAAACACGCAATACTTGATGTAACGAAATTTGGTATAATTAGCGCAACGAACGAGATGTTCATATCGTCAACGCGAGAGGCTGAGACGACTTCCAATGTCCATGCAGGACTATAACTTGTAAATTTTATTAGGAGATACATGAAACACAAATGGCAAGAATCAACGCAAACGCTTGGGTACCGGAGGAGTACGGAAGCGAAGTAATTCAGACTGTCGAGCAGTTCTCGGCGGTGGAGGCGGTTGGACGCAGAGTCAACATGACCTCAGATACACAGAAGACACCACGTCTAGGAGATGTTGACGTAGTAGCAATCGAGAAGGGCGGTCTGTACCCAGAAGATCAGCCGTTGCTCGACAACGTGCTACTCGACGCCGTGAAGTTCGGCGGACGCGTCATCGTGGCCGAGGAGGACATTGCCGACGCGCACGTAGACGTGATCACCGCGTACCAGAATGGCTGGGCCACGAACTACGCCCGCAAGTTCGACAACGCCTGCCTGGCGACAACGGCGAACGGCAACGGCACGACGGTTCCGTTCACCAGTGTTTACAAAGAGGTCGGCACCGGAGTCATCAAGACAGCAGGTGCGCTGACTTACGCCATGCTCAGTGACGTAGTAGCCAAGGCCGAGAACGGTCGCTACTGGGCCGATCCGGACACCATCATCATCGCTCACACATCGTTCAAGTCGCAGTTGCGCGGACTGGTGGACGGCAACGGTCGTCCGTTGTTCATCGAGCAGGTATCAGCAGGACAGCCACAGACGCTGTTCGGCTACGAGATCCGCTTCTCGGACGGAGCGAAGACCAGCGCAACCAACACCTGGAACCCGACCGGCAATCCGTTGCTGATCGTGGGCAACCGTAAGCATTTGATCGTGGGTGACCGATCACCGATCGAGTCGCTGATCAGTTTCGATGCCGGTTTTGCCACCGACGAGCCGCATATCAAGATGCGTACCCGTAAGGCGTTCGCCGTGGGTCGCAAGGAAGCGTTCGGCGTATTGGAGGTAACAGCAGCCTGATTCCAGGCACGGAGGGCGGCAGGATCACACATCTTGCCGCCCTTTGCTGATTCACTATGACAAACACGAAACTCGAACTGACAGCGGTACTTCCGCGCAAACGCATCACAGTCACTCACAGCGTGCCGGTCATCCTGGCATCGCTCGAGCGCAAGCACGTCAAGGTCGTGATCCTATGACCTACTACCTAGGCCAAGCGCCAGCAGAAGAGTTGCTGATCAAGGTGGTGGACGAGCGTCGTCAGCCGCGAGACCTCAGACCCTATGAGTTCACGGTCGATGTGGTGTTCGCGGCACCGGACGGCACGCTCACCGAGGGCGGCACCGGCTACATCGCCAACGTCTACGAGGGACACATTGCCTACGAGTTCGGCCCTGTCTCGCCGTTCACCATGGTCGGGGACTACAAGGTCCAGGCGAAACTACGTCGACACGGCAGCACCAACTACGACCTGACGGACCTGGCCGTCATCGAGGTCAAGCGAGGACTGATCTAGATGCTGGCGACCGTAGAAGACGTCTCCCGCATCACCGGCTACACCGTGGACGACGCGCTGATCCGGCGCGCTCAGGCCGTCTTTGAGGTCTGCGCCGGTAGACCGGAATCGCTCATCACGTTGCCGTCCGATCTGGCCTGGTCGGCCTACGCCGTGGCCTGGCAAGCGGCCTACATGGACAACTCGGACGTGTTCGCTCAGGCCAACGTGGAAGCGTCCAAACAGGACAAGGTGACCGTGACGTTTGGCGACCACAACTTTGCGGTGTCCCGTCTGACACTGGCAGCAGTGAGAAATTTGTCCTGGAACCGCAGCCGGTCAGTCACTACGAGGTCGATTGCTGACGAGCGCCGATTGCCGGTCTGGTGGACGTTCTGATGCCGTCGTTCATCGTGCGGTCCTACCCGTCACTGGTCGATATCTACTCGCAGCACACAACGATTGACGAGGGCACGAACGAGACGGTCAGGGACTGGGACTACCTGGAGTACGACACAACGGCGTGCGCCGTCTCAGCGGTCTCGCCGGAGGACTCGTTGGAGATGTTCGGTGCCGAGTACGCCTACAAGAAGTTCGTGAGGCTCGAGGTGCCGACAGGGGAGTGGTCGCTGGATCAACGAGCCGGAAACCTCCGCAGCAAGACCGGCAAGCCGTACTACCAGCGTTGGACAGGCGAGCGCTGGGAGCAGGAGCGGTTCAACATCTCCGGCATGACGACTCAGGTCGACTTGCACGGGGAGATCGCCGGGTACGAGTTGTACCTCGAACTGGTCGACTGACAGAGAAACACCCCGGTCCACATGCCAGTGCGAAGAAACCGGGGTGTTCTCAAAAGGAGGACCCATCTACCCAATGGGTCATTGCGTGAAAGCAATACGGAAATTGTATCACAAATACCAATATCGGGTGCGTATCGAGCGGCAAGCGACTAGGCTTTAACGTCCATGTCTTTGCGTCGGCGTAAGAATTTTCTGCCAGGATCGCGACGTGCCAAGCGACGCCCGGCTGTTGCCATCCATTTCAAAGCATCGGGAAACACGTTTGCGTACAATTCCGCGTCGTTTACAAATTTGGCTTCTGAATAGTTTTTGCGCACTGCGATTTGCATGTTGGTAAGAACCGAAAGGTATTCTTCGGGTGTTTTATCGTCGGCCAGAAGCAAAATCTGAAACGAATATGAACGAAGTCTTTGGATTCGCTCGTTGATCTCATTCATGGTTCGCGTTCGTTGTCGAGTTTCCTCTCTTATTTCTCCGATTTCTGTCAGAATGCTGGCGAAGAGTGTGGTGATTTCTTCTCTACGCCAAGCGTCGTGTTCGCGCTTACTTGCCATGGAGTTTGTGATGATTGATGCCAGTATTGCCGCAACCGCAGCGATGCCGGCGGAAAGAAGATAAATCTGCGGAGTCATGGTCGCTTTTCTTCGGGGTTGGCCGATGCGCGCTCTGCGGCTGAAAGACGTGAACGTCGCGGCATAACGTCATTTTTCAACTCTTGCGCCAGTTTTTCGCGATAGTAAACAACCTGGTTGCCGTGTTCTGCCAACTTACCCTGATATCCTGCCTCCGCAAGCAGGTCGAGGTCGGCCGTGCCGCCCGCGAAAGCCTTGTTGCTCCAGTTGCTGTAAACAATAATGGACATCTCGTAACGCTTTGCAAGTAATGCCATTTCTGCGCTACCGCACATGTCGATCATAAGTACCTTTTGGCCCAAGACTGCGCGTTTCGAGGAATGATCCCTCACCTGCTGGACGTTTTTGATGCTTGTTGGCTCGGCAACTAAGTCCTCCGCCACGCTGATGAGGTCGGTAACCGCGTTAGCCAGCGTTGTCCTTCGCCAGTTGTCTTCGTCGCGTGATTTGGCGTCTCTATCGGTTCGACTCCAGCCCAACCAGACCAGCCCTGCCGCGAGTGCAGGACCGGTCAGTGTGGCAGCCACTTTGATCCATTCGAACCACCAAATCATTCTCCGCGCTCCGCATCCGAGTCTGTTCCTGGCTGGTCAATCTCGGCTGTCTCCTGAAGGGCGCTGTGAAGTGCCTCACGGGCAAGTGCGATCGATTCCATCGTGTCGACTCGCGTTACCCAGTCGTCGAATGTCGCTTGTGTGTCGATCAAGTTTTGGGAGGCTTTGTGAAGTTTGCCTAGCGGTTTGCGAACGCTTTGGCTTAGTTTAGCGACCGGGGCAATTTCCTTCTGGAAATCTTCGATAGCGGTAACGGTATCCGCGCCCGTTGCTGCCAATTCGCGCAACGCCTGGTGGTCTCCGTCTATGATGGGGTTTTGGCCGGGACCAACATACTGCTCGGCGTGACTGGCAAGAATGATTCTGACCTGTTGGTCCACCTCGAGTGCTTTTTGTAAGTATTCTTGCGATTTTGCCAGCATGCGGTCAGCCACAGGATTCAGTTCCGCCGCGTAGCGGTGCAGGACGGAGAGTGTTTGTTGCGCTCCTTGACTGCCGGACGATCCATTTCGTGCCCTTGTGACGAGCGGAGTGTACTCGGCGGTAATTGCTTTCACTTCATTCATAATGGGCGGTATCTCGTCCATAACGATCAACCACTCTGCCATATGGGCTTCCAGCGAAGCGTTGGCATCGAGGATGCCCGGTTCTTCGTCCTCGTAAATCAGCCCCTCGTCAGAGGTCGGCCTCTCGTCTGCGCCCTCCGGTGGTGGTTCAGTTTGCGGAATCTCCGAGAGGGGGATTTCCGGCTTGGCTTCGACTGCGCGTTCGATCCTAAGGAGTTCGGTTACGAGTCTATTGACAAATTTGCGAACATCGCTGTGATCGGGTTCCTGTAGGCTCAAGTCTTCGAAATGTTCAAACTGCTTTGAGGCCACGATTTTGATAAGGGGGTCCGGTGATTCGGTGGACAAGTCCGGGACGTCGGACCAGATAATAGTAAGTACGAGTTCTTCTACGCCTCGGGTCTTGGCGTTGGAGTAGAACTGTAGCAATTCTTGTCGGCAGGCCGCGCTCTGAATATAAGAGGGTGTTACAACGGCGATGAGGAAGGTGGCGCTTGTCAGTTCATCGTTGATCACCCGCTCCCATTCCTCGCCCCAGCCGATCTTGCGGTCAGTGAACAATCGCAGATTTCGGCCGGTCCGCACCTTGTAGCGGCTCGTTAGCCGGTCAGCCAGCAGGAGAATTCGTCCATCTTCGGCTTCGTTGTCGTCATGGACGTAACTCCAAAATCCCGACGCTTGCCCGTACTCGGTGACTGCCATGCGATCAATTTACCGGTCGGTTCTTATGGAGTCCCCAATCGTGTGGTGACGTGTCGTGGGAGGGTTCGAAACCTGTCACAAATGACCCCAAACTCGGGCCAGCAGACTGCAGGTCGCCCTGGGAGCCATCGGCGATTCCATCAAGGCGTCCGGCACCGCGTACGCCGCGGCCGAGGACGACAACACGCGGGCGGTCAGCGTCGCCGGGTCGCTGAACCTCTGACGCGGCCCGTTCACCATCGAGAAAGGAATCGACATGAGGTACGTCTTCGGAGCGATCGATCAGGTCAGTGCGCAGATCGATGCGAAGCAGGCCGCGCTCAACGCCAAGCTCGACGAGCTGCGGCAGATCATCACCCCGCTCGTCGCCGACTGGGAGGGCGCCGCGTCGGAGTCCTACCAGGACAAGCAGCGGCAGTGGGATGCTGCCGCGCTCGAACTGAATCAGGTGCTCGAACAGGTCGGGACGGCCGTGAGCCGCGGGAACGCCGACATGCAGGCACGTGAGGCGGCCAATCGGGGAATGTTCGTCTAGCTGTCGCTCACCGTTCCCGCCGTTCGGAACCCGGTCGCCCCGAGTGGGTGACCTCGGGCCGGACGGCGGGAACGGTCGTGTCGGGGGTGCGGGGCCGGTCACGAACGCGATTCTGTCGGTGGGTGCGGGCACACTCGCGTGCATGACCGTCGACCTCGCCGTGGCACGGACACGGCTCGCGGATGCCCGCACCGAGGCGACGGCACGCGTCGTGTCCCTCGAGGACCAGCATCGAGCCATCGTCGAGGGCTCACGCTGGACCACCGACGACGACGAGCACGATCCGGAGGGGTCCACCATCGCGTTCGAACGCGCCGCCGTCGCGTCGATGCTGCGGGACGCCCGGCAGGAACTCCGGGAGCTCGACGAGGCGCAGGCGCGCATCGACGCCGGCACCTACGGGATGTGTGAGAAGTGCGGACGCGAGATCGCCGACGCGCGGCTGGACGCGCTTCCCGCGGCCCGTCGATGCATCGAGTGCAACTCCGTCCGCCGCTGACAGCGTTTTGACCTGCGATCCGGCGGGCCGGTAAGGTACTCCGTTGGCGTTCGATACATGCAGTCACCTCGATGCGTGTCTGCCGGTCTCTCGGGTCTCCACTGGCCGCCGGGAACCACCGATCGGACGTCGGCCAGCACATCGACGATGAGACAAGGAAGTCATTCGTGTCCACGTATGCGCCCAAGGCCGGGGATACCACCCGGACCTGGCACGTGATCGACGCCACCGACGTCGTTCTCGGCCGCCTTGCCGTCCAGGCAGCGAACTTGCTGCGCGGCAAGCACAAGCCCACCTACGCCCCGAATGTCGACGGCGGTGACTTCGTTGTCATCATCAACGCCGACAAGGTTGCCATCTCCGGCAACAAGCGGACGGACAAGTTCCACTACCACCACTCCGGCCACCCGGGTGGTCTGCGCGCGCGCAGCATCGGTGAGGTCATGGACAAGAACCCGGACCGCGTCGTGGAGAAGGCCGTGAAGGGCATGATCCCGAAGAACAAGCTGGGTACGGCCATCGCCAGCAAGCTCAAGGTGTACGCCGGCCCCGACCATCCCCACGCGGCTCAGCAGCCCGTTCCGTTCGAGATCAAGCAGGTGGCCCAGTGACCTCCCCCGAGCAGACCCCCGAGCAGTCGGTCGACGAGAACGTCGTGACCGAGACCGCCGAGTTCGCCCCCGAGGAGAACGTCGAGATCGCCGACGAGTTCGTCTCCGTCGAGGATCCCGAGGTCGTCTCCGACATCGAGGCAGCGGCCCGTCCGGCCGTCTACATCGACCGCCCCGTCACCACCGTCGGCCGTCGTAAGGAAGCCGTCGTCCGCGTGCGTCTGACCCCGGGCACCGGGCAGTTCACGCTGAACGGCCGCACCCTCGAGGACTACTTCCCGAACAAGGTGCACCAGCAGCTCATCAAGAGCCCGTTCGTGCTGGTCGAGCGCGCCGAGAGCTTCGACGTGACCGGTCTCCTGCACGGCGGTGGCCCCTCCGGCCAGGCCGGCGCCCTGCGTCTCGCGATCGCCCGTGCCCTCATCGAGGCCACCCCGGACGATCGCCCGGCGCTGAAGAAGGCCGGCTTCCTCACGCGCGACCCGCGTGCGGTCGAGCGCAAGAAGTACGGCCTGAAGAAGGCCCGCAAGGCATCGCAGTACTCGAAGCGCTGATTCCTCGGCACTTCACCCGACGCAGGCGCTCCGGCCGGTCCCTCACGGGACGGCTGCGAGCGCCTGCGTCGTGTCGGACCCGCTCGTACGCCACTCGCGTCACCCGTACCACCGCTCGAAAGAGGTAACCGCCATGGGCCGACTGTTCGGAACCGACGGGGTTCGAGGCCTCGCCAACGCGGACGTCACCGCGGATCTCGCTCTTCGCCTCGGCCGCGCGGGCGCCGCCGTCCTGGGTGCCTCGGACACGAGCACGGCCCCGGACGGGTCCGCGTCCCGGCCCGTCGCCGTCGTCGGCCGCGACCCTCGGGCAAGCGGGGAGATGCTCGAAGCCGCCATCGTGGCGGGCCTGTCGTCCGCCGGCATGGACGTCCTCACCGTCGGCGTCGTGCCCACCCCGGCGCTGGCCTACCTCACCGACGCGTACGACGCTGCCCTCGGCGTCATGATCAGCGCGTCGCACAATGCCATGCCCGACAACGGCATCAAGTTCTTCGCGGCCGGCGGAGTCAAGCTGGCCGACGAGCAGGAGGACCGCATCGAGGCCCTGCTCGACGCCGCTCCCGCCGGGCCCACCGGGGCCGACATCGGTCGCGTGCGCACCGCACCCGACGGGCTGTCCCGCTACGAGGACCACCTCGCCAAGACCGTTCCCACCACGCTCGACGGCATCACCGTGGTGGTCGACTGCGCCCACGGCGCGGCCTCCTCCGCGGCGCCCGACGCCTACCGCGCCGCCGGCGCCACCGTCGTCGCCATCAACGCCGAGCCGACGGGGCTGAACATCAACGACGGCTGCGGATCCACGCACCTCGACGTCCTGCAGCGGGCCGTGCTCGAGCACGGTGCCGATCTGGGCCTCGCCCACGACGGCGACGCCGACCGATGCCTCGCGGTCGACGCGAACGGCGACGTGGTCGACGGCGACGCGATCATGGCGATCCTCGCCCTGGCCATGAAGGACGCCGGCACCCTGCCGCAGAACACTCTGGTCGCCACGGTCATGAGCAACCTCGGTCTGCACCTCGCCATGCGCGAGGCCGGCATCACCGTACGGACCACCGCCGTGGGCGACCGGTACGTCCTCGAAGAGCTGCGCGCCGGCGAGTACGGTCTCGGCGGCGAGCAGTCCGGCCACATCGTGATCCCGGCGTTCGGCAGCACGGGCGACGGCGTCCTGACCGGCCTGCAGGTGATGAGCCGCATGGCGTCGACCGGGCGGTCGCTGCGCGAGCTCGCCTCCGTGATGCGGACGTTGCCGCAGACCCTGATCAACGTGCGGGTCGAGGACAAGCAGGCCGCGACCGCCGCCGCCGAGGTCACCGCGGCGGTCGACGCGGCCGAGCACGAGCTCGGTGACGAGGGCCGGGTGCTGCTGCGTCCGTCGGGCACCGAGCAGTTGGTGCGCGTGATGGTCGAAGCGGCCGACACCGATACGGCCGAGCGGCTCGCCGGCCGCATCGCCGAGCGGGTCGCCGCCGTCGGTCGCTGACGGTCCTGCCCGAGGACAGCCGGCCGACCGACGGCGACGACGCCCGCGGGCCGTCGCCGGTCCCGCGTCAGCCGATGAGCGACTTGAGCAGTTCGACCTGCTTGACCCGTCCCGCGCTGTCGGAGGCGATCGGGTGGATGTTCAAGGTGGTGGCGCCGGCGGCCTCGAACGCGGCCAGCCGCTCCTTCACGAAGCTCTCGGTGCCGATCAGCGAGATGGACCGCACCAACTCGTCGGGCACCGCCGCCGTGGCCTCTTCCTTCTTGCCCGCGAGGTAGAGGTCCTGGATCTTCTCCGCCTCGGCCTCGTACCCGTAGCGCACGGCGAGGTCGTTGTAGAAGTTCTTGCCCTTGGCGCCCATGCCGCCGATGTAGAGGGCGAGCTGCGGCTTGATCCACGGGAGGAACTGATCGGCGTCGTCACCGATGGCCACCGTGGGGCTCGCGTAGACGTCGAGTTCTCCCAGCGCGGGATCGCGCTTGGCCTTGCCCTCGGCGAGCGAGTCGCCCCACACCGATTCGGCCTTCTCCGGATGGAAGAAGATCGGCTCCCAGCCCTGGGCGATCTCGGCCGTCAACGCGACGTTCTTCGGCCCGAGCGAGGCGATGACGATCGGAATCGACTCGCGCACGGGATGATTGATCAGCTTGAGCGGCTTGCCCAGGCCGGTTCCCTTGTCCGCCGGAAGCGGGATCTGGTAGTACTTCCCGTCGAACTGCACCTTCTCGCGGCGCCACACCTGACGGCAGATGTCGACGATCTCGCGGGTGCGCCCGAGCGGAGCGTCGTACTTGACGCCGTGGAAGCCCTCGATGACCTGCGGTCCCGACGCGCCGATACCCATGACGAAGCGCCCACCCGAGACGTAGTCCAGACCGGCCGCTGTCATGGCGAGCAGCGACGGGGTCCGGGTGTAGATCTGGAAGATGCCGGACGCCAACTCGATGGTGGAGGTCTTGGCGGCGAGGAAGCCGATCTGGCTGACGGCGTCGAACGAGTACGCCTCGGGAACGAACGCGATGTCCATCCCGGCCCGTTCGAGCGCGCCGACTTCCTCGACGGTCTCCTCGAAGCCTCCCGAGTAGTTGAGTTGCATCCCGATTCGCATGAGTCTCCTCGACATCTCTTGCCGGTGTCGGTCACCCGCTGTGCGTCGGACGTTACCGCCCGGTAGCGCGACGGTGCGGGGGCGGTAGGAGAGCGTGGAACCGCCGAGGTGCCCCGGCGCGTCCAAGTCGGGTGGGGCACGAGGGTGTCGGCGACGACGGGGGACGTGGATGGGCGACGAGACGACTATGGATCCGGCAGCGGCGAGGGCGGCGGCGCGCGCGATGACCGAGTCGGCGGACCGGGCCGAGAGTGCGCTGAGCGGGCTGTCGAACCGGGCGTTCGATGCGGCGCACGCCGGGCGCGACCACGGCGCGCGCGCCGTGCGAATCGACGCCCGACTGCGCGAACTCGCGGACGGTCTCGCGTCGTGGAACCGCGTGACGCGGTCGGCGGCGGACGCCGTCGGGACGGCGGTGGCGTCCGCCGAAGCGGCAGACTCCTCGGGGGCGGCGTCGCTGAGGGCGGCGGGTGGCGACCGGTGAGCGGCCCGCTCGAGGCAATTCTCGACGAGGGGGCGGTCGGCTTGCGCTTCTTCGACCGCGTGGTGCCCTGGCGGGACGAGGCCGGCGGGACCGGCCCCTCCTACCTGGACTTGTGCGCGCGGTACGACGCGCAACGCGGACTCGATACCGACGTGCTGCGTGCGGACGCCGCTCGGTGCCGCGACGTGGCGACGACCCTGCGCGCGGAACTCGCCGCGCGCACCGAGGCGGCCACGGGATTGACGACGGTCTGGACCGGTGCGGCAGCGACCGCGGCCGGTGACGTGCTCGCGGCGCAGTCGACCAGGGCCTCGCTCGACGTCGACCATCTCGAGCTGGCCGCGAGCACGCTCGACCGCGCGGCCGAGGGGCTTCGCGCCATCGTGCAGGACAAGGCGGTCGCGGCCGCCGATCACGACCGCCGCGACGTCGCCGGCCGAGACCTCGACGACGCGCACGCGACCGTGGTGGGGGCGACGCAGGATCCGTCGACGTGGTCGGTCGACACCGTGGACCGACTCACTGCGCTCGTTCCCGAACTGGGCGCCGCCGCCGCTCGGGGTCCGGTGGCACTGTGGGAACGCCCCGAGGTGGTCGACGCCGTGGTGACGGCGTGCCGCAACTGGGTCGACGGGGTGTTCCTTCCCGCGGTCGACGAGGCCACCACGAGCTTCGACGACCTGTGCTCGGAGAGCCACGCCGCGATCGAGCGCATTTTCGACGTGGTCGACGCGGCGCTCGACGATCTCTGCACCGACCCGTATCCGACGGTGGCCGACTCGGTGACGCTACCGACCGAGCCCCTGCCGACCACGCCGGCGGCGGCGGAGCAGTGTGTGGGCCCGTCGGGGACCGGATCATCCTCGGCCCCGGCCGTCGCGGCACCGGAGCAGCCGGGGCCGGCGGCGCCGGCAGGATCCGTCGTGCCGACCGTGCCTGCCGTCTCCGCCGCACCCGCGTCGGTGTCGGTGCCGGCCGCGTCGGTGCCGGACGCGTCGGTGAACGCCGTGTCCGACGAGCGCCTGGCCGACGTGGTGCGGACGGCCGTGGCCGAGGCCGTGTCCCTGGTGCTGTCCAGCGACGAGGGGGCGGTCGAGACGCCCTGCGAGTCCGCAGAGGTCCGGCCTGTGTCGGAGCCGGAGTGCGGGTCGGAGCCGGAGCGCGGGTCGGAGCCGGGGGCACGGAGTCCGATCGACGCGACGCCCGCGTCGGACCTCGGTCGGGCGGAGGCGGAGTGGGCCGGTCATCGGGCTCGTCTCGAGGTGCACGCCGACGGGTCGATCGAGTTCCGAGCAGGCCCCGTTGCCGGTTCGGAGCCCACCCAGGCACCGCCTGTCGACCCTGCGGAACCACCCGTCGACCGAGCATCGCCCGTCGCCCCGGCACCGCTCGTCGATCCGGCACCGCCCGTCGATCCGGCACCGCCCGAGCCCACACCCGTCGACGCGCCGCCGCCGCCGGAGGCCCCGGCCGACTGCGTTCCGGACGCCCCGGCCGCGGCCCCGTCCGTCCCGCCCGGGCCGTCACCGGAACCGCCGGTCGAGCCGGCCTCGGACCCGGTCGCGGGCCCCCGACCGGCGCTGGCCGAGGCAGGACCGCTGTGAACGACCGGACCGTCGCAGCGCTGATCGACGAGGTGGTTGCCGAGCACCGTCGCTCCACCGCGCGCCTGCGGGAGCGGCTGCGGCGCGATGCCGCCCGCGACGCGCACGCGCGCTCGGACGACTCACGAGCATCGGACGGTCACCGAGCGGCGATCGACCCGATCATGCGCTCGGTGCGTGACCGCGCCACGCCCGTGGCGAGGGACGACGCCCGTCGGGAGGTGCCGGCGCCTCAGCGACCGGCGAGATGGCTGAGCTGACGCAGAGCCCCGCCCTTGACGGGCACGTCGGCGGTCGGCTCGTTCGGGTCGAGGACCCGCGTGCCCTTGAACTCGACCTCGGGGTCGGAGAAGGCCTCGTAGTCCTCGTGCCGGGCGAGACGGTGCAGCAGGAACCCGGTGAGGAGGGCGCGCACGGTCTTACGGGTCTTCGGTTGTGCGTTGCCGACACCGAAGAAGCTCGCGAGCTTGCGGCCCTCGACGATGCCGTCGCCGACGGACTTGTCGATCACCCGTAGCACGGTGGGGCCGCCGAGGGCGCCCGCGAGAGCCACCGGTTCGGCGGTGAGGGAGTTCAGTTCCGTCGGCGCGCCGATCACGAGGGCCGGTGCGGTCACGGCGTCGGCGATCCCGTCGGTGAGGACGCGCGGGCTGGTGGGGGCGGGATAGAGAGCGGCCACCGCGCGGATGTCGGACCGCTTCGACGCGGCGAGGACCGCGGCGCCGGCGCCCATGGCGTGACCGACGACGGCGAGCTTGTCCGGGTGCACGGAAATGTCCCCGGTGCCCAGACGGATGCCCGCGCAGATGTCGAGCGCCACGGTCAGATCGTGGGCCAGAGCGGCGTGGGACGGGACCGGACCGCGCTGGGTGTTCGGCGCGGCCACGACGAAGCCCCACGAGGCCAGGTGCTTCAGAGTCGAGTCGTAGTTCTTCGACGACGACATCCAGCCGTGAGCGAACGCGACGGCCGGGAGGGAGGTGCCCTCCTTGGGTGCGTAGATCACACCGGGAAGGCCGGCCAGCGCCAGGTCACCCCGGACCACGCGATGCGGACCGGTTTTGGCGAGGTCGGTGACCAACTTCTGCGTCTTCGGCACGTCGTCAACCGTATCCGAGCCCGTCGGGTGCGGGGGAGGGACTCGCGGTGGGTGGCCGGAGGGCGGTCCGTGCCGACGTAGGCTGTCGCCCATGTGCGGAATCGTCGGGTACGTCGGACACAGGCCTGCGCTGCCGATCGTGGTGGAGGCGCTGCGGCGGATGGAGTACCGGGGATACGACTCCGCCGGTGTGGCCGTTCTGGACGGCGCGGGCGGCATGGCCGTCGAGCGCAAGGCCGGCAAGTTGTCCAACCTCGACGCCGAACTGGACGATCTGGGCCGCGATACATTCGTCGGCACCGCCGGCATGGGGCACACCCGGTGGGCCACCCACGGTCGCCCCACCGACCGCAATGCCCACCCGCATCGCAACGCCGACGCCACGGTCGCCGTGGTGCACAACGGCATCATCGAGAACTTCGCCCCGCTGCGCGCCGAGCTGGAGGCGGAGGGAGTCGAGTTCGCGTCGGACACCGACACCGAGGTCGCGGTCCACCTGGTGGCCCGGGCGTACGCGGAGGGTCCGACGGCGGGTGACTTCGTCGAGAGCGCGCTGGCGGTCCTCCGTCGTCTCGAAGGGGCCTTCACGCTCGTCTTCACCCACGTCGACCACCCGGACACCATTGTCGCCGCCCGTCGCTCGACGCCGCTGGTGGTGGGCGTCGGACAGAACGAGATGTTCGTCGGCTCCGACGTGGCGGCGTTCATCGAGCACACCCGCGACGCCGTCGAGCTCGGTCAGGACCAGGTTGTGGTGATCACCGCCGACGGGTACTCGATCACGCACTTCGACGGGACCGAGGCACAGGGTCGCCCGTTCCGTATCGACTGGGACCTCGCGGCCGCCGAGAAGGGCGGTCACGACTACTTCATGCTCAAGGAGATCCAGGAACAGCCCGCGGCCGTCGCGGACACGCTGCTCGGGCACTTCGACAAGGGGCGGATCACCCTCGACGAGCAACGACTGTCGGACCAGGAACTGCGCGACGTCGACAAGGTCTTCGTGGTGGCCTGCGGCAGCGCCTACCACTCCGGACTGGTGGCGAAGTACGCGATCGAGCACTGGACCCGCCTGCCCGTCGAGGTCGAACTGGCCAGCGAGTTCCGGTACCGCGACCCGGTGCTGGACCGATCGACGCTGGTGGTGGCCATCTCGCAGTCGGGCGAGACGGCGGACACCCTCGAGGCCGTGCGGCACGCCAAGGAGCAGAAGGCCCGCGTGCTGGCGGTGTGCAACACCAACGGCTCGCAGATTCCCCGTGAGGCCGACGCCGTCCTCTACACGCGGGCGGGGCCGGAGATCGGTGTCGCGTCCACCAAGGCGTTCCTGGCGCAGGTCACTGCCAACTACCTGGTGGGCCTGGCGCTGGCGCAGGCACGCGGAACCAAGTACCCCGACGAGGTGGCACGGGAGTACCGCGATCTCGAGGCCATGCCCGCGCACGTCGCGGCGGTCCTCGAGACGGTGGAGCCGGTCCGGGCGCTCGCGCGCGAGCTGGCGACGTCGCCGACGGTGCTGTTCCTCGGTCGGCACGTGGGATATCCCGTGGCGCTCGAGGGTGCGCTCAAGCTGAAGGAACTGGCGTACATGCACGCCGAGGGTTTCGCGGCGGGCGAGCTCAAGCACGGGCCGATCGCGCTCATCGAGGACGGCTTGCCGGTGATCGTGGTGATGCCGTCGCCGAAGGGGCGGGCGGTGCTGCACTCGAAGCTGCTGAGCAACATCCGCGAGATCCAGGCGCGGGGGGCGCGCACGGTGGTCATCGCGGAGGAAGGCGACGAGACGGTGCGGCCGTACGCCGACCACCTGATCGAGATCCCGGCCGCGCCGACGCTGCTGCAGCCGCTGCTGTCGACGATCCCGCTGCAGGTGTTCGCGGCGGAGGTCGCGCAGGCGCGGGGGTACGACGTGGACAAGCCGCGGAACCTCGCCAAGTCGGTGACGGTCGAGTAGCGGAGCGGATCGACCCGAGAACACGGTCGAGTAGCGGAGCGGATCGACCCGAGGGCACGGTCGAGTAGCGGAGCGGATCGACCCGAGAACACGGTCGAGTAGCGCTGCTAGCGCACGATGACGACCCCGGTCATGTTGGGGTGGACGGTACAGAAGTAGTTGTAGGTGCCGGGGTCGTCGAAGGTCTGGCTGAACTGCCCGGCCGCGATCATCGGGCTGTGCAGCAGCGACGACGCGTTGTCGATGCCGACGACGTTGTGGGCCATGCGGTCGTCGTCGAAGAACCAGGTGACGGTGTCGCCGGGGGAGATGGTGACGGTGGCGGGGCTGTAGGCCATGTCGGCGACGGTGACGACGTTCGGTCCCGTGGGTCGTTCGGCGGGTGGCGGGTCCTCGGTGCAGGCGGCGAGCGAGATCGCCAGCGCCGCCACGGTTCCGACGAGGGCGAGGCGACGGTGGGGCATCTCGGAGCGGGCCATGTCTCCACGCTAGACCTCGTTACGGTGGGGTCATGGAGTACGTGTTCACCGCCGACGAGGCCCGGTCGCTGGAACGTCCCGTCGTCACGGCGGCACCCGAGTTCGCGGTGATGAGACGCGCCGCGTTCGGCCTGGCGGGGGTGGTCGCGGCCGAGTTACGGACGCGGTGCGGCGCCGTCGCGGGGCGTGCGGTGGGGTTGCTGGTGGGCTCGGGCGACAACGGCGGCGACGCCCTGTTCGCCGGGGCGATGCTGCGACGACGCGGGGTGGCGGTGACCGCGGTGCTGCTGGCTCCCGACCGGACCCATCGCGGTGGCCTCGCGGCGTTCGCGGCGTCCGGAGGCCGGGTGGTTCCGCGGCTCGGCGCGGTGGATCTGGTGGTCGACGGCATCGTCGGTCTGTCGGGACGGGGTGCGTTGCGGCCGGCCGCGGCCGAGCACGTCCGTGCGGTGACGGCGCCGATCGTGTCGGTGGATCTGCCGTCGGGGGTCGACGTCGACACCGGGGCAGTCGACGGCCCGGCGGTGTCCGCGGCGGTGACGGTGACGTTCGGAGTGCGCAAGTTGGTCCATCTGCTCGCGGCGCCGCGGTGCGGCCGGGTCGTGGTGGTCGACATCGGGATGCCGGACGCGACGACCGAGCTCGCCTGCGCCGACGACGCGGAGGTGGGCGCGGTGTGGCCGGTGCCCGGCCCGCACGACGACAAGTACAGCCAGGGCGTCGTGGGCGTGCTGGCGGGCAGCGAGAAGTATCCGGGCGCGGGCGTGCTGTGCACCGGCGCGGCGGTGGCGGCGACGGCCGGAATGGTGCGCTACGTCGGGACCGGGGGAGCCGAGGTGCTCCACCACTACCCGGAGGTGGTGACGGCCCGGTCCGTCGACGAGGCGGGGCGCGTCCAGGCGTGGGTGGTGGGGCCGGGCTTCGGGACGGACGACGACGCCGCGGAGCGCCTCGCGGGCATCCTCGCCACCGATCTGCCGGTGCTCGTCGACGCGGACGGACTGACGGTTCTCGCCGCGCGCCCCGAGTTGCTCGACGGGCGCGGCGCACCCACCCTGCTCACGCCGCACGCGGGGGAATTCGCGCGTCTGACGGGCTCGGACCCCGGACCGGATCGGGTGGCGGCCGTCCGTGCGCTGGCCGCCGACCGCGGCGTGACCGTTCTCCTCAAGGGTCGCGCGACGCTCGTCGCGCATCCCGACGGCCGGGTGATGGTCGACGAGGCGGGGTCGTCGTGGTCGTCGACGGCAGGATCGGGGGACGTCCTCGCCGGCATGGCCGGGGCGCTGTTGGCCGCGGGCCTGTCCCCGCTGGTGGCGGCCACCGCCGCCGCCCGGGCGCATTCGCTCGCGGCGATTCTCGCGGCCGGCGGATCGTCCCGGCCGGCCCCGACACCGATCTCGGCGTCGGTCCTGCTGAGCGCCGTACGCGACGCGGTGGGCACCTTGCGGGCACGAGCGGGCGAGGCGGGAATGGCAGAATCACCGCGGTGAGCACCGCGACCCCGACGGCCGGCACGACGGCCCGTCCCCAGGCCGAGGCGGTGATCGACCTCGACTCCGTGGCCCACAACGTGCGGGTGCTGGCCGCCCGGGCGGGAGCGGCGGGCGTCATGGCCGTGGTGAAGGCGGACGGCTACAACCACGGTGCGGTTCCGGTGGCGCGGGCGGCCCTGGAGGCGGGCGCGACGGAGCTGGGTGTGGCCACGGTGCGGGAAGGTCTGGCCCTGCGCGCGGCCGGAGTGGACGCTCCGGTGCTGTGTTGGCTGCACGCCCCGGGCGCGGATTTCCGTGCGGCGATCGAGGCCGACGTGGAGATCGGGGTGTCGACCCCGCGTCAGATCGCCGCGGTCGCCGAGGCGGCGCGCACGGCCGGGCGCCGGGCGACGGTGAGCGTCAAGTTCGACACGGGCATGAACCGCGGGGGTCTGGCGCCCGACGTGGTCGACGAGGCTCTGGACCTCCTCGCGCACGAGCGGGGCGTGCTCGACGTGCGCGGGGCGTTCTCTCACCTGGTCGCGGCCGACGATCCCGAGGACCCGGTGACCGACCTGCAGAAGCGACGGTTCGACGCCGCCGTCGACGCCATGACGCGGGCGGGCGTCGCACCGCGGGTGCGGCATCTGGCCAATTCGGCGGCGACGCTGCTGCGCCCCGACCTCGCCTACGACCTGGTGCGTCCGGGAATCGCCGTCTACGGACTCTCGCCCGCCCCCGACCTCGGATCGTTCGACCTGCGCCCGGTGATGACGCTGCGTGCGACCGTCGTGTTGCTCAAGAACGTCCCCGCGGGCGGCGGCGTCGGGTACGGGCATCAGTGGATCGCGCCGCGGGACACGGTGGTCGCCCTGGTGCCCCTCGGGTACGCGGACGGCGTCGTCCGGGGGTTGACCGGCCGATACGAGGTCGCGGTGCGCGGTCGCCGACACCCCGCGGTGGGCCGGGTGTCGATGGATCAGGTGGTGATCGACGTCGGTCCGGACGGTGACGTCGAGGTCGGCGACGACGCCTACTTCTTCGGCCCGGGCGATCACGATGAGCCGTCCGCGCAGGACTGGGCCGAGCTGCTGGACACCATCAACTACGAGGTGGTCACGGGCGTGCGCGGGCGGGTCGAGCGCACGTACCGCGGTGGTGCCGCGTGATCGGCCCACGTCTGGTCGGCATCGTGGGCGGTGCGGCGAGCGTCGCGGCGGTGGCGGCCGTCGCCGGGATCGCCGCGGTCCGCCGCCGCGTCGGGGATCCGGTGCCGGACGTCGAGCGACCCGAGGACTTCGCGGCGGTGGAGTTCGATCGCGGCAGCATCGTCGCGGCGAGCGACGGCGTCCCGTTGGCGGTGCGGGAAGTGGGGCCGACGACGGCTCCGCTGACGGTCGTCTTCGTCCACGGGTACTGCCTGCGGATGGAGTGCTGGTACTTCCAGCGTCGTGACCTCGCGGCGCGGTGGGGCGACGACGTCCGGATGGTGTTCTACGACCAGCGCGGTCACGGGCGGTCCGGGGACGTCGCGCCGGAGGACTGCGACATACCTCGGCTCGGCGCCGACGTCGCGGACGTGATCCGGGCGGTGGCGCCGACGGGCCCGGTGATCCTGGTGGGTCACTCCATGGGCGGGATGTCGGTCCTCGCCGCCTGCCGTCTCTTCCCCGATGCCGTGGCCGACCGCGTGGTGGGCGTGGCCCTCGTGTCGACGACGGCGGCGGGCATCGCGACCACCGGACTCGGCCGGAATCTGCAGAACCCGGCCGTCGACGCGTTCCGCCTCGCGGTGCGTTCCGCGCCCGGTGTGGTGCAGTTCGGTCGGGGTGCGGTGCGGTCGGTCATCGCGCCGGTGCTGCGGGCGGCGTCGTTCGGCACCACCGTCTCTCCGGCGCTGGATGCGTTCGCGGAGCAGATGATCCACGACACGTCGGTCACCACCATGGTCAATTTCCTGAAGGCACTCGAGCTGCACGACGAGCGGGCGGCGCTCCCGGTGATCGCCGACGTGGCGACGCTGGTGCTGTGCGGGGACGACGACTGGGTGATCCCGTTCGACAAGTCCCGCGAGCTGTCCGAGATGCTCCCGCACGCGGAGATGGTGCGGGTCCGGCGCGCGGGCCACCTGGTGCAGCTGGAGTTCCCGGACGAGGTGAACGACGCCCTCGACCGGCTGGTCGCGCGGGTGCGCAGCGGCCGGATCGACGCGTCGCCGAGGAGGGTCACGGTTGGCTGAGCAGGAGACGGCCGTGCTCGCGACCGCCGAGGACACCGAGCAGCTCGGCGAACGGCTGGCCGCCGAGCTCGTCGCGGGGGACGTCGTGGTGCTCGACGGTCCGCTGGGCGCGGGCAAGACGACGTTCACGAAGGGTCTCGCGCGCGGTCTCGGCGTCATCGGCCGGGTGAGCTCGCCCACGTTCATGATCGCGCGCACCCACCGGCCGGGGTCGGACACCGGTCCGGGTCTGGTGCACGTCGACGCCTACCGCCTGGGCTTGGGCACCGGAGCGTCGGCGACCGACGAGCTCGACGCTCTCGACCTGGACACCGAGTTGGCCGACTCGGTGGTCGTGGTCGAGTGGGGCGAAGGGTTGGCGGAGACGCTCGCCGATCGCCACCTGCTGATCCGCTTGCGTCGGGAACCGGAGTCGGACGTCCGCACGGCCACCTGGCACTGGAACCGCGGTCCGGGCGAGTAACCTGGACATCCGTGCTTGTTCTCGCCGTCGACACGTCCACGCCCGCGGTGACCGCCGGTCTCGTGCGGCTCGATGCCGACCCGTCCGCGGCCCCCGTCGGCCTGGCCACGCGGGTGACGGTCGACGCCCGCCTGCACGCCGAGGTGTTGACTCCGCAGATCGTCGAGTGCCTGGCCGAGGCCGGCGTGGGTCCCGCCGACCTCGACGCGGTCGTGGTGGGCATCGGCCCCGGCCCGTTCACGGGCCTGCGGGTGGGCATGGCCACGGGAATGGCGTTCGCGGACGCGGTGGGGGTGCCGGTCCACGGGGTTGGGAGTCTGGACGCGATCGCCGCGGCGGTGCCGGGCGAGCGGGAGGTGTTGGTGATCACCGACGCCCGACGCAAGGAGGTCTACTGGGCTCGGTTCGTCGGGGGCCGTGCGGTGGCCGGTCCGGCGGTGTCGGCGCCCGGCGACGTCGAGGTGGGTGCGGCGGAGGTGGTCGCCGGGTCGGCGTCGCACGTCGACATGGTGGACCTGCCCGTCGAGCCGGTCGAGAGCCCGTCGCCCGAGTCGCTGGTCGCGGTGGCAGCGGCCGCGCTGCGCCGCGGGGATCGGCCGGACGAGCCGGTGCCGCAGTATCTCCGCCGGCCCGACGCCGTGGCCACGGCCGATCGTGCAGCCGTGGCCACGGCCGATCGTGCAGCGCGGTCGTGACGGGTATCGAGCCGATGGTTCCGGCGGATGCGGCCGGCTGTGCCCGGCTCGAGCGAATCCTGTTCCCGGGCGACGGGCCGTGGCCCGAGGAGGCGTTCCTCGAGGAGCTGCGGAGCCCGCACGTGCGATATCGCGTCGTGCGTGACGACGACGACGGCGTGATGGGCTACGCCGGAATCGCGTTGCTGGGCACGGGGTCCGGTGCCGAGGCGGAGATCCACACGATCGGTGTCGATCCGTCGGCGCAGCGCCGGGGGATCGGCCGGGCGTTGCTGACCGATGCGCTGGCGGCGGCCGACGCGCACGGCGGCCCGGTGTTCCTCGAGGTCCGGACGGACAACGACGCCGCGCTGGCCCTGTATCGATCGACGGGATTCTCCGTCGTCGGCACCCGCCGCAACTACTACCGCCCCTCGGGCGCGGACGCGTACACGATGCGCCGCGAACCCGGCGGCTCGACGGAAGGGCAGCCCTCGTGATCGTCCTGGGTATCGAGAGCTCCTGTGACGAAACAGGAGTCGGCATCGTGCGGTATCACGAGAGCGGTCCGGCGGCGGGGACGTGCGACCTGCTGGCCGACGAGGTGGCCTCCAGTGTCGACGAGCACGCGCGGTTCGGCGGTGTGGTGCCCGAGATCGCTTCGCGTGCGCACCTCGAGGCGATCGTGCCGACGATGCGGCGGGCGCTCGCGGCGGCGCAGATCGAGCGCCCGGACGCCGTGGCGGTGACCATCGGTCCCGGTCTCGCGGGGGCGCTGCTCGTGGGTGTCGCGGCGGCCAAAGCCTATGCGGCGGCGTGGGGTGTGCCGTTCTACGCGGTCAATCACCTGGGCGGTCACGTCGCCGTCGACACGCTCGAACACGGCCCGATGCCCGAGTGCGTCGCGCTTCTCGTGTCCGGAGGTCACACGCACCTGCTCGAGGTGTCGTCGTTGGCGGAGCCCATCGTCGAACTCGGTAGCACCGTCGACGACGCGGCGGGCGAGGCCTTCGACAAGGTGGCCCGCTTGCTCGGTCTCGGCTATCCGGGTGGGCCGGTGCTGGATCGACTGGCGGCACAGGGGGATCCGACCGCCATCGCTTTCCCTCGCGGGATGACCGGTCCGCGCGACGCGCGATACGACTTCTCGTTCTCCGGCCTGAAGACGGCCGTCGCGCGGTACGTCGAGAAGTCGGAGCGATCCGGGACCCCGGTGGTCGTGGCCGACGTCGCCGCGTCCTTCCAGGAGGCCGTGGCGGACGTGTTGACGCTCAAAGCGATTCGAGCGCTGGAGGACCGCGGCATCGACACTCTGGTGTTGGGCGGCGGAGCGACGGCGAACTCCCGGATTCGCTCCCTCGCCGAGGAACGGTGTGCCGCAGCGGGTGTGACGCTGCGGGTGCCGACGCCGCGGCGGTGCACGGACAACGGCGTCATGATCGCCACCCTGGGCGCGCACATCGCCGCCTCGGGCGCCTCGCCGTCCGCGCTGACCTCGGCAACGGATCCGGGGCTGCCGGTGTCCACCTCGCTCGTGCCGTGACCGGCTCGCCTCCTACGGGGTGGGGGCGGGCGTCGAGGGAACGAGGGGCACCGTCGCCGTGTTCGGCTGGGGCACCGGCACCGTTGTGACGCCGTCCGGCAGCGCGGGGAGAGGGGTAACCGGGGTCGGGCCGGTCGGTGCGGTGGCCGACGGGTCGGGGGTGGCCTGACCCGGGTCGACCGGGGCGGTGCTGGGCGGCGTGGCCCACCACGGCGGCAGACCCGGCAGTCCGGGAATGTCGATGACCGGCAGGTCCGGCGCCGGTCGCAGGCTGGGAGTGGTGGGCGTCGGCGAACCCGTGCTCTCGGTAGTCGTGGAGGTCGCCGGGGCGGGCGTCGACGGCCTCGGCCGGGGCGCGGTGTAGTCGTACGTCGGCGGCGGCTGCGCGGTGTAGTCGTACGGGGAGGCGGGCGGTGCGGCGGCCGCGCCCGGGTCCTCCCAGCCGCCGGTGAGGGCGGGCGGGGGAGCGGGCAGGGTGTCCACGGTGGTGGACGTGGTCACGGCGGGCTCGTCTGCGGTACCGGTGGCGGCGCTGGTGGTGACGGTGGGACCGTCGATCGGCGTGAGCGCCTGGACGCCGTAGGCGAGGACGACGGCCAGCACGGCGCAGGCGACGGCGACCGCACCGGCGGTCCGCACGCCGGACGCCGACGGCGCCGCCGACCGGGCAGGGTGAGCCAGGGTGCGCGCGAGCAGGGCTGCGCCCTTGGCCACGGCCGCGTCGGGTTCGGTGGTGGTGACGAGGGGAACGTCGACGGTGTCGGCGACGGCATCGACGACGGCGGGGACGAAGGCACCTCCGCCGATCACGGCGGCGGCGTCCGGTCGCGCCGACTCGCCGTGGAGGACGATCGCGGTCTCGACGAGATCGGTGATCGCCGCCCGGAAGGCGAGGAGCGGCGCGGCGAGCGCGTCGTCGAGGTCCGCGCGCGTGACGGTGACGGTCTCGCCGCCGGGCAGGTCGACGCTGCTGCTCTCGGAGGAGGACAGGTTCTCCTTCGCAGTGGTCAGGCGGGCGGCCACCAGCGCGCGGTCGAGCACGTGCACGGCCGGCAGCCGGGACTCGACCGTCGCGGCGAGGGCGCGTTCGACCACCCGTCCGCTCATCGCGTCGGTCCGGGTGCTCGCGCGCACGGTGCCGTCGACCTGATCGACGACGCTGACGGAGGTTCCGCTCGCGCCGACGTCGACGAGCAGGATGTGGCCGAACCGGGCCACCTCGCCGGTGTGTCGGAGCCAGCAGAGCGCGGCGTCGGTGTCGGTCACCAGGTTGTCGGCGGAGAGAGAGGCGTCGTGCCTGCGCAGTGCCGCGAGCAGGGGGCGCGTCCGGGACGACGGACGGTGCGCGACGCCGACGCGGGGCCGGTCGGCCGCGCCGTCGCGCAGCAGGTGGTCGGTGGCCAGGGCGAGCGAGGTGGTGACCAGTTCCGCGGGGTCCGAGCGGACGCCGTCGACCGTGAGGGTGCGGTAGTCGAAGATCTCGCGGCCGGTCTCGGTGGTCGTGAGGACGGCGCAGCACACCACCTCGGAACCGGCCGAGACGCCGAGGGTGGTCGCGGGACGATCGGCCGGGTCGGGCCGAGTACTGCCGACGTGGGGCACGGTGTGAGCACCTCCTTCGATTCGTTCGACGGGTCGTGTCGCGGGCACGCCGACGAGACGTCGCGAGCGCCGTTATGGGAACGTTACCGAACTTCGCGCGAAATAGCGCGTCCGTTTCGCGACGTTGTGGGTGTCGGCGGCGGGAGAACCCGCTCCGACGAGCGCCTTCGTCGCGACGAGAAAAAGGATGTGGAACCCGCGTGTCAGAACAGTCGGACCCCCGGAATGCCGACCCCGCGCCGTTCGAGGTGGGCATCACGACCTTCGCCGAGACGTACCCCGAGGTCGGGGTCGACACCGTTCGCAGCCACGGGCAGCGGCTCCGCGAGGTGGTCGAGGAAGCGGAGCTGGCCGACCGGGTCGGCCTCGACGTCTACGGCGTCGGCGAGCACCATCGCGCGGACTTCGCGGCGTCCGCGCCGGCCGTCGTGCTCGCGGCGATCGCGGCCCGCACGTCGCGCATTCGTCTCACCAGCGCGGTGACCGTGCTCAGTTCCGACGACCCGGTGCGGGTCTACCAGGACTTCGCGACGCTCGATCAGCTCTCGTCCGGCCGCGCCGAGGTGATCGCGGGCCGCGGCTCCTTCACCGAGTCCTTCCCGCTCTTCGGTTACCGGCTCGAGGACTACGACGAGCTGTTCGCCGAGAAGCTCGACCTGCTGGTGGCGATCGCGAACTCCGACCGGGTCACCTGGAGCGGTCGGCACCGGCCGGCCCTCGCCGAGCAGACCGTCTACCCGCGCGCGCACCAGGACCCGCTGCCCGTCTGGGTGGGAGTGGGTGGCAACCCGCAGTCCGTCGTCCGGGCGGCGTCCTACGGACTACCCGTGGCGCTGGCGATCATCGGCGGCGAGCCGGCCCGGTTCGCGCCGTTCGGCGACCTCTACCGTCGGGCGCTGGACGAGTTCGGCAAGCCCCCGACACCGCTCGCGGTGCACGCGCACGGCTACGTCGGCGAGACCGACGACGCTGCGGCGGCCGAGTTCTTCGATCCGTACCGCACGGCGATGTCCCACATCGGCCGTGAGCGCGGGTGGCCGCCGCTCGGCCGCGGGCAGTTCGACGCGGCGCGGTCACCGGCCGGATCCCTGGTGCTGGGATCCCCGGACACGGTGGCGGAGAAGATCGTGTCGATGTCCCGATTGCTGGGTCTGGACCGGTTCATGCTGCACATCAGTGTGGGCACCCTGCCGCACGAGAAGGTGCTGCGCAGCATCGAGTTCCTGGGCACCGAGGTGGCCCCGCGCGTGCGGGAGCGCATGGCCGAGACATCGGGCAGTCGAAGAGGTTGAGTGCTGGCACTCGCATGTATAGAGTGCTAGTCGACGCCAGGGACGACGGCCCGGCACCCGCGACGACGGGACGTCGACCCACAGCGTCACGGCAAGTGATCCTGCTCGCGCAGGTGGACATGAAGACACGACGGCCGAGGACGACCCTCGGCCGCGACACCGAACGTGTGAAAGTGGAGGGCTCATCGTGGCAGGCGTGAACATCAAGCCGCTCGAGGACAAGATCCTCGTCCAGGCCGTCGAGGCCGAGACGACGACCGCCTCCGGTCTGGTCATCCCCGACACGGCCAAGGAGAAGCCCCAGGAGGGCACCGTGGTCGCCGTCGGCGAAGGCCGCGTGACCGACAAGGGGAACCGCATCCCGGTCGACGTCAAGGAGGGTGACACCGTTATCTACTCCAAGTACGGCGGCACCGAGATCAAGTACGCCGGCGAGGAGTACCTGATCCTGTCCGCACGCGACGTGCTGGCAGTCATCTCCAAGTAAGCCCCACGCTCTCCGCCCCGGTGTCCCTAGTGGCCCGGGGCGGCTTGCGTTACGTCCGACCGACGAGGAGCCGTCAGCCGTATGGCCAAGCATCTGGAATTCAACGAGGCTGCCCGGCGCAGCCTGGAGAAGGGCGTCGACAAGCTCGCCGACGCCGTCAAGGTCACCCTCGGACCCCGCGGCCGCCACGTGGTGCTCGCGAAGGCGTTCGGGGGACCGACCGTCACCAACGACGGTGTCTCGATCGCCCGTGAGGTGGAGCTCGAGGACCCGTTCGAGAACCTCGGCGCGCAGCTCGTCAAGAGCGTCGCCACCAAGACCAACGACGTCGCCGGCGACGGCACCACCACCGCGACGGTGCTGGCCCAGGCACTGGTGCGCCAAGGTCTGAAGAACGTCGCCGCAGGGGCCAACCCCATCGCGCTCGGCGTCGGCATCGGCAAGGCCGTCGACCACGTCTCCGAGGCGCTGCGCGCCGCGGCGGTGCCGGTCGAGGGCGAGACCTCCGTCGCCCAGGTCGCCACCGTGTCCTCGCGTGACGAGGTCATCGGACAGATGGTCGGCGAGGCACTCACCCGTGTCGGCACCGACGGCGTCGTCACCGTCGAGGAGTCCAGCTCGCTGGTCTCCGAACTCGTCGTCACCGAGGGCGTGCAGTTCGACAAGGGCTACCTCTCGCCGTACTTCGTCACCGACGCCGACAGCCAGGAAGCGGTGCTCGAGGACGCGCGCGTCCTGCTCTACCGCGACAAGATCGGGTCGCTGCCCGACTTCCTGCCGCTGCTCGAGAAGATCGCCGAGGCCGGCAAGCCCGTCCTCATCATCGCGGAGGACGTCGAGGGCGAGGCCCTGTCCACCCTGGTGGTCAACTCCATCCGCAAGACGGTCAAGGCCGTCGCGGTGAAGGCGCCGTTCTTCGGCGACCGCCGCAAGGCGTTCCTCGAGGACCTCGCCGTCGTCACCGGCGGCACCGTGATCAACGCCGACCTGGGCCTCACGCTCAAGGACGCAGGCCTCGACCTGCTCGGCACCGCTCGTCGCGTCGTCGTCTCCAAGGACGAGACCACCATCGTCGAGGGCGCGGGCACCGCGGAGGCCATCGCCGACCGCGTCGCCCAGCTGCGTCGCGAGATCGAGGCCACCGACTCGGACTGGGATCGGGAGAAGCTCGAGGAGCGGCTGGCCAAGCTGGCCGGCGGTGTCGCGGTCATCAAGGTCGGCGCCGCCACCGAGACCGACCTCAAGGAGCGCAAGTTCCGAGTCGAGGACGCCGTGAACGCCGCCAAGGCGGCCGTCGAGGAAGGCATCGTCCCCGGCGGCGGTGCCGCGCTGGTCCACGCCTCGCGCGGACTGGCCGGCGGCCTGGGCCTCACCGGTGACGAGGCCATCGGCGTCGAGGCCGTCCGCCTCGCCCTGCGGGCTCCGATGTTCTGGATCGCCGCCAACGCGGGTGTCGACGGGTCCGTCGTGGTCGGCAAGCTCGCCGACGCCGAGGACACCACCGGCTTCAACGCCGCGACGCTCACGTACGGCGACCTGGTTGCCGACGGCGTCATCGACCCCGTCAAGGTCACCCGCTCCGCCGTCGTCAACGCGGCGTCCGTCGCGCGGATGATCCTGACCATCGAGTCCACCGTCGTCGACAAGCCCGTCGAGGACGAGGGCGACGAGGGCCACGGGCACGGCCACAGCCACTAGGCGGGCTTTCCCCTTCGGTACGACGAGACCCCACCGGATCCATCCGGTGGGGTCTCGGTCGTCGTGCGGGGGATCAGGACGCGATGCGTCGGCGACTGCGGCGGGCGAGGGCGTCGCGCTCGGTCTCGCTGAGCCCACCCCAGATGCCGTAGGGCTCGTTCACCGCCAAGGCGTGCGACCGGCACTGTCGCAGCACGGGGCATTCTCGGCACATCTCCTTCGCGCGGGCCTCGCGTTGCGCGCGGGCACGCCCGCGTTCGCCGTCCGGGTGGAAGAACACGGACGAGTCGACGCCTCGGCACGAACCGTGCATCTGCCAGTCCCAGATGTCGGCGTTCGGTCCGGGAAGGTTCTCGGGCTGGGGCATGGCGTCCTCCTGCGTTCGGGTGGCAACCGGTGGTGTGCGGATCTCGCGGGGCGACGGTCACCGGCTCCGGTGAGGCCTCTCACCAGGAGCAGAGCAACCGTACGAAGCGGTCCGAAAGAGCGTCAACAGTCCGGATTCGTGGTGATTTCCACAGTCCACGGCCGATTTTTTAACGTGACCGTCACGTGGATCTGGTGCCGCGGACACCGCGCCACGCCCGTAACGCCGCCGTCACATCGGCGACCACCGTGCGTTACTGCACGGCTCGGGGCGCCCCGTGTGAACACTGGGAAAACTCTCCGGAGGGCGGACTCGTTAGCGTGGCTCTCGTGACTGATCTCGAGGCCTGGCGGCGCGCGGCGGAGGTCGGGGGACGTGGGTGGTACGCCCGCGCCCACACCGAGGCCGCCGCGCTGTGTGTCTCGCCCGACCCGGTGGTCCGGTCGTCGGCCTGGTGTCTGAGCGCGTCCCTGGTGCGTCAGGGCGGTGATCACGCGCGGGCCGCCGTCCTCGACGGCAGGGCCGTGGCCGAAGTGGGGCTGCGCGTCGCCACGGTGGCCGCGGTGGACGCGGTGGTGGGTCTCGCTGCGGACGCTCTCGGACCCGGCCGGTATCGACGAGCCGAGGTCCTGCTGGATCGCGCCGTGGCGATCCTCGACCGTTGCGGTCCGGACGAAGAGGCGCACCGCGCGGGCGTGCGGTGTCGGTGGGTGCGCGCCGAACTGGCCATGGCGCGCGGCGACGGCGCCACCGCGGAGTTCTGGGCCGACGACGCCGCTCGATTGGCCGCGGACCTCGCCTCACCGCGGCACCGGGTGAAGTCGGCGGTGGTCGGCGCGGCGGCCGCGCTGGTGGCCGGGCGAGACGGGGTGGCGCGACGGGCGGAGCGAGCCCGTCGGGACGCCGACGACGGCGGTTTCCTGCCGCTGGCCTGGGCGGCGGCGGCGATCGGAGACGCGGTGGGGGACCCGATCGCCGCGGCGGATCGCGCCCGGTTCGCGGCGATCCTGCGTGCGCGGGGTGGGCCGTTCCGATGAGCGACGGCGCAGAAGCGGACTGTTCGGTCACACGAACTTCCGCGCCGACTATCCTGAGTCTGTTCCCGGTCGGCGGTGTCGGCCGGGAAGCACGTCCGGTCGACGGGCGGGTCGGGAGCAGCGTCGCGGGGGTGAGTTCATGACCGTCACCGACGAGCGGCTGGACGCAGCCGTCGCGGCGGCGGCCCTCGGCGATCGCAACGCCATGGCCATCGTGCTCGAGACCGTGCGCCCCATGGTGGTCCGCTACTGCCGCGCGCGCGTCGGCGCCGGTGATCGTGGGCAGATGTCCGCCGACGACGTCGCTCAGGAGGTGTGCATCGCCGTCATGACGGCGCTGCCCCGCTACGAGGATCAGGGCCGGCCGTTCATGGCGTTCGTCTACGGGATCGCCTCGCACAAGGTCGCCGACGCCCATCGCAGTACGTCGCGTAACAAATCCGAACCCATGGCCGATGTTCCGGATGTCATGTCCACCGAGGAAGGCCCCGAGCAACGGGCGCTGGACTCGGAGGCAGGACGCCGCATGACCGAGCTGCTCTCGACCCTGCCGGAGAAGCACCGCGAGATTCTGGTGCTTCGCCTGGTGGTCGGGCTGTCGGCGGAGGAGACGGCAGCCGCGGTGGGAAGCACCGCGGGCGCCGTTCGTGTGGCGCAACACCGGGCATTGGCGAAGCTGAAGACGGCTGTAGTGGGAGCAGGTGACAAGTATGGCCCGTGACACGGGGCGCGGCGCGGACCGCGACCGGTCGCTCGACGACGAGAACGATCCCGTCGATCTGATGGCCGTGCGGAGGGACGACGCCCTCATCGAGGCGATCGCCGGGAACGGCCCGGTCGCCACGGCGGACGCGGACGAGTACCGCCTGGCCGCGCTGCTGGCGGAGTGGCGGGAGGACATCGTCTCCGCACCCATGCCGGCCGGTCCCTCGCTCGACGAGATCCAGGCAGCCATGGACCGAGCACACGACGCGGCCGACCGCGGCCGTGCCCGCAGCCGACTCCGGTTTCTGCGCCCGGTCGTCGGGGCCGCCGCAGCCGTCGCGTTCCTGGCCGGCGGAGTGTCCGCGGTGTCCTTCGGGGCCGAGCCGGGCGACCCGCTGTGGAAGGTCAAGGAAGTCGTGTTCACCCAGGAGGCGCAATCCACGGCAGCGCGCGTGGAGACCACGTCGGCGCTGCAGAACGTGGAGACGGCCCTCGCTCGTGGTGACGCCGATCAGGCGCGCACCCTGCTCGCCGAAGCCGCCACCCGGACGCCGGCCGTGCGGGACGAGCAGCAGCGTGCCGAGCTGCTGGGGTGGTGGACCCGACTCAATGAGCAGCTGTCCAAGCTGACGCCGCCGGCGATTCCGGTGCCGCCCGCGGCCCCGGTCACGCCGGACACCGCCGTGCCGGACGCTCCGCAGATTCCCGAGGATCTGTCGCCGCTGCCGTCCGACATTCCGCTGCAGACGCCGGATCTGACGTTGCCGTCGATTCCGTCGTTGCCGCCGCTGCCGTCGCTTCCGTTCCCGCTGCCCACGGCGCTGCCGGGACTGCCCGCGCCCAGCACCACCGTGACGGTGCCGCCGGAGATCCTTCGTCTCCCGGTCGTGCCCACCACCGTGCCGACCGTGCCCACGGTGGCACCGGACCTCGGCGACGCGACACCAAACTAGAGACGGCCCACACGACGAACGCCCACCGACCTCGCGGTCGGTGGGCGTTCGTCGTGCTGGGGGAGGCTCAGGCGTCGAAGCCGTCGCCGTGCAACGCGTCGTTCATCGAGGCGTCCGCGTATCCGCGGCAGTAGTCCCACGTGACATAGGCGTCGGGAATGGGGTCGTACGCCGGCTCGTGCGGACGCACGGTGCCGTCGACCAGCAGCTGCAGCAGGTTCGCGCGCAGCATGTCCCAATCGTGGAAGTGGTCCTGCTGGCAGTCCTCGCAGCACACCACCAGGCCGCGTACGCCGCGGTGGGCCAACAGCGCCTCGTAGACCGCGAGATCGGCGAGATCCTCCTCGACGGCCAGTCGCTCCTGCGGGTCCAGGGGTTGACCGGGCTCGATCGCGTCGAGAGCAGCCGACGGGTCGGCGGGATCACCGGCGAACGGGTCCGGGGGGAGACCGGGGGGCAATTGATCACGCACGTCGACCACGGTACGCAGCGAGGGCCCGTCCGCGCCACCGCTACGGGCCGATGCGGGTCGTTCCGTGACATGGGCGGCGGATACGATCGGGACCGGCCGGAACGGCACGTCGTCACTTCAGGAGGGGCCGCTCACATGACCACACCCGACATCTCGAGCACGGCGGGGTCCGGTGTCGCCGACCACGTCGCACCCGCGGTCCGGACCGGCGGCGACGATCCGAACAAGGTGGCCATGCTCGGACTCACCTTCGACGACGTGCTGCTCATTCCGGCCGCGTCGGATCTCATTCCCAGCAAGGTCGACACCTCGAGCCAGTTGACCCGGGACATCCGGCTGCGCGTGCCGCTCGTGTCCAGCGCGATGGACACCGTCACCGAGGCCCGCATGGCCATCGCGATGGCCCGCGCCGGCGGCATGGGCGTGCTGCACCGCAATCTCTCCGCGCAGGATCAGGCCGCGCAGGTCGAGGTGGTCAAGCGGTCCGAGGCCGGCATGGTGACCGATCCGGTCACGTGCAAGCCCACGGACACGCTGGCCGAGGTCGATGCCCTGTGCGCGAAGTTCCGCATCTCCGGTCTGCCGGTGACCGACGAGCGCGGGGAACTGGTCGGCATCATCACCAACCGCGACATGCGCTTCGAGGTGGACCAGTCCCGCACCGTCGCGGAGGTGATGACCAAGGCGCCGCTGGTGACCGCGCGCGAAGGGGTCACCGCGGACGCGGCCCTGGGTCTGCTGCGCCGCCACAAGATCGAGAAGCTGCCCATCGTCGACGGCAAGGGCATGCTGACGGGCCTCATCACCGTCAAGGACTTCGTCAAGACCGAGCAGCACCCGCTGGCGACGAAGGACCGCGACGGCCGCCTGCTGGTCGGTGCCGCCGTGGGTGTCGGTGACGATTCCTGGTCCCGCGCCATGCTGCTGGCCGACGCGGGCGTCGACGTGCTCGTGGTCGACACCGCCCACGGCCACAACTCGCAGGTGCTGCAGATGGTCAGCAAGGTCAAGGCCGAGGTCGGCGACCGGGTGCAGGTGGTCGGCGGCAACATCGCCACCCGCGCCGGCGCCCGTGCGCTGGTCGAGGCCGGCGCGGACGCGGTCAAGGTGGGTGTCGGACCGGGCTCGATCTGCACGACGCGCGTCGTCGCCGGTGTCGGTGCCCCGCAGATCACGGCCATTCTCGAGGCCGTCGCGGTGTGCAAGCCGGCCGGGGTGCCCGTGATCGCCGACGGTGGCCTGCAGTTCTCCGGCGACATCGCCAAGGCGCTGGCCGCGGGTGCGTCGACCGCCATGCTGGGCTCGCTGCTCGCCGGCACCGCCGAGTCACCGGGCGAGCTGATCCTCGTGGGCGGCAAGCAGTTCAAGAGCTACCGCGGCATGGGCTCCCTCGGCGCGATGCAGGGCCGCGGCGCCGCCAAGTCCTTCTCCAAGGACCGGTACTTCCAGGACGACGTGCTGGCCGAGGACAAGCTGGTGCCGGAGGGCATCGAGGGCCGGGTGCCGTTCCGCGGGCCGCTCTCGCAGGTCATCCACCAGCTGACCGGCGGTCTGCGGGCCGCGATGGGCTACACCGGGTCCACGTCGGTCGAGCACCTGCAGGAGGCGCAGTTCGTGCAGATCACCTCCGCGGGTCTCAAGGAGAGCCACCCGCACGACATCACGATGACCGTCGAGGCCCCCAACTACACCGCTCGCTGATTCCGGCTGCACCCAGCGACCCCACAGCGACCCTCACAGCGACCCGCTGGGGGGTCGGACTCCGAAGAAAGAAGGCACGCGCGTGCGCGACCTGGTGGAGATCGGCATGGGCCGCACGGCCCGTCGTACCTACGAACTCGAGGACGTCGACATCGTCCCGTCGCGGCGGACGCGCTCGTCGAAGGACGTCTCGACGGCCTGGCAGCTCGACGCCTACCGGTTCGACATCCCGGTCGTCGCCCACCCGACGGACGCGTTGGTCTCGCCGTCGTTCGCCATCGAGCTCGGCAAGCGAGGCGGCCTCGGCGTCGTCAACGGCGAGGGATTGTGGGCGCGCCACGCGGACGTCGACGCAGCCATCGAGCGGCTCACCGACATCGCCTCCCGCGAGGTCGACGCGGACGCCGCGGTGGCGTTCCTGCAGGAACTGCACGCCGCGCCGCTGCAGCCGGATCTGCTGGCCGCCGCCGTCGCGACGGTGCGCGAGGCGGGAGTGACGGTCGCCGTGCGCGTCAGTCCGCAGAACGCGCTCGCGCTCACCCCGGGTCTCGTCGCCGCGGGGGTCGATCTGTTGGTGGTGCAGGGCACCATCATCTCGGCCGAGCACGTGTCCGCCGGCGGCGAGGAGCCGCTGAACCTCAAGACGTTCATCGCCGAGCTCGACGTGCCCGTCGTCGCGGGCGGCGTGAGCGATCACCGCACCGCGCTGCACCTCATGCGGACCGGCGCCGCGGGTGTCATCGTGGGCTACGGCTCGACCGAGGGTGCGACCACCACCGGCGAGGTCCTCGGTATCGGCGTGCCCATGGCCACGGCCATCGCCGACGCCGCCGCGGCGCGTCGGGACTACCTGGACGAGACCGGGGGCCGGTACGTGCACGTGCTCGCCGACGGCGACATCACGACGTCGGGGCACGTGGCGAAGGCCATTGCGTGCGGTGCCGACGCCGTCGTGCTCGGTGCCCCGCTCGCCGTGGCCGAGGAGGCTCCGGGCCGCGGCTGGTACTGGCCGTCCGCGGCGGCACACCCGTCGATGCCGCGCGGCGCGCTGCTCGAAGCCGCGTTCGGTGACGATCGGCCGAGCCTCGACCGGGTGCTGTTCGGCCCGTCGACGGATCCGTTCGGCTCGCTCGACCTGGTCGGCGGCCTGCGTCGGTCCATGGCCAAGTCGGGCTACTCGGATCTCAAGGAGTTCCAGAAGGTGGGACTGAACATCCGCGGCTGACCGCGTCGCGACGACCCCGCCGGTTTCTGTCACCGGCGTTCACACCTACGCTAGGATCAGTGGTGTTCCTCACCGATCCCGGCGAAAGGTGCCCGCATGCGTGGCCAGTCGACCCCCACACGTGATTACGACGTCCTGATCGTCGGATCCGGCTTCGGCGGCAGCGTGACCGCGCTGCGGCTCGTGGAGAAGGGCTACCGGGTCGGCGTGCTCGAGGCGGGTCGTCGGTTCGAGGATCACGAGTTCGCGGAGACCAGCTGGGACCTGAAGAAGTTCCTCTGGGCGCCGGCTCTCGGGTGCTTCGGCATTCAGCGCGTCCACCTGCTGCGGGACTGCCTGATCCTCGCGGGCGCCGGCGTCGGCGGTGGATCGCTCAACTACGCCAACACGCTCTACCAGCCGCCGCGGTCGTTCTTCCAGGACCAGCAGTGGGCACACATCACCGACTGGCACGACGAGCTCACCCCGTTCTACGAGCAGGCGCAGAAGATGCTCGGCGTGGTGCAGAACCCGCACATGACGCCGGCCGACGAGGTCATGAAGTCGGTGGCCGAGGACATGGGTGTGGGGGAGACGTTCATCCAGACCCCGGTCGGGGTGTTCTTCGGCGACGAGCCCGGTAAGACCGTTCCGGACCCCTATTTCGGAGGGGTGGGCCCGGATCGGCGCGGCTGCATCGAGTGCGGCGAGTGCATGACCGGCTGCCGCCACAACGCGAAGAACACGCTGCTCAAGAACTACCTCGGGTTGGCCGAGCGCGGTGGGGCCGAGGTGATGTCGATGACGACCGTCACCGACCTCGCCCCGCAGTCCGACGGGTCGTGGGTGGTCTCCACCCGGCGGACCGGCGCCCGCGTGCGCAAGGACCGCACGCAGTACACCGCGCGGCACGTGGTGCTGGCCGCCGGCACGTGGGGCACGCAGCAGCTGCTGCACGCGCACAAGGACTCCGACGCGCTGCCGAAGCTCTCGCCCACGGTGGGCCGGCTGACGCGGACCAACTCCGAGTCGATCGTCGGTGCGGGCAAGCTGACCCACGATCCCTCGGTGGACCTCACCCGCGGCGTGGCCATCACGTCGTCGTTCCACCCGACGTCGGACACGCACATCGAGCCGTGCCGCTACGGCAAGGGCTCCAACGCCATGGGCCTGCTGCAGACGCTGATGACCGACGGCGGCGGCCGGACGCCGCGCTGGGCGAAATTTCTCGGCGAGGTGGGCCGTAACCCGCGCCGGTTCGTGCGCATGATGAACACCCGGCACTGGAGCGAGCGCACCATCATCGCGCTGGTCATGCAGAACCTCGACAACTCGATCACCACCTACACCAAGCGGGGGCCGTTCGGCCGCCGCGTCACCAGCAAGCAGGGCCACGGCGAGCCGAACCCCACCTGGATCCCGGTCGGCAACGAGGCCACCCGCCGCATCGCCGAGAAGATCGACGGCGTCGCCGGGGGCACCTGGGGCGAGATCTTCAACATCCCGCTCACCGCCCACTTCCTGGGCGGGGCCGTGATCTCCGAGGACGCGAAGGACGGGGTCATCGACCCGTACCACCGGGTGCACGGCTACCCCACGCTGAGCATCGTCGACGGCTCGTCGGTGTCGGCGAATCTCGGCGTCAACCCGTCGCTGACCATCTCGGCGCAGGCCGAGCGGGCGGCCTCGCTGTGGCCGAACAAGGGCGAGGAGGACCTGCGTCCGGCGCAGGGCGAGGAGTACCGACGGCTGCAGCCGATCGCCCCGCACAGCCCGGTCGTGCCCGAGCACGCGCCCGCGGCGCTGCGGCTGCCCATCGTCGCGATCACGAGTGGGTCCCGCACCCCGGCGGTTCAGCAGGAGGACACCCGGGTCCCCAGCAGCACCGGCGCGGCGTGAGCGATGCGGCGCTCTTTAGACTGACCGCGTGAGCGAGACGGACGAGACACTCCAGGCCGAGACGGTCGCCGCAACCACCGGGAACGCGAACCCGGTGCTGGTGGTCGACTTCGGTGCCCAGTACGCGCAGTTGATCGCCCGTCGTGTCCGGGAGGCTCGGGTCTTCTCCGAGGTGGTGCCCCACACCGCCTCCGTCGAGGAGATCGCGGCGAAGAAGCCGGCGGCCATCGTCCTTTCCGGCGGCCCGTCCAGCGTGTACGCCGAGGGCGCGCCGCAACTGGACCCGGCGATCTTCGACCTCGACGTCCCCGTGTTCGGCATCTGCTACGGCTTCCAGGCCATGGCCGGTGCGCTCGGCGGCACCGTCAGCCACACCGGCACGCGCGAGTACGGCCGCACCGATCTCACCGTCTCCGGCGGCACCCTGCACGACGGGCTCCCCGGCACGCAGCCGGTGTGGATGAGCCACGGCGACGCGGTCACCGAGGCACCCGAGGGCTTCGAGGTCGTGGCCACCAGCGCCGGTGCGCCGGTCGCCGCATTCGAGAACCGCGCCCGCCGACTCGCGGGGGTCCAGTACCACCCGGAGGTCCTGCACTCCCCGCACGGCCAGCAGGTGCTCTCGCGCTTCCTGCACGACATCGCGGGCATCGCCCCCGCCTGGACCGCCGCGAACATCGCCGACGCCCTGGTCAAGCAGGTTCGTGAGCAGGTCGGGGACGGGCGGGCGATCTGCGGCCTGTCCGGCGGTGTGGACTCGGCCGTCGCCGCCGCGCTGGTGCAGCGCGCCATCGGGGACCGGTTGACCTGTGTCTTCGTCGACCACGGTCTGCTGCGGGCCGGTGAGCGCGAGCAGGTGCAGCAGGACTTGGTCGCCGCGACGGGCGCACGCCTGGTGACCGTCGACGCCGTCGAGACGTTCCTGCGCGAGTTGGACGGCGTGTCCGATCCCGAGACCAAGCGCAAGATCATCGGCCGCGAGTTCATCCGGTCGTTCGAAGGTGCCGTGTCGGCCGAGCTCGGCGACAGCGCAGCGCACGGGGAGAGCATCGACTTCCTCGTCCAGGGCACCCTGTATCCCGACGTCGTGGAGTCCGGCGGCGGGACGGGCACGGCCAACATCAAGAGCCACCACAACGTCGGCGGTCTCCCGGAGGACCTGCAGTTCTCCCTGGTCGAACCGCTGCGGCTGCTGTTCAAGGACGAAGTGCGGGCCGTCGGCCGCGAGCTGGGACTGCCGGAGGAGATCGTCGCGCGCCAGCCGTTCCCCGGCCCGGGTCTCGCGATCCGCATCATCGGCGCGGTCACCCCGGACCGGCTGGAGACCCTGCGTCACGCCGATGCGATCGCCCGCGAGGAGCTCACCACCGCCGGGCTCGACGCGCAGATCTGGCAGTGCCCCGTGGTGCTGCTGGCGGACGTGCGCAGCGTCGGCGTCCAGGGTGACGGCCGGACCTACGGCCACCCGATCGTGCTGCGGCCGGTCTCCAGCGAGGACGCGATGACGGCCGACTGGACCCGCCTGCCCTACGACGTGCTCGAGCGGATCTCCACCCGCATCACCAACGAGGTCCGCGAGGTCAACCGCGTGGTGCTCGACGTGACCAGCAAGCCGCCGGGCACCATCGAGTGGGAGTGAGTCCCGCCCGGTCGGGTCCGGTCACGTCTCACTGAAACCACGGGGTCGGATCGACCCCGGCCAGGACGACGGCGGCGAGGGCCGTCGTCGCCAGGCCGGAGACGAGCAGCACGATCGACGGGCCCCGGCGACGGTCGTCCGTCGCGTCGCCGAGAGAGTCGTCCCCGACGCGGGGCGTCTGCTCAGCCACGGGTGACCTCCACGTTGCCGAGTGCGGTGTCGGCGTCGATGGTGAGCACCGGGGCGTCGGCCCCGTCGGTTCCGTCGACGCGCCGGCCCGGGCTGCCGATGCAGTCCATGTTGCCGACACTCGAATCGCAGTTCACCACCACGTTCATCGACGGCGGCACGGTGACGCTCGCGTTGCCCACCGACGTGTCCACGCGGATCCGGCGGTCCTCTGTCAACGTCAGGCCGCGCAGATCGAGGTCGACGTTGCCGACGGACGTCGAGTAGGAGCCGGCCAGGGCCGCCATGCTCGTCGGCGCCGCCGTCACGTTGCCCATCCGCGGGGCGCCGGAGTCGATACCGACCAAGGCGGACACGACGACGAAGCCGGCGAGCGGGGCGGCGACGACGAGCAGTCCGTAGCCGCGTCGTCGGAACGCGCCGACGACGAGCCCCACCCCGATCACGGCGAGGGCCACGGCGCCGACGGTTGTCGCGGAGACCCACGAGGTTCCGAGCACGGCGCCGAGGGCGACCGTGACGGCCGACGCGACGACGGCGATGCCGATCGTGGTGGACGTCAGGTGCGACGACCGTGGTGCGGCGACGGCCGGAACGGCCGCGCGGCGGGGCTCGGGCAGATCCCACGCGAAGGGCGCGACGCCCAGCGGATCCCAGGCGGGCGGTGCGGCCGGAGTCGCTCCGGTGGGCCCGGCGGTGTCGGTGCGGTCCTTGCTCAGCGAGACCGGGGCATCACCGGCGGCGCGTGCGGGCTGCGGATCGGGGACGTAGCGCTCGGGGAGACGGGTGTACGGGGACCACTGCTGCGGCGTCGGCGACGGCCAGTGTTGCTGCGGCAGCGGCATTCCCGGTGCCGGCGGCGTCGCTGGCCACGGCGCGCCGGAGTCGACGAGCGGGCCGACGCCCGCCGGCGGTTCCGGCGTCCGACGATGGAGGAGGTACCAGCCGCCCAGCATGGCGATCGTCGAGACGAGGCCCGACCCGGCGCCGATCGGGCCGGTGCTGACCAGGGCGATCGCGAGCACCACCGCGAGGACGACGGCGGTGGTGTGCGACTCGGAGTTGCGGCCGCGACCGAGCAGCGACTCCGCGGCGGACGTGGTCTCGCCCGCTCGGGGGAACGTCAGCCACGCGGCGAGATACAGCACGAGGCCGGAACCGCCGAACAGGGTGGAGACGACGAACGCGACGCGCACCAGCACCGGATCGACCCGGTAGCGGTGCGCGACACCCGCGGCGACGCCGGCGCCGGGCCCGGCATCGCGTAGCCGGGACGGTCGGGTTCGCCAGATCTCGGACAGCTGCGCGGAAGCGGTGGGCGTGGTCATGGCATTCATCCTGGTGATCGCCGGCGGTCGGCACATCGGGGCGAACCCTGAATTCGGGACCGCGCGTCGGACGCCGCGACATGGGGGTGAACCCCGATACCGTTCCGCCGTCCGTCGTGTCAGGATCGAAGGCGTGTCCACGCTGCCCGCCGTCGAACCCGCTCCCGGGTCGACGCGTGTGCCCGCCGGGTCCGCGCGACAGGACACCGCGCAGCCGGTGCTGCGGCGTCGAGCCGGTGGACGGGTCATCGCCGGAGTGGCGGGCGGTCTCGCCGATCACTTGTCGGTGGACGTGGTCCGCGTTCGCGCGACGTTCGCGGTGCTCTGTGCGATGGCGGGCGCCGGCATCGTCGCTTACGCCCTGCTGTGGGTGTTCACCTCCGCGGGCGACGACACCACGAAACCGACTGGCCGGGAACGTCGTCGGGCGTGGGGACTCGCCGCGCTCGGCATCCTCGGCGCGCTCGTACTGGGGTCCGGCCCCATCGGACTGTCCTCGGCCGTCGTCGTCCCGGTGGTCGTCGTGGCGGTCGGCGCGACGGTGGTGTGGCGTGAATTCGACTCGGCCGGAACGAGATCGGCGTCGCCGCGGGGACAGCGCACGTCGGTTCTGGGCTGGGCGCGCATCGTCGCCGGCGCCACGCTCGTGGTGGTCGGGCTGTGCGTCGTCGTACTCTCCCGCGCGGACATGGCGGCACTGCAGTCCTCGTTCGTCGCCGTGGCCGTCACGGTCGTGGGCATCGTGCTCCTGACCGTGCCGTTGTGGATGCGGCTCTGGCGCGCCCTCGGTGACGAGCGGGCGGCGCGCATCCGCACCGAGGAACGTGAGGACATCGCGTCGCATCTGCACGATTCGGTTCTGCAGACGCTGGCCCTGATCCAGAAGCAATCGCACGATTCGGCCGAGGTGATGCGGCTTGCGCGCAGTCAGGAACGGGAGCTGCGCAAGTGGCTGTTCGGCGGTGGCCGGGAGGATCACGCGAGCCTGGTGCGCGCGCTCACCACCATCTCCGGTGAGGTCGAGGACCACTACGGCATCACCGTCGACCCGGTGACGGTGGGCGATCTTCCTCTCGACGACACGCCGGAGGCGGGCGGGTTGGGTCGGGAGGCCGCCACCGCCGTGCTGGGGGCGACCCGCGAGGCGTTGGTCAACGCCGCCAAGCACGCCGAAGTCGCCTCGGTGGACCTCTACGCGGAGGTGACCGAGGAGTCCGTCGAGGTCTACGTGCGCGATCGCGGGTGCGGGTTCGACCCGGCCGCGGTGGCGCCGGACCGGCAGGGACTCGCCAAGAGCGTGCGGGGGCGGATCGAGCGCCGCGGCGGGACCGTGCAAGTGCGCTCGACTCCCGGCCGCGGCACCGAGATCGGTATCGTCGTTCCCCGGGGTCTCGGCCGGAAGGACACCGTCGAGGACCACCACCGCGACGACCGTCGTGACCACGAGCGAGAGGATCGATCCGCGTGACCGACCCGGCCACCCGTACCTTCTCCGTCTTCCTGGTCGACGATCACGCGGTCTTCCGCTCCGGGGTCCGCGCCGAACTCGGCCGGGTCGACGACATCACCGTGGTGGGCGAGGCGGGCTCGGTCGCGGACGCGGTGCGCGGCATCGCCACGACGAGGCCGGACGTCGTGCTTCTCGACGTGCACATGCCCGACGGGGGCGGCGTCGCGGTCCTGCAGGCGATCGACGACGGCCCGGTGTGCCTCGCGCTGTCGGTGTCCGACGCCGCCGAGGACGTCATCGCCGTCATCCGCGCGGGCGCGCGCGGCTACGTGACCAAGTCGATCTCGGGGGCGGACCTGGCCGACGCCGTCCGCCGCGTCGCGGGCGGGGACGCGGTGTTCGGACCGCGACTGGCGGGGTTCGTTCTCGACTCCTTCACCGGCCGATCCTCGGCGCCGGAACCGGCGCTGGACCCGGAACTGGACTCGCTGACCCCGCGCGAACTCGAGGTGCTGCGCCTTCTCGCGCGCGGGTACACCTACCGGGAGATCGCGGAGACGCTGTTCATCTCGGTCAAGACCGTCGAGACCCACGCGTCCAACGTGCTGCGGAAGACGCAGCAGTCCAACCGCAACGCGTTGACCCGGTGGGCCCACCGCCGCCGGATCGAATGAGGCGACTGCGCCCGGTCGCGACCGTCCTCGCCGCACTCGGCCTGCTCGCCGGGGTGGTGGCCGTCGCGACGTCCGGGGTCGACATTCCCCGGATGATCGTGGTGGGACCGGCGTCGTTCGCGCCGATCCTGTTGTGCTGCACCGTCGTGGGGATGCTCCTCGCTCTCACGGCGCGGCGCTGGTGGGTCGCGGGGGCTTCCGCGCTGGTACTGGCGATCGCCGCGACGGTCGTGGTGCCCCTGTACGTCGCGGACGGGGATGCCCCGTCCGGCACGCCGATCACCCTCATGCAGGCCAACGTGATGCTGGGGGAGGCGGATTCGGCGGCGCTGGTGGCGTCCGTGCGGGACCGCGGCGTCGACGTGCTGACCGCGCAGGAACTCACCCCGGAGTTCGTCGACGCCCTCGACGACGCGGGGCTCGGCGACGTCCTGCCCTACCGGTTCGTCATGCCCTATCCCGGCGGGGCGGGGGCCGGGATCTACAGCCGCGTTCCGGTGACCGACGGCCGGGAACTGGACGGCTATCTGCTCTCGAGCGTCACCGCGCGCGTGGACCTCGGCACCGGTCCGGTGCGGGTCTACGCCGTGCATCCCGTGCCGCCGTATCCGACGCCGACGGCCGTCTGGGCGCAGGAGATGTCGATGCTGCGCGACGAACTCCGCACGGCCGCAGGCTCTCCCGAGCCGGTGATCGTGGGCGGTGACTTCAACGCCACGCACGCCCACGCGCGGTTCCGGGCGCTGCTGACCGACGGCTACGTCGACGTCGGGGACGCCGTCGGGGCGGGCATCGTGCCGACCTATCCCACCGACAAGAGCTACCCACCCCTGGTGGGGATCGACCACGTCCTGGTGCGGGGTGTCGGCGCGACGTCCCGGGCCGTCGTCGACATCGCCGGCTCCGACCACCGGGGGCTGGTCGTGGACCTGGCGCTCGGCTAGGTCGGTCGGTCAGAGCACCAACACGAGCACCAGGATCAGCACCAGGACACCCGCGCCGACACCGAGCCACAGCACCAGGTTCTCCGACGGCCCCGACCGGCGGGTCGGCGGCTCGAAGGGGGGCGGCGCGTAGGTGGGCCGGGGTGCCTCCCGATCGGGGGTGGTTCCGTCGGCGCTCGGCCGCGGAACCCGGTCCAGAGGAACGGCGGTGGGGGCGGCCGGCAGACCGGTCATGGTGCGGCCGTGGATGCGTTCGGCGCGGCGGGTGGACGTCGGGACCCGGGCTCCGCGGGAGGCCCAGAACGGGACCTGACCGTCCTGCGCACGCAGCGGCGTGTTCAGCACCGCGGAGGGGCTGCCGTTCTTGCCGACGGCCAGGCGGACGAAGCGGTCGCGGACCTCGGCCATCGACGGACGACGCGACGGGTCCGGTTCGAGCATGTGCAGCAGGGTCGCCGTCATGGGGCCGCTGCGCCGCGGCGGCGTGATCCGACCGCCGGCGACCCGGTGCAGCAGGGCGATGGAATCGGCGTCGATGCCGAACGGCGGTTGTCCCTCGGTGGCGGTGTAGAGGGTGGCGCCGAGGGAGAAGACGTCGCTCGCCTCGGTGGGATCCGCGCCGCGCGCGACCTCGGGGGCGAAATACGCCGGGGTGCCGGTGATGACGGCGCTGTTCTCCTCGTGCGTGTCGGTCTTGGCCCGGGAGATGCCGAAGTCGCTGATCTTGACCATGCCGAGGGCGCTGCCGCGGTCGGCCACCAGAATGTTGCCGGGCTTGATGTCGCGGTGCAGGATGCCGGCGGCGTGCGCGGCGGTGAGGGCGTCGGCGATCTGAGCGCCGATCTGGATCACCTCGGTCGGCGGCAGCGTCTCGGTGATGTTGAGAGCCATGGCGAGACTGCGCGCGGGCAGGTACTCCATGATCAGCCACGGCTCGCCGCCGTCGATCGCGACGTCGTGCATGGCGATCGCATGAGGATTGTTCAGCTGCGCGGCCATCCGGCCCTCGCGGAGCGCGCGGTCGCGAACCTCGCGCGCCGCCTCCGGCTCGAGATCGACGGTGGAGGTGGCCTGTTTCACCGCCACCTTGCGTCGGAGAAGGGTGTCGCTCGCCAGCCAGACTGCGCCCATGCCGCCGCCGCCGATCTTGCTGTCCAGGCGGTAGCGACCGGCCAGGAGATAGTCGGGTCCGACGGCCGGGCGGGTGCGGCGCGCAGGGGTCGCGGCGTCACCGGAAGGCTGGGGATCCGTCACGGCGTCGAGGTTATCCGACGGTGGCTCTCCGTGACTCTCGGTCCTGATCGAGGCGTCCGACCAGGGGTTTTCGGGCACCGAATCGCTCGCCGCCCGCGCCCGGCTGCGGCTGCGGCGCGCGCACGGATTCCAGGACGCCGGGTTCGCCGCCGGCCTCGGACTCGGGGTGCTGCTGCCCGACCACATCACCACCTCCGCCCTCACCCTCCGCAGCTGACCCCCTCACCCTCGGAAGGAGGCGACCACCGATGACACTCACCGACACCCGCAGAGCCTCGACCGATCCCGATGAGCCGCCGCGGCGGCGCGGGTTCGTCCCGGACCTCGACTACGCCGACCTCGCCGCCCGCATCGAGGCCGGCGACGCGCCTGAACCGGCAAAGCTCAGCCGTATCGGGATCGGCCTGGCCCGCTGGCGCGACACCCACAGCGACGATGCCGGTTCTGGCTCCAACACCGCTGCGCCGCAGGGGAATCACCGCGCGGACCCGTCGTGGCGGTCGGCGCTAGTGACCACGGCGGACGGGGCGCGGGGCGCCGGCGGCGGTCGAATGACGTCGGTGCCCGCCCCGATCGAGTACGAGGCGTCGTCGGTGCAGCTGTGCGGGCTCAACCCGTGGGCCATCGGTGCGGCCGCCCCGAACTCGGGCACCATCGTCGGTCAGCACGCCGTCACCGGAGAAGCGGTGGCGTGCGATCCGTTCGCCTACTTCCGTGACAACCACATCGCCAACCCGTCGATGTTCGTCCTCTCCCTCCCCGGGCTGGGTAAGTCCTCGCTGATCCGGAAGGTCCTGCTCGGGGCCACCGCGTGGGGTCAGACGCCGATCGTCGCCGGGGACATCAAAGCCGAGTACGTCGCCCTGACCACCATGCTCGGCATGGTCGTCTGCGGGGGTCTGCCCATCGGTGAGGTCGAACGCCTCTCCGGCGAGCTCAAGTTCACTACTGCCGAGCAGGACATGGTGACCTCCTGGTCCCGCGGGGCGGCCTTGCGGTCGGCGGAGCGGCGCACCGCAACGGGATGGACATCGCCGGCCCGATCGGCACCCCCATCTACGCCTACGCCCACGGAGTCGTCTCCCAGGCCGGTCCCGCGTCGGGGTTCGGCAACTGGAATCGTCCTCGACCACAACATCGACGGCCAACTCGTCTCCACCGTCTACGGCCACATGTTCGCCGACGGCGTCTTGTTGAAGGTCGGGGACCGGGTGATCACCGACACAGAACCACTTCGACCACGTCCACGTCACCGTCGTCGGCCACGGACCGCCCGCACCCGGCCGAACCTACGGACCCGCCCCCGACGGGGCTGGATCGGCACCGAAGGCGAACGGCACCTGCACCACCGCGCCCGGTGCCGGGTTGGGCGACCACGCCGACCTCGCCGCGGGGCAGATCCCGCCGGAATTCGAGAAATGGTTGCCGCTCTCGGCGGCGCAGTGCCGCGAGCTGTGCCCGGCGATCCTCGCCGCGCAACTGAAGCAGGAGTCGGGGTTCACCGTGGGGCTGACCAGCCCGTCCGGGGCGCAGGGGTACGCGCAGTTCCTTCCCGGCACCTGGGCCTCCTACGGATACCCGGTCGACGAGGCCGGGCAGGTCACCGGCCCTGCCGGGGCCGGGGATCCCAACGACGTCGGTGACGCCGTCATGGCGCAAGGCCGCTACAACTGCGCCGTCGCCGACACGCTGAGGCCGGGTATCGAATCCGGTGCCATCAGCGGTGATCCGGTGGCGTTGATGCTCGCCGGCTACAACGCCGGCCCCGGCGCCGTCCAGCAGTTCGGCGGAACCCCGCCTTATGCAGAAACACAGAATTACGTCACCACTATCACCGGCACCGCCGCCGCCTACGACCTCGCGCGCTGACGACAGAAGAACGGACTCATCACCGATGCCTGTCTCCCGCACCACCTTCCGCGCACCCGGCGTCGTCGCCGCGGTCCTCGCGGCCGTCGCCGTCGTCGCTCTCATCGCGGTCGGTACCGCCCTGGTCGTTCTGACCGGCACCACCAGCGGTGAGGGCGAGCGGGGCGGCACCGACGCCGGCTTCGCCCTCGACCCCATCTCCGACGATCCGACCTCGGTGGCCACCGTGGTCATGGCCGGCATCTATACCTGGCAACCGTCGGTGCAGGACTCCACCTGGGACGCCCTCAACACCCAGAGCGCGTTTCTGACCGGGCCGATCGCCATCGCTGCCGCGACACCGCCCGATCCGGCTCCGAGGCCGATCAGCGAGTGGGCGGGGTGGTCGCGCAGCGACGACACCGTCACCGCCGCCGTCGAGGCGTCCGGTGAAACGGTCGTCGACGGGGACTCGGCGACGGTGCCGGTGACCATCAGCCAGACGGTGTTGCACCGCTCGCGGGAGAGCACTCCGTTCACCACCTACACCGCCGACGTCACCCTGCACCGGGTCGACGACTCGTGGACAGTGGCGAACTACCGCATCCTGAGCAGCACCCTGTGACCGACCACGACAACAGCAACGACGGAGGCCGATCGATGCGCACCCGACACACCGGACCTGGTCGCTGCGACACCGCACCGGTAGCTGCGGCCACCGCGGCGTTGCTGGCCGTGCCGTGGGGGGACGACCTCACACCTGCGGACGTGCAGACGGTGGCGTTCGCGCTGCGGTTGGTGCACCGCACCGTCGACGCCGACCCGGTGCTGGCCGGCGCACTCGACACCGCTCGGGATCAGGTGTGTCGGGCCGCGGAGAGCTGGTACGTCGCGCTCGGCCGCGACGCTGACGCCGCGTCGTGGGAGGCGCGGGCCGCGTTCGACGACCTCTGCGACGTGCTGCAGCTGGCCGATTGCTCCTGTGGAGACCCGGCTGCCGGGTATCGGGTGCTCGCCGCCGCGGTCGCCGACACCGTGGAGTCCATCGTGCGGTACCTGCGGGCTCGGTCCGGGCCGCCGGTGCCGTGGGAGGCCGGGCCCGACCAGACCACCGTGCTGCACCTTCGGCGCGTGGCGACGGAGATGACCACCGTCACCGGAGCGCTGAGTACTCGCTGACTCGCTCCACGTCCGGCAGGAGTTGATTTACCGGACGCGGAGCGGATGGAGCCGAAGCGACCACGTCATTGAAGCGTGACGCGATGCGGGGCTCGGCGATGTGAGAACGACGCGGGGTTTGCGGCGTATCAGTTTGCGGCGTCGTAGGCCTCGACGATGTCGGCGGGAATGCGGCCGCGGGAGTTGACGGTGTAGCCGTTGGCATTGGCCCACTCGCGAATGGCGCGGGTCTGCTCGGGATCTCGCTTCGTCGACGGTGCCGACTCGGCCGCCGCGGACGGCTTCGGGGTGGCGGCCTTGCGCTTACGTCCACCCACGCGCTCGGCGTGCTGGATGTAGTAGTCGAGTTTGCGGTGAAATTCGGTGGCGTTCTTGTCCTTGAGGTCGATGCTGTAGTCGATCCCGTTGACCGAGAAACTGATCGACTCCCCGGTTCCTTCGGCGATGGCGGTTCCGTCGATGTCGTCGGTCAATTCGATGACGTATTGCTTGGCCACGGGGTGATCGTCCTGTTCGTCGTTACGAATACTGATCGATCGAGTTGTATCACGACTTCTCGCGCATCTACGAAATTCGGCGCGGAGCACAATGTTGCCGCGCTCTCGACAGAACTCAGGTCGAAGGGTTGAACCATTCGGAGCGGCCGGTACGGGATTTCTTTGTGGGGTGAGCGCTGTGTCGGTGGGGGAGTGCAGAGTGCAGTCATGCGCATCAGAACTCTGGCAGGGCCGCCGCTTCCCCACGAACTCGTCGCTGACACCTGCCGGACCATTGTTCTTGCGCATACCGCGAACGCAGCTGCGGTAGTCGAGCGGGACGAGTCGACGGCGGCGATGAAAGAGACGCGGTGACCGGCCGTCGAGGCGTCCCGCCGTCGGTCTCCGCCGCGGCGGTGACGGAGGCTGCGACGGTGCTCCAAGATCGGGTCGACGTTCTCCTCGACCGGCTCACCGATCGCGTCGTGAGCGCACCGCAACCCGGCAGCAACCGATGGCTGGCGGAATTCCGCCGCCCGTCGCTCTCGCCCCGAGAACGCCAGGCGGTGAGATCGGCGATTCTGGTGGCCGCCGGTTACGCCCCGCCAGCGATTCGCACCACGCCCTCGCGGCGGGGTCCGGGCGATCCCGCGCAGCTAGCGATGTTCTGACGAACCACCTTGCGGTCCACGCGCGGAAACCGCCGAGGTGCTCGGTTCGCCCGGCTGGTGCCGAGAAAGCACTGGCGATGAGGTCGGTCACACCCCGATTGCGAAGCCCTCGACCCTGACCGAGGAATCACCCATGCGCGGCCAGGGCGACGAGCAAAGTTGAGCTCGGCGCACTCCTCGCGCTTTCCTGCCGTGGCGTCTGCGCCGACCTGTCGTCCGCGTTCGGGTTGCGGGCGTCGAGTAGGCCGCCTCGGGGCGCACGCGACAGTGTGACCCGTGCGCCGGCATTCGGTGCGGCATGCACGGATTATGCGTCGGATCGGCGCCCGTCGTGGTTGGTGTTCCGAATGTGGTGGAGTCGAGAGCCCACCGCGCGGACGAAGTCGATGGTCGAGACGGGTCGTCGTTCCGGGCCAACGAGGGCGGCGAGGTCTGCGGTCATCACGCCACTGTCGACGACCTCGACGACGGAGCGTTCCATCGTGTGGGCGAAGTCGTGAAGCCGTTCGTTGCCGTCCAGCGATGCGCGGTGGGCGAGGGCTCTGCTCCAGGCGTGGATGACGGCGATGGGGTTGGTCGAGGTGGCCTCGCCGCGTCGGTGTCGGCGGTAGTGGCGCGTCACGGTGCCGTGCGCGGCTTCGGTCAGGCAGGTTCGGCCGTCAGGGGTCAGGAGCACCGACGACATCAGGCCGGGCGAGCCGAACCCCTGCGCCACGACGTCGGAGTGCACGTCGCCGTCGTAGTTCTTGCAGGCCCACACGTAACCACCGGGCCACCGCAGGGCCGCGGCGACCATGTCGTCGATGAGGCGGTGCTCGTAGGTCAGGCCGCGCTCGGTGAATTCGGCGGCGAACTCGGTGCGGAACACGCGGGCGAAGACGTCGGTGAAGTGGCCGTCGTACGTCGCCAGCACGGTGTTCTTGGTCGTGAGGTACACCGGGTACGACACCACCAGCGCGTAGCGGAACGTCGCGCGAGCGAACTCCTCGATGGAGCGAGTCGTATTGTGTTGTCCCAGAACGACTCCGCCGCCGTCGGGCTCGGCGAACCTGGCCACCGTTCGCTCGACGGGGGCCGATCCGTCGTCGGGTGTGTACGTCAACGTCACGGTGCCGGGCCCGGGCACGGTGATCTCACCCGCCAGATATTGATCGCCGAACGCGTGCCGGGCGATGACGATCGGTTCGCGCCACCCCGGTACGAGTCGCGGAATCGATTCCATGATGATCGGAGATCGAAAGATGGTGCCGCCCAGCATCGTTCTCAGGGTCGCGTTCGGCGATCGCCAGCGCTCGGCGAGCCCGTACTCGTCGGCCTGCGCCACGGTGGGGGTGATCGTGGCGCACTTGACGCCCACACCGTGCTCGAGCACGGCGTGCCCCGCTGCGACCGTGACCCGGTCGTGGGTGCGATCACGCGAAGCCAGGGACAGGTCGTACCGGTCGATCTCGATCTCGAGGAACGGATGCACGAGCTCGGTGGTGACCATCTGCCACATCACCGCCGCCATCTCGTCCCCGCACAGTTCGGCGACGGCACCGGCGACGCGGATCCTGCTCATGTGTCCGCCCGAGTGCGGTTGCGCACGCGCGAGAATGCCGTGTACACCAGCACCGCGAGGAGGACGCCGTAGAGCGTCCAGGTGATCGGGCTGCCCACCAGCACGGAGGCGTCGCCACCGCTGGACATCATCGCGTTACGCAGACTCGTCTCGGCCAGGGGACCCAGGACGACGCCGATCATGACGGGAGCGAGGGGAAACCCGTAGCGACGCATGAGGAATCCTACGAACCCGATGCCGAACACGAGGAGCAGGTCGGTGACCGCTGCCGAGGTGGCGTACACGCCCAGTGCACAGAAGACGGTGATGCCGGCGTACAGGTACAGCCGCGGGATCAGCAGCAGCTTCGCCCACACGGGTGCGAACGGCAGGTTGAGAATCAGCAGCATCAGCAGTCCGACGAACAGCGACGCGAGTAGGGCCCAGACCAGATCGGCGTTGCGCTCGAACAGCAACGGGCCGGGTTGGAGGCCGTACTGCTGGAACGCGGCCAGCATGATCGCCGCGGTCGCGGACGTGGGCAGTCCCATGGCGAGCAGTGCTCCCATCGCGGTCCCCGAGGTCGCGTTGCCGGCGGCTTCGGGGCCGGCCACGCCGCGGATCGCGCCGTGGCCGAACTGGGGGTCTTTCCTTCTGCGGTCGAGACGCCGCTCCGCGCTGTAGGCCATGAAGGTCGGTACCTCGGCGCCGCCGACGGGGATGACCCCGAACGGGACGCCGAAGCCGGTGCCACGCAGCCACGCTGGGATTGCCTCGCGGAATTCCCGTCGCGAGAGATAGGGGCGTCCGGTCACGCCGCCCATCTCCTGGACACGGGTGCGGTGGATACGCGATGCGACGTAGAAGACCTCGCCGAGGGCGAGCACACCGACGGTGATGACGATGATGCTGACCCCGTCGAACAGTTCGGGAACACCGAGCGTGAAGCGTTGGGTGCCCGTGATGCCGTCGATGCCGACGACGGCGAAGCTCAGCCCGATGAGCAGAGCCGCCAGTCCCTTCAGAACGGAGTCGGAGACGACGGACGCGACGGCCATGAACGCGAAGATCGCCAGAGCGAAGTACTCGGCGGGGCCGAAGTTGATGGCGAGGTCCGCGAGCGACGGGGCGAAGAACACCACGAGGGTGGTGGCGATGAGTCCACCGATGAAGGCGCCGATGGCCGAGGTGGCCAGAGCCTGGGGCGCGCGTCCCCGCTTCGCCATGCGATGTCCCTCGAACGAGGTGGCAATGGCCGTCGAACCGCCGGGGGTGTTCATCAGAATGCCCATGGTCGAGTCACCGAACAGGCCGCCGAAGTAGACGCCGGCGAACATGATGAATGCGCCGGTCGGGTCGAGGGAGAACGTGACCGGAAGGAGCAGGGCGACGGCCATGGCCGATCCGAGGCCCGGCAGGACGCCGACCGCGGTGCCGAGGAACGCTCCGACGAAGACCCAGAGCAGGTTCATCGGTGTCAGGGCCTGAGCGAAGCCGCCCAGGAGCAGATCGAGGCTGTCCATCACAGAAGTCCTTCCAGAATCCCGGCGGGCAGGTTCAAGCCGAGGCCGGCGGAGAAGAACGCCTGAACCCCGCAGGAGAAGACCAGGGCGATGCCGAGGTCCATGGTGGGCCGGGGGCTCCCCATGGCGTACGCGACACCCCAGAACAACACGGCGGCGGAGATGACCCAGCCGACGGGGACGAGCATCGCGGTGAAGAGCAGGAACGCGGCCAGAGTGATGCCCAGCGCACGCCAGTCGCTCTGCGTGCGGTGCCTCCCGCCCCGCGGCTGAACGATGTCGGGGTCGGGACTGTCGGGAGTGCGCAGCACCTGGACCGCGAGCAGAATCGCGAGGAGGTACGCGCAGACGGTGAGGATCACCGGGAAGAAGGCCGGTCCGGGGGTCGCAGCGCTGCCGGGCACCTCCATCGTGAGGATGCCGTGGGTCAGGTAGATCGCCAGTGCGAGAACGAGTCCTGCGACGACGAGTCCGCTTCGGCCGCGGCGGAAGCCGCCGGCTCTCGGGTGCTCGTCGAATCGCTCGTGACCGGGGGTGGTGACGTCAGTGGTCATGGGTGTCCGCCTTGACCGCGAGCACGGGCACATCGGCGCCGAGGAGAATGCGTTGGGCATTCGATCCGAGGAGCAATTTGCCGACGGCGGAGCGTCGACGGATGCCGACGACGATGGTCGTGGCGCCGATTTCCTCCGAGGTGTCGAGGAGCTCATCGGCCGCGTCGGGATCGTCCTTGCGGCGTCCGATCCAGCGCACCGTGCCGGCGTCGTCCCCCTCGCGGTGGGGCGGGTCGATACCGCGGTCGTCGCGGGTGGTGGGTGTGTCGAAGTCGAAGGCGACCACGGGTATGTCCTCGAGTTCGGCGAGTCGGATGCCGTGCTGCAGGGCTGCTCGGCCCTCGGTGGTATTGGAGTACGCCACGAGAACGCTCATGGGTGTCCTTTCGGAGGCGGGGATCGGGGTGGGTGGTCAGTAGCCGAGGTCGGCCCAGATGCCGTCGACGAACTCGGTTTCGGCCTCGAGTCCACGGGCGAATTCCTCACCGACGGCGAAGGTGTCGGTCCAGCGGTTGCGCTCGAGTGCATCTCGCCACTGCGAGGTGGCGACGAGTTCGGTGACGATGGCCTCGAGTTCGTCTCGCTGAGCGTCGGTGATGCCGGGGGGTGCGACGATGCCGCGCCAGTTGGTCAGCGTGACGTCGTAGCCGAGTTCGACGAGGGTGGGCAGGTCGATGCTGTCGACGGGGGCGGGTGCCGAGACGGCGAGGGCGCGCAGGTTGCCGGCCTCGATCTGATCGACGAAGTCCTCGTAGCCGCTGACGGAGGCCTTGATGGTGCCGGACAGCAAAGAGGTGGCGAGTTCGCCGCCGCCGGAGTACGCGATGTAGTTCACGGCGTTGGGGTCCATGCCGTTCTCGCGGGCCATGCGGCTGACGATCATCTGGTCCACGCTGCCCAGTGAGCCGCCTCCGAACGCGAAGTGCTGGGGGTCGGTGCGCCATGCGGTCATCAGGTCGTCGAGTGTCCAGATGGGGGAGTCGGCCGGGACGACGACGACGTCGTAGTCGTCGGCGAGGCGGGCGATGGGGGTGACATCCCCCAGATCGACGTCGGAGCCGTTGATGTTGATGGCGCCGAGCATCGTGATGCCCATGATCATCATGGTGGCGGATTCGCCTGTCATACCACTGAATTGACTGAGCCCGATGGTTCCGCCTGCGCCGGGGATGTTCACGACGGTGGTGTTGTTGACGATGCCTTCCGAGCGGAGCGCCTGCTGCGCCTCGCGGGCGGCGCCGTCCCAGCCGCCGCCCGCCGCTGCGGGGGCGATGAGCGTCAACTGCGCGCGGGCGTCGGCGCCCCCACCGCTGGACGCGGCATCACCGACACCGACGACCACGACGGCGGCGCAGGCAACGGCCGCGAGCGCGGCCGCCGCTTTACGGAGGGGGGACCACGGCGCCCTCGCCGTGCTGGGTCGGTCGGGGGAGCTCACCTGAGCGCACCTCACGTTTCTCTGGGGTCGTCACCGATCGGCGACGTGTTGCAGGCTATAACCTGTAACCCTGTGATGTCCAGCACAGGTGTGCCCAGAGGGCGGCGGCGCGCCGAGTGCGGTGGACGGTCGAGGTCAGTGCCCGGCGGGCGAATCGTAGTCGCCCAGAGCGACGATGGCGCGGCGTCCGAGGCTGCGACGGATGTGGTCGGTCATCGCTTGCTGCGCCGCTGCCGCGTCGCCGGCGGCGACGGCGTCGCTGATCGCCTGGTGCTCGGTGGCGACCCGCGCGTGATCGCGTGTGCTGTCGCCGCTGTGGCGCAGCCCGATCAATCGGTAGCGATCGGCTTTGTCCCAGAGTCGCTCGAGGATGTCGATCAACACCGGATTCCCCGAGGCCCGGTACACCGCCCGGTGGAACTCGCGGTGGCGGAGAAGGGCGTCGAGATCGCCGGCGTCGGTGATCGGTTCCAGGCGGCTGAGCGCGAACTCGATGGCCGCGACGTCGGCGGTCGTGCGATGCTGGGCGGCCAGCGCCGTCGCGAGGGGGTCGAGGCTCTCGCGTACCTGATAGAGGTGGCGTGCTTCGTCGGCGGACACCGGTGTGACCCGTGCGTCGCGGTGGGGTTCGAGCTCGATCATTCCCTCGGCCGCCAAGCGTCGTACTGCTTCACGTAGGGGGGTGGTGCTGACACCGAGTTCCGTCGCCAGCCGCGCTTGCCCGATCACCGATCCTGCCGCGAGCTCCCCGGTCAGGATCCGTGTGCGCAGTTGCTCGTAGACGTAGTCGTTCTTGGTGAAGGTTGCCTGAGATGCAGCCATCTGCGGAACTCCTCGGTCTCGGGGCGCACGCACAGGTCGCAGCCAAGCGCATCGTACCCCGCTGGCGCAGGCTATAGGTTATAACCTAACCTGGCGCTATGACGACGAACGATGTAGTGGGCGACCCGGGAGCAGGTGCTCTGCGCACGATCGACGTCGAGGCCGCTGTCGGCTCGCGGGTTCACCGCCGGTGGCCGGTCGTGCTACGCCTGCTGGCGGAGAACGTCCTTCGGACGGCGTCCCCCGACGTGCGCGACGAGGCGATCGCCGCTCTCTGCAGGTGGTTGGACGGCCGGTCGAGCACGGCCGAGATCCCGTTCATGCCGGGCCGATTGATGATGCACGACACCACGAGCACACCCGCGCTGGTCGACATCGCCGCGATGCGTGACGTCGTCGCCTCGCGCGGTGGCGATCCGACGTCACTGTCCCCGGTGTTGCCGGTGGAGATCTCGGTCGATCACTCACTAGCGGTGGAGGCGTTCGCGCAGCGCGGTGCGTCCGAGATCAACCTGCGTCACGACATGCGCCGTAACGCCGAGCGCTACCGCTTCCTCGCCTGGGCCGAGCGCGCGATGGACACCGTCCACGTGAACCGTCCGGGCACCGGCATCATGCACACCATCAATCTCGAACAGCTCGCCACCGTCGTGACGACCGAGACCCGCGACGGCACCCGATGGGCCGTGCCGGACATGATGCTCGGCACCGACAGCCACACCCCGATGGTCAACGGTCTCGGGGTGCTCGCCTGGGGGATCGGCGGTCTCGAAGCGCAGTCCGTCATGTTCGGACTGCCCACGACACTGCGGATTCCGGATGTGGTGGGGGTTCGGTTGATCGGAACGCTCGGACCGGGTGTCACGGGAACGGATCTGGCGCTCACGGTCACCCACCGGCTCCGCGAGGTGGGCGTCACCGGCGAGTTCGTGGAGTTCTTCGGCCCCGGGGTGTCCACGCTCGGCGTCGGGACACGTTCGGTGGTGGCGAACATGGCCCCGGAATACGGCGCCACCACCGGGTACTTCCCGATCGATCATCAGGTGCTGCGCTATCTGGCCGACACCGGCCGCACCCCGTCGCACTGCGAATTCGTCGAAGCCGCGGCGCGGCAGATGGGCCTTTGGTTCGACCCCGACGCCACACCCGAGTACACCCGCCAGATCACCGTCGACCTCGGCGCCGTCGAGACCTCGGTCGCCGGACCGCGCCGCCCCCAGGACCTGATGCCCTTGTCCGCGGTGGCCACGACGGTCCGTTCGTCCGGCAGCGGCCGCGGTGAGCGGTCGTACCCGATCGCGATCGCCTCCATCACCAGTTGCACCAACACCTCCGACCCCCGACTCCTCGTCGCCGCGGGTCTGCTGGCCCGCCGCGCCCGCGAGCGCGGACTGACGGTGCCGCCGCAGGTCAAGACGTCGCTGGCGCCGGGATCACCGGCCGCGGCGAGCCTGTTGCAGCGCGCCGAGCTGGTCGACGACCTGTCCGCGGTGGGGTTCGACATCGTCGGCTTCGGCTGCGCCACCTGCATCGGCAACTCGGGTGAACTGACGCAACCCATGCGTGAGGCGGCCGCCGAGGGAACGCGCACCCCGATCGCCGTGCTGTCGGGCAACCGCAACTTCCCCGGCCGCGTGCATCCCGATCTCGAACTGGGACTGCTCATGTCGCCGCCCCTGGTGATCGCCTACGCCCTGGCCGGAGACGCATCGATCGATCTCACCACCGAACCGCTCGGCACCGACTCCGACGGCAGGCGCGTTGCGCTGCAGGAGTTGTGGCCGAGCGACGAGGACATCGACCAGGCGCTCTTCCTCGCCCGCGAGCCCCGCAGCGTCGTCGACGACTTCGCTGCCGCTTCGGCGCACCCGGAATGGGATGCGATCGACGCCCCCACCGGACCGTTGTTCCCCTGGGACGCCGCCTCCACCGCTCTGCGGCCCTCGCCGTTCGCGCAACCCGAGTTCGCACGGAGCGCGTGGGGGAGCTTCTCGGCGCACCCGCTGCTCGTGGTGGGTGACGACGTCACCACGGACCACATCTCCCCGGCGGGCGCCATCCCGCGAGACAGTGTCGCTGCGGACTACCTCGTCGGTCGCGGCGTTCCCCGCGGTGACCTGAACGTGTTCGCTTCTCGCCGAGGCAATTGGGAGTTGATGCTGCGCGGCGCTTTCCACAACCGGAACGTGCGCAACCGTCTGGCTCCCGACGCCTCGACAGCCCACACGGTGCACGCGCCGACGGGTGAGGTGGTGCCGCTGATGGTGGCGGCGCAGCGCTACGCCGAGACCGGGGACTCCGTCGTGATCGTCGCGGGGGAGCGATACGGCATGGGGTCCTCCCGCGATTGGGCCGCCAAGGTCGTTCGCCTGCTGGGAGTCAGAGCCGTCCTCGCTCGCAGCTTCGAGCGCATCCACCGCACCAACCTCATCGGTGTGGGAGTGCTGCCCATCGTGGTCTCGGGTGACCTCGCGGACGCACTCGACGGCTGCACGGCCGAGGACCGAATCGGCGTCGAGGTGACCCCCGAGGACCTCTCGAGGCGCGTCGCGACCGTCACCGTGCGGCGACGCGACGGTGGTGCGATCACCCGGCAGGCCGACCTCGCGGTGGAGACCACCCGCGACGAGAGCCTGCTCGCGTGCGGCGGGGTGATTCCGTTCGTTCTCGGTGCCGAGAACTAGCGTCGCCCGAACGATCGGGACACGAGGCGCCGCCGGGCCCTCGTCGACCGCGCACCGACGACCGACAACCGGGGCTCCGACCATCGTCAGTGCAGTCGATGCAGTGACCACACGGACTGCAGTAATGCGACTACAGTCGGCGGGGTGAGACCGGTGAAGTTCGACAGTTGCGGCCCGACCGAATGCGGCATGAGCAAATTCCTGAGCCTGCTCGACGGGCCGTGGGCCACGCTGATCGTGCGTGAACTGCTCGCCGGTCCTCGCCGTTTCGGTGAACTGTGCGACCAGCTCGACGGCATCAGTGCCCACACCCTGACCAACCGTCTGCGCCGCTTCGAATCGCACGGTCTCCTCACGCGGACGGTGTACGCGGAGATTCCCCCGAGGGTGGTCTACGAACTGACCGAGGCGGGCTATGCACTCCGTCCGGTGCTCGATGCGATGAACACCTGGGGGAGTTCGATGATCGAGTCGTCGAGTCGACCCGAATGAGCGGCCGTCGGCCGTCGTCGGTCTCACGTCGAGCCCGCCCGACGACGTTGAGACCGAGGCTTTCATGACTGACATGTTCGTCGTGCCACGCGGTGCCGCCGGCGAGCGCGGTGCTGCGTTGATGACCACGACCGGGGCGCCGATGGCGCGCCGGGCGGTCGATGCCCTCGACCCCGGCAGCGCCGAGACCGTTCTCGAGATCGGGTTCGGCCCCGGGGTGGCGATGACGCTGCTCGCCGCAGCCGTGCCCGACGGTCTGGTGGTCGGTGTCGACCCGTCCGACCTGATGCACCGGTGGGCCGGTCGCCGCAACGCCGAGGCGGTGCGGGCCGGCCGCGTCTCGCTGCTCCCCGGGTCCGCCGGAGCACTCCCGCTGTCGTCCGGCTCGGTCGACGCAGCGCTGGCGATCGACAATCTGCACTTCTGGCCCGATCCCGCGGCCGGGGTGGCGGAGTTGCGGCGGGTGGTGCGGCGCACCGGGCGGGTCGTCATCGCCTTCACACCCCCCTCGGGCGGACCTCCGCCCGGGTGGAGGGCGTTGTTCCTCGACGGCGGCTTCCCCGGTGTCGAGGTTCGTCGCGTCCAGGAGGGCATGATTCTGCGTGCCCGCGCCGCGGTGCCGGAATCCGATCTCTGACCCCGGACACCGCGGCTCGTGTCGGGTCAGGACTGCGGACGCTCGACGTTCATCTCCGCGAGCCACTGCCGCACGCTGCGGGTGTCGATCCCGAGGAGCTTCTGGGCGGAGCGATCCTCGGGGATGCTCTCACCGGGTTGCGTTGCCCGCCAGTGATAGGACTCCACGACCGGGGTCACCGCGTCGGCGCCGAAGAGCGGTTCGATCAGGGTTCCGTAGTCGTCGGGTGAGACGGCGTCGAAGCGCACATCTCGTCCGAGGTAGGCGGTGAACTCCTCGGCCAGGTCGGCGCCGAGCAGCGCCGGCAGTGCTCCCACCGAGACGATTCTGTCGACGGCGGTGTCGGTCAGCAGGCGCGCGGCGACATCGGCGATGTCGAGGTGCGAGCTCCACGAGATCGCATAGTCGTCGCGGATCGGGTACCGCAGCACGCCTTCGCTCAGAACCGGTCCGATGGAGACGGGGAGCAGCAGGTTCTCGAGGAACACCCGCGGTTCGATCACGGCGTGCGAGACGGTCCCGGCGCGCAACGCCGCGGCGAGGACCTCCGGTGCCGACGACGGGGTCTCGAGATCGGTCAGGGCGTAACCGCTGGTGGAGAACACCACCCGCGCCGGGCGGGCAATCGACACCGCCTCGGCGATCGTGCGAGCGAACTGCATCTGCTGCTCGGGCGTGCCCAGCGGCAGGTGGACGAACACTCCGTCGGCGCCCTCGTATGCGGCGACGAGCGAGTCCACGGAGGAGTAGTCCACGGCCACTGCCGGTCCGTCGGCCGCGGTGGTGCTGCGGACGGCGGCGACGGCGTCGTGGCCCGCTGCGCGGAGGGCGGACAGTACGGGGGATCCTTGGGCGCCGGTGGCGCCGTGCACGATGAATGTCATGGCCGCCATTAAGGCACCGCAGGGGTCTGTTACATCAAGTGCAGCAACGCGATCACGGCACAGTGAGTTGCACCACAATGGGCAGGGTGATCATGGCGAGCACGGTCTGCGCACCGGTGATCGCGGACATCAGCCGATGATCGCCGCCCATCCGCCGAGCGAGGACGTACGCCGACGGTGCGGTGGGCAGCGCGGTGATGAGCACGACCGCGGTCAGCACCGCGCTGGTCGCCCCCAACGCAGATGCCACCGCGTACGCCATCACCGGGAGCGCCACCAGCTTCACCGCGGACGTCGCGACGAGGTCGGCGACGTCGCGCCAGCGCAAACCGAACGACAACGCGGCGCCGGCCGCCAGGGTGCCCGTGACCAGAGCCGGTTGCGACAGCAGGTCGATCGGCCGCGCCAGCACCTCCGGCAGTGCCGTGCCGGTCAGGCTCAACGTCAGTCCGATCGCGCAGGCGATGATCAACGGGTTGGACCACAGCGACCGCACCAGGGAGGGCCGGGGGCCGTCTCCGGGCATGCGCCCGAACCTGGTCAGCGCGCCCACCGACACGACGTTCACCAGCGGCACCATCACCGCCGACGCCACCGCGAACATCGCCACACCGGCGGTCCCGCCGAGTTCCTCGGCGAAGACCAGCCCGATGTAGGTGTTGAGCCGAACGCACCCCTGCACCATCGAGGTCAGCCGTGGGCCGTCCACCCGCAGCGGTGCGCGGACGACGAGCAGCACCGCGGACACCGCGAGAACGGGAGCGGTCAACCCGACGATCAACGGTAGCGGGTCGGTGCCGATCACCGGAGAGTTGGCGATCGCGTGCACGAACAGCGCGGGGGTGAAGACGTGGAAGCTCAGCCACTCGAGGCCACGCCAGAAGTCGTCGCTGTCGAGCACCCGGCGTCGAATCACGGCTCCGGCCAACAGGATCGCGACAATCGGAAGGACGGCGGAGGTGACCAGATGCATGCACAGCAGCGTGGTTCAACGCTCGTGTGCAGTTCAACCATGACACCGCGTACTCCCGTCCGAGCTCACCGATCGACGCCGACGACCGGCGCCGACCACCGTGGACGCCGTCGATGCGTGCACGGTGACAACGCCGGGTCGGCGCGGCGTGTTGCAATGCTCGAATGCATTTCAACCATGACAACATGACCGGTGCGCTGCTCGCAGCGGACCTGGTGAGCACCGCCGCGGACAATCGGTGGTCACCCGACGGTCTGCATCGGGCGCTGGCCGCCCACGACATCAGGCGCCCGACCGCCGACCCCTCCGCGGTCGAAGCATTGCGTCAGTGGACCGGGCGCCTCAGATCGGTGTTCGCGGCCGACTCCGCGCAGACGCGGTGCGAGGCGGTCAACGTCGTCCTGGCCGACGGCGCCGCGAACGTCTACCTGACCATGCACGACGACCTCAGGCCGCATCTGCACTTCGCCTCCGAGGAATCCGACCTCGTGGGACGGGTCCGAGCGGTGACCGCCGGGGGGCTGGCGCTGTTCACCGTGGAATCCGGCGGGACCCGACTCGGCCTGTGCCAGCGGGAGGGGTGTGAACGCGCCTACGTCGACACCAGCCGTAACGGCCGCCGGCGCTACTGCAGCACCCGGTGCGCCAACGGCGACGCCGTCCGACGACATCGCACCGCTGCCCGCTCGGCCGCCGCGCGTCGGCCGCGCAGCTGAGCGGTCGACGCTCCGCGCCCACGACGGCCGTGCGCGGGGAGGGCGACTCGGGGACCGAAGATCGACGGCCGTCCGCCGACGACGCAGCGCTGCACCGCATCCGAGCGCAGTCGGTCCGGCGGTCTACCGCGACGGCGACACCGGCGCCCGCCGCTCGATCCATCCGGCGACCAGCGGGAGAAACTCCTCGAGGGCATCGCGCGCCCGAGTGATGCCGGACGGCCCGCTCACCACCACGTCCATCACCAGGCCGCGGGTCGTCGCGACGATCAGCACCGCTCGCGCGCGTGCGGTGCCCGCGTCGGTGCCGATGCGCTCGAATTCCGCGGCGAGGGGCTCGACCCAGTCGTTCTCGACGTGCGACAGGAAGGCCCGGTTCGTGGTCGGGTCGCGCACCGCCAGCGCGATGGATTCGTAGAACGCGGCCCACACCGGCCGACGCGACGCATCGGCCATCCACTCGAACACCGTGCGCATTCGCAGCACGGCGTCCACCGTGTCCGAAGGTTCTGCGCCCTCCGGCAGCACCGCTCGGGTGTCGCGCTGCACCCGTTCGGCCAGACGAACGAGGATCGCGTGCTGCAGGGACGCCCGGTCACCGAAGTGATGCGTCAGGGTGTTGTGGGCAACGCCCAGAGCACCGGCGAGCGTGCGCAGGGACATCTTTTCGAACCCGCTCACCAGCACGTGATCGACTGCGGCGTCGAGAAGATCGGTATGACGATCGGTTCGATCGCGGACTACGTCCGACACGTGCCCTCCTCCGGACATGGAGCAGTCAGCGTCCCATCTCGTTGCACGACCATGCAACGAGCCGTTACTGTCTTGAACAGTCGTACAAGCGGCCCTGGGTGTCGCCGCGCTTATCCACCGACGAGGGGCCTCGACCATGCGTTCACGTACTCGCGCCACCATCCGCCTGACCGCCGCCGCGTCGGCGACGCTGGTGGCCGTTGCCCTCGGCGCGTCGCCCGCAGCGGCAGCACCCCTTCCTGCGTCGGTGCCCACCGACGCCGCAGCAGGTGAGCTGCTCTCGGTTCGACCGCTATCCTCCGAGCTGTGGGTACCGGGTGCGGCGCAGGCGGTGGCGCTCGAATACACCACCACCGATGCCTTCGGATCCCCGGCGACCAGCACCGGAACGGTGTTCCTCCCGCCCGGCACGGCACCGGCGGGAGGGTGGCCGGTGATCTCGTGGGCGCACGGCACGTCCGGCCTCGCCGACGCGTGCGCACCGTCCGTGTCGGGTCCGGCTGCGCCGCAACGCGATCTGCCGTACCTGGCGAACTGGATCGACAACGGCTACGCCATCGTCGCCAGTGACTACGCCGGGCTCGGCACCCCCGGACTCCACGCCTATCTCGACGGACGGACCACCGCCCACAACGTCGTGGACATGGTCGCGGCGGGCCGGAACTACACCTCCACGCTGCCGGCCGGCCAACAGCTGTCGTCGTCGTGGGCCGCCGTGGGCCAGTCCCAGGGAGGCGGCGCCGCCATATACACCGCGCGCTATGCCACCGAATTCGGCGGACCGGAACTCGATTATCGCGGCGCCGTCGGAACCGGAACACCGGCCTACATCGAACGGTTGCTCGAGATCGGGGGACCGGGCACCCCGCCCGTGCCCCTCACACCAGGGCTGACCGCGTACGTCTCCTACATCGTCGCCGCACTGCGGTACGCCCACCCCGAGCTCGGCATCGACACCATCCTCACGCCCACCGGCGCCGAGTACGCCGCCCTCGCCGAATCCGAATGCATTCTCGACTTCGAGGAGCAGCTCCGCGGGGTTTCGCTCGGAGACTTCTTCACCGCCCCGCTGACGAGCCTGCCGAACTTCCAGTCCACCGTGGCGCACTACATGGCCATGCCCGAGTCCGGTTTCGACAAGCCCTTTTTCATGGGCCACGGCGCGCTCGACACCGACGTGCCGTACCCGACGACGGCTCTCTATGCGGCGCGCCTGACAGAGAACGGCCAACCCGTCACCTTCAAGACCTACCCCGGCGACCACAGCGCGACCCTGACCGCGTCCCCGCCCGACGCACTGGCGTTCCTCGACCGGCTCTTCGGTCGGTGACCGGCCGGCAGAGCACGGACCGGGCTCGACTCCGCGTCCGATGAACCGCCGCCGCGAGGCGCGCAGTGCGCCGATACACAACCGCATCGCCGCACTGCGCGGCGAGCGGCGCATGACGCGGGCGCAGCTCGCCGAATTGGTCGAGGTCAACCCGCAAACCGTCGGCGCACTCGAACGCGGCGATCACTACCCCCGACTCGACATCGCGCTCCGGATCTGCGAAGCCTTCTCGTTACGCGTGGAAGACGTCTTTTCCCGCACCGAGTTCGATCCGCCTCCTCGGATGCACCGCCCCGTACTGTGACGCTCACCCGGCCTCGGCCGTACTCGATTCACCGCGCTCGTACCGCATGTGCGGTGAGTACCTGCCGGATCCGGCATCACCCCGGTGCACCTGCACACCGAAGGCCCCTGCAATCGGGACGGTGCAGCCATGGTCGACGGTGCCGTTCAAACACATCGTCGCTCGCGGCCTCGGTTCTACAACGGGCGGCATGTGCACGATCAATATCGACACCGATAATCGTTGCCGATAATAAAGATTATGACATGCTCGGGTCCCTGAGCTGCACGAATCGGCGCTAGCGGCTTGGCCAATCCTGGTTTGAGTAAACAATCCTGTAATGAGCAATACGCTCATGAACCCGGCCGTCGTCGGGCAGTGACCTAGCTCGATCGGTGTACTCCCTAGGCCGGGCATCTCACCAGCCCGATGGCCACCGCCGCCGCACAGACGCCGTCACCGGCCCCGAAACCCATCTCCGAATGGGCGGCGTGGGCGCGCAGCTGCGACACCCTCACCGCCGTCGTGCGGCCCGACGGTGACACCGCTGTCGACGGGGACACCGCCACCGTACCGATCGCCATCGCGCAGACGTGCAGCACCAGTCCGGGCAGGCCACCCCATGCAACCGCCACAGTCCCCTGCACGGCACTGAGGGTGGGTGAGAGTCAGCGACTACAGGGTAATCAGCAGCAGCCTGTGATCGGCGGCGGTGGTCACGACGGTCGACGCGGAGGAGCGCGCGCTGGATCGCCGCGTAGTTGGCGCCAGGACGTCAGTAGTCGTCATCGCCATAGCGCCCGGCCTCCCATTCGGCGGGGTCGAAATTGTCGCCTAGTTCGTGGTCCTCGATCTGGCGTGATGCAGTCGGTATCCCCGCCACCTCAAGTTCTGCGCCCCGCAGCTCCAGCTTGCAGACGTTGCACAGGAACGATCGCGCGTGAAAGAAGGTGGTGAAGAACGGCGCCGGCATCGATTCGCCGTCCGACACATCGAAGTCCATGGTGACGTCGACCTCGATCGCACCGATCAACCGGCCGCGATACCCGCAGGAGGGGCAGTCGTACTCAATGGGTAGTTGGTCGGAATCGAGAAGAATCGCCAGCCGTGGCGGGTCCACGGCTTCCAGCTCCTGCGCGCTCGATCGCCAGAGCTCGTCGTCGTCGAAGTGCTCGCGCAAACTGTCGATTCGCGTTTTCGCGTTCGCGAGAAGTCGATCGACCTGTTGCTGCGTTTCCGTTCGTTGCTTGTCCAGGAGTCCGGCGACCATCGACTTGTGTTGACCGTAGAACTGACTGGTGTCGTGGTCGAGGTGGTCGAGGAAAAAGTTCGACAGGAGCAGTGAATCGGAGAGGACGCGCCGCGCGAACCTCTCTTCGGACTCGCCGTCGGATCTCGGAATCATGCCCACGTGCGTGGAGCTGTTGCGGCAGTCGATCAGTTGCTGCTGGCGCTCGCTGGTGATCGGGAGCGGTCCGTGCATGAGAGCCACCCGATCCAGTGCGGAGCGGAGAGTGACCGTACGGAGGCCGGGAATCGCCAGGTGTGGGGCGGTCGCGAGGGCGATGAGCGCCTTGTCCTGTCTCGATTCGAGAGAGACGATCAACGTGGGGTTTTGTTGCCACAGTGTTGCTTTCGCCAGGAACTCGCACGCCATCGGTGCCGCTGCCGCAGCCCTCTGATATTGACCGTTCGACCAGGCGTCCAACGCTTCCGACATGCGATCGCCACCAGCGCGACGGAGGGCCTTGACCCCGGGTTCTACCTGCGCTTTCTCCAGCATCGACCCAGGCTAGCCGCCTGCGTTGTCGGATTAATGCGTATGACTCGCCCTAGCCGTCACATCGAGAAAAGGTGATCGCGCCGGAATGCGTTCGTGGCATCGGCGTGGAGCGTATCCGAATATGATAATCACTGCTGATAGTAGAGATCATGTCACTTCGACGCTAAACTCGAATCAGCCGTCACTTCGGAAAAGTACAAGGCGTATCGCTGTGACGAGTGCCCGAGGTGCCTATGCACGGCATAGATACCGATATGAGGTTGTTGCCCCATATCAATGGGGACGCAATTTGGCTAGTGCGCATTGGGGTTGGCGGCGGTGGGCACAGCGCGTAGGGAAACGAGGTAATCGTCGCCAGCCTGAGTTAGTTTCCAGTAAACAGCGTTGTCGCTAACCGTACGCTTTTTGCTGCCCGTGGTGATTAGGCGGAGGGCGCGGAGCTGGACTATGATGGCGCCCCACGATTTGTCGGAAATTGAAGCACTTCCATTAGCGTAAGGCTCGACCGACCAATTACCTTCGCGGTCGTTTTGAATGTCGATGTGCATGTGATTATCTAGTTTTTTACGAAGCGCCGGCTCGGGCGCCTCGTCAAGCATGAAAGGGCCAAGCACCTCAACGATCTCGTCCCATGTATAAGTCAGGTCGCCGTCTTCTGAATCCTGACCGTAATTTCCTATTCCTTTGTGTTTCAGATCAAGCGTGACAGTTTCCTGTCCGTGCGCGAAAGACTGATCCATCTTGGTAGGCGCAGCCGTAGAGAAAGTTTCGGCTTCCTTCTTCTCGTAGCCAGCTATCTTGGCAGTGAGTTCAGCGATCTCTGCTCGCGTTTCCGGGGTCATGGCATGATCCCCGCGGACCCATCCAGGCCGCGGGTTGTTCTTGATGAGGTGGATAAGACCCCGGGTGACCTTGGAGCCAAGATCTTCAGCGTTTTTCCAGTCCTTGGTCATTTTTTGTTGGACCTTAATCCGGAACGCCGCTAATTTCTCAATAGCTGCATCGCTGCGGTCGGTCTTGCCTACTGGTATAGCATCGGGTTCGGCCGGGACAAACCCCATCACGGGTATCCCAACTTTGACTGCGTGATCGTACTCTTTTTCGGTATAGCTGAGACCAGCTTCGGTCACAGATCCGTATCGGCCGCCAAGAATCACAAGGTAATAGTCGCTCTGTTCGATCACTTTTCTGATCAGAGTCCATTGGTCGGTATTGCCAGCAGGGAACAGCTCCATTCCAGCGGGCAGGCAATCCATCTCGAGCAGCGCTTGCATGACTTCTCGGCGTTCGTCGATGAGGTCAGTGAAAGTCGAGCTGACGAATACCTGGTAGCGCCGGTCCATAGCTCGATCATAGTCGGGCGCGAGCCGCTGAGGAGGGCATCGACAAGCGTTGTTTCGAAAGCCACTTCTGGCGCACGAATCCTAGTCCCCGGCGATAAATACCCGACAGGCTGTCCTGGCGAAGTCTATTCCGCCGGCCAGGCCTCTGCTGTCGTCAGGCCGGCTGCAACGCTGCTCAAGAATTGTGCAGTTTAGCGACGTCCCGACTAAGCGCATCACCTGTGGTAAGTCGTCGCTGCCCTCTCCAGAATTCTCTGTAGAGAAGGAGCCCGCGATGCGCTCTGAGAGCGTGAAGCCGCACCCTTTGATAGGGAAGAACTGGTCAGAATGAGTTCACGCGACTCCTGAGTCTCAGAAGAGGTTTTGGTACCCGCATCTAGGGCAGGCGGTGTACGCGTCAGCGTTGCTGCCGTCTTCCCACGCTGCAATGAACTCGCCGCCTGTCATCGACCTGTCGCACCTCACGCATTGACGCTGCGATGATGACTCTCGCGGCGACGGTTCACGTTCGACGAGGCGGGTGTTGTCCTCCAAAACGAACTCTACGTTGCAGGCGACGCACCCCCAACCCTGCAGTCCCCGCTGGCAGTAAGGGCAGTTATCGATTGCGGAGTAGTCGAAGTTGTCGTCAGCTACCTCGCCGGACCCAGTATTGTCCGGGCCACTTGACCTGCTGCCAATGCCTAGGAGCCTGTTCACGAAGGACATGGTTGCGATTCTACGCACGGCGTGAAGAGATATTCTTGACGAGGATGTCGAACGCGTCCGTGTAGGTAGCGAGCACCTCCGAGCTGGCGGCGCCAGCTCGGTAGGTGGTTCCTGGCGTCGCGCCCAGTGGGAACACCCTTTCCTTCACCTGCGGGCGGGTTGAGGCCGACCCGCGGCAGGATCAAGTAGCGCTCGACCGGCTCGGCTCGACGTCGCCCGGATCGCCGGAGGGCTCCGCGTTGCGGAACAGTAGGCCAGCGGGCACCACACGGGTGGGCTGGTCGTTTGGCGAGTGTTGAACCAGCGCAAACTCCCAGAGAGAAGCAATCACATCGCGACTGTTTTGTATCGCCACCCCCGACAAGCCAAGCTCGTTCGCGATGGCTTCCGGCTTCAGGCCGAGGGGTGAATTAGGATCAGTCGAACTCGGACTCGGCGCCTCGGGTTCCTCATCCGCCTGCCTTCGACGGTGCTCCTCGGCTAGTTGCTCGAGGCTCATGTCCAGGATGCGCGCGGCATTTTCCGGCACGGGTTGGTGCGCGTCCGTCGCTACCTTCGCGGCAAGCCGAGCCGAGGACTTGGCACTGCGCGCGTACCGCTCGGGCGGCAGTGCAATGATGCGATCCCTCAAGGTCATGACGTCGACCTCCCTCTGTATTCATTATGCGCTTGAAGAGTGCAGTTCGCTCGGCCGTCGCACGCTAGTGGGCATCGACCACGAGCCGGCTGTACTCACCGATGCCTACAAGCAGCGTTGGGTCACCCAGCGCTTTGGCGTCGTCGTACAGGCTTTCGAGCATCATCACCGCTATATCTACCGGCACTTCACCCGGCGCTGCCATGTCCTTGCCCTGGTGTAACGCAACGATCCAAGTGAACTTCTCCCAGCAACGATTCACAGCTGTGCTGTTTGTGTCCGCCTCACGTTGTTCGACGTCGGCGGTGTAGGTCTGTCTAAACTGCTTCTCACCTGCCGCAACCTGCAGGCGAACCCCCCTCAAGACGGTTTGGCTCGCCGCCCGTTGCGCGCGAAAAGCGACCGCGGCGGCGCTTACTGCCGCCAACCCGCCGATGATGACTGCGGCCGGCTGCGCCGCGATCCGCCAGAATTCCGTCGAGTACGGCACGGCGGCGGACCGCCCGATGATGCCGCCAACGATGAACAGGAGCGCCCCGATAAGACCGAGCACTAGGCGCGGGAACTCACTCCCATGGGTGTCTCCCTCGCCTGCGGGACAGTCCGACGTGTTTGGAGCCGGTCTGTCTGTGTGCCCCGCATCTGCCGCAGAGTCGGCGCGCGATGCCGAGGCTTCGCCCGGCCCGGCGGCGGCAGTGTCATGTGGTCCCACTGGCAGGAACTTACCGGCCCATCTTGGGCCTCGACTTTGATCGCTCGAAGCTTCCAAGCTGTAGCGCGTTCATGCATGGTCCTACGGCCCGGCGAAGGACCCTGACATCTCCGGTATCGCCGATTCTGAACTGCCCAGTGACCACTTGAGTGTGATTTGTGTCACATTTGGCCGCGCTGTCAGCCGACCCGAACTACGTCCTCATACAACTGCTTCGCAGTTGCGGCCGGCCTCGCGAATCGCGGGACAGGTTTCCGACGCGCACGTACACCCTGGAGGGTTTCATGTCTGCAAGATCGACGATCGAGCTGAACGAACGGTTAGAAGCACTACTTAGTAAGGCTCAAATGACCGGGTCTCGCACTCGATCCGGGAAGTTCACTGTCGCAACATCAGCTTTGATCGAAGCGTTGTGGAGCCCGGCCATCGGAACGCTGCACAACATCTTGGAGTCCGGTCGCATCATCACGAGCGGTCCGGTCAACGCGGCCATGCGGATCGACTACCGCGACCTCGAGCTGATGCGCATTGACCACGACTCACGTGACGATCTGAGCGTAAGCATGGCTGTCGCAGCCCTCCCCGACTTCGTCACGAACGTGGTGGATGGCCGCAGATGGGATCGTAGTCAGTCCTCCCTCCTGACCTACTTCGTGAACGCATGCCTGCTTCGGAAAGTCCCTGTGGTGAACCAGTGGACTCGACCACACCGGGCGGCTCGACGACTGGTCGCTCGGGCCGACACCGACACAACGAATGTCCTGACAATCGAGATGTCGGACGTCCCGTACGCCCGCACAGCTGCGGAGCGACTGGTAGCCGAGGCGAGCCCCCAAGTCCCTACGTTGCTCGCAGCACTGCTGCGTGGTGAAACCACTTCGTCAGCGGCACGCGAGATGGGAATCAGTGCTGGATCCGCTCGCTCAATGCTGTTTCGTTTCCGGAAAGGCGTCGTGGTGCCTCTGGTGGCGGCGGGCGTCCTTGAGCCGATGCCGGGGACTGTAGTTGCCAACTTGCACTACTACACCGATGGTGATGACTACGCGCCGTATGCACCGTCAGCGTCCAGCTCATTGTCACCGACGCTGCGGGATTCGTTCGACGAACAGTACTGGGAACCGTCCGCCCCTGTTGACGTGAACGGAGATGTGGACGATGTCTTCTGATCATCAGGGGCGACCAGAGTCGCACCTCTACCGGTGGTACATCCACCCGCTCACATCGCTTATCGTGCTGGCCGCCCTCAGTTTGGTGATCGCAGCGGCTCTCGGCCGCGATGTCGGAACGCTGGCGTTCTTCGGCATGCTTGACTTCCTCCGCGGGTGCATCGAACAGATTGGCGAAGGCGGAAGCCGCAGCTCGGGGGACCCCGAGTTGGATGAGGGATGAGGAACGGAAGTTAAGCCGGGAAGGCGCCGTACACCTCGATGGAAACCAACCGCGCCTTTAGATGCGCAGTGGCCTCTGCCGGATTTGGCTGACCCGGCAGCGGCGTGGCGAGACGCTGAACTCGCCCCCGGTTCGGCCATCCGGGATCGCAAACGCCGCTACGTGGGCGCCAGACCGCGTCTTTATCGTGCGGCTGAGGCACGAGCCGGGCCGGATCGCGACTACGGACGTTACGATGTGCTCGTTCGACCGTAGATGAGGGTCACGGTCGAGCGTCCCCCACCAGCGCGTGCGCCGGTGTCGGCGCGGTACGTCCGCCCGAGGCCAGGTGGCCTGTGCGCTGGATCGACGCTCCCGAGGGACCCTCGTGTTCACTCTCGTCTCCACCGCCACGCACCATCACTTGGCTCCCGTCCGTCCGACCGCGGTCGTGCTGTGACCCGCCGCAGGGACGGTGTCGTCGTCCGTGACCTCTACAGCCGCGACCGCGAGCTGATCGCCGTTCTGTTGGTGGTGCTGCTCATCGCCGTGGTGGTGGGTGTGGTGACGGTGTCCGCGGTGTGGGGCTCGATGTTGGCCGGGACCGACCAAGCCGTCGGCTACAACCCCTTCGAGACGGTGTCGGGCCTGATCGGCGGTGATCTGATCTGGCCGACCGAGGCCACCGCGATCGCGGCGATCCTCGGTGCGCTCCTGGTTATCGGTACGGCGTTGGCCGGTGCTGCGGTCGCCCGCCGCCGCGGCGCGGCGCGTGATTGCCGCTCACCCGAGGGGTTGGCGAATCGGCGTGACCTGATCGCGGCGGGCATGACCGAGGACCGCGTGCGGCGCCGCGGTGCGGACAATCGCGCCCGCTACGCCCGCGCCGCGACCGGCGGCGACACCGTGAGCCCCCGCAAGGGGCGCGGCGGAGACGATCGGTCGGTACCGACCACGGTGTTCGGGGCGCACCTGGGCGACGAGCGCACTTCCGGTGTCGGGGTGTGGTGCTCGCACGAGGACTCGGTGCTGTTCGAGGGCGCCGCCCAGATGGGCAAGACGTCCCTGGTGGCGGTCCCGAACGCCCTGCCGGCGCCGGGGGCGTTGGTGCTGTCGAGCACCAAAGCCGAGATCGTCTACCTGACGTGGCTGCCACGGTCGAAGCGGGGAACGGTGTCGGTGTTCGACCCGGAGAACATCTCCCGCTGGCCGAACCGCATCAAGTTCTCCGCCGTCGCCGGATGCCAGGACCCCGATGTGGCGATTCGGCGGGCGGCGGCGTTGGTGTCGGCCCGCCCGATGGAGGGAACGACCGGGGCGGATTTCTTCGAGGGTCGCGCCAAGACGATGCTGCGGTGCTACCTGCACGCCGCCGCGATCGCCGATCTCGGGTTGACGGCGGTGGCGCGGTGGTGCTCGTCGAAGGCCCCGGAGGAAGCGCTGCGGATCCTCGGTGAGCACCGGCCCGATTGGGCGGAAGCGCTGAGTGGCATTCTCGATTCCCGCGCCGACAAGACCACCGACACCATCGTCCAGGTGCTCTCGTCGATCATGGAGCCACTGGCCTCCCCCGCCTTGCTTGCGGCGGTGGACTGCCCGGCCGAGGAGTCGTTCGACGTCGCGGAGTTCGTGGCTACCAACACCGGCACGCTGTATCTGCTCTCCGAGGGCGACAACGAGTCCGTCGCCCCGTTCGTGGCGCTGCTGGCCGCGGAAGTGTTCAAGGTTGCCTCCGACTACTCGCAGACCTTGCCCGCCCGGCGGCTGGACCCGCCGCTGAAGATGATTCTCGACGAGGTCAACAACGTCGCCCCGATCCCGGAGCTGCCGGAGAAGATGAGCGATTCCGGTGGCCGCGGGATCTCGTTGTGGTGCTTCACCCACAACCGGTCGCAGACCGAGAAGCGCTGGGGTCGAGAGGGTGCCGCGCTGTTCGTCGGGTCGGCGAACAGCCGGGTGGTGTTGCCCGGGCTGCTCGACACCGCCGCGCTGCGGGAGATCTCGACGCTGATCGGGCAGCGGGAAGAGCTGGTGCTGGGCGCCCCCGACGCTCGCCGTGGTCAGCCCGTCGGTGCGCAGCGGCAGGGGTCGCTGGTGGTGCGGCCGATCATGACCGAGAGCGCAATCCGGGAGCTTCCCGACAAGACCGCGGTGGTGATCCGACGCAACTGCAAAGCGGTGATGATCTCGATGCTCGGGTACTACGAAGATCCCGAGATCGCCGAGACGGTCGCCGAATCCGAGCGGTGGGCGCTGCGCAGCGTCGCAGCCGGCCGCGTCCTCACTCCCGACACCGCCGCGGCGATCGAAGCGCCGACCACCGACCTGCACGCGGCCGGAGCACACTAGGAGGCGATGCACCTGTGAGCGAGTACGACGACCCCTGACGACGGGCCGGGCGTCGAGGACAACCCAGCGGTGTCCTATCGGTGGGCTGACCTCGACGCAGACGCAGCAAACGCGCTGTAGGCCCGGGTGTCGGTGTGGGTGTGGAGTGGTTCCGCCGCCGGTACCCGTTCCCGCCGGATCTGGCGATCCCGCCGTGCTGGTTCCTCCACAGTATCGCCGTCGAGGAGTTGACGGCACTGATGGTCGCCTACGACGCTGCGTACGACCAGCCCGAGCCGGGATCGGACCTGGCGGCGTGGCACGTGATGTGGTGCCACCCGACGCTCGCCCGCCTCGGTGACCTCGCCCGGTGGGACGAGTGCTCCCACACCACTGTCGACGGCTGCGCGTACGTCACGGCGACGGTCGTCGAGGACGTCGAGGGTCTCGTCGGCGTCGTCTACGACGACGTTCTTGGCCGCGATCCGGCACCCGACTAGATCATCGACACCAGCCCACAAGCCCGGTCTGACATAGAAGAGCCGGGTTCGTGAGATGCGCTGACGGCGTTCTGACCGAAATCGGGGGTGAACGCGGGTCAAAAACGGACGTAGTCGTTGTACTCGAAGCAATAGACGAGGACGGCGAGACCGACGAAGTCGTTGGCCTCGGTCCGTGTGTATCCGCCGGTTCGTTGTGCGATCTCGGATGCGGCCAGGATGGCGTTGGCTGGGTCGGGCGAGTTGGCGATTGTTCGGCACGTCGTCTTTGCAGTTGATACCGCCTGCGCTGGAGACGAGTAGTCGACGCCAAGGCTGGTGAGCGTCGAGACGAACAGTGCGTCGGTCGACGGTGCGGCGGCTGTCGTACTGCGCGTCGACGAGGGCGAAACTGTTCGAACAGGTGCCGTGGGCGGGGACGTTGGAGCTGACGAGGTCAACGAGGAGGCTGGCGAGGTCGAAAACGTGGTTGTTGTGACTGGTTCGGCCGTCACCTCTTTGTCTCCCGTTGTCCGGATGAACGGGACCATGAGAGCGATGAGACCGGTTGCGGCCGTTCCGGCCGCAACCAGAATCCACCTCCGGCGGGGACGCGTCGGTGTCGATGGCGGACGCGTCTGGGTCGTCGTTGGCGCGTGCGTCGCCGATCGTGGGGCTGCCCCCGCCGAACTGGTGATGCCCGGTACGGCGTTGCGCCTGGACTTCGACCTCATCGAGGTGGGGGTCGGGCGCCGTTCCACTCTCTAGAAGGGCCGAATCCAGATCGGGGCTCGGCACCGCGTTCAGACCAGCGGCTCTTTGGTGCAGCTCGGGTACATAGATCCGAGCTTCAGCGAGTCCGTCCTCGGCCGAGACTCGCACAGTCAACGTTCGTTCCGAGACTTTCCCCGACCCGATGTCTGTCACGGCTAGCTCGAATTCGATCGATCCACTGTCGGCCCCATTCGGATACAGCACCACCGATCGCAATGCCGAGAAGCGCACCGAGAGGGTGCCCTTCAGCGGGGAATCGAATGCCTCGAAGATGAGGGTGATCACGTCGGCGGAGACGATCAAGCCACCGTCGACCGTCGAGTACCACTGCTCACTGTCGCCGCTAACGCCTGCCATGCGGGGGTCCTTACTCGACTGGCCGACAGTGGTCGCCCAATGGCACCCCAATACCCTGGTTTCGCATCCGCACAAAGGGGCGTTACAGCAATCCGGATAGCTGTTCGAACGCCCGTGTGCGCGCAGCGCCGCTCATAATTCGAGTTCGTTGCCACCTCGCTCTCGCTGCGCGTGCTGCACCGCCTGCCGTTGCTGCTGACGTTGGAGCTGCTCGGCCTGCGCCGCGATGTGGGCGACGTCGCGGTCCCGGTCCCCGTCCCCGTCCCGCACCTCTGCGCCCCGTTCCGGCGCCGCAGCCTCCCGGACCCGCTGCTCGGCCTGGGCGGTGGGCTCGTCGAGGTTGGAGCGGCGCTGCACTTCGGCACTGATCCCGCGGGTGCGATTGGCGACGACGCCGCGTTCGGTACAGACGAGCTCGAACGCGCGGTCCGCCCGCCGTACGGTCGCGGCGTCTCGGCAAGCGGCCGCCTCGATGCGGTCATCGATCGTCTGTGCCGAGCGCTGCGCCGCGGCGACGATGGCATCCCGCTGAGCGCGCGGCGGTGCGGCGGCGGCGCGCCGAAGCTGTTCCTCGGCCTCGAAACGGGCGGCGATGAGTCGGTCCCGCTCGGCGGTGTGCGCGGCGATCCGTCCACGGGCGTCCGCTTTCGCCGCGTCGGCGAACCGGCCTGCGGAGGCGAGGTCGCCGGTCGCGGCGTCCAGGGCGCGGACGGTGTCGGTGAACTTGGCGTTGAGTTGCTCTTTGCGTGCTCGGGCGCGGGGAGTTCAGCGACGGCGGCGGCCGGGGCGGCGAGACGCTGGTGTTCGTCGCGGATCGCGGCGACGGACCGGCCGGTGATGGCGGCGGCTTTCCCGGTGCGGGCGAGTCGGGCTTGCTGGTCGAGGGTGGCGCGGTGCCGTGCTGCTGCGGATGCGGCGGCGTCGAGTTCGTCGCGGGTGAGCATGCGCACGGGGTCGGCCGTCACGTCGACGACGACCCGGGGGTCGATCCGGCGGTCGGCGGCGACGTCGCGTCGGACAGGCGCCACGTCGGTAACACGGGAGGCCGCGTCGCGGTCTCGAACCGCAGGGAGGTCGAGGTAGTCGCGTAGCTCGTCGGTGTACTCCGCGAGCTCGGGGTCGGCGACGCGGCCGCGGTCTAGCAACGCGGTCGCCGCACTGCGGGCGGCGTACTCGAGAACGGGGTCACCGCCGCCGACGTCGGCGCGGTCGAGGCCGGCGGCGAGGTCGGCGACCCGGCGGGAGAGGTCCGTCCAGTCACGGTCGGTGAAATCGGCGGCGACGGTCACCAGCACCGTCCGGCGCACCGCGTCGAGCGCGTCGGCGTCGACGAGGCGCGCACCGCGTTCCGATACGCCTGGTCCTGCGGGTGGGTGTAGTCGAGGTCGGTGGTCCACTGGGTGTCGGCGCCGTGGGGGTCGATGATCGCGGCGACGGTGTTCTCGGCGAACGCGCGTAGTTCGGTGTCGGCGCCGGGGTGCTCGGGCGGCAGCACCGGCAGTGTCGACCCCTTCTTGGGCAGCTCGACGGTTTTGAGGCGGGCGAGGATCGCGACGGGGACGTTGCGGGCGGTGTGCAGGTCGGGGTCACCGAGCAGGTCGATCACCACGTTGCGGTTGGCGCCGCGCGCGAGGACGTCGCGGACACCGGCGACGGCGGCGTCCCACTCCCGCTGCCCGGTCGTGGCGGTGTGGATGGCGTTCGGCAGCGTCGCGGACAGTAGGTGCCGGGCGTGGGCGTCGCCGAGCTTGACCACGGCGGTGTCGTAGTAGTCGCGGAACCGGTGCTGGTCCGACGCGCGGGCCAACTCGTCGCGTAGGTGCTCGGTGGCGGCGCGTTTTTCGCCGTCGCGGGCGAGGATCGACTCGAACACTCCGCGGGCAGCTGATCTTGGCGCCGCGGGAGTTGATGGCGTGCAGGGCGTCTCGGTGCTGCTTCTCGACCTTTTACGCCGCATGCCCGGCCGAATACGGCCGGTAGACCAGGGTGAGGCGTTTGCGGGGCAGGTCGTCGTGCGGGGCGAGCAGCGGTTTGAGGACGGTGTCGGCGAACACCGACGCGGTGGTGCGGCCATCTCCCATACCACCGACGTCGCGCCGTCGTGCCGGTAGTGACCCCACTCGGTGCGGGCCCGGCCGGGTCCGGCGTCCTCCCACGCCACCCCGTGCGGTTGTTCGGCGATGTCGAGTTCCTCGAAGTCGTTTTCCGTCGACGCCCAACCGAGGACGGCGGCGGAGATCGTGGCCACCGCACACCGCTCCTACAACCCGTCGACGGGCCACCTTGACGTTCGAACGGCGGACGGCTTTACTGGAGATAGTTCGAAAACATGTTCGAATTCTCGGTCTTCCCCCGAGTCTCGATCCGGGGAGTGAGTATGCCTGTTTCCGTCGATCTGGACGGTCTCGACGGTCTGTCGCGCAGCGAGCGGATCGCCGTGCTGCGGCGCCGCATCAGCGGTGCGGCCGGCCCCGCTGCTGCATCCCCCGCCGCCCCTGTCACGTCCACGGCCCCTGTCACGTCCACGGCCCCTGTCACGTCCACGGCCACCGCCCCGGTTCTCGAGCCCGTGCCCACCGCGGCGCAGCGCCCCACCCGGCCCGTCCTTCCGGTCCCGAGCGCGTTGTCGGCGCTGCTGCCGGAGGGCGGGCTGGCCCGCGGCTCGGTGGTCGCGGTGTCCGGGGCGGGCTCGCTGCTCACCGGCATCCTGGCGTCGGTCACGGCGTCCGGGCGGCACGCGGCGGTGATCGGAATGCCGCGGCTCGGTCTGCTCGCGGCAGCGGAGATGGGTGCTCAGCTCCACCGGCTGGCGTTGGTGCCGAATCCCGGGTCGGATCCGGTGGAGGTGGCGGCCGTGTTGCTGGACGGCATCGATCTGGTGGTGCTCGGCCTGGGCGGGTCCGCCGTGCCGCCGTCACGGGCGCGCGCGGTGGTGGCGCGGGCTCGCGCCAAGGGCGCCACGCTCGTCGTCACCGACGGTCGGTGGGACGGGGCGGAACTCACCCTGTCCGCGCGCGTCGACGGGTACGACGGCCCGGGGTCCGGGGATCGCCGCGGTCGTGGGCGGGTGCGGGCGGTGCGGTTGGGCGTCGAGGTGCAGGGTCGGGCGATTCGGCCGCGCACGGGTCGTCTCGTCGTCGCGTCGGCGGGGGAGGGCGTCGAGTGGTCGACCGCTCGGGAGAGCGGTCCGACGATGACGGCGCTGTCGTCGTGACCGGCCCGCAGAAACGACGCGCCCGGGTGCTCGCCGTGTGGTGTCCCGACTGGCCGGCGGTCGCGGCGGCGGCCGCGGCGAACGTCCCCGCGTCCGCGCCGGTGGCCGTCGTCTCGGCCAATCGGGTGGTCGCCTGCTCCGCCACGGCCCGGACGGCCGGGGTCCGGCGCGGCGGGACGCGCCGCGAATCGCAGGCACGATGCCCGGAACTGCATGTGGCACGGGCGGATCCGGACCGTGACGCGCGATCGTTCGAGCCGGTGGCCGCCGCGGTGGACGAGCTGATTCCGGGAATCGAGGTGCTGCGTCCGGGTCTGCTGCTGCTCTCGGCGCGGGGAGCGGCGCGGTACTTCGGGTCGGAGGAGAGCGCGGCCGAACGCCTCGTCGACGCGGTCGCCGCCGTCGGAGTGGAGTGCCAGGTGGGCATCGCCGACGAGGTCTCCACGGCGGTGATCGCCGCGCGGCACGGCATGATCGTGCCCGCCGGCGACGGCGCCGGATTTCTCGCGCCGCTGCCGGTGGCGGAGTTGTCGGCGGAGCCGTCGCTCGCGGCGCCGGACCGGGTGGATCTGGTGGACCTGCTGGTGCGGCTCGGGTTGCGCTCGATCGGGGACTTCGCGGCGCTCTCGCCGGTCGACGTGGCGTCGCGGTTCGGGACCGATGCCGTGGCGGCGCATCGCAGCGCGCGGGGGGAACCGGAACGTCCGCCGTCGGCGCGGGTGGTGCCGCCGGATCTCGACGTCGAGTACCACTGCGACCCGCCGTTGGACCGGGTGGACGCCGCCGCGTTCGCCGGCCGCGCGCTGGCGGAGAAGTTGCACGTCGCGCTGTCGGCGGCCGCGGTCGCCTGCACTCGGCTGCTGGTGCAGGCCCGTACCGCGAACGGCGAGCATCTCTCCCGCACCTGGCGGTGCGCCGAGCCGCTCACCCCGGAGGGCACCGCGGATCGGGTGCGGTGGCAACTCGACGGGTGGCTCACCGGGCGCAGCGGCAGCAAGCCCACCGCCGGAGTGGTGGTGCTGCGGCTCGAACCGGTCGAGGTGGTCAGCGCCGGCGCGCTGCAACTCGGACTGTGGGGTGGGGTCGGTGACGAGGACGAGCGCGCACGACGCGCGTTGGTGCGGGTGCAGGGCCTGCTCGGTGGGGAGGCGGTGCAGGTGGGCGTGCTCAGCGGCGGCCGTGGTCCGGCCGAGCGGGTGACGGTGGTGCCGTGGGGCGACGAGCCGGTTCCCGACGCCGATCCGGCCGCACCCTGGCCGGGTCGGCTGCCGTCGCCGTCACCCACCGCCCTCACCACCACGCGTCCGGAGATCACCCTGGTGGGCGCGGCGGGGGAGCCGGTCGGGGTGACCGAGCGGGGGATGTTCGATCGGGACCCGGCGGTGCTGACGTGGGGGTCGAGTTCGTGGTCGCTGCACGGGTGGGCCGGCCCGTGGTGCGTTGACGAGCGGTGGTGGGACCCGGGTGCGGCGTCCACGGCGCGGCAGGTGGCGCGGGCACAGATGATGCTCGAGGACGCGCGCGCGGTGCTGGTCCTGCACGACGGAGGACGATGGTTCGTGGAGGGCATCTACGAATGAACGAACACTCGTCCGATCGGCGCAGCGTCACCGGCGCCGCCCGGGCACGCGACCGGCTGCACGAGGCGACGGTCCTGCACGCGGATCTGGACTCGTTCTACGCCTCGGTGGAGCAGCGGGACGATCCGTCGCTGCGGGGTCGGCCGGTGATCGTCGGCGGCGGCGTGGTGCTCGCGGCGAGCTACGAGGCCAAGGCGTACGGAGTCAAGACCGCGATGGGGGGTCGGCAGGCCCGCGCCCTCTGCCCGCAGGCCGCCGTCGTGCCCCCGCGGATGCACGCCTATTCGCAGGCCAGCAAGGACGTCTTCGAGGTGTTCGAGAACGTCACCCCGCTGGTGGAGGGCATCTCCATCGACGAGGCGTTCCTCGACGTGACGGGGCTGGCGCGACTGTCCGGCTCGCCGGTCGACATCGCGGCCGATCTACGACGCACCGTTGCCGAGGACGTCGGGTTGCCGATCACCGTCGGTGTGGCGCGGACGAAGTTCCTGGCCAAGATCGCCAGTGCCGTCGCCAAGCCGGACGGGTTGCTGGTGGTCGATCCGGGCCGCGAACTGGAGTTCCTGCATCCGCTGCCCGTGGAACGCATGTGGGGCGTCGGCAAGGTCACCGCCCGCAAGTTGCACGCGCAGGGGATTCGCACCATCGGTGAGCTCGCCGCCGAGCGGGAGGGCGCGCTGGCCGCGGTACTCGGGTCCGCCGCCGGTCGCCACCTCCACGCGTTGTCCAACGGGGTCGACAGTCGCCGGGTCACCACCGGCCGGAGTCGACGGTCGGTGGGCGCGCAGCACGCGCTGGGGCGGCGGCACAAGGACCCCGCGGAGATCGACGCCGCGCTCACCGCGTTGGTGGACCGGGTGACCTACCGGATGCGTAAGGGGCACCGCGCGGGACGGACGGTGACCCTCCGGCTGCGTTTCGACGACTTCAGCCGCGCCACCCGGTCGACCACCCTCGGTCGCGCCACCGCCGACACGCACATCGTGCTCACGGCCGCGCGGTCCTTGCTCGAGGCGGCGATGTCCACCATCACCATGCAGGGGCTCACCCTGGTCGGCGTGGCCGTCTCCAACCTCGAGGACGGCTCGGCCCTGCAGTTGGAACTGCCCTACGACACGCCTCCCGACGAGCAGGAGCACAGCCACGAGCACGTCGACCGGGCGGCACTCGACGCCGCGCTCGACGGCGTGCACCGGCGGTTCGGCTCCGCCGCCGTCACCCGCGGCGTGCTCCTCGGACGCAGCGAGCTGCCGTCGGTGCCCCTGCTCGGGGACTGAGACGACCGCCGGCCCCGGGTACAGTGGCGCTCGGTGAGTACCGACGACGCCCCGCGCGAGAACGTCCCGACCGGCAGCGGTCCGACCCGTCCGCACGTGTACTACCGCGATTCCGGCGGCGAGGACGCTCGGGACTCGCCGGTGGTCCTCGTCCACGGCATGGGCGGGGACGGCGCCACGTGGAACCGGTTCGCGCAGAGTCTGATCCGCCGGGGTCGGCGCGTGATCGTTCCCGACCTCCGCGGTCACGGCCGTAGTGGCCGCGCCGCGGACTACTCCTTCGCCGCCTTCGCGGACGATCTCGAGGACCTGCTGGACCGGCTGCGCCTGACACGCGTGGACCTGGTCGGGCACTCGCTCGGTGGACACGCGGCCACGCTCGTCGCGCAGCGCCGGGGCGACGCGGTGCGCAAGCTGGTGGTCGAGGAAGCTCCGCTGCCGCTGCGTCCCGGCGACCCGCCGCCGGTCATGGGCGCCGCGCCGTCGCCGCGGGAGCTGTTGCACGCGCTGTCGTCGATCGTGCGCCACCCGCGCGCGGTGCTGGCGTTCGATCGGTCGATGACGACGCCCGCGCTCACGCAGTTCCGAACGCCCGATCCGGCGTGGTGGTCGGCGTTGGCCTCCGTGACCGCGGACGTCCTCCTCGTGGTGGGCGGGCCCACCGGCATGGTCGACCGGGATCGGCTCGCGGCCGCGGTCGCCGGACTCGCGCGCAGCCGGGTGGTCGTGGTCGACAGCGGGCACAGTGTGCACCGAGATCGGTTCGAGGAGTTCAGGACTGCGGTGGAGCCGTTCCTCGCCGGGCTGTGACCCGTCCAGATTCCGCATCGACCGGGCGTTCCTCGGCGGGCGCGCCGATACGGTCGGCGCCATGTCGCTGCCTGCTCGGTCGACCGAGCCGTTCACCCCTACCGCTACCGATGCCCGACTGGCCGGACGGGCGGCCATGTACTGGGTCTCCGAGTACAGCCTCATCACCGTCACCGGGGCGGGTGGCTCCGCGTACGTGCAACTGCAGGTGTGCCCGTCGGGTGCGCGCTACCGCTCGGTGATCGAGAACCTGAGCCCGCGAGCGGCGCGCGACCTGAAGAAGGGCTACATCGCCAACTTTCATCACCCGGTGCTGTACGCGAAGGCGCTGCGGCTCGCCGCCGTGCGCCTGTCCGAACTGCTGCCCGTCTCCCCGACCACCCGCTCGGTGCTCCTCGCCGCACCCGCGGTCGCCGCCACGGCCGACATCGCGGAGAACGTGGTGAATCTCTGGATGCACGAGGACACCCGGCGGATCACCGACGCCACCGCCACGACGTCGAGCGTGTTGGCAGCGGTGAAGTGGACGGGCACCATCGGCCCACTGCTCTACCTCTCGCGCGGCTTCCTGCCCCTGTGGTTCGGGGCCGTTCGGGACCGAGTGCCAGGATGGTCGCGCACGCCCTGATACCCCAGCACTCACCGAGGAGTCGTCGATGGCCGTCACCGCTCTGCTCGAAGTCCGCCTCGATCCCGATCGCCTTCCCGAGGCGCACCGCGTCCTCGCCGAGACGCTCGTCGCCACCCGCGGATTCGACGGCTGCCTGGACGTCAAGGTGACCGCGGACGTCGACGATCCCGCGCACGTCGTGGTCGTCGAGACGTGGGAGAGCCGCGAGCACGACGCCGCCTACCGTGCCTTCCGTGCGTCGCCCGAGGGGCGGAGCGAACTCGGAACCGTGCTGGTCGCCGCGCCGACGCTCACCGTGCTCGAGCACCTCGACATCTGATCACTCCGCCGGGTTCGCCCGCACGGATCGCAGTTTCTCGGGGGTCCGGATCAGGTCGATGCGCACCACCCGGCCGGTCGTGTCCGCGACGATCGTCATGACGCCGAGCACCGTCTCGTCGTCGACGACGACCAGTCCGGTCGAGCCGTTGATGCGACGCGGGTCGACGCGGAGACCCCGGCCGATCTTCGCGGCGATCCCGAGCAGGAACCGGGCGACGTGGTCCGCCCCGACCACCGGACGACGCGCCGCGGAGACCAGGCCGCCGCCGTCGCTGACCAGCTGGACGTCGGGGTCGAGCACCGCGATCAGCGACGCCAGATCACCGGTGCCGGCGGCGTGCACGAACGCGTCGACGGCGCGGCGATGGTCGCGGGGATCGACGTCGATCCGCGGTGCGCGCGCCGCGACGTGCCGGCGCGCCCGCGACGCGAGCTGCCGAACCGCCGCCGGCGTCCGCCCGAGCGTCATGGCGACCTCGTCGAACGGGACGGCGAACAGATCGTGCAGAACCCAGGCCGTGCGCTCGGCCGGGGTCAAGGCCTCCAGGGCGACCAGCAGGGCGTAGGACACCGTGTCGTCCAGCGTGACGCGGTCCGCCGGCTCGTCGACGGCGTACGCGCGGATCGGGTCGCCCACGTGCGGCTCCGGCAACCACGGTCCGACGTAGGACTCCCGACGCACCCGGGCGGACCGCAGTGCGTCCAGAGCGGCGCGGGCGACGACCACCGTCGTCCACGCGTCGACGTCCTCGATCGGCCGGTCGCGATGTGCCGCGTCGAGTCGGAACCAACAGTCCGACACGACGTCCTCCGCGTCGGCCAGGGTGCCCGGGACGGCGTAGGCGACGCGCACCAACCGCGGCCGGGCGCGCAGGAACGCCTCGGCCAGGTCGGTGGACGCGGATCCGGTCACGCGGTCTCGGCGAGCCAGGATGCGAAATCCTGCTCGCCGCGGCGGACGTCGCCGGTCGGCAGCAGGGCGCCCGAGGCCATGCCGCGACCGGCGGACCCGGGCAGGCGCACGGGCAGGACCAAGCGGTGCGATCCTCGGGCGCGCAGCACCCGCCGGGCCAGATCCACCTGCGATTCCGGTGCGGGACCGGCGATCTCGACGACGGCCCGCCGCGGCCCGGCCGCGGCCACCTCGACGAGGAACGCCGCGACCTCGTCGACGGCGATCGGCTGACTCCGCATCACCGGGACCACGGCGATCGGGCCCCGCGTCATGGCCAGGGTCTGGTCGGTGAACTCGTGGAACTGCGTCGCGCGGACGACGGTCCACGGCACGTCGGACTCGCGGATCAGCTTCTCCTGCAGCCGTTTTCCGGCGTAGTACCCGGTGTCGACGCGGTCCGATCCGACGATGGACAACGCCACGTGATGCCCCACCCCGAGTCGGGATTCCGCGTCCAGCAGCGTGCGCGTGACGGCACCGAAGAACCGTTCCGACGCCGGCCGGGACAGGGTGGTGACGTTGCTCGCGTCGATCACCGCCGCGACGCCGGTGAGGGCGTCGTCGAGCGCTCCCGAGGGGGCTCTCAGATCGATCCCGGCGGACCGGGACAGCACCACGGCCTCGTGTCCCGCGTCCCGGACGTGGTCCACGACCCGTCGTCCCGTCGTTCCCGTTCCACCTGCCACTGCGATTCTCACGATGGTCGTTCCTCTCCGATGTGCCGACATATCAGAGACGAGATGCGGCGTCGGTTCGTGACATCGAGAAGAAATCTAGTGCCCGATCCCGACCTTCGCGTGCACCCGCTTCATCCACGCCGGGGCCCACCAGTTGGCCTCGCCCATGAGCTTGACCAGGGACGGCACGAGCAACATGCGGATGATCGTCGCGTCGATGATCAGCGCGATGATCATGCCCACCCCGACGAACCGCATGATCGACAGACCGGAGATCGCGAAGGCGCCGGTGACGAGGATGAGGATCAGGGCCGCGGCCGTGACGATGCGTCCGGTGCGCTGCGCTCCGACCAGCACGGCCTCCTCCGTGGTGGCGCCGGACGTACGGGCCTCGACCATGCGCGACATGAGGAACACCTCGTAGTCGGTGGACAGTCCGAAGACGACGGCGAGGATGAGCACCACGAACGTCGCCTCGAGTGGGGCCGGGGTCACGCCGAGCAGGGACGCGCCGTTGCCTTCCTGGAAGATGAACGTCAGCGCGCCGAACGTCGCGGCCATGCTCAGGGCCGCCATGGCCACCGCCTTCACCGGCAGCACCACCGAGCCGAACGCGAGGAAGAGCAGTACCAGCGTCGAGCCCACCATGATGGCGAGCATCACCGGCAGCCAGTTCAGGATCGCGGTGTTGCCGTCGAGCACCAGCGCGGCCGCGCCGCCCACCGTGAGCGTGGTGCCGGCCGGCTGCGGGATGGCCCGGATCTCCTTGACCACCTCCTGCTGTTCGGTGGAATCGACGCCGGACGAGAAGGTCGCGTCGATGACCACGAAGTTGCCGCTCGCCGTGCCGAACTGGACGTTCTCGATGCCCTCGAGGCCGCGGGTGGCGGTGATCACCGAGTTGATCGCGGGCCCGTCGGGGCGCGCGGTGTCGCCGGTCAACACCAGGGTGGCGCTGTCGCCGGTGCTGCGGAAGTCCTCGGTGAGCGTCTCGTAGGCGACGCGCGCCGGATCGTTCGGCGGGAGCGCGGTGTAGGAGACCTCGCCGAGCGTCGTCTTCAGAAGCGGACTCGCCACGATCAGCAGGCCGCCGGTGATGACGGCGGCGACGATCACCGGTCGGCGCATGACGCGGGTGACGATGCCGCCCCACAACCGGTGCGCGCGTTCCTCGCCACGATCGGACGCGGTACGGGACCACGTGATGGCGTTGATGCGTGGTCCGAGGATGGCGAGGACGGCGGGCACCGCGGTGAGGGACAGGATTGCGGCGCAGCCGACGGCGGCCATGGCGCCGTAGCCGAGCGACCGGATGATCGCTTGCGGGAACACCAGCATTCCGGCGAACGCACAAATGAGCAGCAGGCCCGAGAACGCGATGGTGCGTCCGGCGGTGAGGACCGTGCGCCTCGCGGCCTCGTGACCGTCGCTGCCCTTGCGTAGCTCCTCCCGGAACCGGCTGACGACGAACAGCCCGTAGTCGATGGCGAGGCCGAGTCCCAGCAGCGACGCGACGTTGATGGCGAACGACGAGATGTCGGTGAACTCGGTGAACACCCGCAGCACGGTCAGCGCGCCGGCCACCGCGAGGGCGCCCACGGCGACCGGCACCGCGGCGGCCACCACGCCGCCGAAGATGAAGACCAGCAGGATCAGGGTGACCGGGATGGCGATGATCTCGGCACGGACCAGGTCCTGCTGCAGTTGGGTGTTGAAGGAGATGCCGGCGACGGACGCCCCGGCGAACTGCGTCTCGATGCCCTGCGCCTCGAGCTTCGGCAGCAGGTCGGCGAACGATGCGAGCGTCACCCCCGTGCTGCCACCCAGCGAGACGGTGGCGAGGCCCTTGGTGCCGTCGGTCGATTCGAGGAATTCCTTCTGCGCCGCGGGCGCGGTCCAGTAGGACGTGACGTTCTCCGGCTGCACCTCCGCCTCGAACGCGTCGAGAACCCCGGTGACCTCGGGACCGATGTCGTCGAGCGTGCGGCCATCGGGGGCGGTGTAGATCGCGATGATGTCCGGGGCTGCCGTTCCCAGGCCCTGGATCTGGCGCGCCACCGCGACCGCTTCGCTGCCCGGATCCTCGTAACCACCCTGGCTGAGTTTGCCGAACACCCCGAGGCCCCAGGTGGCGCCGGTCAGCACGATCAGGACGGCGGCGATCAGGACCCACCACGGCCGGGACACGACGAACGATGCCCAACGTGTCACAGCAGTTCTCCCTCTCGAGGTGGTACGTCGACTGACCCCCGACGTGACTGTAGTGAACGGACTCGAGGGAACTCTGTGACGTGTTCGGACCGGACGGTCAGTCGGGAGTGTCGACCAGCTCGGAAGTGTCGACGGTCACCGCGGTGGGCGGGCGCAGTGCGGTGACCGTGGCCCACCCGTGCGCGACGAGACTCGCGTCGCTGTCGTCGTCGTTCTCGGTGTGGATCTCGTCGAACCGCACGGTGACGAACTCGTCGTCGCGATCGCCGATCTCGGCCTGCACCGCGCCGAAGGTCGCGAGCCGGGCGGAGCGCATGCCGAGCAGTTCCGCCGGCGATACCGCGGGCACGTTGACGTTGACGACGTGGCTCGGGTCGAGATGGTCGAGGAACCAGCGCAGAGCGCGGGCGGCGACGTCGGCTGCGGTGTCCCAGGATCGGCCGGACGCGTCCGTGCCGACCCGAGGGTCGTCCCGGGGGTCGGCCTGCGCACGGCCCGGCGACCCGGCCAGCGAGACCGCGAGACCGGGGATGCCGTGGGTGACGGCGGTCAGCGCCGCGCCCACGGTGCCGGAGTGCAGGACCGCCGACCCGGTGTTGGGACCGTGATTGATACCGGAAAGCACGACATCGGGCCGCGGACCGAACGCGCCGCGCGAGGCGACGAAGGCGATGAGGGCGGGGGAGGCGTGCACCGCGAACGCGTCGACGTCCAGATCGTCGACGGCGGTGCGCGTGCTGCGGAGCCGGCCGCCGTCCTCGAGGCCGGACAGGGCGGCGGACGCGCCGCTGCGTTCCTCGTGCGGTGCGGCGACGACGACGTCGAGTCCGGCGGCGAGAGCCACCCGCGTCAGGACGGCGATCCCGCGGCTCGACACGCCGTCGTCGTTGGTGATCAGGGCACGCACGGTGACCTCCCGGTCGGCTCGTCGGTTCTCCTCACGGTCGGAACGGTCGCACCTCGACCGATCGCGCGACCGTGTCGACCAGTCCACGCTGTCCTGTACCCAGTCCGCGCCGCGTCACGTTCGCGGTTCCGGCGGCGCCGCCGAGCCGCAGTGCCTCCTCCATCGAGGCGCCGTGCGCCAGGCCGGTGGCGATGCCCGCGCTCATGGAATCGCCGGCGCCGTGGTGGTCCGTCTGCTCCAGCGGCGGGGTGATCACCTCGAACACCGTGCCGTCGACGAGGGCGAGGGCCGGTTCGGCGGCACGCGAGAGGACGACGGTCTCCGCGCCCTCCTCGTGCAGGGACCGCATGGCCGCGACGAGATCGTCGGGGTCCTCGGAGTCGGCCCGGCCGTCCTCGATCAGATCCTCGTGGCTCATCTTCAGCACGGTGAGACCGCCGGCGAGGGCGGCGGTGGCGGTGTCCCCGGAGAGGTCGGCGACCACCGGTGTGCCGAGCGAGCGGAGGTCGCTGCAGAGGCGTCGGTAGAAGTCGGGCGGGACGACCCGGTCGGTGTGTGGGCCGCCGAGGACGGCGATGTCGGCACCGGCGCCGCATTCGAGGGCGAGGCCGAAGAGGTCGTCGAGCGCGTGCCGAGCGAGCGGCGGCGGGTCGATGGTCGCGACCTCCGTACGCTCCCCGTCGCGGCGATCGTGCACGTAGGAGCCGGATTCGGTGCCGAGGTCGACGGCGCGGACCGTGATGTTCTCCCGCGCGATCAGGTCACGCAGCACGCCGCCGCTCTCGCCGCCGAAGGCGCCGGTGAGGGTGACGTCGAGACCGAGGTTGGCGGCCATGCGAGCGATCCAATGGCCCTGACCGCCGGCGTGGACGTGCAGTTCGGTGTTGCCCCCCGGCGCGGTGTCGAGGGTGATCGTCAACAGGGGCGACGGTGCGAACACCATTGCCGTCGGGGTCTTCGGGGTGGTGGCCATCGTGTCTCTGTGCCCGTTTCGTCCTGTTGCGAAACAGGGTTTGCGACGTGTCGGTGGGCCGTGCTGCAATGGTGTCCTCGATACGAACACGTGTTCGAATCGGTGCCGGACGCGATACGCGGGGAGACGGGAGGGCAGACGTGGGATGGAACGACGGCCCGCCCACCTGGACGGAGATGGAACGGCTGCTCTCCGGCCGTCCCCAACCACGTTCGAGGGTGGTCGATCCTCTCGTGGGCGACGGCGGGGACAGCCCCGCGTGGTCCCGCAAGCGCTCGCCGTACGAGGGCGAGGTGCGCCGCCCGGCCGCGGCGGTGCCGTACGCGGAACTGCACGCGCACTCGTCCTTCAGCTTCCTCGACGGCGCCTCGCAACCGGAGGAGATGGTCGAGGAGGCCGTTCGTCTCGGCTTGAACGCCATCGCTCTGACCGATCACGACGGCATGTACGGAGTGGTGCGCTTCGCCGAGGCGGCGAAGGAACTCGGCATGAAGACGGTGTTCGGGTCCGAGCTGTCCCTCGCCGGTGACTCCGTCTCGGGGCCCGGCGCGCTGTCCGGGGTCCCGGGCCCGGCGGAGTCGAGAGCGGGCACCGTCGATCCCGACGGCGTCCACCTGCTGGTGCTCGCCCGCGGGCAGGAGGGGTACCGGCGGCTGTCCCGGCAGATCGCCGCCGCGCATCTCGCGGGCGGAGAGAAGGGACGCCCGCAGTACAGCCTCGACGCGCTCACCGAGGCCGCCGGTGGTCACTGGCAGATCCTCACGGGATGCCGCAAGGGCAGTGTCCGTGCGGGCCTGGCCCGCGACGGCCTCGCCGGGGCCGACGCCGCGCTGCGGGATCTGATCGACCGGTTCGGCTCGGACCGGGTGAGTGTCGAGCTCACCACGCAGGGCGTTCCGGAGGACGACGAGCGCAACGACGCGCTGGCCGGCCTCGCGGCCCGGTACGGGCTGGGCGTCGTCGCCACCACGGCCGCGCACTTCGCCCGCCCGGACCGCCGCCGATTGGCCATGGCGATGGCGGCGGTGCGTGCCCGGCGCAGCCTGGACGAGGCATCGGGATGGCTGCCGCCACTCGGGGGCGCGCACCTGCGGTCGGGAGCGGAGATGGACCGGATGTTCGCCCCGTATCCGACGGCCGTGTCCGGCGCGGCGGCACTGGGGGAGGAGTGCGCGTTCGATCTGCACCTCATCGCGCCGCAGCTGCCGCCGTTCGACGTGCCGGACGGCCACACCGAGATCTCGTGGCTGCGCGAGCTGACCTACCGCGGCGCGGCGCGGCGCTACGGCACGCCGGAGGAGGACCCGGCCGCCTACGCCCAGATCGAGCACGAGCTCACGGTGATCGAGCAGCTGAACTTCCCGGGCTACTTCCTCGTGGTCCACGACATCGTGGCGTTCTGCAAGCGGGCCGACATCCTGTGCCAGGGACGAGGATCGGCCGCCAACTCCGCCGTCTGCTACGCCATCGGGATCACGCACGTCGACCCGGTGCGCAACGGCCTACTGTTCGAGCGCTTCCTCTCCGTGGAACGCGACGGGCCACCGGACATCGACGTCGACATCGAGTCCGATCGCCGCGAGGAGGCCATCCAGCACGTCTACGCCAAGTACGGCCGGGATTACGCGGCGCAGGTGGCCAACGTCATCACCTACCGAGGCAAGTCCTCGGTGCGGGACATGGCGCGAGCGCTGGGTGCCTCGCAGGGACAGCAGGATGCGTGGAGCAAGCAGATCACCCGATGGTCCGGCGTGGGAGCGACCGACCTCGACGCCGAGTCGCGGGAGACGACCATCCCCGTTCCCGTCCTCGAGCTGGCGGCGCAAATCGAGAACTTCCCTCGTCATCTCGGCATCCATTCCGGCGGCATGGTGATCTGCGACCGCCCCATCGCCGACGTGTGCCCGGTCGAGTGGGCGCGCATGGCGGGTCGGACGGTCCTGCAGTGGGACAAGGACGACTGCGCCGCCGTCGGCCTGGTGAAGTTCGACATGCTCGGTCTCGGCATGCTCTCCGCGCTGCACTACATGATCGACCTGGTGAAGGAGCACAAGGGGATTCACGTGGACCTCGCCGAGCTCGACCTCGGTGAGGCGGCGGTGTACGAGATGCTCCAGCGGGCGGACTCGGTGGGGGTGTTCCAGGTGGAATCGCGGGCGCAGATGGCCACCCTGCCCCGGCTGAAGCCGCGGGAGTTCTACGACCTGGTGGTGGAGGTCGCGCTGATCCGTCCCGGTCCCATCCAGGGCCACTCGGTGCACCCGTACGTCCGGCGCCGGAACGGGCTCGAGCCCGTGACGTTCGACCACCCGTCGCTCGAACGCGCCCTCGAACGCACGCTCGGGGTTCCGCTGTTCCAGGAACAGTTGATGCAGATGGCCGTCGACGTGGCGGGGTTCTCCGCCACCGAGGCCGATCAGCTGCGCCGCGCCATGGGGTCCAAGCGCAGCCCGGAGAAGATGGACCGGATGCGGGAGCGGTTCTACACCGGCATGCGCGACCTGCACGGCATCACCGGACCCAAGGCGGACCGCATCTTCGACAAGCTCTACGCCTTCGCCAACTTCGGGTTCCCCGAGAGTCATTCGCAGAGCTTCGCGTCGCTGGTGTTCTATTCGTCGTGGTTCAAGCTCCATCACCCGGCGGCGTTCTGCGCGGGACTGCTGCGGGCGCAGCCGATGGGCTTCTACTCACCGCAGTCCCTGGTGGCCGACGCACGCCGGCACGGTGTGGTGGTGCACGGCCCGGACGTGCGAGCCTCGCTCGCGCACGCCACCGTCGAGAACGCGGGCCTCGACGTCCGGCTCGGTCTGGCCGAGGTGCGAGGCATCGGCACCGACCTGGCCGAGAAGATCGTCGCGGCTCGGGCCGAGGGGCAGTTCCGCACGCTGCTCGACCTCACCGGCCGGGTGGAACTGACAGTGGCCCAGGCGGAATCGCTCGCCACGGCCGGGGCGTTGGCGTGTTTCGGCATCGCCCGCCGGGAGGCGCTGTGGGCCGCGGGTGCCGCCGCCGCGGAGCGTCCCGATCGCCTGCCCGCCGTGGGGGCGTCGATCCGAGCGCCGTCGCTGCCCGGCATGAGCGCCTGGGAACTCGCCGCTGCCGACATCTGGGCCACCGGCGTCTCCCCGGACAGCTACCCCACGCAGTTCCTCCGGGAGCGGCTGGACGAGCTGCAGGTGGTCCCGGCGAACCGCCTCCTGTCGGTGACGGACGGGGACCGGGTCCTGGTGGCCGGAGCCGTCACGCACCGGCAACGTCCGGCGACGGCCGCCGGAGTCACGTTCGTCAACCTCGAGGACGAGACCGGCATGATCAACGTGGTCTGCTCGGTGGGGGTGTGGCACAAGTACAAACAGGCCGCGCAGCTCTCGCAGGCGCTCTACGTCCGCGGCATCGTGCAGAACGCCGAGGGTGTGGTCACCCTGGTGGCGGACAAGCTCGAGCCCCTCGACCTCCGGGTGTTGCTGCGCAGTCGTGACTTCCGCTGAGCCGGGGCGCGGACCGTCCCCGGAGCCCGATCTCGTGCCTACGATGCGCCCATGAGAACCGCGCTCCCGAGACCGGCGACCCTGCGCAGTTTCCTGGCCGTCCTGTGCATCGCGGGTGTGCTGACGGCGGCCGGATGTGCCACGCGGGCCGCGGAACTCGGGCCGGGCGGAGAATCGCGCGACGCGAGTGCCGTCACCGCCCCGGGCGCCGACTCCGGCATCGCGTTGTCGGAGGCCGCCCCCGCGCGCTCGCAGGTCCCCTCGACCCGCGAGGACGTCGTGAACGCCACCGTCTCCCTCGTCGCCGACGATCCGATCGCCGCGGCGGACCGCGCACAGGACCTCGCCGAGCAGCGCGGCGGCCGGGTCGACTCACGCACCGACTCGCCGTCGGTGGACGACGGACCCGCCTCCGCATCCCTGACGCTCCGAGTCCCGGCCGCCGAGGTGGACGCCGCTCTCGACGAGTTCGGCACGATCGGCCGCGTCACCGCCGTCGGCGTGGACCGGACGGACGTCACCGACCAGGTGATCGACGTCGACGCCCGCATCGCCGCTCTCGACGCCACCGTGACCCGACTGCGCGACCTCCTCGCGACCGCGTCGTCGACCGCCGACCTGCTCGCCGCCGAGACGGCCCTCGCGGACCGACAGGGCGAGTTGGACAGTCTGCGCGGTCAGCAGCAGTCCCTGCGGGAGCGGATCGACCTCGCCGCCGTGTCGGTGCAGATCACCGAGACCGACACCGCGAGCCGCGGTGGCATCGGCGGCGCCTTCGCCGACGGCTGGGACGCTCTTCTACGGTCTCTCACCGCGGTGGGGTTGTTCCTCGTCGCCGCGGTGCCGTGGGTGGTGCTCGTCGCGGTAGTCGTCGGGCTCGTGATCGGAGTGCTCCGGCTGCGTCGCCGCCGCCGCGCCCGCCGCTCCTGAGCCGGCTCGCTCAGACGCTGCCCTCGAACCCGAGCTGGCGCCACGCCTCGTAGACCACCACCGACGCGGCATTGGTGATGTTCATCGATCGGCGTCCCGCCAGCATGGGGATGCGGAGCCGGTCCGTCACGTGCGGATCGGCGAGCACCTCGGGGGCGAGCCCCGTGGGTTCGGGGCCCAGCAGGAAGACGTCGCCCGCCCGGTACTGGACCGATGCGTAGGACGTCGTCGCGTGCGCCGTGAGCGCGAAGACGCGGTCCGGCGCCAACGACTCCCACGCGGACGCCAGGTCGGGATGCACCGTGACCGACGCGAGATCGTGGTAGTCCAACCCCGCACGCCTGAGCTTCGGTTCGGACAGGTCGAAGCCGAGGGGTTCGACCAGATGCAGCTCGCATCCCGTGCCGGCCACCAGGCGGATGGCGTTGCCGGTGTTCTGCGGGATGCGGGGCTCGTGGAACATCAGACGAAACACCGGATCAGCCTGCCACGTCGCGTCCGCCCGACGACGCGTGGGAAACTGAACGCCGTGACCGCGACGCGACTGGACGGCAAACTCACCCGCGACGAGATCTTCGTCGACCTCACCGCCCGCGTGTCGGCTCTGCGCGACCGCGGCATCGTCCCGGGACTCGGCACCGTTCTGGTGGGCGACGATCCCGGATCGGCCGCGTACGTCCGCGGCAAGCACAACGACTGCGCCAAGGTCGGCATCGCGTCGATCCGCCGGGACCTGCCCGCGGACATCACGCAGGACGAGCTGGACGCCGTCATCGACGACCTCAACGCGGACCCCGCCTGCACCGGCTACATCGTGCAGCTGCCGCTGCCGAAGCACCTCGACGAGAACCGCGCGCTCGAGCGGGTCGATCCCGACAAGGACGCCGACGGACTGCACCCGGTCAACCTCGGTCGCCTCGTGCTCGGCGAGGAGTCGACGCTGCCCTGCACCCCGCGCGGCATCGTGCACCTGCTTCGTCGCTACGACGTGCCGCTCGCCGGCGCCCACGTGGTGGTGGTGGGCCGCGGCGTCACCGTCGGCCGACCGCTGGGGCTCATCCTCACGCGTCGATCCGAGAACGCCACCGTGACGCTCTGCCACACCGGAACTCGCGACCTGGCTGCCGAGGTGCGCCGCGCCGACATCGTCGTCGCCGGCGCCGGCGTGGTCGGGCTCGTCACGCCGGACATGGTCAAGCCAGGTGCGGCTGTCGTCGACGTCGGCGTCTCCCGCACGGAGGACGGCCTGCGCGGCGACGTCGCCGCGGGCGTGGAGGACGTCGCCGGGTTCCTTTCGCCCAACCCCGGCGGGGTCGGCCCCCTCACGCGGGCGTTCCTGCTGTCCAACGTCGTCGAACGCGCCGAGCGCACCGCCGGTACGGGCGCCGACGGATCATGACCGCGTTGCGCCGCCAGATCCCCGTCCTCGTGGTGGTCGGCGTCATCGTCGCGGCGGTGGTGCTGGTGCTCGCGGACCGCTGGCGTCGCGGCGCCTTCGTCTTCGGCATCGCCGTGCTGGTCGCGGCGGGCCTGCGGCTTCTCCTCACCGAGGACCGGGTGGGCATCCTCGCGGTGCGGTCGCGCGCGTTCGACACCTTCTCGCTGGCCCTGGTCGGCGGCGCGGTGGTGTGGCTGGCCGTCTCCATCGACCCGCTCGGGACCGACTGAGCGCGTTCTCGTCAGGCGGCGCTCACCCGTCGGAGGATCGCGACACCCGCAGCGCCACCGGCACGAGAACCACCAGCACCAGCACCGACACCAGGATCGAGTAGATCGTGGGGTGCGTCGACGCCCAGTTGATCGGCTCGCGCACCGCCGGCGAGGGAGACACCGGGTTCCCGAAGGCCTCTCGCGTCGATCTGGCCACCGAGGTGATCGGATTCCACTGCGCGAACACCCGCAGCGGTCCCGGCAGCGTGGACGACGGAATGAACGCCGACGAGATGAACGTGATGGGGAACAGCACGATCATCAGCGCACTCTGGGCGCTCTCGGCCGTCCCGGCCACCAGACCCACCACCGCGCCCAGCCACGACATCGCGAAGCCGAAGAACATGAGGAGCAGGACCGCGCCGAGGGCGTCGACCACCGAGGACCGTATCCGCCAGCCGACGGCGTATCCGGCCGAGATCATGACGGCGATCGAGACCACCGAGACGAGCGTGTCGGACAGCGTGCGACCCAACACGATCGACACGCGCGACATCGGCAGCGAGTGGAAGCGGTCGACGATGCCCTCCTTGCTGTCCGTCGCGAGGCCGATCGCGGTGAAGGCTGCGCTGAACACCACCGTCTGGGTGAAGATGCCGCCCATGAGGAACTCGCGATAGGTCGGTCCGCCGAGGGCGCCGCCGAAGACGTAGGAGAACAACAGCACGAACATCAGCGGTTGCACCGTCGCCCCGAGCAGCAACTGCGGCACCCGCAGGATGGTGAGCAGGTTCCGCTGGGTCATGGTCAGGCAGTCCACGAGAAAACTGCGGACGTTCTGCGGACGCATCGAGGGAATGGTGGGTTCCGACGCCGCCCGGCGGGCATGCCGGGGTTCGGCGCCGGTGGGGACGGGTGTGCGGGGCTCGGCTCGGTGAACGGTCACGTCGGCCTCCCGGACCCGACCGCCTCGACGGCGCCGATCGGTTCGGCGGCCCGGCCGGTGGACTCGAAGAACACGTCGTCGAGGTCCGGGACGTTCATCCGCGCGTCGCGCACGTCCACTCCGGTGCGGTGCAGGCGGGCGAGCACCTCGACCAGCGCCGCGCTGCCGTGCCGACCGTCCACCGTGAACCACCCGTCCGTGACCGTGCTGCGATGGACGCGGAAATTCATGTTGGGCAGCAGGTCCGCGGCCAATCGGAGATCCTCCGGCCGGCTCAGGCGGACGTCGACGGTCGGCGGGCGTACCCGCTCCTTCAGTTCGGTCGGGGTGCCGCGGGCGACGACGACGCCGCGATCGACGACGACGATCGCGTCCGCCAACCGGTCCGCCTCCTCGAGGTACTGCGTGGTGAGCAGGATGGCGGTGCCCTCGGCCTTCAGTTCGGCGACGATGTCCCACATGTCGTTACGGCTCCGCGGATCGAGCCCGGTGGTCGGCTCGTCGAGGATGATCAGCGGCGGGCGCGCGACCACGGCTCCGGCGAGGTCGAGGCGGCGTCGCATGCCGCCCGAATAGGTGGACACCGGCCGTGCCCCGACGTCGTCCAGGCGGAACCTCTCGAGGAGCTGGCGGGCGCGGGCGCGAGCGTCGCGAGCGCTCGCCCCGTAGAGGCGGGCGAGCATGCGGAGGTTCTCGTACCCGGTGAGCTTGTTGTCCACCGCGGCGTACTGGCCGGAGAGCCCGATCAGTCCTCGCACCCGACGGGGATCGCGGACGGCGTCCACTCCCGCGACGGTGACGGTGCCCGCGGTGGGCCGGGACAGCGTGCCGACGATACGGACGGTGGTGGTCTTCCCGGCACCGTTGGGACCGAGCACCGCGGTGACCTCCCCGGCGGCGGCGGTGAGGTCGATCCCGTCGAGCGCACGGTGGGAGCCGCGCCGCGAGGTGTAGTCCTTGACCAGACCCCTCACCTCGACCGCCGCGTCGGAGGACCAGCGCGATTCGACGGCCGTCATCGAGTGCCGACGGTGGCGGATCGGAACCCGCCGAGCCGACGCGCGACCACGGCCAACGCCTCGGCCGATCCCATCGCGTTGTGGGCCGCGTCGACGGGGGTGTCGGTGATGGAGCCCGCGACGTGCGGGCGCCACGCCCACGGACCGAGCCCGGTGTCGGCCCCCGAGGACGAGACGGCCGCCGAGAACACCTGCAGGTCACCGCCGAATCGTCCCGGGGTGTGCGCGTGTCCGAGGTCGACGAACAGCCGGTACCGGGCGTGCAGACGACGCATCCGATCGGCGTCCAGGTGCGCGGTGGGGCCGCCCACGCCGCGGATCAACGCGATCGCGCCCTCGACGTCGAGGTCGTCCGGTACCTCCGCGTCGAGCGGCACGAAGTCGCGGACCAGCGCGGCGACGGTCATCTCGGTACGCGGCATGTCGGCCGGGATCGGATAGGCATCGAGCACGATCAGGTCGACGTCCTCGTCCAGCTTCTCGAACTCCACGGCCATCGCGTGAGCGAGGAGTCCACCGAGGGACCATCCCAGCAATCGATAGGGCCCCGAGGGGAACTCACTGCGCACGACGTTGACGTAGTCGCGGGCCATTTCACCGAGCGAGGCGGGTTCCGGTGCGGGCGTGGCGATGCCGCGCGCCTGCAGTCCCATGACCGGCACCGAGGGATCGAGATGCGGCAGCAGCCCCGCGTAGCTCCAGGACAGGCCCACCGCGGGATGCACGCAGACGAGCGGTGCCACGTCGTCGGCCCCGGACCGCAAGGGCAGCACCACGTCCCACGACGCGCCCGCCGGCGCGGAGCGCGAGGCACGCCGCGGAGCACGGTGGTGGGAACCGGCGGCGGCACCCGGCACCGTCGGCGGCTGGACGGCCGCGGGTGCCGACGGCGGCTGGACGGCCGCGGGTGCCGACGGCGGCTGGACGGCCGCCGAAGCCGGCGGCGGTGCGACGGCCTCCCGCTCCCGGGTGTCGATTCCGTCGTCGAGCACGATCGCCTCCTGTAGTCGAGCGGACAGCGATGCCGGTGTCGCGGCATCGAAGAACCATGTGACGTCCACGGCCTCGGGGTTCACCCGGTCGCCGATCCGGTCGCGCACCAGGTCGAGCACCCGGACCGCGGCCAACGAATTGCCGCCCAGCGCGAAGAAGTCGGCGTCCGCGGGGACGTCGTCCACCCCGAGCACCTCCGCGAACGCGGCCCGGAGCATCGATTCCAGTGCAAGCCCGTCGTCGTCGGACACCGACACCGGCGCCGACACCGGCGCAGGCGTCGGCGCGGGGACGGCCACCGGGACCTCGTCCGATACCGACGTCTCCGGCACCGCCGCACCCACCGCGCGCAGGGCGGCGCGGTCGACCTTGCCGTGGGTGGTCAGCGGCAACCGGTCGTGCAGGACGATGCGGCCGGGCAGGTGCGTGCGGGGCAGCGCGGCGGCCGCGTGGTCCCGGATCGCAGACTCGTCGGCCCCGGGGGCGCAGACGTGGGCGACGAGGAGCGACCCGTCGGCACCGGCCTCCACCAGCACCGCGGCACCGAGGACGGCGGGATGGCCGGTGAGCACGGCCTCGACCTCCGCGGGTTCGATGCGCACGCCGCGAATCTTGGTCTGGGCGTCCGAGCGGCCCAGGATCTCGAGAACGCGCGGCGCGCGGCCGGTGGCGAGCCGGGTCCGCACCAGATCACCGGTGCGGTACATCCGGCTGCCGGGCGGCCCCGCCGGGTCGGCGACGAACCGCGCGGCGGTGGCGGCCGGGCGACCGGGGTAGCCGCGGGCGAGGCCGGCGCCCGCCACGTACAGCTCACCGGTCTCCCCGTCCGTCACCTCGGCCAGGGTGGGCCCGAGAACCCGAGTCCGCGTGCCCGCCACCGGTGTTCCGATGTGCGGGGCGGTACCGGCCTGCTGGACACCCATCGTCGCGGCGACCGTGGTCTCGCTCGGTCCGTAGGCGTTCACCAGGCGGTGCCTCACGGCCCACGTCTCGGCCACGGCGGCGGGCAGGGCCTCGCCGCCGGTGCCCACGGTGCGCACGGTGGGCACCGAGGCGGGCTCGAGCAGGGACAGGGCGGCGGGCGTCAGGAAGACCGTGTCCACCCGTTCCCGCTCGATCACGGCGGCCAGCGCCGACCCGGCGAACGCGTAGGGCGGAGCGACCACCGTCGCGGCGCCGCTGCCCACCGCGAGCAGCAGTTCGAGCACCGCGGCGTCGAAGCCGGGGGACGCGACGTGCAGAACGCGGGAGCGGTGGTCGGTGTCGAACGTGGACCGAAGGGTGGCCGCGAAGCGATCCAGGCCTCGATGCGGCACCGCGACCGGCTTGGGGCGACCGGTGGTGCCCGACGTGTAGATCAGGTACGCGACGTCGTCCGCGCGAGCGGGCCGTGCCGGCACCGTATCGGCGACCGACCCGTCTTCCTCCACGGGTACGCCGGCGGAGTCCAGCGACCACCACGTCACGGAGTCGGGCAACGACACCGCGTCGACCGCTCGGGTCAGACCGAGGACGGGCGAGGCGTCGCCGAGGACGTACTGCAGGCGCTCGCGCGGGTAGGTGGGGTCGACGGGGAGCACGGCTGCGCCGGAGAGCGCCACACCCCAGAACGCGGTGACGGACGCGGCGGACCGGCCCATCGCGACGGCCACCACCTCGCCGGGGCCGGCGCCGGCCGCCCGCAATCGGGCCGCGAGCGCATCGGCGGACGCGAGCAGCTCGGCGTAGGTCCGGCGGCCGTCCGACGCGGAGACCGCCGGCCGGTGCGGCCGGTCCGAGGCGGCGGCGACCAGGAGATCCGCCAGGGTGGAGCCGCGCTCGACGGGCGCGGCCGCGAGCTCGCCCACCGCGGTCTCCGGTGCGGTCGTGCCCCGGGCCAGGACGTCGCGCACCGCGGCGGCCAGGCGACCCGCCGTGGCCGGCAGGAAGAGCTCGCGCGAGAACGTCACCTCGATGTCGGCGCCGCCGTCGCGGCGTGCGGTCACCGTGACGACCAGGTCGAAGGCGGAGAATCGTGGCGCGATCGGGAGGGCCGCGACGGTCTGCTCCCCGAGTTCGACGTGAACGGGAGGCTCGGGCCGTACCGACAGCATGATCTGCACGACGGGGTGACGCGCGGGATGACGTGGGGGATCGAGCGCGGCGACCACGTCGTCGAACGACGTCTCGGCGTGATCGAGCGCGCCGAGGTCGGCGTCGCGGACTGCGTCCACCGTCTCGGCGAACGACGACGTCCGGTCGACGTCGGTGCGCAGGACGACCGTCTCGACGGCCATGCCGACCATCGTCTCCAGACCGGCGGCGTGCCGACCGGCGTGCGGGGTGCCGATCACCACGTCGACGGTGTCGGTGTCGGTGCCGGCGCGGCTCTCCGCCGCGACGACCGCGGCGAGCGCGGCGTGGATCATCATGAACTCCGTGGCGCGGTGCTGCGCGGCGAGCGCCTGTACCGCACGACGGGTCGACGCCGACACCTCGACGCTCACCGACTCCGCGCGCCCCGACGTCCGGTCGGGTCGGGGGAGGTCCGGCCGGACCGGGTGCTCCGGGGCGATGCCCGCCAGGCGCGTCCGCCACCAGTCGAGCGAGGCGGCGGCTCGAGTGGGGTCGAGGGCGGCGCGTCGGGCGAGGAGGTGGTCGATGTACTGGACGGGGGGCCGCGACCACTGCGGCGCAGCGCCGGACATGCCGGCCGCGTAGGCCTGCATCAGATCGCCCGTGAGGGGCGCGACCGATTCGCCGTCCGCGGCGATGTGGTGCACCGCGACGCCCACCACGTGACGGTCGGCCGCCAGGTGGACGATGCACGCGCGGACGACGGGGCCCTCCGCGAGATCGAGGGGACGCTCGCCGAGGTCGGTGAGCGCGGAATGCACCTCGGGACGGTCGGTGGGCGGACCGGACCCGACCTCCACGTCGGACGCGTCGATCACCCGGACGGGGACCTCGACCGACCCCAGCACCCGGTGGGTCGGTACACCGTTCACCGTGGGGTAGACCGTGCGCAGCGACTCGTGACGGGCGACGACGTCGTTCAGCGACGCGATGACGGCGCGGTCGTCGAGCGGACCGGTCACGGCCAACCCGGAGACGATCACGTAGGCGGACGCGGCCGGGGTGCGGTTCGCGAACCACATCGCCAGCTGCGACGACGACAGCGGCACCGACGCCGGTCGGTCGGGCGGATCCAGCACCGGTCGGGGCGCGATCGCGCTGCCGATCCCGACGAGGTCGCCCCGCGCGGCGAGACTCGCCACGGTGGGGTGCTCGAACACGGCGCGCACCGGAACCCGGACACCCGTGCGTTCGGTGAGTGCGGCGGTGAACACGGTCGCGGAGAGCGACGTCCCGCCGAGGGCGAAGAAGTCGTCGTCCACCCCGATCCGGTCTCGGCCGAGCACGGTGGCGAGCACCTCGGCGACGACCTTCTCGTCCGCGGTCCCGGGTGCGCGGTGGGGGGCGGGCGTGTCGAGGGTCTCCGGCATCGGGAGGGCGGCCCGATCCACCTTGCCCACGGGAGTCAGCGGCAGCGCATCCACGGGAACCACCGCGGTGGGCACCATGTGTCGCGGCAGGCCGCGACGGGCGACGGCGATCACCTGCGCGACGTCGATGTCGGCGGCGGATCCACCGGGCGCCGGGTGGACGAAGGACACGAGCACGGTCTCGCCGGCGGGTCCCGGCGCGGTGACGGTGACGGCACCGGCCACGCCGGGCGCGTCGGTGAGGACGGCGTCGATCTCACCCGGTTCGATGCGCTGGCCGCGGATCTTGACCTGGAAGTCGCTGCGACCGGTGATGCGGACGTCGGGTCGGCCGTCCCGGGTCGGTCGCCACACGGCGAGGTCGCCGGTGCGGTACATCCGCGAGCCGGGCGGGCCGTAGGGGTCGGCGACGAACCGCGCGGCGGTGAGAGCGGGACGGTCGAGGTAGCCGCGGGCCAATTGCACCCCGGACAGGTGCAGCTCGCCCTCGGTTCCCGGCGGCACGGGTGCAAGGTCGCGCCCCAGCACGGTCGCTCGCACGCCGGAGACGGGCAGGCCGATGGAGACCTCCGTGCCCGCGAGATGCGGCGCGTGCGAGCAGATGGTGCTCTCGGTGGGGCCGTAGATGTCGACGATCCGGCGTCCGGGTCCCCACTCCGCGAGCAGGTCGGCACCGAAGCCCTCGCCGCCGATGCCCAGCACGGTGGGCCGGCGCACCGGACCGTCGCCGGCGGACAGCGTCGACAGCACGGACGGGGTGAGGAAGGCGTGCGTGACGGCGTGCTCGTCGAGGATCGAGGTCAACTCGTCGCCGCCGACGACCCCGGCGGGGACGATCACCAGGGCGGCGCCGGCCCCGAAGGCGAGGCCCAGTTCCAGCATCGACGCGTCGAAGCTGGGGGAGGCGAACGCGAGGACGCGGGCGGTGGCGTCGGCTCGGTAGGCGCGCACCAGTTCCCGCGTGATGTTGGCGAAGGCGCGTCGGGTGACCTGGACGCCCTTGGGCCGGCCGGTGGTGCCGGAGGTGTAGGTGACGTAGGCAGTGCAGTCCAGGGGCACCGACACGGCACCCCGCGCGGCCGGGACGGCCTCGGCGGACAAGAGCCCCTCGGTGGTGGTCCAGAGGAACCCGTCGCTCGGAACGTCGGCCGGATCCGAGCAGACCGCGTGCAGAGTCTTGCTGTCGCGCACCATGAAGGCTCGGCGGTCCGCGGGGTAGTCGGGGTCGACGGGGACGATGCCGCCGCCGGCGCGGGCGACCGCGAGCACGGCGGCGACCGACTCGGTGGATCGCCGGACCAGGCCGATGACCCGGCTGTCCGCGGAGACACCGTTGTCCAGCAGACGAGCCGCGCCGCGCTGCACCATCGCGTCCAGTTCGGCGTAGGTGGTGCGGCGCGCACCGTCGATCACGGCGATCGCGTCCGGGGTCAGCGCCGCGTGCCGACGTACCAGCGCATCCAGCGTCCACTCGACCCCGACGGGTCGTGGTTCGCGCTCCGGGGACCGCATCGGCACCGTCGCCGCGATCTCGTGCGGCAGCAGGAGCGGCACGCGGCCGACCGGAACCGTCAGGTCGGCGGCCATCGCGTCGACGACGGCGACGACCCGCTCGAGCAGCGCTGTCGCCGTGCCGCGGTCGTAGAGGTCGACGGCGTAGGTGAGGTCCAGACGCAGGGGCGCGCCGGGGGACTCGTCGATCACCAGCTCGAGGTCGTACTTGGCGCGGCCGGCGTCCAGAGGAAACGGCTCGAGAACGACGTCGCCGACGGCCGTGCGCAGGTCGGGGGTGGTGCGCGTGGTGATCATGACGTCGAAGAGCGGGTGTCGGCCCGCCGACCGCGGGGGGTCGACGGCGTCGACGAGCGTCTCGAACGGCAGGTCCGCTCGGGTGAGAGCGTCGAGGTCGGTGGCGCGAACGGCGGCGAGATGCTCACCCAGGGTGCGGTCGCCGGAGGTGGCGGTGCGCAGCACCACCGAGTTGACGAACATGCCCAGGACGCCGTCGAGATCCGCGTGTCCGCGTCCGGCCACGGCGGTGCCCACGGCGACGTCGTCTCCGGCGCCGAGCCCGCGCAGAACGAGAACCAGCGCGGCGTGCACGACCATGAATCGCGAGGTGCCGGTGCGGGAGGTGAGGGCGTCGAGGGCCGCGAGACGCCGGTCCCCGATCGGGGCCGTCACCACGCTGCCGCGGCCGGTCGGCACGAGGGGACGGGGCCGGTCGGCGCCGAGCCCGGACGGCGTCGGCAGATCGGCCACCGTGCGGGTCCACCACGTGAGCAGCATCGAGATGCGGGAGGTGGGATCGTCGATCGACCCGAGTTCCCGTCGCTGCCACGCCGAGGCGTCGGCGTACTGCACGGCCGGGGCCGGCCACGCGGGAGCGGTGCCCACGACGCGCGCGAGGTACGCCGTCGCCAGGTCGGCGGCGAGCACGCCGAGCGACCATCCGTCGACGCAGATGTGGTGTAGCACCACGGCGAGGACGTGTCGGTCGGGCTCCGACCGGACGCGCACGATCCGTGCGCGCAACGGCAGGTCCGTCGCGAGGTCGAAGGGCGTGGCCGTGGCGGGACCCAGGGCCGCGGTCACGTCCGCGGCGCGCTCGACCTCGACACCGTCGACGTCGAGCAGGTCGGTGACCTCGGCGGCGTCTCGCACGACCTGCATCGGCCCGGTCTCGCCGTCGGCGGGAGCGCGGAACACGGTGCGCAGCGATTCGTGCCGCGACACCACGTCCCGCAGCGCCGCCCGCGCCGCGTCGGCATCGAACGGTCCGGTGATCTGCAGGGCCAGCGGAACGTGGTACGTCGACGACGGGTGGAACTGCTCGATCCACCACAGACCACGCTGCGCGGCCGACGCCGGTGTCGGGTCCTCCCGGTCGCCGCGGCGCGGGCCCGGTCGCCGGTCGTCCGCGACGGGCTCGTCGTCGAGCCGACGCGCGAGGCGTTCGACCGTGGCGAGGGTGAAGACGTCGCGGACGCCGACGGTGCGGCCGGCCCGCTCCGTCAGTTGCGCCGCGAGCCGCGTCGCCAGCAGCGAGTTCCCGCCCAGTTCGAAGAAGTGGTCGGTGGCGGCCACGTCGTCGAGGTCCAGGATCTCGCCCACGACCTCCGCGACCAGGATCTCCCGCTCCGTCTCGGGCGGCCTCGTCGCCGCCGTGTCGCGGGCGCGGGGCGCCGGAAGTCGCTTGCGGTCGATCTTGCCGTTCACGCCCAGCGGCATGTGGTCCAGCACCGTCACCCGGTTGGGCAGCATGTAGGGCGGCAGGATCCGGGCCACGGCGTCGAGGACGTCGTCGGGATCGGGGCGCTCGTCACCCGCCGGGCTGACGTAGGCCTCGAGCGTGCGGCGCGTTCCGACGCCGTGAACGATCGCCGCGGAATCCCCGACGTGCGGCGCGGTGCGCAGCGCCTCTTCGATCTCACCGAGTTCGATGCGGAAACCGCGCACCTTGACCTGGTGGTCCCGACGGCCGAGGTGGACCAGGGTGTCGCGTGCGGTGCGCCGCACCAGATCACCGGTGCGGTAGAGACGGGCACCGGGCAGATACGGGTCGGCCACGAACCGCTCGGACGTCAGCGCCGACCGCCCCAGGTAGCCGCGGGCCACCCCGCCGCCGCCGATGTAGAGCTCGCCCACGCATCCGGGCGCGACGGGACGGAGCGCGGCGTCGAGGACCACCGCCCGGACTCCGGGGAACGGCGCGCCCAGCTCGACCTCCCGGCCGGCCTGCAACTCACCGAACGTGACGGCGACCGTGGTCTCCGTCGGCCCGTAGACGTTGACCATGCGGCGACCGGGACTCCACTCGTCCACCAGGCTGCCCGGTACGGCGTCGCCGCCGACCCCGACGGCCGTCAGCACTCGCTGATCGGTCATCGGCACGGTGGCCAGGGCCGACGGCGTGACGAAACCGGCGTCGACGTGGCCGGACCGCAGGACGTCGGCCAGTTCCGTGCCGCCGTGGACACCCGGGGGCACCACCACGAGGGTGCCGCCGGAGCCGAAGGCGAGGACCAGCTCGAGCACGGACGCGTCGAAGCCGGGGGAGACGAAGTGCATGACCCGTCGACCGGGTCGCAGACCGTGCGCGGCGATCGCCGCGGTCGCCATGGCGGCGAGCCCGCGATGCGTCACGCCGACACCCTTGGGGGTGCCGGTACTTCCGGAGGTGTAGACGACGTAGGCCAGATGGTCCGGGCCCGGCCGCGTGGCGTCCGACAGGTCCGGTGCGGGCCCGGCCGGGGTCGGGCCCGCGGGAACGGTCACCCATTGCACTCCGGAAGGCAGCTCGTCCACGAGGTCGGGCGAGGTGATGCCCACCGCGGCGCCGCAGTCGGCGACGATGGTGGCGATGCGCTCGGCGGGCAGCGCGGGATCGACCGGAACGTGGACCCCGCCGGACCGGGCGACGGCGTGCACCGCGGTCACGGACAGGTGCGACCGCGGCAGGACCGACACCACCGGGACGTCGGGACCGACGCCCAGATCGAGCAGTGTGCGGGCCAGCGCATCCGATCGTCGGCGCAGCTCGTGGCGGGTCAGCGAGACCCGGCCGTCGACGATGGCGAGACCACGCGCGTCCACCGTGTCGGCGCGGGAGAGCAGATCGGCGAACGTGGCGAACGCGGGCGGTACCGCCCGCGGCGCCGTCCACGCGAGGGCGACGGGCTCTCCGTCGCCGAGCATGGGCAGGGAGCGCACCTCGGTCCCGGCGTCGCTCGTGCAGAAGTCCACCAGGAATCGCGCGAACCGCTCGCTGTGCAGCACCAGGTCGTCCGCCGTGTACAGCGCCGGGTTCGCCTCGAGGTCGACGCGGAGCCGTCCGGTGGCGCGGTTCTCGTGGACGGTGACCGCGATGTCGGCCGTCGGCCCGGACGTGAGCAGATCGAGATCGGCCGGCACGTCCCCGAGGACGATGCGCTCGCCGAACAGCATGAGGTTGATGGTGGGTCCGAGAGTCACTCCGGTGAGGCCGAGCAGTTCGGCGATCTCCGAGGCGGGGAGCAACTGGTGTCGCAGGGCGCCGCTGACCCGGTGTCCCGTCTCGGTGATCACCTCGCCCACGGTGCGACCGCCGCCGCACGTCACCCCGACGGGCACCGCGTTGGCGGTCATGCATGCCGACTCGCGCATCCACGACGTCACCCGCGCCGCCATCGGCAGGGTGACCACGACGTCCGCGGAGTCCGTCGCGCGCGACAGGAACGCGGCGAACGCCGCCGTCACGACCACGCCGAGCGTGGTGGAGAAACGACCCACGGCGTCGCGGACCGCGCGATCGGCCGCCGTGCCCAGAAGTGTGTCGCACCGGTGGTTGTACGCCGACGGCGGCGCGGTGCGCCCCGCGAGGGACACCGGGTCGCCCAGGGTGGGTCCGACACCGGCCCAGTACGCCCGGTCCTTGGTGTACCGCGGCGAGGACCGGTAGGCCCGCTCGGCCTCGACGAACGCGCGGGGATGGCGGGCGCGGGACGGCGGCGGAGTGCGGCCCTCGAGCAGGGCGTTGTAGACCTCGGCCGTGCGCGCGGCGGCCACGGTGGCGCCGTACCCGTCGATGGCGACGTGATGACCACGGGCGTACCAGTAGTGATGGTCCGGGCCGAGAGTGATGATCGCCGTGTAGCCCAGCGATTCGGTGTACATGTCCACGGGCCGGGTGAACTCGGTCATCAGGTCCGCCGCCGCCTCGGCGGGGTCGGGCTCGTCGCGGACGTCGATGTGGTCGAGGTCCATGTCCATAACCGCGCGATCGAGGCGCTGACGCACCGTGGGCGCGGACGGACTCGTGCCGTCGTCGCCGGGTGCGTCGTCGTCGGTGACGAGTGTGGTGAGCATCGACCCCGTGTCGACGGTGGCGATGCGCATGGCCCGCTCGAGCAGTTCGATGTCGACGGCGCCGCGGATCTCCATGTAGTGCGCGACGGCGAAAGTGACGTCGGGGTTGAGTTCCTGCAGCAACCACATGTCGCGCTGGGCCGTCGTGAGGTCGAAGGTCTCCTCGAACTCCGCACCGGGCTCGTCGGGCCACTCGCTCGGCGCGCGGTCGACTCCCGGCCCACCCTCCGTCATCGACTTCCCCCCGGCACTCGCGATCGACACAGCGCGGCGGGCGCGCTGCGAACCTCACGCTAACAAACCGGAAGACTGCTTCGAGGGCTATGAGACCGTCCCGGAGTTCGGTCTGTGAGGTATCCCAGAACGAATGGCCCGGAACGAGACTCGTATGTTCAGGAGGGCGACGGTGCGGACAGGGCCTCGTCCGCCAGGGTCATCGTGGCGATCAACAATGCGGAGACGGCGTCCGGCTCGGTGAGGAACCCGTCGTGGCCGTCGCGCGACTCGATGATGCGCAGCCCGTCACAGGACGGAATCAGGTCGGCGATCTCCTGCTGCTGACGGAGCGGGTAGAGCCGGTCGGAGTCGACGCCGGCCACCACGACCGGAAGGCGCACGGACCGCAGCGCGGCCTCCACTCCGCCGCGCCCGCGGCCGACGTCGTGACGGTTCATGGCCTCGCTCAGCACCGTGTAGCTGCCGGCGTCGAATCGGCGAACCAGCTTGGCGGCCTGATGCTCGAGGTAGCTCTGCACCGCGTAGCGGCCCCCGTCGTACGCGTCCTCGTTGCTCTGGGAGGCGTTGCCGAACCGCGTGTCGAGTTCGTGTTCCGTCCGGTAGGTCAGGTGGGCGATGCGCCGCGCGATCGCGAGCCCGTGCTCGGGCGCGGTACCCGCGGCGAGGTAGTCGCCACCGTGCCAGTCGCGGTCTCCGGTGATCGCGGCGATCTGGGTGGTCTGGGTGCCGATCTGGTCCGCCGAGGCGCGGGCGCCGACGGCGAGCACGAGTGCGGAGGCGACACGGTCCGGGTGCCCCACCACCCATTCGAGCGTCCGCATTCCGCCCATCGAGCCGCCGACCACGGCGGCGAAACGGTCGACGCCGACGGCGTCCGCGAAGAGCCTCTCCGCCTCGACCTGGTCGCGGATGGAGATCGCAGGGAAGCGGGAACCCCAGAACCCGCCGTCGGGATGGGGGGACGACGGACCGGTACTGCCCGAGCACCCGCCCAGAACGTTGGTGGCGACGACGCACCACCGGTCGGTGTCCAACGGCGCGCCCGGACCGACCATTCCGGTCCACCAGCCGGGGGACAGGTGGCCGTCTCCGGCCGGCCCGGTGACGTGGGAGTCGCCGGTCAGTGCGTGCTCGACCAGGACGACGTTGGACCGGTCGGCGTTCGTCTCGCCCCAACGCTGGACGGCGAGAACGACATCGGGGATCACGGCCCCGCTTTCGAGGACGACGTCGCCGACGGGCACGAGACCCACCTGCCCGTCCGGCGGCGGCAGGGTCGCCGCCGGACGAGCGGGTGATCGAACATCGAGTGTCAAGAGGCGGCCCGGAAACCCTTCTCCAGATCGGCGAGGATGTCGTCCAGTCCCTCGATGCCCACGGCCAGGCGAACCAGGCCGGGCGTGACGCCGGACGCCAGCTGCTCCTCCGGAGTCAGCTGCGAGTGCGTCGTCGACGCCGGATGGATCACGAGGGAACGCACGTCACCGATGTTAGCGACATGACTGTGCAGTTCCAGCGCGTCGACGAAGCGCTTGCCCGCGTCGATCCCGCCGGCCAGTTCGAACGCCACGATGGCGCCGGCGCCGCGCGGGGCCAGTTCGCGACCCCGCTGGTACCAGGGGGACGACTCCAGGCCGGCGTAGGCGACGGACGTCACCTCCGAGCGGCCCTCCAGGAACGTCGCGACGGCGGTCGCGTTCTGCACGTGCCGTTCCAGCCGGAGGCTCAGCGTCTCGATGCCCTGTCCGATGAGGAAGGCGTTGAAGGGCGAGACGGCCGCACCGAGGTCGCGGAGCAACTGCACGCGCGCCTTGAGGGCGTACGCCGGTGCGCCCAGGTCGGCGAAGACCACCCCGTGGTAGCTGGGGTCCGGCGTCGTGAAGTTCGCGAACCGGCCCTGCGTCCAGTCGAAGGTGCCGCCGTCTACGATCACGCCGGCGATGGCGGTCCCGTGACCGCCGAGGTACTTCGTCGCCGAATGGACGACGATGTCCGCGCCGTGCTTCAGCGGCTGGATGAGGTACGGGGTCGCGACGGTGTTGTCGACGATCAGCGGAATGCCGTGCCGGTGCGCGACCTCGGAGACGCCGGGGATGTCGAAGATGTCGTTCTTCGGGTTCGAGATGGTCTCCCCGTAGAACGCCTTGGTCTCCGGGCGGACCTCGCGTTCCCACGAGGCGGGATCGTCCGGATCCTCGACGAAGGAGACGGTGATGCCCAGCTTCGGCAGGGTGTAGTGGAAGAGGTTGTAGGTGCCGCCGTAGAGGCGGGGGCTCGACACCACGTGGTCACCGGACTCGGCGATGTTGAGGATCGCGAGGGATTCCGCGGCCTGACCCGAGGACACGAGCAGCGCCGCGACACCGCCCTCGAGGGACGCGATGCGCTGTTCGACGACGTCCTGCGTCGGGTTCATGATGCGGGTGTAGATGTTGCCGGGCTCGGCCAGTCCGAACAGCGACGCGGCGTGGTCGGTGCTGTCGAAGGTGTACGACGTGGTCTGGTAGATCGGCAGGGCCCGGGCGTGAGTGGTGACGTCGGGGACCTGGCCGACGTGGACCTGCTTGGTCTCGAAGCTCCAGTTCAGCGCCGGATCCTCGACGGGGGCGCCGGTGGCGTCGACGACGTCGGAACCGGTGGCATCGGGAGTCTGGTCGGTCATGTGTTCTCGTGCTCCTCGTGAAGGACGTACGGGGTGGCGACTCGCCTCGGCGGACACCGCGGCCGCGGGGCGAATCGGGCACCCGTGAGCAGACCGCGGAGGCGAACCGAATTCGTGGGAACGAAGGGTCGGGGCCTATCGCGGGCTACGACACATGGGAGTACCTCCGAGAGGCCACCGTGTTCGGTGGCCGGTCGCGGACCGGCGGTGCCGGCCCTTGTCGGTGGGCCCGAGAACACGGACCCGCGCTTGCCATCGACGTCCCGCGCGTGGTGCGCGGAGTCGAGTAACCCGGTCATCACCCGGGGCACCCCACCGCGGTTGGAGGGTTGCCGGCCAGCTAGCCGGGGCTGACAGCTGGCGCTCATGACCTTGCCGGAAATCCTAGCGTGTACGCCTGCGCTGTGGACGCACGCACCCCGGGTCCGCCGGGTGTGCCATCTCACGGTCTTTCGACTGGCGAACGACCGGCGCCGGCGAGCAGACTGATCCCTTCGGGCGTCGCCCGTTGCGTCAGGACGCTCTGAATCGATCCAGTACCGATGATCACTCACCACCACCTCCGTCGCGAAGGACCGCTGCCATGACACCCCCCTCCGTCGCCGTGCTGGCGGCCGACGCGCTCCCGGTCACCGACGTGGAGGTCGCGCGCTCCCGGCGGCGTCGACGCACCGGTGCGATGCTGGCGTTGGCGCTCGGCGGGTTCGGCATCGGGACGACGGAGTTCGTGTCGATGGGCCTGCTTCCCGAGATGGCCGGAAGCATGGCGGTGTCGGAACCGACGGCGGGCCACGTGATCTCCGCCTACGCGCTCGGCGTGGTCGTCGGAGCGCCGGTCATCGCCGCGCTGGCCGCGCGGGTGCCGCGCCGGCTGCTGCTGCTCGCGCTGATGGTGGGCTTCACCGCGGGCAATCTGGGCACGGTGTTCGCGCCGAGCTTCCACGAACTGATGGCGTCCCGGTTCGTCGCGGGACTGCCCCACGGCGCCTATTTCGGTGTGGCCGCCCTGGTGGCCGCGCACCTGGCGGAGCCGGGCAAGCGCGCGCGGTCCGTCGCTCTGGTGATGATGGGGCTGTCGGTGGCCAACGTCGTGGGAGTGCCCGCGGCGACGTGGATGGGCCAGGCCGTCGGGTGGCGCAGTGCGTTCGCCGTCGTCGCCGTCATCGGCGCGCTCACCGTGGCCGCGCTCGCCGTGTGGCTGCCGCGGCTCGACGCGCTCCCGACCACCGACACCCGCACCGAACTCGGCGCGTTTCGCCGCCCGCAGGTGCTCCTGACGCTGCTGGTGGGGATGGTCGGCTTCGGCGGCATGTTCGCCGTCTACACCTACATCGCGACGACGTTGACCGACGTGACCGGTCTCAGCAAGGCCGCGGTGCCCCTGGGGCTCGCGATCTACGGGCTCGGCATGGTGGTGGGCAACTACGTCGGCGGGTGGTTGGCCGACCGCATGCTCGTGCGCGGGCTGTTCGTCGCCATGACGGCGGTGGCGGTCGTGCTCGCCGGCTTCGTCGTCGCGGCGCACCACCCGGTGTCGGCGCTGATCACGGTGTTCCTCATCGCCGCGGCCGGATCGTCGATCGTGCCGGGCCTGCAGACGCGGCTGATGGACGTGGCGGCCGACGCGCAGACGCTGGCGGCGTCGATGAACCACGCGGCCTTCAATTTCGCCAACGCCCTCGGTGCGGCGCTGGGCGGCGCAGTCATCTCCGCGGGGTTGGGCTACACCGCTCCCGCCGCGGTCGGCGCGGGTCTCGCGGTGGCAGGTCTGGTGGTGCTGAGCGTGTCGGTGGCGCTGGACAAGCGCGCCCGACCGAGCGAGATCGCATCGCCCGCCGGGGTGTCGATCGACGCCCGATAGCCTCGTCGCCGTGTCTCGCACCGTCACCACCGTCAACGTCAACGGCGTTCGCGCCGCCGTCCGTAAGGGCATGCTCGACTGGCTCGCGACCTCGTCCGCGGACGTGGTGTGCCTGCAGGAGACCCGCGCGACGGATGCGGAACTCCGCGCCTGCCTCGACGGCATCGCCGACGCCTGGTCCATCGTGTCGGCCGAGCCGTCGGCCAAGGGCCGCAACGGCGTCGCGATTCTCTCCCGCGTTCCGTCCGTGTCCTCTCGGATCGGCTTCGACGAGGAGTTCGCGGAGTCGGGTCGGTATCTCGAGGCCCGGTTCGCGGCCACCGACGTCGATCCGGCGCTGACCGTCGCCAGCCTCTATCTCCCGTCGGGCGAGGTGAACACCGAGCGGCAGGACGTGAAGGAGCGCTTCATGGCGTCGTTCGAGCACCATCTGGCCGACCTCGCGGCGTCGGGCGAGCAGGTGATCGTCGGCGGGGACTGGAACATCGCCCACACCGAGCGGGACCTGAAGAACTGGAAGGGCAACCGCACCAAGTCGGGATTCCTGCCGTCGGAGCGGGCGTGGCTCGACGCCCTGGTCGGGGACGGGGGAGCGTGGGTCGACGTGGTGCGCGCACTGCACCCCGAGGTGGACGGTCCGTACAGCTGGTGGTCTTACCGCGGCAAGGCGTTCGACAACGACGCCGGATGGCGCATCGACTACCAGATGTGCACGACGGCACTCGCCGAGCGAGCGGAGGAGGCGACGGTCGAACGCGCCGAGTCCTACGACGCGCGGTGGTCCGACCACGCCCCGGTGACCGTCGTCTACCGCTGACCGGCGTCTCGCCGACTCGGCCGTCTGATTGAATCTGTAGATCATGACCACCGCACCCGGGACCGACGCCCCCACCCGGAAGGACCGTGTCCTGTCGGGCATTCAGCCCACGGCGGACTCGTTCCACCTGGGCAACTACCTCGGCGCCGTTCGTCAGTGGGTGGACCTGCAGGACGAGTACGAGGCGTTCTACTTCATTCCCGATCTGCACGCGATCACAGTGCCGCAGGACCCCAAGGAACTCAGGGCCCGGACCCGGCGGGCGGCGGCGCAGCTTCTCGCGGTGGGCATCGATCCGACGCGGTCCACGCTGTTCGTGCAGTCGCACGTGCCCGAGCACGCGCAGCTCGCGTGGGTCCTCAACTGTCTCACCGGCTTCGGCGAGGCCGGCCGGATGACGCAGTTCAAGGACAAGTCGGCGCGACAGGGCAGCGACCACACCTCGGTGGGGCTGTTCACGTACCCGGTCCTGCAGGCGGCCGACATCCTGCTCTACCGCCCGCAACGGGTCCCGGTCGGCGAGGATCAGCGTCAGCACCTCGAACTCACGCGAGATCTGGCGCAGCGCTTCAACTCTCGGTACAAGAAGACGTTCGTCGTGCCCGAGGCGCACATCGTCACCGGCATCGCGAAGATCTACGACCTGCAGGAACCCACCGCCAAGATGAGCAAGTCCGGTGCCACGCCGGCGGGTCGCATCGAGATTCTGGACGATCCCGCGGTGTCCGCCAAGCGCATTCGGTCGGCGCTCACCGACACCGAGCGCGACATCGTGTACGACGTGGCGCGCAAGCCCGGGGTCAGCAATCTGCTGGTGATCCAGTCCGCCCTCACCGGCACCCCGATCCCGACGCTCGTGGACGGGTACGTCGGCAAGGGATACGGGGATCTCAAGTCCGACACGGCGGATGCGGTGGCGGAGTTCGTCGCCCCGGTCCGTCGGGCGTTCGACGAGTACATGACCGATCCGGACGAGCTGGACCGCATTCTGGCGGTCGGCGCGGAGCGGGCGCGGGAGATCGCTGCGAGGACCTTGGCGCAGGTGTACGACAGAGTGGGATTCCTACCACCGAGAGGCTGACCCATGCCCGACGTTGCGGCGATCGTCGAACGACGACGAGCGGAGTGGCCCTGGTTCGATCATCTCGCCCGCGCCGGCGCGGTGTACCAGAAGCAGAAGGGCGACTACTACGCCGCGGGCATCACGTACTTCAGTGTGCTGTCGTTGTTCCCGTTGCTCATGGTGGCGTTCGCGGTGGTGGGCTTCGTCCTGAGCGCGCGGCCCGATCTGCTGGCGGAACTGCAGTCGCAAATCGCGGAGAACGTGCCGGGAAGCTTCGGTGGGACCATCAACGATCTCGTGGCGGCGGCCGTCGAGTCGCGGACGAGCGTGGGGGTGCTGGGTCTGCTGGGCGCGCTCTACGCGGGCCTGGGCTGGACCGCGAACCTGCGGGACGCGCTCACGGCCATGTGGGAAACCCAGCACCACAACGGATCGTTCCTGGGCACCAAGATTCGCGATCTGGGGGCCCTGCTGGGACTCGGACTCGCCCTGGTGGTCTCGCTGGGCCTGTCGGCGGTCGCGAGTGGCTCCGTCGTCCCGGCGTTGTTGACGGCGGTCGGTCTCGATCACGTTCCGGGCGTGGGGGTCGCCGTGCAGATCGTGTCGATCCTGCTGGCCGTGGCGGCCACGTGGGCGCTGTTCGCGTGGGTGATCGCCCGGCTGCCGCGGGAGCCGGTCACGGTGCGCAGCGCCGCGCGGGCGGCGCTGATGGCGGCAGTGGTGTTCGAGGTGTTCAAGCAACTCGGCGCGGTGTACCTGGAGTCGGTGACGTCCGGACCGGCCGGGGTGACGTTCGGTCCGATCATCGGCATTCTGGTGTTCGCCTTCTTCACCTCGCGCTTCCTGCTGTTCTCGACGGCGTGGGCCGCCACCAGTCGGGACAATCGGATCTCGGCACCCACGCCGGTGCCGGAGGGGGCCGTCATCGCGCCCACCGTCGTCGTCCGTGAGGGTGTCTCGCCGGTCGGCGTCGCGGCCGTGGTCGGCGCCGCCGTCGTGGCCGTGCTCGGCCTGGGACGGCGGCGACGCTGATCGTTCAGCGCCGGGAGAGCCTGCGCGCCAGCAGGATCAGGCCGAGGACGACGATGCCCCCGACGACTCCCACTCCGATGCGGACCGCGCCGTCGGCGGAGTCGTCGACGCCCGGATAGGCGCCTCCGGACGGTGCGGCGAGGGCGCTGTCGGCATTGCCGACGTCGGCCGAATCCGGTTCCGCCATCCGGGTGAACGACGGTTCGTCGGTCTCGTTCCGTGTAACTCCTGTGGCCCCGTCCAGGGTGCCGATCGTCGCATCCGGTTGGGCGAAGCCGAAGTCGAGCAATCGGGCGGCTTGCTCCCACGGACGGATCGGCAGGACATCGGCCGCCATGAGGGACACCACGAGGCGCCGCCCGTCCCGTTCCGCGGCGCCGACGAACGTCTGGCGGGCGTCGTCGGTGTAGCCGTTCTTCCCGCCGAGCGTGCCCGGGTAGCGGAACAGCAGAGCGTTGTCGCTGGCCAGGGTGAAACCGGGACGGTCCTCGTTCAGCGGCAGGACGGGATTCACCGGGACACCCGGCTGATCGGGACGCGACGGATTGTCCGGCTTCGAGGGGTCCTTCGGGTACCCGGGGAACGGAACCTCCTCCGCAGCAGCAAGTTCCGCGAAGCGTGGATCCTCCATGGCGGCGCGGAAAATGACGGCGAGATCGTACGCGGAGCTCGCCATCCCTGGCCCGTCCAGTCCCGACGGGGTCGCGGTCCTGGTGTCCAGAGCGCCCAGTTCACGAGCGCGAGCGTTCATGGCCTCGACGGCGCGCTCGGTGCCGCCGAGCTGTCCGGCGATCGCGTGAGCAGCATCGTTGCCGGACGCCATCACCAGCCCCTGGAGCAACTGCCGCACGGTGTACACGCCGCCCATGCCCAGCCCGACGGCGCTGCCCTCGGTGGCGGCGTCCTCGGCGGTCGCCGTCACGCGCGTGTCGAGGTCCAGGGAATCGAGCGCGACGAGCGCGAGGAGCACCTTGATGGTGCTCGCCGGCCGGTAGCGGCCGTGCGGGTCCTTGGCGGCGATGACCGCCCCGGTGTCGAGGTCCGAGACCGTCCAGGCGGTCGCCGAGATGTCGGCGGGGACGGGCGGGGCGCCGTCGGCCACGATCACGCCGCAGGCGCCGAGCTCGTCGCCGCCGACGGGTGCGTCGGGCACGGGAACCGGTACGGGTGCGGTCGATCCGGCAACCGGCACCTCCGACGCATCGATGGCCGGGGGCGGCGTCTCGCGGTGCGGGCACGAGTCGGTGCTGGGGGTCGCGAACAGTGTGGTGGTCGGCGGGGCCACCGGTTGAGCTGCTGCCGGCTGGGCTGCCGCCGGTGTGCCGAGCGCCAGGAGTGCGCCGACCGCGAGTGCCGCGGTCAGCCGTCGATACGTGGTCATCGCCGTCGAGCGTAGGTGCCGGTCCGGAGGGTCCTGGGGAGGTGGTGCGGTCAGGTTTCGTGCGTACGTGTCATGGACCGTGTCGGTGGGTGGCGGTACACTCGAACATACGAGCGACTGGGGGGTCGACGGTATGGCGGGTGTGCAGGTGGGGGCAGGTGCCGTTCCGTGGGCGGCGCTCGATCACGCTGCCCTGGGTCTGCCCGCTACCACCGACCTTCCTGCGTCGCAGGCGCTGGACGCGCTGGTCCACGCCGCCGCCGGCGTCGCGTACCTGAAGTGGTTCGAGTACCAGCTCGCCGCCGCCATGCACGCCGAACTCGTGGAACCGTTCGAAGACGAGGACCGCCGCGAGCTCGACGCGCACACCCGCTGCGCCGCCACCATCGCCACCACCATGTCGATCACGCAGGGGGCTGCCCGCACCCTGCTCACCGACGCCGTCGCCCTGCGGGATCGACTCCCTCGGGTGGCGGAATGTTTGCGGGACGGGGTGGTCACCCCGCATCACATCCGCACCATCGTCTCCCGCACCGAACTCATCGAAGGGCAGTGCTACGCCGCGTTGGTGGACGCCGACATCGCCCGCGCCCTCCGCAGACCCGGGTCGTGGTCGCCGGCGCGGATGGAGGCCATGGTCGACACGATGGTCGACCGCCGTGATCCCGATGCCGTCCGCGCCCGGCGGGAGAAGGCGAAGCGGAATCGGGAGTTCACCCTCGAGATCGGCCGTGACGGCTTGGCGTCGGCGACGGACACCCGGCCGGCGGAGGACATCGTCGCGCTCCACGCGTCCGTGACGAGGTTGGCTGCGCAGGTGTGCCCGAAGGACACCCGCTCCAAGGCCGCGCGGGCGTCCGATGCGCATTACGCGTTGGTCACCCGAACCGAGTTCGGGTGCGACTGCGACCGCCCCATCACCGACTGCCGTTACAAGAGCGTCGATGTGGAGAAGTTCGCGGCGAATTCTCCGCGGATCGTGATCCATCTGGTCACCGACACCACCACCCTAGACGGCTCCGTCCCGGCGCCGAAGGCCGAGCGGGTGTGCCGGTCGACCCAGCACCTGCCGCGACCGGATGAGAGCACCTCGGCCGTGACGGTGGCACCGGAACCGTCCGACTCGGAACCGATTGCACCGCAGTCGGTGTCGTCGAATTGGCAGAACGTCACCGCGGACGACGAGGCAGACGTCACTTCCGATGCCTCCGCCGGGTGCGAGGAACCCATGGGCTTGGACTTCGTCGACGGCGTCGGATTCCTCCCCGGGATCGGGGTCATCTCCGGCGCCCACGTCCGCGACCTCGCCGCCGACCCCCGCACGATCATCCGCCCACTCGGTGACGGCACCGACACCCCACTGCCGGCGACGCAACCGTCGAGCCCGTACCGGCCTTCCGCCGCCCTCGACGCGTACATCCGTGCCCGGGATTTGTTCTGCACCTGGCCCGGCTGCAACCGACCCGCGTGGGACGGCGACCTCGACCACATCACCGAATACGACCACACCCATCCCGAGCGGGGCGGGCGTACCAGCGCGACCGGACTCGGAGCCAAGTGCCGTTTCCACCACCTGCTCAAGACGTTCGGGGACTTCGTCGACGATCAGTACCCCGACCCGGCCGACCCGAGCCGATTGATCCGGACCATCACCATCCCCGACGGGCGCACCGTCCTCGGACCGGCGTTCACCGGACACGACGTCCACCCCGGACTCGACGCCATCGCCTTCGGCGACCCACCCGAGACCCGACCATCAAAACCGGGCCTCACCGAACGCACCCGACCCGCCCCACGCACCGAGCAGAAACACGCCCGCCGACGACAGGAACGGAATCGCAACCGACTCCGCAGGGTCATCCCACCGGACGACACCCCACCCCCGTTCTGAGGGGCCCGCGTATGCCGACAGCCGCACCTCGCGATCGAGGTGCGGCTGCCGGTGGTGCTGTGGCTCAGTCGTTCTGGGGGAAGCCGAGGTTGATGCCGCCGTGGCTGGGGTCGAGCCAGCGGGCGGTGACGGCCTTGCCGCGGGTGAAGAAGTGGACGCCCTCGGTGCCGTGGGCGTGGGTGTCGCCGAAGAGGCTGTTCTTCCAGCCGCCGAAGCTGTAGTACGCCATGGGAACCGGGATCGGGACGTTGATGCCCACCATGCCGACTTCCACTTCGTTCTGGAACCGTCGGGCGGCGCCGCCGTCGTTGGTGAAGATGGCGGTGCCGTTGCCGTAGGGGTTGTCGTTGATCAGCTGCAGTGCGTCGTCGTAGGTCTCGACGCGCACCACCGACAGGACGGGTCCGAAGATCTCGTCGGTGTAGACGCTCATCTCGGGGGTGACGTGGTCGAGCAGCGTCGGGCCGAGCCAGAACCCGTTGGGGTCGCCGTCGGCCTGGACGCCGCGGCCGTCGACGACGACGGTGGCGCCGTCCTTCTCGCCGGCGTCGACGTAGGAGGCGACCTTGTCGCGGTGTGCCTTGGTCACCAGGGGGCCCATGTCGGAGCCACGGGTGCCGTCGCCGGTGCGCAGGGGGGTGGTGCGCTCGACGATCTTCGCGACGAGGTCGTCGGCGACGTCACCGACGGCAACGAGGGCGGAGATGGCCATGCAGCGCTCCCCGGCGGAGCCGAAGCCGGCGTTGACCATGGCGTCGGCGGCGAGGTCGAGGTCGGCGTCGGGCAGGACGATGGCGTGGTTCTTCGCGCCGCCGAGGGCCTGCACGCGCTTACCGTTCGCGGTGCCGGTGGAGTAGACGTACTCGGCGATGGGGGTGGAGCCGACGAAGCTGATCGACTTGATCGCCCGGCTCTCGAGCATTTCGTCGACGGCGAGCTTGTCGCCCTGGAGGACGTTGAAGACGCCGTCGGGCAGGCCCGCTTCCTTCCACAGTTCGGCGAGCCAGATGCTGGCGGTGGGGTCCTTCTCGCTGGGCTTGAGGACGACGGTGTTGCCGCAGGCGATGGCGACGGGGAAGAACCACATCGGCACCATGGCGGGGAAGTTGAAAGGGGATATGATCCCGACGGGGCCGAGGGGTTGGCGGATGGAGAAGACGTCGACCTTGGTGGAGGCGTTCTCGGTGAAGCCACCCTTGAGCAGGTGGGGGATGCCGCAGGCGAATTCGACGACTTCCTGGCCGCGGGAAATCTCGCCGAGGGCGTCGGAGAGGACCTTGCCGTGCTCACTGGTGATGATGGCGGCGAGTTCGTCCTTGCGGGCGTTGAGCAGCTCGCGGAAGGCGAACAGAATCTGGGTGCGCTTGGCCAGTGAGGTGTCGCGCCAGGCGGGGAACGCCGAGGCGGCGGCGGCGATGACGGCGCGGGCGTCGTCGAGGTCGGCCAGGGCGACCCGGCCGGTGACCTCACCGGTGGCGGGGTTGGTGACCTCGGCCGTGCGGTCGGACGTGCCGGCGAACGGCTTGCCGTCCACCCAGTGCCCGATGGTGTTCGTGGTCATGACAATTCCTACTTTCCGTACTTCGCGACGTGGTCGGTCATCGTCTGCAGCTGATAGCGGGAGACCTCCCGCGCGTTCTCGTTCTCGGCGAAGACGCTCGACACCATGACGGTGTCGCGGTCGTAGAACCCGATGCGGTCGAGACCACCGAAGAACTGGTCCCAGTCGACGTCGCCGTCGCCGATCTTCAGATGTTGGTGCACCCGAACGGGATTGCCGGGCGGGTTGGTGATGTAGCGCAGGCCGTGGGAGCGGTGGTGGTCCATCGTGTCGGCGACGTGCACCAGGCGGATCATGTCGCCGGCCTCGTCGAGAATCCGATCCAGGTCGCCGCCCATGTGGAACTGGTGGCAGGCGACCACCACCATGCCCAGGTTCGGCGAGTTGACCCCGCGGATCACCCGCATCGCCGCGAGCCCTTCCTCGACGAAGTCGTCGGGGTGCGGATCGATCAGGATGTCGAGTCCCTCCCGTTCGATGATCGGCAGCAACTCCTCCATCGACCGGTAGAACGCCCGCTCGGATTCCTCGGCCTTCTCGGGCCGGCCGCTGAACTCGGTGTTCATCCGCTGCACCCCGAGGTCGACGGTGATCTGGATGGCGCGCTTCCAGTACCGCACCGCCGCTTCCCGCGCGTCCTCGTCGGGTCCGGACCATCGCAGCACCGGCAGGACCGAGGCGATGCCGACCCCGGCGTCGTCGCAGGCCCGTCGGAAACGCCTGACCAGATCGTCGTTCGCCTTGGGGTGGTTGAAGAACGGGATCATGTCGACGTGCGGGGTGAGCTGCAGCCACTCGTACCCCAGCTCGGCGACGACGCCCGGCAGCTCCAGCAGCGAGTGCTCGTGATGGAACGGGGTGGGATCGAGAGCGACCTTCATGGTCACGCTCCCGAGATGTCGGCGCGGGCGACCATGTCGACCGCCACGGGCTCACCGGACTCGAGGGAGAGCACACCGGCTTCGCAGACCGCGGCGGCGGCGTACCCGTCCCAGGCGCCGGGACCGCCGACGTAGTTGCCCGTCTCGGCGCCTGCGTGCACGGCGTCGACCCACCGCTGGATCTCCACGTCGTACGCCTGACCGAACCGCTTGACGAAGCCCGGGGTGATGGTGCCGCCGCGGACGCCGGGTGCGGACGTCCGCACGAGGCCGACGTCGAGGCCGATCATGGCGCTGCCGCGCTCGGCGACCACTTCGGTCCTGACCTCGTAGGCGATGCCCGTGGTGACGAAGACCTCCGCGTCGACGTGCCGGCCGGACTCGGTGGTGAAGATCGCGATCTGCGGATCTCGAAGTCCCTCCGGCGCAGCGGGATTGGCCGACGGAGCGATGATCTGGATCTTCGTGATCTCCTCGTCCAGCAGAAACCGGGCGACGTCGACCTCGTGCACCAGCGAGTCGCGCACGATCATGGCGCTGTCGAAGTGGGGCGGCACCTCGGGGTTGCGGTGCGCGCAGTGCACCACGAGGGCGCGGCCCAGGTCGCCGGAGTCGAGGAGCGCCTTGAGCTGCTCGTACTCGCGGTCGAAACGGCGCATGAAGCCGACCTGGATCAGCTTCTTGCCGGTCGCGGCTTCCGCCCGGACCACCTCGAGCGACGTCTCGACGGACGTCGTCAGCGGCTTCTCGCACATCACGGGCTTGCCGTGCTCGAGGCACGCCAGCAGCTGCTTCTCGTGCGTGGGGCCGGGGGTGGCGAGGACGACGGCGTCGACCTCGGGATCGGCGATGGCGTCGATGGGGTCCTCGACCACGCGGGCACCGGGGACGGTGTCGGCGATCTCGCGGGCCCGCTCGGTGACGTAGTCGTTGACGACGGCGACGCGAGCGCCGGAGATGGTCCGGGTGATGCGCTGGACGTGGTCGGCGCCCATGCGCCCGACACCGAGGACGGCGATGCGGAGTTCGGAATTCACTTCAGGGACGTCCGTTCTGGAAGGAGGTGTCAGGAGAAGGTGACGGCGGGAACGCCGCAGGAGCCGAGGTACTTTCGGGTGCGCTGCGCGATGGGCAGGGGAGCGTCGACCTCGCAGGGGTACATGTCCTGCTCGACGATCGCGAAGAGATCGGCGGTCAGCCGGCCCTCGGTCGCGAGCCGCTCGACGGTCTCGAGCAGCGGCGGCATCGCCGGAATACCCAGGGGCGGTTCGGTCATCGCGCCCAGCCGGACCGCCTCGCCGAACGGCAGGTCCTCGGCGAGCACCTTGTCGCGCACCGCTTCGTCGACCTGCTTGAGGTGGAGGTACCCGATGCGCTCGGGAGCGCGCTCGATGATGGCGATGTTGTCGCCGCCGCAGTAGCTGATGTGGCCGGTGTCGAGGCAGAGGTTCACGAACTCGCTCGAGGTGCCGTCGAGGAAGCGGTAGACGTTCTCCTCGGTGTCGACGTGGCTGTCGGCGTGCGGGTGGTACTGCGCCTTGACGCCGTACTGCTCGAACATCCGCTTGCCGAGCTCGTTCATGCCCTCGGTCTTCTTGCGCCACTGGTCGGCGGTGAGGTTCCGGTCCTCCAGGACGGCGCCCGTGGACGGGTCGCGCCACATCTCGGGGATGACGACGACGTGCTTGCCGCCGACGGCGGCGGTCAACTTGGCGACGTCCTCGATCTGCGTCCAGACCGCGTCCCACGCGTCGTCCTGGTGGAGATGCTCGAAGACCGTGCCGGCGGACAGCTTCAGGTTCCGAGCCTCGAGTTCCGCCGTGAGCTTCTGCGGGTCGGTGGGCAGGTAGCCGAAGGGGCCGAGTTCGATCCACTCGTATCCGGACGCGGAGACCTCGTCGAGGAATCGCTCGTACGGGGTCTGCTGCGGATCCTCGGGGAACCACACGCCCCAGGAATCCGGGGCGGAACCGACGCGGATGACGCTCATGGTGAAGCCTTTCGGGACTGGTTGTGCCTGATGTGCTGGGAAGGAAGAACGGGTCACTCGGACGGGCGCAGATACGGACGCTGGATGCGCTTCCACCGCTCGTAGGTGGCGTAGGCGGTCCGTGTGGACTCGAGGGTCGACGTCTCCGACACCGGGACGTCCCACCAGGACTCGGAGTCCGGTGCGGCGATGCGGGGGTCCGTCTCGACGTGGATGACGGTCGAGGTTTCGCTCGCCTTGGCGGCCTTGACGGCGTCGGTGAACTCCGAGCCGGTGGTCACGCGGACGACGTCGACGCCGAGGCTGGCCGCGTTGGCCGCCAGATCGACCGGAAGCAGGTCTCCGTCGAGACGACCCTGGCCGTCCCGGTACCGGTAGGCCGTACCGAATCGCTGGCTGCCGAGCGATTCCGAGAGGGAGCCGATGGAGGCGAAACCGTGGTTCTGCACCAGGATCACGATGACCTTGACGCCTTCCTGCACGGCGGTGACCAGTTCGGTCGCCATCATGAGGTAGGAGCCGTCGCCGACCATGACGAACACGTCCCGGTCCGGCTCCGCCATCTTGGCGCCGATGCCGCCGGCGATCTCGTAGCCCATGCACGAGAAGCCGTACTCGACGTGGTAGCCCTTGGGATCGCGGCTGCGCCACAGCTTGTGGAGGTCGCCGGGCATGGAGCCGGCGGCGCAGACCACGACGTCGCGCGGGTCGGAGAGGGTGTTGGCCAGGCCGATGACCTGGTTCTGGTTCAGCGGCGCCGACGTGTCCTCCACGGCGAACACCGAGGACACGGTGTCCTCCCACTGCGCGGCGAGTTCCGCGGCGCGCGTGCGGTAGTCGTCGTCGACGGACCAGTCGCCGAGCGCAGCGGTCAGCGCGCTCAGCGCTTCACGGGCGTCGGCGACGACGGACACGCCGCCCTGCTTGACCGTGTCGAGGGTCGCGACGTTGACGTTGACGAAGCGCACCGACGGGTTCGTGAACGCCGTGCGCGAGGCCGTGGTGAAATCGCTGTAGCGCGTACCGATTCCGATGACGACGTCGGCCTCGGTGGCGAGGGCGTTCGCGGCGGTCGTCCCGGTGGACCCAATCGCGCCGACGGACTGCGGGTGGTCGTAGGGGAGGGCGCCCTTGCCGGCCTGACTCTGTCCCACCGGAACGCCGGTTCGCTCGCAGAACGCGGCCAGGGCGTCGGTGGCGCCGGAGTAGATCACGCCGCCGCCCGCCACGATCAGCGGACGGCGCGCGCTGCGGATCACGGCCGCGGCGCGCTCGATCGAGTCGCTCTGGGGCAGTGTCCGGCCGACGTGCCAGGTGCGCTCGGCGAAGAGCGACTCCGGCCAGTCGAACGCCTCGGCCTGCACGTCCTGCGGAATGGCGACGGTGGCGGCGCCCGTCTCCACGGGGTCGGTGAGCACGCGCATCGCACCGATCAACGCGGCGGGCAGCTGCTCGGGTCGCCACACGCGATCGAAGTACCGCGACAGCGGCTTGAACGCGTCGTTGACGGTGACGTCGCCGCTCGCGGGGAGCTCGAGTTCCTGGAGCACCGGTGCACTGGCCCGGGTGGCGAACGTGTCCGCCGGCAGTAGGAGCACCGGCAGTCGGTTGATCGTGGCGAGGGCGGCGCCGGTGAGCATGTTGGTCGAGCCTGGGCCGACGCTCGCGGTGACGGCCCAGGTCTGCAGCCGGTCCTTCTGCCGCGCGTAGGCGACTGCGCTGTGCACCATGGCCTGTTCGTTGCGGCCCAGGACGTACGGCAGGGCGGGCTCGGTGCCGGACTCGTGCGCGTCGATCTCCGCCTGCAGCAGAGCCTGGCCCAGGCCGGCGACGTTGCCGTGTCCGAAGATCCCGAATGCGCCCGCGAAGAATCGGGCACGCTCGCCGTCCCGTTCGACGTACTGGGCGGCCAGGAATCTCACGACCGCCTGCGAGACCGTCAGGCGGACGGTCGTTTCGGCGTTCTCGGTCTTGCTCGCCGAGATGGGTGCGGTGGAGACCACGGTCATGCTCCTCGAGGTGGGGTGGTGGGGGTCCGATGCGGCTCGAGCGGGAGTCGGGGGTCGACCTGCTGGTCGGTCCAGGTGCCGCGGATCCAGGTGTGCTCGGGGTCGTCGACGATGTTCCAGGCGCGTTCGCCGCCCGGTCCGGCCATGACGTTCAGGTAGTACATGTGGTATCCCGGCGCGGCCACGGACGGCCCGTGGTAGCCGTGGGGTACGAGGACCACGTCGCCCGTGCGGACTTCCTCGAGCACCTCGATGGGTCGCTCGGGGGTGCCGTACACGCGGTGGTAGCCGAAGCCGGCGGATCCGTCGGGGCCGTCGGCGATCTCGAAGTAGTAGATCTCCTCGAGGGCGGACTCGTGCTCGGTGTTCTCGTCGTGCTTGTGCCCGGGGTAGGAGGACCAGTTGCCGCCCGGCGTGACCACCTCGCAGGCGATGAGCGAGTCCGCCTCGAAGGTGTCCGCGGTCCCGAAGTTGTGGACCTCGCGGCTGCAGTTGCCCGCCCCACGCAGCTCGACCGCGACGTCGCTCGCCGGCACGTACCGGAACGGCAGCCGCGTCCGCGCGCGGGCACCGCACAGAGCGAAGCGACCACCCGAGGTGCTGGCGACGGCGTACGACGAGTCCCGCCCGACGTAGGCGAAATCGGACGGGCCGTCGAACACCGTGGCGCGACCGGCCAGGTCGACCGTCTCGCCGTCGCAGGTGACCGTGGCCGAGCCGGACAGCGGCACCACCATGATCTCGTCGTCACCGGACTCGAGCTCGGCGGACTCGCCGGCCGCGAGGCGCAGCGTGCGCAGGCTCGACTCGCTCCAGCCGGCCGACTCGGGTGTGACCACCACGTCGAACGGGGCGTCGGCGGAGGCGCCGACCGGGATGTAGTACTCGGAGTTCACGGCCGTCACCGCACCATCGTCACGGCGGTGTCGACGGCCGCGGCCACGTCACCGTCGCGGGGGTAGAGCAGGGTGCGCCCGACGATGAGTCCGCGCACGGCCGGAATCTCCAGCGCGCGCGACCAACTGGCGAACGTTTCCTCGGGCGCCTCCTGCGGGTCGCCGCCGAGCAGCAGCGTCGGCAGGGTGGTCGCGTCCATGACGCGCTCCATGTCGGCGACGACGGGCAGCTTGAGCCACGTGTGCGACGACGTCGACCCGAGACCCTGAGCGACGTGCATGCTCTTGATGACGGCATCGGTGGACAGGTCGTTGACCACCTTGCCGCCCTCACGGCGGCTGAGGAACGGCTCGAGCATCGCGATCAGGCCGTGGGCGGCGAGCTCGTCGACGGCTCGCGCCGTCGCGGTCATCATCGACAGCGTCCCCGGATCGTCGAGCGCGACGCGGTTGAGCATCTTGGCGCCGTTCATCCGGGCCTTGGCGGTGGAGGCGGCCGTGGCTCCGGTCATGCGGTCGTCGAGTTCGAACGACGCGCCGGCCAGTCCGCCGCGGTTCATCGACGAGAACACCACCTTGTCCTCGAGCGCGCCGAGGAGCACGAGATCGTCGAGGATGTCGGCCGTCGCGAGCACGCCGTCGACGCCGGGGTTCGCGAGCGCCGTGCGCAGTCGGTCGAGCAGCTCGGTGCGGCTGTTCATCGCGGTGGCGTTCGAGCCGACCGACAGCGCTCCGCGCGCCGGGTGGTCGGCGGCGACGATCATCAGTCGGCCGTTGCCGCGGACGGTGGGCCGCGTGGTGCGGGTGGCCCAGGCGCGCTCGATCGCGCCGGGGTCGCTCGCGCGCACCGCGGTCACGTCGGCGTAGGTCCGGGCGGCGGGCGTCGCGCCGAGAGTCGGTGCGGCCGAGTCGGTCTCGCGGGATTCGGTGTCGGTGAGGACGGTGTCAGACATGGGCGGGCTCCGTCGGGTCGGCTGCGGACGCGTCCGCGAGTGCGGCGACTTCGTCCGCGGTGGGCATGGCGGTGGAGCATTCGAGCCGGGAGGCGACGATGGCGCCGGCGGCGTTGGCGTGACGCAGGATCTTCTCGAGCGGCCAGCCGGCGAGCAGGCCGTGGCAGAGCGATCCGCCGAAGCTGTCGCCCGCGCCGAGTCCGTTGACCACGTCGACGGGGTTCGGCGGGACCTCGACCCGCTCGGTGCGGGTCTTGCCGAGCACGCCCCGCGGGCCCTGCTTGACGATGGCCAGATCCAGGCCGAGGTCGAGGAGGGCGTCGGCCGCGCGATCGGGATCGGTCTCACCGACGGCCACCTCGCACTCCTCGCGGTTGCCGACGGCGACGGTGACCTGCGCGAGGGCGCGCTGGACCTGCTCCGTCGCGGCGGCGGGGGAGTCCCAGAACATGGGCCGGTAGTCGAGGTCGAGCACGGTGAGCGGCGCCCGACCGCGGGCGTCCCACGCCGTGAAATGCGCACTGCGGCTCGGCTCTTCGGACAGTCCGGTGACCGTGGACCAGTAGAGCGCGGCCGCCCGCACGGCGTCGGCGTCGATGTCGTCGGGGCGGATCTGCAGGTCGGGGGCCGTCGGCTTCCGGTAGAAGTACAGCGGGAAATCGTCCGGCGGGAAGATCTCGCAGAAGGTGACGGGCGTGGCGTGGGCGGGATCGGTGACGACGAACGACGCGTCGACGCCGAGGCGCTCGAGCTCGCCGCGCACGTAGCGTCCGAAGGGATCGTCGCCGGACCCGGAGATCAGGGCGCTGCGCCGGCCGAGGCGCGCTGCGGCGACGGCGACGTTGGCGGCGCTGCCGCCCAGGAACTTGCCGAACGTGGTCACGTCCGCGAGGCCGACCCCGGTCTGCAGCGGGTAGATGTCGACACCGCTGCGCCCGATGGCCAGGACGTCGAATCCGGCGTGCGGCGTGTCGGGTGCGGCTGTGGTCACGTGATCTCCCGGGGTGTGGGTCGGCGGTGTCGGTAAACGGTGAGCGGATACGGCCCGCGACTACTGTGCGCCGCACCACACCGGAATGTCAACAGTTTGTCCTGACATTCTAACTTGATGTCATATCGGCGCGGATCACCTACACTCACACCACTCGACGGTGCGCTGCGTCACGGTCGAGTCCGCATCCCGAGGTGACCACGCCTCGTCTCGCTGTCGATCGGAGACCGAGTGAACCACCCGCTCAGCGCGCCGCAGCTGGCCGTGGAGTTGGACCGATCCAGCCCCGTCCCGCTGTACTACCAGCTCGCCCGCGCCATCGAGGAGGCCGTTCTCTCCGGGCAGCTCGCGCCGGGTGACCGCTTCGAGAACGAGTTGGCCCTGGCGGAACGGCTCAACCTCTCCCGGCCGACCACCCGTCGGGCGATCCAGGAGTTGGTGGACAAAGGCCTGCTCGTCCGCAAGCGTGGCGTCGGAACGCAGGTGGTGCAGAGCCCCGTGCACCGTCCGGTCGAGCTCACGTCGCTGTTCGACGACCTGGCCCGCGCGGGACAGCACCCGAGTACCAAGCTGCTCGAGTACTCCGTCGGTCTGCCGGGGGACGAGGTGGCGCGCGAACTCAACATCGGCCCGGACGAAACCGTGGTCACGATCGCACGACTGCGCAGCACGCAGGGCGAGCCGCTCGCGCTGATGACCAACTATCTCCCTCTCGACCTCGCTCCGGAGCCCGCCGAACTGGAGGCGCAGGGGCTCTACCAGTCGCTGCGTACCAAGGGTGTGCACGTCCGTCTGGCTCGACAACGGATCGGCGCCAAGTCGGCCGGCCGTGAGGAGGCCGAGTTGCTCGACGAGAAGCTCCGCGCTCCGTTGCTCACCATGAACCGCACCGCCTTCGACGATTCCGGCAAGGTCGTCGAGTACGGCGTCCACGTCTACCGCGCCTCCCGCTACAACTTCGAGACCACCCTCGTCGACCGCTGACGCGGTCGGCATCCACCCCGTCGTGTCCCGACGGGTGCTCGGCCGTGCCCGGACCGTCCTGTGCTCGGCCGTCCCCGACTTCCCGAAAGGTGTTCCCTACCATGTCCTCTCGTCCACTTCGCGTCGGTGTCATCGGTTTCGGCTGGATGGGTCGCGTGCACACGCAGGCCTACGCCCGAGTGCGCCACCACTTCCCGGATCTGCCGCTGACTCCGGTCCTCGCCGCCGTGGCCGACGACGTGCCCGGCCGTGCTGCCGAGGCCACCGAGGTCTTCGGCTTCGCCGGACACACCACCGACTGGCACGACGTCGTCACCGATCCCGACGTGGAGGCGGTGTCGGTCACGGCGCCGAATTTCCTGCACCGGGAGATCGGCACCGCCGTCGCTCGCGCGGGCAAGCATCTGTGGATCGAGAAGCCCGTCGGTCTGACCCGCGACGACGCCGCTGCGGTGGCCGAGGCCGCCGCCGCCGCGAACGTGCGCACTGCCGTCGGCTTCAACTATCGCAACGCCCCGGCCGTCGACCGAGCGCGCGAGATGATCGCCGCGGGCGAGCTGGGCACGCTGACCCACGCGCGGTTCCGGTTCTTCAGCGACTACGCCGCGCACCCGGACGGCGCGCTGAGTTGGCGCTTCGAGCGTGCCCGTGGAGGCAACGGTGTGCTCGGCGACCTCGCCTCGCACGCAGCGGATCTCGAGTGGTTCCTGCTCGGGGACATCGGCAGTCTGGTCGCCGACACCGCGGTTTTCGTTCCCGAGCGCGCCCGGCCTACCGGGGCGACCAGCGGTCACAGTCGCGTCAGCGGCGGTGAGCGGGGCCCGGTCGAGAACGAGGACTACGCGAGCGCGCAGCTGCGCCTGGTCTCCGGTGCGCGGGCGACGCTCGAGGCCAGCCGCGTCGCGGTCGGCGAACAGAACGCGTACGGCTTCGAGATCCACGGGACGGCCGGCGCCGTGACGTGGGACTTTCGCCGGATGAACGAGCTCGTCGTCGGCCGCGGTACCGCCTATCAGGACCAGGCGATGTCCACGGTGTTCGTCGGCCCGGGCGCGGGGGACTACGCCGCGTTCCAGCCGGGGTCGGCGTCCGCGATGGGTTACGACGACCTCAAGGTGATCGAGGCGCGCAACTTCCTGCAGTCCGTTCACGACGGTCGGCCGCTGGGGGCGACCGTCGAGGACGCGGTGCGGAGTGCGGCGGTCCTCGACGCGATGGTCGAGTCGGTCGAATCGGGCTCCTGGACGGCTCCCCGCATGTGAGCCGCTGCAGTCCTAATGTCCGAACAAAGTATTGACATTCCGGTGTGACCGGTATTACATCTACTCCAGGCGAGTGAGCCAGGCTCCTTCTCTCGAGCGAGCCGACCCGCATTTTCCGAGAGGACAATCAATGAAGGTTCGTCAGGGTACGACCAGTGGCGGCCGGGCCGTCGGGCGTCGGGGTGCCGCACTGGCGCTCGGCGCTGTCGTCGCCGTGTCCGTCGCTGCGTGCTCGAGCACGGGGGGCGCACCGGAATCCAGTGGCGGCGGCGAGGGTGGGGGCGGCACCGTCGACACCCCTCGCGCCACCATCGCGATGATCACCCACGAGGTTCCCGGTGACACGTTCTGGGACCTCATCCGCAAGGGTGCGGAAGCCGCCGCGGCGAAGGACAACATCGAGCTGCGCTACTCGGCCGACCCCGAGGCGCCCAACCAGGCCAACCTGGTCCAGAGCGCGATCGACTCCGACGTCGACGGCATCGCGGTCACCCTGGCCAAGCCCGACGCCATGGCGCCGGCCGTGCAGGCCGCCGAGGCCGCCGGAATCCCCGTGGTGGCCTTCAACTCCGGGTACGACGACTGGAAGGCGCAGGGCGTCGGCCAGTACTTCGGTCAGGACGAGACCATCGCCGGCCGGGCCGTGGGTGAGCGCCTGACCTCCGAGGGTGCCAAGAAGACCCTCTGCATCATCCAGGAGCAGGGCCAGGTCGCGCTCGAATCCCGGTGCGCCGGTGTGACGCAGGGCTTCACGGGCGGCTCCACCGAGATCCTCAACGTCAACAGCAAGGACATGCCGTCCGTCGAGGCGACCATCACCGCCAAGTTGCAGCAGGATCCGTCCATCGACCACGTGGTCGCCCTCGGCGCCCCGATCGCGCTCACCGCGGTGCAGTCCAAGGCCAACGCCGGCAGCAACGCCACCGTCGTCACCTTCGACACCAACTCCGCCCTGGTCGACGCCATCGAAGCCGGTGACGTGGCCTGGGCCGTCGACCAGCAGCCCTACCTCCAGGGCTACCTCGCCGTCGACTCGCTCTGGCTCTACCTGAACAACGGCAACACCATCGGTGGCGGCACCCCGGTTCTGACCGGCCCCGCGTTCATCGATTCCTCCAACATCGACGCCGTCGCCGAGTACGCCCGGAACGGCACTCGCTGATTCCCGACACCCGGCGGCAGACCCTCGTCGCCGCCGGGTGTCGCCCAGCACGGAAGGACCTCCCATGACCACCCAGGCCGATCTGGATCCGTCGAAACACACCGTCGTGACCGACGAGCGCGTGCGGAAGCAGAAGCCGTTCCAGCGCTTGCTCGTTCGTCCCGAGATCGGCGCCCTGTTCGGCGCGATCATCATCTTCGTCTTCTTCGCGATCGTGGCTCCACCGTTCCGGTCGCCGGAGGCACTGGCCACGGTGCTGTACGCCTCCTCCACGATCGGCATCATGGCCATCGGCGTCTCCCTGCTGATGATCGGCGGCGAGTTCGACCTCTCCACCGGTGTGGCCGTGACCTTCTCGTCCATCGCCGCCTCGATGCTGGCCTACAACCTGCACCTCAACGTCTGGCTGGGATCGCTCCTCGCCCTCGGCCTGGCCCTCGGCGTCGGGTTTCTCAACGGCTACCTGGTGATGAAGACGAAGATCCCGTCCTTCCTCATCACGCTCTCGACCTTCCTCATGCTCACCGGCATCAACCTCGCCGTGACCAAGCTCGTCACGGGACAGGTGGCCACGCAGTCGATCTCGAACATGCAGGGCTTCGATTCCGCCAAGGCCGTCTTCGCCTCGTCGTTCACCATCGGCGGTGTCTCCATCCGCGTGACCGTCCTGTGGTGGGTGCTGTTCACCCTGATGTCGACGTTCGTGCTGATGAAGACGCGGATCGGGAACTGGATCTTCGCCGTCGGCGGCAACCAGGACTCCGCGCGGGCGATCGGCGTCCCGGTGACCAAGGTCAAGATCGGCCTGTTCATGTTCGTCGCGTTCTGCGCCTGGTTCGTCGGCATGCACCTGCTGTTCGCCTTCAACACCGTGCAGTCCGGTCAGGGCGTGGGCAACGAGTTCCTCTACATCATCGCCGCTGTCATCGGTGGCTGCTTGCTCACCGGCGGTTTCGGCACCACCGTCGGCGCCATGATCGGCGCGTTCATCTTCGGCATGACCAACCAGGGCATCGTCTACGCCGGCTGGAACCCCGACTGGTTCAAGTTCTTCCTCGGCGCGATGCTGCTGTTCGCGGTCGTGGCCAACAATTCCTTCCGCTCCTACGCAGCCAAGAGGTGACCCAAGATGACCACCATCTCCGAAACCCCCACCCGGGAGCCGTCGGATCACGGCAGCGGCGGGAAGACCCCCTTGATCGAGCTGAAGGACGTCGGCAAGTCCTACGGCAACATCATCGCCCTGTCCGGCATCAACCTGCGCGTCGGCGCCGGCGAGGTGACCGGTGTCCTCGGCGACAACGGCGCCGGCAAGTCCACCCTGATCAAGATCATGGCCGGACTGCACCAGCAGAGCGAAGGGCAGCTGCTCGTCGACGGCGAGGAGACCCGGTTCGATTCGCCGAAGGACGCGCTGAACAAGGGCATCGCAACGGTCTACCAGGACCTCGCCGTGGTCTCGCTGATGCCGGTGTGGCGCAACTTCTTCCTCGGCCAGGAGCTGCGCAAGGGGCCGTTTCGCGCCCTCGACGCCGCGGCGATGCGCGCCACCACCAAGGAAGAGCTGCACAAGATGGGCATCGACCTGCCCGACGTGGACGCCCCCATCGGGTCCCTGTCGGGTGGTCAGCGTCAGTGTGTGGCGATCGCCCGCGCCATCTTCTTCGGCGCTCGCGTGCTGATCCTCGACGAGCCCACCGCCGCCCTGGGCGTCAAGCAGTCGGGCATGGTGCTCCGCTACATCTCGGCGGCCAAGGAACAGGGCTTCGGCGTCGTGTTCATCACCCACAACCCGCACCACGCGTACATGGTCGGCGATCACTTCGTTCTGCTCAACCGCGGTCGGCAGAAGCTCGACTGCACCTACGACGAGATCAGCCTCGACGACCTGACCAAGGAGATGGCCGGCGGCGACGAGCTCGAGACGCTCACGCACGAACTGCGCCGCTGACCTCGGCGCACCGTCCACGGACGAACGCCCCGCACCGAATGAGGTGCGGGGCGTTCGTCGTTCGGCGATTAGCGCGGAGCGAGTCCTGCCGCCCGGTAGGCGTCGTCGACGAGGTCCATGGTGGCCACGGCGTCGTCGACGTCCAGAGGATAGGGCGCCCCGGTCTCCAGATGTGCTGCGAGAGCGTCCAGTTGGTAGAGGTACGTCGGCCGGGTGTCGAGGCGTTCGACGTGGACGCCGGAGGAGTCGGTGACCGACACCCGCCCGTCGAGGTTCGGGCGGATGAAGTCGTGCGCGAAGACCTCGCCGGCGGCGAACAGCAGCCGCATCGTGAACTCGAAACGCGGATGCACCATCGAGTTGACGCTGCGGGCCGGGACGCCGCTGGGGAACTCGAGGTCGATCGTGGTGGCCGCATCGACACCCGGGTCGCGTTCCTCGGCCTGCGCCGACACCACGCGCGGTACGCCGCCGGCGCCGGCCGCGTCGGCCAGCATGCGGCACACGTGCAGCCCGTAGCACCCGAGGTCCATGATCGCCCCGCCCGCGAGTTCGAGCGACCATCGCGGGTCCCGGGCGTCGGGCTCCGGCATCGCCATGATCACCTCGACCCCGGTGAGGTCGCCGAGTTCGCCGGACCGGGCGATCTCGAACACTCGCTGGGTCACCGGGTGGAAGAGGTAGTGGAACGCCTCGACGATCCGCCCGCCCGTCCGCTCGGCGACCGCCGCGACCTCGCGCGCCTCGGCGGCGTTGCGGGCGAACGGCTTCTCGGTCAGAACGGTCTTGCCCGCCTCGAGAGCGCGGATGTTCCAGGGTGCGTGCAGGGCGTTGGCAAGGGGGTTGTAGACGAGGTCCACCTCCGGATCGGCGAGCACCGCGGCGTAGTCGTCGGACACGCGCTCGACCTCGTGCTGCTGCGCGAACTCCTCGGCCCGCGCCCGGTCGCGCGCGGCGACGGTGACCAGCCGGTGCCCGAGGGCGTGCGCCGGTCCGACGATCGCGGACTCCGCGATGCGGGAGGCGCCCAGAATTCCGATCCTCATGCGGTCACGGTCTCACACGGTCACGACGCGGGCGTCGGTCACCGAGCGCAGATACGCGACGCTGGCCTTCACGTCCAGCACCGGCCCCGCGTCGTCGGCGGGATCGTCCGTCAGGATGGTGTCCTGCTCGAGGACGAACCAGCCGTCGTACCCGGCGTCCAGCAACGTCTCCACCACCCCGCCGATGCCGACGTCGCCCGTCCCGAGCGGGGTGTACATCCCGGCCTGCACCGCGTCGGTGTAGGTCAGGTCGCCGGCCTGCACTCGCGCCGCGAGCGCTGCGTCGACGTCCTTGAGGTGCGTGTGCGTGATGCGCGACGACGCCTGACGGGCCAGCTCGGCGGGATCGGTCCCGCCGATCATCAGGTGCCCGGTGTCCAGGCAGAGGGGAATCGAGGAGCCGTCGAGCACGCGGTGGACCTCGTCGCGCTGCTCGATCATGGTGCCGACGTGCGGGTGGAGGACGGCCCGGATGCCGCGCTCCGCGGAGGCCGCGGCGAGGCGATCGAGGTTGCGCAGCAACGTCGTCCACTCGTCGTCGGTCAGTTCCGGGCGCGCGTCGTACCCGTCGCGCCCGCTCACCGCGGCGAGCACGATCACGTCCGCGTGCGCGGCGACGAACCCGTCCAGCAGACCGGAGATTCCGGGCACGGGATCGTGGCCGCGCTCGTGCAGGAGGACCGGCGCGAACCCGCCGACGGAGGTGAGACCGTGATCGGCGAGCGTCCGCGCGAGCTCCTGCGGATCGGACGGCAGGAAGCCGTCGGGCCCGTTCTCGGTGGCGGTCAGGCCCGCCTCGCGCATCTCGCGCAGCACGCGGTCGACGCTGATCTGATGGCCCCAGCCGGGGACCTCGCAGACGCCCCACGAGATGGGTGCTCCGGCGATACGAACGGTCATGATCGAACCTCTTCCAGGGTGACGGGGGCAGAGCGACGGAGCGACGCGGCGGCGGCCTCCGCGATCCAGGCCACCTCCAGCGCGTCGGCAGGGGTGCAGGGCGACGGACGTCGGCCGGCGACGACGTCGAGGAACGCGGCGAGCTCGGCGCGGTAGGACTCGGCGAACCGGTCCATGAAGAACGAGTGCGGTGTCGCAGACGGGAACGGGTGTGGTCCCCGATCGCCGTGTGCGGGATCGAGATTGCGGACGGGCGCGGCGTCGTCCCACCCGGCGACGACGGTGTCGGCGCGTCCGTGCACTTCGAGCCGACAGTCGTAGCCGCGGCCGTTGAACCGGGAGTTCGACACGACGCCGAGGGTGCCGTCGTCGAACGTGAGCAGGGTGGTCGCGGTGTGCACGTCGCCCGCGGCGACGAAGCGGGGGTCGTCGGACGCGGTTCCCGCCGCGAACACCGAGACGACCTCACGGCCGACGATCCATCGGACGGTGTCGAAGTCGTGCACGGCGCAGTCGCGGAACAGGCCACCCGACGCCGCGATGTAGTCCGCCGGGGGCGGTGCGGGGTCGAGGGTGGTGGAGCGAACGGTGTGCACTGCGCCGAAGTCGCCGGCCCGCACGGCTCGATACGCCGCGGCGACGGCCGGATCGAACCGACGATTGAACCCGATCTGCACCGGGACGTCGGAGCCCGCGAGCCCCGCCACCACGGCGGCGCTCTCGACCGCCGTGGACGCCAATGGCTTCTCGCAGAAGACGGGTACTCCAGCGTCAGCGGCGGTGAGCAGAACCGCCGCGTGGGCGGGGGTCGCCGCGGCGATCACCACCCCGTCGAGGTCGGCGCTCAGCATGTCGTCGAGCGTGGTGACCGCGGTGGCGCCGTGTCGGTCCGCGACGGACGCGGTGACGTCCGGACGATCGTCGAGCACCACGAGCGAGGACACTCCGTCGAGCGCCGTGAGCGTGTCGCAGTGGAAGGCACCGATTCGCCCGAGGCCGACGACGCCGATACGTGCGCCCATCAGTCCTGACCCCCGACGACCTGCTGGTCCCACTCGATCACCGAACCGGTGACCACGCCGCTGCGCGGCGAGAGCAGGAAGACGACGGCGTCGGCGATCTCCTCGGGGCGTCCGAGGGTGCCCATCGGCTGCCGCGCCGCGGCCTGCTCGGCCCAGTCGTCCGGGGCGTCGTGGAACTGCTTCTGCGTCACTGCTTCTCCCTCGGTCTCGGTCCAGCCGATGTCGAGGGTGTTGATGCGAATGCGGTCGAACCGATGCGCGTGCGCGGCGTTCTTCGTCAGTCCGGCGAGCCCGGCCTTCGCGGCGACGTACGGGGCGAGGTAGGGCTGGCCGCCGCGGGCGGAGATCGATCCGATGCACACGATCGTGCCCGGCGCCCCGCGACGCACCATGTCGCGGACGGCGGCCTGCATGACGAAGAACGGTCCGCGCAGGTTGACGGCCATGTGCTGATCGAACAGCTCGGGCGTGGTGTCGAGCAGCGACCCCCGGCTGGTCAGTCCGGCGCTGATGCAGACCGAGTCGACCCGCCCGTAGTGCTGGACGGTGCGCTCGACCGAGGTGCGGGCCTGCGTCGGGTCGGCGACGTCCGCCTCGACGTAGAGAACGTCGTGCCCGGCTGCACGCAGCTCGGTCTCGAGGGCCGTGCCGACGTCGGTACGACGCCCCGAGAACGCCACGCGCGCACCGTGCGCCAGGGCGCTCCGGACCACCGCCGCACCCACTCCGGCGGTGCCGCCGCTCACCAGGACCACCCGGTCCGTCAGAAGATCTCGCACTCGTCCGAGTCTTGCGGTCGAGCGCTGAGGAGACAACACTGCAGAGCACATCAAAAACACCTCGAGGAGACTGCGGTGGCTCATCGCTACAAGGTGCGCGAGATCGCTCAGCAGGCCGGGCTGAGCGAAGCCACCGTCGATCGCGTCCTGCACGGTCGGCCGGGGGTGCGCGAGGACACGCGCGCCGAGGTGCAGCAGGCCGTCGAGGACCTCGACAAGCAGCGCACGCAACTGCGCCTGAACGGCCGGAAGTTCTTCGTCGACATCGTGATGCAGGCCCCGGAGCGCTTCTGCGCCGAGGTCCGCGCGGCGCTCGAAGCCGAATTGCCCACGCTCGCACCGGCGCTCGTACGCGCTCGCTTCCACTTTCGCGAAACCGAGTCGGTGGACGACGCGGTGGCGACCCTCGCCGGCATTCGTGGTCGGGGATCGCACGGTGTGATCCTCAAGGCGCCCGATCGGCCGGAGGTGGCGGCGGCCGTCGACGACCTCGTCGCCGGGGGCATTCCCGTCGTCACGTACGTGTCCGACATTCCCACCAGCGCGCGCGTCGCCTACGTCGGGATCGACGATCGGGCGGCCGGGGCGACGGCAGGCTACTTGGTGGACCGGTGGTTCGGGCGCGGGGACGAGGACGCCGCCGTCCTGGTGACGCTCAGCCACGATTCGTTTCGCGCCGAGGGCGAGCGCGAGGCGGGGTTCCGGCGCGCGCTGCGGGATCTCGCCGCCGCCGAGCACCGACCGCCGCGGCGCGTCGTCGACATCGCCCGGAGCAGCGGACTGGACGAGACCGTGGAGGACCTGGTGACGCAGGCGCTCCGGCGCGATCCCGCGGTGGCGGGCGTCTACTCCATCGGTGGGGGCAACGCCGCGACGGTCCGGGCCTTCGCGCGATCGGGCCGTCCGTGCCGGGTGTTCGTGGCGCACGACCTCGACACCGACAATCGACGCCTGCTCGCCGAGGGGGCGTTGTCGGCGGTGTTGCACCACGACCTCCGGGCGGACGTCCACCGCGCCTGCCGATTGTTGATGCAGGCGGCAGGCGCGGTGACGGGGGTGCGCACGGGGTCCTCCCCGGTGCACGTGGTGACGCCGTACAACGTTCCGGTCTGAGCGGTCCGGATCGAGGTGCCGGTCCGAGCGATCAGGGCGTGTGCCGGGCCGTGAGGGCGCGGACCTCGTCGACGAAGCGCTCCGGGGACATCGAATCCCGCAGGGCCCGGTGCACCAGCTCGGCCTGGGTCTCCCCGGCCATGCCGGTCACGGGCGGGTCGAGGTCGAGGTTGGTCGGGAACGCGTAGCCCTCCGCGGACGCCGCCACGACCGCACGCACGTCGTCGTCGCGTCCGGCGGCGGCCAGGGCCTGCAGTTCGGGGTAGAGCGCGCACACCATCGCGTCACGGTCGACGCTGTCGATCGCGCGGCCGAAGGCGGAGGACACCTGCAGCAGGTTCGCCATGCGGAAGATGTCGGTGGAGGTGTTGTGGCCGGCGGCGTGGAACAGCGCCGGGTTGAAGAACACCGCGTCGCCGGCCTCGAGCGGGAGTTGGACGTAGTGGTCCGCGAAGAATTCCCGGAACTCGGGCAGTCCGAACGCGATGTACCCGGGCTCGTACTGCTGGGAGTACGGGAGGTACATGGTGGGGCCGGACTCGATCGGCATCGTGCAGTGCGCCACGGCACCCTGGAGCGTGAGGGCTGGGGAGAGGCGGTGCACGTGCGCCCGGAACGCCGCCGCGGTCTCGGTGGACATGAACCCCAGGTGATAGTCGCGGTGCGGATTCTGCGCCGCGCCACCGGGATTGACCACGTTGATCGACGACGTCACCTGATACATCGGGCCGAGCCAGGCCTCGGACACCAGGGCGAGGACGTCGTTGGCGTAATACCGGGCGAACAGGTCGGGTCGATCGACGGACAACTTCTGCAGAGCCGACCAGATGCGGTCGTTCGCACCGGGTTTCGCGAAGTGATCGCCACCGGCGAAGCCCTCGGCGTGCTGACGCGCGATGGTGTCGGTGAAGTAGGCCGTGGTGTCGGTGAGGGCGTGCTCGTCGGTGAACGCGCCACGGAACACGACGATGCCGGGCCCGTCGAGGAGGGCGCGGGCGATCTCGTCCTGGATCTCGGCGCGGGTGGACTCGTCGGTGATGCGGGTGCGGAGGCGGGCGGCGTCGTAGACGAGCACGCCGCGCTCGGTGTCGTCGGCGAACGGGTAGTCCGCGAGGTCGGTGGTGCGCTCGACGAGGGCGCGGAAGTCGTCGAGTCGACAGTCGGCTGCGGACAGCCGGCCGGCTCGGGCGGCAGTGGGGGCGGGGGCGGTGGAGGTCATGACTTCAGCGTGGCCCGTGTCGGACGCGCTCACAAGACCGAAAACACCTCGAGTTCACCTCGAGACGGGGAACTCGATCCCGACCTGCGCGCGCAGCTCGTCCAGGACGGCGAGGGTGCCGACGGCGTCGGCGAGGGGGTGGACGGACGACTGCAGACGCCCGTCCGCGATCGCGCGGGAGGCGTCCACGGCCGCGTAGTGCAACCCGTCCACCTGCAGGCCCGGTGCTTCGTCGTAGGTCACGCTCGCCCCCGAGTGCGCGGTGACCGTGAACGGCCCCGGCATGAAGAACGGCCCGCGGACGTGCAGGGTCGCCTCGGTCCCGCAGAGGGACGCGGTGGTGGGGGTGGTGCTCGTCATGGTCGTGGTGAGGACGGCGTGCGCGCCGGATTCGGCGGTGAGCAGTGCCGAGATCTGCCCGTTGATCTCGTCGTTCGCCGGAAGCCCGACGGCGGACACCGTCGCCGGGGGACCGAGCACCGTGTACGCGAGGGAGACCACGTAGGTGCCGAGGTCGAGCAGCGGTCCGCCGGCCAACGTCGGGTCGAAGATGCGGTGATCGGGGCCGAAATGCTCGCCGTGATCGGCGATCACGGTGTCCACCCGTCCGAGCATCCCCGAGGACAGCACGGAATCGATCACGTCGAACTTCGGGAGAAAGTGTGTCCACATCGCCTCCCCGGCGAAGACGCCGGCACGCGCGGCGGCGTCGGCGATGTCGGTGGCACCGGCGGCGTCGAGAGCGAGCGGCTTCTCGACCAGCACGTGCTTGCCCCGGGCGATCGCGCCGAGGGCGCAGGACCGGTGTTCGGTGTGGGGCGTGGCGACGTAGACGATGTCGACGGCGTCGGATGCGCACAGCTCGTCGTAGCTGCCGTACGCGGTGTCGATGCCGGTACGGCCGGCGAAGGCCTGCGCGCGGTCCAGGCTGCGCGACGCCACCGCCGTGACCTGCTGATCGGTGAAGCGGCGAAGCGACCGGGCGAATCGCTCGGCGATCCATCCGGGCCCGACGATGCCCCACCGCATCGTGGGGGCGTCGCGCGGATCGGGAACGCGTGCGGCGGGGAGGGCCGTGATCATCGATCGTCCTCTGGTCGGTGGAGCGCAGGTCGGTGGAGCGCGGGGCTGCCGACAGCGTAGGGTCCCGAAACGCATTTGTCAGGACAATAAGATGTCATACTCGCACCATGAGTCTTCGTGTCGGTGTGATCGGGGTCGGTGTCATGGGCGCCGACCACGCCCGGAATCTCGACCGCCGCGTCGGCGGGGCGGCCGTCACCGTCGTCGCCGACCACGACGCCGAGCGCGCCGCGGCGGTGGCCGGCGAGATGCGTTCCGCGCGTGCGGTCGACGACGCCCGGGCGGTCGTCGCGGCCGACGACGTCGATGCCGTCGTCGTCGCGTCGCACGACTCCACGCACCGGGACTTCGTGCTCGCCGCCCTGGACGCGGGGAAGCCGGTGCTGTGCGAGAAGCCGCTCGCGCCGACGGCGGCCGAGTGCCGCCGCGTCGTCGACGCCGAGGGGGACCGGGGACTGGTCTCGGTCGGCTTCATGCGCCGCTTCGATCCGTCCTACACGGACCTGCGCCGACTCGTGACGTCCGGCGAGCTCGGGGCCCCGCTGACCGCCCACTGCATCTCTCGCACCGTGCAGTCCGGTCCCGGTGACTCGGCCGCGACCATCACCAATTCGGCCATCCACGAGCTCGACGTGCTGCCGTGGCTGCTGGACTCGCCGATCACCGAGGTGACCTGGTTCGCCGGCCGGTCCTCGCGGCACTCGCCGGATCGTCGTGATCCGCAGATCCTGGTGCTGCGCACCGCATCCGACGTGCTGGTGACCGTCGAGGTCTTCCTCAACGCCCGCTACGGCTACGACACGCGCTGCGAGGTGGTCGGTGAGACGGGCGCCGCGGCCCTCACGCTGCCGGCGCGGGTCGTCGTCGATTCCGACCGGCGCCGCGGCGTGGAGTACCCGCCGGACTGGATCCCGCGCTACGCCGACGCGTACCGACTTCAGCTCCAGGCCTGGGTCGACGCGGTCGCCGGCGGCGGCCCGTCGTCGTTGGCCACCGCGCACGACGGACTGCGTGCCGCTCTGGTCGCGGACGCCGCGGTCGAATCGATGACCACGGGTCGGACCGTCGCCGTGCAGTACGAGTCGGGCGAGGGCGGCCAACCGGTCCGCTAGTGAGAGGCCTCCGCGGGTACTCCGTGGACATGAGCACTCACGAGCCCCTCGGACCGTTGGACAAGGACTACCTCGCAGCCGACCTGTACGGCTATCAGGGCCTGCTCACCGAGGAGGAGAACGCCGCCGTCCTGCGCACCCGCCGGTTCCTCGAGGACGAGGTCCGTCCCCGCGCCAACGAGTTCTGGGAGAAGGCGGAGTCGCCCCGCCACCTGCTGCCGCGCCTCGCCGATCTCGACATCGTTGGCCTGGACTACGAATTCGACGGCAACCCGGCGTCCCGCAAGATCCTCAGCGGGTGGCTCTCCCTGGAATTCTCCCGCGTCGACCCGTCGACCGGAACGATGTTCACCGTGCACAGCGGGCTCGCGATGAGCAGCATCGCCATTCTCGGCTCGGACGAGCAGAAGGATCGCTGGCTGCCGGCGATGAAGCGCATGGAGAAGATCGGCGCGTTCGGCCTCTCCGAGCCCCGCGGCGGATCCGACGTCGCGGGCGGTCTCGAGACCACCGCCCGCCGCGACGGGGACGAGTGGGTACTGAACGGCAGCAAGCGGTGGATCGGCAACGCCACGTTCGCCGATCTCATCGTGGTCTTCGCCAAGGACGAGGCCGACGGCGAAGTGAAGGGCTTCGTCCTCGAGAAGGGCGAGAACGGATTTCCCGACGGCTTCCGTGCCGAGAAGATCGAACGGAAGTACTCGCTGCGCGCGGTGGAGAACGCCGACCTGTACTTCGAGGACTGCCGCATCCCGGCCGCCGACAAGCTGGAGAACGCGAATTCCTTCGCCGACACCGCGAAGGTGCTCTCGCTGACTCGCGGGGGAGTGGCCTGGGGCGCGGTCGGCATCATGATCGGCGCGTTCGAGCGGGCCGTCGACTACGCCCGTGAGCGCGAGCAGTTCGGCGCCCCGATCGCGTCGTTCCAGCTGATCTCGGACCTCGTCGCCCGCATGGCCGGGAACATCACGGCCAGTCTGGGAATGGCCCTGCGCGTATCGCAACTCCAGGACTCCGGGGTGCGGCACGACGAGCACGCGGCCCTGTCCAAGGCCTACTGCACCACCCGCCTGCGCGAGGTGGTCGGCTGGGCACGAGAGATCCTCGGCGGCAACGGCATCGTTCTCGACTACGACGTGATTCGCTTCTTCGCCGACGCGGAGGCCGTCTACTCGTACGAGGGCACGTCCCAGATGAACAACCTGATCGTCGGTCGCGGAGTGACCGGCTACTCGGCGTTCGTCTGACATGCACGAAGCCCGCCCCTGCAGGTGCAGGGGCGGGCTTCGTCGGCGGAGCGGGAGGGTCAGCGGGCGAAGAGCAGCGCGCGCTTGACCTCCTGGATCGCCTTGGTCACCTGGATGCCGCGAGGGCAGGCGTCGGTGCAGTTGAACGTGGTGCGGCAGCGCCACACGCCCTCGACGTCGTTGAGGATGTCGAGACGTTCCGGAGCACCCTCGTCACGGCTGTCGAAGATGAACCGGTGTGCGTTGACGATCGCGGCGGGACCGAAGTAGCTGCCGTCCGACCAGTACACAGGGCACGAGGTGGTGCAGCACGCACACAGGATGCACTTGGTGGTGTCGTCGAAGCGCGCGCGGTCGGCGGCCGACTGGATGCGCTCACGGGTGGGCTCGTTGCCCGACACCATCAGGTACGGCTTCACGGCGCGGTACGCGTCGAAGAAGGGCTCCATGTCGACGATGAGGTCCTTCTCCACCGGCAGACCGCGGATCGGCTCGACCGTGATGGTCAGCGTCTTCGACTTGTCCTTCGGCAGCATGTCGCGCATGAGCACCTTGCACGCCAAGCGGTTCACACCGTTGACGCGCATGGCGTCGGAGCCGCACACGCCGTGCGCGCAGGAGCGACGGAAGGACAGCGTGCCGTCCAGGTAGCTCTTCACGTACAGCATGAGGTTGAGCAACCGGTCCGTCGGCAGCGTCGGGACCTGGAAGCTGTCCCAGTGCGCACCGAGATCGTTCTCGGGGTTGAAGCGAGCGATCTTCAGGGTGACCATGACGGCGCCTTCCGGCACCTCCGGCAGGTCGCTCTGGTCTTCGCTCTTGTCGATAGCGGGTGCGCTCATCAGTACTTACGCTCCATCGGTTCGTAACGGGTCTGCACCACGGGCTTCCAGTCGAGGCGGATGTCCGACAGCAGCCCGTCGCCAACCTTGTAGGCCATGGTGTGGCGCATGTAGTTCACGTCGTCGCGCTCGGGGTAGTCCTCGCGGGCGTGTCCGCCGCGGGTCTCCTTGCGGTTGAGCGCACCGGCGACGGTGACCTCGGCCATCTCGAGGAGGAAGCCGAGCTCGATGGCCTCGAGCAGATCGCTGTTGTAGCGCTTGCCCTTGTCCTGCACCGTGATTCGGCCGTACCGCTCCTTGAGACCCTGGATGTCCGTGAGGGCCTGCTTGAGCGTGTCCTCCGTGCGGAACACGGACGCGTTGTTGTCCATCGACTGTTGGAGCTCGGTCCGGATGGTGGCGACCTTCTCGTGCCCGTGATCGGACAGGATCAACTCGAGCCACTCCTGCACCATCTTCGCCGGCTCCTCCGGGAGCGGGACGAACTCGGTGGAGTTGGCGTACTCGGCGGCCGCGATGCCGGCGCGACGGCCGAACACGTTGATGTCGAGCAGGGAGTTGGTGCCCAGTCGGTTCGACCCGTGCACCGACACGCACGCGCACTCGCCGGCGGCGTACAGGCCGGGGACGATGTCGTCGTTGTTGCGCAGGACCTCACCACGGATCTTGGTGGGGATACCGCCCATGACGTAGTGGCACGTCGGGTACACCGGGACGAGCTCCGTCACCGGGTCCACACCGAGGTAGGTGCGCGAGAACTCGGTGATGTCGGGGAGCTTCTCCTCGAGCACGTCCTCGCCGAGGTGCGTGACGTCGATGTAGACGTAGTCCTTGTTGGGGCCGGCGCCGCGACCCTCGAGGACCTCGAGAACCATCGAGCGGGCGACGATGTCGCGGGGCGCGAGGTCCTTGATGGTGGGCGCGTAGCGCTCCATGAAGCGCTCGCCGTCCGCGTTGCGGAGGATGCCGCCCTCGCCGCGGACCGCCTCGGAGATGAGGATGCCCAGGCCCGCGAGACCCGTCGGATGGAACTGGTGGAACTCCATGTCCTCGAGCGGCAGACCCTTGCGGAAGATGATGGACATGCCGTCACCGGTGAGGGTGTGCGCGTTGGACGTGGTCTTGTAGATGCGCCCCGACCCGCCCGTCGCGAAGACGATGGACTTGGCGTGGAAGACGTGGATCTCGCCGGTGGCCAACTCGTAGGCGATGACGCCGGTGGCGACGGGACCGTTCTCGGTCTCCGTCAGCGCGATGTCGAGGGCGTAGAACTCGTTGAAGAACTCCACGTCGTGCTTGACGCACTGCTGGTACAGCGTCTGCAGGATCATGTGGCCGGTGCGGTCCGCGGCGTAACACGCACGACGCACGGGCGCCTTGCCGTGGTCACGGGTGTGACCGCCGAAGCGACGCTGGTCGATCTTGCCCTCGGGGGTGCGGTTGAACGGCAACCCCATCTTCTCGAGGTCGAGCACCGCGTCGATGGCCTCCTTGGCCATGATCTCGGCGGCGTCCTGGTCGACCAGGTAGTCACCGCCCTTGACGGTGTCGAAGGTGTGCCACTCCCAGTTGTCCTCCTCGACGTTGGCGAGGGCGGCACACATGCCGCCCTGCGCCGCGCCGGTGTGGCTGCGGGTGGGGTAGAGCTTGGTCAGCACCGCGGTGCGGGCGCGCGGCCCGGCCTCGATGGCGGCGCGCATACCCGCACCACCGGCACCGACGATCAGTACGTCGTAACGATGTTCCTGCATCTGCCTGCCCCCTTAGCCTGCGGAGATGTTGGGGTCGAAGGTGAAGATCACGTAGGTGCCCAGGCCCATGATCAGGATCATGGACAGCACCAGCAGCGTCGTCAGCCAGAACCGGGTGGAGTCCTTGCGCGAGTAGTCGTTGATGACCGTGCGCAGTCCGTTGCCGCCGTGCAGCTGCGCGAGCCACAGCATTGTCAGGTCCCACACCTGCCAGAAGGGGCTGGCCCAGCGGCCGGCCACGAAGGCGAAGTTGATGCGGTGCACACCGTCGTCGAGCAGCAGCATGATCGACATGTGCCCGAGGACGAGGATCACCAGGGCCAGGCCGGAGAAGCGCATGAACAGCCAGGCGTAGAGCTCGAAGTTGCCGCGGTTCTTCCGGCGCGGCGAGCGGGGGTTGTCCAGGCCGGCGGGCCGGTCGTGAGACGTCCCCAGCGTGACGGCGCGCGCGGAACCGGCGTCGGTGGTCGCCATGGTCAGTGCCCCCCGGTGAAGGTGTTGTAGAGGATGCGGCCGGCGGCGGGAACCATCAGCACGAACCAGAGGCCGAGGATGATCCACAGCATCAGGCGCTGGTACTGGGTGCCCTTCGACCAGAAGTCGACGAGCATGACGCGGATGCCGTTCAACGCGTGGTAGAGCACGGCGGCCAGCAGGCCCAGCTCCATCAGGCCGACGATGGGCGTCTTGTAGGTGTCGATCACCTCGTTGTAGGCCTGCGGATCGACCCGCACGAGGGCGGTGTCGAGCACGTGGACGAACAAGAAGAAGAACGTGACGACGCCGGTGATCCGGTGCAGAACCCAGGACCACATGCCCGGATCTCCGCGGTAGAGAGACCGCGTGCGCTCCCGCGCGGGCGCGGTCTCGGTCGTGGTAGCCATCGAGTGCAGTGCCTCCAACATCGGTGATGGACGCGACGAGCGCAGACTCCCCGTGGGCACCGGAAATATCCAGCTCGATCGTGTATGTGAAACGACTGAGAACGACTCTAATCCCCTTCTCGGAGCGGGAACCAATTCGCCTCGCGTTCACGTTTCGCGCCGCTCGAGAAGTTAGGTTTGCCTGTCCAATTCGCAGGCCGGCTCGTCGGGAGTGCCTGCGGTGGGCGGCGGGACGTGACAGGATCGGCGATCGTGCAGGACATCGACTGGAAATCCTTGCGAGACAGTGCTCGTGACGCCATGAGCCACGCCTACGCGCCGTATTCGAACTACCCCGTCGGAGCGGCCGCCCTGGTGGACGACGGCCGGGTGGTGACCGGGTGCAATGTGGAAAATGTCTCATACGGTCTGGGGCTCTGCGCGGAGTGCGGACTGGTCTCGGCGCTGAATGCATCCGGCGGCGGTCGACTGGTGGCGTTCGCGTGTTGCGATGCGCGCGGAGAGATTCTGCTGCCCTGCGGACGGTGCCGGCAGTTGCTGTACGAGTTCGGGGGTACCGACCTGATCGTCGACACCACGTCCGGGCCTCGACCATTGGGTGACCTCCTCCCCGATGCGTTCGGTCCCGACGATCTCGCGACGGGCCAGGCCCACACCGCCGCCTCGACCCCCCGGGCGGTGCAGCATGGCTGACGCCGTGTCCGTCATCGCGGCCAAGCGCGACGGCAACGTCCTTGGTTCGGACCAGATCGCCTGGATGGTCGACGCCTACACCCGCGGCGAGGTCGCCGACGAGCAGATGTCCGCCCTCACCATGGCGATCCTGCTGCGCGGCATGAACCGTCGCGAGATCGCGGACTGGACGGCGGCCATGATCGCGTCCGGTCGCCGCATGGACTTCTCGATGCTCGCGCGTCCCACCGTCGACAAACACTCGACCGGCGGCATCGGAGACAAGATCACCCTGCCGCTGGCGCCGCTGGTCGCCGCGTGCGGCGCGGCCGTCCCGCAGCTGTCCGGCCGCGGCCTCGGCTACACGGGCGGGACGCTGGACAAGCTCGAATCGATTCCCGGCTGGCGCGCCGACCTCACCGCCGACGAGATGACGCGCATCCTCGACGACCCGGCCGTCGGGGCAGTCGTCTGCGCGGCCGGAGCCGACCTCGCTCCCGCGGACAAGAAGCTCTACGCCCTGCGTGACGTGACGGCCACCGTCGAGTCGATCCCCATGATCGCGGCGTCGATCATGAGCAAGAAGATCGCCGAGGGCACCGGTGCGCTGGTCCTCGACGTCAAGTGCGGCTCCGGGGCGTTCATGTCCACCCTCGGCGACGCGCAGGAACTCGCGCGCACGATGGTCGACCTCGGTACCGATGCCGGTGTTCGCACCGTCGCCCTGGTGACGGACATGAACACCCCGCTCGGTCGCACCGCGGGCAACGCCCTCGAGGTCGAGGAGTCGGTGGAGGTGCTCGCCGGCGGCGGCCCGGCGGACGTGGTCGAGCTGACCCTCGCCCTCGCCCGCGAGATGGTCGCCGCGGCGGGGCTCGACGTCGATCCGGCCGACAGGCTGGCCGACGGCACCGCGATGGACCGCTGGCGCGCGATGATCGCCGCGCAGGGCGGTGACCCCGACGCCGCGCTTCCCGTCGCGCGCCACACCCACGAGGTCACGGCGGAGCGCTCGGGAGTGCTCACGCGTCTCGACGCCCGCGCCGTCGGGATCGCGGCGTGGCGGCTCGGAGCCGGACGCGAACGGCAGGGGCAACCGGTCCAGGCGGGGGCGGGCGTGCGGTGGCACGCCGCCCCCGGCGATGTCGTCACGGCGGGGCAGCCGTTGCTCACGCTGTGCACCGACACGCCCGAGCGATTCGACCGCGCGCAGGACGCGCTGACCGACGGCTGGACCATCGAGGACGGAGCCGCACGGGAGCGTCGGCTGATCCTGGACCGGATCGGATGATCGGCGGGAGGCGGCGCGCCGGGGCGGTGCTCGCCGCGCTCGTCGCCGTGCTCGCTCTGCTCGGCGTGGCCGGCTGCTCGTCGGGCAGCGGCGCCTCCGATCTCGACGACGGGGTGCTCGTCGTCGGGACCGAGGGAACCTACAGCCCCTTCAGTTACCAGGGCGACGACGGGCAGTTGACCGGATACGACGTCGACGTGGTGCGGGCCGTCGGCGAGCGTCTCGGCGTCCGAGTCGACTTCGTCCAGACCCCGTTCGACTCCATCTTCGCCGGCCTCCAGAGTGGCCGGTTCGACCTGATCGCCAACCAGGTGACGATCAACGACGAGCGTCGCGAACGCTACGACCTCTCTCGGCCCTACACGGTGTCCGAGGGCGAGATCCTCGCGCGGACGGGGGACACGTCGATCACCTCGCTCGCCGATCTGGCCGGGCGCACCACCGCGCAGTCGTCCACGAGCAACTGGGCGGAGGTGGCGGCCGACGCCGGTGCCCGCGTGGAGGCCGTCGAAGGGTTCGTCCAGGCCGTGCAACTGGTCAAGGACGGACGCGTCGACGCCACCGTCAACGATTCCCTCGCCGTCGCGGAGTACTTCGCGCAGACCGGCGACACCGGCGTCGCCGTGGCCGCGCAGACGGGTGACACCAGCCTGCAGGCCTTCGCCGCACGCAAGGACAGCGGCCTGATGGACCGCGTGAACGAGGCCCTGCAGGGTCTCTACGACGACGGCACGCTGACGCGGATCTCCGAGCAGTACTTCGGGTCCGACGTCGCGGTGCCGGACGAGGCCGAGTTCGCGGCGACCGAGGAGGCGAGCGGCGGATCCGGTACCTCGACCGGCGACCTGATCGCACGCAACCTCGTACCGATGCTGAAGGCGACGGTCACGATGACGCTGCCGCTCACCGCGATCAGCTTCGTGATCGGTCTGGCGATCGCGTTGGCCGTCGCGCTGGCGCGCATCTCGTCCATCCGCCCGCTCGCCCTGGCGGCCCGGTTCTACGTCTCGATCGTGCGCGGCACGCCGCTGCTGCTGCAGCTGTTCATCGTGTTCTACGCGCTGCCCCAGTTCGGCGTCGTCATCTCCCCGTTCCCCGCGGCCGTCGTCGCGTTCAGCATCAACGTGGGCGGATACGCCGCGGAGATCATCCGGGCGGCGATCCTCTCGGTTCCCAAGGGGCAGTGGGAAGCCGCGCAGACCATCGGCATGGGCTACCGCACGACCCTGCAGCGGATCGTGCTGCCGCAGGCACTGCGGACCGCCGTGCCGCCGCTGTCGAACACGCTGATCTCCTTGGTGAAGGACACCTCGCTCGCGTCGACCATCCTCGTGACCGAACTGCTGCGCACGGCGCAGCTGGCGGCAGCTCCGACGTTCGACTTCTTCGCTCTGTATTCCGTTGCCGCGCTGTACTACTGGGCGATCTGCATCGCCCTGTCGTTCGTGCAGGGCAGGCTCGAGACCCGACTGGACAGGTACGTGGCGCGATGACATCACCGTTGATCGAGGTGACCGGACTGCGACGCGCGTTCGGTGACCGCACCGTCCTGGACGGCATCGACTTCACCGCCGAGCGCGGGTGCGTCACCGTCGTCATCGGCCCGTCGGGATCGGGCAAGACGACGTTGCTCCGCGGTCTCAACGCACTCGACGCCCCGGATGCGGGGCAGGTGCGCATCGGGGACGCGGCCGTCGATTTCGGCGCGTTGCCGTCGGGTCGGGGGGAGGCCCGTCGGGCGATCGCGCGACTGCGAGCGCAGAGCGGCATGGTCTTCCAGAACCACAACCTGTTCCCGCACCGCACCGTCCTCCAGAACGTGACCGAGGGGCCGGTGGTGGTGCAGGGACATCCTCGCGCCGAGGCCGAACGCGAGGCGCGGGAGCTGCTGGACCGCGTCGGACTCGCCGGCACCGAGGACCGCTTCCCGTTCCAGCTCTCCGGGGGCCAACAGCAGCGCGTCGGGATCGCGCGGGCGCTCGCGCTGCACCCGGAGATCGTGTTGTTCGACGAGCCGACGTCGGCCCTGGATCCGGAACTGGTCGGCGAGGTGCTCGCGGTGATGAAGCAGCTCGCGAGCGAGGGCTGGACCATGGTGGTGGTCACCCACGAGATCCGCTTCGCCCGGCAGGTGGCCGATCAGGTCCTTTTCCTGGACGGCGGGGTGGTGGCCGAGCGGGGGAGCGCCGAGCAGGTGCTCGACCACCCGACGCAGGAACGAACGCAGCGGTTCCTCACCCGCATTCTCGACCCGCTGTAGCGGCCGACCCGCGGTCACGGCGACCCGCAGTAGGGTCGGAGTCATGGCTGCGGTGGACGAGACCGGAACGAACGCGACGACCACAGGCGGCCCCGCGCCGCTCGATCTACGCAACATCGCGCAGGCGCCGAAGGCCCTCCTGCACGACCACCTCGACGGCGGGCTGCGCCCGTCGACCGTGGTGGAACTCGCCGCCGACTGCGGGTACGACGGGTTGCCCGCCGCCGACGCCGACAGTCTCGGCCGGTGGTTCCGCGACGCCGCCGACAGCGGGTCGCTCGAGCTGTACCTCGAGACGTTCGCCCACACCGTCGCGGTGATGCAGACGGCCGAGGGCCTGCAGCGCGTGGCGCGCGAATGTGCCGAGGACTTGGCCGCGGACGGGGTGGTCTACGCGGAGGTGCGGTACGCCCCCGAGCAGCACCTCGAGAAGGGCCTGACCCTCGACGAGGTGGTGCAGCACACCCTGGAGGGGTTCCGGCAGGGCGAGAGTGCGGCGCGGGCGGCGGGCAAACAGATCCGCGTCGGATGCCTGCTCACCGCGATGCGTCACGCCGCGCGGTCACGGGAGATCGCGGAACTGGCCGTGCGCTACCGCGATCAGGGTGTGGTCGGCTTCGACATCGCCGGCAAGGAAGCGGGCTTCCCGCCCAGCCGTCACCTCGACGCGTTCGAGTACATGCGAGCGAACAACGCGCACTTCACGATTCACGCGGGCGAGGCGTTCGGGCTGCCGTCCATCCACGAGGCGATCGCGTTCTGCGGCACCGACCGCCTCGGGCACGGCGTGCGCATCGTCGACGACATCCACCCCGGTGACGACGGCACCCCGCAGCTCGGCCGATTGGCGGCGTTCGTGCGCGACAAGCGCATCCCGCTCGAGCTCTGCCCCAGCTCGAACGTCCAGACCGGGGCCGTGGCCAGTATCGCCGAGCACCCCTTCGACGTGTTGGCGCGCTTGCGTTTCCGCGTCACCGTCAACACCGACAACCGGCTCATGAGCGACACGTCGATGAGCCGCGAGATGAAGGCCCTCGTCGACGCCTTCGGCTACGGGTGGTCGGACCTGGAGCGGTTCACCATCAACGCGCTGAAGTCGTCGTTCCTCCCGTTCGACGAGCGCCTCGCCCTCATCGACGACGTCGTGAAGCCGGGGTACGCGGTGCTGCTGGGGTAGACGCCCGGCCGTCGGTGCCCGCCGATCCGCTTCTGTTTCGGCGATCCGCGCCGGTTGCAGCAGGCGCGGATCACTGGGAGTCACGCGGATCGGGCCCAGTCCGACGCCCAGCTCAGGACGCGCGCACTTCTGTGCAGTAGTCCACCTCTGAGGTGGACTACTGCACCGAAACTCGTCAGGCCGTGAGGTCGTAGACCTGCACCCCGTCGACCGTCTGCGCGGTGAAGATGGACTCCACCCACGCCGCGATCTCGGCGGCGGGGCCGGAGCTCCGGCCGCCCTGGCCGCCCGCGAGGAAGAAGTGGATCCGCCCCTCGGCGACGTACTGCTGGAACTGCTCGAGCGTCGGCGACGGATCGCTGCCGTTGAACCCGCCGATGGGCATTACCGGATCCTGCGTCGCCAGTTGGTAACCCGAGGCGGCGTTGGATCCGACGGTGGCGGCTACCCAGGTGTATTGCTCGGAGTCCTGCTCGAGCATCGCGGTCAGCTCGGCGCCGGGGGTGCTGCCGTTCAGCAGTCCGCCCGGGCCGCCGCCTCCGGGAGCACCGTCGGCCTGCACACCGGGCGGCGGGCCGCCGGCGGGACCGCCTGCGGGGACGCCCCCGGTCGGAGCCCCGGGGACCGTTCCCGCGGCCCGCCCGTCTCCCTGCCCACGCCCGTCTCCCTGCCCACGCCCGTCGCCCGGGCCGCCGAAGCCGCCGCGGCCACCCTCGACGGCCGGGCCGGCGGAGACGATCGAGCCGGTGTGCGGAGTCGCGATGGTGTGTGCGGCGTAGGCCGTGGGACCGGCCAGCCCGGCGATCAGCGCGGCCGCCACCGTGGCGGCGGCGAGGCGACCGCGGGTGAGCCGGGGCACGACCAGGCCCACCACCGCCACCGCACCGGCGACGACCACGACGATTCTCAGCCACGGAACGAAATCAGCGCTGCGCGACAACAGAATCCACGCGGTCACGACGGTCGCGATCACCGCCGCGGCGAGCACGAGTCGCGACGCGATGCGGTCCCGTCGACGCCAGATCACGACAGCCCCGGTGCCCACCAGGGCCGCGACGGCGGGAGCGAGCGCCACGGTGTAGTACGCGTGGAAGATCCCGGCCATGAAGCTGAACGTCAGGCCGGTCACCACCAGCCAGAGACCCCACAGCACCAGTCCGGCGCGCAACCCGTCCGTGCGGGGCGCCCGGCCGCGGCCGACCAGTGCGGCGAGTCCGAGGATCAGCGCGGCCGGAATCAGCCAGGCGATCTGACCGCCCTGAGCCGCCTCGAACAGGCGGAGAATGCCCGTCTCGCCCCACTGGCCGCCGCGCCCACCGCCACCGCCGGGAACGACGGAGCCGGTCTCCTCACCGTTCAGACGGCCCAGACCGTTGTATCCGAGCGTGAGCTCGAGAATCGAATTGTTCTGCGACCCACCGATCCACGGCCTCGACGAGGCGGGCCAGAGCTCGACGACGGCGATCCACCACCCGGCGGTGACGACGGCGGCACCGAGCGCGGCGACCAGCTGCCCGAGGCGGCGGGGCAGCGAGACCGGACCGGCGAGGACGTAGGTGAGCGCGATGGGCGGCACCACCAGCATGACCTGCAGCTGCTTGGTCAGGAACCCGGCGCCCACCGCGACGCCGGCCACGACGAGCCAACGGGTGCGACCGTCGTCCACGGCGCGCAGCGCAGCCCACACCGCGACGATCATGAGCAACACCAGCAGAGCGTCGGGGTTGTCGAACCGGAACATCAGCGCCGCGACGGGTGTCAGTGCGAGGGTGAGTCCGGCGAGCAGTCCGGCGGCCGGGCCCGCGTGGCGGCGCACCGTGCGCCATAGCAATGCCACCGAGGCCGCCCCGATGATCACCTGCGGTGCGAGCACCGACCAGGAGTTCAGGCCGAACAGGCGCACAGACAATCCCATGACCCACAAAGACATCGGCGGTTTGTCCACCGTGATGGAGTTCGCGGCGTCCGAGGACCCGAAGAAGAAGGCCGTCCAGGACTGCGATCCCGCCTGCACGGCAGCGGCGTAGAAGGAGTTGCCCCATCCGCTCGCCGAGAGGTTCACCAGGTAGGCGACGGCGGTGCCGACGATCAGCGCGATCGCGGCGGGCGTCTCCCAGTGCGGTGCCCGGCGAAAGGGTGCGGGGGTGGGGGCGGGCCGAGAGGGCAGCAGGGTGGTCATCGAACGAGGTCCTTTCCGGACGGACGAGTGGCGGGGGAGCGGAACACCCGGCGAAGGGCGACGAATCGGATGACGGTGGCGACGGCGTTGGCCAGGACCAGGACCGTCAGTTCGAGGTGCTTCGACGCGTCCGGGCTCCAGCGGTGCAGCAGCAGAAGGGATCCCGCGGTCACCGCCCAGCCGAGCGCGAAGATCGCCAGGCCCTGCAGGTGGTGACCGACGGCACCCGCTGCCCCGCGGACCCCGAAGGTGACGGCGCGGTTGGCCGCGGTGTTGAGGACGGCCGTCACCGCGAGGGCGAGGAGGTTGCTCACCTGGGCTCCGAGCACGGGGTGGAGCAGTAGGTAGAGCACGGCGTACGCGATCGTGCTGAGCACCCCGATCGCGGCGAAGCGCACCAGTTGGCCGACCATGCCCACCGGCACCCCCTCGACCAGTGGCTCCCGCCCGACGCTCCGGCGCAGATCGCCGAGCGGCAACGCGCCCGTCGCCAGCGCGCGGCCGACGCGCCAGCATCCCTTCAGATCGGCGACCGCGGTGGCGACGATGTCGACGGTCGAATCCGGATCGTCGACCCAGTCGACCGGGACCTCGTGGATGCGCAGGCCGGCTCGCTCGGCCAGAACCAGCAGTTCCGTATCGAAGAACCAGCCGGTGTCCTGCACCAGCGGCAGGAGTTCCCGAGCGACATCGGTGCGCATCGCCTTGAAGCCGCACTGAGCGTCCGAGAACCGGACGCGCAGCGACGTCCGCAGGATGAGGTTGTAACCGCGAGAGACGATCTCCCGCTTGGGACCTCGGACGACCCGTGACTGTGGGGCGAGCCGTGACCCGATGGCGACGTCGGAGTGTCCCGACGCCAGCGGGGCCAGGAGAGGGAGCAACGCGCGCAGGTCCGTCGAGAGGTCGACGTCCATGTACGCGACGATCGTGGCCGACGACGCCCGCCAGACCGCGTCGAGAGCGCGTCCTCGGCCCTTGAGGTCGAGTCGGACGACCTCCACGCGGTCCAGCTCGGCGGCGAGGGCCGCGGCGACGACGGGCGTGTCGTCGGTGCTGGCGTTGTCCGCGACGACGATGCGGGTGCGGTAGGGCACGTGGTCGCCCAGGTGCCGGTCCAGACGCCGGATGCTCTCCTCGAGGACGTCGGCCTCGTTGTACACGGGGACGACGATGTCGACGGTGACGGCCGTGGCCGGGGGTCCGTCCGGGTGCCTCGCGAGCCGGCCGGTAGCGACGTGATCGGTGGTCATGTGATCCGACGATGGTGGGGCTGCCCGGGTCGGGCCCGGGTGCTCCCCGGGAGTCACCCGGGAGTTCTCCTGGCCGGAACCGGCCGCGATCGGCTCCCGGGAAGTTCCCGGGTTCGTCCCGGGAAACACACGGAGTCGAGGTCGATCCTGGGCGTCATGAGCGAGAATGCCGTGGTGACGATCGATCGAGCTGCCGGCGCCCCCGAGGCGACGGTCCTGGTGGTCGACGACGAGCCGACCATCGTGGAGTTGCTCGCTGTCAGTCTGAAGTTCCAGGGCTTCGAGGTGCACACGGCCCGCAGCGGTCCGGCGGCGATCGACGTGGCGCGCAGCCTGCGCCCGGACGCCCTGATTCTCGACGTCATGATGCCGGACATGGATGGGTTCGGGCTGCTGCGGCGACTCCGGGCCGACGGCATCGACGCGCCGGTGCTGTTCCTCACCGCGCGGGATGCGGTGGAGGACAAGGTCACCGGGCTGACGATGGGGGCCGACGACTACGTCACCAAGCCGTTCAGCCTCGAGGAGCTCGTGGCGCGGCTCCGGGTGATTCTCCGTCGTCGTTCTCCGGGGACCGAACCGCAGCCGTCCCGGCTCACGTTTGCCGACATCGAGCTCGACGACGACACGCGGGAGGTGTGGAAGGCCGGGGAGCCGGTTTCCCTGTCGCCCACCGAGTTCACCCTGCTGCGGTACTTCATGGTCAACGCCGGAACGGTGCTCTCGAAGCCGCGCATCCTCGATCACGTGTGGCACTACGACTTCGGCGGCGAGGTCGGTGTGGTCGAGTCGTACGTGTCCTACCTGCGGCGCAAGATCGACACCACCGAACCGCGCCTGCTGCACACACTCCGCGGGGTGGGGTACGTGATGCGGATGCCGCGGCGGTGAGGGGCCCCGGATCCGTCCCGCTGCGGGTCACCCTGGTCGCGGCGTTGCTGCTTTTGGTCGCGGTGGGTCTCGCGGCCTCCGGACTCGCGGTGACCACCGCATTGCAGAACACCCTGCTGGCCCGCGTGGACACGCAACTCGAGGAGGCCGCGTCCGGGTGGGCACGCCCGCGCGAGGACCGCCCACCCCCGCCGTCGGGTGACATCGGGCCGGGTCGCCCGCCGACGTCGTTCTACGTCCGGTCCGTCACCGCCGACGGCACCGTGCGCACGTCGATCAACGACAACTCCTCGCCGGGACCGGATCTCACCGCGGCCGGGTCCCCCACCCCGGTGACGGTGGGATCGGCGGGCGGTGGCGACGAGCAGTGGCGCGTGGTCACCGTCTCGAACCAGGACGGGTCGACCACCGTCGGCGTGTCCCTGGCGGAGAACGCCGCGATCGTCGGACGCCTGGTCGTGTTGGAGGTCTCGATCGGCGCCGGCGTCCTGGTCGTGCTGGGCGTCGTGGCCTGGTGGGTGGTGCGACGCAGCCTGCGTCCGCTGCGGGAGGTGGAGGCCACGGCGGAGGCGATCGCCGCGGGAGACCTGCATCGCCGTGTTCCCGAACGGGATCCGCGCACCGAGGTCGGTCGGTTGTCGGCCGCGCTCAACGGCATGCTGGCGCAGATCCAGCAGGCTGTCGCCGAGTCCGCGGCCTCGGAACGCACGGCGCGGGAATCCGAGGATCGGATGCGACGGTTCGTCGCCGACGCGTCGCACGAACTCCGGACCCCACTGACCACCATCCGCGGGTTCGCCGAGTTGTATCGGCAGGGCGCGACCACCGACGTCGAGCTGATCATGACCAGGATCGGCGGCGAGGCGGCACGGATGGGGATGCTGGTGGAGGACCTCGTGATGCTCGCGCGTCTGGACGCGGAACGTCCTGTCGCCAGCGCACCCGTCGACCTGTTGCAGATCGCGGCCGACTCCGTCCACGACGCCGCCGCCTCGGCCCCCGACCGGACCGTGAACCTGGAGGTGCTGCCGAACAGCGGTGTCCCGGAGGTTCTCGGGGACGACGCGCGGCTGCGCCAGGTGCTGGGCAATCTGGTGAGCAACGCGCTGCGTCACACGCCGCCCTCAGCGGTGGTCACGGTGGCCGTGGGGACGGTGGGGGAGTCGGCGATTCTCCAGGTGCGCGACACCGGGCCGGGACTGTCCGACGAGGACGCGACACGCGTCTTCGAGCGCTTCTACCGAGCCGACCGCTCACGCACGCGCGAGAGCGGCGGCAGCGGGCTCGGACTGTCCATCGTGGCGGCTCTCGTCGCCGCACACGAGGGTCGCGTCACGGTCGACTCGGCGCTCGGTCGGGGGGCGACCTTCACCGTCGAACTTCCTCTGCTGCAGCGTGAGTCGACGACGGGGTTGCGGACGGAGGTCTGACCGTCGCGGCCACTCGGCGAAGGTTTTCCGCCGTCAGTTCGCGATCACCGCCGAAGACGAAGCGGTCCGGTCGAACGAGCAGCCCGCGCACCCGCGCGCGACGCATCCGGCGTTCGAGCACACCCTCGCTGTCGATCCACTGACCCGGCGGGACGCGGTGCGAGGCGAGCGCATGCGCCGACACCAGACGTATCTCGGGCACCCCGGCGTCGGCGAGAGCGGTCGGGATGGGTGAGTCGGCGAACCCCAGCCAGGCCCACGAGGAACCGTTCGACCTCGAGGAATCGTCAGTGTTGGGATCGAGTGTCCGGCCCGGTCGACGTTCCGGGCCGGACCGTCGCGAGGGGCCGGGACGACAGGTCCCGAGCCTCGTCGTCGTCGAGACCGAACATGCGCAACAGGCCCAGTGCGCACGACGACGCCGTGGCGTCCGGATCGACGGACGGGTCCGACGCGAGAAGATGCAGACAGCCGAGGATCGCGCCCGCGGTGCAGGCGAGAGCGGTGTCGAGATCGCCGGGCAGGTCGAGGCGTCCACTCGCGCGGGCGGCCTCCAGACCGGCCGCGGCCCGAGGAGCGAGAGCGGTGTCGCGAGCGAGGAACTCGAAGCCGAGCCGCCGGAGGATTTCCGAACCTCCGCGGTGCGTCGTGCGCAGGAGCAGGGTGGCTCGGACGCCGTTGGCGAACAACAGGGCCGGATCGGCCACATCCGCGTTGACCTGGTCGAAGGTGGCACCGAAGTCGTCGAGGGTGGACGCGACGGCGGCGTCGAACAGCGCGTGTTTGTCGGCGAAGTGCCCGTACAGTGTCCCGACGCCCACGTCGGCCCGGGCGGCGAGTTGCTGCACGCTCGCGGCCGTGCCGACGTCGCTCGCCAGGTAGTCGCACGCTGCCGCGATCAGGCGTGCACGGGTGTCCTCCCGTCGACGACGGTGGCGATTGTCGCTCCGAGGGGAGGAGCTCATGCCGGTCTCGATCGGAACAGGGCGCTCCACGTGGACACCGCGGCACCTGCGAGCAACCCCCCGGTCAACACGAACACCGCACCGGCGCCCGCGGATCCGGCGATGGCGCCCGCCGCCAGCGGAATCACCACCTGCCCCAGCCGATTGCCGGTCAACCGGAGCGACAGGGCGGAGGCGCGGTTGGACGGGTTCACCAGCCCGGCCACCCACGTCATGGTCAACGGTTGCGCCAGTCCCCAGAAGAACCCGGCGATCGACACCAGGATGCCGACCACCCACGGGTGGGGGAGCACGGGCACCAGAACCATCGGCAGCGCCGAGCACAGACTTCCCGACACCAGGAGCCAGTTCCGCGGCGCCACCGCGAGCAGTCGGGTGAGCAGGGTGCGCGAGACGATCGCGGCGACCGACCGTGCGGTCAGGATGACCGTCACCACCAGCACGCTGTAGCCGTGGTGTTCACCGAACACCGGAAGGTACGCGATCATGAGGTCCATCGACGTCAGGATGATGAGGCTGGAGAACACCGCCGGCCGCATGCCGCGCGTGGTGAGCATCGCGCGCGCCGACTGGGTCTCGTACTCGGTGCGCACCTGCCCGGAGTTCTGGCGGATGGTCAGCGAGGGTGCCGCCGTCAGAGCAGTCGCGGCGGCGGCGACGCCCAGCATGGCGATCAGCGCGCCGGTGGTGTCGACGTGCCCGACATCGCTGCGCGAGGCGAGAATGCCCACCACCGGAATACCGATCGACTGACCCACCGAGATCCAGACCGTGAGACCGCCGAATCTGCGGTCGTAGTCCTCCGGCCGTGAGCGGACCGGGACGTAGCCCTGACTGGAGACCATCGTGAGGATGTGGCTGAAGCCCAGCAGGACGCAGCCGACCGCGAGAATAGGAATTGCCTCGCTGGCCATCACGATCGCCACGGCGACGAGGGACAGTGCCGTTCCCACGCGGAGGATCGTGGCGGCGCGTCGACCGTCGACCGCGCGGCCGATGCGCATCGCGGCCACCAGGGGAACCAACGAATAGAGGGCGGTGAGCACACCGACCGTCACGCCGTCGCCCCCGAGTTCGAGGGCCTTGTAGGTGATCATCACGCGCACCGCGGCGTAGACGGCCTGGACGAGTGCCGTGGTGGCACACAGCATCACGAACCACGATCGCATCATCGGAGACGAACCTACGCCGACAGACGCGCCCGGAACTACACTCTGCCCGTGCATCGCATCTTCACCACCCCGGTCTCCTCGGTCTACCCGCACTACGTCGCCAAGGCGGAGCGCAAGGGGCGGACCAAGGACGAGGTCGACGAGATCCTGCGATGGCTCACGGGCTTCGACGACGCCGAACTGGCCCGTCACCTCGCTGAGGACACCACGTTCCTCGACTTCTTCGACGCGGCGCACCTCAACCCGAACGCACCGCTGATCACCGGGTCCGTGTGCGGGGTGCGCGTGGAGAACGTCGAGGACCCGCTCATGCAGAACATCCGCCGACTGGACAAGCTGGTCGACGAGCTGGCCAAGGGCCGTCCGATGGAGAAAATTCTGCGGACTTGATTCGGCGGCACCGGGCGGCACCTGCCTGGATGTACACGACTCGGCCCGATCGACGGAAACCCGCCGATCGGGCCGACCTGTGTGCGCTGGGGCAGGTCGATCCAAGGAGAGCCCCGCGTGTCGTCCGGGTTACGCGAGTGAGCACAACGAAACACGGTGGTGTTCCAGCGATGACCAACCGGACACGCGCCGAGCGTGTACTCGATGTCGAAGGCGCACCACAGGTTTCGGTCCAGCGCCTTCCACGACTCCGGGAGGCACGCCATGGCCGCGTTCGATCAGACCATTCTCGACAACATGTCCGCCTCGCTGGCGGAGATCCCGCACCCGTCGTTGCCCAAGGGCAGCACCATCTACGGCGGCACCAAGATCTTCCCGGACTACAAGGCGGAGAACGGCGAGTCCTACTTCACCCTGGTGCACGGGATCGCGCACGAATCGTCCGTCAGCTTCGTCGCCGTCCTCCAGGCCACCCGCGCGCTGCGGAAGGGCTACGAGTCGGCGATGTACTTCTACGGCCCCGGTGCGATCAACTGCCTCGCGACGCGAGGGTTCCCCACCACCGGTGACTCCGGCTTCCCCGGCGAGCAGAACATCAACGACGCGCTGGCGACGTTCATCTCCGAGGGCGGCACCGTTTTCTGCTGCCGCTTCGGGCTCGCGCTGCACGGCGGCCGCGAGGAGGACCTCATCGAGGGTGTCGTGCCCGCGCATCCGCTCGACGTGCAGGACGCGCTGATCCACTACGCACGCAAGGGCGCGATCATCAACTCCACGTACATGGTCTGAGGGGGCGAGACCCGTGTTCGACGCCACCGTACGAACGAGGAACCACCGGGTGGACCTCGCGCTGCTGGGCATCCGGGGAACGCCCCCGGTGCGACGGACGGCCGGGGCGGGCCCGAGCGACGACGGTCATCTGAGCATCGAGGGACTGGGTGCCGCGTTGCCCCGCAATCCGGCGAGTCCCTATGTACTGGAGGGGGATCGGGTCCTCTTCGACGGCGACGACATCGGTCTCGACGTCGCCGCGATCGCTCGGCCGGCGTTCTACGACCTCACCACCGACGACGGAGTTCCCTACGAGAAGCTCGCCAAGCTGCACGGCATCGGCGTTCTCGCGAGCACCGTAGTGCAGACCTGCATCCGCTACGAGGAGTCACAGCGCTGCCGTTTCTGCTCGATCGAGGAGTCGCTCCGCTCCGGGGCCACCGTCGCGGTGAAGAAGCCTGCGGACCTGGCGGCGGTCGCCGAGGCCGCCGTACGTCTGGACGGCATCACGCAGATGGTCCTCACCACAGGGACGTCGGCCGGGCGCGACCGCGGCGCTCTGCACCTGGCCCGGTGCGTACGCGCGGTGCGCGCCGCGGTGCCGGACCTGCCGATCCAGGTGCAGTGCGAACCCCCTGGTGACCTGGCGACCATCCAGGAGCTGTACGACGCGGGTGCGCGCTCGATCGGCATCCACGTCGAGTCGCTCGACGACGACGTGCGTCGCCGCTGGATGCCGGGCAAGGCGTCGGTGTCCCTCGCCGAATACCGCGCGGCGTGGGCCGAGGCGGTAAGGGTGTTCGGCCGCAACCAGGTGTCGACCTACCTGCTGGTGGGCCTGGGCGAGAATCCCGACGAGCTGATCGCGGGTGCCCGCGAGCTGATCGAGATGGGGGTCTACCCGTTCGTCGTACCGTTCCGGCCGCATCCGGGAACGCTGGCGGTCGACGTGGACGGGGCCGGCGCACCGTCCGCCGAGCTGCTCTCCGACGTCAGCGTCCGCGTCGCCGCAGCGCTGACCGAAGCCGGCATGCTCGGCGCCGACCAGCAAGCGGGGTGCGCTGCCTGCGGCGCCTGCTCGGTCCTGCAGACGATGGGCGGCTGACATGACCGTCGACCTGTCCATTCTCACCGGGCCACCCGCGACGCCCACCGCACCGTTCCTGGTGCGGCAGGCAGAATCGGTCGCCGATCTGGCCGCGTACCGGTCGCTGCGCCGGCAGGCCTTCGTGGTCGAGCAAGGGCTGTTCGACGGCACCGACCTCGACGAGGTGGACGACGATCCCCGCACGGTGGTCCTGGTGGCGACCGCTCCCGACGGCACGATTCTCGGCGGCGTGCGTGTCGCACCCCGCACGGAACCCGACTCCGGCTGGTGGGCGGGAAGCCGACTCGTCGTCGCGCGGGGGAGTCGTCGCGGCGCCGTGGGTCCGGCACTCGTGCGAGCGCGTGCGCGTTCGTGGAGACGGCCGGGGTGCTGCGGTTCGACGCGGTGGTGCAAGCGAGGTACGCGGCGATGTTCGCGTCGATCGGCTGGATCACGACGGATCGGACCGCGGTGCACGGCACGCCCCACGTGGTGATGCGGTGGCCGATCGGTGCGGTGCAGCGACTGGTCGACTCGACCAAAGCCGTGCTCGCCACCGCACTCGCGCCGTTCGCCGACGCGCGGGTGGGGCTGGGCGGCAGCGGGTTCCGCGGTGACGACGGTGCCCCCGTGCCCGGCTCCGACCTCGTCGCCGCGTGCGATGCCATCGTCCCGTCGATGGTCGAACGCGATCCGGAGTGGGCGGGATGGTGCGCCGCCCTGGTGAACGTCAACGACCTGTCGGCGATGGGGGCCGCTCCGGTCGGCCTGCTCGATGCGGTCGGCGCGCCCACGGCGTCGCATCTCGCGCGCGTCGTGCGCGGTCTGGCCCGGGCGTCGCAGGTCTGGGGCGTTCCGGTGCTGGGTGGCCACACGCAGGTCGGGGTCCCGGCGGCCCTGTCCGTGACGGCACTCGGACGAACGTCGTCGCCGGTGCCCGCGGGCGGGGGTCGGGTGGGCGACCACCTGCGTCTCACCGTCGATCTCGGCGGTGGCTGGCGCCCCGGATACACCGGAACGCAATGGGATTCGACCTCGACCCGCTCGTCGGACGAGTTGCGCGCGATGGGCTCGTTCGTGGCGCGGGCCGCCCCACATGCGGCGAAGGACGTGAGCATGGCGGGCCTCGCCGGCACCGCGGGCATGCTCGCCGAGGCGTCGGGCACCGGCGTGGAACTCGACGTGACCGCGATCCCGCGGCCCGACGGCGTCGAGACGGGTCGCTGGCTCACCTGCTTCCCGGGTTTCGCGATGATCACGGCCGACAGCCCGGGACACACCGTCCCGGATGCGGGTCCGGCCACCACTGCCGTCTGCGGACGGCTCACCTCCACTCCGGGCGTCACCTTGCGGTGGCCCGACGGAGTGACCACCACTGCGGTCGAGTCCGCAGTCACCGGATTGGGACGAGCATGGTCACGATGTCCGTAGCGGCGGAACGGTTCGGCCGCGACATGGAGGAATCCTTCGCCACCATCGGGCGCCTGATCGACGAGGCGCGCCGCCGAGACACGTCGTTGCTGGTGCTCCCGGAGGCATGCCTCGGGGGTTACCTGCCGAGCCTCGGCGGCGGCGACGAGTCCGAGGAGACCCGACAGCGCCGACTCCGCAACCTGCCGCCGGCGCTGGACCTCGACGGTCCCGAGATCGCTCGCGTGGCGGCGATGGCCGGCGACATGGTGGTGACGTTCGGCTTCTGCGAGGCCGACGGAGCGGACCGCTACAACGCGGCCGTGACGGTCCACGGGGACGGCGTGCTGGGCTCGTACCGCAAGGTGCACCAGCCGCTCGGGGAGAACCTCTGCTACGCAGCCGGTTCCGAGTACCGCGCGTTCGACACCCCGGTCGGTCGGATGGGGATGCAGATCTGTTACGACAAGGCCTTCCCGGAGGCCGCGCGCGAGCTCGCGCTCGACGGCGCCGAGATCATCACCTCCCTCTCGGCCTGGCCGACGTCCCGGACGGGGCGCGCGGAGAACATGGCCGACGACCGGTGGACGCACCGCTTCGACATCTACGACCGGGCCCGCGCGCTCGAGAACCAGGTGGTGTGGGTGGCGTCGAACCAGGCCGGATCCTTCGGCTCGCTCGACTTCGTGTGCAGCGCCAAGATCGTCGGACCGGGCGGTGAGGTCCTGGCGGGAACCGGGGTGCGCCCCGGTCTCGCGACGGCCACCCTCGACGTCCGGGACGCCATCGCGGCGGCACGCGGCGGAGGCATGTACAACCTGCGCGACCGGCGACCGTCGGTGTACGGCACGTTGGTCGACCACGACAGCATGTCCCGCGTGGATCGGGTGATGAGCCGTGCCTGAGATGACCTTCACCGTGCGCTGGCCCGACGGACGTCGACGGCGGTACTGGTCGGCGTCCCTCGTGATCACCGAGCACCTCACCGTCGGTGCTCGATACGACGTCGGGGGTGGGCGATGACCGAGCATCACACCGCCGTCGTGATCGGCGCGGGCCAAGCCGGACTCTCGATGAGTTGGCACCTGACGCAGCGGGGCGTCGACCACGTGGTCCTCGAGCGGGACACCGTCGCCCACGAGTGGATCGACGGCCGCTGGGACAACTTCACGCTGGTGACCCCGAACTGGCAGTGCGTCCTGCCCGGATACGCCTACGACGGTGACGATCCCGACGGGTTCATGACGCGGGATCTGGTGTACGACTTCGTTCGTCGCTACGCCGACTCGTTCGACGCGCCGGTGCGCGAGCACGTGGCGGTCGACTCGCTACGGCAGCGACTCGGCGGCGGCTACCACCTCGAGACGTCGGCCGGGGCGATGACCGCGGATCAGGTGGTGGTGGCCGTGGGCGGATACCACCTCCCGTCGATTCCCCGCCTGGCGGAACGCATCTCACCGGAAGTCGCGCAGATTCACTCGTCGGAGTACCGCAACGGCGCCGCGCTGCCGGACGGCTCCGTGCTGGTCGTCGGGACGGGCCAGTCGGGCGCCCAGATCGCCGAGGATCTGCATCTCGAGGGGCGGCAGGTGCACCTGGTCGCCGGGTCCGCACCGCGCGTGGCACGGTTCTACCGCGGACGCGACTGCGTGGCGTGGCTTCAGGACATGGGCGTCTACGACGTCTCGATCGCCGACCATGCGGGCGGACTCGCCAAGCGCGAGAGCACCAACCACTACGTGACGGGACGGGACGGCGGGCGCGACATCGACCTGCGTGCCTTCGCGCTCGAAGGGATGCGCCTCTACGGGCGGCTCACCGACGTCGACGCAACCGGCATCCTGCGAATCGCGCCAACCCTCGAGCAGTCGTTGGACGCCGCGGACGCCGTGGCCGACGGCATCAAGAACGACATCGACGCGTACATCGACGCCGCCGGCATCGACGCGCCCACCGAGCCGCGCTACACCCCGGTGTGGCGACCGGACGTCGAACCGACCGAGCTGAACCTCGCCGCTGCGGGCATCACGTCGGTGGTGTGGGCGGTCGGGTTCCGTCGTGACTATCGGTGGGTGAAGGTCGGGGTGTTCGACGGCGAAGGCCATCCCGCCCACGTCCGTGGCGTCACCGGTGCCGAGGGTCTTTGCTTCCTGGGTCTGCCGTGGCAGAACACCTGGGGGTCGGGACGTTTCGCGGCCGTCGCCCGCGACGCCGAGTACCTCGCCGAACACCTGGCGTCGATCTCCTCCCGCGAGCCGGCCGGGGTCTGAGGGCGCACCGTGGTCACGATGCGCGTCGGGGCGCTCGCCGGGCATTTCGGACGGGACGTCGACCGATGTGTCGACAAGGTCGTGGGGATCATCGAGGACGGTCACCGCCGCGGGGTCGATCTGATCGTGTTTCCCGACGCGTGCCTCGGCGGTTACCTGGGCGACCTGAGCGACCCCGACGTGGACGACCTGCCGCCGGCGCTGGATCCCTCCGGCCCCGAACTGACGCGGATCGTCGGGGCCGCCGGCGGCATGACCGTCTGCCTCGGCTACACGGAGTGTGCCGCCGGCGAGCGCTACAACGCGGCGGTCTGTCTCACCGGTGACGGGATCCTTGGCTCGCACCGCAAGGTGCACCGACCTGCCGGGGAGCATCTGGCCTACGCGGCGGGGGAGTCGTTCTCCGCCTTCGACACTCCCGTCGGGCGCATGGGGCTGCTCATCGACTACGACAAGACGTTCCCGGAGGCCGCCCGCACCCTCGCCCTCGACGGCGCCCGCGTGATCGCAGCACTGTCCGCGTGGCCCGCCAGCGTCACCGACCGGGCGTCGAAGTTGGCCAACGACAGGCAGTCTCGCCTGTTCGACCTCTACGACGGAGCGCGGGCGGCGGAGAATCAGGTGGTGCTGCTGTCGTCCAACCACACCGGTGTGATGGGTTCCCTGCGGTTCCTGGGGCAGGCGAAGGTGGTCGGCCCCGGCGGCGAGGTGCTGTGCCGCACGCGGGACAAGGGCGGCCTGGCGTGGTGCGACCTCGACATCGACGCGGAGGTCGAGCGGGCCCGCCGCACCCTGCATCACCTGTGCGAACGGCGTCCGGAAACCTATCGCTCCCATCACCGTGTCGACCAGGGGGACCCGTGCGTGTCGCACTCCTGACCTACTCCACCAAGCCGCGGGGCGGCGTCGTGCACACCGTCGAACTGGCGGAGGCGCTGGCCGCCGCCGGAGCCGACGTCACGCTGTGGTCGCTCGCACGCGGGGGCGACGAGGGCTTCTACCGTCCGATCGATCCCGCCGTCACCGTCCGGCTGGTGCCGTTCCCGCACCGGGAGGGCGAGTCGGTCGGTGACCGGATCCTGCGCTCGATCGCGTTGCTCGGCAGCGCGTTCGAGGCCGGCTCCGCGGACATCGTCCACGCCCAGGACTGCATCTCGGCCAACGCCGTCGGGCGCTGCATCCGCACGATCCATCACCTCGAGACCTTCACCACGCCCGCCCTGGCCGCCTGTCACGAGAAGGCCATCGTGCAGCCCTACGCGCATCTCTGCGTGTCGCGGTCCGTCGCGGACGAGGTGGCCGCGGGCTGGGGCCTCGACCCGACCGTCATTCCGAACGGTGTCGACGCGGCGCGATTCGCGACGGCGCACGGCGACGAGTGGCGGGCCCGACTGGATCGGTACGTCCTCGCCGTGGGCGGGATAGAACCGCGGAAGGGCAGCCTCGACCTGCTCGAGGCGTACGCGGTGCTGCGCGAGCGGCGTCCGGACGTGCGGTTGGTCTTCGCCGGGGGCGAGACCCTGTTCGATTACCGCGACTACCGCGCGCGGTTCGACGCGCGGCTCGCCGAGCTGGGCGGGACACCGCCGGTGGTCCTGGGCACCGTCGACCACGACGTGCTCCCGTCCGTGGTGGCCGGCGCCGCGGCGTTCGCGTTCCTCTCGACCAAGGAGGGATTCGGGCTGGCCGCGATGGAGGCGCTGGCGGCGTCGGTCCCCGTGGTGGTCCGCGACCTGCCGGTCTTCCGGGAGGTGTTCGGGCACGCCGTGCGCTACGGGGGGTCCCCCGAGGCGACGGCCGACGCCCTGGAGACGGCGATGGACTCGAATTCCCTGGCGGCCGCGGGGCGTGCGCTTGCGGGGTCGCTCACCTGGGCCGACGCCGCGGCCCGACACCTCGAGTTCTACGAGCGCGTGGGGTGACGGGCCCCACGGGCATGCCCTGGTGCACACAGATTCGCCCAATCAGCGGGATCCGGTCTATCGGTGCGACTCGTGTGCGCTCAAGCAGGTCGATCAGGAGGTGACGCGCAGCCGGGTCTCGAACTCCCGCTCGAGGTCGCGCCAGGACTCCGCCTCGGCGTCGAACGGCGGGCTCGGCGCCATCCGACCGGGCGTCGGCTCGAGGATCCCCGATACCAACCACCCCAGCGGCGTGGACGGTGCGAGTGCCTCCTCGACCGACGAGTCGCGCGCGAAATCCGCTGCGTCGGAGACGAGTTCGACGGCCAGATCGAGCTGGTCGGCGTCGACGGCCTCGGGTCCGCGAGCGAGGTCGTCGGCGATGCCCGGCAGAACGTAGACGTTCTCGTCGGTGACCGTCACGTCGAGGGAGCCGTCGATCGCCGCGGTCCGCACGTCGTCGTACGTCTCGAGGGAGGCGAGGTCGTGCTCGTGGTCGTCGGCGAGGTAGCGCGCGAGAGCGCGTTCGCTGGTGAAGACCAGGATGGCGCCGGAGCGGCCGAGGAAGATCGGCTCGTCGTCGAGGTAGCAGCGCAGCGTGTAGTACGTGTTCTCGCCGGTGATGATGCGGATGGGGTCGATGCCCACCGAGGCCCAGAAGTCGTCCTCGTCGAGATCCTCCTCGTCGAGAGTGTCCTCTGCGTCGTCGGCACCCCGGCTCGCCGATGCCCCGCCGACGGCGGGAATCGCGGCGGCGTCGGTGCGGGGCTCGACGTCGAGGTCGGGATTGTCGGTCTCGTCGGGTGCGTCGGCATCGACGATGTTCTCGGCGGCCGCGACGATCTCGGCGTCCGCGTCCGCCACTGCCTTGTCGTCGACCTCGGGGGTGGTGAGCACGCCGTCGATCTCGTCCAGGACGTCGTCCCACCCGGTGGCCAGGGCCGCGCCGATGCGATTCCACAGCTGCTTGCCCTCGCGGCCGACGAACGCGTCGGCTCCCCGTCCGAGCACGGCGAAGAGGTGGTTGGCCGAGAAGTAGCGCGTGACGGTGTCGAGTTCGCAGACCTCACCGAGGGTGCGCGCCATCCCCAGTGCTCGGGCGAGCTCGATCACGGTCTCCTCGGTCGGCTCCTCCGCTGCGAGCTCGGGGACCCCGACGAGGTCGTACACGTGATCGTCGTCCGGCTCGATGTGCTCGGCGGACAGGGCGCGCACGGTGCGCCACTGCGGATGGTCGACCAGATCGTTGTCGTCGTCGGCGCGGATGAACGCCGCGAGGTGGGCGACCGACGGGAAGGCGAACAGCGCATCGTCGCGGCCGAGGAAGGCCTCCCACTCCTCGCCGTCCTCGCGCCATTCCGGCGCCCACAGGGTGACCAGGTCGCCGGCGGTGACTCCGAGCTCGATCGGGACGATGTCCTGTGCCATGCGCGCGAGCCTATCTCAGCGCCGGGGCGGTGGCGGTCCGCGCACCGAGGCCTCATTCCGTGGGCCGATAGAACCCGTGAAAGGCCATGCCCGCGTTGGTGGTTCGGACGGGTGAGACGGACACCGGGTCGCCCGCCTCGACGAGTTGCCCGTTGCCCACCACCATGGCGACGTGGCCGTCCCAGACGGCGAGATCTCCGGGCATGAGGTTCTCCACCGACACCGGGCTCCCGACCGACTGCTCGGCCGCGAGGCGGGGGAGATCCACTCCGGCCTGGCCGTACGCGCTCTGCGTCAGGCCGCTGCAGTCCAGCCCTTGGCCGGGCGTGGTGCCGCCCCAGACGTACGGGGTGCCCTGCTGCGCGAGGGCGAATCGGACGGCCTCGGCCGCTCGGGCGTTGGGCGCCAGCGCGGTGGAGCCGTCCGGCAGCACGACCTCGCGGCCCGTACCTCCGGCGGCGGGGTCGTAGGCCCGGTGTCCGGGTGCGGACTCGGCGGGTCCGGCGTCCGGCGTGCCGGGCATCGGGTCGAGCGTGCGCTGGAGGAACCGCTCGACGTCGGTGACGAGGGACGGTGGGCCCGGCAGGGAGGGCACGACCGGCGGAACCAGAGCCGCCACCTCACCGCCCAGCGCATCCAGTTCCGCGCGGACCCGAGCGGCGACGGCGGCCGCCTGCGCGAGGGCCGTGTCCGCGAGTGTCGCCACGGCCGCGGCCCCGGCCGGGGTCACGGCGGTCGGCAGCAACGGCGTCGCGGCCGCGACGAACGAGGACGCGATTGCCCCGACCTCGGCGGTTCCGCGCGCGACCACCTCGCAGGCCCGAGCGGCGAGCGACGCCAGCGCCTCGGATTCGCGCGCCAACGCCGTCGCGGCCTCGGCGGCGCGGGCCACCAGGTCACCGGCGGCGGTGGCGGCGGGACCGGACCAGTCGACGTCGTCGACCGCGGTCCGCAGCGCGGAGCCGACGGCATCGGCGGCCTGCGCGCCGGCCGCGAGGACGGTGTCCACGGAGCCGGGCGGCAGGACGCCACGGCCCATCTGGGCGAGCACCCCGTCGATCGGGGCGAGCAGGGAGTCGAGGCCGGGCACCGTCAGGGTGACGGTGATCGTGTCCGGTGCCGGCTCGGCGGTCGCCCTCATCCGCGCAGGTCCGCGGCCGTGGCGTCGTCACCCTCGGTGTACGCGTGCGCGGCCGCCCCGACCCGCGCGCCGACGGCGTCGACCACCTCGCCGAGCGAATCGAGCGACGCGCAGTGGCGGCCGACGGCCTCGCCGAAGACGGCGGCGAAGGCGCCCCCGATCGGGCCCAGGGCAGGACCCACGACGGCGGCCGCGCGCCCGGCTCCGGCGACGTCCGCCGTGGTCGCGGCGGTGCGGTGCAACGCGGCAGCCAGGGCGAGCAGATGCTCCGGGTCGACGTGGACGGCGGGGGTGGTCATGGGCGTGTCCTTTCTCGAACGGTCGCGGCACCGCCCGCGCACGGAGCGGCCGCTGTCGTCTTGGACGCCGCGCCGCCGGTTCCGGTTCCGCCCTCTAGGGTCGACGGCGTGACCACCACCCCCGGTATGGAGACGATCGTCCTCGACCACCCCCTCGCGTCCGCGCTGTTGACCCAGATGCGTGACCGGGCCACCGACAACCCCGGTTTCCGGTCGGCGCTCCGACAGCTCACCCAGATGCTGGTGTACGAGGCGTTGCGGGACGCACCCCTCGAGACCTTCGACGTCGACACCCCCGTCGCGACGACCACGGGCTACCGCCTGGCCTCGCCGCCCCTGCTGGTCCCGGTCCTGCGCGCCGGGCTCGGCATGGTGGAGAAGGCGAGCTCGCTCATCCCGCAGTCGCGCGTCGGATTCGTCGGCATCGCCCGCGACGAGAAGACTCACCAGCCGACGCCCTACATGGAATCGCTGCCCGACGACCTGGCCGGCTACCCGGTCTACGTCCTCGACCCCATGCTCGCCACCGGCGGGTCGATGGTGCACACCATCGAACTGCTCGTCCAACGCGGCGCCGACGACGTCACGGCGATCTGCGTCGTCGCGGCCCCGGAGGGCGTCGAGACACTCGGCGCGGCGGGATTGCCCGTCCGTTTGATCGCGGCCGCCGTCGACGAGGGCCTGAACGAGAACGCCTACATCGTTCCCGGTCTGGGCGATGCGGGGGATCGGCAGTTCGGACCGCGCTGACGGTCAGAACGTTCGGGCGAACTCCTCGAGCTCGGTGAGCACGGTGCGCGCGCGTGCCCGCGCCGAGTCGAGGTCCGCCCGGCCGTCCACGGGCTCGATCACCTCGAGGTAGGCCTTGAGTTTCGGTTCGGTTCCCGACGGCCGCACCACCACCCGGAAGCGATCGCCGACGAGTTCCAGTGCGTCGGTGCGGAGTTCGTCGGTGCGATCGTTCATGTCCGACGTCGTGACGGGGGACCCGGCCAGGGTGGTCGGCGGGTTCCGCCGCAGCCGCGTGGTCATGGCGCCGATCTCGGCGAGGTCATCGACCCGTCGGGACACCTGCGCGCCGACGCGGGCACCGAACTCGACGTCGAGGTCGTCCAGGACGTCGAGGACGGTGCGGCCCTGCTCGGCGAGGTCCGCCGCGAGGTGGGCGAGCAGGACGGCAGCGGAGATCCCGTCCTTGTCGCGCACCGCGTCCGGGTCGACGCAGTGGCCGATGGCTTCCTCGTACGCGTAGACCAGTCCGTCGCCGGCACGCACGAGCCACTTGAATCCGGTCAGCGTCCGGCGGTGGCGTGCGCCGCGGGCCGCGGCCAGCGGACCGAGCAGCGTGGACGAGACGATGGTGGTGGCCACCAGGGCGCCCGGTGCGCTCGTGCGCAGAATGTGGTCGGCCAGCACGGCGCCCGTTTCGTCGCCGCTGAGCATCCGCCACCCGCCGGGGCCTCGGACGCCGACGGCGCACCGGTCCGCGTCGGGGTCCAGGGCCACGGCGAGGGTCGCCCCGGTGCGCTCGGCCAGTGCGAGCAGGAGGTCGGCGGCTCCCGCTTCCTCGGGATTCGGGAACGTGACCGTCGGGAAGTCGGGGTCGGGGTCGAACTGCTCGTCGACCGTGACGACGTCGGTGAAGCCTGCCCGGCCCAGCGCCTCGACCGCGATGGCGCCGCCGACACCGTGCAGGGGTGTCAGCGCGATCCTGATGCGGGAGTGGCCGTCTCGCGGGGGTACGCGGTCCCGGAGCCGGTCGAGGTAGGGGCCGACCACGTCGTCGGTGGTCGGGGTGACGGCGGTCCGGGGGATGCGGGCCGCGCCGTCCGCCGCTCGGATGAGGGCCTCGATCTCCCGGTCGGCGGGGGAGACCAACTGCGCTCCGCCGTCGAGATAGAGCTTGTAGCCGTTGTCGGCGGGCGGATTGTGCGAGGCCGTGATCTGGACGCCCGCGACGGCGCCGCGCGCCCTGGTGGTGAACGCCAGGATCGGCGTCGGCAGCGGGTCCGGGAGCAAGGTCACGCGAAAACCGCTCGCCGCGAACACCTCCGCGGCGGCGGTGGCGAACGCCGCCGAACCGTGTCGCGCGTCGCGACCGACCACGATCTCCGACCCCGGCTCGTGGCGCGCCGCCAGGTACGCGGCGACACCGGCGCTCGCGCGGACGACGACGGCGACGTTCATGCCGTTCGGGCCGGCGCGGACCGGACCGCGCAGACCGGCGGTGCCGAAAGCGAGAGTGGCGGCGAAACGATCGGCCAGGTCGTCGTCGGACACGCTCAGCAGCTCGGCGCGCGCGTCCGGATCGGGATCGTCGGCGAGCCAGCGTTCCAGGCGGTCCCGGAGGTCCCGGAGGTCCCGGCGGTCCTGGTCCGGGGCGGTCACAGGTGCGGAACCAGCTCGCGCAGCAGCGTGCCCATCCGGACTGCCGACGCGGCGCCGGCGGCGATGACCTCCTCGCCGTCCAACGGCTCACCGGTGATGCCCGCGGCCAGATTGGTCACCAACGAGATACCCAGCACGCGGGCTCCCACGGCCCGCGCGGCGATGGTCTCGTGGACCGTCGACATCCCCACCAGGTCCGCGCCCAGGGTCCGGAGCATGCGGATCTCGGCGGGCGTCTCGTAGTGCGGGCCCGGCAGTCCGGCGTAGACACCCTCGGCGAGCGTCGGGTCGATGGACCGGGCCACCGCGCGCAACTCGGCGGAATAGGCGTCGACGAGGTTCACGAACTGCGCCCCGATCATCGGGGAGCGGCCCGTCAGGTTCAGGTGGTCGGAGATGAGAACGGGGTCGCCCACGGCCATCCCGTCCCGGATACCGCCCGCGGCATTGGTCAGCACCACCGTCCGCGCGCCCGCCGCAGCCGCCGTCCGCACCGGATGGACGACGCGCGCGAGGTGATGCCCCTCGTAGGCGTGTGTGCGGCCCAGCAGGATCAACACCGGCGTCTCGCCGACCCGGACCGACCACATGGCGTTCGCATGACCCAGCGCGCGCGGAGCCGCGAAGCCCGGCAGTTCGGACATCGGGACGACGTGGTCCGGCTCGCCGAACTGCTCGGCGGCCTGCTGCCACCCCGACCCGAGCACGACGGCGACGGGATGACGCTCGACGCCCGTGATCTGCACGAGGGCTGCCGCGGCGGCCTCGGCGGCGGTGGTGGGGTCGAGTTCCGGGTCGGCGACTGCGCTGGGGGTGCTCACCACGTCGACCCTAATGCCCCGGACCGTCAATCCGAGAAGGTCCGGTAGAGCCGCCAGAACCACACCGCGGATGCCGATCCGAGGACCACACCGGAACCGTAGGCGCCCACCGACACCAACATCGCCGACGCCGCCACGAGAAGGACGATCGCGACGGTCTGCAGCACGGCGGCGAGGTCCACCCGGACATCGTTCCCTTCGATCGGGGTCGGCGCACCTCGTGAACGGGCCGGTGGTCCGGTCGCCGTGGGCCAGCGCCCGACGGCCCGAGGTTACCGATGAGTACCATCCGATCATGCCTGCACTCGAGCGCGACGGGGACGTCTTCGTCCTCACGCTTGCCCATGCCGACGGTGTCAATCCGGAGAACCGCTTCCATCCGGACTGGATCGAGCAGGTGCACGCCCTGCTCGACGAGGTCGACGCGACCGAGGGGCCGGCTGCTCTGGTGACGGTCGGGGCGGGCAAGTTCTACTCCAACGGACTCGACACGGACTACCTGTTCGCGCACGCCGACCGCATCCCGGAGTACCTCGACCTCGTGCACACCGTCTACACACGGTTGCTGCGGTTCCCGATGGCCACCGTCGCCGCGATCAACGGTCACGCCTTCGGGGCCGGAGCCATGCTCGCGTTGTGCCACGACACGTCCGTCATGCGCGCCGACCGCGGCTTCTTCTGCCTGCCCGAGGTGAGTCTCGGTATGCCGTTCACCGAGGGCATGTCCACGTTGCTGCTCGAACGGTTGCCGAACGCCACGGCCGTGGAGGCCATGACGACCGGCCGCCGGTACGGGGCCGCGGACGCGGTCGAGCACCACATCGTCGGCGAGAGCGCGGCCGAGGACGCCGTCGTCGCCCGGGCGGTCGAAATCGCCGCCGCGCGCACCGCGACGCACGGCCCGAACCTGACGTCGATCAAGGACAGCATCCACACGCGGACGCTCGCCGCGCTGTCGGTGCAGACCGGCGAGAGCTCGTTCTCCTTCGGCTCCTGACGGGTGGCACTCGACCGGTGACAGACTGTCCGGCGTGACCTCCTCCCCGGCCGACGCTCTCGACGGCGTCGTCACCGCTGCCGCTTCGGACCTCCTCGCGCTGTCGCACGCGATTCACGCCCGCCCGGAGCTGGCGTTCGAGGAGACGTTCGCCTCGGCGGCCACGGCCGATCTCCTCGCCTCCGGCGGTTTCGAGGTCGACCGCGGCGTGGCGGGTCTGCCGACGGCGTTCGACGCGCGGTTCGGCTCCGGAGAGCTGGTGATCGCCCTGTGCGCGGAGTACGACGCGTTGCCGGAGATCGGCCACGCGTGCGGGCACAACGTCATCGCGGCGTCGGCGGTGGGGGCGGGGCTGGCGCTCGCTTCCGTCGCGGACGAGTTGGGCCTGACCGTCCGGGTCCTCGGCACGCCGGCCGAGGAGACCGGCGGCGGCAAGGTGGTCATGCTCGAGGCCGGACTGTTCGACGACGTGGGCGCGGCGATGATGGTGCATCCCGGCCCGTTCGACATCGTCGCGGCGCGCTCGCTCGCCCTGGCGGACATCGCGGTGCGCTACACCGGCCGGGAGGCGCACGCGTCCGCGGCACCCGAGTGGGGGATCAACGCCGCCGACGCCGCCACCGTCGCGCAGGTGAGCATCGGCCTTCTCCGACAACATCTGCGGCCGGGTCAGCAGGTGCACGGCATCGTCGGCCACGCGGGAACGGCGCCCAACATCGTCCCCGGGTCGGCGGAACTCCTGTACTACCTGCGGGCCGACACCGCGGACGAGTTGGCCGATCTGGACCGGCGAGCACGCGGGTGCTTCGAGGCCGGTGCGGTGGCCACCGGGTGCACCCACGACGTGGTGACGGTGTCGCCGACGTACACGGAACTGACGCCGGACCCGTGGCTGGTCGAGCGCTACCGCGACGTGGTCGGCGACCTCGGGCGCACCGCCGCGCCCCGCGAGTTCGAGACGTCGCGGCCGTTCGGCAGTACGGACATGGGTAACGTGACTGCGCGCGTCCCGGGCATCCACCCGGTGATCGGGTTGGATTCGCAGGGATCCGTCACCCACCAACCACAGTTCGCTGCGGCGTGCGTGACCGAGTCCGCCGACCGCGCCGTGGTGGACGGTGCCCGAGCTCTGGCGCGGGTCGCCGCGCTCGCGGCCACCGACACGCACCACCGCGACCGCCTCGTCGCGGCGGCACACGAAAGGACGAGACGACCATGAATCCCGCCGACGCCTGGATCGATGCACACGGTGCGGATCTGGTGCCGTGGCGTCGTCGCATCCATGCGCATCCGGAGCTGGCGCGGCAGGAGTTCGCGACCACGGCGCTGGTGGTCGACACCCTCCGCGCGGTCGGGCTGTCGCCGACGGTGATGCCGGGGGGTACCGGCGTGGTGTGCGACATCGGTCCCGCGGGTCCGCGGATCGCGCTGCGGGCGGACATGGATGCGCTCCCGCTCACCGAGTTCACGGGCGCGGAGTACTCGTCGACGGTGCCGGGGGTGTCCCACGCCTGCGGTCACGACGCGCACACGACGGTCCTGCTGGCGACGGGCGTGGTGCTCGCGTCGCTGCCGAGTCTCCCGCACGGGGTCCGGCTGATCTTCCAGCCCGCCGAGGAGGTCATGCCCGGCGGTGCGCTGGACCTGGTGGCGGCCGGGGTGCTCGACGGCGTCACCCAGATCCACGCCCTGCACTGCGACCCCCGGCTCGAGGTGGGGAAGGTGGGCATCCGTGTCGGTGCGATCACCTCGGCCGCGGACACGGTCGAACTGCGACTGCACTCGGCCGGCGGGCACACCTCCCGCCCGCACCTGACCTCCGACCTCGTGTACGCGCTGGGGTCGGTCGTCACGGCGCTGCCGGGACTGTTGAGCCGCCGCGTGGATCCGCGGACCAGCACCGTCATGGTGTGGGGTGCGGTGGTCGCGGGCCAGGCGCCGAACGCAATTCCGCAGACGGGCATGCTGACCGGCACCGTCCGCACCGGCGACCACCAGACGTGGGAACTCCTCGAACCGCTCGTGCGCGAGATCGTGGCCGGGGTGCTGGCACCCACCGGGGTGAAGTTCGAGGTCGACTACCGCCGCGGCGTCCCGCCCGTCGTCAACGACGAGCACGCGACGCGCCGCTTCGAGGCGGCCATCCGCACGCTCGGTCCGGACGCGCTCGCGGACACGGCCCAGTCCGGCGGTGGGGAGGACTTCTCCTGGTACCTCGAGCACGTGCCGGGGGCAATGGCGCGCCTGGGCGTGTGGTCGGGCCACGGACCGCAGCTCGACATCCACCAACCGACGTTCGACCTCGACGAGCGGGCGCTCGCCGTGGGGACGCGGGTCATGACCGCACTGGCCCTCGGACTCGAAGGCCCCGAGCACGCCTGAGCCGTCGGCGGCCGGGACGCGTGATCAGGGCGCGGTGCCCGGCCCCACGTTGCGGGAATTGCGGGTGCGCAGATCGCGCACGTAGTCGGCGGGGGCGCCGGCGATCTCGGCCGCTTCGGCCATCACGCCGAGGTAGCGCGCACTGGGCAGGCCGCCCTCGTACGCGTCGAGGACGTAGAGCCACGCCAGGACCGGCCCGTCCGGGGTGTCCACGCGGAGGCGGATCTTGCGATGGATGCCGAGCTCGGATCCCTCCCAGCGGTCCAGGCGGTCCTCGTCCTCCGGCGGCACGTCGTAGAGAACGACGAACACGCGCGAGTCGGGGTCCTCGACCACCGTGGCCAGCGCGCCTTCCCACCCGATGTCGCCGCCGCCGAAGGTCAGGCGCCAACCCTGCAACCATCCGGTCCCGGCCACCGGGGAGTGGGGGCACCGCTCGAGCATCTGCTCGGGATGCATGTTGGAACCGTAGGCGGCGTAGATCGGCACGGCGGTCAGCCTAATCCGTCCGCGCGACGGGCTCGGGTCGGGGAGCGGACCGTCGGTGCGGTGAATTAGGTTGGACGGTGTGAGTGACCCTCACGCTCGCTTCTTCTCCCGCACATCCACCACGGAGGCTTCATGACCCGCATCGTGATCATCGGCGGCGGACCGGCCGGCTACGAGGCCGCCCTGGTCGCCGCACAACACGGCGGGTCGGTCACCCTGGTCGATTCCGACGGGGTGGGCGGAGCGTGCGTGCTGTGGGACTGCGTCCCCTCCAAGACCTTCATCGCCTCCACCGGCATCCGGACGGACATGCGCCGCGCGACGGACCTCGGTATCGAACTCGATCCGTCGTCGGCCGTCGTCGACCTGCCGCAGATCCACAATCGCGTCAAATCGCTTGCGCAAGCTCAAAGTTCGGACATCCGCGCCCGACTGCAGACCGTCGGAGTGCGCGTGCTCTCCGGCACGGCGAAGGTGGTGGACACGCAGCCGGGACTCGCCGCGCACACCGTCGAGGCGGCCCTGTCGACGGGGCAGACCGAGCGCATGGACGCCGAGGTGGTGCTCGTCGCCACCGGCGCGAGCCCCCGGGTGCTGCCGGGTGCCCAGCCGGACGGCGAACGCATCCTGACCTGGCGCCAGCTCTACGACCTGCACGAGCTCCCGTCGCATCTGATCGTCGTCGGATCCGGCGTGACCGGTGCGGAGTTCGTCTCGGCGTACACCGAGATGGGCGTCAAGGTGACGGTGGTGTCGAGCCGTGACCGCGTGCTCCCCGGCGAGGACGCCGACGCCGCCCTCGTGCTCGAGGACGTGCTGTCCGAGCGTGGTGTCACGCTGGTCAAGCAGGCGCGCGCCGATTCGGTGACGCGCACCGAGGACGGCATCGTGGTCACGCTCTCCGACGGGCAGACGGTCGAGGGCTCGCACGCGCTCATGACCGTCGGGTCCGTGCCCAACACCGCGGAACTGGGGCTCGAGAACGTCGGCCTCGAACTGGACCGTGGGGGATACCTCCGCGTCGACCGCGTGTCGCGCACCAGCGTGCCCGGCATCTACGCCGCCGGTGACTGCACCGGCCTGCTCCCGCTCGCGTCGGTCGCGGCGATGCAGGGTCGCATCGCGATGTACCACGCGCTCGGTGAGGGCGTCAGCCCGATCAAGCTCAAGACCGTCGCCTCTGCCGTCTTCACCCGCCCCGAGATCGCCACGGTCGGCGTCGGTCAGTCGGCCATCGACAACGGCGAGGTGCCGGCCCGCACGGTGATGCTGCCGCTCAACACCAACCCGCGCGCCAAGATGTCCGGTCTGCGGCGCGGTTTCGTGAAGATCTTCTGCCGCCCGGCCACCGGTGTGGTGATCGGTGGCGTCGTGGTCGCGCCCACCGCGTCGGAGTTGATCCTGCCCATCGCGATCGCCGTGCAGAACAACCTCACCGTTCGCGATCTCGCCCAGACCTTCTCGGTCTACCCGTCGCTCACCGGGTCCATCACCGAGGCCGCGCGTCAGCTCATCAGTCACGACGATCTGGACTGAGCCCGTCAACTCCCGGTGACCGGTTGGCGCAGGATCGTTCGCAGGCGCTCGGGGGCGGTACGACGGGCGTCGTTGAGGTAGATCTCGTGGTGGCGGCCGGTGAGCGACCGGCCGCGTGCCGCTGCGTCGTCGTGCATCGCCGCGATGACCGGTCCCTCGTCGTCGTACGGACCGACGTGGAGGGTCTGCACGATTGTGCCTTCCTCGACGGTGCGCAGGTCGACCGTGCGTGGCGGCGGCCCGCCGGCGCGGTCCCGCACCCGGCCGAGCACGGTTTCGAGGTGCTCGGCGGTGATCCACTCGGGGACGACGGTGAGCACCGTCCAGTGCCACCGATCCTTGTTCCGGCCCGCGGTGAACGCCTCCATGTCGTCGGCCCACCACAACGCCTCGAGCGGTGGCACGCGGTATGCGCGGCCCAGCTCTCGGGAGGACAGAAATTTCAGTCCGTAGGTGACGGGATAGAGCGACGCGAGGGCGTCGGCGTAGGACGACGACGTGTTCGGGTCGCCCGAACCGTCGACGGCGAGGTAGTGACGCGCGGGTAGCTCGAGCAGGTCGACGCGGCAGCGGCGGGCGGAGTACCCGACGAGTTCGCGGCGGGGGTCGAACGGCACGGGCTCCTCCGAACGAGACGGTGCGCGGGCCGAGTCCGGGTGTCGACGGTGGTCGTCCGGCGACGGGCCGCCTCGTGCCCGCGGTGATGTGACGCAGACGGTACGTCGGGTCGCATCCTTCGGGCCAGCCATCGGGCATCGTGCGCAATCCGCTGCACATCTGTTGCGCGAACTGCGTCCCGGTGCTGGAGTTGTGTGGATCACACCGGAGACGATCTCGCCGGGTGACGACCGACGACGAGAGGACCCCACCATGGGCGCCCGCAGTTTCCTTCTCCCCGACCTCGGCGAAGGTCTCACCGAAGCCGAGTTGATCAGTTGGTCGGTCGGCCCGGGTGACACGGTTGAACTGAACCAGGTCATCGCCGAGGTGGAAACGGCCAAGGCGTCGGTCGAACTGCCGTCCCCCTACGCCGGCACCGTCCTGGCGCTGCACGTCGAGGCCGGCAGCACCGTCGAGGTGGGCACGCCGATCATCGACATCGGCGACGGCCAGGACGAGGCCGTGCCGGACGCCACCGTGCCGGCCACCGCCGAGCCGGCCGAGGCCCCGAGCGCCGCCCCGAGCGAGGCGCCGACCGACGCCTCGACGGCTCCTCCTGCCACGAACGGACACGAGGCGACGGGGGGCCGGGTGCCGGTGCTGGTCGGCTACGGCGTCACGGGGGAGACGGCCGGCCGCCGCGGAGGCCGTCCGGCGACCGGGTCCGTGGCCGATGCGGGGCCGAGCGACCACCCCGCTCCGTCGGCGGAGTCGTCCCGGCCGCTCGCGGCTCCGCCGGTGCGCTTCCTCGCGCGACAGGAGGGAATCGATCTGGCGGACGTGCCGCCGACCGGCCCACACGGCGAGGTGACCCGCGAGGACGTGACCGCGTATCTCGACCGGAACGCCCACCCGGCCGACACCGCGCCGCTGGGCACCCCGACACGGGAGACCCGGACGCCGATCAAGGGCGTACGCAAGCACACGGCCGACGCCATGGTGCGCAGTGCCTTCACCGCGCCACACGTGACGGAGTTCGTCACGCTCGACGTCACGCCGACGATGGAGTTGCTCGACCGCCTGCGCGAGTCCAGGCACCTCGCCGGTGTGCGGATCACGCCCCTCGTTCTGGTGGCGAAGGCCGTGCTCGCCGCGGTCCGTCGGAACCCGTCGTTGAACTCCGCCTGGGACGAGGAAACCCGGGAGATCGTCACCAAGCACTACGTGAATCTCGGCATCGCCGCCGCGACCCCGCGCGGACTCATGGTGCCGAACGTCAAGGACGCCGACCGGATGAGCCTGCGCGACCTGGCGGTCGCCCTCGCCGATCTGACCGCCGTCGCCAAGGAGGGCAAGACGGGTCCGCGCGACCTCGAGGACGGCACCATCACGATCACCAACGTCGGCGTGTTCGGCGTCGACGCCGGCACCCCGATCCTCAATCCGGGTGAGGCCGCGATTCTGTGCATGGGCGCGATCCGGCGGCAGCCGTGGGAGTTCGAGGGCGAGATCGCCCTGCGGCAGGTGACGACGCTCGCCGTGTCCTTCGACCACCGATTGGTCGACGGCGAGCAGGGGTCGCGGTTCCTGGCCGACGTCGCCGCGATGCTGTCGGATCCCGTGGCGCTGGTCGCTCTCGGCTGACGGCTCGGGCGGCCTAGAACGCGTACCGCACGGTGAGCCAGGGTGCGCGGTCGGCGATGATGTCCGTCAACCGCGCGACCGCGGCGGCCTTGACGTCGTTCCGATAGCGGACGTTGAGCGCACCGTTCTGGGATCGCTTGGCCTGTTGCGTCCCCGGGGTCCACAGCACCCGTTCCGCCTTCGGGTGCCAGCCGAGGTTCACCTGGTGCAGGTCACGGTTGTGGGTCAGCATGATGACCTCCACTGCGGCCTGCTTCTTGAAGTCGTCACCCGTTGCGGCGGCGACGGAGTCGATCAACGTCGTCCACCGGTCCTCCCACCCCTCGACGAGCACGACCGGGGAGAAGTTCAGATGGACCTCGTAGCCGGCGGCCACGAAGTCGTCGAGCGCGGCCAGTCGCTCCGCGATGGGGGAGGTGCGGATGTCGAGCAGGCGCGACTCCTGCTCCGGCATCAGCGAGAAGCGGATGCGGGTGCCCCGGCGCGGGTCCAGTGACAGCAGGTCCCGGTTGACGTACTTGGTGGCGAAACTGGCTTTCGCGCCGTCCCACCCCGCGAAGGCACGGATGAGGTCGGCGACGTTGTCGCTCACCGTGGCGTCGACACTGCAATCACTGTTCTCCCCGATGTCGTAGACCCAATCCGTCGGATCGCACTGATTCGGCGCGGGCTTGGGACCCTGCCGTGTCACGTGGCGGCCGAGGTAGCCGACGATCCTGTCGATGTTGGTGAACACCGTGATCGGGTTGGCGTAGCCCTTGCGGCGGGGCACGTAGCAGTAGGCGCATGCCATCGCGCACCCGTTGGCCGTGGACGGCGCGATCCAGTCCGCCGACCGTCCGTTCGGCCGCGCGGTCAGCGACTTCTTGACCCCGAGCACCAGGTCCTCGGTCTTGACCCGCACCCATCGGTCGATGTTGCCCTCGTTGCCGTGCAGCGACGGAATCTGCCAGTGCGAGTCGACCTCGATCAACTCGGCGGAGGGGAAGCGGGCCAACACCTCCTGGCCGCGCAGGTCCGCGATCGCCTCCGGTTCGGCCCAGATGCGGCGAGGATCGATCAGGGCGTGGGTGCGGATAGTCACCTCCCCGGGCTATCACGGCCCACCGACACCGGACCGTCGGTACCGCCCCGAGAAGTCGAGTACAAGCGAACTGCAAGCGGCGCCGCGCACAGTCCTCGTGACGGCCGACCCGACCTCCCGGGTCCGGCCCCGACGAGAGGAACCGCCATGGGCACCAGCCCCGCCCGCCCCACCACGTACGACGACACCCTCGGAATGCGGCTGTCGCACCGCGCGATGATCGCCGACGCGAGTCGACTCACCGATCTGTTGGCCGGCCTGGCCGCGGGTGCACCCACCGATGCCCGGCACGGCGCGGCCGTCGCCGCGTACCTGCAGCTGTTCTGCACCAGCATCGAGCACCATCACCGCACGGAGGACGACGTCCTGTGGCCGATTCTCGTCGAGAACGCCGGCCCGCACGTCGACCTGTCCGAGCTCACCGAGGACCACGACGCGCTCGATCCGATTCTCGCGGCCGTGCGTGAGCTCGCCCCGCAGTTGCCCGATCGAGCGGCTGCCACGGCACTCGCCGGCCACCTCGGTCGGTTGCGCGATCTGCTCACCGAACACATCGCGGAGGAGGAGGCGACCATCTTCCCGATGATCACCGGGTTCGTTCCCCTCGATCGGTGGGCGCAGGTGGAGAAGGCCGCCAAGAAGGGTGCCCGGCCCGATTTCGAGATCGCCCGCGCGCTCGACTGCCTGACCGACGCCGAGCGCCCGGCCATTCGTCGGGAGTTCCCGCTGCCGGCGCGCCTGATGGTCAAGGTGATGGCGTCGCGGCACCACCGTCGGGAACGGGCGGTGTTCGGGCCGTCAGCAGTGCTCGCGCAGCATGCCTGACCCGGTCCTCCGTCTCCTCGGCGCGGCGGCGATGGACCGCGGCGTCGTCGTCCCGGCCGAGCGCGGCGGCGGTCGCCGCCAGCGCGGCGTCGACGGTGCCCACCGAGAACGAGCCCGCGTCGAGCCCGCCGAACGTGCCGGTGAACGGACGCAGCGCGTCGTAGACGAGCCGGCACTCCTCGAGATCCACGGCGGCCGCGGCGAGGTGGGCGCGCATGACCGTCCGGGCACGCCACGCGTAGTCCCGCGCCGGTCTCGGGCTCCGTCGATACAGCGCGGCAGCGGTTCCCCGGTCGCCGGCGAGGAGGTGGACGAACGCGGTGGGCACTTCGACCGGGAACCAGGTGTCGTTCGCGGCTCGCCGGGTTCGCTGCCACAGGTCGTCGTCGACGACGCCGGTGGCCTGCGCCCGCATCACCCGGCTGATCAGGCCGAACACCGAGGCGAGCGAAAGTCCCTGCTCGGCCATGTCTCGGGACAGGGCGTCGTAGCGGCGGACGGCCTCGTCGACGTCGCCGGCGAGGGCGTGGACCAGGGCGTCGAACAGTTCGGCGACCCCGACGAGTTCGAGCAGCTGAGTGCCTGCGGCCGCCGCCAGCGCCCGGTCGAGCTCGGCCCGCGCGGCGACGAGGTCGGCGCGGGCACAGGCGGCCAGGAAGAGCTGGAAGTACGCGACTGCGACGTGGTCTCCGCTTTCCCGATCCGCGGCAATCGCGAGCAGTCGACGAGCGGCCGGCTCGCGGGCGTCGTCGTGGTCGGGCCCGTAGGCGAGGTACCCGAAGGCGCCCAACGCTCGGCACACGGCCTCGGGGTCGCCGCTGCGGTCCGCCTCGCGCACGGCGGAGACGGCGTGACGTTCCGCTGCGGCATCGTCGAGGCCCTCCCACTCGAAGAACGCCGCGGCGTGCAGGCGAGCGCGATCACCGGGATCGACGGTTTCGTCGAGCAACCGGTCGAGCACGGCGATCATCGGCCGGTCCGGCTCGGCCGAGTCGCGGAGCGACCACACCGGGGGCGCGGTCCACCCCGTGGCCGCCGCGAACGGTGACCGGCCTAGGCGGTCCGCGAGCTCGATGGCCTCGCGGCGCAGTCGACGCGCGCCGGTGGCGTCGCCCGCGCGCGCCGCCGACCCGATCAGCGGAACCAGCACGTCGTGCAGCAGGGCCGGGTCGGGTGGATCCGCGGTCTCGGCGACCTCGCGAGCTCGGCGCCGAAGATCCAACGACGTCGACCACGCTCCGGCCTCGTCCGCGTCGCGTGCCGCGGCGAGGGCGAGGGCGACGCTGTCGGCTGCCGTGGCCGCCGTCGCCGAGGCGAGTGCGTGGTGAGCGACCGCCGTCGTCTCGGGCTGCGGCCGACGGCGCAGGGCGGCGGCGACCCGCGCGTGCACCCGAGCGCGTCGCAGCCGCGGCTGGTCCGCGTAGAGCACGTCTCGAAACAGTGTGTGCGAGAAGCGGACCCGCGTCGGTGCGACGTCCTCGAGAACGCCGTCGACGATTGCCGGCTCGAGGGCGTCGAGCCAGTCCTCCTCGTCCGTGATGTCGGCGAGAACGTCGAGATCGACGTCGCGGCCGAGGACGGCGGCGCGCCCCAGCAGTACCGTCGTGTTCTCGGGGAGACGAGCTAGCCGTGCCCGCAGGACGGCGTCGATGCCGTCGGGCACCGCGACGTCCGCCTGCCGCGGTCCGTGCGAGCCCACCAGTCGGGCGAGTTCGCGGGCGAAGAGCGGGTTGCCACCGCTGCGACGGGCGATGCGGTCCGCGACGTCCTGCGACAGGACGACCCCGACGGCGCGGGCCACCGCCCGAACGCCCTCGGAACCCACCCCTGCCAACGCGACGGTGTCCGACCGGTGTCGACCCGGGGCCAGCGCCGGAAGCAGCGTCGGAGTCACTTCGGACGGCCGATAGGTGGCGACGACGGCGAACGGCCGGTCCCAGAACGCGGCGACGAGGTGGCGCAGGACGTGCACCGTGGTCTCGTCGGCGCGGTGCAGGTCGTCCAGGACGAGAACCAGAGCGCCGCCACCGGCCAGGTGCCGCTCGCAGATCTCCTCGAGGTGGTGAGCGCGCTCGAAGGCCGACCTCGTGGGGACCCGTGTCGCCGTGGGGTCCTGCGGTGCCGTGGGGTCCTGCCCGGCCAGCTCCTGCTCGATCCGCTCCCAGGGCCATCCGGGCGGCGCCCCCGGCACTTCCGAGCACCGTCCCGTCGCGACGGTCGTCCCGTGGGCGCGGACCTCGTCGGCCGCGCGGCCGGCCAGGGTGGTCTTGCCGTCGCCGGCCTCGCCCGTCACCCAGATCGTGGTGGCGCGCGACTGCACCCTCGTTCGCGCGAGCAACTCCTGCAGCCGGGCCGACTCGGCAGGGCGTGCGTCGACCGCGGGCTCGGCGGACGGTCTCGCGCGGGGCGCCTCCACGGTGGCCACGGGCGTGGTCGACGGTTCCTCCCGGTCGGGTGGGAGCGCCGGGACGTCGACGTCCCGGTGCGCGAGAATGTCGGATTCCAGGGACCGCAGCCGCGGCGCAGGATCGACGCCGAACTCGTCGGCCAGATGGCGTCGGCTGCGCGCGAGCACGTCCAGGGCGTCCAGTTGGCGGCCCGAGCGGTACAGCGCGGTCGCGAGCAGACGCACGCTCTCCTCGCGGTCCGGCCGATCCCGCACGATGCCCGTGAGTTCCGCGACGACCGCCGCGTGGTCCGCGAGGCGGAGACCGCACGCGGCGTGCATCTCGCGGGCGACGAGGCGGAGATCGTCGAGCCGAGCCGCTTCCGCGGTCGCCCAGGGGAAGTCGCGCACCTCGGCGTAGGCGGCGCCGCGCCAGAGCCCCAGCGCGTCGGCGAGAATCCGCCGTGCGTCGGCCGCGTCGGCGGCCGTGCGGGCGCGGATCAGCGCGCCGTCGACGCGGCGGGTGTCCACCGCGTCCTCGGGGAGGATCAGGCCGTAGCCCGGGGACGCCCCGACCAGCACCCGCGGACGGCCACGGGCCGGGCGGTGCGGTTCGAGGATGCGGCGCAGGTTGGACACGTGCACCTGCAGAGCCGCAAGTGCACGCGGGGGAGGTGCGGTCCACAGATCGCCGATCAGGGTGTCCACCGGAACCACGTCGGAGCCGCCGATCACCAAGCGCTGCAGCAATGCTCGCTGGCGGCGGCTGCCCGCCGAGACCTCGCGCCCGCCGACCGTGACCACGAGGGGGCCCAGGACGGAGACCGTGACCGGACCGGAGCCGGTGTCCCCGAGCGCGTCCGGGTGCAGCGTCGCCACGCCGGACAGGCTACTGCGCCGCGGTGACCCCCACCGGCGGTTGACAGCGCGGGCACCAGTAGATCTGCCGCTCCTCGGTGGGGTCGTCGCCGAGGAGACCGAATCGCACGGCCGTGCCGCATCGACGGCACGGCTTGCCGTCCCGGCCGTAGACCCAGAAGTGACGCCCGGCGCGGAGATCCCCGGTGAACGTGCGGGCGTTCCGATCCTTGTTGGCGACGATGCTGCGGTACGACAGGTCGACCATCGGCGCGAGCTCGACCTCGCGGACGGGCGTGCGGGGGTCGACCCCGCGGACGAAGCAGATCTCGTTGCGATAGACGTTGCCCAGACCGGCGAGGTTGCGTTGATCCAACAACGCGAGTCCGATCGGTCGATTCGGGTCCGCGGCCAGGTTCGCGACCGCGAGTGCGGCATCCCAGCTCGGTCCCAGCAGGTCGGGACCGAGATAGCCCACGGCCTCGTCCAGGGTGTCCAGGATCTCGACCACGCCGAGCTCGAACCCGACGGCCACGCGGTCGTCCGTGGCGAGGACGATGCGCGCCTGGTACGCGGGGCGACGCCAGCGGGTTCCGGGCCGGTACACGTGCCAGGCGCCCTCCATCTTCAGGTGCGAGTGGATGACGTGATGCGCGACCTCGATGGCCAGGTGTTTGCCCACCGAGTGCACGGCCTGCACCCGGTGACCGGAGAAGTCGACGGTGGCGTACCTCGGCACGCGGACGTCGCAGACGGTGAGAACCTTGCCGTCGAGCGCGTCGCGAAGGGTGTTGGCGGTGCGCCAGACGGTGTCGCCTTCGGGCATTCAGGTGACCCTGATCCGCAGTCCGCGCGGGGTGGCGGTGAACCCCGACTCGGCGAGCACGGACGCGAGCACGGTTCCGTGGATGTCCTCGCCGTCGGTGCGTTCGACCAGCAGGCGGTCCACCGACCTCGTGGTCACCAGGGACCCGAGCGCCGCACCGGCAGCGGACAGTGCGTCGCGGTCGGCGGTGAAGGTCAGGATCGACTTGCCGCCCCGCTCGACGAAGAGCACCAGGTGGCCGTCCACCAGCACGACGAGGGCGCCCGCCTTGCGTCCCGGGCGGTGGCCGGACGCGCCCTCGATCTCGCTCTTGGGCCACGGGAGGGCCGCGCCGTAGGGGTTGGCCGGATCCGTCGCCGCCAACGCGACGGCACCGATGCTGCGTTCGGATTCGCTGCGCAGACGATCGACCACGTCCGACGTCGAGAACTGAGCGCCGCCGAGGGAGTCGACGAAGTAGCCACGCCGGGCGCGACCCGAATCCTCGAAACCGGTGAGCACCTTGTAGACCCCGCCGAAACCACCGGGGATGCCCTCGTCCATCACCGACCCCCGCGTGACGACGCCGTAGCGCTCGAGCAGGATCTCCGCCGTCGCGTGGGCGCGCACCGTGGGATCGGTGTCGACCTCGGGGACCAGCGCCCACCGACCCCCGACGGTGGGTGGTCCGGTGCGCTTGGGCAGGGTCGGCCGGGCGTAGCGCTGATACGACCGCGCGCGGGGGGAACGCCGGGCGGGGCGGTGACTCGGCGCCGACCGCGCGGTGCCGTGCAGTAGCGCCCGCAGCGGCGCGAACGTGTCGTTGGTCAGGTGCCCGGTCCACACGAGGTCCCACAGTGCCGCCGCGAGCGTCGTGTCGTCCGGCGGGTCGACCGCGCGTTCGCGCAGCACCGTCCCGACGGTGTCGGAGAGCTGCCGGAAGAAGAACGCACCGCCGCCCGACAGTGCCTGCAGGACGGCGTGTTGGAGATCGCTCAGCTCGTCGCCGCGGGGAAGGGGAAGCGTGACCGGCGCGGCGTCGGCGGGATGCAGACACACCCAGCCGTCCTTCGACGAGATGGACCCGTGGCCGGACCACACCACTTCGCCGGTGGCCGTGAGTTCGTCGAGCAGGGCGGGGGAGTAGTCCCGCACCCGCTGCGGCAGGATCAGCGACTCCCAGGCCGACGCAGGAATCGGGACACCGGCGAGCTGGTCGATCACGGTGACCACGCCGTCGAGTCCGCGCAACGTGCCGCCCACGTGCTGCCAGCGCGGAAGGAACCGGCCGAGCACGTGCGTCGGCACCGGCTCGACGTCCTGACGGGCCGCGGCGAGGGAGCGCCGTCGCAGTCGGCGGAGCACCTCGGCGTCACACCATTCGCTGCCCGACCCGCCGGGACGGAACTCGCCCTCGACCACCCGTTTCGCCGCGGCGAGGCGGAGCAGGACGTCACGCGCCACGGCGGAGCCGACACCGAACCGGCCGGCGACGTCGGCCACCGAGAAGGGGCCGTGGGTGCGGGCGTACCGGCTCACGAGATCGCCCATCGGATCCTCGACGGGTTCGACGAACGCGTCCGGAACGCCGATCGGGAGCGGAACCCCGAGGGCGTCGCGCAGCCGGCTCGCGTCCTCGATGGCCACCCACCACGACGACCCGGCGAACGACACCTCGAGGGCACGCCGGTCCGACACCAGGTCCGCCACCCATCCGGCCGCGGCCTCCGGGGTCTCGCACCGTGCCTCGAGCTCGGCGGTCGTGAGCGGACCGAGCAACCGCAGCAGGTCGGCCACGCCCTCCTTGTCGCGCGCCTTCCGATCCGCCGCGAGCCGCTGCAGTTCGGTCTCGGTGTCGGCGACCACGGCGGCGTCGAGCAGGTCCCGCAGCTCCACCCGGCCGAGCAGCTCGGCGAGCAGCGAGGCGTCGAGAGACAGGGCGGCAGCGCGACGTTCGGCCAGCGGCGAATCGCCCTCGTACATGAACTGACCCACGTACGAGAACAGCAGCGACGCTGCGAACGGCGACGGCGTGTCCGTGTCGACCGTCAGCACCCGGATCTGGCGCCGGGCGATACGGGTGCTCAGCGCCTCCAGCGACGGGAGGTCGTACACGTCCTGCAGGCACTCGCGGACCGTCTCGAGCAGGATCGGGAACGTCGGGTACTTCCGCGCGACGTCCAGCAGCTGGGCGGCGCGCTGGCGCTGTTGCCACAGCGGCGCCCGCTTTCCGGGGTTACGACGCGGGAGAAGCAGTGCGCGCGCGGCACATTCGCGGAACCGAGACGCGAACAGGGCGGACCCGCCCACCTGCTCGGTGACGATGTCGGCGATCTCGTCGCGATCGAACACGAACAGATCGGCGCCGGGCGGTTCGTCCTCGGTGTCGGGGAGCCGGACGATGATCCCGTCGTCCGACGCCGTCGGCTGGGAGTCGATGCCGAACCGCTCGATCAGCCGCGCGCCGACGGCCAGCGCCCACGGCGCGTGCACCTGCTGGCCGTAGGGCGAGTGCAGCACCAACCGCCAGTCGCCCAGCTCGTCCCGGAACCGCTCCACCACGAGCGTGCGGTCGGTCGGCAGATGGCCGGTCGCCGTGCGCTGTTCGGCCAACAGCGCCAGCAGATTCGTCACGGCGTTGTCGTCCAGACCGCCGGCAGACAACCTCTCGCGCATCGCGTCGTCGTCCGTCGCGGACCGCAGGAAGCCACCGAGGGCCTCACCGAGCTCGGCCGGACGCCCCAGCCCGTCCCCGTGCCAGAACGGGAGCCGGCCGGGTTGGCCGTACGCGGGGCTGACCAACACCCGATCGTGCGTGATCTCCTCGATGCGCCAACTGGTCGCGCCGAGGGCGAACACGTCGCCCACGCGGGACTCGTAGACCATCTCCTCGTCCAGTTCGCCCACCCGGCTGGCCTTCTCGCCGACCATGAAGACACCGAAGAGTCCGCGGTCCGGGATCGCGCCACCGGAGGTGACGGCCAACCGTTGAGCGCCGGGCCGGCCGGTCAGCGAGCCGCCGTCGCGGTCCCAGACCAGGCGCGGGCGGAGCTCGGCGAACTCGTCCGAGGGATACCGCCCGGACAACAGATCCAGGGTCGACTCGAAGGCGGACCGGGGCAGCGTCGCGAAATTGCCGGTGCGACGGACGGTGTCGAACCACTCGTCGGCGTCGATCGGTTCGAGCGCGCAGGCGGCGACGGTCTGCTGGGCGAGAATGTCGAGCGGATTGGCCGGTACCTGCAGGGCCTCGATGTGACCCTCGGTCATCCGCTGGACCGTGACGGCGCAGTGGATGAGATCGGTGCGGTGCTTCGGAAAGAGCACACCGCGGGAGATCTCGCCGACCTGGTGCCCCGCGCGGCCCACCCGCTGCAGGCCGCTGGCCACCGACGGCGGCGCCTCCACCTGGACCACGAGATCGACTGCACCCATGTCGATGCCGAGCTCGAGGCTGCTGGTGGCCACGACGCACTTGAGGCGGCCGGACTTCAGGTCGTCCTCGATCAGGGCACGCTGATCCTTGCTGACGCTGCCGTGATGGGCGCGCGCGAGCAGGGGTTCCGATCCGTGGACCACCTCGCCGGAGGAGCCGATCTGCGACGGCGGCGCGTGGTCCGTGGGCACCCCCTCGCCGAGCCGTTCGGCGTACACCTCGTTGAGGCGGGCGGTGAGCCGTTCCGACAGGCGCCGGGAGTTGGCGAACACGATCGACGACCGGTGTTCGAGCACGAGGTCGACGATCTGCGCCTCGACGTGCGGCCAGATCGACCCCTGCTGCGGCGCCGCCGAGGCGGAGCCCTCCTGCGGCTCGGACGTGCCGAGCTCGGTCATGTCCTCCACCGGCACCCGCACGGAGAGGTCGAAGGTCTTGGGGGACGTCGGGGCGACGATGCGGATGGGTGCGCTGCCGGTGAGGAACCGTCCGACCTCCTCGTGGGGACGCACGGTGGCCGAGAGTCCGATGCGCTGCGCGGGACGCTCCAACGCGGCGTCGAGCCGCTCGAGCGAGAGGGCGAGGTGGGCGCCGCGCTTGGTCCCGGCCACGGCGTGCACCTCGTCGACGATGACGGTGTCGACCGTCTGCAGCGTCTCCCGGGCGGCCGAGGTCAGCATGAGAAACAGCGACTCCGGCGTGGTGATGAGGATGTCCGGCGGCGTCTTGAGCATGGCGCGCCGATCGGCGGGGCTGGTGTCACCGGAGCGAACGCCCACCGAGATCTCCGGCGGTGCGACCCCCTGCAGCTTGGCGGTCTGCGTGATCCCGACGAGGGGGGAGCGCAGGTTCCGCTCGACGTCGACGGCCAGCGCCTTGAGCGGCGAGACGTACAGCACGCGTGTACCCCGCTCCGCGTCGTCGTCGGTACCGGCGCCGCGCTGGACCAGCCGATCGAGCGCCCAGAGGAACGCCGAGAGGGTCTTGCCCGAGCCGGTGGGGGCCACGACCAGAGTGTGGGCCCCGCTCGAGATGGAGTCCCATGCGCCGAGCTGGGCTCCGGTGGGTGCGGGGAACGCACCCTCGAACCACGCGCGGGTGGGCGCGGAGAACCGGGCCAGAACCTCGTCCGACGGGGGAGTGCTCACCGGTCCATAGTGCACCGACCCACCGACACGGCCGCGTCAGATGTCCTCGAGCTTCTCCTCGCCGCGGTTGCGGAAGAACTTGAACCCGGGGATCCCGATGACGGCCTTGCGCACGTCCTTGGTCACCTCGAGCAGCTGGTGGATCTCCGGCGCGACGGTGTCCATGGTGGCCAGGATGGGCATGATCGCCTCCATCCGCTCCATGAGCTCGGGAAGTTGGTCGACCATGCGGATGGACGCGTCGAGCTCCTGCTCGGAGAAGTTGTCCACGAAACGTCGACCGAGGGGAATGCCGCGGTCCGCGATCGGCTGGATGTCGGCGATCATGGCCCGCGCTCGCTCCGACGCGTCGCCGGCCCCGACGATCACCCCCGCCGCGTCGTCCGTGGTCCGTGCGGCTGCCTCGATCACCCCGCCGGCGCGGGCGGTGATCTCCTCGATGGACGTGATCAGCGCGTCGACCCGGGAGAACAGGTCGTCGATACGCGACGGCAGAGCGGCGACGAGAACCACGGTGTCCACCGACCAGGACACCGTCGCCCGCATCAGCGCGACGGCGGTGCCCACGGACGGTACCGGCAGTCGCACGGTTCGTACCTCGACTTCTCGGTCCGCCGTCATCGTCCAACTATGTCATCCCGCGTCCCCGAGTTCGTTCCGGGCGCGTGAGGGGTATCACAGGACCGGGCTCCGCCGCGGGAGGTCCGTAACCTCGGTTCCATGAAGGTCTTCGTCACGGGTGCCAGCGGCTACATCGGCTCTCGGCTGGTCGCATCCCTGGTCACGGACGGCGCCGAGGTGGTCGTGGGCTCGCGGACGCCGGACCGGTTGCGGACGTTCGACTGGCACGACTCCGTCACCACGGTCCGCCTCGACGTCACCGACGCCGACTCCTGCCGGGACGCCCTCGGCGCGTCGTCCGTCGACGTCGCCTACTACCTGGTCCACGCCATCGGGGAGTCGGGGTACCGCCGCACGGACCTCGACTCGGCCCGGCACTTCGCGGAGGCGGCGCGCGGCGCCGGCGTCGGTCGCATCGTCTACCTGGGCGGGTTCGTGCCCGAGGGCGAGGAGCTGTCCGAGCACCTCGCCAGCCGCGCCGAGGTCGGAGAGGCGTTGCAGGTCGACGGGATCGAGGTGGTGTGGCTGCGGGCCGCGATCGTGATCGGCGCCGGCTCGACGTCGTTCGAGATGATGCGCTACCTCGCGGATCGACTGCCGGTCCTGCCGCTGCCGACGTGGTTGGACAAGCCCGTGCAGCCCATCGCGGTCGACGACGTCGTGTACTACCTGCGGGCGACGGCGGACGAGTCGGTGCCGGCCGGGGCGTACGACATCGCCGGTCCCGAGGTGCTGCCGTACCGCGACCTCGTCTTCGCCTACGTGCGTGCCGCGCGCCTGCACCGTCTGGGTGTGCCGACGCCGCCCGTGCCCACCAAGCTGGCCGGGTTCGTCATCGGTCGGTTGATTCCCGTCCCCGGGCTTCTCGCCGACGATCTGGTGCAGTCGCTGGTGAACTCGATGACGGCGTCGGAGAAGCGCATCGAGCGCTACGTTCCCGATCCGGACGGGGGACTCACCGGCGTCGACGACGCGATGCGTCGCAGTCTGCTGGGCGCCGGGCACCCGCGGTCGGTGAGCCGCAACCCGGATTCACTGCGCCTCGCGGACTCCGACGCCGAGTGGACGGGCGGTGACGTCCGGACCATTCGTCGCTACGGTGCCGACCTGTTCGGCGAGGACGGCTGGAAGTTGATGGAGTCGCTCGGTGCGGGCGCCGTCCTGTACTCGTGGCCGATCGCGCCGGTGGTCCGCACCAACCTCGACGTGGCCGCGAGCGTGGTTGGCACCGTCTCCGCACGGGTACGGTCCCTCCTGCACCGCTGACCCGAAAGGACGGTGAGGTTCGCCCATGGTGTCCTGGCAGACCCGGATGGAGAGCGTCGTCCGGTCGGCGCTGGTCGACAAGGTCGATCGCGATCACACCGAGACCGATCGCGCCTTCCTGCGACGTCGCATCGTCGTCGGGATCGTGCTGGTGGTCGGGGCGACGCTGCTCGGGATCTCGCTGTCGGTGAAGCCGGGCGATCCGCTGTTCTACACGCTGACCATCGCGCTCGCGCTGGTGTGGATCGTGGGCGGGTTCCTCTCCGGCCCGCTGCATCTCGGGCGCATACCGTTCCGCGGGCACCTGCGCCGCCCGATCCTGACCCCGATCGCGATCGGGCTCGCCGCGGGTGGGGTGTTCGTCGTCGGCGCGCTGATCGTGCGGGAGATCCCCCCGCTGCGGGACTTCACCGCGAACGTCCTCGACCACGCGCGCGTCGGTCCGTTGGCCCTGATCGTGTTCATCACGCTCTTCAACGGCCTGGCCGAGGAGATCTTCTTCCGCGGCGCGCTGTTCGCGGCCATCGGTCGCGGGCGCCCGGTGCTGATCTCGACGATCGTCTACACCATCGCCACCCTCGCGACGGGCAACCCGATGCTGGGGTTTGCCGCCATCACGCTCGGGTTCGTCCTGGGTCTCGAACGGCGGGCGTCGGGCGGCATCCTCGCGCCCATCCTGACCCACGTCTCGTGGTCGACGGTCATGGTGTTCGCCATGCCCCCGCTGTTCGCATGAACGCACCGCGGACCACGCTGGACGCCGTCGACACGGTGATCGTCGCGGAACTGGTCCGGGACGGGCGGGCCACGCTCGCCCATCTCGCGGAGAGAGCGGGTCTGTCGGTGTCCGCGGTGCAGGCGCGCGTGCGCCGACTCGAGGCGTCGGGCGTCGTGCTGGGCTACACCGCGCGCGTCGACCACGAGGTGCTCGGGACGCCGCTGACGGCGTTCGTGGCCATCACCCCGCTCGACCCCACGGCGCCGGACGACGCCCCGGCGCGGCTGCGTGAGCTCGACGGGGTCCGCGCCTGCCATTCCGTGGCCGGCGAGGACAGCTACGTCCTGCTGGTCCGGGTGGGATCCTCTCGGGACCTCGAACACCTGCTGCAGCGGATTCGCACCACCGCCGGGGTGAACACGCGCAGCACCATCGTCCTGCAGACCTTCTACGACGAATGAGACGGGTTAGACGGACCGGCCGTGGGGGCATACAGCCCCCATGCCGATGAGTTCGACAGAAGGTAAGTCCTGGACCCGCGATCGCGTCTTCGCGCTGGCCGAGGAGGGTCCGGTATCCGTGCTGGACATCGGACCGGGAGTGGGAACGTACGCCAAGCTGCTGGCCGGTCAGCACGTGAGCCGGCTGACGGGCATCGAGATCTGGCAGCCCTACGTCGACACCTACCGGCTGCACGAGTACTACGACGAGATCGTCGTCGGCGACGCCCGGAAGGTCGACCTTCCGAAGGCGGACGTGGTGATCGTCGGTGACGTCGCCGAACACATGACGGAGGCGGACGCACTCACGCTGTGGGAGCGCTGCGCGGAGGCGGCGGGCAAGGCCGTGTACCTCTCCATCCCGATCGTGCACTACCCACAGCACGAGATCGAGGGCAATCCGCACGAGATCCACGTGGACGAGGATTGGAACCACGAGCGCGTTCTCGCCTCGTTCACCGGCATCGGCGCGTGGGAACTCGGCAGCGAGGTCGGCGTCTACGAACGACGGGTCTGAGCGAGCACGGCGCCGAGCTCCACGAGGTCGCGGACCACGATGTCCCAGTCGCCCGTCGGTCCCGGATCCGCACCGTCGGGCCCGTGTTCGAGCGGGCGGCGCACGAACGCCGTCCGCAGGCCGCAGGCCTGCGCCGCCGCAAGATCGTCGTTGTGCGCTGCGACCATCAGGCAGCGGCCCGGCTCGAGGTCGAGGAGCTCGGCGGTCCGTAGATAGCTCTCCGGCGTCGGCTTGTACGCCCGGACGACCTGCGCGCCGAGAATCGTGTCCCACGGCAACCCCGCGTTCCGGGCCATGTTCAGCAGCAGGGAGACGTTGCCGTTGGACAGCGGAGCCACCGGCATCAGCTGCCGGATCGCCGCGAGACCGGCGACCGAATCCGGCCACGGCGGGAGCGCGTGCCAGGCCGCGTTCAGCGCGTCGACGGCCTCGTCGTCCGCATCGAGGTCGAGTTCGGACAGCAGCTCCACCAAGTTCTCCCGATGCAGGACGTCGAGGGCGGTGAAACCCCGCGTGCCGTCCCGGATCGGCTGCATCGACGGCTGATACCGGGCGCGCCACCGGTCCGCGAACTCGAACGGATCGAGGTCGACGCGATCGGGTGCGTGAGCCGCGAACCAATGACGTGCGTCCGACGCGATGCCGGACCGCCAGTCCACGACGGTGCCGAAGACGTCGAACAGCGCGACGCGGACGTCCATCATCGGTCGTCGCGGCCGGCGAAGAGGATCGCCCCCGCCGCCGGGATCGCGAGGAACCACAGCCAGGTGCCGGTCACGAAGAACAGCACCAGCGCCGCGATCGGCACCAGGGCCATGACAGCGCGTCGCCAGTCGCGGCCGGCGTCGGTCTTCGGCGCACCCGTCTCGGACGAGACGGACGGCGCAGACGCTGCCGTCGCCGAGGGCACCAGGTCCGCTGCGGCGCCGGGGAGATCGGCGAACAGGGGGACCAACTCGCCCCGGGTCACGGCGCGACCGGCCGCCGCCGACCGCTCGTCGAACTCGGCGGGCGAGAGGCGTCCGGCGGCGAAATGCTCCCCGAGCAGCGAGAATGCACGTTCGCGCTCCGCGGTACCGATACGCACGTCCGGACTGTCGGCCATGCCGCGAGCCTAGACCGTCCGCCCGATACCGCGGGGCGCACGCGTCACTTCAGTTCGGCGAGCACCGTGCCCTGGGTGATGGCAGCGCCGGGCTCGACCGACAGGCCGGTCACCACACCGTCCTTGTGGGCGTTGACGGGGTTCTCCATCTTCATGGCCTCGAGGACGGCGATGAGGTCGCCCGCGGAGACCTCCTGACCCTCGGTGACCGCGACCTTGACGACGGTGCCCTGCATGGGAGCGGTGACGGCGTCACCGGATGCGGCACCCCCGCCGCCGCCGCCCCGCTTGCGCGGCGTCGGCTTGCGGCGCACGGCACCGCCGGCGGCGGCTGCTCCGCCGGTACCGATCGAGAACGCTCCCGGCAGCGACACCTCGAGGCGACGGCCACCGACCTCGACCACGACGTTCTGCCGGGGAGCGTCGTCGCCCTCCTCGATCGGGGCGCCGGCGGTGAAGGGTTCGACGGTGTTGTTCCACTCCGTCTCGATCCACCGGGTGTGCACGTCGAAGCCGTCCTCGGTGCCGATGAAGGCAGGGTCGGAGACGACGGCGCGGTGGAACGGGATCACCGTGGCGAGGCCCTCGACCGTGAACTCGGCGAGGGCGCGACGGGAGCGGGCCAACGCTTCCTCACGCGTGGCGCCGGTGACGATCAGCTTGGCCAGCATGGAGTCGAACTGTCCGCCGATGACCGAGCCCGACTCGACACCGGAATCGACGCGCACGCCGGGGCCCTCCGGGGCGACGAACCTGGTGACGGGGCCGGGGGCGGGGAGGAAGCCGCGGCCGGCGTCCTCGCCGTTGATGCGGAACTCGAACGAGTGCCCGCGCGGGGTCGGGTCCTCGGAGATGGAGAGCTCGTCGCCGTTGGCGATGCGGAACTGCTGCAGCACCAGGTCGATACCGGAGGTCTCCTCGGTGACGGGGTGTTCGACCTGCAGACGGGTGTTGACCTCGAGGAAGGAAACCAGACCGTCCTGGCCCACCAGGTACTCGACCGTGCCGGCGCCGTAGTACCCGGCCTCGCGGCAGATGGCCTTGGCGGAGCTGTGGATCGCCTCGCGCTGCTCGTCGGTGAGGAACGGTGCGGGGGCCTCCTCGACGAGCTTCTGGAACCGACGCTGCAGCGAGCAGTCGCGCGTGCCGGCGACGACGACGTTGCCGTGCTGGTCCGCGATGACCTGCGCCTCGACGTGGCGGGGCTTGTCGAGGTAGCGCTCGACGAAGCACTCACCGCGACCGAACGCGGCCACGGCCTCGCGAGTGGCGGAGTCGAACAGTTCGGGGATCTCCTCGCGGGTGCGGGCGACCTTCATCCCGCGGCCACCGCCACCGAACGCCGCCTTGATGGCGATCGGCAGGCCGTGCTCGTCGGCGAACGCGAGGATCTCGTCGGCGTCCTTCACCGGCTCCGACGTGCCGGGGACCGACGGCGCCTTCGCGCGCGCGGCGATGTGACGGGCGGTGACCTTGTCGCCCAGATCGCGGATGGACTGGGGGGACGGCCCGATCCAGATGAGCCCGGCGTCGATCACGGCCTGAGCGAAGTCCGCGTTCTCGGAGAGGAAGCCGTAGCCGGGGTGCACCGCATCCGCACCGGACTTGGTCGCCGCGTCGACGATCTTGGCGATGTCGAGGTACGACTCGGCGGAAGTCTGGCCACCGAGCGCGAACGCCTCGTCCGCCAGTCGGACGAAGGGGGCATCGGCGTCGGGATCGGCGTAGACCGCGACGGAGGTGTAGCCGGCATCGGCCGCAGCTCGGATCACTCGAACGGCGATCTCGCCGCGGTTGGCGACGAGGACCTTGCTGATACGAGACGTGGCATGGCTGGGCACGAAGCCTCCTGTGGGGGTCGAAGGGTCACGGACGCGTCCGGACGTGGACGTACGCACCCGAGCGAACGCGGGCGCCACGTCGAATGGACGTCCTTGTATCGAAGTCTAGGTGTGCGACATTTCTCCGACACAGTGACCCTGTGACGTGTCCACGTCGCGACCCTGTGACGTGTCCACGTCGCGACCCTGTGAAATGTCCACGTCGCGACCCTGTGACGTGTCCTCGCCGACCACGAACGTGCCGTCCCGCACCACGCGGGCGAGCTCGGCGCGCAGGGCGGCGAGGTAGGAGTGCACGGCCGCCGTGGCCTGCTCTGTCCCCGGGAACCGCGCCGCGACGTTCACGCCCTGCGGGGTCCGGTGGAACCACAGGTAGACGTCGTGGTCGTACTTGCGGCTCCGCAGCGCCCGCGCCCGGACGTCGGGCCACGTCTCGGCGTCGGGCGCGAACCGCACGTCCATGAACGACACGACGAAGCGCGGCTCGGTGTCGATGCCCGCCGCACGGCCGACGACGTCCATCGGCACCCGCGAGACTGCGCGGGTGCGGGTCAGCTCGGTGCCGGCGCGGAGCACGAGGTCGGCGAACGAGTCACCCGCCGCGACCTCGACGTCGACCGGACCCAACCCGACGAACCACCCGAGGGAGGCGGCCCACGACGGATCGTGGCGGGTGTGCATCGGGGTGACCGTGCGGAAGCGTTCCGCGCCGGACGTCGAGTGCGCCGCCGCGGCCATCGATGCCGTCAATCCCGCCAGGAACCCCGGCCCGGCCCGACGGCAGGCGAGGGTGAAGGCCTCGGCCTCGTCGGCGTCCATGATCCAGGCCGAGAGACCGCTCTGCACGACGCGCTGGGGCGGCTCGTCGCCGATGGCGACGGGGAAGGCCGGGAAGAGGCCGTCCTCCTCGGTGAGGAAGTCGCTCCATTCCGCCGCGGCCGCGGCGACGGCGTCGGGATCGGCACACCGTTCCCGCTCGGCGACACCGAAGTCGAGGTAGCTCGCCGTGGGGAACAGTCCGGCGGGTGCGCCCGTGAGCTGCTCGGTGTAGAGCCGGGTCAACTCGTGGGCGATGAGCACGATCGACAGGCCGTCGATGATCGAGTGGTCGGCGGCGAAGAACACGGTGAACCGCTCGGCACCGTCCGTGTCCGACGGCTCCACGGTCGCGAAGGCGTAGGACGGCCAGGCCAGTGGCGAGGTGTACTCGTCGAAGAGGTGCTGCAGATGCTCGTACACCTCGTCGCCGCGGGTGCACTCGTCCTGTCGGATGACCCAGACGTCGGTGGCCCCCACCGGCGCGGTCACGCGCGACAACTCGCCGGTGTGCGGGTCGACGGTGGCGTTGGTGCGCATCGGTTCGTGCCGGTCGATCCACGCGAGCACCGCAGCACGGAACGCATCGACGTTCAGCGGGCCCGCGATGTCGAACGCCGTCCCGAGCCAGGACTCCTTGCCCGCCGAGGGATGCGCGAGGGTCCGACGCAGATGCGCCTCGTGGACGAAGGACGTGGGTCGATCGTCCCGATGCCAGCCGGCGTTCTCCGGGGTCGACGCGTGCGGGCCGACGCTGGGAATCCACTCGGTGATCGTGCCGGCGGAGACCGGGTAGTCGACCAGTTCGGTGAATTCCACGGGTGACGACCGTCCTTGTCGAGGCGTCGGTCTCGATCGGGGTGGGAGCCGAGACCGGAGGGCTGCACGCGGCCCGCCGGGGATGGTCGGCGGGCAACGCCGAATCGCCCCCAGTCTAGCGGCCGTCCCGCCGATGTCAGGACAAAGGTTGCGTGCCCTGGTCTCGGGCGGGCCGGCCGCAGCGACCGATCAGCCGCGCAGGTGCCGTTTGACGCGGGCCAGCATCGCCGACATGCCGCGCAGGCGAAGGGGACTCACCGCGTCGGCCAGTCCCAGCTCGGTGTAGAAGTCGTCCGGCACCCCGAGGATCTCGTCGGCCGGCAGTCCGTCGAGACCCTGCGCGAGGATCGAGGCGAACCCGCGCGTGGTCGGCGCCTCGGGCGGCGCGCTGAAGAACAGCCGCACCGCGGACCGATCTTCGGCGTCCACCGACAGGAAGAGCGGCGACTGGCACTCCGGCACCGGTTCCATCGCGGCCTGTTCGAGGCCGGCGGGCAGTGCCGGTAGGTCCTGGCTGAACTCGAGCAGCAGCGTGATCTTGTCCTGCCCGTCGACGGCCTTGAAGTCGTCGACGATCTCGGCGAGCGGCGGCGGCAACACGTCGGTCACGGAGCGGCCCCGGGGTCCTCGCCGCGCACGATCGGCGTCCGCACGGCGTTGCCCCACTCGGTCCACGAGCCGTCGTAGTTTCGCACCTTCTCGTGACCGAGCAGGTGGGTCAGCACGAACCAGGTGTGGCTCGACCGCTCACCGATGCGGCAGTAGGCGACCACGTCCGCGTCGGTGTCCACATCCTTGTAGACCTCGTCGAGTTCCGCGCGGGACTTGAATCGGCCGTCGGGTGCGGCGGCCTTGGCCCAGGGGATGGAGACGGCGGTGGGGATGTGACCGCCGCGGAGGGCGCCCTCGTCCGGGTAGTCCGGCATGTGGGTCCGCTCGCCGGTGTACTCGGCGGGGGAGCGGACGTCGACCAGCGGGCCCGACCCGAGGTGGGCCAGGACGTCGTCCCTGAACGCGCGGATGGCGGCGTCGTCACGCTCGACGACGGGGTAGTCGGTGGGGGTGACGTCGGGAACGTCGAGGGTGGTGTCGCGGTTCTCGGCGAGCCAGGCATCGCGCCCGCCGTCCAGCAGGCGGACGTCCTCGTGCCCGAACAGCGTGAACACCCACAGCGCGTAGGCGGCCCACCAGTTGCTCTTGTCGCCGTAGACGACGATGGTGTCGTCGCGGGAGATGCCCTTGCGGCTCATCAGCGCCGCGAACTGCTCGCCGTCGATGTAGTCGCGGGTGACGGGATCGTTCAGATCGAGGTGCCAGTCGATCTTCACCGCACCGGGAATGTGGCCGACGTCGTAGAGCAGCACGTCCTCGTCGGATTCGACGACCTTGAGGCCGGGTGTGCCGATGTTGGCGGACAGCCACTGGGTCGTGACGAGCCGTTCGGGGTGAGCGAACGACGCGAAGGCGGGATGGGGATCGGGCGCGACGGACACGTGCGTCTCCTGAGCTGATCGGGATGGACTTGCCTTCCGCGATCCTAGGTGTCGCCGCCCCGACCCGCCCACAACGCCGAGATGCCGACGTTCACCTCGGCGAGGAGTCGCCGCACGAGCGGGAGGCCGAGGCCCACCACCGACGACGGGTCGCCGTCGATGCCGTCGACGAACCAGCCCCCCAGCCCGTCGAGCGTGAAAGCCCCTGCGACTGCGAGGGGTTCGCCGCTGGCCAGGTACGCCTCCAGGTCGTCCGGATCGGGTGTGCCGAAGCGCACCACGGTGCCCGAGTGGCGGGCCGCCCTCGCGGTGATCCGGCCGTCGTCGAGCCGGAGGACGCAGTGACCGGTGAGCAGTTCGCCCGCCGATCCGGCCATCACGGACCACCGGTTCCGGGCGGTGTCGACGTCGTGCGGCTTGCCGACCAGGCTGCCGCCGATCGAGAGCATCGAATCGCAGCCGACGATCACGACGGTGCCGACGGCGAATTCGGGCTCGGCGGCCACGGCGTCGGCGATCACCTCGGCCTTGGCCGTGGCGAGTTCGGTGACCACCACCGTGTGGGCGACACCGGGACCGAGGGACGTCACGACGGCGTCCTCGTCGACGTCCGAGACCCGCACGACCGGGTCGACGCCCGCGGCCCGCAACAGGGCCAGGCGTGCGGGGGAGCGGGACGCGAGGACCAGACGCACGGGGTGCGCCGGGCTCGCCGAGGTCATCGGGGCGGTCGAGCGATACCGTTGCCGAAGGCATACGGCGAGAAGGCCCGCAAGTCGCGATGCAGACGGGTGGGGTGCCCCCAGGTGTCGACCACGGGCGGCTCGGCCGGCGCCGCCGCCGAGGACGCGGCGGCGAGGACGGTCACCAGCGCGGCCAGTTCCTCGTCGGACGGGTTGCCCCGTACGACACGAACGGCGGGGGCCGTCGCTGTCTCGTCCGCTGCGCTCACGTGATCTCCTCGCTGCGTTCCATCCGGTCGACCGGTCGAGCCGTCACTGTACCGGGGCCGGATCGGCAGCGAGGATCGCCGGGCGCGCGAGCGCGGTCAGATGCACGCGCATCCGCTCGATCAGCCGATCGACGGTGGCGCGGGCGATGACGGTGTCGGGGACCCGTGTCCGCACCGCGAGGCCGGTGTCGGTGCGGGTGAACCAGATCTGCACGTCGTCGGCGTCGGTGACGGCGGAGACGTGCCGGGCGTCGAGCGGCCCGTGCGTCGCGTGCCCGGGCAGCCGCCGGTAGTCGACGTAGGACGCCATGAACACGTCGTGTCGCGGACGGCGGAGTTCGCCCAGAGCCCGGACGACGGTGTCGATCGGGACCGCCCCCAGCGGAAGTGCTGCCCGCAGGGCGAATCCGGCGCCCCGGGTGGTGGACCGGATGTCGTTCGACACCGCCACGGTGACCGGGGCGTTGGTGACGTACCACCCGACGGCGCGGTTCTCGTCCGGCAGCGTTCGTGTGTGCAGCGGGAACAGCAGGGACAGCGATCGGGGTCGGTGGTGGCCGTCGGGCTCGTCGGCGACGGCGTGAGCGAGGGCGGCCAGGGCGCCGGCGAAGGGACCGGCACCGAGCGCGCGGCACGACGCCTCGGCCGCGTCGGCGTCGTCCCCGCCGACCAGCACGTCGGTCCGCAGAACGGCCCGCCGAACCTCCCCCGCCGGCACGCCCGTGGGGCCGGGGAACGCCGGCGGCGCGTCTCCGTGCGCTCGGAGAAACCGCAGCCAGTCGGCGAGGCGCGAATCGCCCGGCTCGACCACGGTGGCCGCCTCGCGGGCGCAGTGCAGGCCGAAGGCCGGGGACGCGACCGGATCGGCGGGTGCGCCCCGATAGAGCTGCACCAGGTCGTCGAGCAGCACGGTCAGCGACCACGCGTCGCCGAGCGCGTGATCGATCCCGATCACGATGGTCGACCGGTCCGGTCGATCCACCGCCGCGACGGCGACGGCCGGTGCCGACCACGGCCGGGAGCACGACTCGCTCACGAAGTCGGTGACGACGTCGCGCACGAGCGTGGGGGAGGCCACGGCACGGGCCGGTCGGGGACGCAGGGTCAGCGACTCGGCCGGGTGAACGGCGCGGCGCAGCCCGTGCGGCGTGCGACGGAACGACGTCCGCAGCGACTCGTGACGGGCGAGCAGACCGAGGACGGCCCGAGCGAGATCGGCGCGCTGGATCGGCCCCGGCACCTCGGCGGCGACGGCCAGCCAGGTGAGCCGACCGGTCCCGGCGAGGTGGGTGCGCTGATTGAACGACGGCGGCGCCTCCTGCACCCGAGCGGCCGCCGGATCCGCCGACACCGACCACAGCAGGATCGTGCCCGGCCGAGGCAGCAGGTCGTCGGATCCGATCAGGCGCATCGCACGTCCGCTGTGTCGTGCGACCGCACGGCCGGATCCGCTGTGTCGTGCGACCGCACGACGCTCACCAGCAGGTCGATCAGGCGATCGTGGTAGCGCCGCACCGCCCGGCGGGCCGTCGGCGTCGAGGGGATCTGCGCGCCGACGTAGAAGTGCCGATGGTCGCGGTTGAACCACATGGACGCATTGGCCGTGCGGCCCTCACCCGTGAACAACACGGCGCACTCGTCCGCCGGTGTGCCGGAACCCGGGAACCGGCGGAAATCGAGGTAGGACAACAGCTGTGGGCTGCGGGCGAGGCCCGCACCGCCGACACCGCCCGTGGCCAACAGCTCGAGGACACGGCCGATGGGAACGGAGGCCGCTGTCTTGGCCCGCGCGTACGCGGCGGTCGCCGAGCGAAGCACGTCGGCGAACTCGTCCGCGTCGTCCACGGGGAACGTGACCGGAGAAAAGGCACAGAACCACCCCTGGGACAACGCGAACGGACCGCGGTGCCGAGTGGAGAGCACGGCGATCCCGTCGTATCGGCCGGTTCCGGCCAGTTCGTGTTCGACCAGGGCGCAGGCGGCGAAAAGTCCGCTGGTGAACGACCCGCCGGCGTCGCGGCACACCTGCTCGAACACGTCGGCCTCGGCCGCGGTGAGGAGGTCGCGTTCCACCGGTTCCATCGGTGCGGTCTCACCCGGGGCCAGTCCGAGATCGAGCGGGAAACGGGGGAGGCCGCCGTCGTGCCGGGACACCACGTCGATCCAGTCGGCGAGTTCGGGGGAGTGAAGATCGTACGACGGGGAGACCTCCTCCTCGATCCGGACGTGATCGAGGAAGCTGCCCTCGTGCTCGGTGAGATCGAGGGCCGGGGTCCCCGTGACCTCGGCGCGGTAGAGGTCCGCCAGTTCGGCGATCACGGTGACCTGGGACGCGCCGTCGGAGAACGCGTGGTCCGCACCGTAGTACAGCGAGAAGCTGCCGTGGCGGCGGATGGCGCCGATCGCCACCGGGGGCCACGACAGGGGCGTGGCGTCACGAGAGAGCCTGTCGCGCACGGCCTCTCGCGCACTGTCGGTCGTCGCCGCCGCTCCGGCCTCGACGGGGACCAGGGCCGCGTCGGCCGGCGCGCGGTGGCGCTGCACGGCCCCGTCGCGGACGGAGAACCAGGTCCGCAGCCCCTCGTGTCGAGCGAGGAACACCGCGATGGCCCGGGTCAGGGCGGCGGCGTCGAGATCGCCCTCGACCTCCGTCGCGGACCCGAGGAATCCGGTGTGTCGATCGCCGCGGCGCTGCGCGGCGTCGACGCCGCGGACGTGGTTGGCCTGCAGGAAGGACGCCGGGACCGCGTGAACCCCGACGGCCCGGGCGCGGTCGGGGGTGTCGGGGATGGTCGGACGCCACTCGAGCATCTCGCCGGGGGCCGGCCGCCAGTTCGCCATCGCCGTGATGATCATGCCCGAACCTCCTGCCGCACGGCGCCGTTCGTTCTCGTCACGGGAGTCGACTCGGCGACGGTCTCGGCGCCGGCCGCCAGGGCGTCGACGACACCGCGGCAGCGGGTGACGAACCGGTGTACCGCGGTAGTGGCCGCGTCCGTGCCGGGGAAGCGCGCCGAGAGGAACAGCCCCTCCCGGGTGCGCAGGAACCAGAGGTAGACCTCGGTGTCCGAGTACGTGGCGCTGCGGAGCGGTTGTACCCGCCACGCGCACCACGAGTCCGCGTCGGGGACGTGGCGCAGGTCGAGATAGCTGACGACGAAGCGGGGGACGTCGACGACGCCGAGGAGCGCGGCGATGGCGGACCACGGCCGACTCTCCGCGCCGGCCACGGCGCGCAGGCTGTCGGCGGCGGTCACGAGTGCGGTGTCAGCGTGGTCGGAGTCCAGCTCCACGGTGACCGGCACGACGCCGACGAACCAGCCGACGGCGCGGGCGAATTCGGGCGCGTACCGGGTGTGCATCGGCATGACGAACCGGCACGGACCGGCCGTGTCGGTGTCGGTGTCGGCGCCGGGCCCGGGCGCGGTGGTGCGCCCGGCGAGGGCGACGACGGCCGCGATCCCCGCCGTGAGCGAGGCGTCGCTGCGTCGGCATCGGGCAGCGAACTCGGCGGTGGTCTCCGGCGACGCGATCGAGACCGACAGTGCGCCTTGCCGGGTCGCGTCGGGTGACCCCGCGGCAACGCCGGCCTCCGCCGCGAGCGACGGGAAGGCGGGGAACGGGCCGTCCCCCAGGAAGCGGTCCCAGAGGGCGACGGCCTCGGAATCGGCGGTGACGTCGTCGCCGGTCCGGCGGTCGTGCACGCTGTAGTCGAGATGGCTGCCGATTCCGGGCAGGTCGTGATCGCGGGCGTCGAGCTCGTGGTCGTAGAGGCGGCGGATCTCGCCGACCGACAGGAGCATGGAGTAGGCGTCCATGACGGAGTGGTCGGCGCCGAACACCACCAGGAAGCGGCCGTGATCCACGTGGAGGAACCCGGTCTCGGACACCGTGGCGATCAGCACGTGCGGCCAGCGGAACGGCGACAGGCCGCGCCCGAGGTAGGACAGCAGATGGTCGTGCGCGTCCGCACCCGACCGCAGCCCGACGACGCGGTCGGTCACCGTGACCGCGGACTCCTCGATCGTCCGCCGGGTCAGGGAGTCGCCCACCGCGTCGACGGTGGTGCGCAGCGCCTCGTGCCGAGCGATCCACCGCTGCAGCGTTCGTCGCAACGCCTCGGGATCGTAGGTCCGGTCGATCTCGAGCACGGCGCCGATCCATTCGGCGTCACCGGCCGGGCCGGTGGTGTCCAGCGAGCGGGTCCGCCGGAGGCTGTGGCGCAGGTGGGCTTCGTGGGTGAACGCCAACGGGCGCGCGTCCGGACGCCACGCCGCGGTGTTCGACACGGACGGGGTCCACTCCGTCACCATCCCGTCCGGGAGGGGGTAGTCGGCGAGCTCGGTGAAATGCATGTCGGCCGTCCTGATCTGGGGGGAGTGGCGGTCGTCTCCGGTGGTGCGGGGACTCGTCGAACGGACTGTCAGGGCATGCCGCGCGCGGCGGGGATCGGAGCTCGGGTGGCCGCGCGGATGACGATCAGGCGCGCGGCGTGCAGGACCACCACGCCCGGGACGTACAGCGCGGCGGCGGCCAGCGCGAGACCGAAGCGCCGGTGCAGCATCAACGTTCGCGGTAGGCAGACCATGTAGCGGACGAATTCGCCGGTGGGCGAGTGCATTCGGCGGGGGGAGACGCCCACCGTGAGATCGGCGAGGAAGCCGTTGCGACCTCCGGCGGCGCGCACGCACAGGCCCATGTCGACGTCCTCGAACACGTCGCGACGGTCGGACACCCGATCGCGGATGGCCGCCCAGGTGGCGCGGCGCAGGATCATGTTGGAGCCGTACAGGACCGGCACGTCCCGCACCTCCGGAGCGCGCCGTCGTCCGAACGGCGAGAACCGGCTCTTGGCCTGCGCCGCGGCGGTGCCGTAGGGCAGGTCGTACGCCTCGCCGCGACCGCAGACGGCCCACCAGTGGCCGTCGGTGTCGCGGGTGACGAAGTCGCGGACGGTGCGGGCCCAGTCGGGCCCGACGCGCGTGTCGGCGTCGATGCGCGCGATCAGGTCGCCGCGGGCGGCGTCCATGCCGGCGTTGCGGGCGAACACCAGTCCCTGGCGATGCTCCGTGACGGTCCGGATCAGCGGTGACCGCGCGGCGCGGTCGGCCACGATGTCGGCGGTGCGATCGCGGGAGTTGTTGTCCACCACGATGATCTCGTCGATGTCGGCCGCCTGGGCGCACAGCAGGTCGAGGCACGACCCGATGGACTCCTCCTCGTCGAAGGCGGGGATCACCACCGAGAGGGTCAGTCGGGACACGGAATTCTCCTGTCGGTTGCGGACTCCAGTACGTCGGCCGCTGCTCGGACCGCGACGTCCGGCGGTGCGAGCTCTCGGGCGATTGCGGCGGCGCGGCTGCGGGTGTCGGGGTGCAGAACGCGATCGAGTGCGTGGCCGAGGGCGGCGCCGCGAGCGGACCGCACGGGCATGCTCGCTCCGGCACCGAGTGCGGTGACGCGGGCGCCCCACAGCGGTTGGTCGGCCCCGACCGAGCAGACCAGCGTGGGGCATCCGGCGCCCAACCCGGCCGCGACGGTGCCGGCCCCGCCGTGGTGAACGACGGCGGCGCAGCGGGGGAGCACGGCCCGGTGATCCACCTGGTCGACCCACCGCACCCGGTCGACGGCGTCGCTGCCCGGACCGCGTTCGGACCGGAGGCCCTCGGCCGCACCGAGTCCGGACCACCCACCGGCGACGAGGACGCGATAGCCCCGCCGCCCGAGCTCGTCGAGGATCGCGCCGACGACGGCGGGCCCGTCGGGAACGGTCATGCTGCCGAAGCCCACGTAGGCCGGCGCCGGTCCGGCGGACAGCCAGGACTCCAGGTCGGGATCGAGCGCGGCGGGATCACCGGTGGGACGGAGGAAACCCACGAGGGGCCGGCGCGCGCCCCACTCGGTCGGCAGCGTCGGGAAGAGTGCGGGGTCGTAGGCCTGGATCTCGGTCGTGCGGAGTCGGCGCAGGCGGCGGGCCACCGACGACGACGCCGGAGGGAGGCCGAGATCGCGTCGATGCGCGGCCTCGGTCACGCGGGAGGCGTGCCAGAGGGCCCGATCGAGCGCGTGCCAGCCGGCCAAGCGGACCGGACCGGGAACTCGCTGGGGCAGCGGGGGGAAGGAGACCGCGCGCGTCGGACGCACCGGGCACAGGTGGACTGGCACGTACGGCACCCCCAGTCGTTCGGCGACGTCGAGTGCCGCCTCCTGGCCGACGTTCGAGCCGATCACGACGTCCGAGCCGTCGGCGACGGCGAGCAGGTCGCGACGGGTGCGGATCCCGTCCTCGGTGGCGAGAGCGGTCGCCGCGCGGAGCCGACGGAAGGGGTTGCAAGACTTGATCTCCCGAGTCGCCACGGTGGACGCCAGGGTGCGGGCCGTGTCCGGCCCGCAGGCCGACACCTCGACCCTCGGCGCGGAGGACAGTCGGCGACGCACGTCGTCGACGACGTTGGGAGGGACCGCGACCCGCACCGTCCGGCCGCGACGGACGAGCTCCTCGGCGAGCGCGACGCCCGGCTCGACGTCCCCTCGGCTGCCCTGGAACACCAGGGTCGACACCATCCGATTCCTCCTCTCGTCCCGACACCGGCGTCGCTCTCGTCGGCACCGCAGTTCACCGCTTCCCGTAACGAAAACCGTTCTCCCGCGTGATGATCGACCGGATCGACGATGCTCGATCCGGGTGCGCGACCGCGCCGCGCCGGCCGACGGGCGAGCCGTCTTCATTTGTGCCGGATCGTTCGTGCGGGTACCGAGTCGCGTCTCTGCGACGATGGCAGACGATCGTGAAGGCCGCCAATCGGGACGGTGCGGATCACACCGTCGCCGCGGGGTGATCGGTCTCATCGGGGCCGTGACCGGCGCGAACGACGGTGACATGCAACGTACTCATCGCCGAAACATCGAGTTAACGGGCGCAAGGCATTGTGAGACATACTCATTGGTGATGACGCGGCAAGGTCTGTGACCATCCAGCGATCACTGCATCGTCCGTTGTCGCCTGACGGAAATTCGGCGCATCGACCCGTCCGCGGCATCACCGAACCCGAACCCGCGGTAGTGACGTGTGTTCGAGCGCGGTGACGGGCGGTCGACCGCAGAGCGGTGTGCACAACCGAATGCACAGCCGAGTCGAGACTCGAAGGAGAGCCGATGCGCGTAGTCGTCGCCGTGAGCGGCACGAGGGGGGACGTCCAGCCGGCGTCCCATCTGGCGGCGGAGCTGCACTCCCGCGGGCACGACGTGGTTGCCGCGTTCCCACCCAATCTGACCTCGCTCGCGACCGACCACGGCGTCCCGGTCGAGCCGTTCGGATACGACACCCGCGCACACCTGGCCTCGGACGTGGTGCGACGCGGCTCGCACGGGTCAGTGATCGACCGCGTGCGGTCGGCCGGCGAACTGTGGAACCTCGGGTGGTCCGAGATGACCCGGGACCTGTCCGCTCTCGTCCACCGCGACCGTCCCGATGTCGTCGTCACCGGGATCACCACGGAGCAGGTCGCCGCGCCCCTCGCCGAATCGGTGCGGGCCGCGGTGGTCGGTCTGCACCACGCGCCGGTCCGCACCAACGACGTCCATCTGCCCGGTTTCGGCGCGGACGGTTTGCCGGCTCCGGTGACCCGGGCCGCCTGGGCCGTCTACGAAAACGTCCTGTGGACCGCCACCCGGCGCCGGGAGAACACGCTGCGCGCCGGGTTGGGATTGCCGTCCGCGCGTCGTCCCGTGCCCTACCGACTCGCGGATGCCGGAGCCGTCGAGATCCAGGCGTACGACCGGGCGCTGTGCCCGCCGCCCGCGGGGTTCGACGGTGACCGCCGGCCCCTCGTCGGCTTCCTCGGCGGAGCGCCGGCGCCGTCGCCGTTGCACTCGGAGTTGGCGGCGTGGTTGGACGCCGGGGACCCGCCGGTCCACATCGGGTTCGGCTCGATGCCGTTGCGGGCTGCCGAGAGGTCCCTGCGCCGGGTGAGCGAGGCGGTGCGGTCGCTCGGTCTGCGCGCCCTGGTCGCGCCGGGATGGAACGACCTCGATCGCGACGTCGAGCAGGAGTTCGGGCCGGATGCGGACGTGCGGGTGCTCAGCGGCCACGTCGACCACGCCGCGCTGTTCCCGCGCTGCTCGGTGGTCGTCCACCACGGCGGGGCGGGCACCACCGCGGCGGTTCTGCGGGCCGGTCGCCCCGCCGTCGTGCGGCCGGTGTCGGCGGATCAGCCGTTCTGGGGCCGGCGCCTCGAGGACGTCGGCGCCGGTGTGATGCTGCGGGGGGACGATCCGACCCCGTCGGCGCTGGCGTCCGCGATCGAGGCGGCCGCGGCCCGCTCCGACGGCGCGCGACGGATGCAGGACGCCCTCGTCGACCCGGAGCGCGCGGTAGCCCGAGCGGCGGACCTCGTCGAGTCCCGAATTCCGGTCGCGCGATGAGCCGTCTCCAGGATCAGGACTTCACCTACTGGTTTCTGCGCGAGGCGTTCGGGTGGGACGTCGTCCTGCAACTGACGTGGACGTTCGACCGTGCGCCGGGGACGGCCGCCCTGCAGGCCTTCACCGACGCGCTGACCGCGAGCCGACTCCATCGACGGCTCGTACGGCCTCGCGTCCCGCTGGCCCGGCCCTACTGGGTGCGCTCGACCACCGACCCCGTTCCGTCCGTTCGACACGATCCCGTGCCCGCCGACCAGCGGGACGAGTGGGCGCGGGCGCTGCTGCGCACCACCGACCTCGACGCCGAGGCGGGTCGCTGCTGGGCCGTGCACGTCGCCCCGGACGATCGCGGCGGTGCCGTCCTCTCGCTGACTTGTCTGCATCTGGTGGCCGACGGGCGCGCCCTCACCTCGGCGGCGGTCGACGCCGCCGTCGCCACCCGAACGCCCGCGCCCGCACCGTCGGCCCGCCCGCCCCGCCGGCTCGATGTGTCCCGCCTCGGTCCCGTCGACGACCTCGTGGACGCCGGCCTGCAACTGGGCCGTGCCGCGCTGGGGACCGCCCGAGCCGTGCGCGCCGCCGTGACCTCGCCGCCCGCGGAGGCTCCCGCTGCGACCCCCGTACGCCCGGCGCGGTCCGCGCCGGCGCTTCGGGCGCCGCGAGCGCAGCCGTCGTGGGTGGTCGTCGACACCGACACCGACCACTGGGCGGAACGCGCCGCGCGGTTCGGCGGCACACCGAATTCGTTGTTCGTGGCCGTCGTCGCCGGCGCTCTCTATGCCTCCGGATACGCAGCACCGGGCGACCCCGTGCGCGTCGGCGTGCCGGTGAGCCTCCGCGGACCCGACGCCGTCGACGACGAGCGCAGCAACGCGACCGGAGGGGTGACCGTCGTCGTCGACGACCGTCCCTCCGCGGGTGGCGATCTCGGCCCTCTGCGGGCCCGGTGCCGGGCCGCGTTCACCGCCGTCGGCGCCGGCGAGCGACCCGCCGCGTACCACCTGCAGTCGCTGCTGCAGGTGTTGCCGATCGCCCTGGTCACCCGCGTGGTCATGGCCGGGCCCTCCGGCATGCCGGACGCGGTGGCCTCGAACCTCGGCCGATTCGACGGACTGGCCCGGGTGGGCGACGCGACGGCGGCCACCGTGTCGTTCCGCGGTGATGCGCGCGGTGTCCGACCCGACCGTCCGGAGCGATTCGGGGAGGGCGTGCAATCGTGGTTGCTCGAGACCGAGGGCCGAACGACGTTCGCCGTGGCGGGTTTCGACGAGACCCGTGTTGGATCCGTGTCCGCGCTGCGCGACGCCGTGCGGGCCGAACTGGAAGCGTGGGGGGTGCGCGGTGACGTCGCGTGAGGCAGCGAAGACCACGGACACGGTGATCGACCCGGCGGACCGGGTGGCCGGCGCCGACGAGTCCTACGACCTCGCCGAGCGGCTGTTCGGGTGGACCGCGCCGATCCAGTTCGCCTGGGTCCTGGCCGACGATCCCGGCCACGACGCCGTGCTCGACTGGGCACTGGCGTTGGCGCGCGGCGGTTTCGGTCGTCGCATCGTGCGCACGCGCGTGCCGGTCGCGCGGCACCGTTGGGTCCGGGCGGAGCGACCACCGACGGTGTACGCGGAGCCGACGATCCTGAACGACGCCACCGACACCGCCGTCGGCGCCTGGCTGGACCGCCGGTTGCGGGACGCCGATCTCGATCCCGGTGCGGGGCGGGGCTTCACGGTGGAGTACGCCCACACCCGGTCGGGACGAGTCGTGTTGACACTGTTGGTGTCCCACATGATCGCGGACGGTCACGCCGTGCACGACGCGCTCCGCGACGCGCGACGATCGGCCGAGAACCGGCTCGGGTCGGTGCGCGGTCTTCCGACGGCGTCCGAGGTGTCCGGATGGTCGGGCGTGCGGGGGGATCTGCTCGACGCCGCCGCGCAGGTGCCGGCGATCGTCCGCGCGACCGCCGTCATCGGTCGGGCGGGGGTCCGGGCGCTGCTGGGTCGGTCGGCCGCGGCGGCCCCGGTGTCGGACGCACCCGAGGTGATGGGCGCCGCGGAGGATCGCCCCGCCCCGCCGCAGCGCGACGCCGACACCACGCTCGCCGTCGTCGACATTCCGCGGGAGCAGTGGGAGGCGCGGGCCGCCGCACTGGGCGGCACACCCAACAGCCTGTTCACCGCGGTGCTCACGAGCGTGCTGCGCGAGACCGGACACGTGATGCCGCCCGGCGGCACCCGCGTCTGCATCGCCGTGGACACGCGGTCCGACGGCGACGACCGCGCGAATGCGTCGGGCGGAGTGTGGATCCGGCTCGCCGGGCCCGTGGGTCCGGACACGGGTCTGGCGACCGTCCGTCGGCTCAGCAAGGAGGCCTTCGCCCGGTACGCGGTGACGGACGACGCGGTGGTCGATCACCTTCAGGCGATCGCGCGACTGATGCCGGACGTCGTGCTCGGTCGGCTCATGAAGGCCGTTCCGGGACCCGACGTCACCGTGTCGAATCTCGGTGCGGCGCCGACGGAGTCGGTGGCACCGTTGGGGACGCCTGCCGAGCGGTTCGCGATCCGCGCCGTGATGCAGGGGCGTTCCGCGGCCGACCGGCGCGCGCAGGGTCCCGCGCTGGCGGCGTGGTCGGTGCAGTACGCCGACACCGTCACCGTCACGGTGTTCGGCATCCACCCGGATCTGGTGGGAGACACGGCATCTCTGCGGGCCACCCTGTCGAGCGAGTTGACGCGGTGGGGGCTCGATCACCGGTTCTGGTGAGCGAGCCCCCCCGCCGGCCGTCCGGTCGATCAGAGCGGGATGTTGCCGTGCTTCTTCGGGGGCAGGGTGACGTACTTGCGTTCGAGCAGACGCAGGGCGGTGACGATCTGCCCGCGGGTGTGGCTCGGCGGGATCACTGCGTCGACGTAACCGCGCTCGGCGGCGACGTACGGATTGACCAGGGTGTCCTCGTACTCGTTCTGCAGCTCGAGGCGCAGGGCGTCGACGTCGTCACCGTTCTTCGCGGCCTCGAGCAGACGCTTGCGGTAGACGAAGCCGACGGCGCCGGAGGCGCCCATCACGGCGATCTGGGCCGTCGGCCACGCGAGGTTGATGTCGGCGCCCATGTGCTTGGAGCCCATGACGTCGTAGGCACCGCCGTAGGCCTTGCGGGTGATGACGGTGATCTTGCCGACCGTCGCCTCGCCGTAGGCGTAGAGCAGCTTCGCGCCGCGGCGGATGATGCCGTCGAACTCCTGGCCGGTGCCGGGCAGGAAGCCGGGGACGTCGACGAGCGTGATGATGGGGATGTTGAAGCAGTCGCAGGTCCGGACGAATCGCGCGGCCTTCTCGGACGCATCGATGTCGAGCGTGCCGGCGAACGACGTCGGCTGGTTGGCGACGATGCCGACGCTGCGGCCGTCGACGCGTCCGAAGCCGACGATGATGTTGCGGGCGCGGCCTTCCTGGACCTCGAGGAACTCGTCGTCGTCGAGGATGCGGCGGATGACCTCGTGCATGTCGTACGGGGTGTTCGGCGAGTCCGGGATCAGCGTGTCCAGCTCGAGGTCCTCGGCGGTGAGGGAGTCCTCGATGGATCCGTCGACCGGGTCCGTCGGCGCCAGGCGCGGCGCGGTGGCCTGATTGTTCGACGGGAGGTAGCCGAGGAGGTCGCGGACGTAGTCGAGGGCGTCCTGCTCGTCGGAGGCGACGTAGTGCGCGACACCCGACTTCTCCATGTGGGTGTGGGCGCCGCCGAGGTCCTCCATGGTGACCGTCTCGCCGGTCACGGTCTTGATGACGTCGGGTCCGGTGACGAACATCTGCGAGGTCTTGTCGACCATGACGACGAAGTCGGTGAGCGCGGGGGAGTAGACGTGGCCACCGGCCGCGGGGCCCATGATGAGCGAGATCTGCGGCACCACACCGGACATGCGGACGTTGCGGTGGAAGATCTCGCCGTAGAGGCCGAGGGAGACCACGCCCTCCTGGATGCGGGCGCCGGCGCCCTCGTTGATGCCGACGAGGGGACGGCCGGTCTTGAGGGCGAGGTCCATGACCTTGACGATCTTCTCGCCGTAGATCTCGCCGAGGGAGCCGCCGAAGACGGTGGCGTCCTGGGAGAAGACGCAGACGTCGCGGCCGTCGACGGTGCCGTATCCGGTGACGACGCCGTCACCGAACGGGCGGTTCTCGGCGAGGCCGAAGTTCACGCTGCGGTGGCGGGCGAGGGCGTCGAGCTCGACGAACGATCCCTCGTCGAGAAGCGCCTCGATGCGCTCGCGGGCGGTGAGCTTGCCCTTGGCGTGCACCTTCTCCACGGCCGCCTCGCCCATGGGGAGCTCGGCCTGCGACCGGCGGGCGGCCAGTTCGGCGAGCTTGCCGGCGGTGGTGTGGATGTCGGGTGCGGTCGCGGCCGCTCCGTCGGCGTCGTTCCGAGCAACGGATTCCTGCGCTGCGGCGTCCTGCACACTCGTCATAGCCCTGCACTGTAACGACCCGTGCCGTCGTACCGTGCGCCCGGTCACGCTCCGCCGTGGGGCCGCTGGATATCGATGCGACCGGCCTCCGGCCTGCCCGCCATCTCTATGCTCGGGCCCCATGGCGGACAACGGTGGCGCGGAGCGTGCACAGGGAGCGGGGCCCTGGACCGATCTGGACCGGGCTCCTCTCGACGGCCGGGCCATCACCCGCGCCCTGGTGAACGGCCCCCGCGCGTCGTGGGCGGAGGTGACGGTGGTGCCCCGCACCGGGTCCACCAACGCCGATCTGGTGGCCGTCGCGGCGACCGCGGCGGACCGCACCGCGGTGATCGCCGACGTGCAGGACGCGGGCCGCGGTCGACACTCCCGCTCGTTCACCGCTCCGCCTCGCTCGCAGGTGACGGTGTCGGCGTTGGTCCGGTTGCCGGGGATCCCGCCCGACGCCGTGGGCTGGATGCCGCTGCTCACGGGCATCACCGTGGTGGACACGCTGCGCTCGGTGTGCGAGGTGGACGCCGTCCTGAAGTGGCCCAACGACGTCCTGCTGACCGGCGACCGCGCACCGGGCAAGGTCGCCGGGATCCTGGTGGAGGTCGCCGGGAGCACCCCGGCCCTGACGGTGGTGGCCGGCGTCGGCATCAACGTCACGCCGACGGCGGAGGAACTTCCGGTCCCGACGGCGACCTCGCTGCGGGCGGCGGGCGCGGCGGTGCTGGACCGCGGCACCATCGTGCGGGCGTTCCTGCGGGCGTTCGGCACCGCCGTGGACGAGTGGCGCGACAGCGGCTGGGACACCGCCGGCTTGGCTCAGCTCTACCGCGCGCGTTGCGACACGCTGGGGCGCCGCGTCCGGGTGACGATGCCCGGCGACGAGGTGCTGGTCGGCACCGCGGCGGACGTCGACGGACACGGGCGCATCGTGATCGCTCCCGAGGACGGGTGCGCCCCGGTGGCCGTCTCCGCGGGCGATGTCACCCACCTGCGCGCCGTCCCCGATGCGGGGGAGTGACCGTGGCGTTCCCGCGTGACGCGATCGGACCGGACGAGGACGTCGCCCTCCACCGGCACCCGCACTGGAAGATGCTCGTCCTCCCCGCGCTGACCGCGTTGGTCGTGACGGCCCTGGCCGGTTTCCTCGCCGGCGTCGCCGAGCGCACCACCGAGGGCACGGCGCGCACGGTCGCCATCGCCGCCGTCGGTGTGGCGTGGGCCGCCGTCGTCGTCCTGCGGACGGTGGTGCCGGTGATGCGGTGGCGTACGACCCACTTCGTCGTCACCGATCGGCGGGTCATCGTGCGCCAGGGCGTCCTTGCCCACCACGGCACGGACATTCCCCTCGCGCGCATCGCCAACGTCCAGTTCCGTCACGGGCTGATCGACCGTCTGCTGCGCACCGGGACGCTCGTGGTGGTGGCGGGATCGGACGATCCGCTCGAATTCGACGACGTGCCCGACGTCGAACGCGTCCACTCTCTTCTGTACCACCACGTGGTGACGGACGCCGACGACCGCCCGGACGAGGGCTTCGAACCTCGTAGGGTGGTCCGGTGACCGACGTTCTGCTCGCCGAAGACGACGAGGCCATCGCCGCACCACTGTCGCGGGCCCTCGGCCGCGAGGGCTACACCGTGACCGTCGAACGGACGGGTCCGGATGCGCTGGCGCGCGCACTGGGCGGCTCGTTCGACCTGCTGATCCTGGACCTCGGTCTGCCGGGGATGGACGGCCTCGAGGTGTGTCGTCAGATCCGCGCGTCGACCGCCGAGCTGGCCGTCCTCATGCTCACGGCCCGCACGGACGAGGTCGACTTCGTGGTCGGGCTCGACGCCGGCGCGGACGACTACGTCTCCAAGCCGTTCCGGTTGGCCGAACTGATGGCCCGTGTGCGCGCCCTGCTCCGCCGGCGCGGCCCCACCGCCGAGGACACCCCCATCGAGGTGGGCGGCCTGCGGCTCGAACCGGCCGCGCGCCGAGTCCTGTTGGACGGTACGGAGATCAGCCTGGCCAACAAGGAGTACGAGCTGCTGAAGATCCTTCTCGACCACGCCGGTCAGGTGGTCTCCCGCGAGACGATCCTGCGCGAGGTGTGGGGGGACGTGGAGCTGCGCGGCTCCAAGACTCTGGACATGCACATGTCCTGGCTGCGTCGGAAGATCGGTGACGAGGGGCCCGTCGCGGAGCGGCGCATCGCGACGGTGCGGGGCGTGGGTTTCCGCATCAACACGGACTGATCCGATGCGCCGCCGCCTCCTCCAGGCCATCCTCGCGGTGGTCATTCTCACCGGGCTGCTGCTGGGCATCCCGCTGACCTACACGGCCTGGCTCTGGGTCGAGGACTTCACCCGCGGTGACATGCGACTGCGTCTGGACCGTCTCGCCGCGGAGATCATCGAGCAGGAGGGCGGCGACGGTCGCGTCGACGGGCAGCTGGACACCACGTCGCTGCGGCTCGCGGTGCCCACCGGGGGCCGCCTCGAGGTGGTCTATCCGACGCCGGAGAATCCGGCGACGCGCGTCGACATCGGCCCCGCGTCCGTCGATCGACCCATCGAGGAGTCGCTGTCGATGGGCACGTCGGGATCGCTCCGTCTCGAGATCCCGTCGGCACAGATGCGGACCTCCCAGGCGCAGGCCGTCGGCGCCGTCGCCCTGGTGGTGCTGGCGTCGATCGCCGCGGGAACCGTCGTCGCGGTGCTCACCGCGCGACGTCTCGCCGACCCGCTGCAGCAGGTGGCCGGGCGCGCGGCGCGGCTGGCGGAGGGCGACTTCCGCAAGGACGCGACCCGCCACGGGATTCCCGAACTCGACCGGGTGTCCGACGTCCTCGACTCCGCCACGGTCGAGATCGTGGGCCGGTTGCAGCGCGAGCACGCCCTGGTCGCGGACGTGTCCCACCAACTGCGCAGTCGATTGACCGCCGTGCGCTTGCGCCTCGACGAGCTGTCCGAGCATCCGGACCCCGAGGTGGTCACCGAGGCGAACGAGGCCATGGCCCAGGTGGATCGGCTGACCGATGCCATCGACGACCTGGTCCGGTCGTCGCGCGACGACGGGTCCGCCGGCGCCGCGGAGGTGGCCGTGCTGCCCGAACTGCAGGTGGTGGTGGAGGACTGGCGACGGACGTTCGACGACGCCGGGCGCACCCTCACCCTCACCGGCGACCCCGCCCTGACGGCGTCCGTCACCGACACCCGGCTCAGAGAAGCCGTCTCGGTGCTCATCCACAACGCTCTCGACCACGGCGGCGGGGACTGCGTGGTCACGGTGCGCGCCGTCGGCGGCCGCGAACACCGCGAACCGACGGTGCGAGTGGACGTCGCCGATTCCGGTCCGGGTGTGTCCGACGAGCTCGCGCCGCACATCTTCGACCGCGGATTCTCCGGGGCCGGGTCCACCGGCGTCGGGCTCGCGCTGGCGCGGGCGTTGGTCGAGGCCGACGGTGGGCGGCTCGAGCTGCAACGACGGCGGCCGGCGATGTTCACGGTCTTCCTGCCCGCCACGACGCTCCGGGTCACGAGCCCGCCGGCGGAGCCGCGGTAGGCGAGCGGCACCCCTGTTTCGATGCGGCGGCCCCAATCGGAGGCGCCGCTTCGGAACGCGGGCGCCGCTCGGCCCGGTGACGAATCCTGGCTCAGCTGTGACCCATGAACGGCGCCTGCTGGCCGTCGGGGTCGGCGTCGTCGAGAGCGTTCGGGTCGCGCGGGTTGCCGTGGTGGTCGAACTCGTCGAGGGGGTTGGCGATCACGCCGCGACCGTTCTCGTCGGGGAACGCGAACCGGCGCAGGGCCCAGAAGCGGAACGCCATCTGCAGCAGGTTGCCGATGATGTAGTTGAGGACGAAGTCGATGATCACCAGCGCGGTGAGGCTGGTGGCGCCTTCGCGAATGTCGAAGACGTTGTTGGCGATCCAGAGGGGCGCAGCTGCGAGGAGGACACCGACGCCGCTGATGGTGAAGAAGAGCAGGGCTTCGTGGTGGCGTTCACGTCCGCCGCGGTTCTTGAAGGACCACTCGCGGTTGAGGATGTAGCTGAGGATCGTGGCCAGCACGCCGGAGAGCACCTTGGCCACGACGGGCTTGGACTCGAGGACCGTCAGACTCAGGGAGTAGAAGATCGTCAGGTCGAACACCATGGTGGTGGCGCCGACGATGGCGAACTTGATCAGTTCCGAGTGGCGCAGCGCGACATCCCTGAACGGTTGGGGAATGCTGGCTACCACACGATCCATCACAGGCACGATTGGTTAGTTTACGAACGGATCGGCGCGATCCCTAATCTTGCCACGCACGAATCCCGGCCCCGGTCCGTCGCGGGACGGCCTCGTGGAACGATGTGGGCCGTGACGGAGAACCCGACGGAAGTCCCGCCCCGTGAGGAACCGCCCCGCGATCGCATGACGTCGATGCCGGTGGTCGCGATGGTCGGCGGGGGTCAGCTTGCCCGGATGACGCAGCAGGCGGCGATCGAACTGGGCCAGACGCTTCGGGTGTTGTCCGGCACCGCCGGCGAGCCCGCGGCGCGGGCGAGCGCCGACGTCGTCCTCGGGTCGCACACCGATCTGGCCGCGCTGCGCGAGGTCGCGCGCGGCGCCCACGCCCTCACCTTCGATCACGAGCACGTACCCACCGAGCACCTGGACACTCTCGTCGCCGAGGGCGTGAACGTGCAGCCGCCGCCGTCGGCGCTGGTGTTCGCGCAGGACAAGCTGAGGATGCGCGCTCGGCTGCGCGAGCTGGGGCTGCCGGTGCCGGACTTCGCACCGGTGACCTCCGAGGCCGACCTGACGAAGTTCGGCGAGGCCCACCAGTGGCAGGTCGTGATCAAGACGGTCCGCGGCGGGTACGACGGCCGCGGCGTCTGGCTTCCCGACACCGCCGACGAGGCGACCGCCGTGGTGCGCGAGCAACTCGCCGCGGGAGCGCCGCTCATGGTCGAGCAGCGGGTGGAGATGGTCCGCGAACTGTCCGCGATGGTCGCGCGGTCGCCGTTCGGGCAGGGCGCCACGTGGCCGGTCGTGGAGACGGTGCAGCGCAAGGGTCAGTGCGCGGTGGCCGTCGCCCCCGCGCCCGGATTGTCCGACGACGCGGCCGCGGACGCTCAGAACATCGCGTTGCGAGTGGCCGCGGAACTCGGCGTGGTCGGGGTCATGGCGGTGGAGATGTTCGAGAAGGCCGACGGCTCGGTGTCGATCAACGAACTCGCCATGCGCCCGCACAACTCGGGTCACTGGACGCAGGACGGCGCGCGGACCTCGCAGTTCGAGCAGCACCTGCGGGCCGTGCTGGACTACCCGCTGGGCGACTGCTCGCCGACGGCGCCGGTCACGGTCATGGCCAACGTCCTCGGCGCGCCGGCCGAGCCCGAGCTGTCGATGGACGAACGCCTGCACCACTTGTTCGCCCGCATGCCGGACGCGAAGGTGCACCTCTACGACAAGGGCGAGCGGCCCGATCGCAAGATCGGTCACGTGAACGTCGTCGGCGCACCCGGTGGGTCGCCCGACGATCCGGCGTACGTCGCCGACATCAGAGAACGCGCCGAGCGGGCCGCGCACTGGCTCTCGCACGGCGTGTGGACCGACGGATGGGACCCGCACCATGGCTGACAGCACCTCCACCGGCGCCCGGGTGGGCATCGTCATGGGCAGCGACTCGGACTGGCCCGTGATGGAGGCCGCCGCCGAGGCCGTGGCCGAGTTCGGCGTGCGCTTCGAGGTGGGCGTGGTCTCCGCCCACCGCACCCCGCAGCGGATGCTCGACTACGCCCGCGACGCCGCCGACCGCGGCATCGAGGTGATCGTCGCCGGCGCCGGGGGTGCGGCGCACCTGCCGGGCATGGTCGCCTCCGCGACGCCGCTGCCGGTGATCGGTGTGCCGGTGCCCCTGAAGTATCTCGACGGCATGGACTCGTTGCTGTCGATCGTGCAGATGCCCGCGGGCGTGCCGGTGGCCACCGTGTCCATCGGCGGCGCGCGGAACGCCGGTCTGCTCGCGGTGCGCATCCTCGGTGCGTCGGATCCCGCCCTGCGCGGGCGGATGGCGGACTTCCAGCGCGGCCTCGAGCAGATGGTGCTCGACAAGGACGAGGCCCTGCGGCGATCCCTGCTCGGATGACCGCTCCGCTGCGGGTGCCCCGGGAGACCGTCCGCGCGGTGTCGCGCGGCAGCCGCCAGGTGGCGTTCGCGACGCGGGTGGCGCTGCTGTGGGGCGCCCTGTGGGGCGGCCGGGTCGAGTGGGACCGGGAGTCGGCACTGCTGATCTGCCACGGCATGCGGACCGGCTACGGCCGCGGCGGTACCTGCGTCGGTGCGGTCTTCCTGACCGGGCCCGTGACGCCGGGACGCGCCCTCGCCGACCCCCGGCGGCGGCGGGCGCTGCTCACGCACGAGGCCGTCCACGCCGAGCAATGGCGTCGACACGGGGTGCTGTTCGCCCTCCGCTACCTCGTCGAGGAGGTGCGCCGACCGGGACCGGCCAACCGCTTCGAGATCGAGGCCGGGCTGTCCGACGGCGGCTACCGGCCGTAGACGCGCTCGCCCGTCACGCCGGGTAGGACGCGGTGACCTTCTCCGTCGTCCGCCGACGCTCCTGCGCGGCCGGATCGGCGTTCGACACTTGGACCAGCGACGCACCGGCCGCCAGCACGGCGACGAGTCCGTCGACGACGGCGTCCGCGTCCGGCCACGAAGCCGTCGACAGGACCCGGCTCGACGCGTCCCACGAGCGATCCGCCGCGCGTCGTCGAGCGTCGCCCAGGACGTCGGCCGCGCTTCGTCCGGCGAGGGCGGGACCGGTGCCCGACGGCGTGAAGGCGTCGCCGTGCACACGCACCGCCGTCGCGTAGTCGGTGACTCCGATCGGCAGATCCGGGACCGGACGCCCGAAGGGGTCGAGGGAGAGCGCCGCGACCTCGCTCTCGTCGGCGTCGTCGAGACCGGCGGCGGTCACCAGCGCCACGGTGGTGGCGGTGCCGTCGGCCGCGCCGACGACGGTGTGCGCGCCCGCCCACCAGGCTCCGAGCAGGACGGCGGCGGTCTGCCAGTGCGCCGGCAGGTCGACGCGCACGGCGTCACCGGGGGCCACGCCCAGCTCGTCGCGGAGGAAGTTCGCCGTCTTCGCGGCCCAGTTGGCCAACGTCAGGGCGGACAGCTCGATGCGCTCGCCGGTGGCGTCGTCGTAGTACGTGACGCGCGGGCCGGCGGGGTCGGCCCCCAGAATCGGGGTGAGCAGCAGGTCGGTCAGGGTGGGGTCGATCACGGGACGTCGCTCCTCCGTTCGAGCACCAGTTCACGCACTGGTGCACGCACTAGTTCACGCACTGGGGTCCGGTGGATCCGGCGTCGATCGGGTCGGCCGCGACGGGAGCCGGAGTCGGTGCATCGCCCGCCGAGGTCACGCCGGTGATGGCGGAGCTCGGCGTGCCGGTGCCCGAGTAGTCCGACGCCAGCACGATGCGGACCGTGCCCGACGGCAACGAGTCGTCGACGGCCGTCGACGTCGCACCGACACGCGCGGCGACGGCCTTCGCGGCGTCGTCGTCGGACGCTCCGGCGTACACGGTGGTCGTGTCGACCGACTCGCCCTCGTTGTTGCCGACGTCGCCCGTCCGAAAGCCCTCGGCCCCCAGCGTCGACGACACCGACGACGCCAGGCCGCTGATTCCCGAATCGTTGGCGACGTCCACCGTGACCGTCGACGGGTCGATCTGCGGAACGTCCGGGGCGTCGGGATCGGTGGCGGGAGGGGCGTCGTCGCCGAGCAGTCCCCGGACCCAGTTCTGCACCTCGGTGGGGTCGACCGCGACGATGGACTCGCCGTAGTCGGTCATGCCGTTGATGTCGGCGACGGGGATGGTCTCGAAGGTGACGTTGCCGCCCGCGAGGTTCTGCAGGTTGGTCGCGAACTGCAACACGTCCCAGTCGTCGTCGAGGACCACGGACCGCGAGACGGCGTTCGACAGTTGGCCGAGGGTTCCGGGATTGCTCAGGGTGCCGGCGCTGAGCACCTTGCGCACCAGCGACGCCATGAACACCTGCTGACGGACGATGCGGTCGAGGTCGCCGCGCGGGAGATCGTGCCGTTGCCGGACGAAGCTGAGCGCGTCGGACCCGTTCAGGGTCTGCTCGCCGGCCGGGAAGTTCGCGCCCGACAGGGGTTCGTCCACCGGGGCGTTCAGGCAGACGTCGACACCGCCCACGGCGTCGGTCAGCAGCACGAACCCGAGCAGACCCACCTCGGCGTAGTGGTCGACGGTCACCCCGGTCAGTCCGGCGACCGCGGACACGAGCGCTTCCCGGCCGGCCTGGGTGGATTCGCGATCGGCCTCGTCGTCGGGCACCCCGCTCTGAACGAGCTCGAGGCGCTTCTCTTCCTTGGTGGCCCCGTAGGCGGCGTTGATCTTGCTGTTGCCGAGACCGGGGACCGCCACGTAGGAATCGCGGGGGATCGAGATCGCCGTCGCCGAGGATCCGTCGTTGGGCACCCGAATGAGCAGGATCGTGTCGGTGTTGTTCGCCACTTCCTCGCCGGCGCGGAGCGAGGCGAGCTCGCTCGCCGAGAGCGGGTTGCCGTGGGCGTCGGTACGGCTGTCGGTGCCGACCATGAGGATGTCCACCGCGCCGTCGGCGGCGCCGCCGAGACCGAGGTCGGAGACCGTCGCGAGGTTGCTGCGCAGGGAGTCGACGCTGCGCCACGCCACGCCCGTCACCAGCAACGCGGCCGCAGACAGCGAGGCGACGGCGATGCGTCCCCACGGCCGGCCGGGGGTCGCGGGGGAGCGGTGACGCGTGCGCGACGACGGGCGACGGCCGGCGCCGGAGTTCGGGGCGCGGCCGTCGGTGCCCGGTCGGCGTGCGCCGAGCCGGGTGGCGTCGCGGCCTGTCGCGGATTCGTGGCGACCGCGCGGCGTCCCGGGGTTCGTCACAGAATCCGTCACCGGTCCAGGCTAACGGCCCCGCCGCGGTGGTCCGCGCAAGCCGCGGCGGCGTGCCACACTCTTGGCCTGTGACCCCAACCGCACCCGTCCGTCCGATCGTCGTCACCGGAGCGGCCGGTCAGCTGGGGCGGCAGGTGGTTGCGCGCAGCGGCGGCGCGGCGGTGGGGTACGGGTCGAGCGAGCTCGACATCACCGACCCGTCGTCGATCGCCGCCGCGATCACCGGCGAGTGCGTGGTGATCAACTGCGCCGCCCACACGGCGGTGGACGCGGCCGAGACGGACGTCGACGCTGCCGAGGAACTGAACGTCCGCGGCCCGCGGCTGTTGGCCGAGCGGTGCGCCGAGGTGGGGGCGCAGCTGCTGCACGTCTCCACCGACTACGTGTTCCCCGGTGACGCCCGGACGCCGTACGAGCCGAGCGACCCGACGGGCCCACGCACGGTCTACGGCCGCACCAAGCTGGCGGGAGAGCGGGCCGTCCTGGCGGCCTTGCCCGGCGCGACCGTGGTGCGGACGGCCTGGGTGTACACGGGCGTCGGCTCCGACTTCGTGGCGACGATGCTGCGGCTCGAACGGGAGCGCGACACCGTGTCGGTGGTGAGCGATCAGGTCGGGTCCCCGACGTACGCGGCCGATCTGGCGGTGGGACTGATCGAGGCTGCGGGTACCGTCGGCACCCTGCCGTCCGTGCTGCACGCGGCCGGCGGTGGGTCGGCGTCCTGGTTCGACCTCGCGCGCGCGGCCTTCGCCGGTGTCGGGGCCGACCCCGACCGGGTGGCACCCTGTTCGAGCGACGCCTTCCCGCGGCCGGCCCCCCGCCCGGCCTACTCGGTGCTCTCGCCGCAGTCCTGGATCGGCGCCGGTCTGACGCCGCTGCGTCCGTGGCGGGACGCGCTGGACGCCGCGCTCGCCGCTCGGGCGGACGAGAGCGGTCGGTTCGGCGGCCGATAGGGTGACCGGCGTGAACGCCCCTCTCGCCGTCGTGACGGTCACCTACTCGCCCGGCGAGCACCTGCGTACGTTTCTCGACAGTCTCGCGGCGGCCACCACCCGACCGGTCACGGTCCTGCTGGCGGACAACGGGTCCACCGACGGGGCGCCCGAGGCCGCGGCGGACGAGCGCGAGAACGTGCGCCTGGTCCGTACGGGGGAGAACATCGGGTACGGCGGTGCCGCCAATCGCGCTGTGGCCCTGACGGACCCGGCGGCCGAGTTCGTCATGGTGGTCAACCCCGACGTGCGCTGGTCGCCCGGATCCATCGACGCGTTGCTCGCGGCCGCGGAGCGGTGGCCACGTGCGGGCTCGCTGGGTCCCCGCATCCTGGAGCCGGACGGTTCGCGCTACCCGTCGGCCCGTCGGGTGCCCGACCTGACCTCCGGGTCGCTGCACGCGATCCTCGGCTCGGTGTGGCCGACCAACCCGTGGACGCAGCGGTACCGGCAGGACACCGACGCCGTGGACGAGCGCCCCGTCGGCTGGTTGTCCGGCTCCTGTCTGCTGTTGCGTCGCGTGGCGTTCGACTCCGTGGGCGGGTTCGACTCCCGCTACTTCATGTACATGGAGGACGTCGACCTCGGCGACCGGTTGGGCCGGGCCGGCTGGCTCAACGTCTACGTGCCGGACGCCGTCGTCACCCACGCGAAAGGTCATGCGGCGGGCCGTCATCCGGAGTCGATGCTTCCGGCGCACCACGAGAGCGCCTATCGCTTCCAGGCGGATCGTCATCCCGCGCCGTGGCAGGCCCCCCTGCGCGGGGTACTCCGGCTCGGTCTGGCGGTGCGCTCGCGCATCGTCGTGGCATCCGCGTTACGCCGCCGCGACGGGGCCGATGGGGTACCGGGGGACGACGCACCACACACGCAGGTCGGGACCGGCGAACGACGAGAGAGGTAGGACGCGATGACAGCTCCGGCAACCGATGCCGTGATCCTGGTGGGCGGCAAGGGGACTCGGCTGCGGCCACTGACCCTGTCCGCCCCGAAACCGATGTTGCCGACGGCGGGGCTTCCCTTCCTCGAGCACCTGCTGGCCCGTATCAGGGCCGCGGGCATCGAGCACGTCGTGCTCGGCACGTCCTTCAAGGCGGAGGTCTTCGAGGAGCACTTCGGCGACGGCAGCAGTCGCGGGCTCGACCTCGAGTACGTCTTCGAGGACGAGCCGCTCGGCACCGGTGGCGGTATTCGCAACGTGCTGCCGCGTCTGCGCGCCGACAACGTCATGGTGTTCAACGGAGACGTGCTGGGCGGCACCGACCTGCGGGCGGTGCTCGACACCCATCACGCATCGGAAGCCGACGTCACGCTCCACCTGGTGCGTGTCGGTGACCCGCGCGCGTTCGGCTGCGTCCCCACCGACGAGGACGGGCGCGTCACCGCGTTCCTCGAGAAGACGCAGGACCCGCCGACCGATCAGATCAACGCCGGCTGCTACGTCTTCCGTCGCAGCGTGATCGAGCAGATCCCGGAGGGTCGCCCGGTGTCCGTCGAGCGCGAGGTGTTCCCGGCGCTGCTGGCGGAGGGCAAGCGTGTCTACGGGCACGTCGACGCCGCGTACTGGCGGGACATGGGCACTCCCGAGGATTTCGTGAAGGGCTCCGCCGACCTGGTTCGCGGCATCGCACCGTCGCCGGCGCTCGACGGCGCTCGTGGCGAGTCGTTGGTGCATCCCGGCGCGGGGGTGGCGCCGGGAGCACTCCTCATCGGCGGCACCGTCGTCGGACGCGGCGCCGAGGTCGGCGCGGGCGCCCGTCTGGACGGCGCGGTCGTCTTCGACGGTGCGGTCGTCGAGGCCGGTGCCGTCGTGGAACGGTCGATCCTCGGTTTCGGCGCACGCATCGGTCCGCGGGCCCTGGTGCGGGACGCCGTGATCGGCGACGGCGCCAACGTCGGCGCGCGCTGCGAGCTGCTCCGCGGGGCACGCGTGTGGCCGGGAGTCACGTTGCCGGACGGCGGAGTTCGGTTCTCCACCGACGTCTGACGGCGGCGGGGCTCCACCCGGCCGGCGACGATCAGCGGGAGTTCGCCCGCTCGATCATCGCGCGGAGGGCGTCGCGCTCGGCGCCCTCCGGGCCGTCCGGCAGAGCGTCGATCGGCCACCAGCGCAGGTCCGTGGACTCCGCGCTCCGCACGGCGGCGACGTTCTCCGCATCGGCGGCGGCGCGCACGACGAACCGGAGGTCGAGGTGCCGTGTGGGCACGCCCAGCGAACACATGATCGGGTGGGTGTGCGCGTCCAGCAGGTCCGGCTCCAGCGTCAGGTCGTCGATCCCGCTTTCCTCCCGCGCCTCGCGCAGGGCGGCGTCCCGGACGGTCGCGTCGTCGGGTTCGCAGTGGCCGCCCAGTTGCAGCCACCGTCCGACGCGCGGGTGCAGCGTCAGCAGGACGTGGCGCCCGGTCCGGTCGAGGACCACCGCCGACGCCGTGATGTGTCCGGCGGCGCTCTCGCGCAGGCACGCTCGCGGCTCGGCGGCGAGGAACGCCAGCATGGTGTGGCGGACGGAGTCGGCCGCGGGGTCGTCGGTTCGCCACTCGGTCAGCACGCGCGTGGCGGATGCGTGCAACGACTCCGCGCTCATCGCTCCACCAGCACGTCGTCGATCGAGCCGGTCGGTCGCGGAGTCGGCGGCTCGGCGGGCACCCCGATCGCGACCGCGCCCACGGGCAGCCACGACTCCGGGAGGTCGAGGACGGAGCGCACCTCCTCGGGGGCGAAGATCGTGGAGCCGATCCAGCACGAGCCGAGGCCCCGGACCGACAACCCCACCAGGAACGCCTGCACCGCCGCGCCGGCGGCCACCGTGAACATCGTGCGTTCCGCGCCGCGCCGACGGGCGTCGGGATAGTCGTGTTCGCCCTCGGGAACCAGGAAGGGCAGGACGACAGCGGGTGCGTCGCGCAGGATGCGACCCCGGGCGACGCGGGCGTCCACCGATCCCGAGGTGCGGGGATCCGAGCTCAGATCGTGGCGCCAGCGGCGCTCCATCGCGTCGAGCAGAGCCGTGCGCCGCTCGGGATCGAGCAGCTGGACGAACCGCATCGGACGCGTGTGGTGCGGCGCCGGGGCGGTGACGGCGTCGGCGACGGCGTCCCGCACCGCGGCCGGGTCCACCGGGTCGGCGGTGAAGGCGCGGATTGATCGTCGGCCGGGGACGGCCGCCCGCGCCCCGCGCGCCATCGCTTCCTCGGTGCCGAGCCAGAACAGATCGTCCTCACCGGGTCGCACGAGATCGCGTGCGGTCGAGCCGTCGTCGGTGACGGTGAGACCGCGCACCACCGCGACGGGGACCCCGCCCAGCTTGCCCTTGACCAGATCGCCCGCCGCGGCCAGCTCGTCCGCGAGCGCCACCTCGGTCACCAGCAACTCGTTGCCCTGGCCGTCGCGTTCGCCGGCGTACCCGTGAAGCACGGGGAGTCCGGCAGCGCCGATCGCGTTGTCCGTCTGGCCGTTTCGCCACGCCCGACCCATGGTGTCGGTGATCACGACGGCGACGCGGACGCCGAGGCTCGCGCGAAGATCGTCGCGCAGGCGCCGGGCGGACGCGTCCGGATCCTCGGGCAGCAGAGCCAGCTCGTCGCCGACGACGTTCGATCCGTCGATGCCCGAGGCGGCCTGGACGATGCCGAGCCGGTTCTCGGTGATGAGCGTGCGTCCGCGTCGGGCGAGGACGCGCACGGCCTCCTGCTCGACGAGCCTGCGGCGCAGCGCGTCTCGCGCGTCGCAATCGGTCGGCGAGACCACCAACCGCCCTTCGGCCTTGGACACGATCTTGCTGGTGACCACCAGGACGTCCCCGTCCCGCACCCAGGGCGCCGCGGTCGCCAGCGCGGCGCCGACGTCGTCACCCGGCCGGAATTCGGGCAGGCCGGTCACGGGCAGGATCTCGACGGTCCCACCGGGAGCGTGGTCGCTCACGCCACGCCTGCCGCGCTCAGTGCCGCGCGCACCATCTCGGCGGTGGCCGACGGATCGGACATCAGCAGGGGGACGGCTCGGACGGTGACGCCGGGGACGTCCGCGGTGTCACCCTCGTCGACGAGCCAGGCGTCGAGCAGGCCGGTGCCGCTGCGCGCGCCGTAGTGTCGCCCGATGCCCTCGGCGGAGGTCTCCACGCCGATGACCGAGAGACACTCGTCGGCCATGCCCCGGAGCGGACGACCCGCGATGACCGGGGAGAGGCCCACCACCGGCGCCGACGTGGTCCGTAGCGCGGACCGCATGCCGGGGACGGCGAGGATCGCGCCGATGCTCACCACGGGATTGGACGGGGCCAGCAGGACGACGTCGGCTCCCGAGATCGCGTCCAGCACACCGTCGGCGGGCGTGGCCTGCTCCGCACCGATGTAGGCGAAGCCGTGCGTGGGGACCGCCGCGCGATGGCGAACCCACCACTCCTGGAAGTGAATTGCCTTGCGGTCGTCGCCGTCGGAGTCCGGATCGGTAATCACGACGTGGGTCTCGCAACGATCGTCGGTGACGGGCAGCAGTCGGACACCGGGGGACCACCGGACGCACAGTGCCTCGACGACAGCGGACAGCGGATACCCCGTTCGCAGCATGCGAGTGCGTACCAGGTGAGTGGCGATGTCCCGATCGCCGAGACCGAACCAGTCCGGCTGCGCGCCATAGGCCGCCAATTCCTCCTTGACGCTCCAGCTTTCGCCGCGACGCCCCCAACCGCGCTCGACGTCGATGCCGTCCCCGAGGGTGTACATGCAGGTGTCGAGGTCCGGTGTGATGCGGAGGCCGTGCATCCAGACGTCGTCCCCGACGTTGACCACGGCGGTGATCTCGTCGCCGTCGCCGAGCAGTTCACGCACGCCTTGCAGGAAGCGCGCACCGCCGACGCCGCCCACCAGAACAGTCACCTTCATGACCGTCGACCCTAGGCCCTCGTGTCGCGGAGGCCGTCGCGCGGTGACGGTGTTTGCCCGCGGCGACGCTCGGGTACCAGGCCGGGGTGAGACGGGGGTGGCACCGGGGTTCCATGAGCGAACACACCGGGGTCTCCGCGTGCCCGGATTTCGCGGGGCGTGATGGTATGGGAAAAACTGCGCTCCGCTTGACCGCGACACACCGTGGCGTGTCTAATCACAGTCATGTCATTACCGGTTCGGGCGGTGGAATCGCTTGCAGCGAACCATCGTTCGAACACGTGTTCGCTCGCCTCGGCGCGAGTGCTCGCATCGCGATCCGGCTTCACGGTCGATCATCGACACCAGTGACCGACACCGACCGCACCGCCGCTGCCAGGCGGGACGCGAAGAACATAAGGAGGCGGACGTGATGCCCGACCACCAGCACTCGAACTCCGGTCTGCAGGATCGCGCCGGCCTCCGCGTCGCGCCCGACGCCGCCGTCGAGTCGATCACGGGGCTCGACCTCGACCTGGCCGACGATCTCGAGGGTGACCCGATCGAGGCGTCCGAGGTCGACGTCGATCCGCCGCTCGTCACGCTCGGAATGCCCACGGCGGCACCGCAACCCGGCCTGGTTCTGGTCGACGGTGCGGACGAGGACGATCAGTGGCAGGAGCGCGCGCTGTGCGCGCAGACCGACCCCGAGGCGTTCTTCCCCGAGAAGGGCGGCTCCACCCGCGAGGCCAAGCGGATCTGCCTCGGCTGTGAGGTCAAGGACGAGTGCCTCGAGTACGCCCTCGCGAACGACGAGCGCTTCGGCATCTGGGGCGGTCTCTCGGAACGCGAGCGTCGTCGCCTCAAGCGCGGCATCGTCTGACCGAGCGACCCGACTCGGTCCATCGCGTCGGGATCGACTCAGTCCATCGCGTCGGGGTCGACTCAGTCCATCGCGTCGGGATCGACGACGTCGGGCGTGACGCCCAGATACGTCGCCACCTGCTCCACCAGCACGTCGTGCACCAGGTCGGTGAGGTCGTGCATCGACCTGGCCCGCCGCTCCAGCGGACGGCGGAACACCACGATCCGCGCGCGCACGGTCGCCCCGCGGCTGTCGACTCCCGCCGGGATGAGCCGCGACAGCGGAACCGGCCCCTCCGCCACCACTTCCGGCGGCCACGTCACCGAGGACGGATCGACGGCCCGGATCTTGGGCACGTCGTCGACGGCGATGTCGAGCTTGAGCAACCGGTCGTGCCACCGACGCTCGATCGGCGCGAAGGCGTCGAGCACCGCCGCATCGAACTGCTCGGACCGGGACCGGCGTCCGGGAACGGAGTCGGGGAGCAGGACCCCACGCATGCCGCGCCCACGCCGGGCCGCCGATCGCGACGTGGACGGTCGGGTGCGGTCGGAACGCGACGGGCGTGCGGGATCGGGGTACGACGACACCCGCGTCATGCTACGGCCCGGCGCCGGCACCGGTGCACGCCCACGATCCCGTCGTGTCGGCTGTTCCCCCGCGTGTCACGCGGGTTAGGGTGCTGGCTGTGAGAGCTGTGCGGGGATGTTGCCGACCGGGGTGCAACCGACCGGCCGTGGCGACGTTGACCTACGTCTACTCCGATTCCACCGCCGTCGTCGGTCCGCTGGCGACGGTGGACGAACCCCACTCCTGGGACCTGTGCGAGGTGCACGGCTCGTCCATCACCGCCCCCAAAGGCTGGGACATGGTCCGGTACGAGGGCGGTTTCGCCACCTCCGGACCGGACGAGGACGATCTCACCGCGCTGGCCGAAGCCGTCCGGGAGGCCGGCGCCCGCGATCGGGTGTCCGCTCGGCCCCTGCCGAACGCCGGGCCGGCGTCCACGCGGGCCGACGGCGAGGGCGTCGGAACCGTGCCCGTGATGCCGGCCGCGCGCACGGGTCGTCGCGGCCATCTCCGCGTTCTCCCCGATCCCTCGACCTGATTCGATCCTGCGGTTCGTGACGGGCACGCGGTCCGGGGCGGAGCCGTCAGGGTTCTCCCGCGCCTGCCCCTACCGACCGCCCGCCGGGCGTTAGGCTCTGGCGTACCCACCGAACCCCGTGTGGGTAATTCGCCGACGGTGGCGCCCGACGCACCCGGCGTTCGTCGAGATCCGGTGCGTACCGGCTCGTTCCCCCAAGACACCGAGGAGAGAATGACGTGGCTCGATCAGCGGACCTGGTCACAGCGGTCATCAAGGCGTACGACGTGCGGGGCGTCGTCGGCGAGCAGATCGACGAAGACTTCGTCCGGGACGTGGGGGCGTCCTTCGCGCGGCTCGTCGGGTCCGAGGGAGCCGACCGTGTGGTGATCGGTCACGACATGCGGGACTCCTCCCCGGCTCTCGCCGCGGCGTTCGCCGACGGTGTCGTCGCACGCGGCCTCGACGTCGTGCACATCGGACTCGCCTCGACGGATCAGCTCTACTTCGCGTCGGGCCGATTCGACTGTCCCGGTGCGATGTTCACCGCCAGCCACAATCCGGCCCGGTACAACGGCATCAAGCTCTGCCGGGCCGGCGCGAAGCCGGTGGGCCAGGACTCGGGGCTCGCGACCATCACCGCCGACGTGATCGAGGGGATGCCCGCGGCCGACGGTCCGCGCGGGGAGATCACCACCCGCGACGTCCTGGGCGACTACGCGGAATTCGTCCGGACGCTGGTCGACATCACGTCGATCCGACCGTTGTCGATCGCGGTGGACGCGGGCAACGGAATGGGCGGGCACACCGTCCCCGCCGTGCTCGGCCCCGGGCCGCTCACCGTGCACCCCTTGTACTTCGAACTCGACGGCACCTTCCCCAACCACGAGGCCAACCCGCTGGAGCCGGCCAACCTCGTCGACCTGCAGGCGTTCGTCCGTGAGACGGGTGCGGACATCGGCCTGGCGTTCGACGGCGACGCCGACCGGTGCTTCGTGGTCGACGAGCGCGGTGAACCGGTGTCGCCCTCGGCGATCACCGCCCTCGTGGCCGAGCGCGAACTCGCCGCGCACCCGTCCTCGACGATCATCCACAACCTCATCACGTCGCGGTCGGTGCCGGAGCTCGTCGACTCCCTCGGCGGTCGCCCGGTGCGCACCCGGGTCGGTCATTCCTTCATCAAGGCGCTCATGGCCGAGACGGGCGCGGTCTTCGGCGGCGAGCACTCGGCGCACTACTACTTCCGCGAGTTCTGGGGTGCGGACTCGGGCATGCTCGCCGCCCTCCACGTCCTGGCGGCCCTCGGCTCGCAGGACGCACCGCTGTCCGAGCTCATGGCGCGCTACGAGGTCTACGCCGCGTCCGGCGAGATCAACTCCACCGTCGACGACGCCGCGGAGCGCACGCGCGCGGTCGTCGACGCGTTCGCCGATCGGACGGTGTCCGTCGACCGCCTCGACGGGGTGACCGTCGACCTGGGTGACCACGCCTGGTTCAACCTGCGCGCATCCAACACGGAACCGTTGCTGCGCTTGAACGTCGAGGCCCCGACGACGGCCGACGTCGACCGGTTGACGACGGAGATCCTGGGCATCGTTCGGGGGTGAACCGGGTACAGCATGGTGGAGTGAGCGCACACAGTCGCGAGTCCCGTTCGAGCGTGGGAGGTGGGTGAGGTGGTCGAGATGCCGACGACCGTCCCGGCGACGCCGGTCGACCTCGACGACGCCGAGGCCGTGACGCGCGCCGACCGCGGCGGAGTCCTGCGATCGGCCGCCCTCGCGGGAGCGCAGATCCGCGCGACCGCGGCGGCGGTCTCCGAGGGTGCGCTGTCCCGGCTCGACGGGGCGCGGCCGCGGGCGGTGGTGATCGTCGCGCCGTCCGGTCCCGCGCGTCGGGCCGCCGGACTGCTCTCCTCCCTCGTCGCCTCCGCGGGCGTGCCGGTGGTCATCGCCCCGGCGACTCCGCCCTGGGTCGGTCCGCTGGACGTCGTCGTGGTCGCCGGAGACGACGCGGGTGACCCCGTCCTCGCGCGCTCCGTCGACAGCGCGGTCCGCCGCCGCGCCGACGTGGTGGTGACGGTTCCCGACGAAGGACCGGTCGCCGACGCCGGCGCCGGTCGGGTGCTCGCCCTGCCGCCGCGGGTGCGGGTCCTCGACATTCACGGGTTCGCCCGTCACGTGGCCACGATGACGGCGGTGCTCGCCGCCGTCGATCCCGCATTCGCCCCGGGGGATCTGGCCGACGTCGCCGACGTGGTCGACGCGGAGTCGGCACGGCATCACCCGTCGATCGAGGTGTTCCGCAACCCGGCGAAGTCGCTGGCGTCGCGCGTGGCCGGACGACGCGTGCTGGTGACCGGCGACGGCGTCGCCGCCACCGAGTTGGCTCGCCACGGCGCGTCGGTGCTGCTGCGGACCGCGGGTGTCGTCGCGGCAGCGAGCGAACTGGCCGACGCCGTCGCGGTGGTGCACGAATTCGGCGCGGTCGGTGGGCCCGGGAGCGGCGCGCTCGATGCGCCCGGGAGCGGCGGCGCCGCGCAGGACTACGACCCGCTCTTCCACGACGACCAGATCGACGGTCCGAGGCCGACCGAGCCCGTCCGCATCCTGACCGTCTCGATCGACCCGGACGACTCCTCGGTGCGTCGCCGCGTCGCCGTTCTCGGCGAGGTGGACGTCGTGCGGGTCGACGACCTGTCCGGCGACGCCGCGCCCGAGCTGCGCCCGACGCTCGAGTTCGGACCAGTGGGCCCCGGCGCGATCGCCCCGTCCGGAGGGGAAGCGGCGACGACGGTGCGGCACTGCCTCGTCCTCGCCGCGCGGCTCGAGGCGGCCGCGGCGTACGTCCAGCTCGCCGGCGGCCGATGACGGCCGCCGAACCAGACTTCTGCGCCGTCGTCCGACCGGACGACGGTTCGACGGTGACGACAGGCGGTCGACGGTGAACCTTCTCGACGGTGCGGCGAGGTCCTACGCCTGGGGGTCGCGCACGGCCCTCGCGGAATTGCGAGGGCTCGCGTCGCCCACCCGGCATCCCGAGGCCGAGTTGTGGTTCGGCGCGCATCCGGGCGATCCCGCGCAGCTGGTCACCGAGACCGGTCCCACGTCGCTGCTGGACGTCATCGACCGCGATCCTGCCGGTCAGCTGGGGGAGGCCGTCGCCGAGCGCTTCGGATCACGGTTGCCGTTCCTGGTGAAGTTCCTCGCGGCCGAGGAGCCCCTCTCGCTCCAGGCGCATCCGTCGCTGGACCAGGCGCGGGAGGGTTTCCGGCGCGAGAACGCCGCCGGTGTGCCGATCGACGCGCCGGTCCGGAACTACCGGGACGCCAGCCACAAGCCCGAGTTGGTGGTGGCACTCACGGAATTCCACGCGTTGGCCGGCTTCCGCCTGCCCCGCGAGACGATCGAGCTGTTCGCCCTCCTGGGCGCCGAGGAACTGGCCCCCTATCAGCGGATGCTGGAGGACCAGCCGGACGCGACGGGTTTGCGTACCCTCTTCACGTCGTGGATCACGCTGCCGCAGCGCGCCCTGGACGCGGTGCTGCCCGCGGTGCTCGACGCCTGTGTGCGGGCGCTCGAGCGTGCGGAGACGACGAGCGATCGACGCTTCGTTCCCGAATTGCGGACGGTGCTCGAACTCGGGGAGTACTACCCGGGGGATGCAGGTGTGCTCGCCGCGCTCCTGCTCAACCGCGTCACCCTCCGGCCCGGCGAGGCGCTCTATCTCGATGCCGGCAATCTGCACGCGTACCTGCGCGGGACCGCCGTGGAGATCATGGCCAACTCGGACAACGTGTTGCGCGGTGGCCTCACACCCAAGCACGTCGACGTGCCGGAGCTCCTGCGCGTGCTGGACTTCGAGCCGTTGCCCTCCCCGGTTCTCGAGGCGCGGACGCTGCCGGACGGCTCGGTGCGCTACCCGACGCCGGCACCGGAATTCGCGCTCACCCGCGTCGACCTGCGGAGCGGATCGTCGGCCGCCGACTCGGCGCCCTACGCACTCGAGTCCGTGGACCGCCCACGCATCCTGCTGTGCGTGCACGGTCACGTGCAGGTCCGCGCGGGCGACCGAACGCTCCCGCTCGAACGCGGACACGCCCTGTGGGTGGCCGCGACCGACCCGGCTCCGGAACTCTGCGCGGCGACCGACGACGCCACCGTCTTCGTCGCCGCGGTGGGATCGGTGGACTGACCGGTTCTTCCGCCGTCGGCCGAACCGGGGCCGTCACGCCCGACCGTGTGACGCACCGAGCACCCGTTGGTCCGTTGTGACGCCTCCCCGTGTGACGATAGGGCGCACAGCGCCGTCGACGACGGCGCGCGGACGCGAAGGAGCACGCCGGTGACGAGTCACGGCAAGGGTGCGACGGGGGAGCCGGTGAGCGGCTCCGGACAAGGTCTTCGGCGGACCAAGTCGATCGAGCAGTCCATTCAAGACACGGACGAGCCCGACACCAAACTCAAGAAGACTCTGAACTCGTGGGACCTCACGGTGTTCGGCGTGGCCGTCGCGGTGGGCGCCGGCATCTTCACCCTGACCGCGCGCACGGCCGGCAACGTGGCCGGTCCCGCCGTGTCGCTCGCGTTCGTCTTCGCCGCGATCGCCTGCGGTCTCGCGGCCCTGTGCTACGCGGAGTTCGCCTCGACGGTCCCGGTCGCCGGCAGTGCGTACACGTTCAGCTACGCCACGTTCGGCGAGTTCATCGCCTGGATCATCGGGTGGGACCTCATCCTCGAGTTCGCACTCGCGGCGGCGGTCGTCGCCAAGGGATGGTCGCTCTATCTCGGTGAGGTGCTGGGAACGGCCTCGCCGGTCGCGACCATCGGCGGACTCGACGTGGACTGGGGCGCCCTGCTCATCGTGGTCGTGCTGTCCGTGCTGCTGGTCACCGGAGTGAAGATCTCCTCGCGTGTCTCGTTGATCATCACCGCGATCAAGGTGGCCGTCGTGCTGCTCATCGTCGTGGTCGGTGCGTTCTACATCAAGGCGGCCAACTACAGCCCGTACATCCCGCCCGCCGAGCCCGCCGAGAGCGAGACCGGGCTGACCCAGTCGCTGTTCTCCTTCGTCACCGGTGCCGAGGGCAGCAACTTCGGGTGGTACGGCCTGCTCGCCGCCGCCAGCCTGGTCTTCTTCGCATTCATCGGCTTCGACATCGTGGCGACCACGGCGGAGGAGACGGTGGATCCGCAGCGGTCCCTGCCGCGCGGCATCCTGGGCTCGCTCGCCATCGTCACCGTGCTGTACGTCGCGGTCACCCTGATCCTTACCGGCATGGTCAACTACACCGAGCTGGCCGGGGACTCCTCGACGCTGGCCACGGCGTTCGAGCTCAACGGCATCACCTGGGCGCAGCAGATCATCTCCTTCGGCGCCCTGGCCGGTCTCACGACGGTGGTCATGGTGCTGCTGCTCGGGCAGTCCCGCGTACTGTTCGCGATGTCGCGCGACGGACTGATGCCGCGTGCGCTGGCCAAGACCGGCTCCCGGGGAACCCCGGTGCGCATCACCGTGCTGGTGGCCGTCGTGGTCGCGGTTCTCGCGACGTTCTTCCCGATCGGGACGCTCGAGGAGATGGTCAACATCGGGACCCTGTTCGCCTTCGTCCTGGTCTCGATCGGCGTCGTGGTGCTGCGCCGGACCCGGCCCGATCTGAAGCGCGGGTTCCGGACGCCGCTGGTGCCGCTGGTGCCGATCCTCGCGGTCGTCGCGTGCCTGTGGCTCATGCTGAACCTGTCCGTGGAGACCTGGCTCCGGTTCGTGGTCTGGATGGCGTTGGGCGTGATCGTCTACTTCGCGTACTCCCGGCGTCACTCCGTGCTCGGTCGGCAGCAGGCCGGGCTGGAGTAGTACACCTCGCGTCGGTCCTCGACCCCCGCCCTCGACCCCCGCCCTCGACCTGCGTCGACGGCGGGGGTTCGGTCGTTCGTGACGCCCCGAAACGATCCGATGGTATGTTTCGACGCGATGTAACGATTCGATCACCCGAATCGAGCCGCCCGTCGGGACGTCGGTTCGGGTGTCCGACGGGTGGGGCACCGGGGAGGAGCGTGGAACGGTGACGCGGGGATGGCGGGATCCGAAGAGGTATCTGTGGCCGCTGGGCATCCTGGCGCCGGCGTCCGCCCTGTTGCCGTCCCAGCTGGTGCTCCACACGGGCTGGCCGATCTTCTGGTGGAGCGGCGTCCTGATCTTCTTCGTCGCCATTCCGCTGCTCGACGTCACAGTGGGTGCGGACGGTAGCAATCCGCCGGACGACGAGGTCCGCGATCTCCAGCACGACCGGTTCTACCGCTGGTGCACCTTCCTGTTCCTGCCCGTGCAGTACGCCGGGTTGATCGTCGCCTGCTGGCTGGTGGCCTTCGGAACCCTGTCCACCGTCGACCGCCTGGGGTACGCGGTGTCCGTCGGTCTGGTCGGCGGCATCGGCATCAACGCCGCGCACGAACTGGGCCACCGTGTCGAGCGGGCGGAGCGGCGCCTCGCCAAGATCGCGCTCGCGCAGTGCGGCTACGGGCACTTCGTGGTCGAACACAATCGCGGCCATCACGTCCGCGTCGCGACGCCGGAGGATCCGGCCAGTGCCCGACTCGGCGAATCGCTCTACCGCTTCTTCCCGCGCACGATTCTCGGTGGCGTCCGGTCGGCGTGGGCCCTCGAGCGCGATCGACTGCGTCGTCGTGGGCGGAGGGTGTTCTCGGTGCACAACGACGTGCTCACCGCGTGGGGTCTGTCGGTGGCGCTGGTCGCGCTTCTGACGCTGGTGTTCGGGCCCGTCGTGCTGCCCTTCCTGCTGGTGCAGGCGGTGACCGGCATCCTGCTGCTCGAGTCGGTGAACTACATCGAGCACTACGGACTGCTGCGGGAACGCACCGCCACCGGACGCTACGAGCGCTGTTCGCCGCGACACAGCTGGAACAGTGATCACCTGGTGACCAACATCTTCCTCTACCACCTGCAGCGTCACAGCGATCACCACGCCAACCCGGGCCGTCGGTTCCAGACGCTGCGCAGCTTCGACGAGTCGCCGCAGCTGCCCGCCGGTTACGCGACCATGGTGTTGCTGGCCGCGGTGCCGCCGATGTGGCGTCGGGTCATGGATCCGAAGGTCGTCCGCCACTACGACGGCGACGTGAATCGGGCGAACCTCGCGCCGGGCGCCGCCGACCGACTGCGCGCTCGATTCCCGGTGCGATCCACCGCCGACACCGGGGTCGCCGTCAGGGGATAGCCTGGGTCTGCGATCACCAGCCGTGTCGATCGCCAGCCGACCAGGGAGTGCCTCCAGACATGACCACATCCGAGACGACCACCTCCGAGACGCAGGCGCTCGCCGACACCCTCGGTGCGCTGCAGTCCGACATCGTGAACGGTCTCGAGTTCAAGATCGCCGACATCTCGCTCGCGGAGTACGGGCGCAAGGAAATCGGTCTGGCCGAGCACGAGATGCCCGGCCTGATGGAGCTCCGGCGGGAGTACGCCGACGTCCAGCCGCTCAAGGGTGCGCGGATCTCCGGCTCCCTGCACATGACCGTGCAGACGGCCGTGCTGATCGAGACCCTGGTCTCGCTCGGCGCCGAGGTGCGCTGGGCGTCCTGCAACATCTTCTCCACTCAGGACCACGCGGCCGCGGCGATCGTCGTCGGCCCGCACGGTACGCCGGAGGCGCCGCAGGGCGTGCCCGTCTTCGCCTGGAAGGGCGAGTCCCTCGCCGAGTACTGGTGGGCGGCCGAGCGCATGCTGACGTGGCCCGTCGCCGAGGACGGCACGGCCCGTCCGGCCAACATGATTCTCGACGACGGCGGCGACGCCACCATGCTGGTGCTGCGCGGGGCGCAGTTCGAGAAGGCCGGCGTGGTCCCGCCCGTGGACGAGGAGCGCGACTCCGACGAGTACAAGGTCTTCCTCGGACTGCTGCGGGCCTCGCTCGAGCAGGACGCGGGCAAGTGGACCGCCATCGCGGAGTCGGTGCAGGGTGTCACCGAGGAGACCACCACCGGTGTGCTGCGGCTCTACCAGTTCGCCGCGGCCGGCGAGCTGACCTTCCCGGCCATCAACGTGAACGACTCGGTCACCAAGAGCAAGTTCGACAACAAGTACGGCACCCGCCACTCGCTCATCGACGGGATCAACCGCGGCACCGACGTGCTGATCGGCGGCAAGAAGGTCCTGATCTGCGGTTACGGTGACGTCGGCAAGGGCTGCGCGGAATCGCTCGCAGGCCAGGGCGCGCGAGTCCAGGTCACCGAGGTCGACCCGATCAACGCCCTGCAGGCGCTCATGGACGGCTTCGACGTCGTCACCGTCGAGCAGGCGATCGGGGACGCGGACATCGTCATCACCTCGACCGGCAACAAGGACATCATCACCCTCGAGCACATGCGGTCGATGAAGGACAAGGCCATCCTGGGCAACATCGGCCACTTCGACAACGAGATCGACATGGCGGGACTGGAGCGCTCCGGCTCGACGCGGATCAACATCAAGCCGCAGGTCGATCAGTGGGTGTTCTCCTCGGGCAAGTCCATCGTCGTTCTCTCCGAGGGCCGTCTGCTGAACCTCGGCAACGCCACCGGCCACCCGTCCTTCGTCATGAGCAACAGCTTCTCCAACCAGGTCATCGCGCAGATCGAACTGTGGACCAAGCCGGACGAGTACGACAACGAGGTCTACCGCCTGCCCAAGCACCTCGACGAGAAGGTCGCGAAGATCCACGTCGAGGCGCTCGGCGGCACGCTGACCAAGCTCACCAAGGAGCAGGCGGAGTACATCGGCGTCGACGTCGAGGGCCCGTACAAGCCCGAGCACTACCGGTACTGACGCCGGTACCGGAACCGGAGGGGTCGACCGACGTGGGAACGCTCATCGCCGTCGAAGGCGTCGACGGCGCCGGCAAGTTCACGTTGTCGTCGCGGCTGGTCCGTGCCTGGGAGCGGGCGGGAATCGACGCGGTCCGCGTCGGTTTCCCCCGCTACGGGGAGTCGATCCACGCGGACCTCGCCGCGGAAGCACTCGCCGGCGAGCACGGCGATCTCGCCGACGGGGTGAACGCGATGGCGGTGCTGTTCGCGCTCGACCGTGCCGGCGCGGCGGCCGACCTGCGTCGGATGCTGCACCGGCACGACGTCGTCCTGCTCGACCGGTACGTCGCCTCCAATGCGGCGTACTCGGCTGCCCGTCGTCACGAGGACGCCGCGGGTCCGACGGTCGAGTGGGTCCGCTCGCTCGAGTTCGATCGGCTCGTCCTCCCGGTTCCGGACGTCCAGCTCTACCTGCAGGTGCCGGTGTCGGTGGCCGAGGAGCGGGCGCGCGGGCGCGAGCAGGCGGACGAGTCCCGGGCCCGCGACGTCTACGAGCGGGACGGTGGTCTGCAGGAGCGCACCGCCGCGGTCTACGCGGGGCTCGCCGCACGGTCGTGGGTGTCGCCGTGGGTGGTCGTCGACAGCGGCGCGGCGGACGAGATCGAGGCGGACAGCGACCGACTCGCCGCGCAACTGGTGGATCGGACCGCAGAGTCGGACGGGATGACACGATAGGCGCATGAAGCCACGCATTCTGGTCGTCGACGACGACACGGCCCTGGCCGAGATGCTCACCATCGTGCTGCGCGGTGAGGGTTTCGAGCCGTTCGTGGTCGGCGACGGCACGCAAGCGCTGTCGGCCGTCCGCGAGAACCGTCCGGACCTGGTGCTGCTGGACCTGATGCTGCCGGGGATGAACGGCATCGACGTCTGCCGTGTACTGCGCGCCGATTCCGGCGTGCCCATCGTGATGCTCACCGCCAAGACGGACACGGTCGACGTGGTGCTCGGGCTCGAGTCGGGCGCGGACGACTACATCATGAAGCCGTTCAAGCCGAAGGAGCTGGTGGCCCGCGTCCGTGCTCGCCTGCGCCGGACGGAGGAGGAACCGGCGGAGCTGCTCTCGATCGGCGACGTCGTCATCGACGTTCCCGCCCACAAGGTCACGCGCGACGGCGAGCTGATCTCGCTGACCCCGCTCGAATTCGACCTGCTGGTCGCGTTGGCGCGGAAGCCGCGTCAGGTGTTCACTCGTGAGGTGCTGCTCGAGCAGGTCTGGGGCTACCGCCACGCCGCGGACACACGATTGGTGAACGTGCACGTGCAGCGTCTGCGCGCCAAGGTCGAGACCGATCCGGAGAACCCGGAGGTGGTGCTGACCGTGCGCGGTGTGGGGTACAAGGCCGGACCGCCGTGATCGACGCGGTCCCTGGACGAGGAGGTCGGTGATCTTCACGTCCCGTTCGCGACGGCGCATCAACGGCACGTTCTCGCCGGTGATGCGCTGGGCGCGCTCCGTGGGGGCCGCCGCCGGCCACGCATGGCGTCGGTCCCTGCAGCTGCGGGTGGTGGTGTCGACGTTGACGCTGTCGTTCGTGGTTATCTCCGTGCTGGGAGTGGTGCTCACCGGGCAGATCACCGATCGGTTGCTCGACACCAAGATCGACGCGGCCACCAAGGAGCTCGACCGGGCGCGGGCCTCGGTGGAGAGTCAGCTCGCAGGGGACGACACGACGTCCGTCGCCAATCGGCTCGAGCTCGCGCGGAGCAGCTTGACCAGCCGTGACGGCGACACCGCGTCGGAGGGCGGGTCCGCGGGGACCTTCGACCCGGTCCTGCTGGTGCGGGGCGACGGCGCCCGGCGGGAACTGTCGACCGGCCCGGCCGATCAGATCCCCGACGCCCTTCGTGCGTTCGTGCAGGCCGACCAGATCAGCTATCAGTTCGCGCCGGTGTCCGAGCCGGGCGGGTATTCCGGACCGGCGTTGATCGTCGGCAGTCCCACGGCCTCGGATCTGCCCGACCTCGAGCTCTACCTCGTCTTCCCGTTGGCGGGGGAGGACCGCTCGCTCGCCCTGGTGCGCGGCACGCTCTTGATCGGCGGTGCGGTGCTGATGGTGCTGCTGGCCGCGGTGTCGTTGTTGGTCGCCCGCCAGGTGGTCCTGCCGATCCGGTCCGCGTCGCGCATCGCGGTCCGCTTCGCCGACGGCCGCCTCAAGGAGCGGATGCCCGTGCGCGGCGAGGACGACATCGCGCGCCTGGCCATGTCCTTCAACGAAATGGCCGAGAGTCTGTCGAAGCAGATCACGCAGCTCGAGGAATTCGGCAACCTGCAACGCCAGTTCACCTCCGACGTCTCTCACGAGCTGCGCACGCCGCTCACGACGGTCCGGATGGCCGCCGAGCTGATCCACGACGGGTCGGACGACCTCGATCCGCTCCTCAGGCGGTCGTCGGAACTGCTGGTGGCGGAGCTGGACCGTTTCGAGACGTTGCTGTCCGATCTGCTCGAGATCTCCCGGCACGACGCCGGTGTGGCCGAGCTGGCGTCCGAGCAACTCGACCTGCGCATGTGCGCGCGGGCGGCGATCTCCACCGTGCGCCACCTCGCGCGCGAGACGGGGACGGAGTTGATCGTCGACATGCCGGACGATCCGGTGAACGCCGCCGTCGATCCGCGGCGCGTCGAGCGCATCCTGCGCAACCTGCTCGCGAACGCCCTGGACCACGGGGAGGGCAAGCCCGTCCTGCTGCGGCTGCGTGCGGACGACGACGCCGCGGCGTTCGTGGTGCGCGACCAGGGCGTGGGTCTGCGCCCCGGTGAGGAGAAGTTGGTCTTCAACCGGTTCTGGCGCTCGGACCCCTCCCGCGTCCGTCGTTCCGGCGGAACGGGTCTGGGCCTGGCGATCTCGCTGGAGGACGCGCGGCTGCACGACGGCAAGCTCGAGGCCTGGGGCGAGCCGGGACAGGGTGCCTGCTTCCGGTTGACGCTGCCGCGGGTGCGCGGACGCAAAGTGGTGTCCAGCCCGTTGCCGCTGCGGCCGAGCGGGCAGCGGTATCCCTCCGGACAGCCTCTGCCCGCGGCCCGGCCGGAAGGCGTCGGGGCGTCGTCGGGGGAGCGCCGATGACCGCCGGAACCCGGTGGCGCACCCTCCTCGTTCTGCTGGCGGTCGTGGCGACGGTGGTCTCCGGCTGCGCCTCGCTGCCCACCTCGTCCGCACCCCAGGCGATCGGCACGGTCGCGCGTGGCCCCGTCGCCGAGGAGCTGCCCGAGCCCGCACCGGGCCGCGAACCCAGTCTGCTGGTCCGCGATTTCGTCAAGGCGAGCACCGACCCGACGGACCGCCACGCGGGGGCGCGGCAATTCCTCACCCCCGAGGCCGCGGACCGGTGGAACGACGGTGCCATCGCGATCGTCGTGGACAAGATCGACGTGCTCGAGGAGTCACGAACGGACGACTCCATCGAGTACACCATCCGCGCCAACCGGGTCGGTCAGCTCGACACCGGCGGGCAGTACCGGGCCGAACAGGGATCCTTCGAGACCCGACTCACGCTCGTCCTCCGCGACGGGCAGTGGCGGATCGACGAGCTGCCCTCGGGCGTCGTCATGGACCGGACGCAGTTCCTCGGCGCGTATCAGCGCAGGTCGTTGTACTTCGTCGATCCCACCGGAACCACTCTCGTCCCGGACCAGCGGTGGATCGCGACGTCGCAGGATCGGATGGCGGACACGCTGATCACGCTGCTGCAGGCCGGTCCGCGATTGTCGCTCGAGCCGGCGGTGCGCAACGTCGTCAACGGCCTGACCACCGCGCAGGCCATCACCAAGGCCGACGGGCGGCCCACCGGTGTCGGCGTGGGGCCGGGCGGAGTTCGCGTCGACCTGCGCGGGGCGAGCCCTCTCGACAGCGCGACGCGCACCCTCCTGGCGGCCCAGATCGTCTGGACGCTGGCCCGGGCCGAGGTGTCGGGGCCGTACGTGCTGCTCGCCGACGGCGCCCCCCTCGATCCCGAGTTTCCCGACGGCTGGACCACCGCCGACCTCGCCGAGTTCGACCCGTCGGCGGTGGCCGGGGCCGACGTCGGGCTGCACGCGCTACGCAACGGCAGTCTCGTCCGTGTCGGGGCGAACGCCGTCACCCCGGTTCCCGGCTTCTTCGGCACGGTCGACACGATGCGGTCGATCGCCCTGTCGACGGACGGCACCTTGGTCGCCGCCGTCTCCGACACCGGCCGGGCCGCGCCGCAACCGCCGGACGCGTTGCTCATCGGGTCCTACGGCGGGTCCGCGTTCCCGGTGGCGGAGGGCGGCACCATCACCCGGCCCACCTGGGGCCCGGACCGCGACGCAGTGTGGGCGGTGATCGACGGATCCGCGGTGCGGCGCGCGGTCCGCGACCCGGCCACCGGCCAGGTGTCGCTGACCGACGTCGAGTCGTCCGAGATCGCCGAGCTCGGCGGTCAGATCACCGAACTCCGGCTCTCCCGCGACGGGGTGCGCGCCGCGTTGATCGTCGACGGCGCGGTGTACGTCGCGGTGGTGGTGCGCCGCGCCGACGGCTCCTACTCCCTGCGCGAGCCCGAGGCGGTGGCAGCGGGTCTGGCCAGCGCCGCGCTGTCCCTGGATTGGAGCACCGGCGACACGGTCGTGGTGGCACGCGCCGCCACGGACATCCCGATCGTCCAGGTGGCCGTGGACGGGTCGCGTCTCGACGGTCTGCCGAGCCGCAATCTCACCGCCCCCGTGGTGTCCGTGGACGCGACACCGAGCACCACCTACGTCGCCGACTCCCGCGCCGTCTTCGAAATCGACGACAGCGACCCGGCGTCCGACCGGTACTGGCGCGAGGTGCCCGGGCTGACCGGCGCGAAGGCGGTCCCGGTCCTCCCCGGCTGAAGACCGTCTCGGGGCCTCGGCCGCTCGCATCCTGTCGGGGGAATCCGGCACACTGCCGCGCATGTGGGCACGGTGGTCGGCGACGGTACGGGCGGGGATCGATCTGGTGGTGCCGCGCGAATGCGGCGGATGCGGGGCGGCGAGCGTCGCGTGGTGCGCACGGTGCGCCGAGGCTCTGGCGCAACCGCCGCGCGCGGTGCGCCCGGCGGTGACGGTCGGAGTCCCGTGCTTCGCCCTCGGCTCCTACGCCGGACCGCATCGAGCAGCGGTGGTCGCGGCGAAGGAGCGGGGTCGGCGTGATCTCGCCGTCCCTCTCGGGAGGGCCCTGGCCGACGCGATCGCGCAGCTGCGCGACGCCGGCGATCTCGATCCTGCCGAGCTCAACCCGTTGGTGCTGGTGCCCGCGCCGTCGCGTCGACGGGCCGCGCGACGTCGTGGGGGCGATCCGGTGGTCCGGTTGTGCACGGCCGCGTCCGCCGCGTCGGCACCCGAGGTGGTCTCCGTGGCGCGAGTGCTCGAGGTCGACGGCGGCGTGCGCGACTCGGTGGGTCTGTCCGCCGCGCAGCGCGCCGAGAACCTCGCGGGCCGCATCGGCGTGCGGGCGCGGGCGCCGCGCGGGCCGGTGGTGCTCGTCGACGACGTGCTGACCACCGGAACCACCGCCGCGGAGTCCGTCGCGGCTCTGCGGCGCGCGGGCGTCGGTGTGGACGCGGTGGTGGTGATCGGGGCGGTGCGCTGAGCGGCCCGGCGGCGGCCTGCTGAACACCGCGTGTGAATATCCGGCTAACGGTGGCAGACGTGCACGTGAGCGACTACGGTCGGGGCCACGCTCGATCACGTTCGACACCAGGGCAGGAGGTGATGCCTCTTCACCTGGCGCCGGGCATTCAGCGCTCCGGTGCCTCGCATGTCCCTGTGCGACAACACTGTCCGCGCAGCATCGATCGGGAGGTACGTATGACGACGTCGCCGACTACGGCAGTTCACACGACGGCAGCACAGACCAACACCCATCGGGTGCACGCTCATCCCCGCGAGACCCACGGTCCCGGGCCCGAGATCACCCGCACCACCCCGCCCGAGTCACCCGGCGCGTCCGACGCGCCCGTCGACTGGTTCGACGACGCCCCGGCCCCTGTTCCCGGTTCGTCGCCCACCGAGGCGACCGCCGACGTCGTGGTCAAGGGACGCAACGTCGAGATTCCCGATCATTTCCGAATTCACGTGTCGCAGAAGCTCTCCCGTGTCGAGCGCTTCGATCCGACCATCCACCTGTTCGACGTCGAGTTGATGCACGAGCGCAACCGGCGCCAGTCCAAGAGTTGCCAGCGCGTCGAGATCACCGCCCGCGGCAAGGGCCCCGTGGTGCGAGCCGAGGCGTGCGCGGACAGCTTCTACGGCGCCCTCGAGTCGGCGATCTCCAAGCTGGAGAACCGACTGCGTCGCACCAAGGACCGTCGCAAGGTGCACTACGGCGAGAAGCGTCCGGTCTCCGTCGCGGAGGCCACCGCTGCGCTGCAGAACACCGTCGACGCCGCGCCCGCCGAGGCGTTCGACGCTCTCGAGACCGAGCCCGTGGACGGTCCCGGCCGGATCGTGCGGACGAAGGAGCACCCGGCGGTGCCCATGACCGTCGACGACGCCCTGTACGAGATGGAACTCGTCGGCCACGACTTCTTCCTCTTCCACGACAAGGAGTCGGACCGCCCGTCGGTGGTCTACCGCCGGCACGCGTTCGACTACGGACTGCTCCGGCTGTCCTGACCCGCCGAGTCCGCCGGGTGCCCCCGTCTCGTGCGGGGGTGCCCGGCGGTGTCGTGTCGGCCTCACAGCGACCTGTCAGGCGCGACGCCTACGATGAATGCGCCGAGGGTGCCGCGCGCCCCCGGTGGAGCCGACGCCCGGCGTCGACTCCGCCCGCCCCTGTTCCCGAACCCGAGGACGAGAAAAGACCGTGCCGTCGTTGTCGTTGTCCAAGTTGCTCCGTGTCGGTGAAGGTCGCATGGTCAAGCGGCTGAAGCACATCGCCGACCACGTCTCCTCCCTCTCTCCGGACGTCGAGGGGCTCACCGACGCGGAGTTGCGTGGGAAGACGGACGAGTTCCGCACCCGCATCGAGGGTGGTGAGACGCTGGACGACCTGCTGCCCGAGGCGTTCGCCGTGGCTCGCGAGGCCTCCAAGCGAGTCCTGTCCCAACGCCACTTCGACGTGCAGGTCATGGGCGGCGCGGCGCTGCACTTCGGCAACATCGCCGAGATGAAGACGGGTGAGGGCAAGACCCTCACCTGTGTGCTGCCGGCCTACCTGAACGCGCTGTCGGGTGACGGGGTCCACGTGGTCACGGTCAACGACTACCTGGCCAAGCGCGACTCCGAGTGGATGGGCCGTGTGCACCGTTTTCTCGGGCTGTCGGTCGACGTGATCCTGTCCGGCATGACCCCGGCCGAGCGCCGGGCGGCGTACGCCGCCGACATCACGTACGGCACCAACAACGAGTTCGGCTTCGACTACCTCCGCGACAACATGACGCACTCGCTGGACGATCTGGTGCAGCGTGGTCACAACTTCGCGATCGTGGACGAGGTCGACTCCATCCTCATCGACGAGGCGCGGACCCCGCTCATCATCTCGGGCCCGGCGGACGCGTCCAGCAAGTGGTACGCGGAGTTCGCCCGCATCGCCCCGCTGATGAAGAAGGACCTGCACTACGAGGTCGACATCAAGAAGCGCACGGTCGGTGTGCACGAGGCGGGCGTCGAGTTCGTCGAGGACCAGCTCGGCATCGACAACCTCTACGAGGCGGCCAACTCGCCGCTGGTGAGCTACCTCAACAACGCCGTCAAGGCCAAGGAGCTCTACCAGCGCGACAAGGACTACATCGTCCGCGACGGCGACGTCATCATCGTCGACGAGTTCACCGGTCGTATCCTCGTGGGTCGCCGGTACAACGAGGGCATGCACCAGGCGATCGAGGCCAAGGAGAAGGTCGAGATCAAGGCCGAGAACCAGACCCTCGCCACGATCACCCTGCAGAACTACTTCCGCCTCTACGACAAGCTCTCCGGCATGACCGGTACGGCCGAGACCGAGGCCGCCGAGTTGCACCAGATCTACTCGCTCGGCGTCATCCCGATCCCCACCAACCGGCCGATGGTCCGAGTGGACAACGGCGACCTCATCTACAAGAGCGAGGAAGCCAAGTTCGCGGCGGTCGTGGACGACGTCGTCGAGCGCCACGAGAAGGGACAGCCGGTCCTGATCGGTACCACCAGCGTGGAGCGGTCGGAGTACCTGTCCAAGCAGTTCACCAAGCGCGGTGTGCCGCACAACGTGCTGAACGCGAAGTTCCACGAGCAGGAGGCGACCATCATCGCCGAGGCCGGGCGGTCCGGTGCGGTCACCGTGGCCACCAACATGGCCGGTCGCGGTACCGACGTCGTGCTCGGCGGCAACCCCGACATCCTCGCCGACCTGGCGCTGCGGAGCCGCGGGCTGGACCCGGTGGAGTCCGCCGAGGACTACGAGCAGGCGTGGGAGCCCACCCTCGAGGAGGTCAAGAGCCAGGTCAAGGCCGAGGCGGAGAAGGTGCGCGAGGCGGGCGGGCTGTACGTGCTGGGCACCGAACGCCACGATTCGCGGCGCATCGACAACCAGCTGCGCGGACGGTCCGGGCGCCAGGGCGATCCGGGCGAGAGCCGCTTCTACCTGTCGCTCGGTGACGAGTTGATGCGCCGCTTCAACGGGGCCGCGCTCGAGTCGATCATGACCCGCCTCAACCTGCCGGACGACGTGCCCATCGAGGCCAAGATGGTCTCGAAGGCGATCAAGAGCGCGCAGACCCAGGTCGAGCAGCAGAACTTCGAGATCCGCAAGAACGTGCTCAAGTACGACGAGGTGATGAACCAGCAGCGCACCGTCATCTACGAGGAGCGTCGTCGGATCCTGCGCGGCGAGGACATGGAGGGCCAGGTCGAGCAGATGATCACCGACGTGGTCACCGCCTACGTCGACGGCGCCACGGCCGAGGGCTACGTCGAGGACTGGGACCTCGACCAGCTCTGGACGGCGCTGAAGACGCTCTACCCGGTCGGCGTCGACCAGAAGGAGCTCACGCAGGAGAACGAGTTCGGCGAGAAGGGCGACCTTTCTCGCGACGAGCTCCGCGAGGCCCTGCTCGACGACGCCCGGTCCGCCTACGCCCGGCGTGAGGCGGAGATCGACGCGATCGCCGGCGAGGGTGGGATGCGCGAGCTCGAGCGTCGGGTCCTACTGTCGGTGCTGGACCGCAAGTGGCGCGAGCACCTCTACGAGATGGACTACCTCAAGGAGGGCATCGGCCTGCGGGCCATGGCGCAGCGCGACCCGCTGGTCGAGTACCAGCGCGAGGGCTACGACATGTTCACCGGCATGCTCGACGGCCTCAAGGAGGAGTCGGTCGGCTTCCTGTTCAACCTGCAGGTCGAGGCCTCGGCACCGAGCCCGGCCGCGTCGGCGGGGCTGCAGGTGGGCGCGGGACTGCAGAATCCGGTCGCGGCGCGCGCCGCGGCATCGGCCGCCGCGACGGGGACCACTCCCACCCCGGCTCCGCCGGCAGCCCCGACGCCCGCCGCCGGACCCGGTGCACCCGCGGGTCGCGATGTGTCGCCGACCCGGGAGCCGGCCACCGTCGCGGCCGAGAAGACGGCGCCCCCGGCGCTGCGGGCGAAGGGGCTCGACGAGCGCGATCCGTCCCGTCTGACGTACTCGGGACCTGACGAGTCCGGCGGCACCAGCGTGCGCCGGGCGTCGACCGACGGTGGGGCGGCGGAGAAGTCGACGACCACCCGGCGGGAGCGCCGCGAGGCCGCCCGCAACACCGTCAAGCCCGTCAAGCGCGGCGCGAAGTCGAAGCGCCGCAAGTAGATCGGCCGATCAGGACAATCGTAGGCTCGTGACGATCCACGGCGAGCCTGGGGGAGTCCGGTGCGACAGCTGCGCCGCCACCGCGAATCGTCGTTCCCCGCGCGAGTACGAGCCGAACACCTCCAGGTGTCCGCGCGCTCCGCGACGGACGTGGACCGTGCGCAGCACCGCGACCCCCGCGGCTCGGCCGGGTACCTCGGCCGTCGACAGCGACGCGATCATGCCGAGCACGGCGGGGGAGACTCCGGCGCGCAGGGAGGCGGGTGCCCGCCTCCGATCGATCACTTCGAACGCGCCGCGGAGCAGACGGTCGGCGATCACCCGCGCCGCGGTGAGCTCGGGATCCGGATCGGACCGTGGGGCTGCGTGATCGGGTGCCGATCCCCTGCGGGACGCGGCGCGGTCGGGTGACCGTCCGGAATGAGGGCCGGGCCGACGCCCGGACACCCGAAGCGGCGAGATGCGGGGCCCTGCGGCCGTGGACACGCACGGGCACGGCGAGGCGCTGCCGCCGTCGTCGAGCGCCGGTTCGGAGGCGGGCGGGTGGTCCAGGCGGACGTCGGGAGCGGTCACGCGGCCGAGTGTGGTCGCGCCGCCCGCCGTCGTGAACGGTGGTGCGCGAATGTCCGCTCGACTCACAGTCGGCGGGGTTCGACTCGGGGTAACACCCGACCCGGGCACGGAACCGCCGGCGTGCCTCCGCCCGAACCGAACGGTCCACGTCGTGCGAGACTGTGGGCCACGACAGCGACGAGCTGCGGGACCGGCAGGCCGGACCCGGTGGGTCCGACGATCGAAGGGGATGCGCGGTGGCCACCAGACTCACCACTCAGGATGCGTCGTTCTACTTCCTGGAGGCCGGGACCACCCCCATGCACGTGGGTTCGTTGGCGGTGTTCCGCACTCCGCGTGGCGGTTTCACGTACGACGAGTTGCTGACGCTCGTCGAGAGCCGATTGGCGCTGGTGCCGCGGTACCGACAGAAGGTGCGCGAGGTCGCGTTCGGGCTGGCCCGCCCGGTGTGGGTCGACGACCGTGACTTCGACATCACTTATCATATCCGGCGGTCCGCGCTGCCCAAGCCGGGATCGACGGAGCAGCTGCACGATCTGGTGGCGCGATTGACCTCGCGACCCCTCGACCGGACCCGCCCGCTGTGGGAGATGTATCTGGTGGAAGGGTTGGCGCGCAACAGGTTCGCGATCTTCACCAAGTCCCATTCCGCCCTGGTCGACGGTGATCAGGCCCTCGAGATCAGCCAGGTGATCCTCGACGACACGAAGTCGCCCCCGCCGATGGCCGAGGAACTGTGGATGCCGGCGCGGGAGCCGTCCGATCGGGCGCTGGTGGCGTCGGCGCTGGCGGAGATGGTGTCGCGGCCCGGCGAGGCCGTCGAGGCGGTGCGGGGCGCGGTCGGTGACCTCGCCGAGGCCGCACACGGCGCGGCGCGCGCGGTCGGCAAGGTCGCGGCCGTGGTGCGCACGGCGGCGCAGACGGCCCCGACCAGCCCACTGAACACCACGATCTCCCGCAACCGCCGATTCTCCGTCGCCCGGACGGACCTCGACGACTACCGGGCGGTTCGTCGGCGCTTCGGCGGCACGGTGAACGACGTCGTGCTCACCGTGGTGGCGGGTGCCCTGCGCAACTGGCTGTTGTCCCGCGGAGAACCGCTCGGGCCGTACACGACGGTGCGCGCTCTGGTGCCGCTGTCGGTGCACGCGCCCGTCGCCGCGGGGGCCGACACGATCGGGCATCCGGCCGGCGAGGTCGAATCGTTCCTCGTCGATCTGCCGGTGGGCGAGCCGAACGCGGTGGTGCGCCTGTCCCACATCTCCCACGCCACCGAGGCGCACGCGCGCCAGGGGCGCGGGGTGACGGCGTCGACCCTGATGAAGCTCTCCGGGTTCGCGCCGGCCACGCTGCACGCGATGGGTGCTCGCGTCGGGTCGAGCCTGTCGCAGCGTATGTTCAACATCGTCGTGACCAACGCCCCCGGGCCGCAGTTCCCGCTCTACGCGGGCGGGGCACGGATGATCGAGATGTATCCGGTGCCTCCGCTGGTGCGCAACCAGGCGATGACGATCGGCCTCACCTCGTACGACGGCCACGTCTACTACGGCGTCAACGCCGACCGCGCGGCGATGCCGGACATCGACGTCGTCACCACGCTGCTGTACGAAGCGCTCGACGAGCTCGTCGACGCCGCCTCCGACGACAAGTCCGTGCGGTGACCGGCCCCGACGGGGCGCCGATTCCGACGACACCGATCCCGAAAGCGAGGCGCTCGTGAGGGTGTTCGTTCCCGCGACGACGACGATGCTGCGTGCGTTGATCGACGACGGCGAGTTCTCGCCGATCTCGCGGACGGCGTTCGCGGTCACGCCGACGTTGCGCGAGGCGTATTCGTCCGGTGACGACGACGAGTTGGCGGACGTCGCGTTGCGGGAGGCGGCTCGCGCGTCGTTACGGCTGCTCGGTGGTGAAGGCGAGGTCGACGAGACCGATGGCGGCGCCGACGCCGATGCCGACGTCGACGCCGCCGCCGCCGCCGCCGGGTCGGCCCCACGACGCGTGGTGATCGCGGCGGACGTCGATCCGGTGACGCTGCGTCCGGACCTCGACGACGCGGTGGTGCGACTGCCGCAGCCGTTGGCGCTGCGCCAGGTGGCCTCCGTCCACGTCGACCTCGCGGAGGCGGAGCCGGCCGTACGTGCCGCGGTGGAGGCGATCGACGCGGCGGACCTCGGTGACGTGGACGCGGAGTTCGTCCTCGGCGACGCCGAGGACCACGAACTCGCCTGGTATGCGCCGCAGGAGATCCCGTTCCTCCTCGACCTCATGTGACGCGGCGGTGGGCGTGTCCGGCCCGATGCCCCGGGCAGCGACGTGGTCGGGGACAATGACCGCATGGGATTCAAGGACTGGCTCGAGGCACCGGTGTCCGGGGTGGCCGCGCCGAAGCGGCCCGCGCTGAACGCGGTGCGCGGCGCGCTGACCCGCATCACGACGCCGCTGATCCCCGACGACTATCTGCACCTGGCCAACCCGCTCTGGTCCGCGCGGGAATTGCGCGGCCGCATCGTGCGCGTCGAGAAGCTGACCGACACGGCGGCGACGCTGGTCATCAAGCCGGGGTGGGGCTTCGACTTCGACTACCGGCCCGGCCAGTACATCGGTATCGGATTGCACGTCGACGGCCGGTGGCACTGGCGGTCCTACTCGCTGACCTCGGCGCCCGACTGGAAGGACAAGCAGATCTCCATCGCCGTCAAGGCGATGCCGGAGGGCTTTCTCTCGTCGCACCTGGTCGACGGTGTGAAGACGGGCACCATCGTGCGCCTGGCCGCGCCGAAGGGCGACTTCGCGCTGCCCGACCCGCCGCCGGAGAAGATCCTGTTCGTGACCGCGGGCAGCGGCATCACGCCGGTCATCGGCATGTTGCGCAGTCTCGACACGCGCGGGCAGATGCCCGACGTGGTCCACGTGCATTCGGCGCCGTCGCGGGCGGACGTGATGTTCGGCGCGGAGCTCGAGGCGCTCGACGCGAAGTACGACTCGGTGGTGTCGCACGTGCAGCTCACGCGGTCCGACGGCAAGTTCGACCTGCGGTCGCTCGACCAGCGGTTCCCGGATTGGCGGGAGCGGCAGACGTGGGCCTGCGGGCCGATCGCGATGCTGGACGAGGTGGAGGCGCACTGGGCCGACGCCGGGGTGATCGACCGGCTGCACACCGAGCGGTTCGAGATCGCCCGCACCGGCTCGGCCGAGGACGGGGGCACCGTGACCTTCGCGCGGTCCGGCCGCACGATCGAGGTGGACGGCGCGACCACCCTGCTCGAGGCCGGGGAGCGCGTGGGGGTGCAGATGCCCTTCGGCTGCCGCATGGGGATCTGCCAGACGTGCGTGGTCGCGGTGTCGGACGGTCACGTGCGGGACCTGCGGTCGGGCAAGGAGCACTCGCGCGGCGACCGCATCCAGACGTGCATCTCCGCCGCGGCGGGGGACTGCACCCTCGAACTCTGAGGCCCGTACCGGCACGCGCACGCTTGTTCCGGGTGCGCGCCCGGGCGGTCGAACCCCGTCCGATGTGACAGAGGCCGCGGAGGAGACACACCCCGCTCTCAGGAGGGTCGGCTATTGTCGGTCGTGGCTGCCCGCCGCATCGGCGCGAGGCACACCCCGGCTGCTCGACCCGTCCACCGGACGCGGCGCCCGCGCGGGAAAGCCACCACGAGACTTCAGGGAGTACCACCCCTATGGCGATCACCGACATTCTCGAGTTCGCTCATCTGACCGACGAGGACATCGAGGCCTTCGGCCGAGAACTCGACGCGATCCGCCGCGATGTCGAGGAGTCGCGTGGCCAGCGCGACGCGAACTACATCCGCCGCACCATCGCCCTGCAGCGGTCGCTCGAGGTCGGTGGTCGGCTCGCGATCCTGTGTTCGCGGTGGCGACCGGCGGCCTTGCTCGGCACGGGCCTGCTGGCGGCGAGCAAGATCATCGAGAACATGGAGCTCGGCCACAACGTCTCGCACGGTCAGTGGGACTGGATGAACGATCCCGAGATCCACTCGACGTCGTGGGAGTGGGATCAGACGGGCCCCTCCGAGCACTGGAAACGCGCCCACAACTACTCGCATCACACCTACACCAACATCGTCGGCATGGACGACGACATCGGCTTCGGCATCCTGCGCATGACGCGGGACGAGCAGTGGAAGCCGATCAACCTGCTGCAGCCGGCGGCGAATCTGGTGTTGGCGCTCACCTTCGAGTGGGGCATCGCGCTGCACGATCTCGCCGCCTCCAAGGAGGAGCGGGGCGTCGATCCGTGGCAGGTGCTGTCCGAACCCAACAAGGAGTTCGCGCGCAAGGTCGCGACGCAGGTGGGCAAGGACTTCGTGTTCTTCCCGGCCCTGGCGGGACCGGCGTGGCGCCGGGCCATCGGGGCGAACCTGACCGCGAACGTGATTCGCAACCTGTGGGCGTACGCGGTGATCTTCTGCGGTCATTTCCCCGACGGCGCCGAGAAGTTCACGATGGGCCAGTTCGAGACCGAGACGCACGAGGAGTGGTACCTGCGGCAGATGCTCGGTAGCGCGAACTTCCACGCGGGCCCGACCATGGCGTTCCTCAGCGGCAACCTCTGCTACCAGATCGAGCACCACATGTTCCCGGACCTGCCGAGCAACCGGTACCCGGAGATCGCCGAGCGGGTGCGGCAACTGTGCGACAAGTACGACCTGCCGTACACCACGGGCCATCTGCCCGCCCAGTACTGGAAGGCGCTGCGGACCATCTTCAAGCTGTCGGTGCCCAACAGCTGGCTGCGCCGGACGTCCGACGACGCACCGGAGACCAGTTCCGAGCGACGATTCCACGGTCCGGCGTCCGCCGTCGTGGACCGCGTGCGGTTCGATCCGATCACCGGACGCAAGAGGGGGCTGCGGTCGGCTCTACAGGAGGCACGGCGTGAGGCCCGTCGGGCTGTGAAGGCGCACACACCTGCGGCACCGTAACCTACGGAGGCGTAACTTCCGGTAGGGTAACCACGGTACGACCCCGCGTGCGGGGTTCCCCCACCTGCCGAGGAGTGGATGCATGGCGATCTCCGATGTCAAGGAATACGCCCACCTCACCGACGCCGACGTCGAGGCCATCGGGCACGAGCTCGATGCCATCCGTCGCGAGATCGAGGCCGCGCGGGGCGAGAAGGACGCGCGCTACGTGCGCAACACCATCCGCTTCCAGCGCACCCTCGAGGCCGTCGGCCGCACCACCATGCTGGCCAGCAACAACCGTGTGGCGTGGTGGGCGGGCAGTGCGATGCTCGGCGTGTCCAAGATCGTCGAGAACATGGAACTCGGCCACAACGTCATGCACGGCCAGTGGGACTGGATGAACGATCCCGAGATCCACTCCACCTCGTGGGAGTGGGACAACACGGGTCCGTCCGAGCATTGGAAGCAGACGCACAACTACATCCATCACAAGTACACCAACGTGCTCGGGATGGACGACGACATCGGCTACGGGCTGATCCGCGTCACGCGTGACCGCAAGTGGACGCCCTTCAACGCCGGCAACCTCGTCTACAACACGTTGCTGATGCTGCTGTTCGAGTACGGCGTCGCCGTCCAGCACCTCGAGCTCGGCAAGGTCGCCAAGGGCCGCGTGTCCAAGGAGGAGACGCGCCGCAAGCTCGCCGAGGTGGGCGAGAAGGTCGGCAAGCAGATGCTCAAGGACTACGCGCTGACCCCGGCGGTGTCGTCGCTGTCGCCGACTGCGTCGTTCCGAAAGACGTTGACGGCCAACATCATGGCGAACGTGATCCGCAACGTCTGGACCAATGCCGTGATCTTCTGCGGCCACTTCCCGGACGGGGCGGAGAAGTTCACGCGCCACGATCTGAAGGACGAGACGCAGGGACAGTGGTACCTGCGCCAGATGCTGGGCAGCGCCAACTTCGAGGCCGGACCCGCGCTCGCGTTCATGAGTGGCAACCTCTGCTACCAGATCGAGCACCACGTCTTCCCGGACCTGCCGAGCAACCGTCTCGCCGAGATCAGCGTCAAGGTGCGCGCGCTGTGCGAGAAGTACGACCTGCCCTACACCACGGGGTCGTTCCCGGCCCAGTACGCGAAGTCCTGGCGGACCATCGCCAAGCTGTCGTTGCCGGACAAGTTCCTCAAGGCCACGGCGGACGATGCCCCGGAGACCGCATCCGAGCGCCGCTTCGGCGGGAACACCACCGCGGTGGTCGATCCGGCGACGGGTCGTCGCAAGGGTCTGCTGTCGGCAATTGCGGAGTCGAAGAGCGGCCGGGGTCTGCGGGCGCGGTTCGGTCGCCGCTGACCCGGTCGACTCACTCGAAGCGCGTGTAGGTCACCAGGATTCGTTGGACATGAGCGCCACCAGCAGGCGACGTACCGCGGCGACGCGGTGCGTCGCCTGACCTGTCAGCGTGTCCAATGCGCACTCCGGATCCGCCGGCGGACCCAGGTGGGTGCAGCCGCGGGGGCAGTCGGCGGCCGTCTCGGCAAGGTCCGAGAACGCCGCCACCACGTCCTCGGGGGAGATGTGGGCGAGCCCGAAGCTGCGGATGCCGGGGGTGTCGATCACCCACCCGCCGCCCTCGAGGGGGAGCGCCACCGACTGCGTGGACGTGTGCCGTCCCTTGCCGACGCCGGACACGACGCCGGTGGCGCGGTCGGCGCCCGGCACCACTCGATTGACGAGCGTCGACTTGCCGACCCCCGAATGACCGATCAGTGCCGACGACGACCCGGCGATCAGGGCGGTCAGTTCGGTGAGGGGCCGATCGCGTCCCACCAGGACCACCGGAACGTCGAGGCCGGCGAACATCGCGGCGAACTCGTCGGCGTCGGCCAGGTCGTCCTTGGTCAGGCACAGCACGGGGCGTAGCCCGCCGACGAACGCCGCCACCATCGCCCGTTCCACGAAGCCCGAGCGGGGCGGCGGATCCGCCAGTGCCACGACGATCAGCAGCATGTCCGCGTTGGCGACCACCACCCGCTCGTACGGATCGGTGTCGTCGGCGGTGCGCCGCAACACCGTTCGTCGATCCTCGACACGCACGATGCGCGCGAGGGCGTCCGTTCGGCCGCTCGTGTCTCCGACCACGCCGACGCTGTCGCCGACCACGATCGGGGTGCGACCGAGTTCCCGCGCCCGCATCGCGACGACGACGCGCGCCGGATCCTCGTCCAGGGCACACCCCCAGCGTCCCCGGTCGACGGAGACGACCATCGCGCGCCGGGCGTCGGCGTGCGTCGGCCGCGTCTTGGTCCGCGGCCGCGTGCCCTTGCCCGGCCGGATCCGGACGTCGGACTCGTCGTAGCGGCGGGGGGTCAGGACCGGGCCTCGCGTCGCGACGGGCCGGGGGCGTCCCCGTCGAGCATGCGCTGCCACAGATCGGCGAACCCGGGCAGCGTCTTCGCGGTGGAATCGATGTCGTCGATCCGCACTCCCGGGACCCTCAGTCCCACAACGGCTCCCGCCGTCGCCATCCGGTGGTCGGCGTAGGCGCGCCACGGTGCGCCGGTGAGGGCGACCGGTGTGACGGCCAGCCCGTCGTCGGTCTCGACGACGTCGCCGCCCAGCGCGGTCAGCTCGGCGGCGAGGGCCGCGAGGCGGTCGGTCTCGTGGCCGCGGAGGTGCGCGATCCCGCGCAGTCGCGAGGGCGACGACGCGAGCGCCGCCATCGCCGCGACGGTCGGGGTCAGTTCGCCGATGTCGTGAAGATCCACGTCGATGCCCACCAGCCGGTCGGGTCCGTGGGCGGTCACGCCGGCCTCGTCCGCGGTGACGGTCGCTCCCATCGCCGCGAGCACGGCGCGGAACTCGTCGCCGGGTTGGGTGGTGGTGGCCGGCCAGCGCGGCACGGTGACGGCGCCGCCGGTCACCGCTGCCGCCGCGAGGAACGGCGTGGCGTTGGACAGGTCGGGCTCGATGGTGCGGTCCACGGCCGCGATCGGTCCGGGGTGGACCCGCCAGGTGTTCGCCCGTCCGGTCTCGGCCGGCGTGTCCACCTGCACGCCGCTCTCCCGCAGCATCGCCACCGTCATGTCGATGTGCGGCATGGACGGCACCGGGGGACCGACGTGCTCGAAGGTCACCCCGTCGGTGAAGCGCGCGGCCGACAGCAGCAGGCCGGAAACGAACTGACTCGATCCGGAGGCGTCCACCTCGACGCGGCCGCCGCGGACCGAGCCGGTGCCGACCACGTCGAAGGGCAGGCTGTCGCCGTGCACCTCGACACCCAGCGCGCGCAGCGCGTCGAGCACCGTGCGCTGCGGCCGGTTCCGGGCGTGCGAATCTCCGTCGAAGTGCGACGTGCGGGAGCCCAGCGCCGCCAGCGGGGGCACGAACCGCATGACCGTGCCGGCCAGGCCGCAGTCGACGGTGCCCCCGGTCAGCGGTCCGGGCGTGACCCGGACGCGGTCGCCGGTGACCTCCACGGTCGCGCCGAGCGTGCGGATCGCCTCGATCATCAGGTCGGTGTCCCGGCTGCGCAGCGCACCGGTGATCGTGGAGGGGCCGTCCGCCAGAGCGGCGAGGACCAGCGCACGGTTGGTGAGCGACTTCGAGCCGGGTACGTCGACGGTGGCACGCACCGGGCGCGTGGCGGTGGGGGCGGTCCAGTACGTCACGGTGGTCAGTCTCTCATTCCCGCGCGTCAGCGAGTGAGGTCCGTCAGGACCGCGCCGGTCAGGGCGATCAGGTCGGCCGGGGCGATCTCGATCTCGAGCCCGCGGCGACCGCCGCTGCAGAACACGGTGTCCGCGGCGGCGACGGACTCGTCGACGACCGTGGGCAGCGCGGGTCGGGCGCCCGTGCACCACGGCCCGAGGGGCGAGACCCCGCCGAGCACGTACCCCGTCGCCCGGCGCGCCACCGCCGGATCGGCCATCGCAGCGCGACCGGCCCCCAGTGCGGCGGCCGCGGCCTTCGTCGAGAGCGTCGCCGTCACGGGCAGCACCGCGACGGCCGTGAACGGCCGCGTAGCCGCTCCGCCGGACGCGGTGATCACGAGGGTCTTGAGGATGCGGACCGCGTCGACCCCGAGACGAGCGGTGAGGACGTCGGCGGCTTCCTCGCCGAAGCGCGTGGTGCCCTTCGCGTGAACGTAGGTGTGCAGCCGGTACGACACGCCGGACCGGTCGAGGACGGTGGTCGCCGGAGTGGCCGTTCCTGCCATGTCGATCATCGTGCCCGACGGGCCGCGGTCGGCACCGCCCGGTGGACGTCTGTCGGCACCGCCGGGTGGGCAGCGGGAACAGGTGGGCGGAGCTCGCTGTTGCACCGACGACGAGAGCGTGCCGCGGCGACGACGCGGACACGTGAGAAGGACTCCATCGAGAGGAGGCGACCGGGTGATCGCGACATCAGTCGACGAGCACGTCGCACGGTCCCGGGCGGTGACCGCGAAGCGTGTCATCCCGCCGGTATCGTGGTGGTACGAGGTCGACGGCGCGGCTCCCGCCGCTGCCGTGTCGGTGGGCGAGACGTCCGCCGCAACCGTGTCGACCGCGGCAACCGAAGGGACCCCCGTGACGGACGACCAGCCCGGCACCACCACGGGCGCAGTCGATCCGGCGGTGCTCGAGACCGAGGACGGAATCCGTTCCCGGGCCAGTGCCGAAGATCTGACCGCGCGATTCGAGCGGGACGCGCTGCCGCTCGTGGACCAGTTGTACGGCGCTGCGCTGCGCATGACGCGCAACCCCTCCGACGCCGAGGATCTGGTCCAGGAGACCTACATCAAGGCGTACACGGCGTTCAAGAGCTTTCGTGAGGGCACGAACCTCAAGGCGTGGCTCTACCGCATCCTGACCAACACGTACATCAACTCGTATCGGAAGAAGCAGCGTCAGCCGGCGCAGTACCCGACCGACGAGATCACCGACTGGCAGTTGGCGGCCACGGCCGAGCACTCGTCGACGGGTCTGCGGTCGGCGGAGGTCGAGGCTCTCGACACGCTGCCCGACGACGACATCAAGGCTGCCCTCGCCGCCCTTCCGGAGGAGTTCCGGATGGCCGTGTACTACGCCGACGTCGAGGGGTTCCCGTACAAGGAGATCGCCGAGATCATGGGTACGCCGATCGGCACCGTCATGTCCCGGCTGCACCGCGGCCGCAAGCAGTTGCGGCACGAACTGGCCGAGGTCGCACGGGAGCGAGGCTTCCTGCGCACCACCGCACCCGAGGAGGTCGTGCGATGAGCTCGCGAGATGTCGACGACGACAGCCAGTTCGAGGAGCTCGACTGCTCCGCCGTCCTCGCGGACGTCTGGGTGATGCTCGACAACGAGTGCGACGAGGCCAGTCGGCAGCGGGTGCAGAAGCACCTGGACTCCTGCGGTTCCTGCCTCGCCCAGTACGGCATCGAGGAGAAGATCAAGTCGCTGGTGGGCCGCAAGTGCGGCGGTGACCGCGCGCCGGACGGTCTGCGGGAACGGTTGAAGATCGAGATACGTCGCACCGTGACCGTGATCGAGACGGACTCTCTCGACACGAACACTCGGGGCACGGACGTCGAATCCGGGCGTCGCTGACGATCGAGTACGGGGCCGGACACGCCATGCGTGTCCGGCCCCGTCGTCGTCACCGAGTGGTGAGGATTCAGCTGTTGGGTCGCTTGCCGTGGTTGGCGGCGTTCCCCTTGCGGCTGCGCTTCTTGCGTCCTCGCTTGCCCATCGCGATCTCCTTCCTTCTCGTTCGCTCCAGTTTCTCACGTGTGGTTGGCTGTACCGCGACCGGCCGCGCACCGGCCGACGGTGACCGCGCGGTTCTCCGACGACGAGGGGTGGGCAGCGAGATGGCCGAGGACGTTCGGGCCGAGATGGTGTCGACGGTGTTCCAGATCGTGGTCGCGCCGGGTGACCGCGTCGCGGAAGGCGATCCCGTCGTCATCCTGGAGTCGATGAAGATGGAGATTCCCGTGCTGGCGGAGTCCGCCGGGACCGTCGCCTCGGTCGACGTCGCGGTGGGCGACGTCGTCCAGCAGGGCGACCTCATCGCCGTCATCGCCTGACTCGCACGCCACCCGCCCGTGTCGACGCTGTCGGAACTGCTCGCCGCACACACCGATCTGCCCGGTCACGCCGTCGACCATCTCCAACGGCTGGTCAGCGAGTGGCAACTCCTCGCGGACATCTCGTTCGCCGACGTCCTGCTCTGGGTTCCCACGGCGGCGCCCGCTCGCATCCTCTGCGTCGCTCAGTGTCGCCCCACCACCGCACCGACCGTGATCCCGATGGACAAGGTCGGGGCCGTCGTGGACGACGACGAGCACCCCGAAGTGGCGCAGTGCTTCGACTCGGGTGCCGTGGAGCGGTCCGCGGCCCGACCGGGCGTGGAAGCGGGGGAGTACGTCCCGGTCGCCGACGCCGTGCCGGTGCGGGTCCGCGGACGCGTCGTGGGTGTCCTGACGCGCGAGTCCGCCCCGGTGTCCCGGCGACCGCCGAGTCTGCTCGAGGCGGCGTACCGCGAGTCGGCCGCACAGTTCGGCGACATGATCGCGGAGGGCACGTTCCCGACCGCCGCCGAGCCGGGCGACGTCAACTCGAGCCCCCGGGTGGGCGACGGTTTCATCCGTCTCGACACCGCGGGCATCGTGACCTACGCGAGCCCGAACGCCGTGTCCGCGTACCACCGCATGGGTCTGACCACCGATCTGGCGGGTCACGACCTCGCGGCGTCGACACGCGGGTTGGTCACCGACCCGTTCGACGGTGACGAGATCGCCGCGCACATCGGCGCCGCCGTGCGCGACGCCGGGGGACGCCGGATGGAGATCGACGCACGGGGAGCCACCGTGCTGCTGCGCACGCTCGCCCTTCGGCGCGCGGACCGTCCGCTGGGAGCGGTGGTCCTGGTCCGTGACGTGACCGAGGTCAAGCGACGCGACCGTGCCCTGCTCAGCAAGGACGCGACCATCCGCGAGATCCACCATCGAGTGAAGAACAACCTGCAGACCGTCGCGGCGCTGCTGCGGCTGCAGGCGCGTCGGACGGAGAACGGCGAAGCCCGCACGGCGTTGCAGGAATCCGAGCGTCGCGTGACGTCGATCGCCCTGGTGCACGACGTGCTGTCCAACTCCGTCGACGAGGTGGTCGACCTCGACGAGGTGGTGGACCGCTTGCTGCCGGTGATGGCGGACGTGGGCTCGGTCTCGGCGGACGTCGCGGTGCGGCGCGACGGCGCGCTCGGTCGATTCCCCGCGGAACGGGCGACACCACTGGTCATGGTGCTCACCGAACTGATTCAGAACTCCCTCGAGCACGGCTTCGAATCGGGCGCGTCGGGGCGGGTGGACATCCTGGCCGAGCGGTCCGCGCACACACTCACCGTCACCGTGCGCGACAGCGGCCGCGGCGTTCCACCGGGCTTCGACCCGCGCACGTCCGGTCGACTGGGTCTGCAGATCGTGACCACGCTCGTCGACGTCGAACTCGGCGGCTCCATCGCGGTCGCGGGTGGGCCGGACGGGGGGACCGACGCGACGGTCCGGGTCCCGGTCGGGCTGACGCGACGCGGGTGAGTGCGGCATTCGCCGAACAGACGAAGCCCGGCACACGACAGAGCCCGGCACACGACGGAGCCCGGCACCCCCGTGGGTGCCGGGCTTTCGACCTCTTCGAGCGTTCTGCCTCGGGTCAGACGGCGGAGCGAGCGCGGGTGCGCGCGTTACGACGCTTCAGCGCGCGACGCTCGTCCTCGCTCATGCCACCCCACACGCCGGCGTCCTGGCCGGACTCGAGGGCCCAGGCCAGGCAGTCCGCGGTGACGGGGCAGCGGTTGCACACGACCTTGGCATCGGCGATCTGGGCGAGAGCCGGGCCGCTGTTTCCCACCGGGAAGAACAGTTCCGGGTCCTCGTCGCGACAGATAGCCTTGTGGCGCCAATCCATCTTCTTACTCCTCACCGAGCGCGCGCACGCGCTTGTCGTTTCGTGGTCGCGTCGACGGACGCGTTCAGGGCTTACAGGGGGCTTTCAGCCGGTTTTCACGGTCTTGTTGTCGAACAGTTCGCGAGCGAGCCGAAGCATGTTTCCGCGCTGTTACTTGTGAATGCTTTCACGAACCAGGGATAAGTCAATAGACGACGCGGTCTCCGTGGCCAAGCTCACTGACGATCCGGTCATCGGACCTACCGAGGTGCGGTGACGTTCGCTCATCGCGGCGTCGTACCCGTTTCCGCGTGGTTCGACACACCGAGGTCGGCTCGGGGCGCCACGACATCGAGCGCGTCCGGTGCGGACACGAACCGCACTTCGGTCCGTTCGCCCAGGTAGTCGCCGTCGACCTGAAGACCGACGGGATCGCTCGCGCGCACCACGACGCACCGCGTGTCGTCGGTACGCAGCAGTCTCGACGACGACGGTTCGCGCGACGGGGACAGCAATTGCGCCACCACACGAAGAGACGGCAGTACCGCGGTGGTCCGCATCCCGAACACCCCGAGTCCGGTTTCGAAACGCGTGGTCGGATTGGTACGAACGGGGCGATCGTTCAAATACGTCCACGGGTCGGTGTTGGTGACGAAGACGTAATGCACGCCGTTTTCCTCGGGCCCGTCCTCGACCCGGACCGACAACTTCGGGTCCGCACGTTTGCGCCGGAAGAACGTCGCGATCGCCGTGCGCACGTACCGGGACGGGGACACCGGCTCCCCGCTACGCCGGCCCTTGTCGATCGCCGCACAGACGTCGGCGTCGAGACCCATCCCGGCGTTGAAGAGAAACCAGCGCCGATCGTCCGATCGACCGTCGACCACCCGGACGCAGTAGCCGAGGCCGATGCGTCGACGCTGCTCGGCCCCGATCAGATCGATCAGCTGATTGGTCGCCGCGACGGGATCGCGCTCGATACCCAGGGACCGAGCGAACACGTTGGCCGACCCACCCGGGACCACGGCCAGCAGCGGCACCGGACCCACGGTGACCGACTGCATCGACGTCGGCGCGGGCGTGCCCAGCAGGCCGTTCACCACCTCGTTCACCGTGCCGTCGCCGCCGTGCACGATCACCAGGTCCAGACCGGCCCGACGAGCCTCGCGACCCAACTCGGTGGCGTGCCCGCGATGCGTGGTCTGGGCGACCTGCAGGCTCACCCGGCTCGCCAACGCGTGTGCCACCAGGTCACGACCGGCGGGAGTGGTCGAGGTGGCGTGGGGGTTCACGATGAGGATGGCTCGCACGAGGCTCCAGACTAGACGCGGCCGTCGTCGGCTCCCGTCGCTCGCGCCGGGTGGTGCTCTAGGGTGACCGTGTGTCCGCCACACCCCCGTCGACCGCCACCCCGCTCCCGGTGCGGATCGCGGGCGCACTGGTCTCGCTCGAGGGGACCGTCGCCGTCGTGGTGGCCGTCGTCCTGGTCGTCCGCGGTCTCGCCGGAGCGGACGAATCCGTCGTCAACGGGTTCGGCAGCGCCATCTGGTTCGCCGTCCTCGGCGGGGCCGTCCTGACCGGTGGCATCGCCCTCGTCCTCGGACATCGCTGGGGACGAGCACTGGCGCTGGTCGCTCAGTTGCTGCTGCTCCCAGTGGTGTGGTCCCTGCTCACCGACTCCGATCGACCGGTCCTCGGCACCGTCCTCGGCGTCGTGGTGGTCGTCGTCCTGGTCTGCCTGTTCTGCCCGCCGGCCGCCCGCTGGATGGTCACCGAGTACGCCGATCCGGACGACCGACCGGACGCCGACCGACCGGCGTAATCCCTGCGCTCGGTGCTCCGGCTCCTCTGGTCGCAGCTCCACTACGCTCCGTGCTCCGGTTCAGCTGGTCGCAGCTCCGCTACGCTCCGTGCTCCGGCGGCACGTTGTGCGACACCACCTGCCGGAACCCGTGCTCGAATCCCAGGACCGTCGACCCGGCCGGCCCGAGGGCGAAACGCCGTCCCTCGGTGACGGGTTCACCGATCCACCGGGCGATCAGGACGCGGGAGAAGTGCCCGTGCCCGACCACGACGACGTCTCGTTCCGGCAGCGTCGCCGACACCACCGACAGCACGAGGTCCGCGCGCGACGACGCCGCATCCGCCGTCTCGCCACCCGGGCAGGGGTGAGTCCACACCGTCCAGTGCGGGACCTCCCGACGGATCTCCGGGGTGGTCAGCCCTTCGTACTCGCCGTACTCCCACTCGCGCACGGCGTCCCACCGGCGGTCGACCGGCAGGCCCGCCAGTTCCGCGGTGCGGAGGGCCCGCGCCCGCGGGCTCGTCACCACCAGCGGGTCGCGCAGGCCCAGCGCCGCGATCCGCGCGCCGGCGGCCCGCGCCTGATCCTCGCCACGCTCGGTCAGCGGAACGTCCGTCACCGAGGTGTGCCGCCCCGTGCGCGCCCAGTCGGTCTCCCCGTGGCGGAGCAGCACCACGCGCGCGTCCGGGCGCAGCGGATCGGATTCGGGGCGGTGGTCACGGCCGTGGTCGTCGAGCACGACGCGATCCTTCCTCATCGGTGACGCAGGCTCATCGACGACACAGGTTCGTCGGTGACGCAGGTCTCGGAGAACTCGCTGGAACAAACCGGCCGTATGCATGTTTACTTCTCGGGTTCCTCCCACCGCTCTCGAAGCGAGGAACGAGTGCGCGAGAGAAGGAAGTCACCGATCATGACCGATCGAACCACCGAGTCCGTCCCGGCGACCGGAGCGGACGAGCCCTCCATTGCGACCGCCGCCGCGGAGCGCGGCCTGGACGCGACCGTGCTCAAGATTGCGGGCGTCATCGTCATCGGTGCGATCATGTCGATCCTCGACGTGACCGTGGTCAGCGTCGCGTTGCCGACGTTCGCGGCCGAGTTCCGGACGACCTACGCGAGTGTGGCCTGGACGATGACCGGCTACACGCTGGCCCTCGCCTCCGTCATTCCGCTGACCGGGTGGGCCGCGGACCGCTTCGGCACCAAGCGTCTCTACCTGACGGCTCTGGTTCTCTTCGTCGCGGGCTCGATGCTCTGCAGCGTGGCGTGGGACATCACCTCGCTCATCGTGTTCCGCGTGCTGCAGGGCTTCGGCGGCGGCATGCTCATGCCCCTCGGCATGACGATTCTGACCCGCGCCGCGGGGCCCGATCGCATCGGTCGCGTCATGGCCGTGCTCGGTGTGCCCATGCTGCTCGGCCCGATCGCCGGACCGATTCTCGGCGGGTGGCTCATCGACGCCGCGAGCTGGCACTGGATATTCCTCATCAACGTGCCGATCGGCATCGTCGCCCTGGTCGCGGCGTGGACGGTGCTGCCGAAGGACGCTCCGCAGCCGTCGCAGTCCTTCGACGTGGTCGGAATGCTGCTGCTCTCGCCGGGCCTCGCACTGTTTCTCTTCGGCGTCTCGTCGATTCCCGAGACCGGCACCGTGCTGTCCGCCCGCGTGCTCGTGTCCGCGGTGGTGGGCCTGGCCCTCGTCGCCGCCTTCGTGGTCCACGCGTTGCGGACCGAGCACCCGCTGATCGATCTGCGCCTGTTCCGCAACCGCTCGCTGTCCGTCGCCGTCGTGGCGATGAGCTTGTTCGCGATCGCGTTCTTCGGTGCCGGGCTGATCTTCCCCAGCTACTTCCTGCAGGTGCGGGGCGAGACCACGCTGGCCGCCGGGTTGCTGCTGGCACCCCAGGGCCTCGGCGCGATGGTGTCCATGCCGATCGCCGGCAATCTCGCCGACCGCATCGGTCCGGGACGCATCGTGATCACCGGCATGGCCCTGGTCACCGCGGGTATGGCGGTGTTCACGCAGGTGGGTCCGTCGACGTCCTACGTGATCCTGCTGGGCGGCCTGTTCGTCATGGGTCTGGGCCTCGGCGCGACGATGATGCCGATCATGACGGCCGCGCTGCAGACGCTCGACGACGCGTCGGTGGCCCGTGGATCGACGCTGATGAACATCATCCAGCAATCCGCCGGCTCGGTGGGTACCGCGGTCATCTCGGTGGTGCTGACGAACCAGTTGCTCGATCGCGCCGCCGCGGGCCCGGCGATGGCCGCGCAGAGCGACCCGGAGATCGCCGCGGCCCTGCCGCCGGGTGCGGTGGAGGCGGGGCTCGCCCAGGCCGCGGACGCGTTCGGGTCGACCTTCCTGGTGGCGACGATCATCGTGGCGTTCACCTTCGTCCCGGCGTTCCTGCTGCCGCGTCGCAAGGTCACGCCGACCGCCGGGGCGGGCGCTGCACCGACGCTGCTGCACTGACCTCGTCGCGCCACACCGGGGCGAGGTGCGGCGCGGGGTCGGCCGTGATGACAAGATCGTGCGCGTGACGACGATTCTGGCCGTGGCCAACCAGAAGGGTGGCGTCGCCAAGACGACCACCGTGGCTTCCCTCGGCGCGGCCCTGGCGGCGTCGGGACGACGGGTGCTGGTCGTCGACCTCGACCCGCAGGGATCGCTCACCTTCTCGCTGGGCCACAACCCGGACAAGCTCACCGCGTCGGTCCACGAGGTGCTCACCGCGGCGTTGCCCGTCGGGGAGGCGATTCTGTCGACGGACGACGGCGTGGATCTCCTGCCGTCGACCATCGACCTCGCGGGTGCGGAGGCGCTTCTGCTCATGCGGCCCGGCCGGGAGTACACGCTGAAGCGGGCGCTGGCGCCGGTGGCGGCGGACTACGACGTGGTGTTGCTGGACTGCCCGCCGTCGCTGGGCGTGCTGACGCTCAACGGTCTCACGGCCGCCACGGCGGTCCTCGTCCCGCTGCAGTGCGAGACGTTGGCCCATCGCGGTGTGGGGCAGCTGCTGACCACGGTCGAGGAGGTCCGGCAGATCACCAACCCGGACCTGGAGCTGCTCGGGGCGCTCGCCACGCTCTTCGACGCGCGGACCACGCACAGTCGTGACGTGCTCGCGGACGTGTCCGGTCAGTACGACATTCCCGTCGTCGCTCCGCCCATCCCGCGGACCGTGCGCTTCGCCGAGGCGTCGGCGTCGGGTACCTCGGTGATCTCGGGCCGCAAGAACAAGGGTGCCGAGGCCTACCGCGAGTTGGCGCGCAACCTGGACGCGTACTGGACGGGCGGCGCGGCGCTGCAGACGTACGACGCCGAGTAGGGGGCCGACGCCGGCCCGGTCCCTACCGGGACACGACTCAGCCGAGGACGACGGTGGTCCCGGCGCCGTCCGCGCCTCGTCTGCCCTCGACGACGCGGGTGCCGAGCACCGTGACGGAGACGGGTGCGGCCGCGTCCTCGCGGGTGACCGGGAGGGTGCGGGAGACGGTGCCGGATTCGGTGTCCGTCACGGCCAGGCCACCGGGAACCGGGACGAGGAGCTGCCCGGCCATGACGGCTCCCGCGCCGAGGGCGGCGGGCAGGACCCACCGGCGCTCGAGCGTCGCCTGGTCGAAGCCCACCGCGACGGATCCGGTCCACCACACCAGCACTGATCCGGTGCGGACCAGGTCCGAGGCGCGTGCGGTGGGCCACGTGGTGGTCACCGGCTCGTCCATCGGGACGGCCGAGAGGAACGTCGCCGAGCCGTCGAAGAGGGCCACCCGTCCCACCACGGTGTCCGACGGCGGCAGGTAGAGGGCGATGCGGTCGCCGACGACGGCGAGGACGCGGGCGGTTTCGACGTCGGGGGAGACGTCGGCCAACACGGTCGACCCGTAGACCTCCGGGACGGTCGCGTCCTTCGGGGCCGGGTTCATCGTGGTCAGGCGCAGGCCGGTCTCGCCGGGGCACCGCTCGAGCACGGCCACTCGGCTGCTGGCCGAGGCGGTCGAGATCAGCGTGCATCCGCTGCGCGGCTGCGAGCCCGGGTTCACGGGAGCGTCGACTCGTCCGTACTCGAGTGTGCGCACCAGATCGGACCGCCACACCTCGAGCCGCGTCGACCCCGCCTGGGTGACGTAGGTTACGTCGAAGCTCAGCCGCGCCGGATCGTCCGCGTCGTTGGTGCGTTGGTCCTCGCGCGCGCCGGACGCGCCGTCGAGTTCGGTGACCTGTCCGCACCCGCGATCGTCGCGGTAGGTGGCCACGGCGGCGTCCCAGGCGCCGACGACGGCGCACAGCGCGCGATCGCGGGTGTAGCTCCAGCGTGTGTCGCCGGTCGCCGGGTCGAGACCGCGCACGGTGTGCTCGTCCGAGGCGATCACGGTGCCGCCCACGACGAACGGCGTGCCCGATCCGGCGTCGTCGGTTCGCCAGAGCTCGCCGACAGACTCGGGAACGGACAGCGCCGAGGGCGGCGGCCCCACCGGGGATTCGGCGACCACCGACGTGGTGCCGCGGGCGTCGCTGTTCCACCAGACGACGACCGCCGCCACCATCACCAGGACGGCGATGGTGGCGGCGGCGATCACGTCGGCGCGGGTGCGCCGTTCGGGTGCGAGCACGGGCCGTTGAGCCGGCCGGTCAGTCGCGTGCTGCGGCGGTCACCGAGGCGCCGTCGGTCGACCCGGCGGAAGCAGACCCCGCGGCCGCCCCGCCGCGGCCGGAGCCGCGACGACGACGGCGACGGGGACGGGTCGAGCCGTTGCCCTCCGCGGCGGACGTGTCCGCACCGGGAGAGTCGGGCGCGGTGGTGGCGGTGGTGGCGGTGGTGTCGGCCGCGCCGCGGTCGGCGCCGGTCTCGGCCTTGCCGCCACGGGTGCGACGACGGTTCCGCGAGCGACGCGGAGCACGCGGGGCGTCGTCGGACGACGCGCGGTCGGAACCGGACGACGCGGCACGGTCGGCACCGGACTTCGAGTCCGCCGAGGTGTCGTCGGACGACGTCCGGGACGGCCGGGCGATGCTGCCGGTGGCGTCGCGCGGGATGTTCAGCTCCGTGTAGAGGTGCTCGGAGCTGGAGTACGTCTCCGCGGGCTCGGGGATGTCGAGCCCGAGCGCCTTGTCGATCAGCTGCCACCGGGGGATGTCGTCCCAGTCGACCAGGGTGACGGCGATGCCGGTGCGGCCCGCGCGACCGGTGCGACCGATGCGGTGGACGTAGGTCTTCTCGTCCTCCGGGCACTGGTAGTTGATGACGTGGGTGACGTCGTCGATGTCGATGCCACGGGCCGCGACGTCGGTGGCGACGAGAACGTCGATCTTGCCGGCGCGGAACTTCTCGAGCGCCTTCTCGCGCGCGATCTGCCCGAGGTCGCCGTGGACGGCGCCGACGGCGAATCCGCGCTCGGCGAGGTCGTCGGCTACCTTCTGGGCGGTGCGCTTGGTGCGGGTGAAGATCATCGTCGCGCCGCGTCCGTCGGCCTGCAGCACGCGGGCCACCATCTCGGCCTTGTCCAGCGCGTGCGCGCGGTAGACGTGCTGTGCGGTGCGCTCGTGGACGGCGGAGGACTCCGCCTCCTCCGCGCGGATGTGCGTCGGCTGCGTGAGGAACGTGCGGGCCAGGGTGATGATCGGGCCCGGCATGGTCGCCGAGAACAGCATGGTCTGGCGGCTGTCCGGGACCATCCCCATGAGACGTTCGATGTCGGGGAGGAAGCCGAGGTCGAGCATTTCGTCGGCCTCGTCGAGGACCAGCACGCCGACCTTGCCGAGCACCAGGTGCCCCTGCTTGGCCAGGTCGAGCAGTCGACCCGGGGTACCGACGACCACGTCGACGCCGGCCTGCAGGGTGGCGATCTGCGCCTCGTAGGAACGACCGCCGTAGATGGACATGACCCGGACGGGTCCGTCGGCCGACTGCAGATGCTTGGCGGCGTTCTCGAGGTCGCTGGTGACCTGGACGCAGAGCTCGCGCGTCGGGACGATGACCAGCGCTCGCGGGGTGCCGTCGAGCACCGACGTGCCCGAGCCGTCGGCGGGACCGGTGGCCAGGCGGTGCAGCAAGGGCACGCCGAAGCCGAAGGTCTTGCCCATGCCGGTGCGAGCCTGACCGATGAGGTCGTCGCCGGCGAGGGCCAGCGGAAGCGTGAGCTCCTGGATGGCGAAGGTGCGATCGATGCCGATGTCGGCGAGGCCGCGCACGATCTGCGGGTGCACGCCGAGCTCGGCGAAGGTGGGGGGAGTGTGGGTGGTGTCCAACGCGGCGGACACGGTGGTCTCCGCGGGGGCGTCGTTCTCGTGGTCGACGGTGATCTTGCTCAGGGGTCCGGCCTCTCTCGGGTCTCGCACGCACCACGAGGGCCAGGCCGAGTGACGGCCGATGTCGATGCCCCCGAGTCCGTTTGCAGCCCGCGGCGCCGTCGGCCGGCGGTGGCGACGGACACGGTCCGTCGCGACAACCCCGGCGACACGATCGGCGGCAGGCACGAACCGAGTGCGCGCACAGTGTCGGGTGTCGGCGCCGCGGTGGCCGTAGCGGTGAATCGACCGTGTCCGGGACACGGCCGCCGTCGTACGGACGCAGCGCCGTCACGCCCATTCTAGCCCGGCGTCGCTCGGGCGGCGGTATCGGCCGTTCCGACGTGTCCGGCGGTAGGGTCGGTGGCCATGGAGAGCACTGGGGTCAGCGGGCGGACGCAGCAGGTCGACGGCGCGTCCGCGCCGGGTGTCGTGTCCGCCGATCACCCGGGCGTCGTGAGCCTGTTCGGCGTGCTCGCGTACGGCGAGATCTCCGCCTTCTACCGTCTGGTCGAGGACGCCGCGATGGCGCCGACGTTGCGCGACCGAATCGCGATGGCGAGCATGGCGGCCGCCGAGATGAACCACTTCGAGGTGCTCGAGGCCGCGCTCCGCGACCGCGGGCGTGACGTCCTGTCGGTCACCGAACCGTTCGCCGCCGCCCTCGACGCCTACCATGCATCGACCCTGCCGTCGACGTGGATGGAAGTCCTGGTCAAGACCTACGTCGCGGACGGGTTGGCCGCCGACTTCTACCGCGAGATCGCGCACAGCCTGCCCGCCGAGGTCGCCGCGACGGTGCGCGAGGTGCTCGCCGAGACGGGGCATTCGGAGTTCGTCGTCTCCGAGGTGGTGGCCCGTGTCGCCGAGGACGCCGCAGCCAAGGATCGCCTGATGCTGTGGGGACGGCGGCTGCTGGGCGAGGCGATCACCCAGGCCCAGTTCGTCCTCGCCCAGCGCGAGGAACTGACCGAGCTGGTGATGACGGCGTCGGGCGACTTCACCGGCATCGTCGCGTTGTTCGACCGCATGCAGGTGCGGCATTCCGAGCGCATGGCCACCCTCGGCCTCGTCTGAGCGGCCCCACCGGCAGTCGTCCGGCTGTTCGCTCAGGGCGTGGTGTCGGAGGCCGTGTCGCGACCGGCCCCTGCACTAGCCTGGACCACGAACAGACAGGCACCAACGACAACGACGTGGAGGTCGGCCGTGGAGGTCAAGATCGGAATTTCGGACAGCCCACGGGAACTGGTGATCAACAGCGCCCAGACTCCCGACGAGGTGGAGGCGCTGGTCTCCGGAGCCTTCGGCGGCGAGGGCGTGCTGACCCTGCTCGACGAGAAGGGCCGCAAGTTCCTCGTCCCCGCAGCCAAGCTGGCCTACGTCGAGATCGGCCCGTCGGACAGCCGGCGCGTCGGATTCTCGACCGTCACGGCGTCCTGACCGGACCAACTCCGGCACAGCGAACGGCCCCGCACCGAGCAGGTGCGGGGCCGTTCGTCGTCCGGTGCGTTCGAGGTCGGTGACGCTCGAGGTCGGTCAGGACCCGGCCTGCAGGGGCACGTGCGACAGGCCGCCCCAGGCCAGGGTGACCGTGGTGTCCACGGCCTCTTCCTTGGTGATCGGCCGGTCGGCCTCGAGCCAGTACCGAGCCGTGAACTGGCTGGCGCCGACGAGGCCCACAGCGAGGATGCGGGCGCGGTGCGGGTCGAGCCCGGAGTCGTGGCTGACCAGATCGAAGACGGCGTCGACGCAGGCTTCGGTGGCCTGGTCCACGCGGGACTGCACCTGCGGATCGCCCATCAGATCCGACTCGAACACGAGGCGGAAACCCTGGGTGTCGTTGTCGACGAAGTCGTAGAACGCGAGGACGGCGGCGCGCACGCGCTTGCGGTTGTCCGTGGTGGACCGCAGCGCCTGGCGCAGTCCGGAGATGAGCGTGTCGACGTAGTTGCCGAGCACCGCCACGTACAGGTCGAGCTTGCCCGGGAAGTGCTGGTACAGAACGGGTTTGCTGACACCGGCACACTCGGCGATCTCGTCCATGCCGGCGGCGTGGTAGCCACGGGCCACGAAGATCTCGCCGGCCGCGGTGAGCAGTTGCGCGCGGCGCGCATCGCGGGGAAGGCGGGCGCTGCGACGCCCCGCTCCCGCCCCGACGGACGAGCTTCGGTCGGCGACATCGGTCATCTGGTACTACCGTCCCATCCGCCGCGTCGGCCGACGGACGAGGATCTCTCGGCTCAGCGGTAGGGCGCGGCATGTCGTTCTGCAGATCGTGTCGACGATACCCCGGCGCGCCGATCCGAGCGGTCGGGCACGTGTGAGAACCTGGATCGGTGAGCGATCGAGGGCATCCGCAGCGCGCGGACCGGGCGCGGCGATCTCATCAGCCGCTCCGGGCGCAGTGGGATCCGACGGCCGTCGACGCCGGTCGCCCGCGCCCGCCGCGCCCCGAACGCACCGCGAAGAAGCGCAGCCGGGTGGGTCGGTTCGTCGCCACCTACGGCTGGCGGGCCTACGCCCTGCCGATCCTGCTCGTCGTCACCGTGCTCGTCATCGTCGACGCGGTGCGCGATCCGGGCACGGCCGCGTCGCCCGATTCCGCCCCCGGCTTCCCCGCCCTGTCCAACACGTCCGAGGGCACCGACGTGATCGGCGTACCGCCCGCGGGCGACGGGAACTTCGCCGACAGCATTCCCTCCGGCCAGATGCCCGACGGCGGACCGTTCGCCGTCCAGGGCGCGGGCACCTGGCGCGTCGTGCCGGGAACGACCGACCAGGTGGGGCAGGGCACCGAGCGTGTGTTCACCTACACCGTGGAGATCGAGGAGGGCATCGACACCGTGGGGTTCGGCGGTGACGAGTCCTTCGGCCGCTTCGTCGACGCCACGCTGTCCAACCCGAAGAGCTGGACCAACGACCCGCGGTTCGCGTTCCGGCGGGTCGACACGGGTGATCCCGACTTCCGGGTCTCCCTGACCTCGCAGATGACGGTGCGGGACGTCTGCGGCTACGACATCCAGCTCGAGGTGTCCTGCTACAACCCCGGCATCGACCGCGTGGTGCTCAACGAGCCGCGGTGGGTGCGCGGTGCGACGGCGTTCCAGGGCGACATCGGCTCCTACCGCCAGTACGTCGTCAATCACGAGGTGGGCCACGCCATCGGGTACCAGGCGCACCAGCCGTGCGAGACGGACGGCGGCCTCGCGCCGATCATGATGCAGCAGACCTTCGGCACGGCCAACGACGACATCGCGACGCTCGACCCGGAGGGCGTCGTCCCCATGGACGGCAAGGTGTGCCGATTCAACCCCTGGCCCTATCCGCGCACGTGATGGAGCCGCTCGTCGCCCCGGGACCGCCGCTGACGCCCGACCAGGTCGCGCGCTACAGCCGTCATCTGCTGCTGCCCGATGTCGGCACGGTCGGCCAACGGCGGCTGCGCGCTGCACGGGTGCTGGTGGTCGGCGCGGGCGGCCTGGGCTCGCCGGTGCTGCTGTATCTCGCCTCGGCCGGGGTGGGCACCATCGGCATCGTCGAATTCGACGAGGTCGATTCTTCCAATCTGCAGCGTCAGATCGTGCACGGGGAGGCCGACGTCGGGCGCGGCAAGGGGGCCAGTGCGCGGGACGCGATCCGGCGCATCGACTCGAGCATCGAGGTGCGCGTCCACGAGCTGCGTCTCGCTCCGCGCAACGCCGCCAACATCTTTCGGCAGTACGACCTGGTGGTGGACGGCACCGACAACTTCGCCACCCGCTACCTGGTGAACGACGCCGCCGCGGTGGCGGGCGTGCCCTACGTGTTCGGGTCGATCCACCGTTTCGACGGGCAGGTGTCGGTGTTCTGGGACGCGGCGCCGGGCGGTCGCGGTATCGACTACCGCGACCTGTATCCCGATCCGCCGCCGCCGGGCACCGTGCCGTCCTGCGCCGAGGCCGGCGTGCTGGGCGTGCTGTGCGGGGTCGTGGGATCGGTCATGGCCACCGAGGCCGTCAAGCTCGTGACCGGTGTCGGTGACCCGTTGCTCGGTCGCCTGCTGATCTACGACGCGCGGGCGATGGCGTTCCGCACGGTGACGGTGCGTCGCGATCCCGGCCGTGCGCCGGTGACCGAGGTCGCGGAGGACTACGAGGTGCTCTGCGGTCTGCCGACGCCGCCGCTCACGGTCGACGGGGACCTCGAACCGGAGGAGGTCCGCGAGCTCCTCGCGGGCGACGGTCCGGTCGCGCTGGTGGACGTGCGCGAGCGCGTCGAGTGGGACATCGCGCACCTCGAGGGTGCGACTCTCGTGCCGGTCGGCGGGGTGCTCGACGGCAGCGCGACCGGCGACATTCCCCGCGACAGGCCCGTCGTTCTCTACTGCAAGACGGGGGAGCGGTCCGCCGACGCGCTCGCCGTCCTTCGGGCCGCGGGTGTCGCGGACGCCCATCATCTCCGCGGCGGCCTCGACGCCTGGATCCGCGAGATCGACCCCTCCCTGCCCTCCTACTGACCCGCCGTTCTCCCGACGGGCCGAGGTCCCGGACGACGGTCGCCGTGGCGGTACGGTCGGACGCATGATGCCGGAACCACCTCAGCACGTCATCGGCACCTTCGGCCTCCGCGGCTCCGACCCGGTCCCGCTCGGCGACGACTGGGACGGCGGATGGCGTCTCGGTGACGTCGTGCTCTCGCCCGTGGCCGATCACGCGCGCGGTGCCTGGTCGGCGAAGGTCCGCGAGACGCTCGAGGTCGAGGGGGTGCGGCTCGCCCGCCCGGTGCGGTCCACGGACGGCCGGTACGTCGTGTCCGGGTGGCGCGCCGACACCTACATCGAGGGCGCGCCCGAACCTCGGCACGACGAGGTGGTCTCCTTGGCCACCCGACTGCACGTGGCCACGTCCGCGCTGGAGAAGCCGCGGTTTCTCACCCAGCCGCCGGTGGCCCCGTGGTCCGACGTCGACGTGTTCGTCGCGGCGGATCGTGCTGCGTGGGAACCGGTTCCGTTCCGGTCGGCCCGCGCGGGCGGGGCGGTGGAGCCGACGTCGCCCGACGGGGTACGCAGCATGGAACTGATCGGCCGGCTCGCGACGCTGCGGCGACCGGTGCAGGAGCCGGACCAGTTGGTCCACGGGGACCTGTTCGGCACCGTGCTCTTCGACGGCGCCCGCGCGCCCGGACTGACCGACATCACCCCCTATTGGCGTCCCGCTGCATGGGCCGCGGCGGTGGTCGTCGTCGACGCGGTGTCCTGGGGCGGTGCGGACGACGGCCTGGTCGGCCGGTGGGAGGACCTCCCGGAATGGCCGCAGATGTTGTTGCGGGCCATCATGTTCCGGCTCGCCGTCCACGCGTTGCACCCTCGCTCGACAGCCGAGGCGTACCCCGGCCTCGCGCGGACCGCCGACCTGGTGCGGCTCCTGCTCTAGAGCCGGGCGGCGCCGTCGGCACCGACGAGACGGCCGCCGCCGTCAGTACCGACGAGACGGCCGCCGCCGTCAGTACCGACGAGACGGCCGCCGCCGTCAGCGTGCCCGATACGCCCGCCACCCGCCGTACTCGGTGATGTCCGTTCCGGCGTCGGCGGCCTCCTGGCTGCAGGTGAAACCCGTGACCCACCGACCGTCGGACAGTTCCACCGGGCCCAGTCCCATGGGCGCGGGGAGCGCCGCCAGGAACGTGCCGAGGTGCGCCGGGGCGAGGCGGTAGAGCTCGCCCGCGATCTCGGCGCCGCCGTCGCCCACCCGGACCAGTCCCGGCTTGGGCGGCTCGGTGTGCAGGTCTTGGAGTCGGTAGGCCGTGGAGGTTCGCACCTCGCCGAGGAATCGCGCCCCGCGCTCGACGAGCTGCCCGTGCGCCGGGAAACCCGCGAGATGGGCGCCCACCACCAGGACGTCCACGCCGCCTGCGCCGAGGTCGGGACTCGGCTCACCGACCAGACGCGCCGCGACGTCCACCGCGACCTGATCGTCGAAACGGTCGGTGACGAGCATGACGCCGAACGGGTCGCCCGCGGCGGTCGCGGCGCCCGGCACGGCCACGGCGGCCAGGTCGAGCAGGTTGCAGAAATTCGTGAACGTCCCCATCCGACGGTTGATCGCCACGGGCTCGGCCTGCACCGCCGCGATGGTCGGGTGCTCGGTGGTGGTGGGCAGCAGCAGCGCGTCCACGTCCGCGAGCATCCGCACCGCGAGGGCCCGGACCCGGGTGAGGCGGTCGAGATCGGTGACGTACTCGTGCGCGGCAGGTGCCTTCGCCCCCCGGACGATGGCGGCGACCGTCGGGTCCGCATTCGCCGGCGCCGTCTCGAGGAACGCTCCCACCGCCGCGTACCGCTGCGCCACCACGGCCCCGTCGTAGAGCAGCGTTGCCGCGTCGAGCAGGGCCGAGACGTCCACCGTGACGGTGTCGATCCCACGGTCGGTCAGCCCGTCGACGGTCGCGCCGAACGCGGCAGCGAACTCGGGCGACAGCGCGGTCAGATCGTCCGCCCGCGGCACCGCGACGCGCGGCCGGGGCGCGGCGGCCAGACGAACGGTCGCGGGCCACGACCGGCTTCGCGGGTCCTCCTCGTCCGGCCCGATCATCGTGCGCATCGCGGCGGCCGCAGTGGCGAGGTCGGCAGCGAACACGGTGACCGCGTCGTAGTCCACGCAGGCCGGCACGACGCCCGCGGTAGGGACGAGACCCAGGGTGGCCTTGATGCCGACCAGGTCGTGCAGCGCCGCCGGCACCCGGCCGGATCCGGCGGTGTCCGTGCCGAGAGCGACGTCGACCACGCCGAGGGCCACGGCGACCGCCGATCCGGCGCTCGACCCCCCGGACACCCGCTCGGGATCCCACGCGCACCGCACCGCGCCGTACGGACTGCGGGTGCCGACCAGGCCCGTCGCGAACTGATCGAGATTGGTCGTGCCCAGCACCAGCGCGCCCGCGTCGACGAGCCGTCGGACGGCCGTGGCCGACTTCTCGGCGACGACGCCGAGTTCCGGGCAAGCCGCGGTGGTCGGGAGTCCGCCGACGTCGATGTTGCCCTTGACGGCGACGAGCAGGCCGGCGAGAGGGAGGTCGGCACCGTCGGCCAGGCGCTGCTCGACGGCGTGCGCGTCGCTCAGGACCTCACCCTCCGGTCGCAGGTCGATCCACACCTCCGGTCGGTCCTCCTCGTAGAGGCGCTTGTATGCCAGGGCCACGCGCTGCGACGGGGGCAGCGTGGGATCGATGCGGTCGGCGACGACGCTCATGCGAGGGTGTTCCCTTCGGTGGTCGGGATGGTTCCCGGAGTGGTCTCTGCGTTGTCGACAGGGACGGTGATCAGCAAGGGGCTGCCTGGTTCGACCCGATCGCCCGGGGCGGCGGTGACGGCGACGACGCGCACGGAGTCCGGAACGGTCACCGGCAGTTCGAGTTTCATCGCTTCGAGCACCACCGCGGTGTCGCCGGCGGCGAGGACGTCGCCGACTGACACGTCGACGCGCCACACGCTGGCGACCATCGGGGCCTCGACGACCGTGCCCCCCGCGGGGACGTCGAGGTCGAGCGCGCCGGACGCGACGGCAGGGTCCACGTCGGTCTGCCGGGCGTCGAACTCGCCGGATTCGCGCCAGGTCTGCTTCTCCCGCTCGAAGGCTGCGCGTTGACGGCTGTCGAACTCGTCGATGGACTCGGCGTGCTCGGCCAGGAAGCCGCGGTGCTCGGCGAGGGAGAACTCGCCGTGCTCGATCGCCGGGTCGAATCGCCCGGCGCGAGCGTCGGCGCGGGCCTCGGTGAGTTCGTCGGGGGTGACCGGTGTCCACGAGATGCGGTCGAACCAGCGGAACAACCACGGCACCCCGGGTTCGAACGGCGCTCGCTGGGTGTGACCGGACCAGATCGGCACCGTGCGTCCGATCAGCTGGTAACCCCCCGGCGACTCCATGCCGTAGACGCAGAGGTACTTGCCGCCGATGCCCACGGCGTCGGACGGCGTCCACGTCCGCGCCGGGTTGTACTTGGTGGTGACCAGGCGGTGTCGTGGGTCCAGCGGAACGGCCAAGGGCGCACCGAGATACACGTCGCCGAGTCCGAGCACCAGGTACTCCGCGTCGAAGACGATGCGTCGGACGTCGTCGACGGAGTCGAGACCGTTGATGCGCCGGACGAATTCGGTGTTCGACGGGAGCCACGGCGCCGTCGGGCGGACGCCGCCGCGGTAACGATCGATGGCCTCGAGGATCGAAGGATCGTCGAAGGACAGAGGCAGGGTGATGCGGCGGCTGGGGACGACGATGTCCGCCGTCGGCGGGAGGTCCTCCTCGATCTCGGCGAGCAGTCCCACCACGGTGCGGATCGGCAGTCGGTCCGGATCCACGTGCAGGTGCAACGATCGCACGCCGGGTGTCGCGTCGAGCAAGCCGGCGGGCGCCCGCTCGGCCAGCGCCGCGGCCAACGCGTGCACCCGGATCCGCAGCCCGAGATCGAGTTCCCTCGGTCCGTATTCGACCAGGACGTTGTCGTCCCCGCCGCGCAGGTAGCGGACTTCCGGTCGGCCGTCGCCGGCGTCGCGACGGCCGAGAACACCGTCGTCGTCTTCGCGGCGACCGAGCAGCGCGGGTGTCGGACGGTCCTGTGCGCGTGCGGCATCGGACCGCAGGGCGTCGGCGCCTGCGTCGGAGACGGGGACGAAGCGCACCGTGTCGCCCGGCCGTATCTGGCCCAGCTTCCAGCGATGTGCGGTGACCACCGTGAGCGGGCAGGCGAAGCCGCCGAGGCTCGGCCCGTCCGGACCCAGCAGGATCGGGGTGTCGCCGGAGACGTTGAGTGCGCCGACGCTGTACGGGCAGTCGTGGAGGTTCGACGGGTGCAGTCCGGCGTCGCCGCCGTCCGTGCGCGCGAACTCCGGCTTCGGACCCTCGAGCCGGATGCCCGTCCGGTTGGCGTGCGCCGAGACCGTCCACACCGACTCGTAGAACAGGTCGAGATCGGCGCGGGTGAAGTAGTCGGGAGCCGGGTGCGGGCCCTCGCCGACCGCGAGGTGCCAGTGGTGGGTGAACTCCGGTCGGTCGGCCGGAACCACGGGCGCCGGGTCGGTGACGCCGACGTCGGTACCGGCCGGACGCAGCACGTCGCCGGTCACCAGCGCACGGCCGGTGACGCCGCCGAAACCGCCGAGCGTGAACGTCGCCGCGCTGCCGTGGTAGTCCGGCGCGTCGAGCCCGCCGCGCACCGCGAGATAGGTCCGCAGTCCGGTGTCCGCGGGTGCGCCGAGGTCGAGCACGCCGCCGGCGGGCACGGTGACGGCCTCCCACATCGGCACGGGTTCGCCGTCGAGGGTCACCGGCGCGTCGGCTCCGGTGACGGCGACGACGGTCGGGTGCGAGAACCGCAGACGCGGCCCGGTGAGGGTGCATTCGAGGGCCGGGAGATCGTCGTTGCCGACGAGTCGGTTCGCCAGCGTGAGCGAGAGGTCGTCGTACGCTCCGGACGGGGGGATGCCGACGTTCCAGAGACCGGTCCGTCCCCGAACGTCCTGGACGGTGGTGGAGACGCCGGCGCGCTCGACGTCGATCCGAGGGCCGTCCGTCGGGAGGTCGGCGAGCGTGCCCGTGGTGTGCACGGCCTGCACGACCGGCTCGGCCACCGCCGCGATCCGCAACTGGCCGAGGTTGGTGGACACCCCGTGCAGCCGGGACCGGGTCAGAGCGTCGTGCAGCGCGTGGAGCGCGTCGGTGCGATCGTGTCGGTGCACGATCACCTTGGCGAGCATGGGGTCGTAGTAGGAGCTGACGGTGGTGCCGGTCTCGACGTGGGTGTCGATGCGCGCGTCGTCCGGAAACGCCACGTCGGTGAGCAATCCGGCGCTGGGTCGGTAGTCCTGGCCCGGATCCTCGGCGTAGACACGGGCCTCGACGGCGTGTCCGGTGATCGCGGGCCCGGAGTCGGGGACGTCGGTCAGCATCGAGCGGTCGCCGCCGGCCAGCCGCAGCATCCACCCCACCAGATCCACCCCGGTGACCGCCTCGGTGACGGGGTGCTCCACCTGCAGCCGCGTGTTCACCTCGAGGAAGGACGCCTCCTCGCGGTCGACGTCGTAGACGAACTCGACCGTGCCGGCGGAGCGGTATCGCTGCGCGGCCGTCAGGGCCCGTGCCGACGCGAGCACCTGCTCGGTGACGGACTCGGGCAACGCCGGAGCGGGGGCCTCCTCGATCACCTTCTGATTGCGCCGCTGCAGGGAGCAGTCGCGGGTGCCGAGACTGACCACCCGGCCCTCACCGTCGCCGAACACCTGCACCTCGATGTGGCGGGCGCGTTCGACGAAGCGCTCGAGGAACACACCGGAGGAGCCGAAGTTGTTCTCCGCCAGACGGATCACGCGATCGTAGGCGGCGACCAGCTCCTCGGGAGTTCGGCACGCCTGCATTCCGATGCCGCCTCCACCGCCCACGGCCTTGAGAATGACGGGGTACTCGATCGCAGCCGCGGCCGCCACCGCGTCGTCGGGACCGGCCAGCAGGCCGCTGCCCGCGACCAACGGGACGCCCGCCTCGGCGGCCGCACGGCGCGCCGTGTGCTTGTCGCCGAATATCCGGAGGTGATCCGGTGCAGGGCCCACGAAGAGCAGCCCCGCCGCCTCGACCGCCGTCGCGAAGTCGACGTTCTCGGAGAGGAATCCGTAGCCCGGATGCACTGCCCCGGCGCCCGTGGCGAGCGCGGCGTCGACCACGGCGTCGGCCCGCAGATACGACTGCGCGGCCGGGGCTTCGCCCAGGCGTACCGCCTCGTCGGCCATGCGGACGTGCCGGGCGTCACGATCGGCGTCGCTGTACACCGCGACGGTCCGCAACCCCAGCTCCCGCGCACCGCGGACGATGCGGCAGGCGATCTCGCCGCGATTGGCGACGAGCAGCGTGTCGAAGGACAGGCTCGCCGCCGCGGCGGTGGCCGCGTCGGTCGAGGGGCCGGCGGGCGTCCGGCCGAGAAGTTCGGTCATGGGTCGGTCCTGTTCTGATGCGGGCGGGGTCGGTCGGGGTCGGTCGGGTCGGATCGGTCAGTGCCGCACGGCGTGAACGAGGTGGGCCATCGAGAGTGCGGTCGTGGCGCGATCGACGACGACGGCGCGGGACTGGTCGATGTGGTCGAGCAACGTGGTCCGGGCGTCGGAGAGTGCGCCGTCGAGCAGTTGTTCGCCGATGAGCACGTGCTCGTCGACGGTGGCCCGCATGCGATCGGGGGTCAGGTAGTCGAACATGCGCACGGGACGGATGCGCGCGTTGACGGTGCGGAGGGCGTCGGCAAGCGCCGCATTCCCGGACGAGAGCAGGATCCCCACGTGGAATTCCTCGTCGCGGGAGACGAACCCGGCGTCGGGATCCGGCGGGTCGTGCCGCAGGCGACGCCACGCCTCGACGATCTCCGCCAGCGCCGCGCGGTCGTGCCGCGGCACGCTGTCCTCGTCACCGGTCACGCGGTCGATTCCCCTGAGCTCCAGGGTGATCCGCAGCTCGTAGAGGTCGGCGATCTCGGCCAGACGGGGACGGTAGGGGAGCAGGCCGCGGTCGTCGCGGCGGAGCAATCCGTCGGAGAGCAGCCGTGCCAGCGCCTCGCGGACCGGTGTTCGAGACACCCCGTAGAGCTCGGCGAGGCGTTCCTCGCCGAGACGCTCCGCGGGATCGAGAGCGCCGGCCATGAGGTCCTGACGCAACGTGAGGTACACCCGGTCGCGCAACGGTCCGGTTCCGATCAGAGGGGACGTCCCCGTCATCAGATGGCCATCGCCGCACGCACGTCGCTCTCGGCGCCGAGACCGCCGGCTCCGGTCGCGGTGATCCGACCCGATTCGAGGACGTGGTAGGTACGCGCCGCGCCCAGAGCGAACCCGATGTGCTGCTCCACCAACAGAACCGACAATCCGCCCCGCTGCGACAACGCCACGATGGTCCGCTCGATCTCCGCGACCACGGACGGCTGGATGCCTTCGGTGGGTTCGTCCAGCACGATCACCCGCGGCTCGGTGATGAGGGCTCGGGCGATCGCGAGTTGCTGGCGTTGCCCGCCGGACAGCAGCCCGGCTCGGCGGGACAGGAGATCCTTCAGGGCCGGGAACAGGTCGAGGGCCTCGTCGATCAGCGCGCGACCCCGCTTGCGCCCGTCGGCGACCACCTGCAGGTTCTCGGCCGTGGTGAGCTGCCCGAACGACTGTTGTCCCTGAGGAACGTAGGCCAGTCCGCGGGCGACCCGTGCACTCGGCCGCATCGACGTCACGTCCTCGTCGTCGAGGACGACGCGTCCCGACGACGTCTTCAGCAGTCCGACCGCGGCTCGCAGCAGCGTGGTCTTCCCGGCGCCGTTGTGCCCCATGACGGCGACCACGGCGTCGTCCGGAACGGTCAGGGACACCCCGTGCACCACGTCACTGCGGCCGTAGCCGGCGTGGACGTCAACGAGTTCCAACATGGTCGTCCTCCTGGCTGGTGGTGTCGTCGGGGCCGCCTGAGGCGGCGGTGTCGGCCGAGCCGCCTACGGCGGCGGTGTCGGCCGAGCCGCCTACGGCGGCGGTGTCGGCCGAGCCGCCTACGGCGGCGGTGGTGCCCAGGTACACCCGCTGGACCTCCGGGTTCGCCTGGACCTCGGCCACGGTGCCCTCGGCGAGGACCCGTCCGCCCGCCAGCACCATCACCGACGTCGCGAAGCGGCGCATGAACTCCATGTCGTGCTCGACCACCACGACGGTGCGGTCGGCGCCGATGCGGCGCAGGAGCTGACCCGTGGCCTCGCGCTCCTCGTGGCTCATGCCCGCGACGGGCTCGTCGAGGAACAGCACGTCGGCGTTCTGCACCAGGAGCATGCCGATCTCGAGCCATTGCTTCTGCCCGTGCGCCAGCGACCCGGCCGGGGTGTCCCGACGGTCGGTGAGACCGATGGTCTCGAGCGCGTCCTCGACGGCCGTCGACACCGAACGCCGACGACGCAGCAGGGTGCGCCAGGGCCGCCCGGCACCGGCGGCGATGTCGAGGTTCTGCAGCACCGTGAGGTTCTCGAAGATGCTGGCGGTCTGGAACGTGCGGCCGACGCCCAGGCGGGCGATGCGGTGGGTCTTCTTCCCCAGCAACTCGACGCCCGACTTGGTGACGGACCCGGTGGCGGGCACCAGGCCGGTGATCGCGTCGATGAGGGTGGTCTTGCCTGCGCCGTTCGGGCCGATGAGGAAGCGCAGATCGCCCTGCATCAGCGTCAGGTCGACGTCGGTGTTGGCCTTGAAGCCGTCGAATTCGACGGTGAGACCGCGGACTTCGAGGTACTGGCTCGACATGCCGGCGTTGCCGCCGTAGGTCGGGCCCACCGAGGGTGCCGCGGTGGTGGGGACCGGGGTCATCGGACCGGCTCCTTGTCCGTCGTCGGGGTGGTCGCGACCGTCGAGGCGTCCTCTGCAGGGGTGGTGGTCGAGTCGGGCTCGACGGGCCGGTGTCTCGGCGCGGGCGGTGCCGGCTCCATGCGCTGTCGCTGTCGGCGGAGCGCGAAGAGACCGGCCGCACCGGCCGGAAAGAACCCGACCACCACGACGAACAGCAGGCCCTGGGCGTACGTCCAGCCGGACGGGAACTGTTCGGAGAGCGTGGTCTGTGCCCAGGCAACACCGATCGCCCCGAGGACCGGGCCGAGCAGGGTGGTGCGGCCGCCGATCGCGACACCGATGAGGAAGGCAATCGACGGCACGACGCCGACGTCGTTGGGGGAGACGATGCCGACGATGGGCACGAACAGGGCGCCCGCCAGGCCGGCGAAGAACGCGGCGACGACGTAGGCGACCACCTTGATCGTCGCCGGGTCGTAACCGAGGAACCGCACGCGCTCCTCTTGATCACGCACGGCGACCAGGAGTTCGCCGTAGCGCGAGTTCATCAGGGCGCGCACCACGTACACCGCGCCGAGCACGGCGGCCGCGGCCACGAAGAACAACATTCGCTGGTTCGCCGGGTCGCTGAGGGTGAAACCGAAGAACGTCCGGAACCGGTTGAGGCCGTTGGACCCTCCGGTGGACTGCTGGCCCACGAGGAGAATCGCGAACGCTGCCGCGAGCGCCTGGGACAGGATGGCGAAGTAGGCACCCTTGACGCGCCGCTTGAACACGCCGAGCCCGAGCAGCAGCGCCAGCAGTCCCGGCAGGACGAGGATGCCGAGCACGGCGACCACGGGGGAGGCGAACGGCACCCAGTACGAGGGCAGTTCACGGATGCCGGCGATCGACATGAAGTCCGGCACGGCGTCGCCGCGCAGGGTGGCGTCGGCCATCTTCAGGTGCATGGCCATGATGTACGCGCCGATGCCGAAGAAGACGCCCTGTCCCAGAGTGAGCATCCCGCCGCGTCCCCAGGCGAGGCCGATGCCGACCGCGACCAGCGCGTAGCAGAGGAACTTCGCCAGCAGGCTCAGCCGGAAGTCGCTCAGTACCGCCGGTGCCACCGCGAACAACAGGACGGCGGCGACGGCGAAACCCGCTGCGGCACGGAACTTCCCCGGCACGATAGTGGAGGTGGTCATACGAGGCTCCTGGTCTTGACGGCGAAGAGGCCCTGCGGTCGGGCCTGCAGGAAGGCGACGATGAGCACGAAGACCACCACCTTGGCGACGGAGGCCGTGGTGCTGTACTCGACGAACGAATTGAGGATGCCGAGAGCGAAGGCCGCGATGACGGCACCCTTGATCTGGCCCAGCCCGCCGACCACCACGACGAGGAACGCGTCGATCAGATAACTCTGTCCCACCGTGGAACTCGTCGATCCGACCAGGGTGAGGGCCACGCCGGCGACGCCGGCGAGTCCCGACCCGATGAAGAACGTCGAGATGTCGGTACGTCGCGAGGAGATGCCCGACGTCTCGGCGAGATCGCGGTTCTGCACCACCGCCCGGATGCGTCGTCCCATCGGCGTCGTCTTCAATGCCAGGGCGAGGACCGACACGGCCACGACGGCGAGAACGAGAATGAAGATCCTCGTCTTCGGAACGACGGCGCCGAGCACATCCACACCGCCCGAGAGGAAGTCCGGTGCGACGACGTTGACGGCCGGTGCGCCGAAGATGTCGCGGGCGAGTTGCTGGAGGATCAACCCCACACCGAAGGTGACCAGCAGGGTGTCCAGCGGGCGGTGGTACATCCGCCGGATGAGCGTCACCTCGAGCAGTGCGCCCATGAGCCCACCGACGAGGAACCCGGCCACCAACGAGATCAGCAGCGACGCGCCACCGGCGCTCGTCACCTGTTGCACCACGTACGCGGTGTAGGACCCCGCCATGATGAACTCGCCGTGCGCCATGTTGACCACACCCATCTGACCGAAGGTCAGGGACAGGCCCAGCGCCGCGAGCAGGAGGATCGATCCGATCGACAGTCCCGTGAAGAGTTGTCCGACCACGACGTCCATGTGTTCTCCTTCCTCCGCTCGGCCCGCTCGCGACGCGGGCCGGGCAGTCAGTTGAGGTCGCCGGCCCAGTCGTAGGACTCGAGGAACGGATCCGGCTCGATCGGCGCGGGGGACTCCCACACCGTGTAGATGAGGCCGTCGGGACGGATCTCGCCGATGCGGGCGGTCTTGGAGATGTGGTGGTTGTCGCCGTCGACGACGACGGTGCCCTCGGGCGCGTCGAACGAGACGCCGTCGGCCGCGGCCTGGACGTCCGGCACCGCGAACGAGCCGGCCTTCTCGACCGTGTTCTTCCACAGGTAGACCGAGGTGTAGGCGGCTTCCATCGGATCCGACGTGGGCTTGTTCTGGCCGAACTTCGCCTTGTACGCCTCGACGAACGCCGTGTTCTCGGGGCTGTCGACGGTCTGGTAGTAGTTCCAGGCGGTGAGCTGACCGGCGATGTTCTGGGCGCCGATGCCGGCCACTTCCTCCTCGGCGATCGACACGGAGATCACGGGCATGTCGGCGGCGGTGAGGCCGGCGTTGGTGTACTCGCGGAAGAACGCGACGTTGGAGTCTCCGTTCAGGGTGTTGAACACCGCGTCGGCGTCGGCCGACCGCACCTTGTTGACGATGGTGGAGAAGTCCGTTGAGCCCAGCGGGGTGTAGTCCTCGCCGCGGATCTCGATGCCGTTGGCCTCGGCGTAGGCGCGGATCTCGCGGTTGGCGGTCTGCGGGAAGACGTAGTCGCTGCCCACCAGGTAGAGGGACTTGACGCCCTTCTCCTTCAGGTAGTCGAGCGCGGGCACGATCTGCTGGTTGGTCGTCGCACCGGTGTAGAAGATGTTCTTCGACGCCTCGAGGCCCTCGTACTGAACGGGGTAGTAGAGCAGGGCGTCGTTGTCCTCGAAGACCGGCAGCATCGCCTTGCGTGACGAGGACGTCCAGCCGCCGAACACCGCGGCGACACAGTCGCTGCTGATCAGCTTGTCGGCCTTCTCCGCGAAGATCGTCGGCTCCGACGCGCCGTCCTCGGCCACGATCTGCAGCTGCTTGCCGAGCACACCTCCGGACGCGTTGATCTGTTCGACCGCGAGCGCGATCGAATCCCGCACCGTCACTTCGCTGATCGCCATCGTTCCCGACAGTGAGTTCAGCGATCCGATCTTGACGGTGTCTCCGCTGGTGTCCACACAGGACGCCGGTGCACCGGCGGCACCGGACTCCGCAGTGTCTCCGGCGCGGGCACCGCACGCGGAGAGCGTGAGGCCGACGACGGCGATCAGGGCCGGGGTGACGACGAGTGGAGAGCGAAGGTGGCGACGGGAGCGTGCTTCCATGGCGGGTGGACCTCTCGGGTCGATGCAGTGACGAATGATGGTGCGCACGAGCAGTTCTCGACCTTTTCCGGGTCGGCGCAGGTGTGCGGGTACAGAAGCGTATACAGCGCTGTATGCGAGGAGAACGGTACGAAGCGGGTGTTTCCGGATCGCAGAATCGGTGTGACACTTGCGTATCCGAGGTGACGGCCGTGTTACGCGGTCCGGCCCGTCGTGACGTGGGCCAACCGGTGGTGGTCGGTGTGGTGACAGGGTGTGGTTCGGGTGGCTCCGGATCCGCTGGGGTTTCCGTGATCCGCGTGGGCTGCAGTTGCGGCGGAGTGCTGGAACCGGCGCGGATCGGGCGAGGGCTCGGCGCGAACTCAGTCCGAGTAGTGGGCCGACACCTCGGCGAAGAGTTGTCGTGCGGCCGCGGCGGCGGCGTCGGGGTCTCCCGCTATCACGGCGTCGACGAGAGCCCCGTGCTCGTCGTGAAACCCGCGGCGGGTCTCGGCGACGTGTCGGGACACGGATTCCTCGATGGTGGGGAGGGCGAGGTCGTAGAACTCGAGGTACACCGCGTTGTGGCTGGCCGCGACGATCGCGCGGTGCAGCGCCGTGTCGAGGGCGAGTGCCTCGGCGCGGTCACTGTCCCAGGACCGCTGCCGTCGGTCACGGATGTCGCACAGGGTCCGGACGTCGTCGTCGGTCCGTCGACGAGCGGCCAGGGTGGCGGCGGTGACGTCGAGTGCCTGTCGGAGTTCGAGCACGTCGCGAGACCGCGAGGCGGCGAGGAACCGTCCGACGGTGGCTTGGACGTCGGAGGCGGCGACGACGTACGTCCCGGATCCCTGACGACGGTCCAGCATGCCGGCGTGGACGAGGGCTCCCACCGCTTCGCGCACCGTGTTGCGGCCCGCGCCGGTGAGGCCGACCAGGTCGGTTTCGGTGGGGATGCGAGTCCCGACGGGCCACGTACCGTTCTCGATCTCGCGGCGCAGGCGGTCGGTGACCCGGTCGATCAGGCTGGGGCGGGCGGGCGGCACGCGGTCTCCTCCGATCGGGGCGGGTCTGTCTTTCTTGTCTGCGACGACGGGTCTTTGCCCCGACGAACGAAGTCATCCTATGATTTTTCGGTGTCGACGCCCACCTCCACCGCATCTCGCCCTGCGCCGCTGCCGCTGATCCGCGGGCGCGTCCTCGTGTTCGCCGCGATCGTGCTGTCGGCGTTCACCCTGCGGTCCGCGGTGACGTCCATCTCACCGCTTTTCCCGCGCATCGGTGACGACCTCGGGTTCGGGGCCGGAGTCATCGGCGTCCTGGGCATGGTGCCGACGCTCATGTTCGCGGTGTTCGGCGTCGCAGCACCCGCGATCGCCGTGCGCCTCGGACTGGAACGCACGGCGCTCGTCGCGGCGCTGGTCACGGCGGTAGGGATTGTCGCGCGCTCGTACGCACCGGGGACCGTGAGCCTGGTGCTGCTGTCCGCGGTGGCGCTGGCGGGCATGGGCGTCGGCAACGTCGTCATTCCGCCGCTGGTGAAGCGGTACTTCTCCGACCGCGTGGCGGTGATGAGCACCGTCTACATCTGCTTCCTACAGTTCGGCACGATCGTTCCGTCGCTCACCGCCGTCCCGGTCGCCGATGCCCTCGGCTGGCGAGCGTCCCTCGCCGTCTGGGGTCTCGCGGCCGTCGCGGCGGCCGTGCCGTGGTTCGCGGTCGGCGTGTTCGACCGACGGTCGCGCACCACGACGGCGACCCCCGTGACCGCTCCGCAGTCGGAGTCCCCGGCCCCCGCCGGCCCGCGGGTCGCTCCGTGGCGGACGTCCCTCGGGTGGGGGATGGCGCTCATGTTCGGCATGACGTCGCTGATCACCTACTCCTTGTTCGCCTGGCTGCCGTCGTTGCTCGTCGAGTCGGGTGTGTCCGAGAGTGCGGGTGGCGTCGCCGTCGGTGTGTTCAGCGCGCTCGGACTGGCGGCGTCGTTGGTGGCTCCGTGGTTGGCGACGCGGATGGTGAACCCGTTCCCCGTCGCCGTTGCCTGTGCGGCGTTCTTCCTCGCCGGGTTCGCAGGGCTGTACTTCTCGCCGGGACACCTGACGCTGCTCTGGGTGGTGCTGGTCGGCGCGGGCCCGACGACGTTCCCCCTGGCCCTGACACTCATCAACCTGCGGACTCGCACCGAGAAGGGCTCGTCCGCGCTGTCCGGGTTCACGCAGGGAGTGGGATACCTGGTGGCGTGCTCCGGTCCGCTGCTGTTCGGCGCCCTGCACGAGGCGTCGGGCGCGTGGACGTGGTCCTTCGCCTTCCTCACCGGGGCAGTCGTCGTCCTGCTGGTCGCCGCGCGCGCCGCCTGCCGACCGCGGGTGCTCGAGGACGTGCTCGCCGCCCGCCACACCCCGTAGCCGGGCCCGATCCGCGCCGGTTGCAGTGATCCGCTGCAGCTGCAACCCGCGCGGATCACTGGAAGTCGCGCGGATCGGCAGGGGCCGAGCGTGGACCGGATCCGCGCCGGTTCCGGGGATCCGCCGCAACTGCAGCCCACGCGGATTACTGGAAGTCGCGCGGATCGGCACAGGCCGAGCATGAACCCCATCCGCGCCGGTTCCAGCACTCGGCGGCATTGGTCAGGCCCCGGAGGGCGGTCGGATTCGCGCCGGTTTCAGTGATCCGCCGCAGCTACAGCCCACGCGGATCACTGGAAGTCGCGCGGATCGGAAGCGGCTGTGCGTGGACCCGATCCGCGCCGACTCCGGACCAAGCGCAGTAGCGACAGGGGGCGGTCGGATCCGCGACGGTTCCAGCGATCCGCCGCAACTGCAGCCCACGCGGATCACTGGAAGTCGCGCGGATCGGCATGGGCCGAGCGTGAACCCGATCCGCGCCGGTTCCGGGGATCCGCCGCAACTGCAGCCCACGCGGATCACTGGAAGTCGCGCGGATCGGCATGGGCCGAGCGTGAACCCGATCCGCGCCGGTTCCAGCGATCCGCCGCAGCTGCAACCCGCGCGGATCACTGGAAGTCGCGCGGATCGGCACGGGCCGAGCGTGAACCCGATCCGCGCCGGTTCCAGCGATCCGCCGCAGCTGCAGCCGACGCGGATCACTGGAAGTCGCGCGGATCGGCACGGGCCGAGCGTGAACCCGAGCCGCGCCGGTTCCAGCGATCCGACGCAGCTGCAACCCGCGCGCATCACCGAAACTGCCGCGGATCTCGCCGACCGCGGGTGCGCAGCGCAGCTCGAACCCGGCGCAGTCGCGCACCGAGCACCCCGTAACACCGACCTCACCGCGCCCCCGCTGCGAGCGTGAGGTCGAATTCATCGACCGGTCACAACCAGAAGCGTTCCCGCAACACGAGTTTCCTATCTTTGGGCTTCCCCGAGATCAGGAGGCCGTCCGTGACCAGTGTGTCGGACCACAACGCAGCGACGTCCACAGCACCGACGTCCGCAGCCCCGGTGGTGCACAACCACCGCATCGCTCACTGGGACCCCGAGGACGTCGAGGCCTGGGAGGCCGGCGGCAAGCAGATCGCCCGTCGCAACCTGATCTGGTCGGTGGTGGCCGAGCACGTGGGCTTCTCCATCTGGTCGATCTGGTCGGTGATGGTCCTGTTCATGCCGATGGACGTCTACGGCATCGATCCCGCCGGGAAGTTCTTCCTGGTGGCCGTCCCCACGCTGGTGGGTGCGGTCTTGCGTATTCCGTACACCTTCGCCACCGCCACCTTCGGCGGCCGCAACTGGACCGTGTTCAGCGCGCTGGTGCTGCTGGTCCCCACGGTGCTGACGCTGTGGTTCATGGTCAACCCCGCCTCGTACACGACGTATCTGATCGTGGCGGCGTTCGCGGGCCTCGGCGGCGGCAACTTCGCGTCGTCGATGACCAACATCAACGCGTTCTACCCGCAGCGTGAGAAGGGCTGGGCCCTGGGGTTGAACGCGGGCGGCGGCAACATCGGTGTCCCGGTCATTCAGCTGCTCGGCCTGCTGGTGATCGCGACCGTCGGCAACACCGCGCCGGAGATCGTCTGCGCCGTCTATCTCGTGCTCATCGCGATCGCCGCCGTCGGCGCCGCGATGTTCATGGACAACCTCGACAACCAGAAGACCAACGGCCGCTCCATGATCGACGTTCTCCGCCACTCCGACTCGTGGTGGATCGCGTTCCTCTACATCGGCACATTCGGCTCGTTCATCGGCTACAGCTTCGCGTTCGGGCAGGTGTTGCAGATCAACTTCCTCGCCGGCCTCACCGACGGCGGCCCGGTCACTCCCGCTCTGCAGGCGCGCGCCTCGCTGCTCGCCGCCCAGATCGCGTTCCTCGGACCGCTTCTCGGCTCGCTGTCCCGACCGATCGGCGGCAAGCTCGCCGACCGACTCGGCGGCGGACGCATCACGCTCTACACCTTCGTGGCGATGATCTTCTCCGCCGGCATCCTGGTGGCCACCGGCATGATCGACGACGCCTCACCGGGCGCCGCGACCGGCACCATGATGACCGCGTACGTGGTGGGCTTCATCGCCCTGTTCGTCCTGTCCGGGCTGGGCAACGGGTCGGTCTACAAGATGATCCCCGCCATCTTCGCGGCGAAGGCCGCGGCGATGACCGAGGCCACCGCCGAGGAGCGGGCCGCCTGGTCCCGCACCATGTCCGGCGCGCTGATCGGCATCGCCGGTGCCGTCGGCGCCCTGGGTGGCGTGGGCATCAACCTGGTCCTGCGAGCGGCCTACACCGGCGCGGACAAGTCCGCCACCAACGCGTTCTGGGTCTTCCTCGGCTTCTACGTCGCCTGCGCCGGGGTGACCTACGGGGTCTACCTGCGCCGGTCGAATCGCGCAACGGTGGCGGTATGACCGTCGTCGAGATCGGTCCGGTCACCGACCGGCGCGAGCCCGCGGCCGTCGGTACCGCCACGCACTGTCCCTACTGCGGACTGCAGTGCGCCATGACGGTCACCGGCGACGGACCCGCGACGGCGACGGTCGAACCACGGCAGTTCCCCACCAACCGGGGCGGGTTGTGCCGCAAGGGATGGACGGCGGCCGACGTGCTGCGCGTCCAGGATCGACTGACCACTCCGCTCGTCCGGGTGGACGGGGATCTGGTCCCCACCTCCTGGGAGCACGCACTCGACCTGGTCGCGAGCACCCTGAGGAAGCTCCGTGCCGAGCACGGGCCGGATTCGGTGGGCGTGTTCGGGGCGGGGGGCCTGACCAACGAGAAGTCCTACCTGCTGGGCAAATTCGCGCGCGTCGCGTTGGGCACCTCCAACATCGACTACAACGGTCGCTTCTGCATGTCGTCGGCCGCGGCCGCGGGTAACCGGGCGTTCGGACTCGACCGGGGCCTGCCGTTCCCGGTGTCGGACATCGGATCCGCCCGCGCCGTGCTGATCCTCGGCGGGAACGTCGCGGAGACCATGCCGCCCTTCACCGCGCACCTCGCCACCGCCGCGGCGGCCGGGGGGCTGATCGTCGCGGATCCACGACGCACCCCGACGGTCGACCGGGCGCTCGCGGCCGGCGGTGTGCATCTCCAGCTCTCGCCGGGAACGGATCTCGCTCTCGCCCTGGGTATGACGCACCTCGCCGTCGTCGAGGGCTACGCCGATCGCGACTACCTCGACGAGCGCACCGAGGGGTTCGACGCCTACTGGGCGACGGCCGCGCAGTGGTGGCCCGAGCGGGCCGAGCGGGTCACCGGGGTTCCGGTCTCGCGGATGCGCGAGACCGTCCGCGCCCTCGCGGAGTCCCGCGACGCCGGGACCGGTGCCTACGTTCTCACCGCACGCGGCGCCGAACAGCACGCGTCCGGGACCGACACGGTCTCCGCCGTCATCGCCCTGGCGCTGGTTCTCGGTCTGCCCGGCAACCGGGGGACCGGTTACGGGGCTATCACCGGGCAGGGCAACGGTCAGGGCGGACGCGAGCACGGGCAGAAGGCGGACCAGCTGCCCGGCTACCGATCGATCTCCGATCCCGCCGCGCGAGAGCACGTCGCGGGCGTGTGGGGTATCGACCCGGCCGACCTACCAGGTCCGGGCCGGAGTGCGTACGAACTGCTCGATTCCCTCGGCCGTGCCGACGGCCCGCGCGCGCTGCTGGTGCACGGGTCCAACCTCGCCGTCTCCGCACCCCGTGCCGCGCACGTCGTCGACCGCCTCGACGCCCTCGAGCTGTTGGTGGTGACGGATTTCGTCCTGTCCGAGACCGCTGCTCGCGCCGACGTGGTGCTGCCGACGCTCCAGTGGGCGGAGGAGGAGGGCACCATGACGTCCCTGGAAGGGCGAATCCTGCGTCGCCGCCGGGCACTTCGCGCTCCGGACGGCGCTCGCGGTGAGCTGGACATTCTTGCGGACCTGGCGGAGCGGCTCGGCCAGCCCGCGGACCGCTTCCCGCGTGACGCGGCCACGGCGTTCGAGGAACTCCGCCGTGCCTCGGCCGGTGGCCCGGCCGACTACTCCGGAGTGACCTACGCGCGGCTCGACGCCGGCGAGGCGCTGCACTGGCCGGTCCCCGCCGTCGATCACCCGGGGACACCGCGACTCTTCCTCGACCGGTTCCGAACCCCCAGTGGGCGTGCACGATTCACCGTGGTCGATCACGTCGGACCCGCGGAGACCGTCGACGAGGACTTCCCCCTGCTCGCCACGACGGGCCGGGTCCTCGCGCACTACCAGTCGGGCGCTCAGACCCGCCGCGTCGCCGAGCTGGTCGACGCGACGGGACCGATGTTCGTCGAGGTCCACCCGGACACCGCGGAGCGAGCCGGCCTCGCCGACGGAGACGCCGCGTCCGTCGTCTCACGTCGCGGAACCACCCGCGCCCGGGTGAAGACCGAGGCGACGATGCGGCTCGACACCGTCTTCCTCCCGTTCCACTTCGCCGGGGCCGAGCGCGCCAACCTGGTGACCAACGACGCTCTCGATCCCACCAGCCGCATGCCCGAATTCAAGGTCGCCGCCGTGCGATTGGAGCGCGCGTCATGACCGATTCCACCGCACCGCACCGCGTCGTCGTGGTCGGCAACGGTCTGGCCGGCGCACGGCTGCAGGACGAGGTTCTCCGCCGCGACCCGGCCGGCGAGCGCGTCCGCGTGGTCGTGTACGGCGACGAGCCGCACCCCGCGTACAACCGCATCCTGCTCTCCACCGTGGTCGCGGGTCGACTGCGCCCCGAGGACATCGGGCTGCGTCCCTCGTCGTGGGCCGACGACCACGCCGACCGGACGCACCTCGGGGTGAGCGTGACGGGTATCGATCGCGCGCGCCGGACGATCACCCGATCCGACGGTCGCACCGACACCTACGACACGCTGGTCCTCGCCACCGGCTCGTCCGCGGCGCTGCCGCCGGTCCCGGGTCTGCGTGACGACGACGGGCAGCCGGCGCCGGGCGTCGTCACCTTCCGCACGCTCGAGGACTGTGCCGTCATCGCCGCGTCGGCCGGGCCCGGATCCCGCGTCGTCGTCGTCGGTGCCGGCCTGCTGGGCGTCGAGGCCGCCCGCGGCGCCGCGCTGCGCGGCGCGCAGGTCACCGTCGTCCATCCCAAGACCCACCCCATGGAGAAGCAGCTCGACCGGGCCGGGGGAGCCGTCCTCGCCCGCGTCCTGCGGGAACTGGGCATGGACATCGCCCTGGGCGCCCGGGCCGCCGCCGTGCGACACGTCGACGGTGCGCTGCAGGTCGACCTGACCGACGGCACGTGCGTCGACGCCGATCTCGTCGTGGTCACCGCCGGCGCCCGCCCGAACACCGACCTCGCCGTCGCGTGCGGACTCACCGTCGGGCGCGCCGTGGTGGTCGACGACCGGCTGCGCACCTCCGACCCCCACATCCGCGCGATCGGCGACTGCGCCGAGCATCGCGGCGAGGTGTACGGACTGGTGCAGCCGGCCTGGGAGATGGCAGCCGTCCTCGCCGACGACCTGTGCGGCGTCGACGGCTCCGCCTACGAGGGCAGCGCCGTGGTGACGCGCCTCAAGGCGCACGGCATCGACCTCGCCTCGATGGGCTGCGTCGAGACGCCCGACGACGACGAGACCGAAGTCCTCACCCTCAGCGACCCCACCCGTGGCCGTTACGCCAAGGTGCTCGTCCGCAAGGACCGCCTGATCGGCGCCGTCATGCTCGGCAACCCCGAGGTGGTGGGCACGCTCGGCCAGTACTTCGACGCCGGCACACCCGTCCCGAGCGACCGCATGACCCTGCTGCTGGGGCACCTGGCCGGCGGTCCTGCCGAGACGACCTCGCCGTCGACCATGCCCGACGCGGCCGTGGTCTGCCGCTGCAACACCGTCACCAAGAAGCACCTGGTGGCGGCCTGGCGACGCGGGTGTCACACCACCGCCGCGATGGCGCAGGCGACCCGCGCCACCACCGGCTGCGGCAGCTGCGTCTCGGCCGTCGACGGACTCTGCGAGTGGCTGCACCGTGCCGATCCACCCACCGCCGATCCACCCACCGCCGATCCACCCACCGCAGACCCACCCACCGCCGATCCACCCGCCCCCGCTTCGTCGCCCGATCCCCGCCCCACCAGTCTCGTGAGGAGCTCGACATGACCCGCACCGCAGTCGTCGTAGGACACGGCATGGTCGGCCACCGATTCGTGGAAGCGCTGCGTGCCCGCGACACCGACGGCGACTGGACCGTGACCGTGCTGTGCGAGGAGCCGATCCCGGCGTACGACCGGGTGGGCCTGTCGTCCTACGTGGGCACCTGGGACCACCGCGAGCTTGCGCTCGCCGGGAACGAGTACGCCGCAGACGACGCCGTCACGCTGCGCACCGGGGTACGGGCCGTGTCGGTCGATCGCGACCGACGCGTCGTCGTCACCTCGGATGGGGACTCCGTCGCGTACGACGCGCTGATCCTGGCCACCGGCTCGTACCCGTTCGTGCCGCCGGTGCCCGGCCACGACCTCGATCGCTGCTTCGTCTACCGCACCGTCGACGATCTCGACCGGATTCGCGCCTGCGCCGACGCGGCGGGCGAGGGTGCGGTGGGCGTGGTGGTCGGCGGCGGTCTGCTCGGACTCGAAGCGGCGAATGCGTTGCGGCAGTTGGGCATGACGCCGCACGTCGTGGAGTTCGCACCGCGACTGATGCCGCTGCAGGTCGACGAGGGCGGCGGTGCGCTGCTGAAGCGGCTGGTCTCCGAACTGGGTGTCGTCGTCCACACCGGCGTCGGCACGTCGGCAGTCGCGGACAACGGCCACGGTATCGACGTCACCCTGGCGGACGGGACCGTGATCGACGCGTCGCTGCTCGTCTTCTCGGCCGGCGTGCGCCCCGCCGATGCCCTGGCTCGTGAGGCCGGGCTTCCCCTCGGCGAGCGCGGCGGCGTCCTCACGGACACGACCTGCCGTACCGAGGATCCGCACGTCTGGGCCATCGGCGAATGCGCCGCCGTCGACGGACGCTGCTACGGGCTGGTGGCGCCGGGATACTCCACCGCTGAGGTCGTGGCCGACCGATTGGTCGGCGGCGCAGCGGAATTCCCCGGTGCGGACCTGTCCACCAAGCTCAAGCTGATGGGTGTCGACGTCGCCAGCTTCGGCGACGCACTCGGCGTCACCGACGGCGCGCTCGAGGTGGTGCTCAACGACGCCGCGAAGCGGACCTACGCCAAGCTGGTCCTGTCCGACGACGCCTCGACCCTGCTCGGCGGCATCCTGGTCGGCGACGCGTCCGCGTACGCGACGCTGCGGCCGATGGTGGGCCGCCCGCTGCCCGGCGATCCGGCGTCGTTGATCTCGCCGGCCGGCGAGAAGATGGGGATCTCGGCGTTGCCCGACGACGCGGAGGTCTGCTCCTGCAACGGCGTCACCAAGGGCGCGATCTGCTCGGCGATCGCGGACGGTGCGTGCGACCTGGCCGCGCTCAAGGGATGCACCACCGCCGGCACCACGTGCGGGGGCTGCCTGCCCTCGCTCAAGCAGCTGCTGGCCGCGGCGGGTGTCGAGATGTCGAAGGCGTTGTGCGAGCACTTCTCCCAGTCCCGACGCGAGCTGTTCGAGATCGTGTCGGCCACCGGGATCCGGACGTTCTCCGGCCTGGTCGCGGCGCACGGTCGCGGCGCCGGGTGCGACATCTGCAAGCCCGTCGTGGCGTCGATCCTGGCGTCGACGTCGTCGGAGCACATCCTGGGCGGCGAGCAGGCCGCGCTGCAGGACACAAACGACCACTTTCTCGCGAACATCCAGAAGAACGGCACGTACTCCGTGGTGCCCCGGATGCCGGGCGGGGAGTGCACGCCGGAACAGCTCATCGTGATCGGCGAGGTGGCTCGCGATTTCGGTCTGTACACCAAGGTCACCGGCGGCCAGCGCATCGACATGTTCGGAGCCCGGGTGGAGCAGCTGCCCGCGATCTGGAAGCGGCTGGTCGACGCCGGTATGGAGAGCGGTCAGGCCTACGGCAAGTCCCTGCGCACCGTGAAGAGCTGCGTCGGCTCGACCTGGTGCCGGTACGGCGTGCAGGACTCGGTGGGCATGGCCGTCGATCTCGAACACCGCTATCGGGGTCTGCGGGCACCGCACAAGATCAAGTTCGGCGTCTCGGGCTGCGCGCGCGAGTGCGCGGAGGCTCGCAGCAAGGACGTCGGCATCATCGCCACCGAGAGCGGCTGGAACCTCTACGTCGGCGGCAACGGCGGACAGTCGCCGAAGCACGCGGTCCTGCTCGCCTCCGGTCTCGACGACGAGACGCTGGTGCGCTACATCGATCGCTACCTGATGTTCTACGTCCGCACCGCGGACCGGCTGCAGCGGACGGCACCGTGGATCGAGAGCCTCGAGGGCGGGCTCGATCACCTTCGGAGCGTGGTCTGCGACGACTCCCTGGGCATCGCGGCCGACCTCGAGGCGGCGATGGCCGCGCACGTCGAGGGCTATCGCGACGAGTGGAAGGGCGTTCTCGAGGACGAGGAGAAGCTGGCGCGGTTCGTCTCGTTCGTCAACGCCCCCGCCGAGCCGGACCCCACCGTCGCCTTCGACGAGTCCGGGGCCCGCAAGGTTCCGGTGCTGCTGGGGATGCCGAGCACCACCCGCTAGGGCCGACCGTCAGGACCACACACACGGGCAACGGCGCCGTAACCGACGAGAAACACCTGCCCCGTAGAACTGGCTGCGGGTCACCACTCCAGGAGGTATCCATGACCGTCATCGATTCCCGTCCCGTTGCTTCGCACTCGACCGACCGGTGGGTTCCCGCCGCGCGCCTGGACTTTCTCGTTCCCGGCCGCGGCGCCGCCGTCCTGCTGCCGAACGGACGGCAGGTGGCCGTCTTCCGGTTGACCGACGACAGCGTGTACGCCGTCGACAACATCGACCCCTTCGGGTGCGCCGCCGTGATGTCCCGCGGCCTGGTGGGGGACCGGGCCGGCGAGCCGACCGTCGCCTCGCCTCTGTTGAAGCAGGTATTCTCGCTGGTGGACGGCCGTTGCCTCGACGAGCCCACCGTCATTCTGGACACCTACGAGGTCCGGGTGCGCGACGGTCTGATCGCCGTCGCGGACCGGCCCCGCACGAGCGGAACGGAGTACTCCACGCCGTGACTCGATCGTCCGACCCCTCCTCTCCGGTGGGAGTGGCCGACCCCGACCGCCCGCTGACCGGGTTCCGGATCGGAATCACGGCAGCGCGCCGGGCCGACGAGCTGGCGACGCTGCTCACGCGGCGGGGCGCGGAGGTGCTGCATGCGCCGGCCATCCGCCTCGTGCCGCTGGCCGACGACGTCGAACTCGAGGCTCGGACCCGCGAGATCGTCGCCGCGCCGCCGGATCTGACGGTCGCCACCACGGGAATCGGGTTCCGCGGCTGGGTCGAGGCGGCGGAGGGATGGGGCATGGCGGACGAGCTGCTCGGCGCGCTCTCGGCCGGGCGGGTCATCGCCCGCGGCCCCAAGGCCACCGGGGCGTTGCGCGCCGCCGGCCTGCGCGAGGAGTGGTCCCCGGAATCGGAATCCTCCGCGGAGGTGCTCTCGCACCTGCTCGCCGACGGGGTCCGCGGACTGCGCGTCGCGGTGCAGCTGCACGGAGCCACCACCGAGTGGGAACCGCTGCCGGACTTCTGCGACGGGCTACGCGACGCCGGCGCCACCGTCGTCCCGGTGCCCGTGTACCGGTGGGTGCCGCCGGACGACCCGGCACCGATGGACCGGCTGATCGAGGCGGCGGTCTGCCGCGAGCTCGACGCCGTCACCTTCACCAGCGCCCCCGCGGTCGCGTCGATGATGATGCGGGCGGCGGAGACAGGCCTGGTCGCTCCGCTCCAACACGCGTTCCGGACCCGAGTGGTACCGGTCTGCGTGGGACCGGTCACGGCCGGACCGTTCGACGCGATGGGCATTCCGACCACGGCTCCCGCGCGTGCCCGCGTCGGTGCGCTGGTGCGGCACGTGGCGGACGAGCTGCCGGCCCGCGTTCCCACCGTGCACTGCGGCGGCCACGCCCTGCGCATGCTCGCGACCACGGTGCTCGTCGACGGGGAGCCGCGTGCGGTGCCCCGCGCCGGGTTGGCCGTCCTCGACGCGCTGGCCCGTCGCCCCGGCGCCGTCGTGTCGCGCGAGGACCTGCTCGCGGCACTGCCCGGCGGTGGGGACGACACCCATGCGGTCGAGACCGCTGTCGCCCGGCTGCGGTCGGCCCTCGACGCCCCGGGCGCCATCGCGACCGTCGTGAAGCGGGGGTACCGCCTGGACCTGGACCCGTCGCCCGACGACGGTGTCCCCACCGTCGACCACGAGGAGCGCGTGCCGTGACCGATCCTGTTCTGCTGCTCGTCGCCCACGGCACGCGCAACCCCGCCGGCGTCGAGACGATCGCCCGGCTGGCCGATGCCGTCTCGGTCGTCCTGTCCGATTCCGATTCCCGGCCCGGCCCGTCGGTGCGGGTGGCGTTCGTGGACGTTCTCGGACCCTCGCCCGCGGACGTCCTGCGGGACCTCCCGGCCGACGCGCCGGTGATCGCCGTCCCCGCGTTCCTCGCGTCCGGATATCACGTGCACGCGGATCTGCCGCGCGAGATCACCGAGAGCGGTCATCGGCACGTGCACGTCACGCCGGCCATCGGCCCCGACCCCGCGCTCGCACGGGTGCTGGGCGAGCGACTCCGGGAGACGGGTCTGCGGCCCGGGGATCGGGTGGTGCTGGCCGCGGCCGGCTCGTCGGACGTGCGAGCGCTGGCCGACGTCCGGACCGCCGCGGATCAGCTCGAGACCGTGGTCGGTCGTCCGGTCGAGGTGGCCTACGTCGCCACCGGGGAGCCCCGCGTCGCCGACGTCGTGGCGACGGCACATGCCGAGGGCGATCGTGTCGTCATCGCGTCGTACCTGTTGGCGCCGGGGCTGTTCCACACCCGGCTCGGTGCGACGGGAGCAGCCGGAGTGACCGAACCGCTGGGCGTGCACCCGGGTGTGACCGAGCTGGTGGTGGCCCGCTATCGAGCCGGGGTCGACCTCATCTCGGCGGCAGCGGCACGATCTCGACCGCATCGGTCGGCTCCCGGCCGGGACTGACCGCCGCCAGCGCGTCGCAGTCCACCAGCGCGGCCAGGTGGGCCGTGCGAACGGAGTCCGCGACGCGCCACCGTCCGTCCTCCGTCGTCGTCGCGGGCAGGAGGCGCGTGACGGGGGACGACGAGATCGGTTGTGCCGGAAGGCCGTACTGGCGTCGCGGCGCGCGTCCGCCCGTGAGGGCTCGCGCGACGTCCGGCAGGATCGCGCAGGCGGTAGCGACCGCCGCGAACGGGTTGCCGGGGAGTCCGATCACGAGGCGACCGGACGGTGTCACCGACACCGACGTCGAGCCGCCCGGGCGGCACGCCAGTCCGCGCACGATCGGACGGGCACCGGCGCGGGCCAGTGCACCGGCCAGCGGGTCTGCCGCGCCGAACCCGGTGGCGCCCACGATCACCACCACGTCCGCGTCGCCGTCGGCGAGCGCCGCGTCGAAGTCGTCGTCGGTGTCGCGGCAGCGGCGGGTCGACGCCGGGTTCAGGCCGCACCACCGAAGGTACTGCGGCAGAACGGGACCGACGGTGTCGCGAATCGCCCCCGGCGGCGGGTCCACGAGGTCCGACAGTTCGTCACCGGAGAGCACCACGTCCACGCGCGGCGCAGCGCGGAGCAACACCGACTCCACGCCCGCGGACAGCGCCGTCGACACCAGGGCGGGAGTGATCGGGTGACCGGCCGGGGCGAGTACCGCCCCGACGGCCCAGTCCTCGCCGACCCGTCGGGCGTCGTCGCGCGTCGGGGCGTCGGGCCGTCGGCGGAGGTCGGCACCCGAGCGCACGGTGAACTCGTCGCGAATCACGGTGGTCCCGACGGGAACCGGTGCACCGGTGGCGATGCGGACCGCCCGTCCGTCGGCGACGGCGGTCGTCCCGCCGGCTCCGGCGGTGACGACGACGCGGTCGTCGACCACCCACGGTCCCGGTCCGGCCACCGCCCACCCGTCCATCGCAGAGGTGTCGAAGTGCGGGAACGGGCGCACGGCCACCATCGGGTCCGCCAGGCACCCACCCGAATGATCGGACGGTCGGCCAGGTCGACTCGGCAGGGGAGCGAGGCGGGCGCGGATCGCCCGACGCGCGCGGTCGAGATCAGGGAGCCGCTCGGCCCGGGTGCGCGCCGCCGCGAGGTCCTCGGGCGTGTCGACGTCCTCGACGTCGTCGAGGGCGAGCGTCGCCGTGGCCTGTGGCAGCGCCGCACGCACCGAGGGCCCGCGTTCCATGGTGTCGTCGACGCCGTCCAGCGCGGCGGCGACACCGCGCTGCAACGCGCCGCGGCGCCAGGCGCCGACCAGGTACTGGACGCGGCCCGCGCCGTCGGTGGCGAACACGGCGTCCGCCTCCCGGGAGCGAAGGGCGCCGACCAGGCTGCGCAGCGCGTTCTCGTGAACGAACGGCAGATCGGCGGACACCGTGAGAACCACGTCGTCGTCGGACGGAGTCACGTACTCCTCGCCCCGCTCGATCGCCGCGAGTCCGGCGCGCAGTGCGCGGACGGGACCACCGAAATGCGGTGTCTCGCGGGTGAATCGGAGATCGGTCGCGGCGGGGGCATCGAGGTCGGGAGGGCGCGGACCGACGACCACGACCCGATCGCAGAACGCCGTGGCCGCCAGAGCGTGGCCGAGGAGTGTGCGTCCGTCGACCGTCGCGAGGACCTTGTCGGTGCCCGGCATCCGAGAGCCGCGACCTCCGGCGAGAACGATCGCGTCGACGCCAGGAGAGCGTTCCGGCATCACCCGAGCCTAGTGCAGGCGTCGTCCGTCGACCGCGTCGCCGCCGACGACGTGGCTACGCGGCGGGCCGGCCGGGGCGCATCGGCCACCGGAGCGCACCGTCGCTGCCGTGGCGAGAAGGGCCAGTACGAGGAGGAAGAGCAGTCCACCGAACATCATGGAATCGAGTGTGGACCGGTCGAGGGTGTCCGCGAGCGGTCCACTGTGCGAGAGTGGACTCATGACCGAACCGTCCCGCCTCCGGGAGTCCGTCACGGCCCGCACACTCGCGCAGAGCCTCGACATGACCGCTGTGCTCGGACGCGTCGGGCCGATGTACGCGAGCCTGGCGCGCGATCTGCAGCGGCTCGTGGAGGACGGTGCCGTCGCGGCCGACGCGCGCATGCCGTCTGAGCGCGTGCTGGCCCGCGTCCTCGGGGTCTCGCGGGTCACGGTCGCCTCCGCCTACCGGGAGCTTCGCGAGCAGGGCGTGCTCACGTCGGTGCACGGGGCCGGCACGTTCGTGGTTCCGCGATCGGACACCCGTCCCTGGGGCCGGCTGGTCACCGGTGACGGGCCCGACGTCCTGGAGTTCGTCAACGCCGCACCGCCCGCGTCGTCTTTCCTCGGCGCCGCGTACGAGGCAGCCGCCCGCGGGATCGCGACTACGTCGGCGCACCCCGGGTACGTGCCGGGTGGGGCCTTCCGCCTGCGGGAGGCGATTGCGCGGCGCTACACCGCTCGGGGTCTGCCGACGACGGCTGACCAGATCATGATCACCGCGGGCGCCACCGACGCGATCCACGCGGTGGTCGCCGCGCTCGTCGGGCCCGGTAACCGCGTCCTGGTGGAGCACCCCACGTACCCCGGTGCGCTGGACACGCTCCGTGCCGTGGGCGCGACCTGCATCCCCGTCGCCCTCGATCCGAGTGATCCGGACGCCTTCGTCGATGCCGCCGATCGTGCTGCGCGGCAGCACGATCCGGTACTCGCCTACCTCATGCCCGATCATGCCAACCCGTCCGGCACGGTACTGCCGACCGACACGCGTCGTCGCCTGGCCGCGACTCTCCATCGCCGCGGTGTGGTGACCGTGATCGACGAGGTGTCCGTCGACCTCGACCTCGACGGACACGGACCGACCGAACCGTTCGGCGCCCCGGTGCCCGATCGCGCCGCGGTGACCGTGGGGTCGCTCAGCAAGTCCGTGTGGGGCGGACTCCGGGTCGGGTGGGTCCGGGCCGACGCGGCGCACCTGGCCGCCGTCGCGACCGTCTACAGCGCGCGCCAGTTGACGGTGTCGCTGATCGACCAGTACGCCGCGATCGAGCTGCTCGGCGACTACGAGGCCGTCGTCGCGCATCGATGCGATCAGCTGCGGGCGAGCCGCGACGCGCTCACCTCCGCGCTGACCCGGTCGCTTCCGGACTGGTCGTTCCGGTCGCCGTCGGGCGGACTGTCGCTCTGGTGCACGCTGCCCGCGGGGGAGCGGTCGACGGAGCTCGTCGATCGCGCGCGGGAGCGTGGCCTGATGCTCGCCCCCGGAACCCGATTCGGCACCGGTTACGCGTTCGACGACTGCCAGCGCATCCCGTTCACGCGCACTCCCGAGGAGATCGAGGACGCCGTGGCCGTGTTGGCCGAGCTCATGGGTGGCGCGAACGCCGGCCCGAGGGAACGGGTCCCGTCGCGCGCGGTTCCCGAGGCGGTGGTGTGACCGTGGTCCACGAGCGGATCGGCGCCCGCGAGCACCGCGGTGTCACTGACGCGGCGCCGCCGCGGTGGTCGTGAGCAGGTCGGCGACGATGGCCGCTGATTCCGGACCCTTCGCCTGCGGGACCATGTGGTCGCAGTCGAGATCGACGAAGGTGACGTGGTCGAGCTCCGCGGCCAGTCGCTCCCGGCACGCGTCCGACAGGTACGGCGGGTGCACCCGGCTCGCACGCACCACCACGGTCGGGACCGACGCGGGCGGCACGGCCATCGGGCGCGCCAGTTCGCCCCAGGACCCCACCACGGCCGCGGTACTCGTGCGCCACCGCACCCGACCGTTCTCGGCGTCGATCAGATGCTCCGCGAGTTCCTCGTCGAGCAGCTCGGTCGGGACGTCGTTCCAGGCGCCGTGCACCTTGTCCGAGCGGGCCTCGTCCGCGTCGGTGTAGTCGTCGTGTCGTACGGTCGATTCCGCGACCTCGAGCAGGCTGTCCGGCGGTAGTTCGGCCGCTGGGTCGAGCAGTACGAGCCCGGTGACGGCGGCGGGCTCGGTCCGGGCCAGGTGCAGAGCCAGGGCGCAACCGTAGGAGTGGCCGACCACCACGGCGGGCCCGCCGCCATGGGCCGCGAGGACCGCGGACAACCGGGCCACCTGCGCCTCGATGGACCACGGCGGTGTGTACGGGGCGTGTCCGTGACCGATGAGGTCCGGCGCGATCACCCGCGCGTGCGGCAGGTGCTCGCTCCATGCCCGCCAGCGTCGACCGTGCCCGGTCATGCCGTGCACGGCGAGCACCGTCGGGCCGTCGGTGGGGCCGAAGAGATGAACGGACGGGTCGGTCATCGAAGCTCCTCGCGCGGCGGTCGTGTCGGACCCCCATGATGCAATCGCGGCATGAGGGAGAGGACGTCGGGTGGCTCGGCCGGGGCGCCGGTCGCGGGCGCGCGCTTGGTGCGCCCGCTGCCCGTGGAGCGGGTCGAGCGTCGGTGGCCGGTGGACTGTGCCTCGCTGTTCGCTCCCGGTGACGCCGGGTTCCGGCGGGTACTCGGCGGACCGGGGACGGGTAAGACGTCGCTGGTGGCGGACGTCGCGGTGGCTCGTATCCGGGACGAGGGGGTCGATCCGGAATCGGTGCTCGTCCTGACCCAGTCCCGTCGTGCGGCGGTCGACATGCGGGAACGCATCACCGCGGGGCTCTTGGCGCGCGGGGAGAGCGCGTCCGTCCGGCGGGCCACGCGGGAGCCGCTGGTGCGCACCGTGCACTCCTATGCCTTCGCCGTGCTGCGGTTGCAGGCATCCGCCCACGGCAATCCGCCGCCCCGGTTGCTCACGAGCGCGGAGCAGGACTCGATCGTGCGCGAGATGCTGCAGGGGGAACTGGCCGACGGCGCGACGCGGTGGCCGGAGCACCTGCGACCGGCGCTGGGGCTGTCCGGCTTCGCCTCCGAGGTGCGGAACCTGGTGCTCCGGGCCGCGGAACGCGGTCTGGGCCCGGAGGATCTGGTGAAGCTGGGTCGCCGGCACGCGCGGCCGGCCTGGGTCGCCGTCGGACAGTTCGCCGCGCAGTACGAGCAGGCGATGGTCCTGCGTGGGTCGGTCGGGGTCGAGACGCCGGAGGCGACGTCACCAGGCCTCGACGCAGCGGAACTCGTCGGCTCGGCCCTCACCGCGTTCGCCACCGATCCGGACCTGCTCGCTCGCGAACGCGCGCGGATCCGCCACGTCCTGGTGGACGACGCGCAGCATCTCGATCCTCAGGCCGCCACGATCGTGCGCGCCGTCGCGTCCGGGGCCGGGACGGTGCTCGTCGTGGGGGACCCGGACCAGACCGTGTATTCCTTCCGCGGCGCGGACCCGGCGTTCCTCCTGGAGGATCCGGAGACGCGAATCGTGTTGACGCACAATCATCGTGCCACCGCCGCGGTCGGCGCGGCGGCCGCGGAGGTTGCCCGGAACCTGCCCGGTCGCCACGACCATCGCGGCGCATCCGGGTATCGCGACGACGTCGTCGTCGACCGGTCCGCTGACCCGACCGCCGATTCGGTCGACGACGCGGTGATCGGCGGTGCGGCCGACCCGTCGAGGCGGACCCGCGCCGTCGCACCGGCGCGGGTGGTCGTCACCACCTCGGCCGCCAAGGAGGCGGCTGTCGTGGCGGACACCGTGCGTCGGGCGCACCTCGGCGACGGTGTCGCCTGGTCCCAGATGGCCGTGATCGTGCGATCGGTGCCCCGGTCGGCGGCCCCGCTGCGGCGGGCGTTGCTGGCTGCCGGCGTTCCCGTGGTGACTTCGGCCGCCGCCCTACCGTTGTCGCGGCAACGCGGGGCGGCGTCCCTGCTCGGGGTGCTGCGTGCCGTCGCCGCGAGCCGGAGCGCGGATCCGGCCGGTGCGGCGGACTTCACTGTCGACGATGCGTTCGCACTGCTCGAAGGCCCCATCGGCGGGGCCGACCCGCTGTCGCTTCGCCGTCTGCGCCGGGGCCTGCGCCGAGCGGAGGTCGCTCGGGGCGGAGATCGTGACTCGGCGGACCTGGTCCGCACCGCCGTGCTCGGCGACGGCAGCTCCGGTACCGCCGTGCTCGGCGACGGCAGCTCCGGTACCGCCGTGCTCGGCGACGGCAGCTCCGGCACCACCTCGCTCGACGTCGGCTCTCTCGTCGACACGTTGACCGACGTCGAGGCCGCGCCCTTGCGCCGAGTGCGCAAGGTGGTGCGCGCCGCGGCCGCGGCGGTCGGTCCGGACGGGCGTCGGGTGGAGGACGCGCTGTGGGCCGCGTGGACGGCGACCGCGCTGGAGCGGCGCTGGGTCGCGGCGTCGGCGCGGGGCGGCCCGCTCGGCGCCCAGGCCGACCGCGACCTCGACAGCGTGGTCGCGTTGTTCGACACCGCCGCGTCGTACGTGGACGCGCTTCCGCGCAGCACCCTGGGCGGCTTCGTCGATCACGTGCTCGACCAGGAGATCCCGGCCACCGAGGGGCGCCGCGCCACCGTCGTCCCCGACGCGGTCCGAATCGTGAGCGCCCACGCGGCGGCCGGACGTGAGTGGGACGTCGTGGTCGTGGCGGGGGTGCAGGACGGGCTGTGGCCGGCGCTCCGTCCGCGCGGAACGCTGCTCGGTGTCGAGGACCTGCTCGACGTCGACGCGGGTGTCACCACCGCCGCGGGCGACGTCGACCGCCGACTGTCTCGCACGGCACCGCTGCTGGCCGAGGAGCGTCGCCTGTTCCTGTCCGCCTGCTCGCGGGCGCGGGAGGCACTGCTCGTCACCGCGGTCGACTCGGTGACCGGCGGCGAGGAGACGTTGCGCTCCCGGTTCGTCGACGAGCTGATCGCCTCCGGCCGCGTCCGGGTGGACGAGGGTGCGACGGGGACGCCGGACGGTGCGGACCGGATCGCGGACAGCCGTGTGCTGGCCCTGCCCGACATCGTGGCCGAACTGCGCGCGGTCGTGTGCGACGAGACGGCGGCGCGGGTGGACCCCGGGCGACATACCCGGGCGGTCGGTGCGCTGGCTCGGCTCGCTGCGGCCGGCATTCCCGGTGCGCATCCGGACACCTGGTACGGCACCGGGGGGGCGAGCACCACGGCGGCCCTGTGGGTTGCGGACGGGGAGGACGGCGAGGGCGGGGCCGCCGTCGCGTTGTCGCCGTCGACCGTGGAGGTGTTGTCGACCTGCCCGTTGCGCTGGGCGCTCGAGCGGCACGGCGGTCGGGACGGCGACACCGTCCACGCGGTCACCGGCAACCTCGTCCACACCATCGTGCAGGCGGTCGCCGGGCGTGTTCCTGCGGAGGAAGTTCGCCGGGAGCTCGACCGGGCCTGGAGCGCAGTGGATCTCGGCTCGGAGTGGTACTCGCGACGGGAGCTCGCGCGGACGGCGGCCATGATCGACACCTTCCGCGACTGGATGCAGCGTTCCCGTGGCGAGTTGACCGAAGCAGGCGTCGAGGTGCCTGTCGACGGGGTGCTCGAGCCGCGGTCGCCCGACGAGCCCACGGTGCGGCTGCGGGGCCGGATCGACCGCCTCGAGCACGATCCGGACGGCCGCCCGGTGGTGGTCGACGTCAAGACGGGCAAGAACGCGGTGACCAAGACGGCCGCCGCCGAGCATCCGCAGCTGGCGACGTACCAGGTGGCGCTCGCGGCCGGCGCCGTCGAGGGCGAACCGGCGGCCGAACCCGGCGGTGGCCGGCTCGTCTACGTGGCGCAGACCCATCGCTCCACCGGCGCCGTGGAACGCACACAGCCCGCCCCCACCACGGAGCAGCTGGAGGAGTGGCGAGACACCGTCGTTGCCGCGGCTGCGGCCACGCGGGGGCCGACGTTCGAGGCGCGGGTCAACGACGGGTGCCGCCACTGCCCGGTGGTGGCGGCCTGCCCCGCGCAGGATCGAGGGCGGCAGGTGACGGAAGGATGACCGGTGACGGTGAAAGGTCGGGTGACGGGGGCATGACGGGGGGCGACGCATGACGCGCGGCACCGCATCCGAGGAGCGCGTGGACGCGACGGTCGACCCCGCGGACCTTGCTCGTGCGCTGGGTCTGCCGACGCCCACGGACGAGCAGGCGGCGGTGATCGCCGCGCCGCGAGGGCCTTTGCTGGTGGTCGCCGGTGCGGGGGCGGGCAAGACGGAGACCATGGCCGCACGGGTGGTCTGGATGGTGGCCAACCGGCTCGTCCGGCCGGACGAGGTACTGGGCCTGACGTTCACCCGCAAGGCCGCCCAGCAGTTGGCGCAGCGCATCCGACAGCGGTTGTCGCGGCTCGCGGGGTCCGACCTCGTCACGCGTCTGGATCCGAGCGGCGACCTCCGTCGGGACATCGTGTCAGGTGAGCCGGAGGTCTCCACGTATCACGCGTACGCCGGGCGGCTCCTCGACCGATACGGCATGGTGCTGCCGCTGGAACCGGCGACCTCGCTGGTCTCCGATACCGAGCTCTGGCAGATCGCGTTCCGGGTGGTGTCCGACTGGGACGGCCACATCGACACCGACAAGATCCCCTCCACGGTCACCCAGCAGGTGCTGGCGCTGTCCGGTCAACTGGCCGAGCATCTCGTCGAGCCGGCCGATCTTCCGGCGGTCCGCGATGCGCTCGCGATACTCGTGGCCACCCTTCCGCCGGGTCCTTCGCAGCGCGACGGGGATCCGACCAAGGCACTGACCACGGTGGTGTCCGTCCAGGACGATCGCATCGCGATGCTGCCCCTCGTCGAGCGACTGCACGAGGCGCTGCGGCGAGAGGGCCGGCTGGACTTCGGGCGGCAGATGTCACTGGCGGCGCGTCTGGCCGCCGACCACGCCGAGGCGGGACGCGCGGAACGCGAGCGCTTCCGGCTCGTCCTGCTCGACGAGTATCAGGACACCGGGCACTCGCAGCGAGTTCTGCTGTCCTCGTTGTTCGGCCGAGCGCAGGACACCGCGCTGTCCGTGACGGCCGTCGGCGACCCGATGCAATCGATCTACGGCTGGCGCGGAGCCTCCGCCGCCAACCTGCCCCGGTTCGTGACCGACTTTCCCGCCGCCCGGCGGCGTGGTGCCGCGGTACTCGCCGATCGACGGTTCCTTTCCACCAGCTGGCGTAACCCGCCGGAAGCACTGGTGCTGGCCAACGCGGTGGCGTCGCCGCTCCGCGAGCGAGGGGTCGCCGTCGAGGAACTCACGGCCCGGCCGGGCGCGTCGGCGGGCGATGTACGCCTCGCCCTCACCACCACGGCGGACGAGGAACGCGCCTGGGTGGCCGACGTCATCTCGCGGGAGTACGAGGACGCTCGACGTCGGGACGATCCGCCCCCCACCGCGGCGGTGCTGATTCGTCGCAACGCCGACGCGGAACCGATCGCAGAGGCCCTGCGCCGCCGCGGGCTCCCGGTCGAGGTGGTCGGGCTCGGCGGACTGCTGCGCACACCCGAGGTGGCGGACCTGGTCGCGGTACTGCGCATGCTCTCGGACCCCCTCGCGGGTTCCGCCGCCGTGCGGATCCTCACCGGGGCGCGATGGCAGATCGGTATCGCCGACCTGCGTGCGCTGTCCCGACGAGCCCGAGCCGTAGCCGCCGGTGCCGGCCACGGCCGCACGGGCGCGGTCACCGACGTCGACGATCTCGCGCAGGCGCTGGGCGACGTCCTCCCCGGGGAGCGCTCGGAGGAATCGGGACTCGTCGACGCCATCGCCGACCCGGGGGATCCGTCCCAGTACTCCGCCGCCGGGTACGCGCGGGTCACCGCACTCGGTGCAGAACTGCAGACGCTGCGCACCCGGCTGGGGCAGCCGCTCCCGGATCTGGTGGCGGACGTCGAGCGAGTGCTCGGGCTCGGCATCGAGGCCGGCGCTCGGACGCGCTACGCCGGGGCCGGCGGTGCCGCGCGTATCGCCGGGGGACGCGAGCACCTCGACGCGTTCGCGGACGTCGTCGCCGATTTCGCCGACCAGCGCACCGCCACCCTGGGCGGTCTCCTGGCCTACCTCGCCGCCGCCGACGACGTCGAGGACGGGTTGGAGCCGGGGGAGGTGGAGGTCGATCCGCATCGGGTGCAGATCCTCACCGTGCATGCGGCCAAGGGGCTCGAGTGGGAGGTCGTGGCCGTGCCGGGCGTGTGCGCCGGGGTGTTTCCCTCCACCCGTGGTCAGCCGACCTGGATGACCACCGTCGCCGAGCTGCCGCCCGACCTTCGAGGAGACCGAGCGCAGCCGGGCGAGGCGGCGGACGGTGTCCCGGTGCTCGACGTGTCGGATGCCGCGCACCGCGCGGACCTCGAGACCGCCATCGACCGTCACAAGAAGGCGCTCGCGGGACGTCGACTCGACGAGGACCGCCGGCTGTTCTACGTGGCCGTGACGCGAACCGAACGGGTTCTCCTGGTCTCGGGGCATCACTGGTCGCCGGGGTCGAGTCGGCCCAAGGGGCCGTCCCCGTTCCTGTCGGAGCTGAAGGCGCTCGCCGACGCGAGGGCCGACGCGGGCACCGTGGTCCGGTGGGACGACGCGCCGGCCGACGGCGCCGCGAATCCGTACGAGGACCGTGTGGTCTCCGCGCAGTGGCCGGCCGACCCGCTCGGGGTGCGGCGTGCCGCCGTCGACGCGGGCGCCGCGGCGGTCCGGGAGGCGATGGCGAGTCGGGCGGACGACCCGACCGACGGGACCGGCCCCGAGGCGGAACGGGACGATCCCGAGGGGTGGCACCGCGACATCGACCTGCTGTTGGCCGAGCGTGAGCGCGTCGCCCCGGGAATCACCGACGTGCCGGTCCCGAACACGCTGTCGGTGAGCCAACTGGTGGACCTGGTGGCCGATCCCGATCGGCTGGCCGGAACGCTGCGACGGCCGGTGCCGTTCGCGCCGAACCCGTTGGCGCGCCGTGGAACCGCGTTCCACGCGTGGGTGGAGCGGCGGTTCGGGGCCACCCGCCTGCTCGACCTCGACGAGTTGCCCGGCGCCGCCGACGGGGCGACCGGATCGGACGCCGATCTCGAGGGCCTCCAGCGTGCCTTCGACGCCTCGCCGTGGGCGCTGCGCAGTCCGATCGAGGTGGAGGTGCCGTTCGAGACGTCGGTGGGGGGTGTGGTGCTCCGGGGCCGCATGGACGCGGTGTTCGCCGACACCGACGGCGGATTCACGGTGGTGGACTGGAAGACCGGCGCCCGACCGACGCCGGCGGAGGAACGGGCGGTGGCACTGCAGCTCGCGGCCTACCGGGTGGCCTGGTCGGAGCTGGCCGGCGTGCCCCTGGACCGCGTCCGGGCGGCGTTCCACTACGTCCGGTCGGGAACCACGGTGGCGCCGCAGGATCTCCCGGACGCGGACGCTCTCGCCCGACTGGTGGGCTCCGCGGCTAGCGCGGACCCCGCGAGTACACCGACCACGCCTGCGTGATCAGTGGGATCTGCAACGGAAGCCGCAGCACCACACCGACTTTCTGCGCTGTCGACGTGCGGGTGCTCCGCAGCCAGAGCACGGCCATGTTGACGTTGGCCGGGAACACGGCCACGAAGAACGCGGCGGCGGCCGCACCGGTCACCCGACGGGTGCGCGGCGCCGCGAGCCCGGCGGCCAACGCGACCTCCGCCGCTCCCGAGACGTAGGTGTACGTCCGGGCCGATCCCGGCAGCGCCCGGGGTACCTGGGCGTCGAACGGCGCCGGAGCGACGAAGTGCAGCACGCCGGCGCCGCCGAGGAGAACGGCGAGGCGCGTCGCGGCGGCGTCGGTGCGGGAGGAACTGCGTCGGAGTCCGAGTCGGAGTCGGGGGCGGGCGCGTCGGGTCATGCCGACGAGCCTGCCACGGGCGCAGCGGACGGGCTTCCGGTCGGTTCGGGTCACCCGGCCCTGCGCTCGGTTACAGTCGCATCGGTCGACGCGAGCGCGCTCGACGACGCCCGAGGAGCGAGGACGACCAGACGATGGCGGGACGGTTGCGTAGGCGGCTGCAGAACACCAACGCCGCGCTCACCGATCGGCCGGACTTCGCGCTGGTCGGCGTGCTACGCATCCCGGAATTCGAGTCGAGCCCGTGGCGGGCGATCTATCGCCGCATCGTCATCGCCCTGATCGTGCTCTTCGTCGCGGCCCTGGTGGTCTACGTCGACCGCGACGGATACGCCGACAATCAGGGCGACGACCTGTCGTTCCTCGACGCGTTCTACTACACGACGGTGTCGCTCTCGACCACGGGATACGGCGACATCGCCCCGATCACCCCGTCCGCGCGCCTGGTCAACATCCTCGTGATCACGCCGCTGCGCGTGTTCTTCCTCATCCTGCTGGTCGGCACCACCCTGGCAGTTCTCACCGAGCGTTCGCGGCAGGCGTTCAAGATTCAGCGATGGAGGCGAAACGTGCGCAACCACACGGTGGTCGTGGGCTACGGAACGAAGGGGCGGACCGCCGTCGACGCCATGCTGGGCGACGGGATCTCGGCGTCCGAAATCGTCGTCGTCGACACCGATCAGACGGCGTTGGACGCGGCGGCCAACGTCGGTCTGGTCACGGTGTACGGCTCCGCCACCCGCAGCGACGTCCTGCGCCTGACCGGCGCGCAGTACGCGGCGTCGATCATCGTCGCGACCAACCGCGACGACACCGCCGTGCTCGTCACCTTGACCGCACGGGAGATCGCGCCCAAGGCGAAGATCGTCGCGGCGGTGCGCGAGGCGGAGAACGTCCATCTGCTGCGTCAGTCGGGTGCCGATTCGGTGGTCGTGTCGTCGGAGACGGCGGGACGCCTGCTCGGCATCGCGACCACCACTCCGTCGGTGGTGGAGATGATGGAGGACCTCCTGACGCCGGAGGCCGGGTTCGCGATCGCCGAGCGCGAGGTCGAACGCGACGAGGTGGGCGGATCACCGCGCCATCTGTCCGACATCGTCCTGGGCGTGGTGCGGGACGGTCGCCTGGTCCGGGTGGGTGCGCCCGAGGTCGACGCCATCGAAGCCGACGATCGCCTGCTGTACATCCGCCGTGTGAGCGCCTGATCGGCGCCTCGCTCGGGGCGGCGCGGCGGGCGGCCGGGTGACGGCTCGCTAGGGTCGTGAGGTGTCCTTCGCACTCGTCACCGAGCCCATGCTGTCGCGGTCCCCGCTCGATCGGGCGGAAGAACTCCGCAAGGACTCCGACGCGTTGACGGCGGGATGGCCGACGGCGTCGGTGCTGCGCGTCGACCCGGTCGGCCGGGTCCCCGTCGCCGACGGGGCCGTGGCCATGATCCCGGCGACGGACGTCGCCGACGCACCGCCGACCGACGCCGTGTTCCTCGGCAGGGCCGAGGGTCGGCATCTGTGGGCGGTTCCGGTCGAGTCGCTCGGGGGCGAGACCACCGACCTGCGGTCCTTCGGAGACGTGCTGACCGAGTCCTCCGCCGGTGTCGTCGTCACGGCGGTCGCCCTGCTGAACTGGCATCGCAGCGCCCGCTTCAGTGCGCGGGACGGCTCGCCGACGAGACTGTCGGCCGCCGGGTGGTCCCGAGTGTCGGAGGCCACCGGGCACGAGGAGTGGCCGAGGTCGGATCCCGCGATCATCGTGCTGGTCCACGACGGCGCCGATCGGGTACTGCTCGCGCGACAGCCGACGTGGCCCGAGCGACGGATGTCCGTTCTCGCCGGGTTCGTCGAAGCGGGGGAGTCGCTCGAGACGTGCGTGGTGCGCGAGGTGCGCGAAGAGGTCGGTCTGGGCGTCACCGACATCGACTACCTCGGAAGTCAGCCCTGGCCGTTTCCGCGGTCCATCATGATCGGTTTCGCGGCGCGAGCGGATCCGGACGCGTCGCTCGCCTTCACCGACGGCGAAATCGCCGAGGCACGGTGGTTCCACCGCAGCGAGGTCGAGTCCGCGCTGGCCGCCGGTGACTGGGCGGCCTCGACGTCGGCGCCCTTGCTCCTGCCCGGATCGATCTCCATCGCGCGCGCGATGCTGGAATCGTGGGTCGCCCGCCACTGATGCTTCCGGGCAGGGCGAGCCGGCGGCCTGGACCTCAGGCGATGCCGAGTGCCTTCCGCACCTGTGCCAGGGACGGGTTGGTGGCCGTCGTGCCGTCCGCGTACTTCACCGTCGGCACGACGTGGTTGCCGCCGTTCACACTGCCGACGAACTCCGCCGATGCCGGATCGGCTTCGATGTCGATCTCGGTGTAGGCGATGCCGTTCTCGTCGAGCTGGGTCTTGAGCCGGCGGCAGTAGCCGCACCACGACGTCGAGTACATGGTCAGAGCCGGTGCGTGCGAAGTGTCTGCTGTGGTCACGTTCGGTCAACGCGCGGCCGTGCCCGGATTGTTCCGTCCTGCGTGACCGGTGTCCCGAGCTCCGACGGTGCCCGGGTTCCTGTCGGAGGGGGCTGACATGATGGCCGGGTGACCGCAACCGACGCCGTGGAAGGACTCGACCCCGAGCAGTCGGCTGCCGTACTGGCCCCCCGCGGCCCCGTGTGCGTGCTCGCCGGCGCCGGAACGGGCAAGACTCGGACCATCACCCGCCGGATCGCCCATCTGGTGTCGGGTGGCCACGTCAAACCGAGCCAGGTGCTGGCGGTCACGTTCACCGCCCGCGCGGCCGGGGAGATGCGTGAGCGCCTGCGTCTGCTGGGCATCGCGAACGACGGCGGCCAGGTGCAGGCGCGGACGTTCCACGCTGCGGCCATGCGTCAGCTCAAGTACTTCTGGCCGCAGGTCGTGGGCACCACGGAGTGGCGGTTGCTCGACCGCAAGTTCGGCGTGGTCGGCCAGGCGGCGTCGGCCGCCGGAGCCTCGACCTCGACGGACAGCATCCGGGACCTCGCCGGGGAGATCGAGTGGGCCAAGGCCTCCCTGGTCGCCCCGCAGGACTACGCCGCCACGGTGGCGCGGTTGCGCCGGGACACGCCGACGGACGCGGACCGGGTGGCCGCGGTGTACGAGGGGTACGAGCAGCTCAAGAACCGGGATCCCGACGCCGTTCTGCTCGATTTCGACGATCTCCTGCTGCACACCGCGGCCGCGCTCGAGACCAGCCCGGCGGTGGCACAGGAGTTCCGCGAGCGCTACCGCTGCTTCGTGGTCGACGAATACCAGGACGTCACGCCGCTGCAGCAGCGCGTGCTCGATGCATGGGTGGGCGAGCGGGACGATCTCACGGTGGTCGGTGACGCGAACCAGACCATCTACTCCTTCACCGGGGCCACCCCGAAGTACCTCCTGGACTTCTCCCGTCGCTTCCCGGAGGCCACCGTGGTCCGGCTCGAGCGGGACTACCGCTCCACGCCCCAGGTTGTCGAACTGGCCAATCAGGTCATCGGGGCCGCGCGTGGCCGTATCGCCGGCACCCGCCTGCAACTGGTGGGTCAGCGTCCGACGGGGCCGGCGCCGACGTTCGTCGAATACGACGACGAGGTGTCGGAGGCCGCCGGTGTCGCGCGGACCGTGCAGCGCTTGATTCGTGACGGTGTGCGGCCGTCCGAGATCGCGGTGCTCTATCGCATCAACGCCCAGTCCGAGGCGCACGAGCAGGCGTTGACCGATCTCGAGATCCCGTACCAGGTGCGGGGAGGTGAGAGCTTCTTCCAGCGTGCGGACGTGCGCTCGGCCGTGACGGCCATTCGGTCCGCGGCGGCGCGTGACGACCTTCCGGAGGACGCGCGTCGGGGGCCGGGCATGGTGCGCTTCGTCGAGGCCGTGCTGGCCCCGCAGGGGCTGACGGCCACCGAGCCCACCGGCGCGCAGGCGCGCGAGAAGTGGGCGGCGCTGCGGGCGCTCGTCTCGTTGACGACCGATCTTCTCGAGCAGGTGCCGGAGTTGGACCTCGACGGCTTGCTCGCCGAGCTGCGCACGCGGGCCGAGGCGCGGCACCCACCGACCGTGGAGGGCGTGACCCTGGCGTCGCTGCACGCGGCGAAGGGGCTCGAGTGGGACGCCGTCTTCCTGGTGGGGTTGGTCGACGGGACCTTGCCGATCAGTCACGCTCTCGGGGACAGCTCGTCGGCGCCGGACGAGGCCGCGGTCGAGGAGGAGCGGCGTCTGCTGTACGTCGGGGTGACCCGGGCCCGTGTCCATATGGAGCTGTCGTGGGCTCTCGCACGCAACGAGGGTGGGCGCAAGTCCCGTCGCCGGTCGCGCTTCCTGGTCGACCTGGTGCCCGAGTCGTCGCCGGCCTCCCGCATCGCCGCGCCGGCGCCCACCCGTAAGCGGCCGGTCTGTCGGGTCTGCGGCTCGCCGGTGATCGGGACCGTGGCCACCATGCTGGGTCGGTGCGAGAAGTGTCCGTCGGACGTGGACGTTCCCCTGCTCGAAGCGCTACGGGAGTGGCGGTCGGCCACGTCGAAGACGTTGAAGGTGCCCGCGTACGTCGTGTTCAGTGACAACACCCTGACGGCCATCGCCGAGCAGCGTCCGCGCGACGACCGATCCCTCGTGGCCATCCCGGGCATCGGCGCGAAGAAGTTGGAGCGGTTCGGGGCCGACGTCCTCGCGATCGTCGGGGAGCGGGCGACCCGCTGATCGGTGCGGTCGGGGAGCGGGCGACCCGCTGACCGTCGTTTGCGCAGGTCGAAAAAGAGTTGTGCGGTTCCGCCGGCCCGTTTACTGTCGTTCTCGTCCCGATCGCATCCGGTCGTGACTCGGCTCCGGCCGGTCGTTCAGTCGTCCTCGAGGGAGGTGTTCCCGGTGGAGATTCGCACCGCATTCGCCATCACCGCGACGCGTCGCGGCGGGAACACCGCTGCCGCTGCCTACCGCGGCGGGAACACCGCCGTCGCACCCGTGGTGTCTCGCGTCGCACCCGTGGCACTGCTGCCGCGTGGCGCTCGTGAGCGCCGGGTAGCTCCGGAATCCGTGATGACAGGACCCCTGCGGGAGTCGTCCGCCTAGGACACCCGCCCTGCCTGCCGGCCACGGATTCGTACCCACGATCCGTGGCCTTCGTCGTTCGAGCCTGTCTCGGCGCCGTCGCGGATCATCCCTCATCTCGTGACGGACGTCCGAACAGGAGAACGACGTGACTCTCGCACTCGACACGACCCGCGCCGACCATGCGTACGAGGTCGATGCCGGGCCCGCGGCCACCGGCGGCCGCGCTTTACCGTGCCATCGCGGCGATCCCGACCTGTGGTTCGCCGAATCTCCGGCGGCGCTCGAGCGCGCCAAGGCCTTGTGCGCCGACTGCCCGGTGCGCGCCTGGTGTCTCGAGGCCGCTCTCGAGCGCGCCGAGCCGTGGGGCGTCTGGGGCGGTGAAATCTTCGAGCAGGGCGCCGTCATCGCACGGAAGCGCGGTCGGGGCCGGCCCCGCAAGAACCCGGTGGCAACCGGCGCGTGAGCGTCAGTCCGCGAACCCGGGCATCCACTCGGTGAGGATGGCCATGTACGGGGCGGAGGCATCGAGCTGGGCGCAGATGCCCACCGAGCCCATCAGGACGCGGAAGATCACCGCGTACTGCGGAGGAAGGTTCAGAGAGCGGGCCGTGCGGAACTGAGGACCGTTGAAGTCCGCCGCGCGGCCCGCCGTCTCCTGCATCCACTTCCGGGTGAAGTGGAAGGAGTCGGTCTTGATCGGATCGGTGAACGGACGGAGGTAGTCAGCGATCTCCTGGTCGGTCACGGTGTGGCCGGGCAGGACGAATCCGGTGTCGCGCATGAGCGCGTTCAACTCGTCGAACTCCTCGTCACGGGACAGTCGCACCATCCGTCCGAGTTCGGGCGGGAGGCCGTTCGGCAGGGACAGGCAGGCGCCGAAGTCGATGATGCCGAGACGGCCGTCGTCGAGGAGCTTGAAGTTGCCGGGGTGGGGATCGCCGTGCAGCCGACGCACCCGCTGCGCCGATTCGAAGTGAAAGCGCGCCAGGTTCTCCCCGGCGGTGTTGCGCTGTTCGGTGGTTCCGGAGGCGACGACCCTGGACAGAGCGGTGCCGTCCATCCACTCGGTGATCACGGCTTTGGGAGCACTGGCGACGACCCGAGGAACGGCGAAGCGAGGATCGCCGTCGTAGGTGGCGGCGAAGGCGCGCTGATTCTCGCCTTCGATGCGGTAGTCGAGTTCCTCCTCGGTACGGGCCGACATCTCGTCGAGCACCGCCCGCACGTCGGTTCCGGGGGCGAGCGTGCCGAGCAGGCCGACGAAACGCGACAGGGTCTTGAGGTCGGCGCGCAGGGCGTCGTCGGCACCGGGATACTGAATCTTCACCGCGACTGCCCGGCCGTCCGACCAGGTGGCCCGGTGCACCTGACCGATACTGGCCGACGCCACCGGCTCGTCGTCGAACTCGGTGACGCGGGATCGCCACGCGGTGCCCAACTGCTGATCCAGCACGCGATGCACCGTCTTGGCCGGCATGGGCGGGGCTTCCGCCTGCAGCTTGGTCAGCGCTTCCCGGTACGGACCGGCCATCTCCTCCGGAACCGCCGCCTCCATGACGCTGAGCGCCTGGCCCAGTTTCATGGCGCCGCCCTTGAGTTCGCCGAGCACGGCGAACATCTGCTCGGCGGCCTTGGCCGTCAACTCGGCATCGATCTCCGCACGGTTGCCTCCGGCGAGCTTGCGTCCGAAGCCGAGGGCGGCGCGGCCGGCCATGCCGAGCGGAATGCTGGCGAGCTTGGCGGTTCGGGCGGAGCTGCTGCGCGGAATGTCGGGCATACGATCCATCATTCCGGATCAGGCGGGGGCGTGCCCGGAGCAGGGGCAGACCGGGTGCCGCCGCCAGCGTCGTCGACGCACCGTACCGGCGGCGGTGTCGATCTCCTGACTGTGACCCATCTCGAGCGGCGAGGGTCGGGTGTGCGTCGTCCGCTGCGAGAACGGCAGGCGGTCGCCGAGAAAATCGTGAACTCGCCCCACGGCGAACGCGGCCGTCGCCGTGAGCGTCGTCGGCGAGGCGGAGGCGGCGTGGCCGCCCAGTTGGGCTGCGAGGAACGGCCACTCGCGGTCGAGGTCGCACCGGGTCAGTTCCACGCAGTGCAGGCACGCGGTACGGCCGGGGACGACGAACGGTCCCACCACGCCGACGCCGTCGCGGCAGCGCACCGGGAGATGAGGGATGCCGTCGTGCATCAGGTGCCGGACCACGTCGGGCGGTGTCACCACCGAGTCGGTGAGCACGACGGCGGCGAGGTCCGTCGGCAGCGGACGGGGGTAAGCAATCCGGTGATCGACGGCGGCGCCGCGGCGCAGGCTCGCGCACACGGCGTCGGCGAGGGGGCCGCGACCGACCACCAGCACTGCGGGGGGCGGGGGGGTCGGCACCCGGTGGGGGCTGCCGGTGCAGGAACCCGGCCTCGTCCAGCACTCGCACCACGGCGGACATGGCCGCCGAGTCGACTCCGCGTTCGGCGGCCCGCCACAGCACCTCGGGCAGAGACCGCTGCCCGTCGAGCAGCCTCAGTGCGCCGATCATCGTGGCCGCGTCCAGTCCCGGCGGCGGGGCGAGGATCATTCGGGTGTCGGGCGACCACCCGATCTGCACGCGCTCGTCGCGCCGCGCGAGCAGAACCAGATGCGGTGTCAGGCGCGGATGCCCCGCGACGATCGTCTCGACCATGGCGGGCACTGTTGCACACGGACAGCCGGCCGTGCCGTCGTCGGCGGCCGGTTGTCCACAGGCGACCTCACACCGGCGCGGGGCCGCTCTCCGGACCGTCGCGACGATCGTCGTCGTCCGAATCCTGCTCCGGCGCAGTCTCTTTCGCGCGCCGACGCTCGAACTCCTCGAGCTGGGCGATGGGATCGTCGAACGTGCCGGTGTCCCCGCCGACGATGCGGTCGACGAAGGCAGCGTCGTCGTCCAGATCGGCGGCGGACGGAAGCAGATCCGGGTGGGCCCACACGCCGTCCCGTCCCTCGATGCCGGCGCCATCGGTCAGGCGCCGCCAGAGCTCGGCCGCTTCGCGCACCTTGCGCGGTCGCAGCTCGAGCCCGACGAGGGTGGCGAAGGTCTGCTCGGCCGGGCCGCCCGACGCACGACGACGACGCATGGTCTCGGCGAGGGCCATCGCACCGGGGATACGTTCGCCCAGCGCGGCCGCCACCACCGTGTCCACCCACCCCTCGACGAGGGCCAGGAGCACCTCGAGGCGTTCGAGGGCTGCCTTCTGTTCCGGCGTCGTCTGCGGTTCGAACGTGCCCTGCTGCAGGATCTTCTCGAGCTGGGAGGGGTCGGTCAGGGCGGAGGGGTCGATACCGCGAGCAGCCTCCTCGATGGCACCGAAGTCCATGCGGATACCGCGGGCGTACTCCTCCACGGTGGCGAGTACTCGCTGACGCAACCACGGCACGTGCGAGTAGAGGCGATGGTGTGCCGCCTCGCGGGCGGCGAGGAAGACGAGGACCTCGCGCTCGGGCAGCTCGGTGCCCTCGGCGAACGCGGCCACCGCCTCGGGCAGAAGGGCGGCGGTGTCCGCCGGTCCGAGCGGAAGTCCGATGTCGGTGCTGGTGAGCACCTCCTTCGAGAGCTGACCGAGAGCCTGGCCCAGCTGCGAACCGAAGGCCATGCCGCCCATCGAGCCCAGCATTCCGATCATCGGGCCCATCATCTGCTGGGCCTCGGGCGGCAGTGCCGACGTCCACATCCCCGAGATCTGCTCCGCCACCGGGTCGCACAGGCGCTTCCAGGTGTCCAGGGTGCGATCGAGCCACTCCTGCGGCGTCCACGCCTCGGTCCGCGCGGCACCGGCCGGGAGGATCGTGGCCTCGTTCAGCCATTGTTCGGCGAGATGGGCGGAATCGCGGATCGCCGTGCGCGAGCCTTCGCGCACCGGCGCCGTCGTGCCCATCTGCTGACGCGCGAGCTTGGCGGCGAGGTCGTAGTTCACCGGTCCGCTCTGCGACCCGCCCTGGCCCATCCCGCTGAGCATCTGACCCATCTGCGTGAACATCTGCCCGAGAGCGGCGGGGTCGAAGCCCTGCGCGCCCCCGCCGAACGCCGCGAACGGATTCTCCCCACCTCCCGAGCCGCGCGAGGGGTCGCGGCGGGCGGCGTCGTCGCCGTCGTCGTCGGAGTTCGAGAATCCGAAGGGAGTGTTCGCCATGCCCCAACGGTACTGGCTCGACCTCGCTGCGGACCCGGCCTCGGCGTGCGCCGAGCGCGAACACCGCCTCGTCCGTCGAGTTCTCTAGGGTGGTTCCCGTGAATCGACGGATCGCGACGCTGCTGGTCGCACTGCTGCCCGTGGTGGTGCTCGGAGTGCTCGGGTCGACGGTCGTCGTCCCGTTCGCCGCGCTGGGTCCCGGTCCGACGTTCGACACCCTCGGGGACGTCGACGGCACACCGGTGGTCGACGTCGAGGATCCCACGGGTGCGACGGAGATCGACCGGCCGAGCGGGCACCTCAACATGACCACCGTGGCGGTGCGCGACGGCCTCACCGTCTTCGACGCCCTCGGCCTGTGGCTCACCGGACGGCAGGGGTTGGTTCCGCGCGATCAGGTCTACCCGCCGGACCGCAGCCGCGAGGAGGTCGAGCAGGCCAATCAGGCGGACTTCGCGCAGTCCGAGAACAGCGCCGAACTGGCCGCGCTGCGCTACCTCGATTTACCGACCGAGTTGACGATCGCCGAGGTCGGCGAGGACGTGCCGGCGGCGAGCGTGTTGCGCGACGGGGACCTCGTGACCGCGGTGAACGGCACGGCCGTCGAGACCCCCGAGGACGTGCGCAACGCCGTCGGTGCCCTCGCGCCGGGCGACGAGGTGACCATCGACGGGGTCCGTGAAGACGCTCCGTTCACACGCACGGTCACCGTCGGTCCGCGGCCGGACGACGGAGAGCGCGGCTATCTCGGCGTGACGCTCGCCGAGGAGCCCGACGTGCCGTTCGAGGTTCGGTTCAACCTGGCCGACGTCGGGGGACCGTCGGCCGGTCTGATGTTCACCCTCGCGGTGATCGACAAACTGTCTCCGGGTGACCTGAGCGGCGGGGCGTTCGTCGCCGGCACCGGGACCATCGACCCGGACGGCACCGTCGGACCCATCGGCGGCATCCCGTACAAGCTGGTCGCCGCCCGCGAGGCGGGCGCCACGACGTTCCTGGTGCCGACGGACAACTGTGCCGAGGCCGCCGCGAACGCGCCGGACGGACTGCGCCTCGTGCGGGTGACGGACGTGGGCGGCGCGGTCGACGCGCTCGACAGTCTCGCCGCGGGCGGCGACGCACCGAGCTGCTAGTCGCCTGCGCTGGTCTGGTCGGTCTTCGGGTCAGTCCTCGGGTTCGGCGTCGAGGGTGGCGTAGAGGGCCGCCACGACGTTCGGCGCGAGGTCGTCGTACGTCAACAGGTCACCGTCGGATCCGAAGCCGTCGTCGTCCTCGTCCTCGGGGCGAAGCTGCAGCAGCGCCAGCGACGGACCGTCGCGCAGGACCCCGACGATCAGCCGCGCGTCGCGTCGGCCGGGATGTTCCTCGGCCGCGACGCGGGCCGCGTGGTCGGCGGCGTCGCGATCCGACAGCAGGGGAGCGAGGGCGCTGTCGAGGTCGGCCTCCGCGTCGGGCGGCAGGACGACGATCTCCTCCACCAGCGCGCAGCCGGCGACCGACGACGGCCAGCTGGTGGTGCCCAGGAACTCGTCGAGAGCACGTGACCCACCCGCGACGTCCGCCGGCAGTCGGTCCTGCGCGATCGGGGTCAGCACCGCGCCGTCCTCGAGTTCGGCGAGCAGGCCCGGTTCGGCGGCCACCAGATCCTCCGTGGGGACCAACGCGAAGAGTTGCGGCCCCTGGTCCCAGCCGGAGGCCTCGACGAACGCCACCATCTCGCGCACGGCGCGTGCGAGCGCGGCCTCACCGGTCACGTCCCCGAAGTCGGTCACGATGTCTGCCTCTCGCTGGTCGCTCTGCCGGTCGTCCTGCGCGTCACGGCCGTCATTCTCGCACCGACCGGGTGTCGGCCGAGCCCCCCACCCGGCGAAGGCACGCTGTCCGTACAGTGGTCCGAAACGGACATGCGGTGTCGCTCGGTGGTGTCACGCTCGGTGGTGTCACGACCTGTGCTCGCGAAAGACCTTGGAGTGTGACACGTGGGCATGAGGCCCCCAACCGGCATGCCGTCTCTGTCGAGACGCGGTCGTACCCTGCTCGTCGTCGCGGTCGTGGTGGCCGTGCTGTTGCTCGTCGGTCCCCGGTTGGTGGACACGTACACGGACTGGCTGTGGTTCGGCGAGGTGGGCTTCCGCAACGTCTTCACGACGGTGTTGCTGACCCGCCTGATCACGTTCCTCGTGGTCGCGGTCCTCGTCGGCGGAATCGTGTTCGGCGCGTTGGCTTTCGCGTACCGGTCCCGTCCGGTGTTCGTTCCCACCGCGGGTCCGAACGACCCGATCGCCCGCTATCGCACGACCGTCATGGGGCGACTTCGCCTGTTCGGTGTCGGCGTTCCGGTGATCATCGGTGTGCTGAGCGGCCTGGTGGCGCAGGGCAACTGGATCACGGTGCAGATGTTCCTGCACGGCGGTTCCTTCGGGGTTCGCGATCCGCAGTTCGATCTGGACGTCGGCTTCTACGCCTTCGATCTTCCGTTCTATCGCTCGATTCTCAACTGGCTCTTCGTCGCCGTCGTGCTGGCGTTCTTCGCGGCACTGGTCACGCACTACATCTTCGGCGGCCTGCGCCTCAGCGGCCGCGAGGGTGCGCTCACCTCGTCCGCACGCGTGCAGCTGGCCGTGCTGGCCGGCACGTTCGTCGTGCTGAAGGCCGTGGCGTACTGGTTCGACCGCTACGCGCTGCTGTCGAGCAGCCGCAAGGAACCGACGTTCACCGGTCCGGGCTTCACCGACATCAACGCCGTGCTGCCGGCCAAGCTGATCCTGCTGGCGATCGCCGTCATCTGTGCGGGGGCGTTCTTCGCGGCCATCTTCCTGCGCGACCTGCGGATCCCCGCGCTCGCCACCGCGCTGCTCGTGCTGTCCTCGATCCTGGTCGGCGCCGTGTGGCCCCTGGTCGTCGAGCAGTTCTCCGTGCGACCCAACGCCGCGGACAAGGAGCGCTCGTACATCGAGCGGAACATCACCGCCACACGAGACGCCTACGGCATCACCGACGACACGGTGACCTACGAGGACTACCCGGGCGTCGGCACCGCGTCCCCGCGTGACGTCCCGGCGGATCAGACCACCATCGCCAACACCCGCCTGCTGGACCCGAACGTGCTCTCCCGCACCTTCACCCAGCAGCAGCAGCTCAAGAACTTCTACGGGTTCCCGTCCACGCTGGACGTCGACCGGTACGAGATCGACGGTCAGCTGCAGGACTACATCGTGGCCGCCCGTGAGCTCTCCCCGAGCAGCCTCACCGGCAACCAGACCGACTGGATCAACCGGCACACGGTCTACACCCACGGCAACGGCTTCGTCGCGGCCCCGGCCAACCGCGTCAACGCGGCGGTGCAGGACGCGACCAACGCCGAGTCCAATTCCAACTCGGGTTACCCGATCTACACGGTCAGCGACCTCGCGTCGCAGGCCGCGGGCGATCAGGTCATCCCGGTCGAGCAGCCGCGCATCTACTACGGCGAGGTCATCGCGTCGTCGAACCCCGACTACGCCATCGTCGGGGCGAACGAGGGCGAGGCTCGCGAGTACGACACCGACACCTCGCGCTACACCTACACCGGGTCGGGCGGCGTCGACATCGGCAACTGGTTCAATCGGTTGGCGTTCGCCGCCAAGTACACCGAGCGCAACATCTTGTTCTCCAGCGCCATCGGCGACGAGTCGAAGATCATCTTCAACCGCGACCCGCGTGAGCGCGTGCAGAAGGTCGCCCCGTGGCTGACTGCCGACGGCAACTCCTACCCGGCCGTGGTCGGCGGCAAGATCGTCTGGATCGTCGACGCGTACACCACGCTGGACCAGTACCCCTACGCGCAGCGCAGCTCGCTCGAGGGTCTGGTGCAGGACAGCATCGACGCCAACACCGGTCGCCTGCTGCCGCGCGAGGAGGTGTCCTACATCCGCAACTCGGTCAAGGCCACCGTCGACGCCTACGACGGGTCGGTGAACCTGTACCAGGTCGACCAGAACGATCCGGTGTTGAAGGCCTGGATGGCCGCGTTCCCGGGAGCGGTGCAGCCGGAGGAGAACATCACCGACGAACTGCGCCAGCACTTCCGGTACCCGGAGGACCTGTTCAAGGTGCAGCGCGAGATGCTCGCGAAGTACCACGTGAACGATCCCGGCGAGTTCTTCACCAACAACGCCTTCTGGTCGGTGCCGAGCGACCCGACGGTCGAGGGCGGCACCAACCTGAACCAGCCGCCGTACTACGTCCTGATCGGCGACCCGGACACCGGGCAGCCGTCGTTCCGCCTGACGAGTGCGATGGTGGGCTTCAACCGTGAGTTGCTGTCCGCGTACATCTCGGTGCGGTCGGACCCGGAGAACTACGGCAAGTTCACGGTGTTGCAGTTGCCGACGGACACGCAGACCCAGGGTCCGCAGCAGGCGCAGAACTCCATGACGTCGGACACCCGTGTGGCGTCGGACCGGACACTGCTCCAGCAGTCCAACCGTATCCAGTACGGCAACCTGTTGACGCTGCCGATCGCGCAGGGCGGCATTCTCTACGTCGAGCCGCTCTACACCGAACGCAACACGGCGAACGCGGCCACCTTCCCGCAGCTGTCGCGTGTGCTGGTGAGCTACCGCGAGCCGGGTGCGGGGGGAGGCGTGCGCGTCGGGTATGCCGCGACGTTGGCCGAGGCGCTGGACCAGGTCTTCGGGGCCGGAACCGGCAACGTGGCCACGGCACCGGGCGGCGACGCCGCCACCCCGCAGGCCGAGGAGGAAGCGAACACGCCGAGCACGGGAACGCCGGGTACGGCCACGCCGGCCGAGGGTGAGGCCACCCCGGCTCCGTCCACGCCGGCGCCGTCCACACCGGCACCGGCCGACCGGAACGCGGCGGTGAGCAATCTGAACTCGGCGCTCGCGGCCGTGCGGACGGCGCAGCAGTCGGGTGACTTTGCCCAGTTGGGTCAGGCGTTCGACAACCTCCAGCGAGCGATCGACGAGTACAACCGCGTGGGCGGCTGACACCGGCCCTCGTGTCCACGCAACAGAACGGCCGCACCCCGAGGGGGTACGGCCGTTCTGCTGTTGCGAGCGTCGTGAACCGGGTGTCAGCGACCCAGTCCGGCGAGCACCTCGGCGTTGGCGGCGACGAAGTCGCGGTACTGCTGGCCGACGCCGTACTGGTCGGCCACGGCAGCGCCCTGGTCGATGTACTGCTGAGCCGGCGCGGGTGCGGCGGCGGGAGCCGGAGCCGGAGCGGGCGCCTCGGCGGGCACCTCGGACGGCGCGGACGAGCCCTGGGTCAGGTACTGACCGCAGACCGGCCAGGCGCCGACGCCCTGGGTGGCCAGCACGTTCTCGGCGACGCGGATCTGCTCGGCCTTCGACGCGTTGGACGCGATGCCCGAGCCACCGTTGGCCTCCCAGGTGCTCTGGGAGAACTGCAGGCCGCCGTAGTAGCCGTTGCCGGTGTTGATCGCCCAGTTGCCACCGCTCTCGCACTGTGCGACGCCGTCCCAGTTGTGGGTCGGTGCGGCGCCTGCGGTTCCGGTGGCGAGTCCGAGCGGGATCGCGACGGTGGCGCCGGCGACTGCGGCGTATCCGAGGGCGCGGGTGGTGAAGTTTCGTGCAGTGGTCATACGGGGTGAATCCTCTCGGCGCTGTCGGACACGCGAGAACCGTGACGGTGTCTCGGGTCCCTGCCCCCGTGGCATATCGGGTCTCCGACCCGCGGGGCAGTGGGAAATCCAGCGGCGGGTCGGCCTGGCCCTCGTTGTGGGCCGCGAGCGACGGTAACGGAGTGATCACGGGGTCGTCACGTCGGCGTGACCCATCCGGGTGGCACCCCGCGCCGAGGTCCGATCGGCGTCGATGCGACGTCCGTGCAGGTGATCGGGGCGATCGCCGGGTCTGCGCCGCCGGAACGGGCACGGCGTTCCGTGAGCGGGATCACCGCCTCGGCGAGACGTGGATCACCCTCGGGGAGCAACGATTTCGGCCGCCGGCCAGGCACTTTCGGCGGTCGGGCAGGCGATTTGCAATCCGGCGATGCCGTCCGGTAACTTCGTGTTCAGCAAGAACGCAGTACCGCTTGCAGCCGCAGACGGAGCCGAGAGGTTCCCGACGTCGACGCGGGGTGGAGCAGCTCGGTAGCTCGCTGGGCTCATAACCCAGAGGTCGCAGGTTCAAATCCTGTCCCCGCTACCACGTGCGAAAGCCGGCATCCGAAAGGGTGCCGGCTTTCGTCGTTCCCGGGGTCGGTGTGGCGGGCTCTTCTTTCAGCGGACTCTGTGAACCTATTCCCGCTGCTACTCCACGCGTTCGCGGACGGTGCACTGTCCGTGAACGCGTGCAGCGTCAGCGGGAACGGTCTACCGACCCGCCGGCGGGAGCCGGTCTCAGGCCGGCTCGCGCAGAACGCCGATGTGACGGACGGTGCCGGACACCCCGGGGAGCTCCCGGGGTTCGGTCCACGTCCGCAGCCCGTCGCCGCTGTCCGAGTACAGGTAGCGCCCCTCGGTGTAGGCGTCCAGATAGAGTCGCCACGCGCCGTCGGGCAGCTGGACGACGGCGGGCCCCTCGCGCAGGGCGCCCCAATCACCCGGCGGCAGTGGACGATACGGGCCGACCAAGGTGGGTGAGGCCAGATGCTCGATGGTTTTCTTCGTCTCGTTCTTGGTGAACGCGTGGTACTCGGAACCTACCTTCACGACGGTGGTGTCGATCCGATCGGCGCCCAGACCCGCCATCGGCAGCGGGGCGCTCCAGGACGTCAGGGACTCGTTCTGCGCTGTCAGCAGATGCGGGACGAATCCTCCACCGGTGGACAACGACACGATGACGTGGACCGCATCACCGTCGACGAACCATTCGGGCGCCCAGGCCTTGGTGGTGTACGGGGACAGCGACGGCCCGTCGGAGGAGCCCGCCGATCCGAACAACGGGAGGTCGACGACTCCACGCCCATCACCGGTACCGGGCAGGAAGGCGCAGCACAACGGCAGAGCGTGATTCCCACCGAATGTCCACGTCAGTCGGTCCGGACTGGTGGCGAACCCGATGGTCGCGCCGTCGACCGTCGTGTAGGTGAGGTGGTAGAGGCCGTCGGTGTGTCGGATGATGCTCGGGTCTCGCACCACGCCGGACGGCGGACGGTAGGCCGATGTGCGCGCAGCGGTGAACGACGTTCCGTCCGACGACTCGTAGACGTCCAGGTCGCGGTCACTGGCGTTGCTGAACGCCACCATGGTGTACCGCCAGGTTTCCGGCTGCGCCGAGGCCGTCGTGGGCGAGGCGATCGTGCACGCGGCGACCATCAGGGCAGCGGCGGCAGCGCGACGACGCGGGCGGGGAGTCACAACTCGAACTCTGACAGACCGCGGAACCTCGTCGGCGGTCACCGGCGGTACCGATACCGGGTTGTGACAGGAGTGGGGTGTGTCGACCGGCCCTCACCCGACGCACCCGGCGGGAGCAGTGTGGTCAGTCCCGCAGATCGGGGTCCTCGGAGACCGACCCGGTGGTGGGAGCGTCGTTCTCGGTCACCTCGCCACCTGTCGCGGTCCGAGCGGCTGCAGTTCGATCCGCCGAGTCGCCGTCCTCGGCCTCGTCCAGATCGACCGCGTCCGCTCCTTCGAGGTGCGCCAGGTTGACCTCGGCCTCGGCGACGAACTCCTTCGTCTTCTCTTCGATCTTCTTCGCCCACTCGGCCATCGGGTGCCTCCTCGCGCGTGTTCGTCGCTCTGTCGAGCCGTGAGTACCCCGAACCGCGCCGTCGCTACCGATGCGAATCACCCTCGCACGCCGAACGGGCCCGACACCGGAGTGTCGGGCCCGTTCGGTGCTGTGTCAGCGAGACGTCACTTGAGCTGTGCGGAACTCAATCCCAGGACGCGGCGCGCCACGATCAGCTGCTGGATCTGCTGGGTGCCCTCGAAGATGTCGAGAATCTTGGAGTCACGCGCCCACTTCTCGAGCAGGAGATGCTGCGAGTAGCCGAGGGTACCGGCGAGCTCGACGGCCTTGAGCGTGATGTCGGAGGCGCTGCGTCCGGCCTTGGCCTTGGACATGGAGGCCTGAAGACTGTTGGGCTCCTTGTTGTCCGCCATCCACGCTGCGCGCAGGGCGAGCAGATACGCCGCCTCCCAATCGGATTCGAGGCGGATGTACTCGGCCGCCGGAGCCGACAGGCTGTACGTCGGTGCGTCGTAGTCGATTTCGACACCGGCCTCGGTGAGGATGCTGCGCAGCTCCTCGAGCGCGGCGCGGGCGACGCCGATGGCCATGCCGGCCACCAGGGGGCGAGTGTTGTCGAACGTCTGCATGACGCCCGCGAAACCCTTGTCGGTGTCGACGTCCGGCGATCCCAGCAGGTTGTCCTTGGGGATGCGGCAATTGTCGAGCAGGAGCGCAGCGGTGTCGGACGCCTTGATGCCGAGCTTGTGCTCGAGACGGGCGACCGAGAGGCCCGGTGCGTCCCGCGGGACGACGAACGACTTGATGGCCGCGCGGCCCTTGCTCTTGTCCACGGTGGCCCACACGACGATGTGGGTGGAGCGCTCACCGGCGGTGACGTAAATCTTCTCGCCGTTGAGCACCCACTCGTCGCCGTCGAGAACGGCGGTGGTGCTGACGGCCGCGGAGTCGGACCCGAAGCTGGGCTCGGTGATGGCCATCGAGGCCCACACCTTGCCGAAGCGCTCGAGCTGCTCGTCGGTGGCGACCGCGGCGATGGCCGAGTTGCCGAGGCCCTGGTAGGGCACCGACAGCGTGAGACCGACGTCGCCCCAGCAGGTTTCGATGACGTTGACCAGCGCGGCCATGTTGCCGCCGTTGGCGTTGGCGGTCTTGCTGGGCTTGGGCTCGCCGGATTCACGGCCGCCCTTGGCGCCGCCGACCTCGTTGCCGGCGTCGGACATGCCCTCGATCATCGCGGCCATGGTGTCGAGTTCGACCGGGTAGGCGTGCTCGGCGAGGTCGTACTTGCGCGAGACCGGACGCATGATCTCGGCCGCGACCTGGTGAGCCTGGTTGGCCCCCGCCCGGAGCTTGCGAGGGAGTTCGAGATTGATCATGAGAGTTCCTTCGGAAGTGGGTGGGGAATCAGATCAGGACGACGCCCTCGGCGACACCGACGGCACGCAGGTCGCGGTACCACCGCTCGACCGGGTGCTCCTTGGTGAAACCGTGGCCGCCGAGGAGCTGGACACCGTCGAGACCGATCTGCATGCCCTTCTCGGTGGCGAAGCGGCGGGCGAGGGCGGCCTCGCGGGCGAAGGAGAGGCCCTGCTCGGCGCGAGAGGCACCGCGCTGAACGATCAGGCGCAGCCCGTCGAGCTCGATCGCGATGTTGGCGACCATGAAGGCGACCGCCTGGCGGTGGCTGATCGGCTCGCCGAACGCGGTGCGGTCGTTGACGTAGGGCACCACGTAGTCCAGCACGGCCTTCGAGGTGCCGGCGGCGAGTGCGGCCCACCCGAGGCGGGACAGCCGGATCGCGTCGGTGTAGTCGGCGACGCGGGTGGCGGCGTCGGCCTCGCCGAGGAGGTTGCCCTCCGGCACGGCGACGTCGTCGAGGTGCAACCGACCGAGGCCGGCGGCGCGCAGACCCATGCTCGGATCGGCCTCGACCACGAGGCCCTGGCTGTCGGACTCGACGATGAACAGGGCGGGCTTGCCGTCGAGCTCGGCCGCCACGACGAACAACTCGGCCGAGGCGGCCGCAGGCACGAGGCTCTTGATGCCCGTGAGCTTGTAGCCGCTGGGGGAGCGCACGGCCTTGGTCTGCAACGCGAACGGATCGAACAGCGCGCGCGGCTCGGTCACCACGAGGGCGGCGCCCGGAACCTTCTCGCCGCTGAACGCGGGCAGGTAGGTCTTCTGCTGCGCGTCCGACCCGTACTGGGTGAGCGCGACCGCGACACCGCTGGGCGCGAGGATCGGCAGGGCCAGGCCCATGTCGCCGTACCCGAGGGCCTCCGCGACCAGCGCATTGGTGACGGCGCTGCGCTCGGTGGCCACACCGTCGAGCGACTCGGGAACGTTGATCATGGTGACGCCGAGCTCGGCGGCGCGGGCCACCAGATCATCGGGCGATGCGGCGGCCTCGTCCGCGTCGTGCGCGGCGGGGCGCATGATCTCCTCGGCGAACTCGAGGACGGTCTCGACGATCATCTTCTGCTCGTCGTCCGGCGTGAGGTCGAAGTAGTCCGAGCCCTTGGTGCTCGAGTCGCTCAGTCGCGCGGGATCGCTGCCGCCGGAGACCTTGCCGAAGGCGCGCGTGGCGGCGCCGAGGGTCTTGAATCCGGTCTTGGTGCTCTCGTACGTCACGCGGTCGACGGTCTGGCGCAGGTTGTACTTCTCGGCCAGCTCGGACCCGGTCAGCTTGGTGAGGACCCGCATCGCGGTGCCGATGGCATCACGCTTGATCGGATTCAGGCCGGGGGCGGACGTGTCGCGCACCGGGCGCTTGGCTCCCGTGCCGGCGGTAGGGGCGGTGCCGTTCTTCGTCATGATCACCAGCTGTTTCTCGGTGTTCGGTCGGGGACGCCCCGATCTTACTCGGCGGTAAGTTGGGTTGTCTACCACGCGGTAAGTTACCGCGAGTCACAACGGGCGTTGTGTGCCCCGAGCCGGTCGCAGCGCGCCCAGCACGTGATCGTGCAGTAGCCCGTTGGTGGCGACCGCGCTGCCCGCGTGCGGACCCGGCGTGCCGTCGAGCCCGCCGAAGCGGCCCCCGGCCTCCCGCACCAGGATGTCGAGCGGGGCCAGGTCCCACAGCGACACCTCGGGTTCGACGGCGATGTCGACGGCGCCCTCCGCCACGAAGCAATAGGAGAGGAAGTCGCCGTACCCCCGCACGCGCCAGACCTCGTCGGTGAGATCGAGGAAGGACTCCCGTAGTCCGGCGTCCTTCCATCCGGACAGCGACGAGAAGCCCAGGCTGGCCGACCCGGGCGACCGGACCGTCGAGACGGACAGCCGGCGCGGCTCGCCGCCGTCCACCGAGGCGAAGGCGCCGAGGCCGCTCGCGGCCCACCATCGCCGCCGTAGTGCCGGCGCACTCACCACGCCGACCACCGGGACGCCGTCGACCAACAGCGCGATCAGGGACGCCCAGATCGGCACGCCGCGCACGAAGCTCTTGGTTCCGTCGATCGGGTCGAGCACCCACTGTCGCCCGGAGAACGACGCGCGCCCGCCGAACTCCTCGCCGAGTACGTCGTCGCCGGGCCGCTCGGTCGACAGCACCTCGCGCAGGGCGGTTTCGGCGGCGAGGTCGGCGTCCGACACGGGCGTGAGATCGGGCTTGTCGTCGACCCGCAGATCCACGGCCAGGAAGCGCTCGGCGGTGATGGCGTCGGCGACGTCGGCGAGCTGCCGTGCCAGGAGGAGATCGTCGGGCGTGGTCTCGGGGGAGGACGGAGTCACGGGTCAGGACGCTACTGCGCTGGCGGTAACCTCGTCTGCGTGCATCCCGACGTAGCCGCTGACATCGCCGAACTCGACACGACCCTCAAGACGGTGGAATCGGTCCTCGACGTCGAGGAACTGCGCCGCCGGATCGACGAGCTCGAGCACCAGGCGGCGGACCCGGAGCTCTGGAACGACCAGGAGCACGCGCAGCAGGTCACCAGCACGCTCAGCCACGCCCAGGCGGAACTGCGCCGCGTGGAGGAGCTGCGGCAGCGGCTCGACGATCTGCCCGTGCTCTACGAACTCGCCGAGGCCGAGGAGGGTGCGGCCGCCGCCGAGGCGACGGCGGACGCGGACGCGGAGCGGCTGTCCCTCCACGGGGACATCGAGCAGCTCGAGGTGCGGACCCTGCTCTCGGGCGAGTACGACAAGCGCGACGCCCTGGTCAACATCCGCTCGGGGGCGGGCGGCATCGACGCGGCGGACTGGGCCGAGATGCTCATGCGGATGTACATCCGCTGGGCGGAGAAGCACGGGTACGGCGTCGAGGTCTACGACACCTCCTACGCCGAGGAGGCGGGGATCAAGAGCGCGACGTTCGCGGTCAAGGCGCCCTACAGCTACGGCACGCTGTCCATCGAGCAGGGCACGCACCGGCTGGTACGGATCAGCCCGTTCGACAACCAGGGCCGACGGCAGACGTCGTTCGCCGAGGTCGAGGTCCTTCCCGTGGTGGAGACCACCGACCACATCGACATCCCGGAGAACGACGTCCGCGTGGACGTCTACCGGTCGTCGGGACCCGGCGGCCAGTCGGTCAACACCACGGACTCGGCGGTGCGTCTGACGCACATCCCGACGGGCATCGTGGTGACCTGTCAGAACGAGAAGTCGCAGCTGCAGAACAAGGTGTCCGCCATGCGCGTGCTCCAGGCCAAGCTGCTCGAGGTCAAACGCAAGGAAGAACGCGCCGAGATGGACGCGCTCAAGGGCGACGGGGGTAGCTCGTGGGGAAATCAGATGCGGTCGTACGTGCTGCATCCGTACCAGATGGTCAAGGACCTGCGGACGGAGCACGAGGTCAACAATCCGTCGGCGGTGCTGGACGGTGACATCGACGGGTTCATCGAGTCCGGCATCCGGTGGCGGATGCGTGCCGACGGGGAGTAAGCGGTGAGCGCTGTCTGGCCCCTTCCTCCGGACTTCGTCTTCTGGCTCCAGAACAACTTCCTCGAGATCGTCCTGTGGATTCTCGGCGGCATGTTGGCCGCGCGCGCGGTGAACTGGGCCGGAGCGAAGATCACGGGGCGCATCGACCGCACGTACCAGCAGACCGATGCGCTGATCCGCACCGAGACCGCCAAGCATCGGCACTCGGTGGCCCAGGTGGTGACCTGGGTCGTCATCGCGCTGATCTACGTCCTGGTCGCCATCCGGGTGCTGCAGCGTCTCGGATTTCCCATCACCAGCCTCGTCGCGCCCGCGACGGTGCTCGGTGCCGCGCTGGGCTTCGGCGCTCAGCGCATCGTGCAGGACATTCTGTCGGGCTTCTTCATCATCACCGAGCGGCAGTACGGCTACGGCGACGTCGTTCAGCTCGCCATCACCGGCACGGCCGGTGACGCCGTCGGCACCGTCGAGGACGTCACGCTCCGCGTGACCCGGGTCCGGTCGGCCGAGGGCGAGGTGATCACCGTCCCGAACGGCCAGATCGTCAAGGCAGTGAACCTGTCCAAGGACTGGGCCCGCGCCGTCATCGACGTCCCGGTGCCGCCGACGGCCGACCTCTCCGCGGTCACCGAGCTGCTACGCACCGTCGGTCAGGAGGCGCACCGGGACCGCCGACTCGCCGAACTCCTGCTCGACGAGCCGACCGTGATGGGTGTCGAGAGCATCGAGGTCGACCAGGTGAATCTCCGGCTGGTCGCGCGCACCCTGCCCGGCAAGCAGTTCGAGGTCGGACGTGAACTGCGCGCACGTATCGCCATCACCTTGCGGCGCAACGGCATCACCGTCTCGCCGGAGCTGTCGGCCGACCGTCCGGTGGGGAGTGCGCAGTGACACCCGACCAGCAGACCCCCGACGGGCCGACCCCCGAACGGCCGGACCCCGATCGCGACCGCCCCGAGCAGGTGCCCGTCGGACACGGGGAACGGACTCCGACGCGACCCGGCATGGGTTGGCTCTCCCGCGTCCCCAGCCACCTTCCCGGCGGGTTCCGGACGACGACCGTCGCGATGGTCGTCGCGTTCCTCCTGGTGCTGCTGTTGTGGAACGCGGTGCGCTTCGACCCGACGCTGAACGAGAACTCGCCGGTCTACGTCCCACCGACGCCCGTCGAGACGACGTCACCGGCCCCTGTGCCGAGCTCGACGGTCGCGCCGACGGTCACCTCGGCCACGCCGACCACCACCGCCGTCACGCCGACGCAGGACCCGGACGCCGACGGCGCGAATCCCGGTACCTCGGTCACCGGGACCACGGCGCCGACCACCACCACCCGGGCACCGGGGCTGCAGTTGCCGATCATTCCGGGCTTCGGCCCACCGGCGACGACCACCACGGCGCCCTGACGTCCGCCCCGCGGCCGTCGCGACCGCCGCCGTCCCCGCGCGTCGCAGCGCCGTGACTCCGGGGCGCGGTGGCTACACTGGCGACCCGTGATCAGCGTGGAGATCGTCTCGAAGTCCTACAAGTCGTCGACACGCCCCGCGTTGGACAAGGTCTCCGTGACCATCGACAAGGGGGAGTTCGTCTTCCTCATCGGTCCGTCGGGATCGGGGAAGTCCACGTTCATGCGGCTGCTCCTCCGCGAGGAGGTGCCCACCTCGGGCGACATCCGCGTCGCGGACTTCCACGTCACCAAGTTGGCCGGTCGGCGCGTGCCGAAGCTGCGTCAGTCCATCGGCTGCGTGTTCCAGGATTTCCGCCTCCTGCAGAACAAGACGGTGTCCGAGAACGTCGCGTTCGCCCTCGAGGTGATCGGCAAGCAGCGCGCGATGATCGAGCGCACGGTGCCCGAGGTCCTGGACCTCGTCGGTTTGTCCGGCAAGGCCGACCGGTTGCCCAGCGAACTCTCCGGCGGTGAGCAGCAGCGGGTCGCGGTGGCCCGCGCGTTCGTCAACCGGCCGCTGGTCCTGCTCGCCGACGAGCCCACCGGCAACCTCGATCCCGACACGAGCCAGGACATCATGCTGCTGCTCGAGCGCATCAACCGCACCGGGACGACGGTGCTGATGGCCACGCACGACAACCACATCGTCGACTCGATGCGCCGCCGCGTGGTCGAACTCGACAACGGACGCGTGGTGCGCGACGAGGCGCGCGGCGTCTACGGCGTCGGCCGCTGACCCCGCCCCGCACACCGGCAGACACCACAGACCGCAGACGAAAGACGACCAGTGCGCGCAAGCTTCCTGTTCGGCGAGGTCCTCACCGGCCTTCGCCGGAACATCACCATGACCATCGCGATGATCCTGACGACGGCGATCTCGCTCGGCCTGTTCGGCGGCGGCCTTCTGGTCGTGCAGATGGCCAACAAGACCCAGCAGATCTTCCTCGATCGTGTCGAGGTGCAGATCTTCCTGACCGACGACATCTCCACGTCGGACCCGCAGTGCACCTCGGACATTTGCGCGAGCCTGCGGTCCGACCTCGAGTCCGCTCCCTCGGTCGTGTCGGTGCAGTACCTCAACCGGGACGACGCCGTCGCGGACGCGACGGAGCGGGTGTTCCGCGATCAGCCGGAGGTCGCGTCGTTGGTCTCACCCGACAGCTTCCCGGCGTCGTTCAAGGTGAAGTTGAGCGATCCGGAGCGGTTCGGGGTGATCGAGGACCAGTTCGGGCTGCGGCCGGGCGTGCAGAGCGTGCTCAACCAGCGGGACCTGGTCGACCGCCTGTTCAGTGTGCTGGCGGGAGTGCGCAACGCGGCCTTCGCCGTGGCCGTGGTGCAGGCGATCGCGGCCGTGCTGCTCATCGCCAACATGGTGCAGATCGCCGCGTTCACCCGCCGCACGGAGGTGGGGATCATGCGCCTCGTCGGTGCCACCCGCTGGTACACCCAGCTGCCGTTCCTGCTCGAGGCGGTGGTGGCGTCCTTGATCGGCGCGGCGTTGGCGATCGCCGGGTTGTTCACCGCGAAGGTCGGCTTCGTCGACTCCGTCCTCGGTGACCTCTACCAGGCGAACATCCTCGCGCGGATCACCACGAGCGACGTGCTGCTGGTCTCGCCGGTCCTCCTGGTGGTCGGCGTCGGGATGGCGACCGTGACGTCCTACGTGACGTTGCGTCTCTACGTGCGGCACTAGAGAACCGCACGAGGCGCTCGCCGGGGAACAAACGGCTGGACGCCGTCCTTATTCTTGGTTCGGGCGGTTCCGTGTTCGATCACCGCGGTTCCGCCCGATCACTCTCGACCCGACGAAGGGGATGCACGCTGTGAAGGAGAAGGGTCGCAAGGCCATTGCGACCAATCGCAAGGCCCGCCACAACTACACCATCCTGGACGTCTACGAGGCCGGCGTCGCGCTCGTCGGTACCGAGGTGAAGAGCCTGCGCGACGGCAAGGCGTCGCTGGCGGACGCGTTCGCCACCGTCGACGACGGCGAGGTCTGGCTGCGCGGACTGCACATCCCCGAGTACACGCAGGGAAGCTGGACCAACCACGCCCCGCGGCGGAACCGCAAGCTGCTGCTGCACAAGCGCGAGATCGAGCACCTCGTGGGGAAGACGCGCGAAGGCAACATCACCCTGGTGCCCCTGTCGATGTACTTCAACGAGGGCAAGGTCAAGGTCGAACTCGCCCTCGCGAAGGGCAAGCAGGACTACGACAAGCGGCAGGACCTCGCCCGACGTACCGCCGAGCGCGAGGTGACCCGCGAACTCGGTCGCAGAATCAAGGGTATGAGATGACGACCTCCGTCGTCGGGGGAATGCGCTGACCGCCGTTCTCCTCGCCCTGGTCGCGGCCGTCGGTTACGGCGTCAGCGATTTCGTGGGCGGAGTCGCCTCGCGCCGGGTCGCCGCACTGCGCGTGGTGATCGTGTCGTATCCCGTCTCGGTTGTCGTCGTCGCCGTGGCCGTGCCGCTCGTCGGGGGATCGCCGACGCCGTCGTCCCTGGTGTGGGGCGCATTGTCGGGTGTCGCCGGCGGCGTCGCGGTCTGGTGGTTCTACCTGGCGCTGGCGGGCGGGCCGATGGCCGTCGTCTCACCCGTCACCGCCGTGCTCGTGGCCGGGGTTCCCGTGGTGATCGGTCTCGCGGTGGGCGAGCGACCGAGCGCACTCGCCTACGTCGGCATCGTCGCCGCTCTCGTCGCGGTGGTGCTGGTCAGTCGGGAGTCACCGGACGAGGCGGCCGGCGAGGTCGCGGGCGGTCGGGTCCTGCGGTTCACGCCGCGCATCGCTCTGCTCACGGTGGCATCCGGGGTGGCGTTCGCGGCGACCTTCGTCTGCCTCGATCAGGCCGGAGGTGACGACACCGGACTCTGGCCTCTCCTGGCCAGCCGGCTCGCCGCGACCGCTCTGGTCTGGATCGTGGCGCTGTCGACGCGCGCGTTCTCGGCGCCGCGCGGCAGCGTGTTGCACCTCGCGGCCGGTATCGCGGTGCTCGACGTCGTCGCCAACGCCGCGTTGCTCTTCGCCTTCCAGGACGGGTTGCTCTCACTGACCAGCGTCATCGCGTCCCTGTACCCGGCGGCGACGGTGCTCCTGGCGATGGTGATGCTCGGCGAGCGGGTGGGCACCGTGCAGAAGGTGGGCATGGTGGTCGCGCTGGGGGCCGTCGCGCTGATCGCGGGAACGGGCTGAGCGGTTCGCTCGACCTCGTTGGCGGCGCACCTCTGCTACGAATGGAGTGCATGAACGATTCTGCGGGAACGCGCGTCCTGGTCACCGGGGCCACCGGCTACATCGGGGGCCGACTCGCTCCGCGGTTGCAGGAGGCGGGGTACCGCGTGCGCGTCCTCGCGCGGTCCCCGCAGAAACTGCGCGACGTGCCGTGGGCCGACGGCGTCGAGGTGGTCCAGGGCGACCTGTCCGATCGCGAGTCGCTCGACGACGCGTTCCGGGACGTCGACGTCGTCTACTACCTCGTGCATTCCATGGGCGGGTCCGACCACTTCGCCGAGGCCGAGCGGCAGAGTGCGGAAAACGTCGCCGAGGCCGCGAAGGGGGCCGGGGTCCGGCGCATCGTCTACCTCGGCGGGCTCCATCCCGAGACGGGCGACCTTTCGCCGCACCTGAAGTCGCGCGCCGAGGTCGGCCGCATCCTGGTCGAGTCCGGGGTGTTCACCGTGGTGCTGCAGGCGGGCGTGGTGATCGGGTCCGGGTCCGCCTCGTTCGAGATGATTCGGCATCTCACCAACCGCCTGCCGGTCATGACGACGCCGAAGTGGGTGCACAACCAGATCCAGCCGATCGCGGTGCGCGACGTCCTGCACTACCTGATCGAGTCGGCCAAGGCGCCGTTCGAGACGTCACGCACCTGGGACATCGGCGGTCCCGACGTCATGCAGTACGGCGAGATGATGAACACCTACGCGTCCGTCGCGGGTCTCCGGAAGAGACGCATGCTGGTGCTGCCCGTCCTGACACCGCGCCTGGCCGGTCACTGGATCGGCCTGGTGACGCCGATCCCGCGGGGACTGGCCATGCCGCTCATCGAGTCCCTTCAGTACGACGCCATCGCGCACGAGCGGGACATCGACCGGGTGATCCCGCCGCCGGACGGTGGCCTGACGCGGTACGCGGAGTCGGTGCGCCTCGCGCTGCGGCGTATCGAGGACGGCGAGGTCGAGACCACCTGGTCCAACGCCACGGACGCCGGCGCGCCCTCCGATCCGCTGCCGTCCGACCCCGACTGGGCCGGTGAGGTCGTTTATCTGGACGAGCGAGCGCGAGACTGCGAGGCACCGCCGGAACTGCTGTGGGACGTCGTCGAGGGCATCGGCGGCGAGAACGGGTGGTACTCCTTCCCGGTCGCGTGGGTCATCCGCGGCTGGATGGACAAGATCGTCGGCGGGGTCGGGCTCAAGCGCGGACGCCGCGACCCCCGCCGACTGCACACCGGGGAGGCGCTCGACTGGTGGCGGGTCGAGGAGATCGACCGGGGATCGCTCCTGCGCCTGCGTGCCGAGATGAAGGCCCCGGGCGGAGCGTGGCTCGAACTGCGAGTGATCCCGCGGGACGGCGGACGTACGTCCCGCTACGAGCAGCGGGCGATCTTCTTCCCGCGTGGTCTGGGCGGCCGACTGTACTGGTTCGCCATCATGCCGTTCCACGGCGTGATCTTCCGCGGCATGCTCGAGAACATCACCACCAAGGCCGAACGCGCCGCGCACGACAACCGGGATGAAACGCCCGCGGCGACGCGTTAGACTGAGCAGCCCACCGCAAATCGGTGGGTGAACGTCACCCTCGGGTGAGAAAGGGGCTGAACGGTTTCGACTGTGTACGTCGAGTCAGGGGAAGCGTGTCGGTGCAGGCGAGAGACCACCGCAAGCGTCATCGCAAAAATATAAGCGCCGATTCCAATCAGCGCGACTACGCACTCGCTGCCTAAGTAGCGACTGCGTGTCTGTCAGTCCGGTTTCGCCCTCGGGCCGGGTACTGGCATCAGCTAGAGGGCTCACCGCGTCAGCCGGTCACGGGTTGACGTGGAACATCCAACAGTGACTGGGATCGTCATCCGGACGTGTTCGCGAGATCCGGAGATCCAAGCAGAGGCGTAGCGAACTGCACACGGAGAAGCCCTGGTAACACGACGCAGGACCCGGGTTCGATTCCCGGCAGCTCCACCTCGAACGGCGGTTCGGACACGGCCAGTGTCCGGGCCGCCGTTTCTCGTCGACTGCACCACAGGCGGTCGTCCGTCGCGCGCGGGGCCACGAACACAGAGCATGGCTCCGATCGCTCCCACCCTGCACGGCCGGACCGGCTCCGCCGGTTCCGCCGGGTCGTCGACACCCGTCGTGCTGCTCCTGCACGGCGGCAAGGTCGCCAGTCACGACCCGGTACGCCCGTGGCATCTGTCGTACCTCCGCATGGTCCCCATCGCCCGGATGCTGCGCCGAGCCGTGGGCTCCGACGCCGACGTGGTGCTGCTGCGTTGTCGGTACCGGGGGTGGAACGGTGCCGAGCGCAGCCCGGTCGCCGATGCGCAGTGGGCGATCGACGAGGTGCTCCGCGGACGCGACCCGGGTACACGCGTGGTCCTGGTCGGTCACTCGATGGGGGGTCGGACCGCGGCTGCGGTGGCCGGCCACCCCGCGGTGGCCGGTGTGGTGGCCCTGGCGCCGTGGTGGCCGAGCGGCACCGAGACCGACACGATGGCACCGGGGTCGCGCCTGCTCGTCGCGCACGGCACCCGCGATCGGTGGACCGACGCGACGCTCTCGCACGCCGCGACGACGAGGGCCGAGCGACGCGGTGTCACCGCACGATTCGTCTCGATGCGCGGCGCCGGGCACTTCATGCTGTACTGCTCGTGGCGGTGGTCACGTCTCACGCGGGAGGCCGTCCGAGATGTCCTGTTCGCCCCGGATCCTGCGGTCAGAGACCGGATCGGTCAGTCCGACAGACCCATCTAGTTCGCCGTCGCCAACGAAATCCTGATCGACAGTCCAACCACAGGCTGCGGAACTCAGGGAGAAGTCACATGCCTCACGGCTCCGGGACCACGCGGTCCATCGCCGTCGTCGGTAGCGGCGTCGCCCGCCTCACGGCCGCGTACGTGCTGTCCCGCACCGAGCGTGTGACCGTGTTCGAGGCGGACGCGCGACTCGGCGGCCATGCCGACACGCACACGGTCGCCACCCGCACTCATGGCGACCTCGCCGTCGACACCGGGTTCATCGTCCACAACGACCGGACCTACCCCACCCTGCAGCGTCTGTTCCGCGAATTGTCCGTGCCCACACAGGAATCGGACATGAGCATGTCCATTCGATGCGACGGCTGCGGGCTGGAATACTCGGGCGGACAGGGCATCTCGGGCATTCTGCCGTCGCTGCGCACCGCGCGCCGTGGGCGCTACCTGCTCATGCTGGCGGAGGTCGTGCGGTTCCACCGTGTCGCCGCCGCGCTGATCGCTACCGAGCCGTCGACCGACGAGTCGCCGGAGACCGTGGCGCAGTTCCTGGAGCGGCACCGGTTCGGGACCTACTTCCGGTCCCACTTCATGACCCCGCTGGTCTCGGCGGTGTGGTCCTGCGAACCCGCTCGCGCACTGGACTATCCGGCCCGGTACCTGTTCACGTTCCTCGACCACCACGGCATGCTGAGCGTCGGAGGATCGCCCACCTGGCGCACGGTGACGGGGGGATCGGCACGTTACGTCGAGCGGGTCGCCGCCCACATCGGCGACGTGCGGACGTCGTCACCCGTCGCCTCGGTGCGTCGTCACGCCGACGGCGTCACCGTGGACACCGCCGCGGGGGAGTCGACCGAGTACGACGCCGTCGTGGTCGCGACGCATCCGCAGCAGGCCCTGAAGCTGCTGGCCGATCCCACGGAGGCCGAGCACCGGGTGCTCGGCGCGATCACCTACTCGCCCAACGTGGCCCGACTGCACACCGACACCTCCGTCCTGCCCCGAACCCCGCGAGCCCGCGGGTCCTGGAACTACCGGATGGACACGTGCGCGGCGACGCCCGGTGCCGTCGTCGTCACGTACGACATGACGCGGTTGCAGCTACTGCCCGACACCGGGGAACGCTATTCGGTCACCCTCGGGGACCCCACCGACCGGCGGGTCGGGGTCGACGCCGCCGCGGTGCTCGACACCATGCAGTACGAACACCCGCTGTACACCACCGAATCCGTTGCGGCGCAGCGTCTGTTGCCCGGTTTGAACACCGACCGCACCGCCTATGCGGGTGCTTATCACGGGTGGGGCTTCCACGAGGACGGCGCCGCCTCGGGACTGCGTGCGGCCGAACGGCTGGGCGGAGTGTGGACATGATGCCCGCGGTGTTCGACACCACGATTCGGCACGTGCGGTCGGCGCCGGTCCGCAGTGACTTCACCTACCGCGGTCATGCCTGGTTCGTCGACATCGACGACCTCCCGACGTTGCCGCGCCCGCTGCGGGCCCTCGGCCGCATCGATCCGGCGGACCACACTGCGAACGGCCGGTCGCTGCGGGCGGAGATCGACCACGTGCTCATCGCCCACGGCGGTACGGCGACCACCGGACACATCACGATGCTCACCGGGGTCCGGTCGCTCGGCCACGCCTTCGACCCGTTGACGGTGTACTGGGTGCACGACGACGCCGGCGCCCTCGACTGGGTGGTCGCCGAGGTCCGCAACACCTACGGCGGCCGGCACCACTACGCGGTGCGACCCGACGCGAACGGTCGCGCCCGGGTCGACAAGGAGTTCTACGTCTCTCCCTTCAACGACGTCGACGGCCAGTACCGCATGCGCCTTCCGGAACCGGACGGGACGCTCGACCTGTCGGTCGTGCTCGTCCGCGACGGTCACCCGCCGTTCGTCGCCACCGTCACCGGCACCGGACGCCCCGCCACCACCCGCACTCTCGTGCGGACCGCCGTGCGGGCGCCGCTGGCGCCACATCTGGTGTCCGCTCGTATCCGTCGACGGGGCATCGGACTCTGGCTTCGCGGCCTGCCGATCGTTCCGCGCAACCGAGCCGAGACCCCCACCTCGCCGTCCCTTCACACCGAAAGTCAGCCGATGCCCACCACGTTCGCCGCCCCACCCGTCGTCGACGCGCGTCGCTGGCCGGGACTCGACCACGTTCCGACGTCGCCGAAGGCCCGCCTGGCCGCGCCCGTCGCGGACGCGCTGTTCCGCCGCGCCGCCGCCGGACTGCACATCCGGATCGAGATGCCCGGTGGCGTCGTTGTCGGTGGGGGAGCGCAGGATCCGACCGCGCCGACGATGATCGTGCATCGTCCTCGCGACTTCGCCGCCCGGGTCGGTGAGAGCGGGCTCATCGGGTTCGGTGAGGCCTACATGGCCGGCGACTGGGACGCACCGGACCTCACGGCGGCGCTGTCGGTGTTCGCCGAACACATGGCGACGTTGATTCCGGCTCCGCTGCAACGCCTTCGGTCGCTGTACGTACCCAAGCCGCCCGGGTCGGAGACGAACACCACGAGCAACACCCGATCCAACATCTCTCGGCACTACGACCTGTCGAACGAGTTGTTCGAGCTCTTCCTCGACGAGACGATGACCTACTCCAGTGCGCTGTTCGCGGACGCGACCACCTCGCTCGCGGATGCGCAGCGGGCGAAGATCGACCGCCTTCTCGACGCGGCCGGGGTGACGGCCGGGTCGAGGGTTCTCGAAATCGGCACGGGCTGGGGCGAACTGGCCATCCGCGCTGCGGAGCGGGGAGCCACCGTCCGGTCGGTCACGCTCTCGACCGAGCAGCTCGAACTGGCGTGCAAGCGCATCGACGCCGCAGGTTGGTCGGACAGCGTCCAGGTGGATCTCCTGGACTACCGCCTGGTCGACGGTGAGTACGACGCCGTGGTGTCGGTCGAGATGATCGAGGCTGTCGGACACCAGTTCTGGGGCACGTACTTCCGCACCATCGACTCGGTGCTCGCGCCGGGCGGCCGCGTCGCCATCCAGGCCATCACCATGCCGCACGACCGAATGGTCGCGACGCGGAACACGTACACCTGGGTGCACAAGTACATCTTCCCCGGCGGATTCCTCCCGTCCGTCCACGCGATCGACACCGTCACCGAGCGGGAGACGTCGCTGCGGGTGCGCGAACGGTTCTCGATGGGGGACCACTACGCTCGCACTCTGCGCGCCTGGGACGAGAAGTTCGCCGAGAATCTCGAGGACGTGCATCTGCTGGGCTTCGACCCGACGTTCGCCCGCATGTGGCACTTCTATCTCTGCTACTCCGAGGCCGGGTTCGACACCGGGTACCTCGACGTCCATCAGATCGTGCTCGACCGAAGGAGCGACCGATGACCACCACCGGAACCGTGGCGGCCCGCCTCGAGACCTTGCTGCGGCCGGTGGTGGGTGGGGAGCTGCCCGTCCGCCTGACGGCGTGGGACGGCTCGACGGCCGGCCCCGTCGACGCCCCCGCGGTGACGCTGCGGAGCCCCGATGCGCTGCGGCGACTGCTGTGGAGTCCCGGTGAGCTGGGCGCGGCGCAGGCCTACGTCACCGGCGAGCTGGACGTCGAGGGTGACCTGAACGAGGCCCTGACGCACGTCTGGGAGGTCGTGCGGACGCGGCAGCTGTCCGCGGTGCGCCCGTCCCCGCGCGCACTCGTCGATCTGGTCCGCACGGCGTCCTTGCTCGGGGCGATCGGCCGGCCGTTGCCCCCGCCGGCGTCGCAGGCCGTCGTGACCGGGCGACTGCATTCGCTGATGCGTGACCGTGCGGCGATCAGCCACCACTACGACCTCTCCAACGACTTCTACGAACTCGTTCTGGATCCGCAGATGGCCTACTCGAGCGGCTACTGGATGTCGGATGCCCCCGATTACGGACTGGTCGACGCGCAGCGCGACAAGCTCGACCTGGTCTGCCGCAAGATCGGGCTCGACGCTCGGCCCGGCATGCGGTTCCTCGACGTGGGTTGCGGGTGGGGTTCGCTGAGCCTGCACGCCGCCGAGCATTTCGACGCGCAGGTGGTGGGCGTGACCATCTCGCGCGAGCAGAAGGCGTTCGTGGACAAGCGGATCGCGGACCGCGGACTGGCCGATCGAGTGGAGATTCGCATCCAGGACTACCGCGAGGTGCAGGGCGGGCCGTTCGACGCCGTCGCCTCGATCGAGATGGGTGAGCACGTGGGGGAGAAGAACTACCCCGTCTACGCGCGTGCGTTGTTCGAGAACGTGGTCCCCGGCGGACGCGTGCTGGTGCAGCAGATGTCACGTCGAGCCGGTGACAACCCGGGCGGCGGCGCGTTCATCGAATCCTTCATCGCCCCGGACATGTTCATGCGTCCGGTGGGTGCCACCGTCGCGATGATCGAGGAGTCCGGCCTGGAGGTGCGCGACGTCCACGCGCTGCGTGAGCACTACGTGCGGACGGTCGACGCCTGGTACGAGACCTTCGAATCGCGCTGGGACGAGGTGGTCGCGATGGTGGGCGAAGAGGTCGCCCGCGTGTGGCGCCTGTACCTCGTCGGGGGCGGGATGGCTTTCCGCGACGGGCGCATGGGTGTCGACCAGATCCTGGCGACGCGACCCGACGAGCACGGCCACACCACCATGCCGCCGACGCGAGCGACGTACGCGTGAACTCTTCGTCGTTCGACCTCTCCGCGTTCGCGGGGCTGGCCGGCCTGTCGCTGCTGGTGGCCCTGGCAGTCCTCGGACTCACCGCCGTCGTCGGGTTCCGCATCGGGCGGCACAACGTCGTCGACGTCAGTTGGGGCGCCGGCTTCGTGGTGATCGCGGTGGTGGCCGCGATCGCCGGCGAGGGTGAGCTGTGGCGCCGCGTTCTGCTGGCGATTCTGGTGGGACTGTGGGGAACTCGGCTCGCGGTCTCCATGGCGCGGCGCTCCCGCGGCAAGGGCGAAGACCCCCGGTACGAGGACATGCTGGCTCGGGCCGGCGGACACCCGGTGGTCACGGCGCTGCGCAAGATCTATCTGACGCAGGCGCTCGCCCTGTGGTTCGTCTCGCTCCCCGTGCAGGTCGCCGCGTCCGCCGCCGGCACCGTTGGGGTGCTGACCGTCGTGGGTGCGGCGTTGTGGCTGCTCGGGATCACCTTCGAGACCGTCGGTGACCGCCAGATGGACGCGTTCAAGGCCGACCCGGCGAACAAGGGCAGCATCATGGACCGCGGTCTGTGGCGCTACACGCGCCATCCCAACTACTTCGGCGACGCGTGTGTGTGGTGGGGCGTGTATCTGGTCGCGGCGGGCGGAGCGGGCTCGCTGGTCGGGCCCGCCGTGGCCACCGTGCTCTCCCCGGTCGCGATGACCTACTTCCTCGTCTTCGCGACCGGGGCCCGACTGCTCGAGCGGCACATGGCCGAGCGACCGGGCTACCGCGAGTACCAGCAGCGCACCAGCTACTTCGTGCCGCTCCCGCCGCGCGGATAGCAGTCGGCGGTCGACCGTGTGCAGCAGTCCGTGTGCAACGCGGACTGCTGCACACGATCGGGGTCAGCGCACCAGCAGGGCGACGGGCAGCGTGCCGAACACCGTCGCGGCCGGCGCCGTCCCCGAGTACGTCGCCCCGGTGAGGCGGTCGGTCCACTCGCCGTCGGGCAGAGCGATCGCCGTGTCACCCCACCCGTTGTTGTCGATCAACGCCAGGGACGCCCGGGTGGCCAGTACGACGACGTCCGGAGCGGCGCCGTGCTCGCCCCGGCAGAAGCCGACGACGTGATCGGACGCCGACCCCGACGCGGTGACCGGGACGTAGTCACCGCCGACGAAGCTCGCCGGGCGTTCACGCCGCAGCGTGACGGCGTGGCGCGTGACCCAGAACTTGGCCGCGCCCGTTCCGTCGACCGCGGGTGCCGACGTCGTGGTCTCGGCGAGTGTGCGCAGCGCCGCGTAGTCGACGTCGCGCCGGTTGTCGGGATCGACCAGCGAGTCCTCCCACACCTCGGTGCCCTGGTAGACGTCGGGGATGCCGGGGCCGGTGAGGTGCACGAGCTTCTGGGCCAGTGAATCGCTCCATCCGTGCGGGGCGATGCCTGCCACGAACTCGGTGACGGACTGCGCGACCGGTCCGCCCAGGAGGGTGTCGATCCAGGTGTGGACGGCGGATTCGAACTCGGAGTCCTGATCGTTCCAGGACGTGCGTGACCCGGCTTCGCGCATCGCCTTCTCGGCGTAGGCGTGCAGTCGCTCGCGGTAGGTGTCGGTGAGGTTCCCGTCGGCGGGCCACGTCCCGATGACGTTCTGCCACAGGAACAGTCCGGTCGACCCGTCGGGCGCCGGTGCGGCGTCGTTCCAGTCGGCGAGGCACCGGCTCCACAGTTCCGGTACCTGCGAGAGCACGCCGATCCGCGCGCGCACGTCCTCGCCACGCTTGGTGTCGTGCGTGGACAGGGTCGTCATCGCCCGCGGCCACCAGCGCGCGCGCTCGGCCTGGCGAACGTGGAACTCGGGCGTCGACAGACCGAACCGGGCGGGATCGCCGCCGACCTCCTGCAACGAGACCAGCCGGGCCGCACGGTAGAACATGCAGTCCTCGACGCTCTTGGCCATCACCGCGCCGGCCACCTGCTGCAGCCGCGCGGCGGCTTCGCCCCCGACGGCAACGGCGGCCGCGAGCGCGGCGAGGGCCTCGGAGAGCCGGGGCTGGTCGGCCTCCACCTCGCCGATCAGTCGAGGGAGCAGCCCGGTCAGCGGGGCGTAGTCCGAGCGGTACACCGGCATCCGGGCGACCACCTCGACGGCGGCCTCTCCGACGGAGTCGGCATTCATGTCGCTGTCGGTGTCCCGGAGGACGGCGGCGGCGAGGCGGCGCACCTCGGGAGCCAACTGAGTCCGGGCTGTGTCGCGCTTGAGGGTCCGTTCCGCCGCGTGAACCCACGCGGCGTCGGCCGCGTCGCCGGTGGTGTCCTCGGCGAGGCGCGTCAGAGCGTCCTCGCCGCGCCGGTCGAGCAGCACGTCGCCGATGTCGGCGAGTGCGTCGTACCCCGTGGTGCCGTCCACCGGGAGGGTGGCGTCGAGCGGCTCGGCGGCGGTGAGGATCTTCTCGACCACCAGCCACGACTCGGGACCGATCAGGTCCCGGAGACGGCGGAGGTAGTCCGCGGGATCGGTGAGGCCGTCCGGGTGGTCGACGCGTACGCCGTCGACCAACCCGTCCGTGAACCACGAGCGCACCTGCTCGTGCGACCAATCGAAGACGGCAGGATCCTCCTGACGGATTCCCGCGAGATCGCTGACGGAGAAGAAGCGCCGGTACCCGATCCGGCCCGATCGCCACCCGACCAACTCGTAGGCCTGGCGGTCGTGCACGACCCGAGCGTCGTCGCTTCCGTCGTCGGTGCTCGGATCCACCGGGAAACGGTGCTCGTAGTAGGCGAGGGTGGTCTCGTCGCCGGTGCGGTCGACGGTCAACTCGGCGACGTCGGCATCGTCCCCGAGCACTGGGAGGGCGATGCGGCCGGCGGTCCAATCGATGTCGAACACGTGCGCGTGAGCGGAGGCCCGGCCGTGCCGCAGAACGTCCCACCACGACGGGTTCTCCCGTGCGGTCGCGACGCCCAGATGGTTGGGCACGATGTCGACGACGACGCCCAGACCGTGCGATCGCGCTGTGGCCGAGAGCGATTCGAACGCCGCGCGGCCGCCGAGGGCGGCCGACACGGTGGTCGGATCGGTGACGTCGTACCCGTGTGTGGAGCCCTCGGCGGCCGTGAGGATCGGCGACAGGTACAGGTGCGAGATGCCGAGATCGGCCAGGTACGGCACGAGGGCCTCGGCCTCGGCGAAGCCGAAGCGATCACCCCGGAGCTGCAGTCGGTAGGTCGAGCTGATCGCGTCGGCTGTCATGGCCCCGTGTTACCCCGTTTTCCGCAGCACCAACAGTGACCGTGCTTGCACCCGAACGCTCTTGCCCGCCGCGACGACGGTGTCGCGCACTCCGGTGGAGACAGCGGTGTCGAGGGCCACGGTCCACTCCGATGCGTACTCCCCGTCGACGGTGGTGAAGTCGAGCGGCTCGTGGTGCGCGTTGAAACAGAGGTAGAACGTGTCGTCGACGACGCGGTTGCCCCGCGCGTCCGGCTCCGGAATGCCCTCGCCGTTGAGGAACACCGCCAGCGACTTGCCGAAGCCGGAATCCCAGTCGGCCTCGGTCATCTCCTCACCGGCGGGCGTGAGCCACGCGATGTCGCGCGTCTGCTCGGCCGACCGGATGGGGCGGCCCTCGAAGAACCGACGACGGCGGAACACTGGATGGGCGTTCCGCAGCGCGATGACGCGAGAGGTGAACTCGACCAAATCGGCGTTGGTCTCCGCGAGAGACCAGTCCATCCACGCCAGCTCCGAGTCCTGGCAGTAGACGTTGTTGTTGCCCTGCTGCGTGCGACCCATCTCGTCACCGTGCGCGAGCATCGGGGTGCCCTGGCTGAGCATCAAGGTGGCCAGCATGTTGCGAATCTGCCGAGCGCGCAGGGACAGGATCTCCGGATCGTCGGTGGGGCCCTCGACGCCGCAGTTCCAGGATCGGTTGTGGCCCTCGCCGTCGTTGTTGTCCTCGCCGTTGGCCTCGTTGTGCTTCTCGTTGTAGGACACCAGATCGTGCATCGTGAATCCGTCGTGCGCGATGACGAAGTTGATGCTCGCGCCCGGTCGTCGCCCGGTCGCCTCGTACAGGTCCGACGAACCGGTGAGTCGTGAGGCGAACTCGCCCAACGTCGCCGGCTCGCCGCGCCAGTAGTCGCGCACGGTGTCGCGGTACATCCCGTTCCACTCGGTCCACAGGCCGGGGAAGTTGCCCACTTGGTAGCCGCCCTCGCCGACGTCCCACGGCTCGGCGATGAGCTTGACCTGGCTGACGATCGGATCCTGTTGCACCAGATCGAAGAACGCGCTCAGCTTGTCGACGTCGTGCAGCTCACGCGCCAGCGTCGAGGCGAGGTCGAAGCGGAACCCGTCGACGTGCATCTCGGTCACCCAGTACCGCAGCGAGTCCATGATCAGCTGCAGCGTGTGGGGGTGGCGGACGTTGAGGCTGTTCCCGGTGCCGGTGTAGTCCATGTAGAAGTACGGATCGTCGTCCACCAGGCGGTAGTAGGCGGCGTTGTCGATGCCGCGGAACGCGATGGTCGGGCCCATGTGGTTGCCCTCGGCGGTGTGGTTGTAGACCACGTCGAGGATGACCTCGATGCCCGCCTCGTGGAAGGACCGCACCATCGTCTTGAACTCCGACACCGCGGACCCTGCCACGGGAGACGACGAGTACTCGTTGTGCGGAGCGAGGAATCCGAAGGAGTTGTACCCCCAGTAGTTCCGTAATCCCTTGTCCAGCAACGTCTGATCCTGCATGAACTGGTGCACCGGCATGAGTTCGATCGCCGTGACGCCCAACCGGGTGAGATGGTCGATGACCGCCGGGTGGGCGAGGCCGGCGTAGGTGCCGCGCTGATCCTCGGGCACGTCCGGGTGCGTCATCGTCATGCCCTTGACGTGGGCCTCGTAGATGACCGTCTCGTTGTACGGGCGGCGGGGGGACCGGTCGTTCTGCCAGTCGAAGAACGGGTTCACGACGACGGTCAGCATGGTGTGGCCGAGCGAATCGTGTTGCGGGAAGTGCGAGTCGGCGTCGGCCGACTCGTCCTGCGCGCTCGTGGCCTCGTCGGCCTCGTCGGCCTCGTCGGCCTCGTCGGGCACGACGGCCGCGGTGGGGGCGTTGTCGCGGATCGCGTCGACGGTCTTCGAGGCGGCGGCCGACCCCGCCGGCGCCGTGTCGTGCGCGGCGCCCGGGATCACGGCGATGTCGTCGGTGACCGGAATGTGCGGCGTCCGTGCGGGGAGGTCGATGTCGTAGCTGAAGAGCGATCGGTCGCCGTCGAAGGCGCCGACGAACGCCTTGCCGTAGGGATCGACCAGCAACTTGCTGGCGTCGCACCGCTGTCCGGCGCCGGGGTTCCACGGTCCGTGGACGCGGTACCCGTAGCGCTGGCCGGGCTGCACGCTCGGCAGGTACGCGTGCCAGACGTAGCCGTCCACCTCCTCGAGGCGGATGCGCGTCTCTGTTCCGTCCGCCTCCACCAGGCACAGATCGACGGCTTCGGCCACCTCGGAGAAGAGGGCGAAATTGGTACCGGCTCCGTCGTAAGTGGCTCCCAGGGGATACGCACTGCCGGGCCAAACCTGGATCGAGGACTCGCGTGCGGGTTCGACGGACATGGACCGAACCCTATCCCGCCGGTGACCGAACCCCCCGGTCTGTGACCAGGGCCGCTGGTGGAGGCTGATCAGGCGCCGAGCCGTGCCGTGCCGATCAGGCGCCGAGCTGCGCCGCCAGGGCAGCGCCGAGGTCGGTCCCGGACCGCCACGCAGACTCCACCCGCGGCGACCCTTCCGGGCACCACTGGTCACCCGCGAAGCCGACGAGCCGGCCGTCGTGCTCGACGAGGCCGAAGGACGCCTCGTGACTCGACGACGGCTTTGCGAACGTCCACCGGTGGGCGTGCGTCCACTCCGGCGCCGTGATGCCGGTGAGTCGGCGGACGGCGTCGACGACGGGATCGACGGCCGAGTCCGGATCGTCCAGATGACGGCGGGCGCGCGCGGCGGTGGTGTGCGCGACCAACACGGGCGCGCCGTCGCCGCGACGGGCGCCGTCGAGCGCGAGGAACTCCACGTCCGGGTCGTCCTGGACGAAGGCGGCGTCGGTGAAGGGGAGCGACGACGCGGTGGCCAGGCCGAGCACCACGGTGATCACCGGGTCGTACGCGACCGCGTACGGTACCGCGGTGAGCCGAGCGGCCTGCGGATCCGGCATGGCGAGCACCACGTCACCCGGCGGGAGGGACTCGACGTCGGTCTGCTCGATCGAAACGTCACGAAGGAGATCCCGGACCAGCGAGCGCAGTCCTCCCGGCGTGCCCCAGCGCGTCGGCCCGGTCTTGGATTCCGGCTCGGCGCCGGCGCGCAGGACGGTGAAGGTGTCGGTCCACTCGCGCACGAGGCCGCGGTCGGCCCAGTCGTCGACGATTGCGCCGAACTCGTCGTCCCGCACCGTGAAGTAGCCGGCGCCGATGTCGACGCGGCGCTCGTGCAGGAGCGGCGACGCCATGCGGCCGCCGGGTGCGCGACCCCGGTCGACGAGCCGCGCCGGGACACCCGCGCGTCGCAACGCGAGAAGGCAAGCAGCACCGGAGATTCCGGCGCCGACGATGGTGACGGGGGTCTCGCTCACCGCTCCAGCGTACGGACGCGATGGCGAATGCCGTCGACGAACAGCGTCAGCCCGAGGGCGAATCCGGCCGCGGCGTCGGTCCCCAGCGCGACCGGTCCCTCGTCGTCGGGCAGGGCTCCGAGGGAATCGAGTTGCATCCGGGACTGCTCGTCCGTGGTCGCGCCCAGGACGAAGTGCAACACCGCGAGCGCGGCGGGGTCGGCCTCGTCCTCGGCCAACCCGGCGGCGCGCACCGGCTCTGCGAGACGCTCGCGGATCGGCACGCTCACCTGCCGGGCGGCGAGGCTGGCCGCGACCACTTCCGCGCCGTCCCGGTGGGACAGGAGCGCGTCGCGAAGAGCGCCGGCGACGGCGAGCAGGCGTGCATCCCACTCGTCCTCGGCCGGGAGGTCGGTCGTGGCGACGCGCAGCAGGATTCGGTCGGCGACAGCGCCGAGCAGCGCCTGCTTGTTGGCGACGTGCCAGTAGAGCGCGCCGGGGGCGACACCGAGGGAGGTCGCGAGCCGACGCATCGACAGATCGGCGAGGCCGTACCCGTCGAGCAGCGCGACCGCGGCGTCCACCACGTCGGTGCGAGTCAGCTGCACGCGATCGTCCGTCCTTCCCGGCCTCGTCGACGCCGGATGGTCGTCGAACTGCCGCCACCCTAGCGAGCACGGCCGCCGAGCGGGTGGGCCGACGAACTAGGGTCGTCGTCGTGGTCGAAACCGGCGTTCGCACGTCCGTCCCCGGGTGGACACAGTGGACACACTCCACACAGTGGGCACGGTGGACCGTCGTCGCTGCCGTGGTCGGCGCCCTCCTCGGTGTCGGATGGGCGCTGCTCGTCCCGCCTCGGCACGTCGGCGTCCTCGGCGACGGACGGGCCGCCGTGCTCACCGGTGAGAGCCTGCATCGGTTCGACGCGGTGGCTCTGTTCGCCCTGGTGACGGCGGCAGCGGGGGTGGTCGGTGCCGCGGCGATGTGGCGGGCGGGGCAGGGAACTCCGCGTCGTGCACTGGGCATCGTGGCGAGCGCCGCGGTCGGATCGGTGAGCGCCGCCGGTGTGGGTCTCGGACTCGCCGCGTGGCGCTATCCCGACGCCGCCGGCGCCGCCGCCGGCACCGTGGTGGCCCTCGCGCCGGATCTGGCCACCCCGATGGCCGTGCTGCCCGGGCCCCTGGCCGCGGCGGTGACGCTGGTGGTCCTCGTCGCGTTCGCGCCCGACGACACCGACGACGACACCGACACCGCCGGCGCCGGCGGTCCCGAGGGCGACGACGACGGCCCCGGGAAGGACGACGGCCCCGTCAGCCCGGCGGCTTGAGCGCGGCGAACTCGTCGGTCACGCGCAGCCGCGCGTCGGCGAAGCGGTAGAGCGTGGCGGGCCGGCCGCCGGCGGGGCCCGGGGGAGCGGTGCGGCCGGTGGAGGCGATGACGCCGCGGCGGGTCAGGACGCGCTGCAGGTTGGTGGTGTCCACCTGGTATCCCAGTGCGGCGCAGTAGATGTCGCGCAGCGTCGAGAGGGTGAACTCGTCGGGGGCCAGCGCGAACGCGATGTTGGTGTAGGAGAGTTTGGCCGCCAGTCGGGTACGGGCGTGGCTCACCATGGTGCCGTGGTCGAACGCCGTCCGCGGCAGGGCGGACACCGGATGCCACCGGGTGTCGACGGGCAGGACCGGATCGGCGACGAGGGGGACCAGCCCGAGGAACGTCGAGGCGATGGTGCGTAGTCCGGGCACACGTCCGGGTTCGGCGAACACCGACAGTTGCTCCAGGTGGCGGACCTCCCGGACGTCGACCTTCTCGGCGAGTTGGCGGCGCGCGGAGTCGGGGAGGTTCTCGTCGTCGCCCAGTGTGCCGCCGGGGAGAGCCCAGGCACCGCGGTCGGGCGCGAGGGCGCGTTGCCACAGCAGGACGCACAGTTCCGCGGGTGCGTCGGGGGCCGGGGGTGACACACGGAACACCACGGAGAGGACCTCGTGACGGGCGGTGCTACCATGTGACATGTTTTCGACCCTAAGTCGAAAACCCGGCCGGGTCCACTCGAGTGGGTCCGCACCCGATGCGACCCCCGCGTCGGACGCACGCGAGGAGACACCCATGTCGATCACCACGCCGTCGACCACCGCCGACCGGCTGTTCACGGAGATCCACGACGGACCCACCGGCTGGACGGGCGTCGACGCCGGACCCGAGTGGGCCGAGGAGATCCGGCGCCTGGCCGCGGAGAAGAACGCGACCATCCTCGCGCACAACTACCAGCTGCCGGCCATCCAGGACATCGCCCACCACGTGGGGGACTCCCTGGCGCTCTCGCGCATCGCCGCCGAGGCGCAGGAGGAGACCATCGTCTTCTGCGGCGTCCACTTCATGGCAGAGACGGCGAAGATCCTGTCGCCGAGCAAGACGGTGCTGATCCCGGACGCGCGGGCCGGGTGCTCGCTCGCCGATTCCATCGACGCCGCCCAGCTGCGCGAGTGGAAGGCCGAACATCCCGACGCCGTCGTGGTGTCGTACGTCAACACCACCGCCGAGGTGAAGGGACTCACCGACATCTGCTGCACCTCGTCCAACGCCGTCGAGGTCGTGCAGTCCATCGATCCGGACCGCGAGGTGCTGTTTCTGCCCGATCAGTTCCTCGGCGCGCACGTCCGTCGGCAGACCGGTCGCACGAACATGCACATCTGGGCCGGCGAGTGCCACGTCCACGCGGGCATCAACGGCGACGAGCTGACCGCGCGGGCCAAGGCGCATCCGGACGCCGAGCTCTACGTCCACCCCGAGTGCGGCTGCGCCACGTCAGCGCTGTACCTCGCGGGCGAGGGGTTCGTGCCCGAGGACAAGGTCAAGATCCTCTCCACCGGCGGCATGCTCGACGCGGCTCGGGAGACCGGTGCCCGGCAGGTGCTGGTGGCCACCGAGATCGGCATGCTGCACCAATTGCGCCGCGCCGCACCGGAGGTCGACTTCCGCGCGGTCAACGAACGCGCGTCCTGCCCCTACATGAAGATGATCACCCCGGCGGCGTTGCTGCGGTGCCTCACCGAGGGTGCCGACGAGGTCCACGTCGACGCCGACGTCGCCGCGCGGGCCCGCACGTCCGTCGAGCGCATGATCGCGATCGGATCGCCGGGCGGCGGCGAGTGACCCTGACGGGTGGTTGGGACGCCGCCGCCGACCTCGTGGTCGTCGGCGCCGGCGTCGCCGGGCTGACGGCGGCGACGGAAGCGGTCCGGCTCGGGCTGCGCGTCCTGGTCGTCGCCAAGGACGCGGGGGACACCTCGACGCGCTACGCCCAGGGCGGCATGGCGACCTCGACGGTCGACGACGTCGCCGCACACGCCGAGGACACCATCGCGGCCGGTGCGGGGCTCTGCGATCCGGCGGCCGTGCGGTCCGTCGTCGGCGACGGCACGGCGGCGTTCGCGGCCCTCACCGCCCTCGGTGCGCGCTTCGACACGACCGCGGACGGGCGCGTCGCGCGCACACGCGAAGGCGGGCATCGCACGGCCCGCATCGTTCACGCCGGCGGCGACGCGACCGGCGCGGAGATCCAACGCGCCCTCACGGCCGCGGGTCCGACCGCGCTCATCGACTCGGTGGTGCGGTCGGTGATCACCGGGCCGCACGGCGCCGCGGGCGTCGTCGTCGCGACGGCCGCCCCCTCCGGCGCGCTCGAGTCCGTCGGCGTGATCCACGCGCCCGCGGTCCTGCTCGCGACCGGCGGCAGCGGCATGCTCTTCGCCACCGGGACCAACCCGACGGGTGCGACCGGCGACGGCATCGCGCTCGCGTTGGCGGCCGGCGCGGAGATCGCCGACGTCGAATTCGTCCAGTTCCATCCGACCGTGTTCTTCGCCCCCGGTGGGCACGGCCGGCTCCCGCTGATCAGCGAGGCGCTGCGCGGGGAGGGTGCGAGGCTCGTCGACCTCGACGGTCGCCCCGTTGTCGGCGACGCCCACCCGCTCGGCGACCTCGCTCCCCGCGACGTGGTCTCGCGCGCCGTCGCGGCGCGACTCGCCGAGTCGGGCGCCTCGCACGTCCTGCTCGACGCTCGGGGCGTGCCCGACGTCGCCCACCGGTTCCCGACGGTCACCCGTTCGTGTCGCGAGCGGGGCGTCGACCCGGTGACGACGCCGATCCCCGTGGCCCCGGCGGCGCACTACGCCTGCGGTGGCATCGTCACCGACCTCGTCGGACGCACCCGCGTCCCGGGCCTCTTCGCCGCGGGCGAGGTCGCGCGGACGGGGCTGCACGGTGCGAACCGATTGGCGTCGAACTCGTTGCTCGAGGGTGTCGTCCTCGGCCGGCGGGTGGCTGCGGCCGCACGCGATCGCGTCGGCACCGACACTCCCGGCGATCCGGTGGTGCCCCGCGCCGCCCGACGGCTGGATCGCGCGGTCCTGCAGGCCGCGGCGTCGGCCGGCATCGGCGTGGTGCGCGACGCCGACGGTGTGGGAGCCGCCCGGCAGGTCGCCGCGCGTGCCGTGGACGGACCGCTGACCACGGTGCACGACGTCGAGGACGCAGCGCTGACCACGCTCCTGGACGCGACGGCGACGGCCGCGGCGCTGCGGACGGAGACCCGCGGCGCCCACACCCGACGCGACCATCCGATCACCGACCCGGCGCAGTGCCGCAGCCTCGTGCTGAGCCGGGACGGCGACGGAGCCCTCACCGTCCGCCGCGGCGACCTCGCCCGCCGCCTCGTCCCCGCAGGAGTGTCATGACCGCCCTCGTTCCCGTCGATCGCGACGAGATTCTCGACGTCGTCCGGCGTGCGCTCGCCGAGGATCTGCGGTACGGGCCCGACGTCACCACCCTCGCCACCGTCGCCGAGGACGCGCGCACCCGCGCGGCGGTCGTGTCTCGCGCGCAGGGCACGGTGGCGGGCGTCGACGTGGCGCTCGCGGTGCTGGACGAGGTGGTGGGCGAGTACCGAATCCTGCAGCGGCTGACCGACGGCGACGCAGTGGCGCCCGGCGACGTGGTCCTCGAGGTCGAGGCACTCACCCGCCCCGTCCTCACGGCGGAGCGGACGATGCTGAACCTGCTGTGTCATCTGTCCGGCATCGCCACGGCGACGGCGGCGTGGGTGGACGCGGTCGCCGGAACCCGCTGCGTGGTGCGGGACAGCCGCAAGACGCTGCCGGGGTTGCGCCTGCTGCAGAAGTACGCTGTGCGCGCGGGCGGGGGAGAGAACCACCGCCTCGGTCTCGGGGACGCGGCGCTGATCAAGGACAATCACGTGGTCGCCGCCGGATCCGTGGTCGCCGCGCTCCGCGCCGTCCGCGCGGTCGCGCCCGACCTGCCCTGCGAAGTCGAGGTGGACACCCTCGAACAACTCGACGAGGTGCTCGCCGAGGGCGCCGACCTGGTGCTGCTGGACAACTTCCCGCTGTGGCAGACCCAGACGGCCGTGCAACGACGCGATCGGATCAACCCGGCGACCCGCCTCGAATCGTCGGGCGGGCTCTCCCTCGAGCAGGCGGCCGACTACGCCGCGACCGGTGTCGACTACCTCGCCGTGGGGGCACTGACCCACTCGGTGACCGTGCTCGATCTGGGGCTCGACTTTCGCTGAGTCCGACGCGGGCGGCGTTTGCCCACCCGGTCCGAGCGGGAACAGGGCAGACATGGCAACAGTGCAGAAGGTCGACAGAGGTGCCCGGACGGTCGCGCGGAAGGTGACGGTGGACGCTCCCGTGGACGAGCTGTTCGCGCAGGTGGCCGATCCGCACCGACACGGTGAACTCGACGGCTCCGGGACCGTGCAGGACAAGGTCACCGGTCCGACGGCGGTGTCGACCGGCGACAAGTTCTCCGTGGCCATGAAGCAGTACGGAGTGCCCTACAAGATCACGAGCCGGGTGACCGAGGTGGTCGCCACCGGTGATCACCGCGTCGTGGAATGGCAGCACCCGATGGGCCATCGGTGGCGCTGGGAATTGGCCTCGACCGGTCCCGAGACCACCGAGGTCACCGAGAGCTTTCGCTACGACACCGCCAAGGCACCGAAGGTGCTCGAACTGCTGAAGATGCCGGCGCAGAACGCGAAGGGAATCGAGCGCACGCTCGAGAAGCTCGCCGCGCGCTACCGCGGCTAGGACCGCGTCGGCACTCCGGTCGGGTGACGGCGTCGGCGATGCGCGATAATCGACGGGCAAATCCCTCGTCGAGCCGTCCCCCGAAAGGACCTCACATGACCGCCCGCACCGAGCTGAGACGCGTCGATCTTCGCGGCAGCTCCCCGTCCACGACCGAACTCCGGTCGGTGCTCCCGCGAGGCGGAGTGGACGTGAACTCGGTGCTGCATCTGGTGACGCCCATCGTCGACACCGTGCGCGAGCGCGGCGCCGAGGCCGCTCTGGACTACGGGCAGCAGTTCGACGGGGTGCGCCCGGCGACCGTGCGTGTGCCCGCCGAGGCGCTCGACCGCGCTCTGGCGGAGCTCGACCCGGACGTGCGCGCCGCCCTCGAGGTGTCCATCGAGCGATCGCGAATCGTGCACGGTGACCAGCGGCGCGGCGACACCGTGACCGAGGTGGTGCCCGGCGGCACGGTCACCGAGAAGTGGGTGCCGGTCGATCGCGTGGGCCTCTATGTGCCCGGCGGCAACGCGGTGTACCCGTCCTCGGTGGTGATGAACGTCGTGCCCGCGCAGGTGGCGGGGGTGACGTCCCTCGTGGTGGCCTCGCCGCCGCAGGCCGAGTTCGGCGGTCTGCCGCACCCGACCATCCTCGCCGCCGCAGCGCTGCTGGGAGTCGAGGAGGTGTGGGCCGTCGGCGGCGCCCAGTCCGTCGCGCTGCTGACCCACGGCGGTCAGGACACGGACGGCGCGGAGCTGGCGCCCGTGGACATGATCACCGGTCCCGGCAACATCTACGTCACTGCCGCCAAGCGCCTGTGCCGCGGCGTCGTGGGCATCGACTCCGAGGCCGGACCCACCGAGATCGCGATCCTCGCCGACGAGACCGCCGACCCCGTCCACGTCGCCGCCGACCTGATCTCGCAGGCCGAGCACGACGTCCTCGCGGCCAGTGTTCTCGTCACCACGTCCCCCGAGCTCGCCGACGCCGTCGACGCGGCGGTCGCGGAGCAGATCGGACGGACCAAGCACGTCGACCGGGTGCGAACCGCGCTCGGCGGTGACCAGTCCGGCATCGTCCTCGTCGACACGATCGACGACGGCATCCGGACCGTCGACGCGTACGCCGCCGAGCACCTCGAGATCCAGACGCGCGACGCCTCGAACGTCGCCGCCCGGGTACGCAGCGCCGGCGCGATCTTCGTCGGACCCTGGGCGCCGGTCAGCCTCGGCGACTACTGCGCGGGGAGCAACCACGTGCTCCCGACGGCGGGCTGCGCCCGGCACTCGTCGGGACTGTCCGTCCAGACCTTCCTGCGCGGCATCCACATCGTCGACTACTCGCGCGACGCCCTCGCGGACGTCGCGCAGCACGTCGTCGCCCTGGCGAATGCGGAGGACCTGCCCGCCCACGGCGACGCCGTGCGGGTGCGATTCGAGGCGCTGTGACCGGCTCCGTCGGCGTGCCCGACGCGATCCCCGGACGCCGCGCCGAGCTGGCCGACCTGCCGCTGCGCGAGTCGCTCCGCGGCAAGTCGCCGTACGGCGCTCCGCAACTGGACGTGCCCGTCCGCCTGAACACCAACGAGAATCCGCACGCGCCGACGGCGGCGTTGATCGACGACGTTGCCACGTCGGTCCGTGACGCCGCGGCCGAGTTGCACCGGTATCCGGACCGTGACGCCGTCGCGTTGCGCACCGACCTGGCGTCGTACGTCGCGCGACGCACCGGCGTGCCGGTGACCGCCGACAACCTGTGGGCGGCCAACGGATCCAACGAGATTCTGCAGCAGGTCCTGCAGGCCTTCGGCGGGCCGGGTCGCCGCGCGCTCGGCTTCGTGCCGTCGTACTCGATGCACCCGATCATCTCGGCCGGGACGCAGACCGAGTTCCTCGACGTCCATCGCCGCGACGACTTCTCGCTGGACGTCGACGCGGCAGTGGCCGCGCTCGACCGGCTCGCGCCCGACGTCGTGTTCGTCACCAGCCCGAACAACCCGACCGGTCACGCGCTCTCGACCGAGGACGTGCGCCGGCTCGCCGAGGCGACCACCGGCATCCTCGTGGTCGACGAGGCGTACGCGGAGTTCTCCGACGCGCCGAGTGCGGTGACGCTGATCGACGAGTTCCCGACGCGGTTGATCGTCAGTCGCACCATGAGCAAGGCGTTCGCGTTCGCCGGCGGCCGCCTCGGCTACCTGGTGGCGGCGCCCGCCGTCGTGGACGCGCTGCTGCTGGTGCGTCTGCCGTACCACCTGTCGGTGCTGACGCAGGTCGCCGCGCGGGCCGCGCTGCGGCACGCGGACGAGACCCTCGCCTCGGTGGCGGCCCTGTCCGCCGAGCGCGATCGGGTGTCCGCCGAGCTCGCCCGGCTCGGCTTCCACGTGATTCCGTCGAGCGCGAACTTCGTGCTCTACGGCCGCTTCGACGATGCCGCCGCCGTGTGGTCGACGTACCTCGACCACGGCGTGCTGATCCGCGACGTCGGCATCGACGGCCACCTGCGCGTCACCATCGGCCTGGAGTCGGAGAACGATCGCTTCCTCGAGGTGAGCGCGCAGCTCGCGTCGTCCCTGTTCCCGGGCCGTGCGCCCACCACTTCCACGTCCTCGACGCAGAACGGACACCCGTGACCAGCACCGTGAGCCCCCCGCGCATCGCCCGCATCGAGCGCACCACCAAGGAGTCGTCGATCTCCGTCGAGCTGAACCTCGACGGCGCCGGCGCCGTGGACGTCTCCACCGGGGTGCCGTTCTTCGACCACATGTTGACGGCGCTGGGCACCCACGCGTCGTTCGATCTGACCGTGCGCGCGCAGGGCGACATCGAGATCGAGGCGCACCACACGGTCGAGGACACCGCCATCGTGCTGGGACAGGCGCTGGGCGAGGCGTTGGGGGACAAGAAGGGAATCCGCCGCTTCGGCGATGCGTTCGTCCCCATGGACGAGACGTTGGCCCACGCCGCGGTGGACGTGTCGGGACGCCCCTATTGCGTGCACACCGGCGAGCCGGATCACCTGCTGCACGCCGTGATCGGCGGCTACCCCGGGACGCCCTACGCGACGGTGATCAACCGTCACGTCTTCGAGTCCATCGCGCTCAACGCCCGGATCGCCCTGCACGTGCGGGTTCTCTGCGGCCGCGACCAGCACCACGTCACCGAGGCGGAGTTCAAGGCCGTCGCGCGGGCGCTGCGTCAGGCCGTCGAGCCCGACCCGCGCGTGACGGGCGTGCCGTCCACGAAAGGAACCCTGTGACCTCGTCCCCGTCGGTCGCCCTGCTCGACTACGGCTCGGGCAACCTGCACTCGGCGCAGCGGGCCCTCGCGCGCGTGGGTGCCGACGTCACCGTCACCGACGACCATCGGGTGGCCCTTGCGGCGGACGGTCTGGTGGTGCCCGGGGTGGGAGCGTTCGCCGCGTGCATGGACGGACTGCTCTCCGTGCGCGGTGACGAGCTGATCGACAAGCGGCTCGCCGGCGGCCGACCGGTGCTCGGCATCTGTGTCGGCATGCAGATTCTGTTCGATCGCGGCGTGGAGTTCGACGAGCCGGTCACGGGCTGCGGCCAGTGGCCGGGCACGGTCGAGCGGCTGCAGGCCGAGGTGCTGCCGCACATGGGGTGGAACACCGTGCGGCCCGGGGAGGGCAGCGTTCTGTTCGCCGGCATGGACCCGGACACCCGTTTCTATTTCGTGCACACCTACGGCGTGCAGACGTGGGAGATGCTGCCCAGCGACAGCCTCGCCGCTCCGGTCCTCACGTGGGCCGATCACGGCGGCGACTTCCTCGCCGCGGTGGAGAACGGCCCGTTGTCCGCAACCCAGTTCCACCCGGAGAAGTCCGGTGACGCGGGCGCCACCCTGCTCGAGAACTGGGTGCGTACCCTCGCGTAATCTTTCCGCACGTGAGCCTGGTACTTCTTCCCGCCGTCGATGTCGCCGACGGACAAGCCGTTCGTCTCGTCCAGGGGGAGGCCGGCAGCGAAACCGCGTACGGCTCACCCCGTGACGCCGCACTCGCGTGGCAGAACGACGGTGCGGACTGGGTCCATCTGGTCGACCTCGACGCCGCCTTCGGGCGAGGCTCGAACCGGGAGCTGCTCGCCGAGGTGGTGGGGGAGCTCGACGTGAAGGTGGAGCTGTCGGGCGGGATTCGTGACGACGAGTCGCTGCGCGCGGCACTCGCCACCGGCTGCGCCCGGGTCAACCTCGGTACCGCCGCCCTGGAGGATCCCGAGTGGTGCCGTCGGGCGATCGGCGAGTACGGCGACCGCGTCGCCGTCGGGCTCGACGTCCGCATCGTCGACGGGGAACACCGGCTGCGCGGACGCGGCTGGGTCAGCGACGGTGGGGATCTTTGGGAGGTGCTCGAGCGCCTCGATCGCGACGGCTGCTCGCGCTACGTCGTCACCGACGTGACCCGCGACGGCACGCTCACCGGCCCCAATCTCGAGCTGCTCGAGCAGGTCTGCGCCGCCACCGACGCGCCCGTCATCGCGTCCGGCGGAGTGTCCACCATCGACGACCTGCGCGCCATCGCGACCCTGACGGACCGCGGCGTCGAGGGGTCGATCGTCGGCAAGGCGCTCTACGCCGGGAAGTTCACGCTGCCCGACGCGCTCGCCGCGGTGTCCGGGGGCGCGTCCGCGTGACGTCGCTGGACCTCGACCGGTTGGCGGCCGAGGCGCGGTTGCTGCTCGACGGTGTCCACGACCGCTTCCTGGCCGGGGTCGGCGCGCCCAGTGCCGTCGCCAAGGGGCCGGACGACTTCGCCACCGCCGTGGACCTCGAGCTGGAACGCCGCCTGACGGCCGAGCTCGAGGATCGCACCTCGATCCCCGTGCACGGTGAGGAGTTCGGCGGCCCCGATCTGGAGTCCGGTGCCGTGTGGGTGCTCGATCCGATCGACGGCACCTTCAACTATTCCTACGGATTACCCACGGCCGGAACGCTTCTCGCTCTGCTCGTCGACGGTCGGCCCGTGGTGGGCCTGACCTGGCTGCCGCTGTCCGGCCATCGTTTCTGGGCGGTCGACGGCGGGTCGGTCCACCGCGGCGACGAGGCGCTGCCCGCGCTGCAGCCGACCACTCTGGGGTCCTCCATGGTGGGATTCGGCGCCTTCAACGCCGACAGTCGCGGGCGCCTGCCCGGCGCGTACCGGCTGCAGATCCTCACCGAGCTCAGCCGGGTGTCCTCGCGCATCCGCATGCACGGCTCGACCGGTCTCGACCTCGCCTTCACCGCCGCGGGAACACTCGGAGCCTCCCTGGTGTTCGGTCACCACGCCTGGGACAACGCCGCCGGCGCGATGCTCGTCCGCGCCGCCGGCGGTGTCGTCACCGACCTCGCCGGCGAGGAGTGGACCATCGCCTCGCGATCGGTCCTCGCCGCCGCCCCCGGTGTCCACGACGAGGTGCTCGACCTCGTGCGGGGTGTCGGCGACCCCGACGATCATCGTTCGAAAGGATCCCGCCCGTGAGCCTCGCCGTGCGCGTCATTCCGTGCCTCGACGTCGACGCCGGTCGTGTGGTCAAGGGCGTCAACTTCGCCGACCTCCGCGACGCCGGCGATCCGGTGGAGTTGGCCGCGAAGTACGACGCCGAGGGTGCCGACGAGTTGACGTTCCTCGACGTCACGGCGTCGTCGGGCGGGCGGGCCACCATGCTCGACGTGGTGACTCGGACCGCCGAGCAGGTCTTCATCCCGTTGACGGTCGGCGGCGGTGTCCGCAGCGTGCAGGACGTCGACGCCCTGCTGCGCGCCGGTGCGGACAAGGTGTCGGTCAACACGGCGGCGATCGCACGCCCGGAGTTGTTGCGCGAGCTGAGTTCTCGCTTCGGTTCGCAGTGCATCGTGCTGTCGGTCGACGCGCGGACGGTGCCGGAGGGCGAGGCGCCGACCCCGTCCGGGTGGGAGGTCACCACCCACGGCGGGCGGCGGGGGACCGGCATCGACGCCGTCGAGTGGGCGCAGCGGGGTGCCGAGCTCGGGGTCGGCGAGATCCTGCTCAACTCCATGGACGCGGACGGCACCAAGGCCGGTTTCGACCTGGCGATGATCCGCGCCGTGCGCGCGGCAGTGTCGGTGCCGGTGATCGCCAGCGGCGGCGCCGGAGCCGTGGAACACTTCGCGCCCGCCGTGCAGGCCGGGGCCGACGCGGTCCTGGCCGCCAGCGTCTTCCACTTCGGGGAGATGACCGTCGGCGACGTCAAGACCGCGATGCGCGGCGAGGGGGTGCCGGTTCGATGAGTACCCCCACTCTGGACCCGGCGATCGCCGCGAAGCTCAGGCGCACCGGGGACGGCTTGGTCTGCGCCGTCGCTCAGGAGCGCGGCACCGGCGACGTGCTCATGGTGGCGTGGATGGACGACACCGCGCTGGCCATGACCCTGGCCACCCGCAAGGGCACCTACTGGTCACGCTCGCGCGGGGCGTACTGGGTGAAGGGCGAGACCTCGGGCCACACGCAGTACGTGCACGAGGTGCGACTCGACTGCGACGGCGACACCGTGCTGCTCACGGTCGATCAGGAGGGCGGGGCCTGCCACACCGGCGACCACACCTGCTTCGACGCGGACGTGTTGCTGTCCGACGACCGATAGACCCCCGCCGTCGCGCTCAGCGACGGCCGCGCGCGATCCCGGCGTCGAGAGTGTCCAACAACGTGGTGCCGAGCTCGGTCAGGGTGCGCACCTGCTCGTCGTCGAGTCCGTCGAAGACCAGGGACTGCACGGTGTCGACGTGCCCCGGCGCCGTGTCGACCACCTTCGCGTAGCCGGCGTCGGTCAGCACGGCCTGCGACCCCCGGACACCCGGCGTCGACTCCCGTCGCGCCCAGCCCGCCTTCTCGAGTTTCGTCATCACGTGCGACAACCGGGAGAGCGAGGCGTTGGCGAAGTCCGCGAGCACCCGCAGTTGCAGTCGGCGATCGGGCGCCTCCGAGAGGGTGGACAGCACGAAGTAGTCGAAGTGCGTCAGTCCCGAGTCCCGTTGCAGCTGGGTGTCGAGCGCGGCCGGCAAACGGGTGGTGAACGCCACCAGGACCCGCCACGCCGTCTGCTGTTCGGCGGTCAGCCACCGCTTCTCTGCCATGCCGGTCAGTCTCGCACCGGCGCGAACGCCCGGGTGCCGTGGCACCCGGAACGCCGCCACCCGGGACAATGACCGCATGTCCGTCACGACCGACCCCGTCGATGCCGCCACCACCTCGCGCGAGGTCTTCCGGCGCTTGGCCGCCGAGCACCGCGTCGTCCCCGTCACGCGAAAGGTGCTCGCCGACTCGGAGACTCCGCTGTCGGCCTACCGCAAGCTCGGGGCGGACCGACCGGGGACGTTTCTCCTCGAGTCCGCCGAGAACGGGCGGTCCTGGTCGCGGTGGTCCTTCATCGGCGCGGGCAGCCCGTCGGCGCTGACGGTGCGCGACGGCGAGGCGGTCTGGATGGGCGAGGTGCCCTCGGGTGCGCCGTCCGGTGGGCATCCCCTCGACGCGCTCGGGGCGACGCTGGAACTGCTGCGCAGCGAACGTCTCGCCGATCTACCGCCGCTGACCGGGGGCATGGTCGGCTACCTCGGGTACGACGCCGTGCGGTACATCGAACGGCTCCCCGAGACCACCGAGGACGATCTGCAGATCCCCGAGATGGTGATGCTGCTGGCCACCGACCTCGCGGCCGTGGATCACCACGAAGGGGCGATCACGCTCATCGCGAACGCGGTGAACTGGAACGGCACCGACGAGCGAGTCGACGAGGCGTACGACGACGCCGTCGCCCGGCTCGACCGGATGACCGCGGCGCTGTCGGCTCCCGCGGAGTCGACGGTGGCCGGGTTCTCCCGCCCCACTCCCGTCTACCGCCGCCAGCGCACGTCCGAGGGATTCGGCGCCGACGTCGAACGCCTGGTGTCGGAGATCGAGGCGGGCGAGGCATTCCAGGTTGTGCTCTCGCAGCGCTTCGAGATGGACACCGAGGCTGCGCCGATCGACGTCTATCGCATGCTGCGCGCGTCGAACCCGAGCCCGTACATGTATCTGATGCACGTACCGGCGCCCGACGGGTCCACCGCGTTCTCCATCGTCGGGTCCAGCCCGGAATCGTTGGTCACCGTCGCTGACGGGGTGGCGACGACGCACCCGATCGCGGGAACCCGGTGGCGCGGGGCGAGCGAGGAGGACGACCTCCTGCTCGAGAAGGATCTCCTCGCGGACGAGAAGGAGAACTCCGAGCACCTCATGCTGGTCGATCTCGGCCGCAACGATCTCGGCCGCGTCTGCGAGCCCGGCACCGTGAAGGTCACCGACTACCGGCACGTCGAGCGGTACAGCCACGTCATGCACCTGGTCTCCACGGTCACCGGCCGGTTGGACGACGGGCGTCATGCGCTCGACGCCGTCCGCGCGTGCTTCCCGGCCGGCACGCTGTCCGGTGCACCGAAGGTGCGCGCGATGGAGCTGATCGACGAGCTCGAGCCGACCCGTCGCGGTGTCTACGGCGGCATCGTCGGTTACCTCGATTTCGCCGGCGACGCCGACACGGCGATCTGCATCCGTTCGGCGCTGATGAAGGACGGCACGGCGTTCGTCCAGGCGGGCGCCGGCGTGGTGGCCGATTCGGTGGCGGAGTACGAGGACACCGAGGCACGCAACAAGGCCATGGCCGTCCTGGGCGCCGTCGCGGCCGCGGAGACGGTGCGTCGATACGGGGACGACCGATGAGCACGTCGGCACGCCGGCCGCTCGCGGTGGCGGTCCTGCTGCTCGCGCTCGGTGCGGCCGCGTTGTGGGCGTCCTCGCGCGCCACGTGGGTGCGAGTGGTCAGCTCGGACGGCCTGGGCGAACCCCGCGTGGACTCGCTGCTGGGCGCGACCTGGGCCGCCGCGACGACGCCGTTGGCGCTGGTGCTGATCGCCGCGATCGCCGCGACCTTCGCGGTACGGGGACGGTGGACGCTGGTGGTGGCCGCCGTGGTGGTGCTCGTCGCCGTCGCGGCCGCCGTTCCGGCGGTGACCCTGCTCGTGACGACGGTCGACCTCGGCCGAGCGGCGGCGCTCGCGGAACTGCCGGACCGTGCCGAGGTGCTCTCGGCGGACGCGTCCCGGTGGCCCGCCGCGCTGGCCGCGCTGGGCTCGGTGCTGGCGCTCGTCGGTGCGGTGACGATCGCGCGGGCGGCCGGATCGACGCGCGGACTGTCCTCGCGGTACGACGCGCCGGCGGTGCGCCGGGAACGGGCCGGCAACGCGACCGCGGCAGGGGAGCGCTCCGGGAGCCCGGGGGACACGGGAGACGTCTCCGAGCGCGCGCTCTGGGACGCGCTCGACGCCGGTCGGGACCCGACCGCGCCGGACGCGACCGGGCCCGACCACACCTGACGAGAGACGATCCGGACCACCCGGACACCCAGTGGCCGTGGCCGTTCCGGGGGCCTCTAGGCTCTGTGCGTGGATGAGCCACACCTCACATCCACGCACCTGGCGAAAGGACGCGGGGGACACGATGACCGTTCTCGACTCGATCCTCGACGGCGTTCGCGCCGACGCGGCGGCCCGTGAGGCAGTCGTCGATTTCGCCAGCGTGAAGAAGGCTGCCGCCGCCGCGCGGCCGCCGTTGGACGCCGCCGCCGCCCTGGCCGAGGACGGCATCGCCGTCATCGCCGAGGTCAAGCGCGCCAGCCCGTCCAAGGGTGCGCTCGCCGACATTCCGGACCCGGCGGTGCTCGCCGGGGCGTACGAGGAGGGCGGCGCTCGGGTCATCAGCGTGCTTACCGAGGAACGGCGGTTCCGTGGCTCGCTCGCCGATCTCGACGCGGTCCGTCGCGCCGTGGACATCCCCGTGCTGCGCAAGGACTTCATCGTCGGCCCGTACCAGATCCACGAGGCGCGGGCGCACGGCGCGGACATGATTCTGCTGATCGTCGCGGCGCTCGAACAGGACGCGTTGGTCTCGCTGCTCGATCGCACCGAGTCGCTCGGGATGACGCCGCTCGTCGAGGTGCACACGGAGGAGGAGGCGGACCGGGCACTCGAGGCCGGCGCCACCGTCATCGGAGTCAACGCCCGCAATCTCAAGACGCTCGAGGTCGATCAGGACACGTTCGCGCGCATCGCGCCGGGGCTGCCGTCCAACATCGTCCGCGTCGCCGAGTCCGGGGTGAAGGGGACCGCGGACCTCCTGGCGTACGCGGGCGCGGGTGCCGACGCCGTGCTCGTCGGCGAGGGCCTGGTCACCAGCGGGGATCCCCGGACCGCGGTGCGTGACCTGGTGGCCGCGGGGACGCATCCGTCCTGCCCCAAGCCTCGCCGCTGACCTCACCCGACTCGTCGGGTGGGCGCGCCATCGGGCAGACTCGTGGAGTGATTATCTCTGCGCCCGGGCGGAACCCGCTCCCCGTGTCCAGCGACGGGTTGACCGATCGCACGACTCACGATCCGGACCTCGGCGGCCACTTCGGCAAGTACGGCGGCCGGTACGTCCCCGAGGCTCTGATGGGTGTGATCGACGAGGTCACCACCGAGTACACGAAGGCTCGCGCGGACCGTGACTTCCTCGCCGAACTGGACCGCCTGCAGCGGGACTACACCGGCCGTCCGTCCCCGATCTTCGAGGCCCGCGGCCTCGCCGCGCACGCCGGGGGCGCCCGGATCCTGCTCAAGCGGGAGGACCTGAACCACACCGGGTCGCACAAGATCAACAACGTGCTGGGCCAGGTCCTGCTGGCCAAGCGCATGGGCAAGACGCGTGTCATCGCCGAGACCGGCGCCGGGCAGCACGGCGTCGCCACGGCCACCGCGTGCGCACTGCTCGGTCTCGAGTGCGTCGTCTACATGGGCGAGGTCGACACCGAGCGGCAGGCCCTCAACGTCGCCCGCATGAAGCTGCTCGGGTCGGACGTCGTCGCGGTCACCAGCGGCTCCCGCACTCTGAAGGACGCGATCAACGAGGCGCTGCGCGATTGGGTCACCAACGCCGACGGCACCTACTACTGCTTCGGCACCGTCGCCGGCCCGCACCCGTTCCCGATGATGGTCCGCGATTTCCAGCGCATCATCGGCCTCGAGGCGCGCGCGCAGGTGCTGAACACCCTCGGTCGGTTGCCCGACGCCGTCGCCGCCTGTGTCGGCGGAGGGTCCAATGCGATCGGCATCTTCCACGCCTTCATCGACGATCCGGGTGTTCGACTGGTGGGCCTGGAGGCGGCCGGCGACGGAGTCGAGACCGGCCGACACGCCGCGACGATCGGTGCCGGTTCGCCCGGTGCACTGCACGGCGCGTTCTCCTACCTCCTGCAGGACGAGGACGGCCAGACGGTCGAGTCCCACTCGATCTCCGCCGGACTGGACTACCCGGGCGTCGGTCCCGAGCATTCGTACCTCAACGACATCGGTCGCGCCGAGTACCGTCCGGTCACCGACGCCGAGGCCATGGACGCCTTCCGTCTGCTCAGTCGCACCGAGGGCATCATCCCGGCCATCGAATCCGCGCACGCGGTCGCGGGCGCGCTGGTCCTCGGACGCGAGCTCGGCGAGGGTGCGGTGATCCTGGTCAACCTGTCCGGTCGTGGCGACAAGGACGTCGACACCGCCGCCACCTACTTCGGCATCCTGGACGAGAAGGGCAACATCCGGTGAGCGAGACTCCCACTCCCATTCCGGTGCACGCGGGTCCGGCTCGGCTGGATCGCGTCTTCGAGGCCACGCGTGGGGAGGGCCGGGCGGCGTTGGTCGGCTATCTGCCCGCCGGGTTCCCGACGGTGGCCGGGTCCGTGGACGCGGTCCGCGCGCTCGTCGAGTCCGGGTGCGACATCGTCGAGGTCGGGGTGCCCTACTCCGACCCGGTGATGGACGGCCCCACCATCGCCGCCGCGGCGGGCACCGCCTTGGCCAACGGTGCGCGCGTGCGCGACGTCTTCACCGTCGTCGAGGCCGTCGCGGAGGCCGGGGGCGCCGCCGTCGTCATGACCTACTGGAACCCGGTCATGAAGTACGGCGTCGACCGCTTCGCCGCCGATCTCGCGTCGGCCGGTGGCCTCGGCATGATCACGCCCGATCTCATTCCCGACGAGGCGGGGGACTGGCTGCAGGCGTCCGACGACCATCACCTAGACCGCATTTTCCTCGTCGCGCCGTCGTCCACCGAGGAGCGCCTCTCGCGGACCGTGCAGTCGTCGTCCGGCTTCGTGTACGCCGCGTCGACCATGGGTGTGACCGGTGCCCGCGACGCCGTCTCGTCGGCTGCGCCGGAGCTCGCCGCTCGCATTCGCGTGCACTCCGACATCCCGATCGGCATCGGTCTCGGCGTGCGGTCCGGTGAGCAGGCCGCGGAGATCGCCGCCTACGCGGACGCCGTGATCGTGGGATCCGCTCTGGTCTCGGCCGTGGACGAGGGGTCGGGAGCCGTGGCGTCGCTGACCGAGGAACTCGCCCGCGGCGTGCGCTTGGCAGCGGAGTCCGGTCGATGACCGCGGCGTCGTTCCCCGTCGCGGGCGCTCCACTCGGGACCACCTCGCTGCTCGCGTACATTCCCAGTCCGCCCCAGGGCGTCTGGTACGTCGGGCCGTTGGCGCTGCGCGCCTACGCCCTGTTCATCATCATCGGCATCGTCGTCGCCATCGTGTGGGGCGATCGCCGGTGGGTCGCCCGCGGGGGCGACAAGGGCACGGTGCTCGACGTCGCCGTCTGGGCGGTGCCCTTCGGCCTGATCGGCGGCCGGCTCTACCACGTGATCACCGACGCGCCGACGTACTTCGGCGAGGGTGGCAACCCGGTCGACGCCCTCAAGATCTGGCAGGGCGGCCTCGGTATCTGGGGTGCGGTGTTGCTGGGCGGCGTCGGTGCGTGGATCGCCTGCCGTCGTCGCGGCATCCCGCTGCCCGCCTTCGGTGACGCCGTCGCACCGCCGATCCTGCTGGCCCAGGCCATCGGCCGCATCGGCAACTACTTCAACCAGGAGCTCTACGGCCGGGAGACCACCCTGCCGTGGGGCCTCGAGATCTACCAGCGGGTCGACGCGAACGGTCGCGTGGATTCCCTCGCCGGGGTCTCGACCGGTCTGGTCGAGCGGGTCGTCCACCCGACGTTCCTCTACGAGCTGCTGTGGAACGTCGTCGTGGTGATCCTGCTGGTGATCGTGGACCGCCGGTTCCGCCTCGGCCACGGGCGCGTGTTCGCCCTCTACGTCGCGGGGTACTGCGCGGGCCGGTTCGTCATCGAGTTGATGCGCACCGACTACGCCACGCTGATCGGCGGCATCCGGGTGAACTCCTTCACGTCGGGCATCGTGTTCCTGCTCGCCGCCGCGTACGTGGTGCTCGCGCGCAAGGGGCGCGAGGACCCGGCGACGCTGGCGACGACGGACCGCACCCCGGTCGAGCCCGAGGACAAGGACACGGACGGGGACCGGACCGGGTCCGACGACACCGTGACCGCCGGAGCGGCGCCCGAGTCGTCGGGCGAGCAGAAGGCGAGCCCGCACAAGTCCGGTCAGCAGGAATCGAGCACACAGGAGCCGTCGTGAGCGAGCCCTACGACCGCTATCGGCCGGACGAGACACAGGACACCCAGCACTACCGTCCGAACCTGCAGAAGGGGGCCGACGGCTCCGCGTCCGAAGCCCCGGCGGGGTCGGGATCGTGGGGCGACACGAGCGGCGATTCGGGGACGTACCCGTCCTACCCGCCGCTGCCCGAGTACGGCGTCTCCCAGCAGGAATCTCCTCAGCAGGAATCCCGTCAGCAGGGGTTTCCGCAGTACGGGACCCAGCAGTACGGACAGCCCAACCCGTACGCCTCGAACCAGTACGCCTCGAACCCCTACGCTCCGCCACCGTTCGGCGGGTGGGTCGACCCGTCGGCCCCGTACGGCCGTCACCAGCAGACCGGTGAGCCGTACGGCGAGAAGTCGAAGGTGGTGGCGGGCCTGCTGCAGCTCGTGCCCCTGGTGTTCGCGCTGCCGCTCGGTATCGGACGGTTCTACATGGGGACCAACGCCGTCGCGATCGCGCAGCTGTCGGTGTTCGTGGTCGGCGTTCTGCTGTGCCTGACGATCATCGGCATCGTGTTCGGTCTTCCGCTGCTCGTCATCGGGTGGTTGTGGTGCTTGGTCGACGGCATCGTCGTCCTGGCGGGGACGCCGCGTGACGGCGCCGGGCGGCTGTTGCGGCCCTGATCGCCGGCGATTGCCCCAACCGCACACGGCGGGCGGATGAACTACTGGTCGGTAGCCTCTTTGTCAAGACATATCCGCCGTGCGGCGATGGAGAACCGGGTCCCGGTACGGCTAGGCTGAGGCGTGTGAGCCGACGGACGAAGATCGTATGCACCCTGGGACCAGCCACCGCGAGCGACGAGAAGATCAAGGATCTCGTCGAGAGCGGAATGGACGTGGCTCGTCTGAACTTCAGCCACGGTGAGCACGCCGACCACGAGGCGAACTACCAGCGCGTGCGCGCGGCGTCCAACGCCACCGGCAAGGCCGTCGGCATTCTCGCCGACCTGCAGGGTCCCAAGATCCGCCTGGGACGATTCGCCGAGGGGCGCACCACGTGGGCCAACGGCGAGCAGGTGCGCATCACGGTCGAGGAGTGCGAGGGTTCGCACGATCGCGTGTCGACCACCTACAAGGAATTGGCGCAGGACGCGCAGCCCGGTGACCGCCTGCTGGTCGACGACGGCAAGGTCGGGCTCGTCGTGACCGGCGTCGAAGGCAACGACGTGGTCTGCCGCGTGGTCGAGGGCGGTCCCGTCAGCAACAACAAGGGCGTGTCCCTGCCCGGCATGAACGTGTCGGTGCCGGCGCTGTCGGAGAAGGACATCGCCGACCTCGAGTTCGCCCTCGAGCTCGGTGTCGACTTCATCGCGCTGTCCTTCGTGCGGTCGCCCGCGGACATCGAGTTGGTCCACGAGGTCATGGATCGCGTCGGTCGCCGGGTGCCGGTGATCGCGAAGCTCGAGAAGCCGGAGGCCGTCGACAACCTCGAGGCCATCGTGCTCGCCTTCGACGCCGTCATGGTCGCCCGCGGTGACCTCGGCGTGGAGTTGCCGCTCGAGCAGGTGCCGCTGGTGCAGAAGCGCGCCATCCAGATCGCGCGCGCCAACGCGAAGCCGGTCATCGTCGCCACCCAGATGCTCGAGTCGATGATCGAGAATTCCCGGCCCACGCGTGCCGAGGCCTCGGACGTCGCCAACGCCGTGCTCGACGGCACCGACGCCGTGATGCTGTCCGGCGAGACGTCGGTGGGCAAGTTCGTCATGGAGACGGTGCGGACCATGGCGCGCATCGTCGAGACCGTCGAGATGGAGGGCGACGCGGTTCCGCAGTTGTCCCACATTCCGCGCACCAAGCGCGGTGTCATCTCCTACGCGGCGCGCGACATCGGCGAGCGCCTCGACGCCCGGGCGCTGGTGGCGTTCACGCAGTCCGGCGACACGGTCCGCCGCATGGCGCGCCTGCACTCGCGACTGCCGCTGCTGGCGTTCACCTCGATCCCGGAGGTGCGGAGTCAGTTGGCTCTGACGTGGGGCACCGAGACCTTCCTGGTGCCGTTCGTCGAGACCACCGACGGGATGGTCGTCGAGGTCGACAAGGCCCTGCTCCAACTCGATCGGTACAACCGCGGTGACCAGGTGGTCATCGTCGCCGGGGCGCCCCCCGGCACGGTAGGCTCCACCAACTTGATCCACGTGCATCGAATCGGAGAAGAGGACCGCTGAGTGGTCGACCGGGGGGAGCCGGCAGGCGGTGGGGACCGCACTGCCGTGCAGGAACGTTCGCGTGATCTGAGCGTTCTGCTCGACATTCTGGACCTGAGGCAGACCGGCGAGGACACGTTCGTCGGCCGCCATCCTGCGGAGGTGGGCAGTCGGACGTTCGGCGGTCAGCTGATCGGGCAGGCGTTGGTCGCCGCCGGTCGCACCGTCGACGGCCGGCGGCCCGTCCATGCGATCAACGCGCACTTCATCCGCGGCGGAGATGTCAAGCGCGACATCGAGTATCGCGTGGATCGCCACCGGGACGGTCGCGCGTTCGCCAACCGGCAGGTGACGGCCCTGCAGGGGGACGAGGAGTTGTTCGTCATGCTGGCCGCGTTCCAGGATTCGCGCGGCGGCCTCGAGCACAGCGTGAGCGTTCCGGAGGTCGCCTACCCGGAGGAGTTGCCGCCGCTGGGCAATCATTTCGACGGGTACGAGGACCGGCTGCAGATGTTCGTCGAGGCGCTCAAGCCCATCGACATGCGGTATGCCAACGATCCGGCCTGGATCATGAAGGGCACGGGCGAACGCCTGAACCACAACCGAGTCTGGATGAAGGCCGACGGGCCGCTCCCGGAGGACCCGACGCTGCACGTCGCGACGCTCGGGTACGCGTCCGACACCACCGTGCTGGACTCCATCATCACCACGCACGGGTTGTCGTGGGGTTTCGACCGCATCGTCGCCGCGACGGTCAACCATTCCATCTGGTTCCACCGCCCGTTCCGCTTCGACGACTGGCTGCTGTACGCCACGGAATCCCCCGTCGCGGCGGGATCCCGTGGCCTCGCCACCGGTCGGTTCTTCTCGCGCAACGGCGATCTGGTCGCGACGGTGGTTCAGGAAGGGCTCATCCGCCACCTCCCGTCGCGCTGACCCGCTCGTCCCCCGAATCGACGACCACGAAGACCTCGCCGAACGCGTCCGACCCGAACTCGGTCAGGACGCCGGCGATGAACTTGGTGCCGGGCGCGCACTTACCGCTGAGAATGCGCGACACGGTGGCGGGATCGACCCCGATACGGGCGGCGAGTTCGCCGTCCGTGGTGATGTCCGCGTAGCGACGCAGACGTTCCAGACCTGCTCTGTCCAGCTTGACGACAGCCATCGACAATCCCCCCGAGTCATCGATCGTGCCGCAGGTGTTGCGGACACGACAGGGAAGGTACACACGCAATGGCAGCCGGGCAATCCGCGACACTCCGAGAGGAGTTGCGTCCGTGTCAGTAGTGTTCGCGCCATGGTGGAGACGTCCGGGGGTGGGGAGACGTGGTGGGAGTACCTGAACCGCGTCACCGACAAGGCATCACAGGTGGAGATCGCGCGGGCCGCAGGGGTGGATCCGGCATCGGTCTCGCGCTGGAAACTGGGAAAGAACACGCCGAGCGCGGACCGCGTGATCGCGGTGGCGCGGCACTTCGGTCGCAATCCGGTCGAAGCGCTCGTCGTGGCCGGGTATCTCGAGGCCGGTGAGGTCGACGCGACGATCGAGTTGGCGGCCAGCGCGTCCGCGCTGAGCGACGACGAACTGCTCACGGCCATCGGCCGTCGTCTCGCGCGCGCCGCGGCGAGCGGTCACGAGGCCCCGCGGGACGATGCGCTCCGGGACGACGATGCGCTCCGGGACGACGATGCGCCGCCGCCCGTGAGCGAACTGCACGCCGCACGTCGCGCGGGGAGCTGACGGGATCACGCTGTCGGACCGTCCCGGCACACTCGCGTCGTGCAGCCCTACGACCCGTGGCGCGAGATCGCCGACGACCCGACAGTGCAGGTCGTGACCAGACATGCGCTGGCGGCGGGGTTGGACGGCGCGCTGGTCGGCCGGCGAATCTGGCTCCATCGTGGGCTGGGGCAGGCCGGCCGCCGCGCCACGCTCGCGCACGAGCTGGTTCATCTGGAGCGAGGACGTCCCGTCGGTGATGCTCGCGGTCGGCGCCGTGAGGAACGCGTGGTCGAGCAGATCGCGGCGCGGCGGTTGGTGTCGCTCGACGCGCTGGTCGACGCCGTCCGGTGGTGCGGCACCGAATCCCTGGCGGAACTCGCCGAGCACCTCTGGGTGGACGTGACCGCCGTGCGAGCACGATTGACCGCCCTGACGGAGCTCGAACGGCGGGTCGTCGAGGCGGCGATCGAGGCGAACGCCGAGAACGAAAGTGACGCACCATGATCGTGACCGGGGCCTTCCTGGCCGACTACGCCCGCCGGGCGGACGACAAGCTCGACGTCCTCGGCGCGGTCTGGGACTGGTGCGTGTTGCCGGATCTGACGCACAGCCTGAAGGCGTATCTGGTGGTGCTCCTGCAGCGCGGGCCCGACGACGTCGGGGTGCCGGGACAGATGCGCGTGTCGGTGTCGGACACCGTGAGCGACGAGCCGGTGCACACTGCCGTGCTGCCGGTCTCCGGGACTCTCGACGGCGAGCAGCAGGCCGTGGCGTTCCCGATTGCGTTGCGCTGCCGGACAACAGGGCGGCACGTGATTCGGATCGCGATGCGTGACGGCGACCCGGGATTCACGTTCTCACTGGACGTGCGGACGCTGCGATGACGATGGATTGTGGTGCCCACGATCAGACTTGAATTAGGCCGTGGCGGGACGGATGCGGACACCCACGTTGGCGATTCTTCACGCCTGGTTGGCACGAGAACCACAAAATCCGCCGATACGCTCCACGTACCGCCTTGGCTGGGCGACCATGTGTACGTGAATCCAGACATCCACCTCCGAATCCGCCTCGACGGTGTCGAGGTAGGGGTACTAGAGGGCAGAGGAGGCGGTGGGTCCTTTCACGGAGAGGTCGCACTCGCCAGTGGACTGGACCAGTTTCCAGGCAGTCAAGGCGGTCGGTCTCGCGCTATCGACGTTTCGTACCCGCCCGGCTCGGACCCGTTCACCGTGATAAGCCTTGTACTGGACCAGTGGCGTGCGCAAGCATCGCACTACCGAGGGTGGCCACTCTGAAGGCTCGGTGATGCCGGTCAGCCCGACCTCGTTGGGCCGCTGTGCGGTGAGGTGGGCTTTGACGACGTTGTCGTGCGCCGGCAGGGCTGCTCGTGCTGAGACCTCGATTCTGCATTCGCGACGAGGCGCTGGCTGAAGCTTGAACATCAGCAGGGGTGACGCGGGCAGCGTTGATGAGGCGTGCGTCGTCTCATCGTGTTGCGTGACGGGGTCCTGCTCCCGATGTATGAGGCCTGGGCAGTTGTCCGAAAACCCAGCAGGTTGCTGTGACGGGCACTCCGTCAGCAGCGAGGTCCAGGGCCAGCGCGAACCCCTGTATTGGTTGACGTCCCGGGCCTGGGTGTCAGCCGCAACTACGTTGTCCATTCCTCAGGTCCGAGCGGTGCCGCATTGAGCTGATCTCGTCGGCTACGCCAATCCGGTAAATGTCGATCCATCAGGCTCGTGAATCGCTCGCCGTGGTTGCGCTCGAAGTAGTGCACCATCTCGTGAACGATGATGTATTCCAGGCAGTCCGGGTGTTTCTTGGCGAGTTCGACGTTGAACCAGATGTGCCGCGTCTCGCGGTTACAGGAGCCCCACTTGGTCTTCATGCGACGGATCGTCCACTTGGGCACGGTTACGTCGAGTACCTGTTCCCACCTACTGACGAGACCAGGAACTGCCTGGCGGAGCTGGTCGCGGTACCACTGGTCGAGAAGGGTGCGCCGCTTCTCAGCAGTAGTCTCGGAGGGCACGTAGAGCACCAGCCGGTCGCCGTCCGTCTCGAGGTGCGCCCGACCTGGCCTCTCGACGACCTTGAGTCGACGACGAACACCCCAAACGTAGTGCGACTCGCCGGTCACCATCTCGCGCTCGGACTGGCGCTCGGCCGCACGCAGCTTGTCGCGCTGCCGCTTGATCCACGGCAGACGTTGGATCACGGCCAGGCGCACCTGATCGTTGTCGAGTCGGTTGGGTGCGGCCACGCGCACGCGACCTAGCGGCGGATAGACGCCGATGTGGAGATTCTTGATGTCCTTGTAGATGACGTCGATGTCGATGCCTCGAATGGTGAGGTTGGCATTAGCGGTACTCATCGCGCGCCTTCACCAGTTCGAACAGTTCGTCGAGTCGGTCGAAGCCGTCGGGAAGCGTGCGGCTGATCGCCCGCTTGACGACCTTCTCCTTCATCGTGTTGCCCACCCAGTCGTGCGGCTTGCTCGTCAGGATCGCAGTATCGACCTGGATCGGCGTTGCCGGATTGGGCCAGCCGAAGTCGATCAGGGCGCGTCGTGCGCCGTTGTCCGCCCAGTCGGGATACTTCGTGTCCGACTCCTTGGCGCCAAGCTGCTTCGCGGCGTCGAGCAGCTTGGCCAGGTATTCCTGGTAGTCGATAGCTTGCAGGCGGCGCTGTTCGATGATGGCGTCGAGTAGTTCGCTCATCTTGTCGTAGTACTTCGGGTTCAGCGCGTGCTCGTCGATGATCACCTTGCGCATGTTGTTGGTGATCGTCTCGGCGACTGCTTCGGGGTCCTTTCTGATTCCGGTAGGCAGTTTGTCGATTGCCCCGGCACCGAGCTTGACGATCAGGTCAATCAGACCCGTGTCTTCGAAGTTGGAGACTACTTCGGAGGCGCCGGCCTGGATGTAGGTGTCGAGCAGGAACCGCATGCCGGCCTCGTGCTGCTTGAAGTCGACGTTCTCACCCGCACCGAGCTTCACTTCGGCGCGTACGTCGACGTAGTGCGCGATCTTCTTCTTGATTGCCTCAGCCTCGGTCACGCTGTAGCCAGCGTCGGCCATGTCGTTGGCGACGTTGGCGTAGGCGCGGGTGACAGCCGCGACGGCCTTGTACAGCTCGACGCGCTTCGGCTCGTTGGCCTTGAGTTGCTCTGCGTTGCCCTGTTCCGCTGCGCAGAAATACTGCTGGTACTGCAGCGTGTTCTTTGGCGGCGCTACAGGTTCGACAAGGGCAGCGATGAGTTCGAGAGCGTCATCGAGGTTCTCGCGGGCCTTCTCGATGCGGTCGGACAGCAGTCCCTCGATATCCTTCTTCTCGTAGCCGTCCAGTGCACCGGAGGTGTAGTCGTCGACTGCATTTTCGATGGAGTTGAACAGGTCTTGGTAATCGACGATGTAGCCGTAGTCCTTGTCGTCGCCGTCGAGGCGGTTGACGCGGCAGATGGCCTGGAACAGACCGTGATCGCGCATCTTCTTGTCGATGTACAGGTACGTAGCCGAAGGCGCGTCGAAACCGGTGAGAAGCTTGTCGACCACGATCAGCAGCCGCATCTGGCCGGGGTTCTCGATGAACTGGCGCTTGACGGCTTGCTCGAACTCCTCGACCTTGTTCACGGCGGCGTCTTCGGGTTCGTCGAAGTAGTCGGCCAGCATCTTGCGGTAGATGTCGTACTGGCGGATTTTCTCGGTCTTGCCCGCGCCGGAGTCTTCCTTTGCGATGTCGCTGGCATTCGGGGTGTAGCTGGTGACGATGGCGCACTTGCCCTTGAAGCCAGCCGCGACGAACATCTCGTAGAACTTGCAAGCCTGGTAGATGCTCGAGCCGACTAGAATGGCATTGCCGCGCCCGTCCATCAGGCGGGGCTTGGTCTCCATGTCGAGCAGGATGTCGTTGACGATCTGTTTGGCGCGCGGCTCGCTGGAGACGACTTTCTGCATAGTGCCCCAACGCTTCTTGAGCTCGGCCTTGCTGAGGTCGGTCATGCCCTTGGTTTTGACCTCGAACCACTTGTCGACTTGCGCCGGGCTGGTCAGCTCCTGGTCTATGCTGCGGGCTTCGTACTGCAGGTCCAGGACCACGCCGTCAGCCACGGCTTCATCGAACTTGTAGGTGTGGATGAACGAGCCGAAGGTTTCGATGCTGGTGGCTTTGTCGGCCTTCAGCAGCGGGGTGCCGGTGAAGCCGATGAACATGGCCTCGGGCAGCAGCGCCTTCATGGCGGTGTGCATCTTGCCGGACTGGGTGCGGTGGGCTTCGTCGACGAAGACGAAGATGTTGCCCTTGGCCTCGAAGTCCTTCGGGATGGTGGCATGCAGCTCTTCGATGAACTCGGCGGTCGTCTCATCGTCCCCGTGGTCGCTGTCGGCGGCGCGGAACTTGTGGACGAGTGAGCAGATCAGCCACTGCTCGCTGGCGTTGAGTGAGCTGATGAGATCGGCACCGCTCTTGGTGCGGTAGATCTGCTCGTTGACGCCGTTGAAGACCTTCTCGATCTGGTCGTCGAGTTCGGTGCGGTCGGTGATGAGCAGCACCCGGGCGTCGGGTTGGTTCTCACGAATCCACTTGGCGAGCCACACCATTGTCAGCGACTTGCCTGAGCCTTGGGTGTGCCAGATGATGCCGCCTTCGCGCTTGGCGATGCGGTCTTGGGCGGCTTTGACGCCGAAGTACTGGTTGTGGCGTGGGCCCTTCTTAACACCCGAGTCGAAGAGGAGCTTGACCCGGTTCTCCGGACACCTGATCTGTAGCGTTGCTGCTGCAGGAGAGGAGTCCGAGCCATGCCCGCTGCACATCCAGAGGAGTTCC
>NZ_FOJN01000025.1 GCF_900111805.1 Rhodococcoides kroppenstedtii
GCCATGGTCGACATGATGGTCGACCGCCGTGATCCCGATGCCGTCCGCGCCCGGCGGGAGAAGGCGAAGCGGAATCGGGAGTTCACCGTCGAGATCGGCCGTGACGGCTTGGCATCGGCGACAGACACCCGGCCGGCGGAGGACATCGTTGCTCTCCACGCGTCCGTGACGAGGTTGGCTGCGCAGGTGTGCCCGAAGGACACCCGCTCCAAGGCCGCGCGGGCGTCCGATGCGCATTACGCGTTGATCACTCAAACCGGATTCGGCTGCAACTGTGACCGCCCCATCACCGACTGCCGCTACAAGAACATCGACCTGACCAAGTTCGCGGCGACCGCCCCGCGGATCGTGATCCACCTCGTCACCGACACCACCACCCTCACCGGCCCCGTCCCCGCCCCCGAGAACGAGAGGGTCTGCCGGTCACCGCAGCACCTGGCGCGACCGAACATCGAGCCAACCCCTGCGGCCCAGCCCGATGCGACGGAACCGGTTGTAGCAGGACCGGTTGCAGCAGGACCGGTTGCAGCGGATCGGTCCGGCGCCGTAAACCAGGCCGAAGCCGCCGCGGACCCGATTTCCACCGAGTCGCCGGCGGTCGAGGTGCCCTCGGAGGGCCCGCACGGATGCGAAGAGCCCATCGGTCTCGACACCGTCGACGGCGTCGGATTCCTCCCCGGCATCGGGATCATCTCCGGCGCCCACGTCCGCGACCTCGCCGCCGACCCCAGCACGATCATCCGGCCGTGGGGTGACGGCACCGACACCCCACTGCCGGCGACGCAACCATCGGACCCCTACCGACCCTCCGCCGCGCTCGACGCCTACGTGCGTGCCCGCGATCTGTTCTGCACCTGGCCCGGCTGCAACCGGCCCACCCGGGACGGGGACCTCGACCACATCACCGAATACGACCACACCCACCCCGAACGGGGCGGGCGCACCAACGCGGCCGGACTCGGCGCCAAATGCCGGTTCCACCACCTGCTGAAGACGTTCGCCGACTTCGTGGACGATCAGTACCCCGACCCGACCGACCCGAGTCGGCTGATCCGCACCATCACCATCCCCGACGGGCGCACCGTCCTCGGGCCGGCGTTCACCGGGCACGACGTCCACCCCGGACTGGACGCCATCGTCTTCGGCGAACCACCCACCGAAACCGGACACAGACCGAGACCGACACCGGCAGAACGCTTCCGACCCGCCCCACGCACCGAGCAGAAACACGCCCGCCGCCGACAGGAACGGAACCGCAACCGCCTCCGCAACGCGATGAAGCACCACCCACCCGACGACACCCCACCCCCGTTCTGACCGGGGCAGAAGCACGCCGAACGTGGAAACGGCGGGCGCACCCTCTGATCGAGAGTGCACCCGCCGTGGTCGGTGCGGTCCCGGCTCGTGGCCGGGCGGTGGACCTAGCTCTTGACCAGGTCCGGCTTGGTCTCCGGATCGCGAGCCTCGCCGTGTCCGTCGTCGACCATCGTGGTCTCGTCGAACGGGAGCTTGCCGTCGAGCACGTCCTTGACCCGAGCGTTGTCGATGGTCTTGGTCCAGGTGCCCACCAGCATGGTGGCGACAGCGTTGCCGGAGAAGTTGGTGACGGCGCGAGCCTCGGACATGAACCGGTCGATGCCGACGATCAGGCCGATGCCGTCGAGCAGCTCGGGGCGGTGGCTCTGCAGGCCGCCGGCCAGGGTGGCCAGGCCGGCACCGGAGACGCCGGCTGCACCCTTCGAGGCGATGATCATGAAGAGCAGCAGCGAGACCTGCTCGCCGATGGAGAGCGGGCTGCCCATGGCGTCGGCGATGAAGATCGACGCCATCGTCAGGTAGATCGCGGTGCCGTCCAGGTTGAACGAGTACCCGGTGGGGACGACGACGCCGACGGTCTGACGCTGGACACCGACGTGCTCCATCTTGGCGATGAGGCGGGGCAGAGCCGACTCGGACGACGAGGTGGCGACGATGAGCAGGTACTCGCGGCCCAGGTACTTGCAGAGCTTGAAGATCGAGACGCCGGAGACGAAGCGCAGGATCGTGCCGAGGATGCCGAAGACGAAGATGGTGCAGGTCAGGTAGAAGGCCAGCATCAGGGTGGCGAGCTGGATGACCGCGTCGATGCCGGTGTCCCCGACCACCTTGGCGATGGCACCGAAGGCGCCGATCGGGGCGAGCCACAGGATGCCGGCGAGGATGCGGAAGACGAGCTTCTGGATCGAGCCGATGCCCTTGAGGATGCCCTCGCCCTGCTTGCCCATGGCCTGCAGACCGAAGCCGACGAGCAGTGCGACGAAGAGCGTCTGCAGCACGCTGCCCGCGGTGAGCGACGAGAGCAGCGAGGTCGGGATGATGCTCTGGATGAAGTCCATGGTGCCGCCGGCGGCCTCGTTCTGTCCGACGAGCTTGTCGACCGCCGCACTGTTCGACTCGATGTTCAGACCGGAGCCGGGCTGGATCAGGTTGCCGACCACCATGCCGATGGCCAGGGCGAAGGTGGACATCGCGATGAAGTAGCCGAGCGCCATGCCGCCGACCTTGCCGACGCTGGCGGCTGCCTTCACCGAGCCGATGCCGAGCACGATGGTGCAGAAGATGACGGGGCTGATCATCATCTTGATCAGCGAGACGAACATGGTGCCGAGGACACCGAACTCGGACGCGGTGTCCGGGGCGACGAGCCCGAAGATCACGCCGCCGACGACGGCGACGATCACGGCGCTGTAGAGCCAGTGGGTCTTGTCTCGCTTCTTCTTCGGCGGCGGAGTCGGCGAGGCGGGTTCGACGTCGTGCGTGGTGGTCATGTTCTCGTCCTTAGAATCGAGGCGTGAGGTGAGTCACGCGGTCTGCAGAGAACTGTGGTGCACCGCGTGATCCCAGTCACGAATCTGTTCATTACGTTCACGTTGCGCGGGGTTGCACACAATCCCACCGGTGAACGACGACTCACCGAAAGGTCGTCTTGACCAGCACGAATGCCCGACGGCGACGTCGGTCGCGCAGCGTTGCCCGGAGATTGTTCCTGGGGCAGCTCGCCGTGGTGACGGTGCTCGTGGCCATCGGTGGCATCGCCGTCGTTCTGGACGAGCGTGCGCTCAGCGACGAGGCGACGCGTCACGAGGTGACCGCGATCGTCGAGTCGCTCGCGACGTCCCCGTCCACGGCGGAGGCCATCGAGTCCCCCGATCCCACCGCGATCCTGCAACCCGTCACCGAGGAGATCCGGCGCGCCACGTCCGTCGACTTCATCGTGGTCATGGCGCCCGATCGCACCCGCTTCACCCACACCAACCCGGAACTCATCGGCGGACAGTTCACCGGGTCGATCGACCGGGCCCTGGCGGGCGAGACGTTCACGGAGTCCTACGAGGGATCGCTGGGCCCGTCCATCCGGGCGGTCACCCCCGTGATGGACGACGGCGGCACCCTGGTCGGGTTGGTGTCCGCGGGCGTCACCCGCGCGCGCATCTCGGACCGCTTCGTCGCCGGCCTGCCCGTCGTCCTCGCGGTGGTGGCGGCGGCGCTGGCCGTCGCCGTCGGTGCGTCGTGGATTCTGAACCGTCGGCTGAAGAGTCAGACGATGGGACTCGCCCCGGACGAGCTCCGCAGCATGTACGACCATCACGACGCCGTTCTGCACTCCATCGGCGAGGGCCTGCTCGTGTGGGGACACGGCGACGAGGCGGAAGTGGTCAACGACGAGGCGCGGCGCCTGCTCGACCTCGAGAGCGACACCGTCTCCCGCCGGGACCTGCCGGAATCGCTGCGCGGACTGGGCGATTCCTCCGTGCGCGACGAGATGCACCTGACGTCGACCCGCGTCCTCGTGGTCAACCAGAACCCGGTGATTCGCGGCTCGCGACGCCTCGGCACGGTGACCACCGTCCGCGATCACACCGAGCTGCAGCGCGTGCTCGGTGAACTGGACTCGATGACGTCGTTCGCCGAATCGTTGCGCTCACAGGCGCACGAATCCGCCAACCGGCTGCACACGGTGATCACGATGGTCGAACTCGGTCGCACCGAGCAGGCCGTGGAGTTCGCCACTCAGGAACTGGCGTTGTCGCAGAACCTCATCGACCGCCTCATGAGCACGGTGCAGGAGCCGGCGGTGGCCGCGCTGCTGCTCGGCAAGGTCAGCCAGGCCGCAGAGCAGGGTGTCGAACTCACCGTCACCGAGGACACCGCGCTCGCGGACACCGACGCCGTCGCGCGTCGGGAATTGGTCACTCTGGTCGGGAACTTGATAGACAATGCGATCGACGCGGCCAAGCAATCCGACGAGGCGTGGGTAGAGGTGAGTGTGCGCGAGACCGACACCGATGTGGTGGTGGAGGTGGCCGACAGCGGGCCCGGTATGGACGCCGACGCTCTGGCCCGCGCACGCACCCGCGGCTACTCCACCAAGTCCGGATCCCGCGGCCTCGGCCTGGCCCTGGTCTCCCAGGTGATCCACCGTCACGGCGGCACCCTGTCCTCGACCGCCTCCGCGGGGTCCGTCGTGACCGCCACGATCCCGCTCGGATCGCTGCGGTGAGCGACGGTGACGTGCGGGTCCTGGTGGTCGACGACGAGCCCCTGATCGCCGAAGCCCACTCGAGCTACGTGGGGCGCGTCCCCGGTTTCACCGTGGGTGCGGTGGCGCACTCGGGCGCCGGCGCCCTCCGCGCCGCGACGACGGCCATCGCCGACGGCGATCCGTTCGACCTGGTTCTCCTGGACATCGGGCTGCCCGACGCGAGCGGGATCGACGTCGCCGCCGCCCTCGGCGGTCTGCGGCCCGGTCCCGACGTCATCGCCATCACGTCCGAGCGCGATCTCGCGGTGGTACGTCGGGCCGTCGCCCACGGCATCGTGCTCTACCTGCTCAAGCCCTTCACGTTCGCCGCGTTCCGGGACAAGCTCGAGCGCTACGGGGAGTTCCGCTCCGCCCTGCAGGGCGGCGAGACGGCCGTCAGCCAGCGCGACATCGATCGGGCGATGGCGTCGCTGCGGACCGCGGACGAGCGGGCGTCGACGCCGAAGGGCATCGCCCCGCAGACCCTGACCGAGATCTCGAACACCGTCCGCGCGACGCCCGACGGCGTGGGCGCGTCCGACGCCGCCGCGGCGGTCGGCGTCTCGCGGGTCACCGCGTGGCGCTACCTCGAGCGCCTGGCCGACGACGGGTTGGTGGAGCGGCACACCGAGTACGGCCGGGCGGGGCGCCCGCAGGTGCGCTACCGCTGGCGTTAGACGGGCACGACCCGACGCAGGAAGGCGAGCTGGTCCGCGATCACCGTCTCGAACGCGTCGCCGAGGTAGATGTCGAAGTGGCCGTAGGGGTAGAGGAGCACCTCACCGCGCGGCGCCTTCTCCACGTGTCGGAGGGTGGCGCGTGCGGGAGCCACGGTGTCGGTTCCGCACACGCAGAACAAGGCCGGGCAGGAGAGCTTTTTCGCCGACCGACCCGGGAAGTATCGAGTGATCTGCAGCGCGAAGCGGGCGGCGACCGCGTCGACGAAGTCCAGTCCCTCGGGTCGTAGCGCGCGGTAGCCGCTGTCCGCGTCGTCGGCGGCCATCAGCGCCTTGCCGCCGCGCGGGGCGGCGAGCGGGACCAGCACCGGCGGGGCCGTCCGCGCCGCGGCCACCACGTCGCGCACCACGGACGGCGCGATCTTCAGGGTGGAGACGAACGGGGTGGCCAGGGCGGAGGCGAGCCCGTCGGTGAACGGGCACTGCGAGACGACGGCGGCGATCCGACCGTCCCGAGCGGCCACCTCGATGACGTGGCCACCACTGAAGGACGAACCCCAGAGAACGACGCGGGACGAATCGACGCCGTCCAGCCGGCGGGCGTACCGCACCGCCGCCGCCCAGTCCGCGAGTTGACGCTCGATGTCGAGAAGTTGCCGCGGCTCTCCCTCGCTGGTGCCGAAGTGGCGGTAGTCGAACACGAGGCACGCGTACCCGTCCGCGGTGAAGCGCTCCGCGTACGCGTCGAGACGCATTTCCTTGACCCCGCCGAGGCCGTGGGCCAGCACCACGATGGGGACGGACGCGTCCGCCGCCGCCTCCGGCCGGTAGAGCCAGGCCGCGCACCGATCGTCGCCGGAGGGGAACTCGACGTCGATTCGTGTCACTGCGGCACCCTCCCGATCGGAACTTACTCGGGAGTCAGTTTGACCCCTCCTGCGCCGGATCGGCAACCTGCTCGGCCCCGGTTCGGGAGATCACCCAGGCGTACTCGAACGCGACCTCGCGCCACTGTTCGTACCGCCCGCTGACCCCGCCGTGACCCGCGTTCATCTCCGTCTTGAGCAGAATCGGTTCGCTGCCGGTGTTCCTCGCCCGCAACGCCGCCACCCACTTGGCCGGCTCGACGTAGAGCACGCGAGTGTCGTTCAACGAGGTCACGGCCAGGATGGCCGGGTAGTCCTTCGCCTCGACGTTCTCGTACGGCGAGTACGACTTCATGTAGTGGTAGACCTCGGGGTCGTGCAGCGGGTCACCCCACTCGTCCCACTCGATCACCGTCAGGGGAAGGGACGGATCGAGGATCGACGTCAGCGGATCCACGAACGGGACATTGGCGAGAATCCCAGCGAACAGCTCCGGCGCCATGTTGGCCACCGCGCCCATGAGCAGGCCGCCGGCGCTGCCGCCGTCGGCGACCAACTGCGCCGGGGTGGTGACGCCGGTGTCGATCAGGTGGTGGGCGGCGGACACGAAATCGGTGAACGTGTTCTTCTTCCGCAGCATCTTGCCGTCGTCGTACCATCGGCGTCCCATCTCACCGCCGCCGCGCACGTGCGCAATGACGAAGACGATGCCGCGATCGAGCAGCGACAGGCGCGAGACCGAGAACCCCGGATCCATGCTGGCCTCGTAGGAGCCGTAGCCGTAGAGCAACGTCGGCGCCGGACCCGTCACGTCGCGACGGGCGATGACGGACAACGGGATTCGCGTGCCGTCCGCGGCCGTAGCCCACTCCCGCTTCTGGGTGTACCGCGCCGGGTCGAAGTCACCGAGCACCGGCTGCGACTTGCGCAGGATGCGCTCGCCCGTCGCCGGGTTCAGGTCGTACACCTGCGAGGGCGTGATGAACGAGGTGTAGCCGAACCGGAGCAACGGAGCCGCCCACTCGGGGTTGGCGCCGAGCCCCACCGAGAACAATTCCTCCTCGAACTCGAGCTCGGCCGGCTCGCCGTATCCGTCCGGGCCGAGCGGCCACAGCGCCATCCGCGGCACCGCGCCGCGGCGGTACGAGAGCACGAGATGCTCGGCGAACGCGTCGACGTCCTCGAGCCGGACGTCGTCGCGGTGCGGCACCAGCACCGTCGTCGACGTCGGGTCGCTCACCGGCGCCTCGACCAGGACGAAGTTGTCCGCCTTGGTCCCGTCGACCTCGTCGTTGTGCAGGATGAGGAACCGGTCCTCACCGGCGACCACGGCGTGCTCGACGTGGTACTCGACGCCTGCGCGACGCGGCAGGATCACCCGGAACTCGCCGCTCGGATCGTCCGCCTCGAGGTAGTGCATCTCGGTGGTGATCTTCGAGCCCACCGAGATCAGCAGGTACTTCTCGCTCCGGGTGGCGCCGAAGGAGACCCAGAACGCCTCGTCCGGCTCGTGGAACACCACCACGTCCTCCGACGTCGGGGTGCCGACGCGGTGACGCCAGACGCGGTCGGGCCGCCAGGACTCGTCGACGGTCTGATAGAAGAGGAACTCCCGGTCTCCCGACCACGTCGCGCCGGGCGCCGCACCCTCGATGACGTCGGGCAGCAGGTCGCCGGTACGCAGGTCCTTGATCCGCAGCGTGTACCGCTCGTCGCCCGTCGTGTCCTCCGAGTACGCCAGCAGCGACCCGTCGCGGGTGAGCGCGAACGCCCCGAGGGAGAAGAAATCGTGCCCCTCGGCGAGCACGTTGCTGTCGAGCACCACCTCCTCGCCGGGGATGTCGACCCCCACCTCGAGCACGGGCGGATTCCAGTCGTCCGGCGCGGCGACCGGGCAGCGGCACTGCACGCCGTAGCTCTTGCCCTCCGCCGTGCGTCCGTAGTACCACCAGTCGCCCCGGCGGGTGGGGACGGACAGATCCGTCTCCTTGGTCCGCGACTTGATCTCCTCGAACACCGCGTCCCGCAGCGGCTGCAGGTGCGCGGTCTGCGCCTCGGTGTACGCGTTCTCCGCCTCGAGGTAGGCGATCACCTCGGGATCGGACTTGTCGCGCAGCCACTCGTAGGGGTCGACGACGACGTCGCCGTGGTGGCGTCGCTCGGTCGGGACCGTGGCGGCGACGGGCGGCTGCAGGGGTGTCACGGGCGGACCCAATCGTCGAAGGACAGGCCCGAGACGGTCTCGTAGGCCTCGATGTACCGAGCGCGGGTGCGCTGCACCACGTCGTCCGGCAGTGGCGGCGGCGGCGCGTCACCCGTTCTGTCCCAGCCCGATTCGCCGGTCAGCCAATCGCGGACGATCTGCTTGTCGTAGCTCGGTTGCGTCCGGCCGGGTTCGTACCCCGCCCGCGGCCAGTAGCGCGACGAGTCGGGCGTGAGCACTTCGTCGGCCAGGATCAGCGTCCCCGTGGCGTCGACCCCGAACTCGAACTTGGTGTCGGCGAGAATGATTCCGCGCGACTCCGCGTGGTCGGCCGCGCGGCGGTAGATGTCGAGGGTGGCGGTGCGGAGGGCGTGCGCCCGGTCCGCGCCGACGGTCGCGACCACGGTGTCGAAGTCGACGTTCTCGTCGTGCTCGCCGAGCGCCGCCTTCGCCGCGGGGGTGAAGATCGGCTCCGGCAGCGCACTGGACTCGACCAGGCCGTCGGGCAGCGGCACACCGCAGACACCCCCGGTGGCGCGGTAGTCGATCAGGCCCGAGCCGGTGAGGTACCCGCGGGCGACGCACTCCACCGGCACCATGTTGAGCGAGCGCACCACCAGCGCGCGGCCGAGGACCTCCTCCGGAATCCGCGGGTCGTCGGGCCCGCCGGCGAGGTGGTTCGGCACCCCCAGCAGATGGAAGAAGAACACGCTCATCGCGGTGAGCACCCGACCCTTGTCCGGGATCGTCGTCGGGAGCACGTGGTCGTACGCCGAGATGCGGTCCGACGCGATCAGCAGCAGGTGCTCGTCGTCGATCCGGTGCAGCTCGCGCACCTTGCCGGCGGCCAGATGGGGATAACTCGACAGTGAGGGTCGCACGTCGACCGACACTAGTCGCGGGGCGCGCGGAACCGCGGCTCGGGCGTCTGCCACTCTCGGGTGCGTGGCGAACGAACCGGGAACGGCCGACGTCGGATTCCGGTCCGAACGCGGGCCGATCCTGGCGGCCCTGATGCTCTGCAACTTCCTGGTGGCCCTGGACACCACGATCATCGCGACGTCGGTCCTGACCATCGTGGGCGAACTCGGCGGCTTCGGGCAGTTCCCCTGGCTGTTCTCGGTGTATCTGCTCGCGCAGGCGGTGACCGTCCCGCTCTACGGCAAGCTCGCCGACCTGTTCGGCCGAAAACGGCTGGTGCTGTTCGGCATCGGAGTCTTCCTCGTCGGATCCGTCCTCTGCGGTCTGGCGTGGTCCATGCCCTCGCTCATCGTGTTCCGCGCCGTCCAGGGCATCGGCGCCGGCGCGGTGCAACCGATGGTGCAGACCATCGCCGGGGACATCTACACCGTCCGCGAACGCGCGAAGGCCCAGGGCTACCTCGCCAGCGTCTGGGCCGTGGCCTCGCTCGCCGGCCCGAGCCTCGGCGGACTGTTCTCCGAGTTCCTGTCCTGGCGGTGGATCTTCTTCGTCAACGTGCCGCTCTGCATCGTCGCCGCCGTCGTCCTGGCGCGGCGTTTCGACGAGACCGCTCGGCCCCGTGTCGCGCACCGCATCGACTACACCGGCGCGGCGCTGCTCACCGTCGGCGCGGGCGCGGTCGTCCTCGGGTTGCTCGAGGGCGGACGGTCCTGGGCGTGGGCCTCCGGCACCTCGGTGGCGGTGTTCGGACTCGGGGCGGTGACACTGCTCGCCTTCGTCGCCGTCGAGCGTCGCGCCGCGGCGCCCGTCCTTCCCCTCTGGGTACTCACCCGCCGGGTGCTGCTCGCCACGAGCGCCGTGGCCGCCGTCATCGGGTCCGTCGTCCTGGTGATCACCACGTACGTGCCGACGCTCGTCCAGGGCGTCCTCGGTCTCGGCGCGCTGGCGGGCGGATTCACCCTCGCGCCGTTGATGCTCGCGTGGCCGGCCATGTCGTCCCAGTCCGGCCGCGTGTACCTGCGTATCGGCTTCCGTCGCACGTCGGTGATCGGCGCGTCCGTCGTGGCACTGGGTTCTCTGCTCACGCTGCGCTGGTCGGAGTCGTCGTCGGTGTGGGAGGTGGCCGCGGGGTGCCTCGTCCTCGGTACGGGCATGGGCCTCGTCGCGAGCCCGGCGCTGATCGCCGCGCAGTCGTCGGTGAGTTACGCCGAGCGCGGGGTGGTGACGTCGACCAACACCTTCGCCCGCAACATCGGTAGCGCGGTAGGCATCGCGGTGTGCGGAGCCATCGTCAACGCGACCGTGGGCGGCGATCCACGCCCTGACGTCCTGGCCGACGGTCTGCACCTGGTGTTCTGGACCGTGGTCGGCGGGGCGGTGCTGCTCCTCGTCGCCGCGGCGGCGATGCCGGGCGGACGCGTGGCGTCACCGGAGAGCCGGGACTGACGGGGGCGCTGAGGGACTAGATGTAGTGACCTGAGAGGTTGTTGACGGCGTGCCGTCTTGAAATGGGGAGGACCTCCTGGCGGAGTGGATGTGTCTGGCATCTATCCGTAGGAGGT
>NZ_FOJN01000004.1 GCF_900111805.1 Rhodococcoides kroppenstedtii
CGGTTGCAGCCGGGCCAGGTGCAGTACCGGTCGCGGGCGCGAATGTAGGTGTCCAGTGCCGCGGACGGCCGGTAGGGATCGGCCGGTTGGGTCGCGGGCAACGGAGTAACGGTGCCGTCGCCGAGCGGGCGGATCAGGGTGCCAGGGTCGGCGGCGAGGTCGCGGACGTGGGCTCCGGAGATGATGCCGAGCCCGGCGACGAACCCGACCCCGTCGATCATGTCGGGCTCGACCTCGACCTCGTCTACCGAAAGCGTTTCGGCCACGACGGAATCGCAATCAGCCTCGTCGACCTCAGCTCCGTCGTCGGCGGTGACCTCGACCTCCTCGGGTGCCGCCTCATCGGTTTCCGGACCTGCATTGGATGCCGTCGCGGCCGTGTCGACGTTCCGGGCCTCCCGGTGCGCTGCCGGCTGCGCGGTGTCCGCGGTAGGAGCAGCGGCGGGAACGGGTCCGGTGAGGGTGGTGGTGTCGGTGACGACGTGGATCACGATTCGTGCCGCGGTCGCCGCCACCTCGTCCGCATCGACCACCGTGAACGCACAGTCGGGGCGACCGCAGTCGCAGCCGAACGGGGCGTGCTTGACCAACGCGAACAACGCATCCGACGCCCGCGCACCCTTGGTGCGACTGTCGTGCTTGCAGACTTGCGCGGCGAGACGTTCGACGACGCGAGCGACGATGGCGGCGCGTTCGGCGGACATCGTCGCCCCCACCGTCCCCATCCCATCGAGACCGGCCTCGGTGAAGAAGCACCGCCCTTTCAGTGCTTCCTCCCGTCGTTCGCGGACGGCGTCGGGATCACGCCGGTAGACCATCTGATCGCACAGGTCCCGCACCCGCGCCGTCGACCACGACCCCGGCTTCCGCAATGCGGCAGCGATGTCGGCGTCCACCAACCCCTGATACGGGCGACCGTGGATCAGTTCGGTGCGCGAGACGATGGTGCGAATGAAAGTCGGGGAAACCACTCCGTCGCGCAGGCACTCGAACACCCGCGGCAACCGATCGCGCAGGGCGACGGCGTTGTCGAGGAGTCGTTCGGCGACGTACTGCGACACCGACAGGGCGGTGGCGATGCGGGCGGCGCACTGGGCGTACGCATCGACCGCCCGCTCGTCGTAGTCTTCCTCCGGCACCACCAGTTCGGTGTGGAGGGCGGCGGCGTGCCGGTAGCGGCGCCATTCCAGATAGCCCGCCCCCGCAGCCAGGTCGGCCAGGGCGTCGAGGTGCCCGACCACCGGCAAGTCGAACGACACCGGCAGACCCAACGCGGCGTGATCACGCTCAGGCCACGGCACACTGCCCACCTGCGCCGCGCCCACCGCGCCGACCCCCCGATCGCTCATGTGTTCGATTGTAGTGGCCCCCACCGACACCCGCCACGACAGCGACCGGAAACCGGGACACCGATCGAAGGGCGGGCGGCCGGAGTCTTACTCCCCGACAGCGTTCGAGGCCTTGGTGAGCCGAGCGACCTCGTCGTCCGTCAGGCTCAGGCCGGGCGCCTCGGTCAACGACGGGAGCTGCGCGATCCGGCTCGCGCTGGCGATCGGTGCGACGATGCCCGGCCGGGTCAGGAGCCAGGCGAGCGCCACGGTCGGAATGGCGGTGTCGTGGGCGTCCGCGATCTCGGCTAGCGCGTCGACGACGGCGAGCCCCGAGTCGCTCAGGTATCCCGATGCCATCTTCCCGCGCATGCTGTCCCCGAGGTCGTCCTTCGTGCGGTACTTCCCGGTCAGGAAGCCCGACGCGAGCGCGAAATACGGGAACACGCCGAGGTGGTGCTCGGTCGCGAGCTCCTGCAGCGCGGGCTCGTAGGACTGCCGGTGCACCAGGTTGTAGTGCGGCTGCAGCGGGACGGGCTTGTCGAAGCCCTCCCGGTCGGCGATGTCGAGCCAGGCCTGCGCGCGATCGGGGGAGTAGTTCGAGACTCCGACGTAGCGGACCTTGCCGGCCTTCACGAGGGCATCGAACGCGGCGACGGTCTCCTCGAGCGGGGTGTTTTCGTCGTCGAAATGCGCGTAGTACAGGTCGATGTGGTCGCTCTGAAGACGCGCCAGCGACGCGTCAGCGGCGGCGGCGATATTCGAGGCGGACAAACCGAGGAAGTCCGGGTGCCGACTCACCTTGGTCGCGAGGACGACGTCGTCTCGCCGACCGGTTCGGGCGAACCAGTTGCCGATGACGGTCTCGGACTCCCCACCCGAATTGCCCGGTGCGAACGCCGAATACGAGTCGGCCGTGTCGATCAACGACCCGCCGGCCCCGAGGAACGCGTCGATGATGTCGTGCGAGGCGGCCTCGTCGGAGGTCCATCCGAAGGTGTTGGCGCCGAGCGCAAGCGGGAAGACGTCCAGGTCCGAGTGTCCGATGCGAGTCATACCGAGAACAACTCGTGAGCCGAGCTCACTGTTCCCGGCTCAGGCCCGCACGCTGATGCCGATGCCGCCGAGTGTGTCCGCGCCGAACCGTGCGATCTCGGCGTCGAGGTCGAGCGGACGAATGGTGGTCTTGGCCTGGAGGATCGCGTCGTCGATGCGATCGGCCGGGATCAGCCAGACGATCTCGAACTCGAGGCCGTCGGGGTCCTGCCCGTAGAGGCTCTTGGTGGTGCCGTGATCGGAAGCGCCCACGAGAGCTCCCGCCGCGGTGAGGTCGTCGCGCACCGTGGCCAGGTCGGCGAGAGTCCGCACCTCCCAGGCCAGGTGGTAGAGGCCCACGGACGCGCGCCCGGCGGGGCTGGCGGCGGCCGCATCACCGATCGAGAACAGACCGAGATCGTGGTCGTTGGTGCTGTCGGGCGCCTGGAGGAAGACGGCGCGGCCACCCATTGCCATCACGACGCGGAAACCGAGCACGTCGCGGTAGAAGGCGGCGCTGCGCTCGGCGTCCCGCACGTAGAGCACGGCGTGGTTGAGGCGTGAGATGGCCATCGCGGAATCCCTTCGGGTCGGTGTTGAAGCTTCAACAACAACCGTACGCCACCTGTTCCCTCAATGGAATCGGTGATCGGTGATCGCCGTCCGCGGCCCGAACTTCGGCCGCACGGCCATCCCGCTCACTTCGAGCAGGCGCACCGCCCGGTACCGATGCGGTCGGAGCGGCTCGAGGTACGCCACCATCTCGTCGTCCGTCATCGGGGCGCCGACGAGGCTCCACCCGATCACCGCCGCAAGGTGGTAGTCCCCGACGGACAGCGCGTCGGCGTCGCCCAGGGCTCGCTGGCACACCTCCGCCGCCGTCCACTCGCCGATACCGGGGACCAGCCGCAGGCGTCGATACGCATCGTCGTGGTTCATGCCCACGATCGGGGTGAGCTTGTCCGCGACTCGTGCGGCCTCCACGATCGTGCGCGCCCGTTTCGGATCGACGTTGGCACGGTGGAACTCCCACGACGGAATACGACGCCAGACCTCCGGTGGCGGCGACACCGCCATGCCCGACGGCGCCGGGCCGGGTGCGGGAGCGCCGAAGCGCGTCACCAAGCGACGCCACGACGCGAATGCAGCGACGCCGTGAACCTTCTGTTCGAGGACGGCGGGGACGAGCGCTTCGAACACCTGCCCCGTCCGACCGAGGTGGAGGTGGGTCAGGCGTCGGGCGGCTTCGGCGAGGATGCGGTGCTCGGGTGCGAATCCCGTTGCGTCGTCCAGTAGTCCGATCAGTCCGGGCAACGTGACGACGAACTCTTCCGCGCCCTCGCCCCACACGTCGGCGACGACCTCGGTGCGCGACGGCTGTCGGAGTCGGTAGGTCACGGCCCCGCTCGCGAACAGCGATGTCCGCCAGATGGTTCCGTCGGGCAGGGTGCGGTGCGTCGGGTCGCTCCGACCCCGTCGATGGGGCGAGAGCGTGTGGCGCAGGCTCAGTGGACGATCCGAGTGGATCGTCCGCCGCAGAACAGGACCCTCGCTACCGGACACGGACGAGCGCACGCCCGGTGTTCGCGCCGTCGCGCAGCGCGTCGATCACGCCCTGCACACCGTCCAGGCCCACCTCGGTGGTGACCTCGGCCAGTCGGCTCGGCCGCAGATCGTCGGCCAACCGTGCCCACAGCGCGCGCCGGGCGTCGATCGGCCACTGGACGGAATCGATGCCCAGCAGGGCGATTCCGCGCAGGATGAACGGCAGGACGGTGGTGGACACGGCCGGTCCGCCCGTGAGTCCGCTCGCCGCCACGGCGCCGCCGTACCGGACGGTGGAGAGCACGTCGGCAAGCGTCGCGCCGCCCACGCAGTCGACCGCGCCGGCCCAGCGCGCCTTGCCGAGCGGGCGGGGCTTCGCGTCGGGGTCCTCCGGCAGCCGGCCGACGATCTCGGCGGCACCGAGGGTGCGCAGCAGATCGTGCGCAGACGACTTGCCGGTGGACGCGACCACCTCGAAACCCCTGCGGGAGAGCAGGTCCACCGCGACCGTGCCCACACCGCCGCTGGCGCCGGTGACCACGATCGGTCCGTCCTCGGGCCCGATCCCGTGCCGTTCCAGGGCCTGCACGCTCATCGCCGCCGTGAACCCGGCCGTGCCGATGGCGGCGGCGTCCGCCGTCGACAGACCATCGGCCAACGGCACCACCCATTCCGCCGGAACGCGGGCGAACTCGGCGTACCCGCCGTGGCGTCCCGTCCCGATCTCGTAGCCGTGGGCGACGACGCGGGTCCCGACGGCGACGTCCGCCGAGTCCGACGCGACCACCGTCCCGGCCAGGTCGATGCCCGGCACGATCGGGTAGTTCCGGACGACGCCACCCTTCGGTGTGACCGCCAGCGCGTCCTTGTAGTTGATCGACGAGTACTCGACGGCCACCGTGACTTCGCCGGCGGGCAGGAACGACGCGTCGACGGTCTCGTCGGCCAGCGTGATCCCGTCGTCCGTCTCGCGGGCGACGAGTGCGCGGAAGCTGTCGGTGGATGCGGTCACGGGAGTGCTCCTTCGCGGCGACGGCTGTCCCATCCGGGGACGAGGTCAGGATCGAGGGTAGGGGACCGCCGACGGGCGGCGTCGGCGCGGGAACCGGACCGTGTCGGTGGGTGCGGATACTGTCGCGGACGTGATCATCGTGAGTACGGACGGGTCCTGCCTGAAGAACCCGGGCGGCGCCATCGGCTGGGCCTGGGTCGACCACGCCGGGCCCAGCGCCTCGGGTGGGGCGGCGTCCGGAACCAACCAGATTGCCGAGCTCAGAGCGCTGCTCGAGGCCGTGCTCGCACACCCGGGTGCAGAGCCGCTGCTGATCGAGGCGGACAGCCAGTACGCCATCAAGTGCGCGTCGGAATGGTTGCCCGGTTGGAAGCGCAAGGGCTGGCGGACGTCCACTGGCACCGCGGTGCGGAATCTCGACCTGGTGCGGGCCATCGATCGAGCGATCACCGAGCGGGAGGGCCCCGTGCGGTTCCGGTGGGTCCGGGGACACGTCGGCAACGAGTACAACGAGATGGCGGACCAGCTCGCCGGCGAGGCCGCGCGCGGTGTCCGGGACGGCACGCTCCCCGAATCGCCTCCCGCCGGGGCTGCGGTGGTGATGGCCGCCGCGGACCCCGTCACCCTGTTCTGACCACCACGCCGCGCTGTCGGTTCTACTCCGAGCGCGTCGTCTGCTTGTCGTCCTTGTCGCCCGGCGTGACGTCCTCGGGATCCGGGGCACCCAGCGTCTTGCCCGCGTCGACCACGGCCTCGCTACGGTCGAGAGTGTCCGGGCCGTCGGTCTCCGCGTGATGGTCGAATTCGCGGATCGCCTCGTCGCGCTCGGAGTCGGACTGCGCGGAGTCGGCGCCCGTGCCCTTGGTGGCCTCGCGCGGATCGACGCTGGTGGTGTCGACGGGAGTGTTCGCGGCATCGCTCATGAGACGGGAATGCCCGGTCGACGGGGTCGTCAACCGGGCAATCGCGTCACAGGTGGGTCTAGGGCGACGGCGTGATGGTCACCGAGAAGCGGTCCTCGAGGTTCGAGGTGAAGTCCTGCTGGCACTGCTCGATCGCCGCCTGATCGCTGCCGGCGTTTGACAGGCAGTCGGTCAGGTCGCGTCCGCCGACCTCGTTGAACACCCACACCGACAGGGCGATGAACACCGCGCCGGCGATGATGCCCAGGATGCCGAAGACGAGGCCCGTGGTGGCGACGCCCTTGTTGGTGGCCTCCAGTCGCTTCGCGCGGTTCCGCCCGACGATGCCGAGGATCACGGCCACGATGCCGAGCAGGATGCCGAAGCCGAACGTCCAGAACGCGAGCACCGAAATGATGCCCAGGATCAGCGCGGCGATACCCATGCCGTTCTTCGGGCTCGCCGGCGGCTGCTGCTGGTAGCCGCCCGCGTACTGCGGGGCGGCCTCGTACTGCCCGCCGGGCGGGGGCGGGTACTGCCCGCCCTGCGGGGTGGAGCCGTACTGCCCGCCCTGCGGGGTCTGGCCGTACTGCCCGGGGGGTGGGTACTGGCCCGGATCGCGGGGCGTGTCGTCGGGTCCGGGCTGGCCGGGGTACTGGGGACCGGTCATGGCTCTCCTCGGGGTCGAGCCGGGATCCGTCACATCTCGGCTGGTGACCGCGACTCTAATCGGACACCGGACCCCGGCGGGGAGGCGTGACCGCACCGTTATCGCGCAGCGTGATTCGGGTACGGGGTACCGATGAGCACCGTGACGGTCGGCGACGGCACCACCCTCCACTACACCGAACAGGGAGAGGGGCGACCGCTGATCCTGCTGCACGGGTGGGGATTCAGCGGCGAGTTCTTCTCCGGCGTGATGCCCGGCCTCGCCGAGCATGCCCGTGTGATCGCCGTCGACCTCCGCGCCCACGGGCGGTCGGAGGACCCGGGCCACGGCTATCGCGTGTCCCGCCTGGCCGCCGACCTGCGCGACCTGATCGTCGCCCTCGATCTGCACGACGTCACCGTGCTCGGCTGGTCGCTCGGGTGCCCGGTGATCTGGAGCTACCAGGAGTTGTTCGGCACCGACCGCCTGCGGCAGGCCGTCTACGTCGCCCAGACGCCCAAGCAGTACCGCGCAACCGACTGGACTCTCGCGCACAACTCGATCTTCGACGACGCCACTCTCGCCGCGGTGCAGGGGCGCGTCACCTACGACCGGTCCGCCTTCGATCGGGAGCAACTCGACGAGATCACCGCGACGGACCTGCCCGAGGATAGAGCGGACGTCCTGTTCGACGAGATGTCGCGCATGGCGTCGTCGGCCCGCAACGCGGTGATGGCCGATCACACGCACCACGACTGGCGTGATCTGCTACCCGGGCTCACTCTGCCGTCGTTGGTCGTCGTGGGACGTCATGATCGCGCATTCCCCTGGGAAGCAGCACGATTCGTGGCGGATACGGTGCCCAACTCCCGGTTCGAGCTGTTCGAGAACAGTTCCCACGCCGTCTTCCTCGACGAGCCGGAGAAGTTCGTGTCGGTGGTCGTCGACTTCTTCGCCTCCTGACTCCCGCTCTCGCCCCGAGGGTTTGCCTCCGGTCCCGGGCGGACACCCGACAGGCATGAGCCAGGACCTGTACACCGCCACCGTCACCGCGACCGACGGATCCGTCGCCTCGAACGACGACGTGTTGACTCTCGACGTGCACGAGCCCACCGATCTCGGTGGTCCCGGCGGCGCCACCAACCCCGAGCAGTTGATGGCGGCCGCGCTGTCGTCCTGCCTCCTCGAATCGCTGCGGATCGCCGTCGGCACCGCGGGCGGCAGTATCGAGGGCGCCTCGGTCGAGGGAACCGTGACCCTCGCGGCCGCCGACGGTGCCGGATACGACGCGACCTACCGCCTGGCGGTCACGTTGCCGGGTGTGGACAACGCGGGCGACGTGCTCGAGCAGGCGCGGTCGATCTGCCCGTTCCTGAAGTCCGTCACCGGGGTCGATGTCGCTCTGAGCAGCTGATTCGGCGGCGTTCTTACGCCCCCAGCGAACGGGGGTCCACCGGGGAACAGCGCGGTCGGCCACGAGGTTGAGCCGAGCACGCTGAACCCTGGAGGACCTCATGAGCGAACCCACTCGCTTGCCCGTGCTTTTCCTCGACGATCCCGTGGTGCTGCCCGGCATGGTGGTGCCCGTCGAGCTGGACGACGCCGCCCGCGCCGCCATCGACGCCGCCCGCACGTCGGCGGACGGCAAGCTCCTCGTTGCGCCTCGGCTCGACGATCGCTACCCCGCGTACGGCGTCGTGGCGACCATCGTGCAGGTCGGGCGTCTCGCGACCGGGGCACCGGCGGCGGTGCTCGAAGCACGCACGCGGGCGCACCTCGGCGCCGGCGTCAGCGGGCCCGGCACCGCGTTGTGGGTCGAGGCGGAGATCGTCGCCGCCGACGAGCCCACCGACGCCGTGCGTGAATCGGCCGCGGAGTACAAGAAGCTGGTGCTTGCTCTGCTCCAGCGCCGCGAGGCGTGGCAGGCCATCGACTCGGTCACCAAGCTCACCGACCCCTCGGCACTCGCCGATACCGCCGGCTACGCGTCGTGGCTGACCGACGTGCAGAAGCGTGAACTGCTCGAAACCCCGGACGTCGCAACCCGTCTCGCCACGCTCATCCGGTGGACCACCGATCACCTCGCCGAGATGGAGGTGACCGACAAGATCGCCGGCGACGTGCGCGAGGGCATGGAGAAGACGCAGAAGGACTTCCTGCTGCGCCAACAACTCGCCGCCATCCGCAAGGAACTGGGCGAGACCGAGCCCGACGGCGCGGACGACTACCGCACGCGCGTCGAGTCCGCACCGCTGCCGGACGCGGTGCGGTCGGCCGCGCTGCGCGAGGTGGATCGGCTGGAGCGCTCCAGCGACCAGAGTCCCGAAACCGGGTGGATCCGAACGTGGTTGGACACCGTGCTCGGTCTGCCCTGGTCGATCACCACGGACGACACCATCGACACCGAATCCGCTCGCGCGGTGCTCGACGCGGATCATCACGGTCTCGACGACGTCAAGGACCGCATCGTCGAACACCTCGCCGTGCGGGCGCGTCGCGCGTCCCGCGGGTTGTCCGTCGTCGGTGGGCGTGGTTCCGGCGCCGTGATGGTGCTGGCCGGGCCTCCCGGCGTCGGCAAGACCTCGCTGGGCGAATCCGTGGCCCGGGCTCTGGGCCGGAACTTCGTTCGTGTCGCACTCGGTGGCGTGCGCGACGAGGCCGAGATCCGTGGTCACCGCCGGACGTACGTCGGGGCCCTGCCCGGCCGCATCGTCCGCGCGATCGCGGAAGCGGGATCCATGAACCCCGTCGTCCTGCTCGACGAGATCGACAAGGTGGGGTCCGACTTCCGGGGAGACCCGGCCGCCGCCCTGCTCGAGGTGCTGGATCCGGCACAGAACCACACGTTCCGTGACCACTACCTCGACCTGGATCTCGACCTGTCGGACGTGCTGTTCCTCGCGACCGCCAACGTTGTCGAGCAGATCCCGGCGGCGCTGATCGACCGCATGGAACTGGTGACGGTCGACGGCTACACCGAGGACGACAAGGTCGCCATCGCGCGCAACTACCTGGTCCCGCGTCAGCTGGACCGCGCCGCGATGACCGGCGACGACGTCGGGTTCACCGAGGCAGCGCTCCGCCGCATCGCCGCCGAGTACACCCGCGAGCCGGGCGTGCGACAGGTCGAACGTCTGGTGGCGAAGACGCTGCGGAAGATCGCCGCGGCGGGGACCCTGCCGGTCACCGTCGACGCCGACGACCTGACGGGCTACCTGGGCCGACCCCGGTTCACCCCGGAGGCGCACGAGCGCACCGAGGTGCCCGGCGTCGCGACGGGGTTGGCGGTGACCGGCCTGGGCGGCGACGTCCTCTTCGTGGAGGCGAGCAGCACCGGCACGGAGCCGGGTCTCACGCTCACCGGCCAACTGGGCGACGTCATGAAGGAGTCCGCGCAGATCGCCCTGTCCTACGTGCGGGCGCATGCCGAGCAGCTCGGGGTGGACCCCGCGGCGCTCGACCGCACGATCCACGTGCACGTGCCCGCCGGCGCGGTGCCCAAGGACGGACCGTCCGCGGGCGTCACGTTGGTCACCGCCCTGGTGTCGATGGCGACGGGACGGCCCGTGCGCTCGGACGTCGGCATGACCGGCGAGGTGTCGCTGAACGGCCGCGTGCTGCCCATCGGCGGGGTGAAGCAGAAGCTGCTCGCCGCCCAGCGCGCGGGACTGAGCACGGTGTTCGTACCGATCCGTAACGAGCCGGATCTCGACGACGTGCCCGCGGACGTCCTCCAGGCCCTCGACGTGCGTCCGATGTCGGACGTGGCGGATATCGTCGCTGCGGCACTGGAACCGGTGCGTGTCGGGACGCGGGAGCCGGCAGCCGGGACCGCGGCGGCGTGAGCGGGTACCCGGTGCGGTCGGACGAGTCGAGGAGTGCGTCGTGAGCATGGAATCGGTGGCGTACAGCCAGATGTATCGCGGCATGCACACGCCGGAAGCGCGGCCGTTCTCCCGCGTCACCCTGCGACGGATCCTGGTGTTCGCCCGCCCACTGCGCGGACTGCTGATCGGGTTCCTGATTCTCAGCGTGGTGTCGGCGTCGCTGGCCGTGGCGACGCCGATCCTCGCGGGCCGGGTGGTCGACGGCATCGTGCGCGGGGTGGAGTTCCGGACGGTGCTGATTCTCGCCGTCGTCATCGCCCTGGTCGCGGTGCTCGACGCCGCCAGCGGGCTGGCCAACCGCTGGCTGTCGTCGCGCATCGGGGAGAACCTCATCCTCGATCTGCGTACACGGGTCTTCGATCACGTGCAGCGCATGCCGATCGCGTTCTTCACCCGCACGCGGACGGGGGCGTTGGTCTCCCGGCTGAACAACGACGTCATCGGCGCGCAGCGCGCGTTCAGCGGCACGTTGTCCGGTGTGGTCAGCAACGTCGTCACGCTGCTGCTGACGTTGGTCGTCATGATCGGCATTTCGTGGCAGATCACGCTGCTGGCGTTGATCCTGCTTCCGGTCTTCGTGATCCCGGCGCGGCGGATGGGCGCGAAGCTCGCGACGCTGCAACGGGAGGCGGCGGGCCACAACGCGGCGATGTCGACGCAGATGACCGAGCGGTTCTCCGCGCCCGGCGCCACGTTGATCAAGCTGTTCGGGCGCCCCGATCACGAGTCGCAGGAATTCGCGACGCGGGCCGGCCGGGTGCGGGACATCGGCGTACGCACCGCGATGGTGCAGACCACCTTCGTCACCGCCCTCACGCTGGTCTCGGCGTTGGCGCTCGCCCTCGTCTACGGACTGGGCGGCTTCTACGCCCTGCGCGGCACCCTCGACGCGGGGTCGGTGGTCACGATGTCCCTGCTGCTGACGCGGCTCTACGCGCCGTTGACCGCACTCGCGAGCGCGCGCGTCGACATCATGAGTGCGGTGGTCAGCTTCGAGCGGGTCTTCGAGATCCTCGACCTCGAACCCCTGATCGTCGACGCGCCGGACGCCCGTCCGGTCCCGGACGGGCCGGTCACGGTGGAGTTCGACGACGTCCGGTTCGCCTATCCGTCGGCCGACAAGGTGTCGCTGGCCTCGCTCGAGGACGTGGCCGTGCTCGATTCCCGCGGCGGTGAGGAAGTGCTGCACGGCATCTCGTTCCGCGCCGAGCCCGGGCACATGGTGGCGCTGGTGGGCTCGTCGGGTGCCGGGAAGTCGACCATCGCGCAGCTGGTCTCACGCCTGTACGACGTCGACGGCGGCGCGGTACGTCTCGCCGGCGTGGACGTCCGCGACCTCACGGCCGAGTCCGTCCGCGGGACGGTGGGCATGGTGACGCAGGACGGCCACCTGTTCCACGAGACCCTGCGGGCCAACCTCACGCTCGCGCGCCCCGAGGCGACCGACGACGAGGTCTGGTCCGCCCTCGAGCGCGCCCGCCTCGGCGACCTGGTGCGATCGCTGCCCGACGGTCTGGAGACCGTCGTCGGCGAGCGCGGCTACCGCTTCTCCGGGGGTGAGCGCCAGCGCGTGACCATCGCTCGACTGTTGCTCGCCCGTCCGCGGGTGGTGGTGTTGGACGAGGCGACGGCGTCGCTGGACTCCACGTCGGAGGCCGCGGTGCAGGAGGCGTTGGCGGAGGCCCTGGACGGACGTACCTCGCTCGTCATCGCCCACCGGCTCTCCACCATTCGCGCCGCCGATCAGATTCTGGTGATCGAGGACGGACGGGTGGTCGAGCGCGGGACCCACGTGGAGTTGCTGGCCACCTCCGGCCGCTACGCCGAGCTGTACCGCACGCAGTTCGACGAGCCCGTCCGCACCTGACCGGTCAGCAGGTGCTGGGCGCGGGCAGCCCGGCGAAGCGGTCGTTCAGCCACTGCAGCGCGGCGGGCAGGCCGAGCAGAGCCGCCGACAGGTGGTCCGGGCTCGGCGTCAGCAGGGTCTGCACCGGGGTGCCGGCCGCGCAGTACCGCCGGGTCGAGTTGTCGATGGCGTCCACCGGGATCAGCACGTCGGTGGGGCTGTGCCACTCGAAGATCGGGGCGCGCGGGATGCCGGGGTAGAGCTCGAGGCTGTTCTCCTCCACCACGCGCCGACCCTCGGGATCCTGGAACACGGACCGGTTGGCGGTGATCTCCGCCGCGCTGTGGTTCGCGCCGACGGCGAGGATGTCGTTGGTGCAGGAGTTGGCGACCTGGTTCATCATCGCGGTGCCCTGCGGGGTCAGGTTCTCCGAGACCGGCATGCGGTCCGGGTACTCGCGGCCCAGGCCGATGGCGGCGGCGAGCACCAGCCCGAACGCCGGATGCGGGGTGTCCTCGCCGAGCAGGTAGCCCATCTTCACCAGGTTCATCGGCACGCCGCCCTGAGCGCTGCCCACGATGTTCAGCTCGGGGGCGTAGGACGGGGCCAGCGCCGCCGCCCAGGCGGTGGCCATGCCGCCGCCGGAGTAGCCGGCCATGGCGACCGGGCTGTTGCGGAGCTGCAGCGGGTCGAAGTTCTTGGCGGCGCGAATCCCGTCGAGGGTGAGCTGGCCACCGAGCTTGGCCGCACCGTAGGCGCTGGTGGGGCCGAGGTGATCGGTCATGGCCACCGACCAGCCCCGCTGGAACACGACGTTCAGCGCCGCCGCGTCACGGATGACGACGTTGGGGTCGGTGGAGTACAGCGCCTGAGACGGGGCGCACTTCAGCCCGAGGGCGTTGACGATCTGCTGGTAGGACAGCAGCGGCCCGTCGGGTGCCTTGACGATCGGCACGAAGACCGTGGTCACGCCGACGATGGGCTTGCCCTCGCTGGCCGTACTGCGGAACGCGAGCTGCCAGGTGTTCACCCCGATGAAGTTGGGTGGATTGGGCACCTGCCGCGCCGCCAACACCGTGCCCGGGGCCACCCCCGAGATGTCACCGCCCGCGGAGTAGAACGGATCGGCGTTGGGGATGGGCATCTGTGCCCCCGCCGACGCCGTACCGGGTAGTCCGACGGCGACCAGCGCGGCCGCGACGGCGACGAGAAACGAACGACGAATTCTGATCACGGTGCTACCACTCCCTACGAACCGACCGTGCGGTTGTCGGCGCCGATAGTGGCACACCCGTCTCCGGACCTGTAATCGTCCCGGAAAACCGACGCCCCCCGTGCCCTACGAGCACAGCAACCGGCACCCCGCTCCGTATCCGAACCGTAACCATGCGCGCGAACACCGGCAATCGAATGCCGGGGTGTTGTGAAGGGTCCCGGGTAGCCCCCGTAGGGGTCAGGACTCCCGCACCACGTCCGCGGGACTCTTGTCGTCGCGCAGCCCGCGCCAACTGGGATGACGCAGTGATCCGCCCTCGGTCCACTCGAAGAACCGCACCTCGCCGACCAGCGCGGGTTCGGTCCACGTCGCATCCTTGCGATCCACGGCCGGCAACGGACGGTCGAACGGAGAGTCGTCCCGCGCCAGCGGCCGCAGCCGATCGAGCAGGTTCGCGCGGGCGCGCTCGGTGAACCCGGTGCCGACCCGACCCACGTATCGCAGCCCGTCGCCCTCGGGCACACCGAGCAGCAGGGAACCGATGCTGCCGGCCCGCCCGCCCTTCCCGGCGCGCCAGCCGCCGATCACCACCTCCTGCGTGCGCCAGTTCTTCACCTTGATCCACGCGGTGCTGCGACGGCCGACCTCGTAGACGGAATCGCGGCGCTTGGCGACGATGCCCTCCCACCCGCGTCGTTCGCTCTCGGCCAGCGCGCCGGCCGGGGTGCCGGCCATCAGGGGCGAGAGGGTGGCCGACTCGATTCCGGTGAGGAGCAGCTCGAGGATGCGACGACGGTCGGCGAACTTCTTGTTCGTCAGGTCGGTACCGTCGAGATGGAGGATGTCGAAGCAGATGTACTGCACGTCGTCGGGGTGGGCGTCCTGGAGCGCCTCGAAGCTGGTGACGCCGTCGGCGCGGTACACCACGGCCTCGCCGTCGAGGACCACGACGTGGTCGGCCAGGTCGGCCCCCAGCGCCGTGATCCCCGCGTAGCGGCGGGTGAGGTCCTGCCCCGTGCGACTCTCGAGCACCGTGCGCCCGTGGTCGACGGTGGCGACGACGCGCACGCCGTCCCACTTGCCCTCGAACGACCACTGGTCGGCGTCGAGCGCGTCCAGCTCGCCGGCGGTCGCGAGCATCGGACGCACGCGCGTGGGCAGGGCCGTGTCACCCTGCGGGACGCCGGAGGCGGTGGTCTTGGTCCGCCGCACCATCCACTGATCGCCGCCGGTCCGGATCAGGGCGTAGCGGCCGGAGACGCGTTCGCCGGTCAGGGTCACGATGACCTCGTCGTCCCGCCACTTCTCCTCGATGTAGGTGCCGTGATCCCAGACGGTGACCTCGCCGCCGCCGTACTCGCCCGCCGGAATCGTGCCTTCGAAGCCGGCGTAGTCGAGGGGGTGGTCCTCGGTGTGGACGGCGAGGTGGTTCGACGTGGTGTCGGTGGGCAGGTTCTTCGGCACGGCCCACGAGACGAGGACGCCGTCGCGTTCGAGTCGGAAGTCGTAGTGCAACCGGCGCGCGTGATGTTCCTGGATGACGAACGTGGGTGCGGCGGAACGAGATTCCGGTGTCGTCCCGGTCGGGACGGGCTCGGGCGTGCGCGACGTGGTGCGCTTGCCGCGATACGGTCCCAACCGGTCGGCGGTGCCCCCGGGGACGGCGGCGTCCAGATCGGCCAGCAGGTCCCCGTCGCGGTGCAGGCGGTCGATCACCTCGGTGAACGCGAGTTGGGTCAGCCCGCCGCCCTCTATCTCTTCCCAGGTCCGCGGGGCGGCCACGGTGGGTCGGCTGCGGCCGCGCAGCGAGTAGGGCGCGATGGTGGTCTTCTTGCCGTTGTTCTGGCTCCAGTCGAGGAACACCTTGCCGGGACGCAGCGCCTTGGACATCGACGCCGTCACGAGGTCGGGCATCGTGCCCTCGAGCAGGGTGGCCACCCGCTTGGCCACGGTGGACGCCCCGGCCGAGGTGACCGGCTTTTCCAGCGGCACGTAGAGGTGAATTCCCTTGCTGCCGCTCGTGAGTGGGAACGCGGTCAGTCCGATGTCGGTGACCATGGTCCGCACCGCGCACGCGACCGTCGCGCACGTGTCGAGGTCGACGTCGTCGCCGGGATCGAGGTCGAAGACGATGCGGGTGGCCTTGCCCTGCTCGTCCCGATCGAAGGTCCACTGCGGGACGTGCGCCTCCAGGGCCGCCTGCTGCCCGAGCCACGCGAGGTCGGCGGGACCGTGGAACACCGGGTACACCACGACGCGGTCCGAATGGTGAATGCGGCGGCGGTCCAACCAGTCCGGGGCCGACGCGGCGAGGTTCTTCTCGAAGAACGCCGGGTGGTCGACGCCGTTCGGCCACCGCTTGCGGGTGACCGGCCGGCCGGCCAGATGCGGCAGCATGGCGTCGGCCACGGTGAGGTAGTAGTCGATCACCTCGGCCTTCGTGGTGCCGGTCTCCGGATACAGGACCTTGTCCGGATTGGTGAAGGCCAGCGTGTGACCGTCAATCTCGCGACGCGACGACCCGGCGGGTGGCATGCGTACCACCCTAGGCGGGCGCGCCCCGAAGAACCCCGGGACGATTGTGGCGAGTCCGCGGTGTGGATGAGTGGACACGGTCCACGGTGTGGATAAGTGGACACGGTCCACGGTGTGGATGAGTGGACACGGTCCACGGTGGGTACAGATGGACCCGGACGTCCGACAGGGAGCGAGGAACCGCGTGGCCGGAGTGAACGTGTCGGTGGAATCGACGATGACACCGGACGAGGCCTGGGCACGGGCGTCGGACCTGTCGGGTTTCGACGAGTGGATGACCATCTTCGGCGGCTGGCGCAGCCCGATTCCGACGACGCTGCACGAGGGTGTCACCGTCGACTCGCTGATCAAGGTCAAGGGGTTCCGCAACGTCATCACCTGGACCATCGCCGAGTACGACAAGCCGCACGAGATCGCGCTGCTCGGCACCGGCAAGGGCGGGGTCAAGATCGACCTGCGGATGACGGTGGCGCCGAAGGGCGCAGGGTCGACGTTCACCCTCGAGGCGAACTTCCGTGGCGGTCTGCTCAGCGGACCGATCGGCACGGTGGTGGCCAAGGTGCTCGAGTCCGACGTGCGGGAGTCCGTGACCAACCTGGCCAAGCTGGGTTAGGCGCCCGCACGCTCGGTGCGCCGCAGCCACCAGAGGGCGGCGATGGGCAGGACCACCGGCACGAAGAGGTAGCCGGATCCGAAGTGCGACCAGACCGTCGGCTCCGGGAACTCCTGTGGCACCGCGTAACTGGCGATCGACACGGCCACCACGCCGACCAGCTCGACCACGCACGAGATCGTGGCGATCCGGCGGGATACCACCGACGCGCGGGCCAGACAGACGGTGCCGACGATGTAGACCAGCGCGGCGAACGCCGACAGCAGAAAGGCGATCGGGGCCGCGTCGAACCGCGTCGCGATCTGCACCGCCGACCGGGACGTCGCCGCCACGGAGAAGATCGCGTAGAGCGCGATGAGGATCCGTCCGGGCCCCGATCGGGTCGTGGCGGCCAGGGCCGCGCGGGTGTCGGCGGTGCGGGCGTCAGGCATGGCCGTTCCAGATCTGGGTCAGTCGCAGCACCATGACCGCGAGCGTGAGGGTGACGACGACGAGGACGGCGGTGCCGCCGCGGCTGCGGTCGCCGAGCGACCACCAGACCCCGAGGGGCAGCAGCAGCGCGAGCCCGATCAAGTAGGCACCGAAGGTCACCGCGTGGACCTGATGGTCGGTGACCGCGAGGCTCACGAAGCCGACCACGGCCTGCACGATCACCAGCAGTTCGATGCCGACGAGGAAGCGAAAGAAGACGCGGTCGCTGCGGTGGGCCAGCAGCAGCGGCTTGTCGCGGACGATCTTCACCGTCGCCCACCCCGCGGCGACGAGGGGAAGCACGTAGAGCGCGACCGTGATGGGTGTGAGCATGGTGAACCCAGTTTATCGGCGCGCGACGCCCGACGACCGTCGCGGTGACGCGAGCCACCGCGACGGTCCCGGAGGACGGAGGCCGACGTACGATACCGAGTCCGTCAGACGGTGCAGAGCGGACGGATCTCGTTCGACCCCTCGGTGGTGGGCGAGGTGATCACCAGGCACGCGTTGTATCCGCGGCTCTCGACCACGCGCCGGATCTCCTGCCACTTCTCCGCGGAAACCTGCGGGGAGCGCGACAGGACGAAGCCCGACGTGCGGAACGGATCGCCGACCAGCGCCCACGAGTAGTCGTCGGCGATGTAGGTGACGATGTAGTTGGTGGGGCCGTCCGGGTTGTCCTGGGTGGGGACGCCGGGGAAGCTCACGTGCAGCTGCGCCTGCGTGACGGGATCGTTGACCCGCGCGTTGCCGAGGATCTCGTTGCGGCCGCCGTCCCAGCGGGTGCAGGTGTTCTGCACCCGGACGTTCGCCGGGTCGAGCAGCTGGTAGTTCGCCTTGGTGTCCTTCGCGCAGTTCAGGTTGAACGGCTGAGGGACGGCGGCGAGTTGCCACCAGTCGCCGGTGTAGCGCTCGATGTCCAGCTTCTGGATCGGCTGCAGCGGCTCCCACAGCGGCTGGGCGGACGCGGCACCGCTGCCGGCGAGGACGGCTCCGGTGGCGAGGGCGAGCGCGGCGGCGGCTCGGGCGAACGTGCGACTCATCGGTGAGCTCCTTCGTGGGTGGGTGTCGGTGAGTGTTCGGATCGGGGGTCGAGCCTGGTCGGCCACCACATGCGCGGGCCGACCAGAGTGAACAGCGCGGGGATGACGATGGTGCGGACGACGAACGTGTCGAGCAGGATGCCGATGCCGACGATGATGCCCAGCTGGGTCAGCAGGATGAGCGGCAACACGCCCAGCACCGCGAACACGGCGGCCAGCACGATGCCCGCACTGGTGATGACCGCGCCTGTCGAGGCGACCGCCCGGACGATGCCGGTACGAGTGCCGTGCTCCGGTGTCTCCTCCCGCGCGCGGGTGACCAGGAAGATCGTGTAGTCGACGCCCAGTGCCACGAGGAACAGGAACGCGAAGAGCGGCACGTTGTCCCCCAGTGCGGGGAAGCCGAAGACGGTCTGGCTGGCCCAGCTGCCCACGCCCAACGCGGCGACGGTGCTGAGGACCGTGGTGGCCACCAGGATCAGCGGCGCGGCCACGGACCGCAGCAACAGGAACAGGACGGCGAGCACGACGGCCAGGATCACCGGGATGATCACCAGCCGATCCCGCTGTGCGGCGTCGGCCGTGTCCAGCGCCTCGGCGTCGCTGCCGCCCACCACCGCGTCGGCGTTCGGAACGGCGGCGAGTTCGCCGCGCACGGCCCGGACGGCGTCGAACGCGGCGTCGGACGCCGGCCCACCGTCCAGGACGACCGACCACTCGGTGAGGCCGGTGGTGGACGCTGCCGTCTCGGTGGCGGAGACGACGCCGGGGGCCGCGTCGAGCGCGTCCTGCACGGCCGGGGCGGCGTCGGTGCGCGCGATCACCACGGTGGGATCGGACTGACCGGCCGGGAAATGCTCGGCGAGCGTGTCGATTCCGCGCACGGCCTCGGCTTCGACGCGGAACTGCTCGGTCTGGGAGAGTCCGACGCTCGTCCCGATCAGGCCCAGCGCACAGATCGCGAGGGCGGCCAGGGACACGAGGGCGGTGGGGCCGGGTCGTCGGCTCACGCCCGACGCGATGCGGAAGAACACGCCCTTGTCGGTCGGTTCCGGGTCGCCGACGCGGGGAACGAACGGCCAGAACAGCTTCCGCCCGAACAGGGCCAGCAGCGGCGGGAGGACGAACAGCACGAAGATCGCGGCGACCACCAGACCGGCTGCGGCCAACCCGCCGAGACTGCGTGTGCTGGGCAGGGTTCCGAGCAACAGTGTGAGCAGGGCGAGCACGACGGTGGCGTTGCTGGCCAGGATCGCCGGGCCGGCACGCCGCACCGCCAGGCGCAGCGCGACAACGTGATCGGCTTCGCGGCGCAACTCCTCGCGGTAGCGGGAGATCAGCAGGAGCGCGTAGTTGGTGCCGGCGCCGAACACCAGAACGCTGGTGATGCCCGAGGTGCTGCCGTCGAACGACAGTCCGGTCAGCTCTGCGACCGCCGTGCCGACGGACGACGCCACGCGGTCACCGAATCCGATGACGGCCAACGGAATCAGCCACAGCACGGGGGAGCGGTAGGTGACGATCAGCAGCACGGCCACCACCAGGGCGGTGACGCCGAGCAGCACGAAATTCGCGCCCGAGAACGAGTTCGCGATGTCGGCGCCGAAGGCGGGACCACCGGTGACCTGGAGGACGAGGTCGTCGGGCGCACCGGTGCGGGCGGCGTCGCGCAGCTCGGTGACCGTGTCGGACAGTCCGAGGCCGGTCTCCGCGGTGGAGAGTTGGACCGGGGCGATGGCCGCCTGCCCGTCGGGTGACGGGATCACCGGGGCCGCAGCGGTATTCGCGTCGACACCGCGATCGACCCCGAGCATGCGGCCGCGTGCCTCGTCGACGGCCGTGAGGTCCCGCGGCGTCAGCGCCCCGCCGTCCGCGCGGGTGGCGACGAGGATCGTCGCGGCGACGTCGGCGTCGGGGAACTGCTCGAGCAACGCACTCGCGCGAGCCGACTCCGAGTCGGTGGGTACCGAACTCGGGGAGCTTTCGGCGGCGTCGTTGGCCCCCACTCCGCCGACCAGGCCGATGGCCGCGATCGTGACGATCAGCGCGACGATCCACGACCGGCGCGAGGAGACCAGGGCGGAGACGCGGCTCCAGAGGGTTTGCGGGGACGCCGGGGACTGCTGCTCGGCGGGTGCGGTCGAGGCGCTCACGGAAGTAACTATCTCAGTTTCTTGATGATTCAGCAACTGAGATACTTTGACGCGGGTAGTCTGACTGCGGTCGAAGGAGTGTCGATGTCAGTCCAGGACAGCCGTCCCACCGCCGGTGTACCCCACGGCGATCCTGCGGAACCGCCGTCGCACCGGGCCGAACTGGAGTCGCGCATCGCGTCGGACATGCGCGCGATGACCGCCGAGTCCGATCGTCTCGGTCGCGTGTTCGGCGCGCAGCACAGCTTGAGCGCCAACGACTTCCGCGCGTTGTTGCACATCATGGTGGCCGACGTGAGCGGTCGCCCCGTCTCGCCGGGCGAGCTCGGCTCCGTCCTCGGCCTGTCCTCGGCCGCGATGACCTACCTCGTCGAGCGCATGATCACGTCCGGCCACATCCGCCGCGAGCCGGACACCCGCGATCGACGACGGGTCATCCTGCGCTACGACGAGCCCGGCATGGAGGTGGCCCGCGAGTTCTTCGGTCCGCTCGGCGTGCACGTCCGCGACGCCATGGCCGACCTGCCCGACACCGACCTCGACGCCGCCCACCGCGTCTTCGGCGCCCTCACCGCTGCGATGGCGGCCTACCACCGTGAAATAGCCGGCTGACGCCGGGTGAAATAGCCGGCTGACGCCGGGTGAGATCGCCGGCTGACGCCGGGTGGGATAGCCGGGTGACTGCTCCCTAGCGCCCGGTGTGCTCGGCGATGACCGCCTTCACCCGGTCCGCGTCCGCCGGAACCACGTCGAATTTCTGCGGCAGGTCCTCGATGCCCTCGAACGCCGCCGGGCGCTCCGGGTCACGGCCGAGCGCTTCGCGGACGATGTCGGCGAACTTCGCCGGCAGCGCCGTCTCGAGCACGATCATCGGCACACCCGCGGTGAGGTGGTGCCGGGCAACGGTGACACCGTCGGCGGTATGCGGGTCGATGGCGACCCCGTACCGCTCGTGGACGTCGCGGATGGTCTCGACACGGTTGCCGTGGGTGCTGCGTCCGGAGACGAACCCGAAATCGTCGGCGATACGGTCGAACTCGGGAGTGCCGGTGAAGTCGAAGCCGCCCTCGGTGTCGAGGCGGGAGAACAGCTCGCCCAGCCGGGCGGCGTCGCGATCGACCAGGTCGTAGAGGAACCGCTCGAAATTCGAGGCCTTCGAGATGTCCATGCTCGGGCTCGACGTGTGGTGGGTCTCGGCGGCCGACCGCGGCCGGTAGACACCCGTGCGGAAGAATTCGTCGAGCACGTCGTTCTCGTTCGTGGCGACGACGAGGCGGTCGATCGGCAGACCCATGCACCGGGCGATGTGCCCCGCGCAGACGTTGCCGAAGTTGCCCGACGGGACGGAGAACGACACCCGCTGCCCCGGGCCGTCGGTGGCGAGCAGCCAACCGTGGACGTAGTAGACGACCTGCGCGACGACGCGCGCCCAGTTGATGGAGTTCACGGTGCCGATGGCGTGGTGCGCCTTGAACTCCGCGTCGCGCGAGACGGCCTTGACGATGTCCTGGCAGTCGTCGAAATTGCCCTCGACCGCCAAGTTGACGATGTTCTCGTCCTGCAGGCTGAACATCTGCGCCCGCTGGAAGCTGCTCATCCGGCCGTGCGGGCTCAGCATGACCACACGGATGCCGCGCTTGCCGCGCATCGCGTGCTCGGCGGCGCTGCCGGTGTCCCCCGAGGTCGCGCCGAGGATGTTCAGTTCGGCGTCGTCCCGGGCCAGCGTGTACTCGAAGAGGTTGCCGATCAGCTGCATCGCCATGTCCTTGAAGGCGAGCGTGGGCCCGTTGGACAGGCCCAGCAGGTGCAGCGGCGCGCCCTCCTCCTCGCCGAGCGTGCGCAGCGGAGTGATGAGCGCGGTGTCGTCGCCGGGGCGGCCGTTGCAGTAGACCTCGGCGGTGTAGGTCCGCCGGGTGATGTCGCGCAGCGCGTCCTCGGGGATGTCGTCGACGAACTTCCGCAGGACCTCGTAGGCGAGATCGGCATAGGAGAGCGACCGCCACGACTCGAGCTCGTCCGTCGTCAACTGCGGGTACTCGGCGGGCAGGTAGAGCCCGCCGTCGGGGGCCAGGCCGCCGAGCAGGATGTCCGAGAAATGCTGGGGCACGTCGTGGCCCCGCGTGGACTGATACTGCATCACTGTCTTCCTGATCGCCGGCCGGGTACGGCAGTCAACCTATCACCGCACGTCAGGGCCGGTCCGGACCCGGCTGGCAGTGCGGGCACCACCAGGTACGACGACGCTCGGGATCGCCCGGCACCTCGGCCACCACGCGGATGGTGGTGCCGCAGCGCAGGCAGGGTTTGCCGGCTCGTCCCGCCACCCAGTGTTGCCGGCCGGGACGGGTGTCTCCGGTGGTCACCTGCATCGCGCCGGGCACGGTCGCGGAATGACGCATCGTCCTGCGGGTGAGGGCGACCAGCCGATCGGCGTCGACCTCCGACGCGGGAACCCAGGGGCCGAGACCGCGCAGGAAGCACAGTTCGTTCGCCCAGAGGTTGCCCGGCCCCGCCATGACGCGCTGATCCAGCAGCACCGCGATCACCGGCCGCGGATCCGCGCGGACGTTCGCGGCGGCGAGCGCGGCGTCGAAGTCGTCGCGCAGAGGGTCCGGGCCGAGGTAGGCGAGGGCGCGGGCGGCGTCGGGCGTGGTCATGAGCTGCACCAGCGGCAGCGTGATGCCGTACGCCGTGGGTCCGTCGACCACACCGAGCTCCACCCGGACGTCGGGAGCCAGCCGACGCGGCAGCCGTCGGCCCGGCCGGGTCACGGTCCACGACCCGGTCATCTTCAGGTGCGTGTGCAGGGTGAGGCCGTCGTCGAAGTCCGTGAGCAGGTGCTTGCCGATCGTGCGATGCCCGAGCACCGTCCGACCCGACAGGTCGGCGGTCGCGTGGGCGGGGACGTTCAGCCGTCCGACGGCGAGCCGCTGTCCGTCGAGCGCGGGCCGGAGCCGACGCGCGAGCGCGAAGACGGTGTCCCCTTCCGGCACGGCTAGGTCCAGTAGAGCAGCTGCGCGGACGGGACCGTGCGGTCGAGCTCGGCGGTGAACCACGAGCGCATCTCGGCCATGACGTCCTTCGGGTACACGTACTTGACCCCGCCGAACTTCGATCGCTTGGCGCTGCGCGCGTCCTCGTCCATCTCCAGCTTCGTGGCGGGGTACCAGCCGAGCAGCACGTCCTTGCTGGCGGGCGTGAAGCGATGCGTGATGATCTCGGCGGTGAGGTCGAGGTCGGGGACGTCCGCCACGGCGTCGGCCAGGTCGGCGAGCAGCTGCCCGTACTGCTCACGCCACCCGGGGATCGGCATGATCGGGGCGATGGTCACACCCACCGGGTACCCCGCGCGGGCCAGGGTGCGCAGCGCCGCCAATCGCGCGGGCATCCGGGCGGTGCCGCTCTCGAACCGGTGGGCGACGTCGGCCGCGTTGACCGAGAACCGCACCCGCGTGCGCCCGCCGTGGTCCAGCGTGGCCAACTCGGTGACGTCGTCGAACTTGGTGGTGAAGCGGATCGAGGCGTCTTCGCCGAACTCGCCGGCGCCGACCCGTGCGATCGCGGCGGCGAGCGATCCCGTCACCCGCTCGATGCCCAACGGGTCGGTGTAGCAGGACATCTCGAACGTCGTGCCCTCGTGTGCGCGCTCGGCGGTGCCGGACGTGATCGTGCCCCGGCCGACGTGCGTGGCGATCGGCGCGAGCACCTCGTCGAGGTTCGCGTACACGCGGGTGATCGGCGGCCCCGACAGCGAGCCCGCCAGGTAGCAGTACTGACAGTGCGCGGGGCAGCCCTTGGCCAGGTCGATGCGCCAGTCCGCGCTCGGCGGAATCGGCTGGGGCTTGCGGGCACTCGGCGGGGCGACGACGACGGCCAGGGTGGACTTCGCTCGGGCGTACACCTCGCGGTCCGATCCGCCCCGCACGCCGGTGATGCGGTCGCCGGACAGCATCGTCACGTCGTCGACTCCCGCGGCCTCGCACCGCCGCAGGATCTCGGCGGTGTGCGGCAGGTCGGCCGCGGACGCCGTGACGACGACGTGCTTCGGTGTCCACAGGCGGGTGGGCTGCACGAGGTCGGACGCCGCGGCGGGAGTGGCCAGGGAAGAAGTCATTGCCCTGGTCAACGCCCGGAGTCGCTCGATCCTTCCCGGTCGCCGCCGTGATCACGGTTGTGCCGCAGGGCGAAGGTCCGCAGTTTGTGGAAGCCGCGTACCCGGAGCGGCCGCAGCGACTTGAGGTAGAACTCGTCGACGTCCGCCAGGGCCTCGGCCGTGTGCTCGTCGACCAGGACGGTGCCGGGATGGGCGTTGCTCGTCAGGCGCGCGGCGATGTTGACCACCGAGCCGTACAGGTCGCCGAACCGGGCCAGCGCCGGACCCAGCGCGATGCCCACCCGCAGCGCCGGCACGTCGTCACGGTCGGCGAACGCCTCGTGCAGTCGCAGGGCGATCCGGGCCGCGTCGACCGGATCGGCGCACTGGAACATCACCTCGTCGCCGACGTTCTTGACCACCGACCCGTGCCCACGAGCGACGACCTCGCCGGCCACCGACTCGAACTCCTCGAGCAACGACGTCAGCTCGTCGACGTCGAGTCGCCGAGTGAGCGAGGTGTATCCGACCATGTCGGCGAACCCCACCGCGAGGGTGCGCCTGCTGTCCGGCGACCCGTCGATGTCCAGTGACCGTCCCGCGACGGCCGCCAGGTGGCGACGCCACACGTAGTTCTGCAGGGTCTCGAGTGCCGGGACGGTGTCGGCCGCCAGTTCGCGGGCGTCGTGTCGGATGCGATCCGGATCGCTCGTGCCCGCCGCGTCCTCGTCCTCGCGAATACGCGCGGCGATATACGCGTTGACCACGCCCACTTGCCATTCCGCCAGGCGTGACATCGACTGGCCGAGCGTACGGGCGACGGCCAGCTCCATCGATTCCTCGACGACGTTACGGTCCACCAACGTCGTGAGTGCACGCAGCGCCTCGACGTCGGCGTCGGTGTACATGACCGCGTCCGGGTCCGGATTCACGGGAAAACCCATGGCGACCCACAGGCGTCGGGCACGGTCGAGATCGACACCGGCGCGCCGGGCTACCTCCTCGCGGGTGTACGACGCCGAGGATTCGAGCAGAGCGTCCTCCACCCGGCGGCGGGTGGCGTCGGCGGTGTCGGTGTGGCTGCCGCTGTCGGTGTTATCGGACATGGCCGAGCGTCCGCTCGTAGAACTCGCGGACCTCGGCGATGTGCTCGTCGAGCGTGTCGGGGGTCCAGTCGTCCGTGGGAACCGGTGCGCCCACGGTCACCGTCACCTTGCCGGGGTGCGCCGTGAACGCGGACCGGAACATCACGTCGCCGGCGCCCTCGAGGACCAGGGGCACCACCGGCACGCCCGCCTCCATCGCCAGGTGGAAGGCACCCTTCTTGAATCGACCCAGTCGCGAGGTCGGCATCCGCGTGCCCTCCGGGGCGATAGCGACGGAGGTACCGTTCTGCAGCTTCTCGATGGCCGGTTTGATCGCGTCGCGGGCCTGCGCGCCGTTCGCCCGGTCGACGTAGGCGACGTCGAACAACGCGCCGAGCGGCGCGAACCGGGGGTCGCGCGCCAACTCCTTCTTGGCGACGGCGGTGATGTCGCGTCGCAAGACCCGGGCGACGACGATCATGTCCATCGTCGACTGGTGGTTGAAGAGGAACACCGCCGGCCGGTGCGACCAGGCGTTGGCCTCGTCGATCACCTCCACCTCGATGCCCGTCAGGGCCAACGCGAGTTCGGGCGCCACGGAATTGGTGATGTTGGCGCCCACCCGTCGTGACCCGCTCAGCAGGCCGAGCGTGGCACCGAGTCCGGCGCTCGCCAGCACCGAGCCGAGGGCGGCGACGCTGCGCACGGTCGACGTGACGTCGACACCCGTCGTCGGCTTCTGCAGCCGGACGCGCGCCCAGCCGCGGTCGCGGGCGGTGCGGTCGAGGTCGCCGTCGGGATTGAGCGCGACGGGGATGCCCACCGTCTCGAGCATCGGCACGTCCTCGGCGCCGTTCGAGTAGCCGAAACACCCCGTGAGATCGACCTTCTCGGCCGCCGCCCAGTCCTGGATACCCGCTGCCTTGCGTGGACCCCACAGCGACAGACCGTCGAGCGAGCCGGTGAGCACGCCGTCGTCCCCGATCTCGGGATGGGTGCAGATGAGGGCGTCGAAACCGAGGTCCTCCGCCACCGGGGTCGCCTGGTACGGCGTGGCCGACGTCGAGAGCACGATGCGGTGCCCCCGCGCCTTGTGTGCGGCGATCAACGTGCGCACCTGCGGGAAGATCTGCGACGCGATCTCCGACCGGAACAGCAGGTAGGCCTGCTCCATCAACTCCTCGTGCGTCTTGCCGGCGAGAGCGCGCACCGCCTTGTCCATGAGGTTGTCCACCGTGGTGCCGCGCAGCCGCATCTCGACGACGGCACTGCTGATGTCCCACAGTTCGAACAGGTCGACGTCGAAGCGGCGTAGACGCTCCTTGAACACGGCCGTGGCCGAGTACCCGTCGATCACGGTGCCGTCGAAGTCGAAGAACGCGACCACCTCCGGGCCCTCGGGGGCCGCGGCGACGAGGTCGAGCAGATCGGTCAGGGACTGGGCCGGGCGAGAGGTCACCGTGATTCTCCGGATCGGTCGGGGTCGGTCGGGTGGTCGGCGAGCGGGGAGTCGGCGGCACCCTCGTGCCCGGCGAGTCTGCGGTACACCATGGCTCTGATTCGACGCGACACCCGCCCCCAGGCGGCGATCTCCACCGCGAACTGCTCGCGGCGCTCGCGCACGTCCGGTGCGTCCGAGTTCAGGATCCCTCGGTTGTCCGCCAATTGCAGTGCCGTGTCGAACAATTCGTTGGAGATGGCCTCGCTGTGATCGAGCTCCTGACGGAGCCGGCGCGAATGCGCGACGCCGAGGCACTCGGTGAGGAACGATGCCTTGTCGAACTCGGCGTTCGGGTCGGCGAGCACCAGGCGATCGGCCACCACCTGGTACGCCTCGAAGATCGGCTGCAGCACGCGATGGGCGAGGTGGAACGGCTGACGCTCGAGGGTGCTGACGGCGTAGCCCGGGGTGTCCAACCGGTCCCGCCAGCCCGGGTCGATCAGGTCGACCTCGGCTTCCAGACGCGCCCCGAACTCCCGCTTGTCACCGAAGAAGAACTCGAACTTGAGCAGGTCGCGCAGTTCCAGCGCGGACCGCCACAGATCGGCGGCCCCGGCCACACCCTGCGGGCAGTCCTCGGTGCGCAGCACCACCAGTTCGCCGATCGCGCGCATGACGAAGAAGTGGATGGTGTTGTTCCGGAAGAACGAGGCGACCAGGTGCTTGTCCTGCGCCAGCAGGTAGAGCGGCTCCGGGCCGTCGTCGAACCGCGTGACGACGCCGGCCGTCACCTGGGTGCGCAGCGCCGCGGTGACGACGGCGCGATCGGTCAGGTCCACACCGCCGGCCGTCGGCAGGCCGCGTAAGCGGATGTAGTGCGCCAGCGGATCGATCACCCCGCACATCTCGGCCATGTCGAGGGCGCGGTCCTCGGTGCCGAGCATCGCCATCGCTACCAACGCCGTCGGCGTCACGGGGGTGGCCTCGTTGATGGCGTGCGACACCGCCAGTGCGGCCCGCTGCACCGCCACGCGCTTGTCCTCGTGTTCCTCGAGGAAGGCGCGGACGGACATGGGCGTGCCGAACCGTAGATAGACGGTGCCGCGGATCTTGCCCTGTGCCCGGACGTAGTCGATGGCCATCCTGATGCCCTCGGCCTGCTTCTGCGCGCCGTGCATCTCCGCCGTCATGGCCCCGACCTCGTGCAGGCGGTCGTAGGTGATCGACGTGGGCACCAGGTACGCGTCGGCCGCCGTGCTGGTCTCGAGGGCGTCGACCAGATAGGTGAGCAGGCCGAAGCGGGGCGGCCGCAGCTTGCCCGTCCGGGACCGACCACCCTCGATGTACCACTCGAGGTTGAACTTCTTGCTCAGCAGGAAGCTCATGTACTGGCGCAGGGTCCACTTGTAGACGTCGTCGGAGAACTTCCGCTGGATCAGCACCACCCCGCTGCGCTTGGCCAGCGGGCCGATGGGCCAGAACCCGACGTTGATGCCGCCCATGACGTGGTTCAAGGGCAGACCCTGGTCCAGCAGCGCCGGCCGCAGCACCAGCGGATCGAGGTACGACCGGTGATTGGGCAGGAAGACCAGGGGATAGGACTTGTCCAGTTCGCGCAGCGCGGCGAGAGACTCGTCGTCGATCTCCACGCGGTAGGCCCGGGAGAAGAACGCTCCGAGCTGCCCCCACAGCTCCACCGCCTGCTTGTTCTCGGTGGCGACCATCTCGTCGAGGATCTTGTGCACCCGCGCCCGAACCTCGGCCAGCGGAGTGTTCACGGACTTCGACAGCTCGGCCAGGTCGCGTCGGAACTGCGATCGCTCGGTCAACTCCTCGACCACGAACCGCGGCACCTTGTACTCGTTGCCGATGATGTCGCGCTCGGCCCGGTCGAGGGTCAGGCTGGCCTGCCGCGCCACGTACGTCGACAAGGAGCGGCCGGCCGTCGCCTCGAACCGCTGGCGCAGGTCGCTCAGCGTGGCCGGTTCGCCGACGGCGACCCGGGCGTCACCCTTGCGGGGACGGATCCAGCGACGCAGGCCCCGCGACGGCGTATCCGGCTTGGTGTGAACCACCCGTACCGGGGTGACCAGCGGGTCGCCGTCGGTGAGACCGTCGAGGACGCGGTCGAGCGCGCGACCCGTCATCGGAACGGTGCGCGGATCCGGAACCCGGCTGTGCCGCTCGATCCACGCCGAGGCGATCTGGACGTCCTCGTCGGTCACCGCGTCGATCAGGAACAGTTGGTCCCGCGCCGCCGCCGTCGACGAGGACGTGTCGGACGGGGTCGTGTCCAGCGACATGGCGTGCCTTCTCCCGAGAACGAGGCGGAGCCGCCCCGTCACGAGCCCCGGGGCGAAGAGAACCCGTCGAACGGTACGCGGCAGAGCGGTACGGCGGTGCCGATTTCGGAGCCTCCCCGACCGCTCACAGCTGTGTCCGCTGGAAGCGAACAGCGGGGTCCGCTCCGAGCGAACGGTCCGGTCGCGTCAGGACAGGTCGACGGTGTCGTTGGTGCCCACGTCGGGGCGATCGCCGGTGATGCGGGACTTGGCGTACGCGATCAGCGTGGACACCTTCGATCCCGGGGCGGACCAGTACTCGGCGCCCTCGGCCTCCACCTTGATCAGGACGATGCCGTCGGACTCCGGCCCGTCCTGGAACCACGCGGCGACGCCCTGGCTCCACAGGTCCTTCTTCTTCGCGTCGTCCCGGACGACGGACGCGCGGCCCGAGACCGACACCCACGAGGTGCCGGACTGGAATGAGATGCCGACGGACGGGTTCGCGCCGATGTCGGCCACCTTGCGCGAGTCGGCTGCGGCGAAGAACCAGAGATCGCCGTCGAACTCCGTCTCCTGCAGGGCCATCGGTCGGGCGATGAGGTGCCCGTCGGTGGAGGTGGTGGTGAACATGCAGAGGTTCGCGTCGGAGAGAAGCTCGACGACGTGGGCGCGGGAATCGGTGTCGGTCATGGGCGGCGCGTACCCGGGGAGATCGGCTCGCAACCACCGACGACGACGTCGGCGGAGGTGTCGGGACCTCGTGACAGACTGACGTGTCTCCCGTGTCGTCCCCGAAAGGACACTCATGGCTTCGTCCCGTCGGCGACCCCCGGCCGATGCCCTCACCCAGGACGATCTGACCGCGCTGCAGGCCGCGCTCGACGCCGGCAAGCGCGCCACCGTCTACCTCCGGGAAGCCACGCCGTCGCTGGGGCTCGACGCCGGTGCGTCCGCGCGAGTGGTGTCCATCGACGGCACCACGGTCACCGTCAGTCCCGCCGGGGTGGACGATCAGTTGCCGTACGAGGCGGAGGAGCTCCGGCGTTCGCGCACCGCGCCCGTGCCGGCGAAGGCTCCCCGTGCTGCTCGGGCACCGCGGTCGGCCCCGGCGCCCACCCCGGCTCCGGCTCCGGCGGCTCCGACCCCGGTCGCCGCTACGACACCCGCTCCCGCAGCGAGGCCCGCGCCACCCGCGGTGTCGACACCCACCTCTGCCCCGGCGAAGCCCCGTCGCTCGAAAACGGCTCCCGCGCCGATCGTGGTCACCGTGGCGTCGGGACCGGACGACACGTGGACCGTCACGGTGTCGCACGGCGCGCGCAAGGCGGGCAAGCCCACGGTCGTGACCGCCGATCGAGTGCTCGAGGCCGTGCGAGCACTCGGTGATCCGGCGGCGTCGGAGGCCGTGGAGGAGAAGGTCGAGGCCGCTCGGGCCGCGGCGCGCGAGCGGGTCGAGGCCCTCAGCCGGGAGCTCGAGGACGCTCGCCGAGTTCTCGATCGATTGACCGAGCAGGGCAACTAGTACGGATTCACCGCCCGGGATTGCTACGGTGTGCGGGAACTCCGGAGGGGAATACATGCTGAAGAAACTCGTCGTCGCGGCTGCCGCTGCTCTCGCTCTGACCGCCGGCGTCGGCGTGGGCACCGCGTCCGCCGCACCCGTCGCCGTGTTGGGCGGTGGGTCCGGCATCCTGATCGCCGACAGCTCGGGCAAGGGCAAGTTCGACTGCACGCTGACCACCGTCGGCACCGACAACGCCGGTCGCCTGGTCGGCATCACCGCAGGTCACTGCGGCGTTCCGGGTGACCTGGTGGGTGCGGAGTACCTGCCCGACGCCGGCGCGGTGGGCCGCATCGTCTCCTCGGTCGGCGGCCTCGACTACGCCGTGATCGAGTTCGATCGGAACCGCGTGGCCCCCACCAACCGCGTCGGCAACGTCACCATCACCGGTGTCGGCGAGCCCGCGACGTTCCCCGGCATCATGTGCAAGGAAGGTCGGACCACCGGCAACACCTGCGGCATCACGTACGGCGAGCTGTTCCAGAACGATCGCACCTACACCCAGATCTGCGTGCAGCAGGGTGACTCGGGTGGTCCGGTGGTCGCCGGCACCACGCTGGTGGGCATGGTGAACGCCTACCTGGGCATCCCGTGCATCGGCCCCGAGGTCGGCACCAACATCCGCGCGGTCTTCAGCGACATCAACCGTGGCGGCGGCGTCGGAACGGGCTTCGTTCCCACTCCCTGATCCATCACCCACACGAGCCCCGCACCGATCTCGGTGCGGGGCTCGTGTTTGTCACGGGGTCCGTCTCGGAGCGCAGTGTGCGGCTCGGGGCGTCGGCGGACGGGAATCCGGAGGATCCGACGCCGAGCCGCACGTGCTGCTCACCTCGAGCGGGCCGTGGCCTCGGTTCTGGCCTAGGTTCTGGCCTCAGTTCTGGCCGATGCAGGCCTTCAGCGTCGTGAGGTCGCCCGCGAAGCCGGGGCCGTCGCAGGTCACGCCGCCGAGGGAGTCGACCGTGATGGTGGCGCCGGGACCGGCGATCGCGATGGACAGACCGGGGTTGAGGCCGATGGCCTCGGCGACGCTTCCCGGTCCGAAGGCGATGGCAGCGGGTGCGGCGAAGCCGACGGCGGAGGATCCGGCGACGCCGCCGTTCAGGCCGAGAGCGAGTGCGAGGGCGTTACGGTTGGCGTCGGCGGTGGCGTTGCCGTAGGCCGCGGCGGCACTGGAGGCGTCGCTGGTGGCGGAGCACTCACCGGTGACGGAGTCCCGACCGAACGGTGCCTGACACGCGTCGACCGGAGCGGCCGAGGCGGTGGCGGGCAGGAACGCCGCGACACCCAGGGCCACACCGAACGCACCTGCGATGGACTTCTTCATGATGGACATACGCGCTGCCTCCCCAAGTTCGGGCAGCCCGGCGCTGCCCCGTCGACAGACAGAGTTCCCCCGCCATGTGACGACCGAAGCCCCGCCGGATCACGACTCGATCACGGTGGGGCTTCGGGTGGGTCACGAGCGGCGTGGCTCGGCGGGACTAGGTGCAGACGGCACCCTGCGACGCGGAGCCGACCAGCTTGGAGTACTTCGCCAGGACGCCGCGGGTGTAGCGCGGCGGCAGCGGTGCCCACCCCTCACGCCGGGACGCGAGCTCGGCCTCGTCGACCAGCAGGTCGAGCGTGCCGTTCGCAACGTCGAGGCGGATCCGGTCGCCGTCGCGGACGAAGGCGATGGGCCCGCCGTCGACGGCCTCGGGGGCGATGTGTCCGACGCAGAGGCCCGTCGTGCCGCCGGAGAAGCGGCCGTCGGTCATCAGCAGCACGTCCTTGCCCAGACCCGCGCCCTTGATCGCGCCGGTGATGGCGAGCATCTCGCGCATGCCCGGCCCGCCCTTGGGGCCCTCGTAGCGGATGACGACGACGTCGCCGGCGGTGATCGTGCCGTCCTCGAGGGCGTCCATCGCGGCGCGCTCGCGCTCGAACACGCGCGCGGTGCCCTCGAAGACGTCGGAATCGAAGCCGGCCGACTTCACCACGGCGCCGCCGGGGGCGAGCGATCCGGACAGGATGGTGATGCCGCCGGTGGGGTGGATCGGCTCCGACATCGCCCGCAGGACCAGGCCGTCGGGATCCGGCGGTGCGATGTCCGCCAGGTTCTCGGCGACGGTGCGGCCGGTGACGGTGAGGCAGTCCCCGTGCAGCAGACCGGCGTCGAGGAGGGCCTTCATGACCACGGGCACGCCGCCGATGCGGTCGACGTCCGTCATGACGTGCCGACCGAACGGCTTGACGTCCGCGAGGTGCGGGACCTTCGAGCCGACGCGGATGAAGTCGTCGAGGGTGAGCTCGACGTCCGCCTCGTGCGCGATGGCCAGCAGGTGCAGCACCGCGTTGGTCGAGCCGCCGAACGCCATGACGACGGCGATCGCGTTCTCGAACGCTTCCTTGGTCATGATGTCGCGCGCGGTGATGCCGCGGCGGAGGAGTTCGACCACGGCCTCACCGCTGGCGCGGGCGAACCCGTCGCGACGCTTGTCGGGGGCGGGCGGCGCGGCACTGCCGGGCAGCGACATCCCCATCGCCTCGGCCGCACTGGCCATGGTGTTCGCGGTGTACATGCCGCCGCAAGCGCCCTCGCCGGGACAGATGGCGCGCTCGATGGTGTCGACGTCCTCGCGGGACATCAGGCCGCGCGAGCAGGCGCCGACCGCCTCGAAGGCGTCGATGATGGTGACCTGGTGCTCGCTGCCGTCGGACAGCGTGGCGAAGCCGGGGAGCGTCGAGCCCGCGTAGAGGAAGACGCTCGCGAGGTCCAGGCGGGCGGCGGCCATGAGCATGCCCGGGAGGGACTTGTCGCAGCCGGCCAGCAGCACGGAGCCGTCGAGGCGCTCGGCGCTGATGACGGTCTCGACCGAGTCGGCGATCACCTCGCGCGAGACGAGGGAGAAGTGCATCCCCTCGTGGCCCATCGAGATGCCGTCGGAAACGGAGATCGTGCCGAACTCCAGCGGGTAGCCGCCGCCGGTGTGCACGCCTTCCTTCACCGCCTTGGCCAGGCGATCCAGCGAGAGGTTGCACGGCGTGATCTCGTTCCACGACGACGCGACGCCGATCTGCGACTTGCCCCAGTCGGCGTCACCCATGCCGACGGCTCGGAGCATGCCGCGTGCGGCGGTCTTCTCGAGGCCGTCGGTGACGTCGCGGCTGCGGGGCTTGACGTCGGGGTCGGTCGAGGTCGTGGTAGTGGTGCCGGCGGAATCGGCGTCGACGGCCTTGTTCTCGGAGGTGCTGCTGGGGGTGCTGCTCATGGCGAAAACCCTAGACCTGCGCGCGACCGCGCCGACCCGGGTGGTGTACCGCACGTCGAGGGCCGTGACCTTTTCGTGACCGTACGGTGTCCTGATTGCGATGTGCGTGTCGCAGGACCGCCGTCGAGCGCTGGCACTGTCGACTGCATCGAGCGCGATCCCGTGCTCCACGGACCGAGGTGATGACCGTGAACACTCTTGTCGCACAACCCGATTCGGTAACAGTCGGGACGCGCGTCGCGTCGACCCCCGCCCGGCGTTCCGAGACCGCCACCGGTGAGCTGGTGGACCTCCTCCTCGCCGTCGGGCGCGGTGACCGGGTGGCCTTCGCGCGGTTCTACGACCTCACGTCGTCCCGCGTCTACGGCGCCGTGCTCCGCGTCCTGCGCGACCGCGGGTTCTCGGAGGAGTGCGTGCAGGACGTCTATCTCGAAGTCTGGCAGAAGGCGCCCACGTTCTCGCCGTCCCAGGGATCCCCGGCGGCCTGGCTGGTCACCATGGCCCACCGCCGCGCGATCGACCGGGTGCGGTCCGAGCAGTCCCGGTCCGACCGCGAATCCAAGTGGGCCATGCTCGACGCCGCCATCGGCTCGGCGGACGGCGGCGATCGCTTCCTCGACCGTCGACCCGTGCTCGACGCGATGGCCGAGCTGTCGAGCCGGCAGCGCGAGTGCCTGTTCATGGCGTTCTTCGAGGGGTTGACCTACGCGGAGGCCGCCGATCGCATGGGCGTGCCCGTCTCCACCATGAAGTCGCGCATCCGCAGCGCGCTGGCCAAGCTGCGGGTGGACCCGCAGGTCGCCTGCCTCGCCGACTGACGTCAGACGCGCACGGGCGTTCGGACCAGCGCGAACGCTGCCGTTGCAGCGGCGAGGAGCAAGGCCACGCAAATCCACATGGCCGATGTGAAGCCCCGCCCCACCGTGTCCGCGTCCAGGGTTCCCGTGATGCCCACGAGGCCGGGCAGCGCGGCCACCGCCAGCAGTTGAGCGGTCCGCGCCACGGCGTTGTTCACCGCCGACGCCGCACCCGCGTGCTCGCTCGGGACCGATCCGATGGCCGCCGCGGTCAGCGGCGCGACCAGGATCGACAACCCCACCCCGAACACGACGACAGCCGGCAGTACCGCCCCGACGTACGTCGCGCCGGGGTGGATGCGCGTCATCAGCGCGAGCCCCAGTGCGGCCACGATCGGACCCACCGTCATCGGGATTCGAGGGCCGATGCGGTCCGCCAACGCGCCGGTGCGGGAGGACAACAACAGCATCGCGGCGGTGATCGGCAGCGTGGCGACGCCGGCCGTGATCGCGTCGTACCCCAGCGCGGTCTGCAGCTGCAGCAACAGCAGGAAGAACACCCCGCCCAGCGCGGCGTACGCCGCGACCGTCACCACGTTCGCGCCGACGAACGTCCGCGACGAAAACAGCGCCGGCGCCACCAGGGGGTGGTGGGCGCGTCGCTGCCACGCGGCGAACACACCGACGCCGACGAGCCCGAGTCCCACCGCCACCGCATTCGCGTCGATCGCGCCGAAGGTGACCGCGGCGAACGCGGCCACGACCAGAGCCGCGCCGAACCAGTCGAGACGACCCGTGGCGTCGGGATCCCGTGATTCGGGGACGTGGCGGGCGGTGACCGCCAGAACGACGACACCCAGCGGCACGTTGATCCAGAACACCGACCGCCATCCGGCGAGGTCCACCAGCCAGCCCCCGAGGACGGGTCCCACCGCAGCGGCCACCCCGCCGAGTCCCGACCACAGCCCGATCGCCGCGCCGCGGTCGCGGGGATCGAGTGACGCCGAGAGGATGGCCAGGGATCCGGGCGTCAGCAGCGCGGCGCCGATGCCCTGGGTCACGCGGGCGGCGACGAGCGCGTCGACGGTCGGGGCGAGCGCGCAGGCCACCGACGCGGCCGTGAACCAGACCGTCCCGACGGCGAAGAGGCGGGCGCGGCCGTAGCGATCACCCAGCGAGCCGCCGAGCAACACGAATGCGGCGAGGGTGAGGGTGTAGCCGGTGACCGTCCACTGCAGCCCCGAGACGGTCGCACCGAGATCGGCGGCGATGGCCGGAAGCGCGATGTTCACGACGGTGCCGTCGAGCATGGTCAGCGACGAGCCGAGCACGGTCGCGGCGACGATCCATCGCCCGCGAGGGGTGCGGAGGCGCGGGGCGTCCATCACGGTCGGTCAGGGGCTGTCGAAGCACACGACGAATTCCCGCTCGTCGTACACGTACGCGCGGTCGGTGTCGCAGTCGAACTCGTCCACGGAGTCCTGGACGATCTCGGCGACGCGGACGCCGTCGACCATCGGCTCCGAGCAGTCGGTGCGGACTGGATCCTCGCCGCCGAGGTCCATGCAGCCGCCCACCACGAAGTCGATGTCGAGGCACAGCGCGCCCTGTTCGACGCCGTCGAGAGTTTCGTAGTACGTCTGGTCGACGTCGGACGGGCACCCGCTCGACGTCGGTGACGACGCCACCACGACGTAGTTCGACTCGTCCGAGCCGCACGCGGCTTCCTCGATGGTCGCGTCGTTCACCGTGCCGCCGAGGCGTACGCAGTCACCGGGCGCGACGTCGATGGACACGTCTCCGCCCGACGCCGTGTTGGTCGGGGGGACGAGGCGATCGTTCGGGATCTCGGAGGTGGAGGACGCCGCCGGAGTGGTCGGCGCCGCGACCGGGGTGCCGGTGACCGTGGACGAACAGCCGGCCGCCAGAAGCGCCGCCGCGACCACGCCGAGCAGCAGCGCGACGGGGCTCGGGCGGCGTGTCCGGAGAAGAGGCATGGCGGTCACTGTAAGCCCGTGGGACGTCGGAGTCTCGTGCGAGGATGGCGGACGTGGACCTCCCCGTGATGCCGCCGCTGCAGCCCATGCTCGCCAAGGCCGCGAAGGTGGTGCCGGACCAGGGTGCACCGGATGCACTCTGGTCCTATGAGCCCAAGTGGGACGGCTTCCGCACCATCGTCTTTCGGGACGGGGACGAGGTGGTGCTCGGATCACGCGGCGGCAAGGACCTGGCTCGATACTTCCCGGAGATGGTGGCCGCGGTGAAGGAGGAATTGCCCACCCGCTGCGTCGTCGACGGGGAGCTGGTGGTCTCCCTCGAGCGCGACGGGTCGTGGCGCCTGGACTGGGACTCGCTCTCGGAACGAATCCACCCCGCGGACAGTCGCGTTCGCATGCTGGCCGAGAAGACGCCCGCGCGCTTCGTGGCGTTCGACCTGCTCGCCCTGGGTGACGACGATCTGACCGGCCGCCCGTTCGCCGAGCGGCGGTCCACGCTCGAGGGCATCCTCGAGCCGCGGGAGTCGCCGCGGTGCCACGTCACCCGGGTGACGGACGACGCCGCACTCGCCACGGAGTGGTTCGACCGCTTCGAGGGCGCGGGTCTCGACGGGGTGGTGGCCAAGCGCCTGGACGGGGTGTATCTGCCGAACAAGCGGGAGATGGTCAAGGTCAAGCACGCCCGGACGGCCGACTGCGTGCTCATCGGATATCGAATTCACAAGTCCGGCACCGGTATCGGGTCGATGCTGCTCGGGCTCTACAACGGGGACCGGCTGCAGATGATCGGGGGCGCGTCGGCGTTCACCGACGCCAAGCGAATCGAGTACCAGAAGGAACTGGAACCGTTGCGGATCGGCGAGGACGTCGTCTCCGACGGCGAGCAGACCCGATGGCGGTCCGGGGTGGACCGGACGTGGATCCCGGTGCGTCCCGAGCGCGTGCTCGAGGTGGCGTACGACCAGATGGAGAAGGACCGGCTGCGGCACGCGGCGCGCTTCCTGCGGTGGCGGCCGGACCGCGATCCCCTGAGCTGCACCTACGACCAGCTCGACACCCCCGAGCGGTACGACGTCGCCGACATCCTGGCGGGTGCGTGATGGCGACACCGGCCGCGTCGGTGCGGGCGGGCGAGCGCGACGTCCGCGTCACCAGCCCCGATCGGGTGATCTACGAGGCCACCGAGGCCGGACCCGCGATCACCAAACTCCAGGTGTGCGAGTACTTCTCGGCGGTCGGGCCGGCGATGATGCGCGCCGTCGGCGATCGCCCGACGGCGATGGAACGGTGGCCGGACGGGTACCGCGACGGCATGCGCCTGGCCACCGGGCCGCAGGACAAGGGCGGCGACGGCTTCTATCAGAAGCGGCTGCCGAAGGGCGCGCCCGACTGGATCGAGACGGTCGACATCACCTTCCCGAGTCGGCGCACGGCGGCCGAGCTGTGTCCGTCGGAGCCGGCGTCGTTCGTCTGGGCCGCCCAGATGGGCACGTTGACCTTCCACCCGTGGCCCGTCCGTCGTCCCGAGGTCGACCGGCCCGACGAACTGCGTCTCGACCTCGACCCGCAGCCGGGCACGACGTTCGCCGACGCGCAGCGCGTCGCGGAGGTGACGCGCGAACTGCTCGCCGAGCTGGGTCTTCGCGGCTATCCCAAGACCAGCGGCAACCGCGGAATCCACGTCTACGTGCGGATCCACCCGGAGTACACGTTCGAGGACGTCCGGCACGCGGCGATCGGTCTCGGGCGCGAACTCGAACGGCGTGACGACGGCGTGACCACCGCCTGGTGGAAGGAGGAGCGCGGGGAGCGCATCTTCCTCGACTACAACCAGAACAATCGGGACCGCACCATCGCGAGCGCGTGGAGCCTGCGCGCCCGGCCCGGCGCGCCCGTCAGTACCCCCATGACGTGGTCGACGTTGGCGCAGACGCGGGATCCTCGCGCCTACACGCTGCACACCGTGCCGGACTACCTGGCGGACGGCGACCCCTGGGCGGACATGGACGACGAGGCGTTCTCGCTGGACCCGCTGCTGCAGCTGTGGGAGACCCTGCCCGGCGGCGAGCTGAACTTCCCGCCCGACTATCCCAAGATGCCCGGGGAGCCCCCGCGCGTGCAGCCGTCGAAGAAGGTGGCCGAGCACTGGGACGACGACGGCAACAGGGTCCCGGATCACCGCTAGGGCAGCAGTTTCTCCAGCTCGCGGATCATCGTCGCCGTGTCGTGCGGGCCGTCCTGGCGCAGATCCATGCGCTCCCACTATTCTTGATTTGAGGACGCAAATACTTGTAAGGACGCAATGATGGACAACACGGCACGGAGCGTCGAAGACCGCTACCGCAACGGTGACCTCGACTTCGAGAGCGCGGTACGAGAAGTGACGGGCGCCGACTTCACCCGCGCGTTCTTCGCTCAGATCGTGCACGGGCTGAGTGCATCGAATCCGGCCGAGCCCGCCCTGTCCGAGCACGACGCCGCTGTGCTCCGGGAGGCCGGGTTCGTCACGGATCCGACAGCTGCCACGGCGGCGCGGCTGGATCGCCACATCAGGATGCAGAACCTGGTTCAAGATTCTCTCTCGGTGGCTCAGGCCGCAAAGCATCTCGGGGTCACCACAGCCAGGGTTCGTCAACGTTTGGCCGACGGAACCCTGTGGTCTTTCGATTCGGGCTCGACCCGGCTTCTCCCCCGCGCCCAGTTCGCGGCCGACGGTCCGGTGCCTCACCTGGACAAGGTGATGCCGCTGTTCGACCGAACACTCCACCCGTTGACCGTTCAGGCGCTTCTCACGGAGCCGCAGCCGTCTCTGACCGTCGAGGGCCGCCCCGTGTCGATCGTGCAGTGGCTCAGCGGTATTGCCGGAGCCGACCGGGAGATCGAGCAGGTCGTCGAAGTACTGACTGCTGCATCCTGGGAGTCGGCGTAGGTGGCGGCGATGCTGCCGCCGCCTCCGTCGATCGTCACCCTCCGTGATGCGGGGATCCTCGCAGGCGAACGACGAGCGTGGCAGCCCACCGATGTGCTGTGGCGGGTACACCGCACCACCGGCAGCCACGTTCTCCCGTGGAACGGGTTGCGGACGTTCGGACCGATCCTGCGATTCGACCATCACCCCCGTCCTCGCGACGAGCATCCCGACTACGGCATCTGGTACGGCGCATCGAGTCCCCGCGGCGCACTGGCCGAAGCGTTTCAGTCGGCGCGGGTCATCGACCGCCACTACGGCGATCCATATCTGACCGGGGTGCGCTGTCTACGGCCGCTTCGGCTACTCGACGTGTCCGGGATCGACGGCGGCGCGTGGGCGACCCGTGTCGGCGGTAATCACGCACTGGATTCCGCGGCCCACGGTCGCACCCAGCACTGGGCGCGCAATATCCACCGGGCGCACGCCGACCTCGATGGGCTGATGTACCGAGGTCGGTTCGCGGGCAGCGTGTGCATCGCCCTGGTCGAACGTGTCGAGGACGCGTTCCCCGTGCGGCCTGAGCTGTCTTTGCCGCTGACGCACCCCGCGCTCGCCGGACCGATCGATACCGCAGGCCGCCAACTCGGCTATGTCATCACCTGACGTTGCACACTGGGACGACGACGGCAACAGGGTCCCGGATCACCGCTAGGGCAGCAGTTTCTCCAGCTCGCGGATCATCGTCGCCGTGTCGTGCGGGCCGTCGTGCCGACGCGGCGTGTCGGCACCCCCCAGATAGAAGGCGGGTGTCCCCGGCAGTTCGCTGGTGAGCGCGTCGAGCTCGTCGTCCTCCACGCGGGTGACGAAGTCGCCTGTCCGTATGTCCTCCTCGTAGCGCTCCATGTCGAGGCCCACGGCGGCCGCGTACCCGTCGACCGCGTCGCGCTCCAGGTCGTCGCTGTGGCGGAACAGCGTGTCGTGCATCTCCCAGAACTTGCCCTGTGCCGCAGCGGCTTCCGCGGCCTGCGCGGCGTAGCGCGCGTGCGGGTGATAGTCGTCCAGCGGGTAGTGCCGGAAGACGTAGCGCACGCGGTCGCCGAAGTGTTCGCGCAGCTCCCGCGCGACGCCCGTCGCCTTGCTGCAGAAGGGGCACTCGAAGTCGCCGTACTCCACCACGGTGAGCGGCGCGTCCACCGGGCCGCGAACGTGGTCGCGTCGACCCACCGGCCGCAGCAGTTTCGTGGGCGGGCCCGCCGGCGGGGGCGCGAGCCGGGCGCCGAGGGCGAACACACCCCAGCCCAGCAGCGCCGCGATCACGGACGCGGACAGCACGCCCACGCGCGCCTCGTCCTGGAGCAACGGGTCCTCGAGCGCGAGGTCGACGATGAAGAGCGAGATGGTGAAACCGACGCCGGACAGTGCGGCGCCGCCTGCGATCTGCGGGAAGGTCAGTCCCGGTGCCAGCGCCTGCGGCCGGATCCGGGCGAACAGCGCCGTGGCGCCGGTTATGCCGACGAACTTGCCGATCACGAGCCCGAGCACGATGCCCCACGTGAGCGGAGACGTGGCCGCCGCGGTGAGCGTCTCGCGGCTCAGCACCACGCCGGCGTTGGCGAGCGCGAAGATCGGCACCACCAGGAACGCGGTGTAGGGCTGGTAGAGCCGCATCAGGCGCTCGTTGACCGACACCGCCCGCTCGAGCCCGAGCCGAGCGGCCCGCGCGTACTCGGGGTTCGGCGACTGGCGGAACGCCCGCGTCAGCGCGGCGGCGTGCTCCACCTCCCGCCGCCGGGGCGGGTAGACGGGCAGCAGCAGGGCGATCATCACGCCGGCGAGGGTGGGGTGGACGCCGGAGAGGTACATCGCCGTCCAGGTCACGAGCGAGACGACGAGGTATCCCGCACCCCGCCACACGCGCATCCGCCGCAGGAGCAGCACCAGCGCGAGGCCGAGGAACGACACCAGGAGAGGGCCGACGCGCAGATCGTCGGTGTAGACCACGGCGATGATCGCCAGGGCGCCGACGTCGTCCGCGACGGCGAGGGTCATGAGGAACACGCGCAGGCGTAGCGCGCGGGACGGCCCGACGACGGCCAGCAGACCGAGGACGAAGGCGGTGTCGGTGGAGATGACCACGCCCCAGGCCGCGGACGCCGGACCGGACGGGTTGAGCACCAGGAACAGCAGCGCCGGGACGGCCAGCCCCGCGACGGCGGCCACGATCGGCACGGCCGCACGGGAGGTGTCCCGCAGCTCGCCCATCGCGAACTCGCGTTTGACCTCGAGGCCGACGACGAAGAAGAACAACGCCATCAGCCCGTCGTTCACCCAGTGCTGGAGATCGAGTTCGATGCCGTGCGCGCCGACGGTGATCGAGAGCGGCGTGTGCCAGAAGGCCTGATAGGTCTCGCCCCACGGCGAGTTGGCCCACACCAGCGCGGCCAGCGTGGCAGCCAGGAGAAACGCGGCGGCGAGGGTCTCACTGCTGTCCCCGCGGCGGGCGTCGGCGATGCGCTCGACCCATCCGCGCACGCGCTCGCGGTGGGTGGTGATGGTCGAGTCGCTCACGCGGGCAAACTACACCGAACGCACGACAGCGCCGCACCCCGTCGGTCGGGTGCGGCGCTGCCCGTGAACGTCTCGGGTCAGTCGGCGTCGGCTGCGGCTTCCTTCTCCGAGGACGCGCCCGCGGTGGAGAGCTGACCACCGGCGTTCTCGAGATGCGCGCGAACGAACCAGTGGAAGAGCTCCAGCTGTCCGCTGTGGCCGATCAGGAGATCCTCGGTGACGGGATCGACGTCGCCGGTCTTCTCGATCGCCTCGCGGTAGTCCGAGATGACGCCGGAGTACACCAGGTCGAGGGCGCCGAGGTGCTCGATGGCCGGTGCGCGGCCGATGCTGTAGTCGTCCCACGAGCGCTGCGCGACGATGGTGCCGGGCGTGCCCTTGGGCGACCCGCCGAGGGTCGCGATGCGCTCGGCCACGTCGTCCGCGAATCCACGGACGGCCTCGACCTGCGGGTCGAGCATCTCGTGCACCGAGATGAAGTTCGGGCCCACCACGTTCCAGTGCACGTGCTTGAGGGTGAGGTGCAGATCGTTCAGCGCGTTCAGCCGATCCTGCAGGATCTCTGCCACGCGTCCGCCGTCCTCGGTGGACATGCCCGGAACCGTGTACGAAGCCGTCTTCTGCGTCGAATCAGTCATGGCCGCAGAGTTGACCGAGCCCCCCGTTCTCAAACCCTGCGCGGGCGGTTCGAGGCGCGTGTCACGACGGCTAGGCTGGGTATCCGACGCTCGCCCGAACGGTGGCGTCGCTGTCGGCCGAGTCCGACGGCGTGAGGAAGGTTACCCGGAATCCATGCGAGTGTTCTTCTGCCGCAAATGCGGTCAGCAACTGTCCTTCGAGAACTCGATCTGTCTGTCCTGCGACAGTCGGCTCGGCTTCCACCTTCCCGGCCGGAGCATCCAGGTGCTCGGTGACGATCTGACCGTCACCGTCGACGGCACCGTGTGGGGCCGCTGCGCCAACATCAAACGGGCGCGGTGCAACTGGTTGGTCGACGTGTCGTCGGGTGCCACGCTGTGCGCGTCGTGCGCCCTCACCCGGACCCGTCCCGCCGACAGCGACACCGAGGCGATGGCCGAGTTCGCCGCGGCCGAGACCGCCAAGCGCCGGGTGATCCTCGAACTCGACGAGCTGCACCTGCCCATCGAGGGGCGCGACGACAATCCGTCGGGCGGGCTCGCCTTCGACCTGCTGTCGAGCGCTCACCGCCACGTGATCACCGGCCACGCCAACGGGCTCATCACCCTCGATCTCGCCGAGAGCGACGACGCGCACCGCGAGCAACTGCGGGTGTCGATGGACGAGCCCTACCGCACCCTCGTCGGCCACTTCCGACACGAGATCGGGCACTACTACCAGACGGTGCTCGTGGGCACCGGCGAGCACCGCGGGCGGTTCGAGGAACTCTTCGGCAACCCCGACGACGACTACCAGGCCGCTCTGGATCGGCACTACAGCGAGGGCGCGCCCGACGGGTGGCGGAAGACCCACGTCTCGTCGTACGCCACGATGCACCCGTCCGAGGACTGGGCCGAGACGTTCGCGCACTACCTGCACATCCGGGACACGCTCGACACCGCGGCGGCCTACGCTTTCGCCCCCGCCGGCTCGACGTTCGAGGCGCCGCTCGCCGGTGACGTCGGGTTCGACCGCATCATCGACTGGTGGCTCCCGCTCACCTGGGCGCTCAACCAGCTGAACCGGTCCATGGGGCACCAGGACCTGTACCCCTTCGTGCTCCCCGCGCGCGTGCTCGAGAAGATGCGATTCGTGCACAGTCTCGTCGTGCCCGAGGTCGTCTGACCCCGGGTACGGCGAGTCGGCGTCAGCTCCCGCTGCGCTCGGGTGGCAGCCGGGCCACGAGCGATCGCGCGCACTCGATGGTGAGCGTCGGGTCGTGGCTGAGGACGTAGTCGAAGCGCCGGTCCATGTCCGGGCCGCCGTCGCCGAGATCGCGCGCCGCGAGCACGGCGGAGAAGTGCGGTGACAGCACCACCACGTCCCACTCCTCGCGCAACGAATCCGACGCGGGCAGCCCCGCCCCGCGGATCTTCGGCGCGGGTTCGGTGCCCATGTTCTCGGCGAGCGCGCCGACCAACGCCGCGTTCTGCGCCATCAGCTCCCACCGCCGGCCGGTGAGCGCCGTGAAGTGACGGATGTGTTGGAACGCGCCCATCATCAGGGCGGTCTGGCGGCTGTCGGTGGCCATCGACTCGAGGTTCTTGCTGATCTCGATGAGCAGGCGCTTGCTCGCCCGGCGTACGTCGAGGCCGCCGGCCGCCAGGTTGTACGGCGTGGACAACGGGGTCGCGCCCCGCGCCCGTGCGGTCCCGAACTCGAGCGGCGAGCCGACGGGACTGTCGCCGGAGAGCGACGTCGTCGATCCGTAGAGCGGCCCCTCGCCCACCCGCGCGCCCATGGCCCGCGCGGCGAGCGCCGACGCCTCGTCGGTGATGCCCTCCGCCATGACGATCGCACCGGTCCGCTCCACCTGGGCGGCGACGGCGTTGACGACGCGCGCGGTGAAGCGATTGGGGCGCGTCGCGAGCAACGTCCGATCGAGCTTGACGACGTCGGGCTCGAGGAGCGGGAGCAGGGCCAGCGATTCCGGCCGGACGCCGACGTGGTCGACGGCGATCGCCCACCCCAGTCGTCGCACCTCGGCGACGACGCGCATGAGGTGCGCCGGGCGCCGGATCAGGGCGGTCTCGTCGAACTGGAGGACCGCGCCGCCCGCGTCCTGATCGTGCAGGTCGGGCAGATCGGTGAGGGAATCGGGATCGACGGCGATGAAGAGCGGCACCTCGCGGGGCTTGTCCTCGCGAGCGGCGGCGGCGAGCGCGCCGTTCCACCGCGCGGCGTCGAGATCCGGCGTCATACCCATCGCGCGCGCGGCGGAGGCGAGGGCGGCGGGATCGGCGAACGACGAGTCCGCGGGACCGCCGACGACGGCCTCGTACCCGACGATGGCACCCGTCTGCAGATCGATGATGCGCTGGAACGACGTGTGCAGGCTGTCCGGACCGAGCAGCGAACTCAGGCCGTTCTCCGCGCGATCGGGGAACAGTGCCGATGGCAGGTGTCGCTCGGCCGGCGCAGCCGGTAGATGTCGCTCGGCCGGCGCAGCCGGCAGGGGTCGCTGGGACTCCTGTCCCCGGTCGTCGACCACCACGGCGTCAGGCCTTTCTCTCGTGCACGCGCCCGTAGGCAGCGTTCGGTGACCCGTGACCGTCGCCGTGGCTTGACCTCGATCTCGTGTGACCCGCCACGGTACCCGACTGGCGACGATGTCCTCGTCTGTGTGTTAATGACGGAACCCGAGACAGTTCGAGACCGACAGGGATGGTTCACGCTCATGGGAGTTCGTCGTACGCCCGGTTCCGTGGTGCGAGCAGCGGTCGGTGCCGTCGTCGTCACCGCCGGCCTGATCGCCACCGCGGCTCCGGCCGCCGCTGCGCCGCTGTGGCCCGGCGGCCCCGACATCTCGCTGCCCGGCCTGCCGCCGGCGCCCGAGCTGCCGACTCTGCCCGGACTGCCCGCACCGCCGTCGCTGCCGACCGTCCCGCAGCTGCCCGCCCCGCCCCAGCGCGGCCCGGCGAACTTCGCCACCCCCGCGGTGAACCCGTCGGCCGGTGAGGTGGTCGGCATCGCGCAGCCGGTGATCCTGCGGTTCTCCGCGCCGATCGCCGACCGCGCCGTCGCGGAACGCGCGATCGACGTCACCACGTCCGCGGGCGACGTCCCCGGCCGGTTCTTCTGGTTCTCCGACCGTCAGGTGCGGTGGCGGCCGGACGCCTTCTGGCCGGCCAACACCGACGTGACCGTCCGCGCGGGCGACCTCACGAGCACGTTCACCGTCGGCGACGCGATCGTGACGACGGCCGACGACGCCACCAAGACGATCACCGTGACGCGGAACGGCGCCGTCGTGCGCACCATGCCGACGTCGATGGGCAAGCCCGGCCACGAGACCCCCAACGGCACCTACGTCATCGGCGAGCGCTACCGCGACATGTACATGGACTCGTCCACCTACGGTGTGCCCGTCGACGCCCCCGAGGGCTACCGGACGTACGTCGAGTACGCCACGCGGATGTCGAACAGCGGGATCTTCGTGCACGCGGCCCCGTGGTCGGTGGGCAGCCAGGGCGTCGCGAACGTCAGCCACGGGTGCCTGAACGTCAGCACCGAGGACGCGAAATGGTTCTACGAGACCGTGCAGAAGGGCGATCCGGTGATCGTGCAGAACACCGCCGGAGGCGTCCTGAGCGGGTACGACGGCCTGGGCGACTGGCAACTGTAGAACCGCCACGGTCCGGACAGGCGCGGATCCATTCGTGTTCACCATTCGTTCGCTTTCTCTAGGCTAATGTCCCATCGGTGACCGCACTCCTCCCTCGACGGACGGCCTCCCGGCCCCCTCGGCGACCGATCGGTCGGAGCCGTCCCGTCGTGCAGCGGACGCTGCCGGAACTCCCTCCGGCGCAACGCTCTTTCCTGCGTCGACCCTGGCGGGACTACGCCCTGTTCCTCGTCCTGGTGGGGCCGAACCTGGTGCTGCTGGGTGTCTTCACCTACCGGCCGCTGGTGGACAACATCCGGCTGTCGTTCTTCGACTGGAACATCAGCTCGCCCACCTCGACGTTCATCGGGCTCGCGAACTACCGCGAGTGGTGGGGACGGAGCGACACCTGGCAGATCGTGTCCAACACCGTGATCTTCACGATCGCGGCCGTGGCGGGCAGCATGCTGTTGGGTCTCGTCCTGGCCATGCTGCTGGATCGGAAGCTCCGGGGCCGCAACGTGGTTCGCTCCGCCGTGTTCGCGCCGTTCGTCATCTCGGGCGCCGCGATCGGTGTCGCCTTCCAGTTCGTCTTCGATCCGAACTTCGGGTTGATCCAGGATCTGATGCGGCGCATCGGGTTCGAGAACGTCCCGGATTTCTACCAGAGTCCCGGCTGGGCGTTGTTCATGGTCACCGTGACCTATCTGTGGAAGAACCTGGGCTACGCCTTCGTCATCTATCTCGCTGCGCTGCAGGGCCTTCGGCAGGATCTGAGCGAGGCCGCGCAGATCGACGGTGCGAGCCGCTGGACCACCTTCCGCAAGGTCACGTTGCCGCAACTGCGGCCCACCACGTTCTTCCTGTCGATCACCGTCATGCTGAACTCGCTGCAGGTCTTCGACATCATCAACGTGATGACGCGCGGTGGCCCGCTGGGCACCGGCACCACCACGATGGTCTATCAGGTGTACGAGGAGTCGTTCCGCAACTTCCGCGCCGGATACGGGGCCACCGTCGCCACCGTCATGTTCCTGGTGTTGCTGGTCATCACCGTGTTGCAAGTTCGAGTCATGGATCGAGGTGACGCCCGATGACCACCACCGCGGTTCCGCCGGCGCAGCTCGACGCGGACCGGCGTCGGCGGCTCTCGAGCCTGTTCGGGTACGCCGCCATGGTCGTCGTCATCGTCATCATCGGGCTGCCGCTGTTCTGGATCCTCGTCACCTCGTTCAAGGAACGCGGCGACATCTACGTGCAGCCGTCCATCTGGTGGCCCAGCGTGTTCCGGCCGGAGAACTACGTCGACGCGACCTCGACGGTGCCGTTCTGGACGTTCCTGAAGAACTCGCTGATCATCACCAGCATTCTCGCCGTCGTGAAGTTCGTCCTCGGTGTGCTCAGTGCCTACGGACTGGTGTTCCTGCGCTTTCCGGGCAAGACGATCGTGTTCCTCGTCATCATCGCCGCGCTGATGGTGCCGAACCAGATCACCGTCATCTCCAACTACGCTCTGGTCGCACAGTTGGGGTGGCGTAACACGTTCCAAGGCATCATCGTGCCGCTGGCCGGCGTCGCCTTCGGCACGTTCCTCATGCGGAATCACTTCCTGTCCATTCCGCAGGAGATCATCGAGGCCGCGCGCATGGACGCCGCCGGTCCCGTGCGATTGCTCTTCCGAGTGGTACTGCCGCTGTCCGGGCCGACCATGGTGGCGTTCGCGACGATCACCGTGGTCAACGAGTGGAACGAGTACCTCTGGCCGTTCCTGATGTCCGACGATTCCTCCGTCGCACCGCTGCCGGTGGGGCTCACCCAGCTGCAGAACAACGACGGCGTGACCAACTGGGGGCCGGTGATGGCCGGCACCGTGCTCACGATGATCCCCATCCTGATCGTGTTCCTCGCCCTCCAGCGGCACATGATCAAGGGTCTGACCTCCGGCGCCGTCAAGGGCTGACCGGCCTTCCTCTCGCGCACACCACCAACACAGGAGTCGACATGCATCTCTCTCGTCGGGGTTTCCTCGGAGCCGCCGGAGCGGCGGGCGCCGTCGCGGCGAGCGCCGCCCTCACCGCTTGTGCAGGAACGAGTTCCACGTCGTCGCCCGGCTCGGGCTCCGGTGGGGACGCGAACACGATCACCTTCTGGTCGTCGCACCCCGGTAGCTCGAAGGACGTCGAGAACGAGCTGATCTCGCGCTTCCAGGCCGCCAACCCGGACCTGACGGTCCAGATGATCGACGGCGGCAAGAACTACGAGGAGATCGCGCAGAAGTTCAACGCCGCGCTTTCCGGCGGCTCGCTGCCCGACGTCGTCCTGCTCTCGGACGTCTGGTGGTTCAACTTCGCTCTGCTGGGCGCGATCTCGCCGCTGGACGACCTGTTCTCGCAGGCGGGGGTGAACACGAGCGAGTACGTGGACTCGCTGGTGGCCGACTACAACTGGAACGACAAGACCTGGGCGCTGCCCTACGCGCGGTCGACCCCGCTGTTCTACTACAACAAGGACGTCTGGTCGGCCGCCGGACTGCCCGACCGCGGTCCCGCCACCTGGCAGGAATTCGACCAGTGGGGCCCGGAACTGCAGCGGGTGGTCGGCAACGGCAAGCTCGCGCACGGGTGGGGCAACGCCGAGGACTACCTCGGCTGGACCTACGAGGGACCGATCTGGACCTTCGGCGGCAGCTACTCCGACCAGTTCGACCTGAAGTTCACCGACGAGCGCACCATCGCCGCCGGCAACTTCCTCAAGGAGATGATCCACACCAAGAAGTACGCGGCCGTCTCCAACGACATCGCCAACGACTTCGGTGCGGGGCTGCTCGCCTCGACCATCGCCTCCACCGGCGACCTGTCCGGTATCACCGCGAACGCCAAGTTCGACTTCGGCACCGCCTTCCTGCCGGCCGAGCCCGGAACCCCCGGATGCCCCACCGGCGGAGCGGGTCTGGCGATTCCGGCGAACATTCCGGACGAGCGCAAGATCAACGCCCTCAAGTTCATCGACTTCGTCACCAACACCGAGTCGACGGTCTACTTCTCGCAGAACGTCGGCTACATGCCGGTGCGCAAGGCCGCCGCGAGCGATCCGTCCGAGGTGGCCTTCCTCGAGCAGAACCCGCGCTCGCGGACGGCGGTGGACCAGCTCTCGCGCACCCGCTCGCAGGACTACGCCCGCGTGTTCGTCCCCGGCGGCGACAAGATCATCGGGACCGGCCTCGAGCAGATCGCCCTGCAGAACGCGGACGTCGCCTCGACGTTCAGCGGCATGCAGGATCAGTTGCAGCAGATCATCGATCGCCAGATCACGCCCAAGCTGCCCAAGTAAGGAACGGGACCCACCATCATGGCTTCGGTCAACTTCGTCGGCACCACCCATCGGTACGCGGGCGCTCCGCATCCGTCGGTGGAGGGGCTGGACCTCGAGATCGCGGACGGGGAGTTCCTCGTCCTGGTCGGCCCGTCGGGATGCGGGAAGTCGACGTCCCTGCGGATGCTCGCCGGCCTCGAGGCGGTCGAGAGCGGCCGCATCGAGATCGGCGGCAAGGACGTCAGCGGCCTCGCGCCGAAGGACCGCGACGTCGCCATGGTGTTCCAGAACTACGCGCTCTATCCCAACATGACGGTGGCGGACAACATGGGGTTCGCACTCCGTAACGCGGGAATGAGCAAGGAGGACACGCGCTCTCGCGTCGAGGAGGCGGCTCGGATGCTCGAGCTCGAGCCGCTCCTCGACCGGCGGCCGGGCAAGCTCTCCGGCGGCCAGCGTCAGCGTGTGGCCATGGGCCGGGCGATCGTTCGCCGCCCCGAGGTGTTCTGCATGGACGAGCCGCTGTCGAACCTCGACGCCAAGCTGCGGGTCAGCACGCGCTCCCAGATCGCCGGGTTGCAGCGGCGCCTGGGAACAACCACGGTGTACGTCACCCACGACCAGGTCGAGGCCATGACCATGGGTGACCGCGTCGCCGTCCTGAAGGCCGGGCACCTGCAGCAGGTCGCGAGTCCCCGTGAGTTGTACGCGAATCCGGTGAACGACTTCGTGGCGTCCTTCATCGGATCGCCGGCCATGAACCTGCTCGAGGCCGACGTCCAGAACGGCCACGCCGTGCTGGGCGGGCTCCGCGTGCCGGTCCCGTCCGGGCACGGGGGGCGCATCGTGGTCGGTGTGCGCCCGGAGAGCTGGGACCTGGTCGGCGAGAACGACTCCGAGTCGGTCGAGCTGGTCACCGACCTGGTGGAGGAACTCGGGGCCGAGTCCTTCGCCTACTCCACCCCGGCGGCCGACGCCGGGTGGACGGCTCGCGGCGGGCGCGTCGTGGTGCGGGTGGATCGCCGCACGGTGGTCGATCCGCGTCAGCGCCTGCGGGTCAGGCCGGCGCCGGACGAGGTGTTCTTCTTCGACGCGGAGTCCGGGGACCGCATCCGCTGAGCGCGTGTGCGGCCCGGCGCCGAGGCCGACGGGATTCCGCCGGCGTCGACGCCGAGGCGCACGATTCGCTCGGAATCACCAGATGCGTACGCGCTCGGCCGGATCGAGATACAGAGCGTCGCCCTCGGTCACCCCGAACGCCTCGTGGAAGCTGTCGAGGTTGCGCACCACGCCGTTGCAGCGGAACTCCGGGGGCGAGTGCGGATCGATGGACAGCCGGCGCAGGGCCTCGGCGTCACGAGCCTTCGTGCGCCACACCTGCGCCCAGCCGAAGAACACCCGCTGCAGCCCCGACAGTCCGTCGATCTCCGGTGCCTCGCGGCCCTCGAGCGAGATGCGGTAGGCCTCGACCGCGATGGACAGGCCCCCGAGGTCGCCGATGTTCTCGCCGATCGTGAACTTGCCGTTGACGTGATGGCCGGGCAGGGCCTTCGGCTCGAAAGCGTCGTACTGCTCGATCAACGCCGTGGTGCGCGTGCCGAATTCGGAACGGTCGCTGTCGGTCCACCAGTCCACCAGGTTGCCGTCCCCGTCGTACTTCGCCCCCTGATCGTCGAAACCGTGGCCGATCTCGTGCCCGATCACCGCGCCGATCCCGCCGTAGTTGGCGGCGTCGTCGGCCTCGGGATCGAAGAACGGGGGCTGCAGAATCGCGGCGGGGAAGACGATCTCGTTCATGCCGGGGTTGTAGTAGGCGTTGACGGTCTGCGGGGTCATGAACCACTCCCCGCGGTCGACCGGACCGCCGAGCTTGCCCAGATCGCGTCGGTACTCGAACTCGTACCCGCGGCGGTAGTTGCCGACAGGGTCCGCGGCGTCGATCTCGAGTGCGGAGTAGTCCCGCCAGGTGTCGGGGTAGCCGATCTTCGGGGTGAAGCGGTCGAGCTTGGCCAGGGCGGCGGTGCGGGTCTCCGGGCTCATCCACTCGAGGTCGGTGATGTTGCGTCGGTACGCCTCGACCAGATTGGCCACGAGGTCCTGCATCCGCGCCTTCGACTCCGGCGGGAAGTGCCGCTCCACGTACAGTTTTCCGACGGCCTCGCCCATCAGGTCCTGCACCAGCGACACCCCGCGCTTCCATCGTTCGCGGTTCTCCTCCGTACCGGTGAGCGTGCGGCCGTAGAAGTCGAAGTTCTCGTCGACGAGGCCCGCAGTGAGATACGGCGCCCGCGAGTGGACGATGCGCCACGTGGCCCACGCCTTCCACTCGTCGAGGCTGCGATCGGACCACTCCTGCGCGAACGTGGTGACGAACGACGGCTGGCGCACCACCACCTCGGCCCACTGCTCTGTCGTGGCTCCGGTACCGGACACCCATGCGTCCCAGTCGAATCCGGGTGCTTCGGCGGTCAGGTCGGCCCATGTGCGCAGGTTGTAGGAGAGCTCGGCGTCGCGCCGCTTCACCACGTCCCAGTGCCCGGCGGCCACCGCGGTCTCGACGTCGAGCACGGTGGCGGCGTCGTCGGACACGCCGGCGAGAGAGAACATGCGTCCGATGTGGGCGACGTACTTCTCCCGTAGCTCGGCGTGCTCGTCGCCGCGGTAGTAGGACTCGTCGGGCAGCCCGAGACCGGACTGCGTCACGTGCATCAGATAGCGGTCGGACTGCTTGGAGTCGGTGTCCACGTAGTGCGCCAGTGCGCCGCCGACACCGGTGCGCGCCAGCCCGCCGAGGACCCGGGCCAGGGTCTCGCGGTCCGCCGCAGCCGCGACCGCCGCGAGTTCGTCGGCGATCGGCGAGATGCCCGCGGCCTCGATAGCCTCGGCGTCCATGAAGGCGGCGTAGAGGTCACCGATCTTCGCGGCGTCGCTGCCCGGCGCCGGGTTCGACGCCGCGCACTCGGTCACGATGTCGCGGACGTGTTCCTCGGCGCGGTCGTACAGGGTGCGGAACGCACCGTCGACGGCTCGATCCGCGGGGATCTCGTATTCGGCGAGCCACCGTCCGTTGACGTGCTCGAACAGGTCGTCCTGCGCACGGGTGGACGGGTCGACCCAGGCCAGGTCGAGGCCGGACGGGCGGGATTCGCGGATGGGGGACTCTGCCGTGGTCATGGTCCCCATCCTGCCCAAACCCGGCGGGCGCCGCACGGGGCACCGGTCGGTGTTCAGGACGAACCGGGCTCGGGGTCGCTCAGCGCATCGACCATGGCGCGCAGCATCCGGCGGGCCTCGTCGACGTCGTCCAGGCCGCTCAGCATCCGCTGCTCCACCTCGCGTACGGCAGCGCTGGCGCGGGCCAGTTTCGCGGCGCCGGCGGGAGTCAGACGGGCGGGCAGGACCTTGCCGACGGCGGCCTGGTCGGGACGGACGACCTCGCCGTCCGCCTCCATCGTGCGCAGCAGGACGTTCATCGACTGCCGCGTCACGAAGGCGCCGCGGGCGAGCTCGGAGTTCGAGAGTCCCGGTCGCTGCGACAGCAGCTCGAGGCACGAGTACCGCGTCACGGTGAGCTCGAGCGGCCGCAGCACCTCCTCCATCGCGAGCCGCAGCGCGGTCGCGGCCTCCTTGAGCAGATACCCCACCGACACCTCGAGGTCGATCCCGTCGCGGCCTTGACTCATGTCAGGATTCTGACATAGTTGTCCGTGTCAGATAACTGACACAGCGATGCAGAGGAGCACACCATGACGGTCACCGGTCTCGATTTCGTTTCCCTGCAGGTCCGCGATCTCGCGGCCTCGCAGGCGTTCTACGAGCGGTGGTTCGGGCTGCAGCCGTCACCGGGCGGCCCGCCCCATGCGGTCGTGTTCACCACCACCCCGATTGCCTTCGCCCTCCGGGAGCTGGTCCCCGGCACCGACCTCGATGCCGCGAAACCCGGACTCGGAGTGGCACTGTGGTTCCACGCCGACGACGTCCAGGCCATCCACGACGGACTGGCGGCCGACGGCGCCACCATCGTCACCGCCCCGTTCGACGGTCCCTTCGGGCGTACGTTCACCGTCGCCGATCCGGACGGTTATCACCTCACGCTTCACGACCGGGCCTGACGCCGAGTCGGGGCGGGCGTGGGTGCCCGCAGGTCGTCCGTCCGGACGGGATCCCGTCGGTCCGGCCGAGTTGCGGGCCCTCACGCCCGCGAGTTCTCCCACACGATCCGTCGAGGAACCGCGGATCCGCGGGGTTTCGCCCGATTCCGTGGCAGAACTCGCGCCCGCGGTCGAGGCTCGGGGTGCACGGGCCGGAATTTCCGGGTACAGGTTGGCCATGTCTTCCTCGACGCCGTCCGCGCCGGAACCGTCCACCCCGGCCGAGTCCGCGATCCCGGAGCCCGAGGCCACTGCTCCGGCGTCCCCCACGGACGCCGAGCTCACGGCCGCCCTGGGTTCCTGGCTCCCCGAGCAACGGTGGTTCTCGGCCAAGGGCCACACCGTGACCGGCGTGGACGTCCTCACCCGTGAAACGCTCGCGACGACGGTTGACCTCACCCTGGTGCACCTGCTGGTGGAGGTGCATCTCGAGGGCGCCGACAGTCAGGTGTTCCAGGTCCCGGTGGGGGTCCGCGCCGAGGTCGACGAGGACCTCGAGCCCGCGGTTCTGTTGCGCACGGACGGTGCGGGCGGGCAGGGCGGAGCCCGGTCGGGATGCGTGGTCTACGACGGCCTGCGGGATCCGTCCGTGATCGGTCTGCTGTCCGACCTCCTCGCGACGGGCGGCACCGGCGACGTGCGGTTCCTCGCGGTGCCCGGTGCGGATCTGCCGACGGGTCTGTCCGGCCGCGTGCTGGGCGCCGAGCAGTCCAACACGTCGGTCGTCGTGGGAGATCGATTCCTGCTCAAGCTGTTCCGCCGCGTGGCGGTCGGCGTCAACCCGGACGTCGAGTTGCATCAGGCGCTGGGCCGGGCCGAGAGCGCGCACGTCGCGACACTGCGGGGGTGGATCGAAGCCGACGTGCGACACGACGAGACGACCCTCGGCATGATGCAGGACTTCGTCGCCGGGGCGTCCGAGGGCTGGACCGCCGCACTGGAGGCGGTGGACGCCGTGCTGGCCGCCGGCGATCTCGGCGCCGGGGACTTCACCGGGGAGGCGCGCTCGCTGGGGGGTGCGGTCGCCTCGGTGCACCGTGACCTGGCCCGAGTTCTCGGCACCTCGATCGCACCCGCGGCCGAGACCACGGCCGCCATCTCTGCCCGGGTCGAGTCCGCGCTGCCCGTCGTGGAGGGACTCGACGCCGCACTGCCCCGCGTCCGGGCGTTGATCGAGGCCGCGGGAGAGACCGCCGTGGACACCCAGCGCATTCACGGTGATCTGCACCTGGGGCAGGTGCTGCGGACGCCGGACCTGTGGGTACTGATCGACTTCGAGGGCGAGCCGTCGCGCAGCGTCGACGAGCGTCGCACGCCCGACAGTCCGCTCCGTGACGTCGCCGGCATGGTTCGGTCCGTGGACTACGCCGCCATGAGCCGCGTGGTCGACCTCCCCGACGACGCCGAACGAGTGGCGGCCGAGCGACTCGCGCGCGAGTGGGTCGACCGGACGGTGACCGCGTTCCTCGACGGATACGCGGAGGAAGCGGGGCGTGATCCGCGCGAGAACCTCGCGCTGCTCCGCGCGTACGAGCTGGACAAGGCCGTGTACGAAGCGGTGTACGAGGCCCGGAACCGACCGGGATGGCTGAGCATCCCGATGCACGCGATCGAGCGGCTCGCCGACGGGTGACCGAGCCCCGCGATCACGGCCACGACCGACTCACGGCGCAGTTGCGCCGGGCGGGTTGTGTCTTCGCCGAGGACGAGGCGCGGCTGCTGCGGACCGAGGCGCCGGACGACGACGTGCTGCGGACCTGGGTGCGTCGCCGAGTGGCGGGCGAGCCGCTCGAGACGATCGTCGGCTGGGCGGAGTTCAGCGGCCACCGTGTCGTGGTCGAACCGGGGGTGTTCGTCCCCCGACGTCGCACCGAGGCGCTGGTCGACGTGGCCCGCGAACTGGTGAGGCCCGGCGCCGTGGTGGTCGACCTGTGTTGTGGGTCCGGCGCGATCGGGCGCGCGATGGCCGACGTCGCGACGGTCTACGCCGCGGACGTCGACCCCGCTGCCGTCGCGTGCGCTCGCCGGAACCTGCCGCCGGACAGGGTGTTCCACGGCGATCTGTTCGACGCTCTGCCCGCCGCGCTGCGCGGCCGCGTCGACGTCGTCTGCGCCAACACCCCCTACGTGCCGACGGCGGCGGTGGCGTCGATGCCGCGGGAGGCGCGCGAGAGCGAACCGCGCGTCACCCTCGACGGAGGACCGGACGGACTCGATCTCCAACGCCGCGTCGCCGGCGAGGTGACCCGGTGGTTGACGCCCACCGGGTCACTCCTCGTCGAGACCTCCGCCGCGCAGGCCGACGCCGCGGCGGCGATCATGCAGGCGTCCGGTCTCCGTCCGCGGATCCACCACGACGGCGAGCGGGACGCCACCGTGGTGATCGGCTCGGCTCAGGGCTGACCGAACCGTCCTGCCTGGAAGTCCTCGAACGCCTGCAACACTTCGGCTTTCGTGTTCATCACGAACGGCCCGGCCATGGCGATGGGCTGACGGATCGGCTCTCCGCCGAGGAGGAAGACCTCGAGCGGCTCGGGACCGTCGGACGCGGCGACCGTGAGGGTGTCCCCGGACCCGAAGACGGTGGTCTGGCCCATGCGGACCGGCCGACGCTCCTCGCCGACGGTGCCGGCCCCGGCCAGCACGTAGGCGATCGCGTTGTAGCGAGGATTCCACGGCACCCTCACCGACGCACCCGGAGCAACGGTGATGTGAGACAACGTGATCGGAGTGTGCGTGGAGCCCGGCCCGGCGTGCCCGTCGATCTCGCCGGCGATGACCCGGATCAGCGCGCCGCCGTCGGAGCTGGACAGGAGCGCGACCTGACCGCCCGTGATGTCCTGGTAGCGCGGAGATGCCATCTTGTTCTCCCGCGGGAGGTTGACCCACAGCTGAACTCCGTGGAAGAGCCCACCGGACATCACGAGGTGTTCCGGCGGGGCCTCGATGTGCAGGATGCCGCTGCCGGCCGTCATCCACTGCGTGTCGCCGCCGGTGATGGAACCGCCGCCACCGTGCGAGTCCTGGTGGTCCATGATCCCGTCGATCATGTAGGTGACGGTCTCGAAGCCGCGGTGCGGGTGCCACGGGGTGCCCTTCGGCTCACCGGGGGCGTAGTTCACCTCGCCCATCTGGTCCATGTGGATGAACGGATCGAGGCGAGCCATGTCGATCCCGGCGAAGGCCCGGCGCACCGGGAATCCCTCGCCCTCGTAGCCGGTCGGGGCGGTGGTCACGGTGCGAATCGGGCGGGAGACGGCGTCCGGGCCGGGTGTGTCGAGGCGGGGGAGGGCGAGGACGTTGTCGACGGTCACGGCGGGCATGGGGTTCCTCCTGGGTTCCGATGATCCGTCATATGATTGACGAGTCAACTATATACCGCTGAACCCGGTCGCAATCGGGATTGTTCCTTCCCGAAACGCCCGGGCACGGTCACAATGAGATGACGATCGAGGTGTGATCGGCCCAGTGATGGGAAATCCTCGACGGTCGGGGAAGAGCAGGAACGCAGGAGGTCGCCATGACTACCGTCACCGAACAGTCCGTCGCGTCGAACGTCGACGCGGATCCGATCGTCGCGCCCGAGGCCGACGACGACGCCACGCAGGTCTCGGAGAACGGGGACGACGTCGGCGAGGCCGGGTTGCGCGTCGGCGCTCGCGTTCGTGCGACGTCGGCTGTCTCCGACTCCGGTGACGAGACCGACACGCCGTCCGACGCCGTACTCGGCACCGTGGTCGACGATTACGCAGGGACGTTGACCGGCGACACCGGCGGCCGCACCTGGGCCGTCCCGCACCGCTGGGCCGTGGCCCTCGACGACGGGCGACTGGTGTTCCGGGACGACGCCGACCTCGAGGTCGTCGACAGCGAGTAGCCCGCTCGGGCGGTGACGAGCACCGCTGCGCTCGGGCGGTGACGAGCACCGCTGCGCTCAGCCGGTGACGAGCACCGCGACGTCCAGCGCGGCGATCGCGATGGCCGCCTGGAACGGGCGTCGGCCCGTCCCCGTCAGCGCGACGATCGCGCACACACCCACCGCGGCGAGGAACGCCAGGCCGATCGCATCGAACCCGCGCGCCCCCCACACCCCGACGATCGACGCGACCGAGAGCACGAGGGCGGCCGTCGGCGCCACCGCGGCGGGAGGCAGTCGATGCGCGAAGCCGACGACGCCCGTCGCCCGATCGTCGGCCAGGTCGGGTGCCACGTTCACCAGGTGTGCGCCGAACCCCAGCATCGCTCCCACGGCGATCATCCAGGCCGGCGGGAGCGCGTCGTCGATCGCGAGGGACACCACGGCCGGCAGGGCGCCGAACGCCACCGTGTAGGGCAGCCAGGACAGCACCGTCGATTTCACCCCGGCGTTGTACGCGAACGCCGCCCCCACCCCGAGCGCGAGGTGCAGCACCCCGGGCAGCAGACCCAGAAGCAGGGACGCCACCGCGCAGACGATCAGAGACAGTGCGATCGCACGCCGAACGGCGTTGCGCGTCACCGTGCCTCGTGCCAGCGGCTTGTCCGCGCGTCCGACGGCGTGGTCCCGGTCGGCGTCGAGAAGGTCGTTGGTCCACCCGGTCAGCAGTTGCCCACTGGCGACGGCCACGACGAGGGTGACCAGCTGCAGGGGCGACGCGCCGAGCCGCGCGGCCAGCGCGGCGGCGATGGAGGTGACCGCCACCGCCGGGCCGGGATGGGAGGCGATCAGGAGCGACTGCGCGCGAGACGGTTCGCTCATGAACCCAGCCTAGAGTCAGCCGGCGAGCTGCTCCGGCCGCACGGGGGTCTCGCGCGCTGCGCGGGCGTCCTCGAGCGACACCAGGCGCCCGAGTGCCAGCCGCGCTTCCGTCTGCTGGTGGGTGACGGTGAGCTGAGTCCTGGTGCGGCCGAGGAACGTCCACGCCCAGTTGCACACCGTGGTCAGGCGGCTCTTGAACCCGACGACGTACGCCACGTGGACCACCAGCCACATCAGCCAGGCGAGGAACCCCGTGATCTTCACCGGGCCCACTTGGGCGACGGCGGAGAAGCGCGACACCGTCGCCATGCTGCCCTTGTCGCGGTAGCGGAAGGGACGGCGTTCGGGAACGGGACGTCCCTCGGCCGCGGCCTTCACCTCGTCCGCGATGACGCGTGCGGCGTAGCGGCCGCCCTGGATCGCCACCTGCGCGACACCCGGCAGACCGTCGAGCGCCATCATGTCGCCGACGACGAACACGTTCGGCAGTCCCGGCACGGTCAGGTCCGGGTTCACCAGAACCCTTCCGGCACGGTCGATCTCGGCATCGGACTTCGACGCCAGCATCGCGCCGAGCGGGCTGGCCGAGACGCCGGCGGACCAGACCTTGGTGGCCGCCTCGATGCGGTGCTCGGTGCCGTCGGCGGCACGGACCACCAGGCCGTCGGTATCCACATCGGTGACCGCGGCGTTCAGGGTGACCTCGACCCCGAGGGACTCGAGGCGGCGGCGCGCGTGCTCGCCCAGGGAATCCGCGAACGGCGGCAGCACCTTCGGTGCGGCATCGAGCAGCACGATCCGGGCGTCCCGGGGGTCGATCGTGCGGAACGTGCCGGCGAGGGTCCGCTTGGACAGCTCGGCGATCTGGCCGGCCATCTCCACGCCCGTCGGCCCCGCACCGACGACGACGAAGGTCAACAGGCGGGCCCGCTCGGCGGGGTCGGTGGCGAGCTCGGCGGCGTCGAACGCGTTCATGATGCGGCCGCGGAGCTCGAGGGCGTCGTCGAGGGTCTTCATGCCGGGCGCGAACTCGGCGAACCGGTCGTTGCCGAAGTACGACTGGCCGGCGCCGGCGGCGACGATCACGCTGTCGTACGGCGTCACGGTGACGCGGCCGCGGTGCACCGACGTCACGGTGCGGGTGTCCGGGTCGATGTCGGTGACGTCTCCGATGAGCACGTTCGCGTTGCGCTGGTCGCGGAGCACGATGCGTGTCGACGGCGCGATCTCGCCCTCGGACAGGATCCCGGTGGCCACCTGGTACAACAGCGGCTGGAACAGATGGTGGGCGGTGCGCGCGACCAGGGTGACCTCCACGTCGCTGCGGCGCAGGGCCTTGGTGGCGAAGAGGCCACCGAAGCCGGAACCGACGACCACGACGCGATGGGGGGCTGCGTTCACGGGTGCACACACCTTTCCATGTCCGAACAAAGACGGGGTCTCCGCCTGTGACCCAGACCATACACGGCTCGCTCGAAATGTCAGAACAAATCGCAGAACCAGCGACGACGCATAGGATTCGGACATGGATCGCCCCGTGGTCGCGCTGGAGAATGCCGACGCCGTCTACGACTACTACCTTTCTCACCAGCAGAATCGGCGCGTGGCGCGCCTGGCCTACGGGGCTCTCGCCGGCCGCTTCCGACCGCGGGTGCACTACGGAGTGGGTGCCCGCGAGCGGCTGCGCAGCCTGATCTACGACGACAGCCGATTGATCGTTGCGGTCAACCACGTGAGCGACACCGATCCGTACACCGTGGCCGCGGCGGCCTGGTCGAGCGCGTTGCGACCGGTGATCGGCCGCACTCGCGTCCTCGCGAAGGACGAGCTGTTCGTCGAGACCGAGCCGGGGCGCACACGTGGTCGGGCGATTGCCGAGCGGACGTCGCAGCGCCGTCGCATCGACATGATGGGCGGCATTCCGGTGTTCCGTGGCAAGGACCACGGTCTGCGTGCCGCGGCGCGCGCCGGGAATCTCATGATGGACGTCTGCGCCGAGCGCCTCCGGCGCGGCGACGACCTCGCGCTGTTCCCCGAGGGCACGTGCAACGAGGGTGACCCGACGGTGCTGCAGCACGTCGGCAGCGGCATCGGCCACATCGTCGCGCGCGCCCGGGCGAAGGGCGTCGACCCCACCCTGGTGGTGATGGGCCTGCACTACGGTCCGCCGCCCGGCCGCTACCGCGGTGCGAGCGTGCACATCGACGTGCCGGACCTGACGCTGCCGGAGAAGCCGATCACCATCGCGCGCACCGTCGCCGAGTACCTCCAGGTCGCCGTCGAACTCTCGGTGAGCGAGTACTGACGAGCCGGCTCAGCCGGCGATGTTCACCATCCAGCCGATGCCGTAGCGGTCGGTGAGCATGCCGAAGGTGTCGCCCCACGGCGCCTTCTCCAGTGGCACGCCCGGGGTGGCGCCCTCGGACAGACCGTCCCACCAGCGCCGCAGATCGGCCTCGTCGTCGCCGCTGAGCGACACGGTGCCGTTGGTGGACACCGACATCGACGACGGCGTGTCCGCGCCCATGAGCAGGAAACCGCTCGGTGTCTCGAGCTGGGCGTGCATGACCAGATCGTTCTCGGCGGGCTCGACCGGCATGCCGGACTCGCCGAACGTGGACACGGTCAGGTCTCCGCCGAAGACGTCCCGGTAGAACTCCATGGCCTCGCGCGCGGTGTCGCGGAAGGACAGGTACGGGTTGAGTCGCGAGGGCATGACGAACGCCTTTCCGTCGGGGCGCGCCGGGTGCGCTGATAGAAAGAACGAGAGCCGACGCGGGTTTCGGTGCCGAACGACGAAAGGGTAGCTGTGAGCGATCAGGTCAGGACGGCAATCGTCACGGGAAGTGCGCGCGGAATCGGTGCAGCCGTGGCCAAGCGGCTCGCGGCGGACGGGTACGGCGTGGCCGTGGTCGATCTGGACGAGGCGGCGTGCGCCACCACCGTCGACGCCATCACCGCGGCCGGTGGACAGGCCATCGGGGTCGGGGCGAACGTCGCCGACGAGCAGTCGGTCGTCTCGGCCGTCGAGCGCATCGCCACCGACTTCGGCAAGCCCACGATCCTGGTCAACAACGCCGGCATCCTGCGCGACAACCTGCTGTTCAAGATGTCCGTCGACGACTGGGACGCCGTCCTGGGCGTGCACCTGCGCGGCGCCTTCCTCATGTCCCGCGAGGTGCAGAAGCACCAGGTCGAGGAGAAGTGGGGTCGCATCGTGAACCTGTCGTCGACGTCGGCGCTGGGCAACCGCGGGCAGGCCAACTACGCCGCCGCCAAGGCCGGCATGCAGGGCTTCACCAAGACCCTGGCCATCGAGCTGGGTCGGTACAACGTGACGGTCAACGCGATCGCCCCCGGGTTCATCGAGACCGAGATGACGGCCACGACGGCGGAGCGGGTCGGCGTGCCCTTCGAGGACTTCAAGAAGGGGGCGGCGTCGCAGATCCCCGTGAACCGCGTCGGCCAGCCCGAGGACATCGCGCACACGGCGTCCTTCTTCTGCAGCGAGGGAGCCGGATTCGTCTCCGGCCAGGTGGTCTACGTGGCCGGCGGTCCGAAGGACTGACATGCAGGTGCTGCTCCTCGCCGACACCCACGTCCCCACCCGCGCGAAGGATCTGCCCGCGCCGGTGTGGGACGAGGTGGACCGCGCCGACCTGGTGATCCACGCGGGTGACTGGATGGCGGTGGAGCTGTATCACGCACTGCGAGAACGGTCCTCGGACCTCATGGCGTGCTGGGGCAACAACGACGGCGACGATCTCCGGGCGCTGATCCCGGAGGTCGATCGCCGCACGATCGAGGGCGTCCGCGTCGCCGTCGTGCACGAGACCGGGGCGAAGACCGGACGCGAGAAGCGTGCGGACGCCGCGTATCCCGACGTCGACCTGCTGGTCTTCGGCCACAGCCACATTCCGTGGGACACGGTCACCGAGCGTGGGATGCGGTTGATCAACCCCGGGTCGCCGACCGATCGCCGTCGTCAACCGGCGTGCACGTACATGACGCTGCGATTGCAGGACAACGGGATTCACGACGTCCGGCTGGTGTCGCTGTGACCCGCGTGGACGCCTGGACCTGGTCGGTGCGGCTGTTCAAGACCCGCTCGGCGGCGGCGTCGGCGTGCCGGGGCGGGCACGTGAAGATCAACGGCGCCACGGCCAAACCCGCGCAACCCGTGGTACCCGGGGACGAGGTGCGGGTGTGGGCGGGCGGCCGCGAGCGCATCGTGGAGGTTGCCCGGCTGGTGAGCAAGCGGGTCGGGGCGCCGGCCGCGGCGGAGTGCTACGTCGACCGCAGCCCGCCGCCCCCGCCGAAGGAGCTGTTCGCGGCGGTGCCGGTGCGGGATCGGGGGGCCGGGCGGCCAGAACTGACTGATCCGGTGCAGTAATCGGTGCTGTACACCGATTACTGCACCGGATCGGCGACGAACGAGGGTCAGCGCAGCAGCGCGCGCGACATCACGACGCGCTGGATCTGGTTGGTGCCCTCGTAGATCTGCGTGATCTTCGCGTCGCGCATCATCCGCTCGACGGGGAAGTCGCGGGTGTAGCCGGCGCCGCCGAACAGCTGCACGGCGTCGGTGGTGACCTTCATGGCGACGTCCGAGGCGAAGCACTTCGACGCCGAGGAGATGAAGCCGAGGTTCTTCTCGCCGCGCTCGGCGCGAGCGGCGGAGGAGTACACCATCAGGCGCGCCGCCTCGATCTCCATCGCCATGTCGGCGAGCATGAACTCGACGCCCTGGAACGAGCTGATCGGCTTGCCGAACTGCTTGCGCTCCTTGACGTACGCGAGGGCGGCGTCGAGCGCGCCCTGGGCGATGCCGACGGCTTGCGCACCGATGGTCGGGCGGGTGTGGTCGAGCGTGGCCAGCGCGGTCTTGAAGCCCGTGCCGGGCTCGCCGATGATGCGGTCACCGGGGATGCGGCAGTTCTCGAAGTACAGCTCGCGGGTGGGGCTGCCCTTGATGCCGAGCTTGCGCTCCTTCTCGCCGACCGAGAAGCCCTCGTCGTCCTTGTGGACCATGAAGGCGGAGATGCCGTTGGCCTTCTTCTCCGGGTCGGTCACGGCCATGACGGTGTACCAGCTGGACTTGCCGGCGTTGGTGATCCAGGCCTTGGTGCCGTTGAGGATCCAGTCGTCGCCGTCGGCCTTCGCGCGGGTCTTCATGCCCGCGGCGTCGGAACCGGCCTCGCGCTCGGACAGTCCGTAGGACGCCATCTCGCCCTCGGCGATGGACGGCAGCACCTTCTGCTTCAGCTCGTCGCTGCCGTTGAGGATCAGACCCATGGTGCCGAGCTTGTTCACGGCGGGAATGAGGGAGGACGAGCCGCAGACGCGGGCGACCTCTTCGATCACGATGCAGGCCGCGATGGAGTCCGCTCCCTGGCCGCCGAACTCGTCGGGCACGTGGATGGCGTTGAAGCCGGAGGCGTTGAGGGCTTTCAGGGCCTCCTCCGGGAAGCGCTCGTTCTCGTCGACCTCGGCCGCGTAGGGCGCGATCTCCTTCTCGGAGAGCGAGCGGATGGCCTCGCGGAGCTCGTTGTGCTCGTCGGGAAGCTGGAACAGGTCGAAGTCGGGATTGCCGGCCATGGGAACTCCTTCGCAGATGTGGCACTCGGTGCCGAGGGTTGACGCCGATCTTACCAGCGACTGCCCGAATCGAACCAGGCCCTGATGGCACGCGATGCCACGTCGGCTCGATCGGTATCCTGGGACGGAAGACCGAACGTGCGAGAGGTGGGTGCATGACCTCCGACGTCGATCGGGTCTCGACCGCTCCCGCCGTGGCCCGCACCGCCGTCCACCGCACCGACCTCGACGGTTTGCGTGGGCTCGCCATTGCGCTGGTGGTGGTGTTCCACATCTGGTTCGGGCGCGTCTCCGGCGGTGTCGACGTGTTCCTCGTCCTGTCCGGCTTCTTCTTCACGACGATGGTGCTGCGGCGGGCAGAGGCCGGTGCGCTGGGCGCCGTCGTCCGCCGCACGGCCCGGCGGTTGTATCCCGCGATGGCGGTGGTGCTGCTCGCCGTCGGCGTCTGGACCGCGATCCTCCTGCCGTTCACGACGTGGGACGCGACGACGCGGCAGATCCTGACGACCCTGGCCCAGGTTCAGAACTGGGAACTGGCCACCACCGCGTCGGACTACGCCGCCGCGGACGCGTCCGTGAGCCCACTGCAGCACCTGTGGTCGATGTCGGTGCAGGCGCAGTACTACGCGGTGGCGATCCTGCTCGTCGCCGCGATCGTGACGATCGCCCGTCGCGTCGGCCGACCGGACGCGGTGCGGCCCGTCCTCGTCGGTTCGCTGCTGCTCGCCACGGCGGCGTCGTTCCTCTACGCGACGCGGATCGGTGCCGTCCGGCAGGGCTGGGCCTACTACGACACGGCGGCCCGGTTCTGGGAGCTCGGGGTGGGTGCACTGGCCGGCCTCCTGATCGGGCGAATCGTGATGGCCGACCGAGTGCGCGCCGTGCTCGGCGTCGCCGGGTTCCTCGTGGTGTGCTTCGGCGGGGTCGTGATCGACGGCGCGGCGCACTATCCCGGACCGTGGGCCCTGGTCCCGGTGGGCGCGGCGCTGGCCGTGATCCTGGCCGGCACCGATCCCGGCTCCCCGACGACGGTCACGCGGCTGCTCGGCTCCCGCCCCCTGCTGTTCCTCGGCTCGATCGCCTACCCGCTGTACCTGTGGCACTGGCCGATTCTCATCGCCGTCCTCGACGCCGGCGGGACCGTGAACCCGCTGACCGGGGCGCTGATCGTCGCGGCGTCGGTGGGCCTCGCGGTCCTCACCCGGAACGTCGTCGAGCGACGGGTCACCGACGGGTCACGGACGGCCGTCCGTGCCGTCATCGTCGGCGTTCTGGTGCTGGCTCTCACGGCGGGCGGCTGGCAGAGCTACCTGCAGCGGACGACGGGTCCGACCGCGTCGGACCTCGACCCGAGGCTGTACCCGGGTGCCCTCGCACTGACGGACGGCGTCCCGGTGCCCGATGCGCCCATGCGCCCGTCCGTTCTCGACGCCGCGATGGACCTTCCGCAGTCCACGCTCGACGGCTGCATCGCCGACATGACCCAGCGGGACGTCGTCACGTGCACCTACGGCGACCCCAATGGCGATCGCACCCTCGCGTTGGCGGGCGGATCGCACGCCGAGCACTGGCTTCCGGCTCTCGACGAGATCGGCCGCGCCCGCGGGGTCGCCGTGGTGACCTACCTGAAGATGGGCTGCCCGCTGGACATCGGTGAACCGCTGCTGCTGGACGCCAATCCGTACCCGGACTGCCGCGACTGGTCCGAGGACGTCCTGACGCGACTCGCCGCCGAACGGCCGGACTGGGTGGTCACGACGTCGACTCGGCCCTCGCCCACCGAGTTCGGCGACATCACCCCGAGCGCGTACACCGACGTGTGGGCGCGTCTCGAGGCGGCCGGACTGCCGGTGATCGGCATTCGCGACACGCCGTGGCTCAGTGTCGACGGTGTCCCCTATCGCGCCGCGGACTGCATCGCCGACGGAGGCGACGCCGAGTCCTGTGGTCTGCCGCGGTCGGAGGTGCTCGCGGAGGTCGATCCGGCGGTGGCCGCGTCGGCGCCGTTCCCGAACGTGGTACCCGTGGACTTCTCCGACGCGGTCTGCGGCCCCGACCGGTGCCGGGTCGTGGAGGGAAACGTGTTGATCTACCACGATTCTCATCACCTATCGGCATCGTACGTCCGGACCCTCGCGCCGGTGGTGGCCCGCACGATCGGCGACGTCACTCGGTGGTGGTGACGGTCCCGAAGTGTCGACTCAGGACGGCGGTGACGTCGTCCGGACGGACTCCGGGGGGCAGAATGGCCACCGTCGGTCCGGTCGACGACGACGGTGCGGCGAAGCGAGTCCGGACGGCGGCGAGTGCGGCCCGGACGTCGGCCGCGGAGACGGCCGTCGCGTCCCGGAGCCACCGGCGCAGCAGATAGTTGTGCGTGGCCGTCACCGCGGCGGCGAACTGCACGGTGATCAACGGATCGGCGTCCGGCGTGCGGTCCCGGAGAGTGCCGACGAAGACCTGCTCGTACCGTAGCACCATCACCAGTTCCCGCTCGCGGAGCGCGGGCACGGCCTGCACGACGCGGTACCGACGACGCGTGGTGTCGGGGGTGCCGGCGAAGCGCTCGTACACCTGCGCGGCGGCGTCGCACACGGCGTCGTACGGGGGGAGTTCGCTGCGGGCCAGGAAGTCTCGGACCGCTGCCAGAGTCACGTCGTGGTCGACGAACACCACGTCGTCCTTCGACCGGAACTGGCGGAAGAAGGTCCGACGCGAGATGCCGGCCCGGTCCGCGATCTGATCGACCGTCGTGGCGTCGAACCCTCGGCTTTCGAAGAGTTCGAGCGCCGCACTCATGACGTCGAGTCGGAATCGGTCCGTTTCGCCGGACTCGTCGTGGGCGGGCACGGTCCCACGGTAGCGTTCGACCGGGAAGGCCGGAGGCCGGTCGCCTGTCACGGGAAGGCCGGAGGCCGGTCGTCTGTCACGGGAAGGCCGGAGGCGGTTCGGTCGTGGACCGGTGACTCGAACCGGTACGGGAAAGGACGAGTCGTGGCGTTGGTGATGGGTGTCGATTCCTCCACCCAGTCCTGCAAAGTCGTTGTTCGCGATGCCGATTCCGGGGAGTTGGTGCGGCAGGGCCGCGCGCCCCATCCCGACGGCACGGAGATCGACCCCGCGCGGTGGTTCGAGGCCCTCGAGGTCGCACTCGCGGACGCGGGCGGGGCGGACGGTGTCGAGGCGGTGTCCGTCGGCGCGCAGCAGCACGGCATGGTGTGCCTGGACGCCGACGGCGAGGTGGTGCGTCCGGCGTTGCTGTGGAACGACACTCGGTCGGCGGGGTCGGCTCGGGACCTGGTCGAGGAATTCGGGGGCGGCCGGGCGTGGGCCGACGCCGTCGGTGTGGTGCCGGTGGCGGCGATCACCGCGGCGAAACTGCGGTGGCTCGCCGATCACGAGCCCCGGAGCGCCGATCGCACTGCAGCGGTGTGCCTTCCGCACGACTGGTTGTCCTGGCGACTCGGCGTCGATCACGGTCTCGCGGCCCTGGCCACCGACCGGGGCGATGCCAGCGGCACGGGGTACTTCTCGGCCGCCACCGACGAGTATCGCCGGGATCTGCTGGAACTGGCGTTCCGGGGACGTGCCCCCCACCTGCCCACGGTGGCGGCCCCGTCGGCATCGATCGGGACGACGCCGGGTGGGGCGGTGATCGGACCCGGGACGGGGGACAACGCCGCTGCCGCACTGGCTCTGGGTGCGGGCGAGGGAGATCTGGTGGTGTCCATCGGGACGTCCGGCGTGGTCTCGGCCGTGACCACGGTGGCTCCGCGCGACCCGTCGGGACTGGTGGCGGGTTTCGCCGACGCCACCGGCCGCCAACTGCCCCTGGTGTGCACGCTGAACGCGGCACGGGTGCTCGACGCGACGGCACGGTTGCTCGGGGTCGATCACGACGAACTCTCGCGGCTCGCGCTGTCGACCGACAGCGAGGGGCTGGTCATGGTGCCGTACCTCGAAGGGGAGCGGACGCCGAACCGGCCGGAGGCGACGGGTGCGATTCACGGCCTGCGACTGGGCAATTCGACCCCGGCGCACCTGGCCCGCGCGGCCGTCGACGGGTTGTTGTGCAGTCTCGCCGACGGTATCGACCATCTGCGCGCGCAGGGAGCGACGGTGTCGCGCGTCCTGCTCGTCGGTGGCGGGGCGAAGTCCGAGGCCGTTCGCCGGCTCGCGCCCGCGGTCTTCGGTCTGCCCGTCGACGTCCCGGCACCCGGCGAGTACGTGGCGGACGGAGCCGCGCGCCAGGCCGCCTGGGTGCGCTCGGGCGCGGCGGAACCGCCCGAATGGGTCTCGGCGGACGTGCCCCGGTACGAGGCCGACCCCGTTCCGGCGGTGCGGGAGCGCTACGCCGAGGTGCGGGACCTGACCGACGGTATGTGACTCGGGCCACGTCAGAGGGGCTCTATTGCCTGGATCACACCCGGAGGAATATGTTGTGCTCCGCAACATACAACCGAAGGGACGATCGATGCAGAACACCAAGCTCGCCCTCACCGCGGCGGGCGTCGGCCTCGTCATGGCACTGACGGCGTGCGGCAGCAACTCCAGCGGCGGCGACACCGGCAGCGGAGACAGCGGCGGATCGAACAACGGCGGCACCAAGGTCGGGGTCATCCTTCCCGACACCAAGTCCTCCGCGCGGTACGAGTCCCAGGACCGTCCGCTCCTGCAGAAGGCTCTCAGCGACGCGGGTCTCGACCCGATCATCCAGAACGCCGAGGGCGACACCACCAAGTTCTCGTCGATCGCCGACTCGATGATCAGTCAGGGCGCCAAGGTGATCCTGATGAGCAACCTGTCGTCGGAATCCGGTGCGGCCGTGCAGAAGAAGGCCACCGAGGCCGGCGTCGCCACCATCGACTACGACCGCCTGACACTGGGCGGCTCGGCCGACTACTACGTCTCCTTCGACAGCACCACCGTCGGCAACCTGCAGGGTCAGGGCCTGGTCGACTGCGTCGGCGCGAAGCCGGGCGCCCAGATCATCCAGATCAACGGGTCCCCGACGGACAACAACGCGACGCTGTTCAAGGCCGGTGCGCTCGAGGTGCTGCAGCCGAAGTACGACTCCGGCGAGTTCCGGCTGGCCGGTGACCAGGCCATCCCCGAGTGGGACAACCAGGTCGGTGCCACCACCTTCGAGCAGTTGCTGACCGCCAACGGCGGCCGCGTCGACGGCGTCCTTGCCGCCAACGACGGTCTGGCCGGCGCCGTGATCACCGTGCTGCAGAAGAACGGTCTGAACGGCACCGTGCCCGTCACCGGGCAGGACGCGACCGAGGACGGCCTGCGCGCCGTCTTGCGCGGCGATCAGTGCATGACCGTGTTCAAGGACGTCGCGAAGGAAGCGGCGGCCGCGGCCGAACTGGCCATCGATCTGGCCAACGGCGACACCGCCGCGGCCGACGCCAAGGCGACGGCCACGTCGGAGGACCCCGAGGGCAATCGTCAGGTGAAGTCGGTCCTGCTCGATCCGGTCACCATCACGCGCGACAACGTGAAGGTCGCCGTCGACGGCGGGGCCGTCACGGCCGACGCGCTGTGCACCGGCGACGTCGCACAGGCGTGCGCCGACGCGGGCATCTCCTGACCGGCATGGCGGACACCGCCCAGGCTCCCCCGGTGCTCGAACTGCGGGAGATCAACAAGAGTTTCGGCCCCGTGCACGTGCTGCACGACGTGGACCTGACGGTCCGCGCGGGCGAGGTCACCGCCCTGGTCGGTGACAACGGTGCGGGCAAGTCGACGCTGGTGAAGTGCATTGCCGGCATCCATGGCACCGACTCGGGCGAGGTCCGCTTCGGCGGCGAGCCCGTGTCGGTGTCCAGCCCGAAGGACGCCGCGGCGCTCGGAATCGAGGTGGTCTACCAGGACCTCGCGCTCTGCGACAACCTCGACATCGTCCAGAACATGTTCCTCGGCCGCGAACGCACGGCCAAGGGACTGCTCGACGAGGCCTCGATGGAGCAGGCGGCGCGCGACACGCTCGCGTCGCTGTCGGTCCGCACCGTGAAGTCGGTGCGGACCCCGGTGGCGGCGCTGTCCGGCGGACAGCGCCAGACCGTCGCGATCGCGAAGTCCGTGCTGTGGGAGTCGAAGGTGGTGCTGCTCGACGAGCCCACCGCGGCCCTCGGCGTCGCCCAGACCCGCCAGGTGCTCGATCTGGTTCGGCGACTGGCGGATTCGGGTGTCGGCGTCCTGCTCATCAGCCACAACATGAACGACGTGGTGGAGGTGTCGGACTCCGTCGCGGCGCTCTTCCTGGGCCGCATGGCGGCTCAGGTCCGCACGGCGGACGTGAAGGTTCCGCAGATCGTGGAACTGATCACCACCGGTCGGAGCGGCGACATCGGACTGCCGTCGGCCGAGGCGAAGGCGGTGACGATATGACCGCCGCACCGGAACAGGACCGGGCGCGCTCGGATTTCTCGATGGACACCGAGCGTCGCTCGCTCGGGCAGGCCGGGCAGGACTACGTCGCGCGTCTGCGCGGCGGCGAATTGGGCGCTCTGCCGGCTCTCGCCGGCCTGGTCGTGCTGATCGTGGTGTTCTCCTCGTTGTCCGAGCAGTTCCTCACGCTGAACAACGTCGCCAACCTGCTCACCCAGGGTGCCGCGACCGCGTTGATCGGCATGGGTCTGGTGTTCGTGCTGCTGCTGGGCGAGATCGATCTGTCGGCCGGCACGGGATCCGGGGTGGCGGCGGCGGTGCTCGCCCTGCACTACACCGAGGGCGGAAACCTGCTCGGCGGCATGGGAACCGGGGTGTTCTACACCTTCTGCCTCGTGCTCGTGCTCGCCGGGGTGCTCGCCGGCCTCACCCGCCTGTGGGTGGCCATCGTGCCCGCGGCGATCGCTCTGCTGATCGCGGTGCTGGGGGTCCCGGCGAACCCTTGGATCGAGATCGTCCTCGCGATCTGCGTCGGCGCGTCCATCGGCTGCCTCACCGGATTCCTGGTGTCGCGGGTCGGCATCCCGTCCTTCGTGGTCACCCTCGCGCTGTTCCTCGCGTGGGGCGGCGTGGTCCTGCAGTTGATCGGCGAGGGCGGCACGCTCGGCATCTCGGACAACCCGGTGCTGTTCGCCGTGGCCAACCGGTCGCTGCCGGTGTGGGCGAGCTGGGTGCTGTTCGTGGTGGTGGTCGGCGGGTTCGCGGCGATCAACCTCGGCCGCCAGCGCACTCGGCTGCGGAAGGGCCTCACGGCACCGCCGACGGCACTCATCCTGGTGAAGATCGGTGCCCTGGCGATCTTCGCGGCTCTGGCGACGTGGGCGATGACGGTGAACCGCAGCCCCAACCCGGCGGTGCTGTCGATCGCGGGCATCCCGTACGTGGTGCCCATCGTCCTGGCGGTGCTCGTGCTCGCGACGTTCGTGCTCGACCGCACGTCGTACGGCCGGCACGTCTACGCGGTCGGCGGCAACGCCGAGGCCTCGCGGCGTGCGGGTATCGACGTCCGTCGGATCCGGATGAGCGTGTTCGTCGTCAGCTCCACCATCGCGGCGCTCGGGGCCATCGTCGCCGCGTCGAAGGTCGGGTCGGTGGATCCGCAGGCGGGCGGCGGCAACACGTTGCTGTTCGCGGTGGGTGCGGCCGTCATCGGTGGCACCTCGCTGTTCGGCGGTCGCGGCCGCGTGCGCGACGCGGTGATCGGTGCGGCGGTGATCGCGGTGATCGACAACGGCCTGCGCCTGCAGGGTCAGTCGGCCGCCGTGGTGTCGATCGTCACCGGTCTGGTGCTCCTGCTCGCCGCCAGTGTCGACGCGCTGTCCCGGCGCCGCGCGCCGATCGCTCGGTGAGAGATCGATCCACTCGCTCCGCCCTCGTCCGTGCCGTCCACCTCGGTGGCGCACGGACGAGGGCGGAACTCGCCGAGGACCTTTCCCTCAACCGCAGCACGGTCAAGTCCCTCGTCGACGACCTCGTCGCGGACGGGCTGGTCACCGAACACCCCTCCAGCGGGGGTGGTGCGGGACGCCCGTCGCTCGTCGTCGATCCCGTCGCCTCCGCCGCGTGGGTCCTCTCGGTGGACGCGGCGGTCGACTGGGTCACCTTCTCCGCGATCGGCTGGGGCGGTACCACTCTCGCCGAGGTCGAGCACGAGAGGGGTGCCGGCCGGTCGCCCGAGGAACTCGTCGAGCGCATCGTTGCGGCGACCGCCGACCTCACTGCTCGCGTCGGGACGTCGCCGCGGGCGGTGAGCGTCGCGGTGCCGGGACTGGTGCGGTCCGCCGACGGTTCGGTGCGGGTCGCCCCCAACCTGGGGTGGCGCGACGTGCCGCTGGGGCAGTCGGTCGGTGACGCGGTCGGCCTCGCCTGCGTCGTGGCCAACGAATCCGACCTCGGTGTCGTCGCCGAGCACACCCGCGGCTGCGCGCGCGGCGTCGACGACGTCGTCTACCTGTTCGCCGAGTTCGGTGTCGGCGCCGGGATCCTCAGCGCGGGAACGCTGCTGGGTGGGTCCGGTGGGTACGCCGGCGAGGTCGGGCACATGCGGGCGACCCGCCGGGGGCGGCGCTGCAGCTGCGGCAGCGACGGGTGCTGGGAACTCTCCGTCGGTCAGGAAGCGTTGCGCGACGCGCTCGGACTGGCGGGGCCGGCGCGTCCCGCCGCGCTCGCGCGGGCCATCGCCGACATCGCCGCTCGCCGCGGGACGCTCCCCGACGCGTACGTCGAGGATCTCGCCACCGGGGTGTGCACCATCGTGACGATGGTCGATCCTCGCGCCGTCGTGTTCGGCGGCCTCTTCGCGGACGTGCTCGGGGTGCCGTCGGTGATGGACCACGTCCGCGCCGCGGTGAACGACTGCCTGGTCGGCCGCCAGCGGGGCGTGGCCCTGCACGTGTCCGGTCTCGGCCGTCGCATCTCGGTCATCGGGGCGGCGGAACTGGCCTTCGCACAGCTGCTTCCGCGCCTCTGAGCGCGAGCGGGTCGATCAGGCGCGAGCAGGTCGGCCCACCAGCTCCTCGACGACGGCTCGCGCTCCGCGGCTGTGGAATCCGCCCAGCGCATCGAGGTACGCGGTGGTGAAGCGCTCGTCGTCGACCAGGTCGCCGAACAGGTCCCGGTTGCGGACGAACGCGAGCGGGTCCTCGTGCTGCGATCGCGCCACCGGCACCAGCGAGTCCTTCAGCCGGTCGACGATGTCGATGGGCTCCCCCTGCTCGTCGACCCCTTCGGCGTAGCGCGCCCAACTGGCGATCACCGCCGCGGACAGCGCCACTGGACCGCCGGCGTCGAGGTTGGCGCGCACCACGGGGACCAGCCACTTCGGAATCCGGTCGGACGACTCGGCACAGAGGCGCGCCACGGTGTCCCGGATCTCGGGGTTGGAGAAGCGCTCGATCAGCGTTCGCTTGTAGTCCGCGAGATCGATCCCGGGCACCGGCTGCAGGGTGGGCGTGGCCTCCTCGTCCATGTAGCGCAACAGGAATCGAGCGAACAGCGGGTCCTGTGTGACGTCGTGGACCAGTCGGTATCCGCTGAGGTAGCCGACGTAGCAGAGGGCCTGATGGCTCGCGTTGAGCAGCCGCAGCTTCATCAGCTCGTACGGGGTGACGTCGTCGACCACTTGCACACCGGCGTCCTCGAAGGCCGGCCGCCCGAGGGTGAACGAGTCTTCCAGCGCCCACTGGGTGAACGGTTCCGCGGCGACGGGCCAGGCGTCCTCGAGGTCGTACCGCGTGGCGAGCTCGTCGACGACGTCGGGCGTGGTGACGGGGGTGATGCGGTCCACCATCGAGTTGGGGAACTGCGCGTGGTCCGTGATCCACTGCGCCAGTGCGGGATCCTTCAGTCGAGCGAACGCGGTGAAGGTCGACCGAGCGATGTGTCCGTTCCCCTCGATGTTGTCGCACGACATGATCGTGAACGGCGCGAGACCGCGCTCCTTGCGGCGGGCCAGGGCCTCGCAGACGAGCCCGAAGGTGGTGCTCGGTACGGCACCCGCCGCCAGATCGGCTCGGATCAGGGAGTTCTCGGCATCGAACTCGCCCGTGGTGGCGGAGAAGTTGTACCCGCCCTCGGTCACGGTGAGGGAGACGATGCGGGTGTCGGGGTGAGCGAGTTTCTCGACCACCGCCTCGGGATCGTCCGGCGCGAAGAGGTACTCGACGATCGACCCGATCACGGAGGTGTCCCACGATCCGTCGGCGTGCCGCAGCGCCAGGGTGTAGAGGCAGTCCTGGGCGTCCATGACGTCCTTCATGCGGCGATCGCCCGGCAGCACACCCACGCCGCAGATGCCCCACCGCGACGCGGACTCGAAGTCGCTGCGCAGCAACCGATCCACGTACATCGCCTGGTGAGCACGGTGGAAGCCGCCGACGCCGAAGTGCACGATGCCGGTGGTGATCGCGGACCGGTCGTACCGGGGTACGTCGACGTCGTCGGGGAGCCGGTCGAGGGAGGCGGCGGACAGCTTCACGAGAGGGTCTCCTGACTGGGGGTCACGGTGACGACGGCCTTGACGGCGCCGTCGGTGCGGTCGTGGTTCAGTGCGTCCTCGACGTGATCGAGGTCGAAGCGGCCGGTGACCATGCCGTCGAGGTCGACGCGGCCGGTGCGGACCAGCTCGAGGGCGGTGGGCCAGGTGTTCGCGTAGCGGAAGACCCCGGTGACCCAGAGCTCGCGATTCTGAATCACCGACACCGGAATCGGGTATTCGTCGCCGCCCATCCCCACGAGCACCACCGTGCCCGCGGGGCGCACGGCGCGCAGCCCGTCCTGCACGGCGCGGGGTGCCCCGGACGCGTCGACGAAGGCGTCGACGTCGAGGTCGTGCACGGATTCGGCGGCGGGGTCGATCACACGGGTGGCTCCGTACCGGGCCGCTCCGGCGCGTCGGGTGGCCGAGACGTCCGACACGACGATCTCCGTGGCGCCGTAGGCCCGGGCGACCTGCGCGGTGAGCAGCCCCACGGGGCCGGCGCCGGCGATCAACACCCGCGAGCCGCCGGTGATCCCGGCCTTGCGGGCAGTCGCGACGGCCACGGAGAGAGGTTCGAACAAGGCCGCGGCGTCGTCGGACACCGAGTCCGGAACGTCGTGCGCGAACTCCGATCCGATGGTCACGTACTCGCAGAGGGCTCCGTCCACCGGCGGGGTCGCGTAGAACTCCATGTGGGGACACAGGTTGTAGTGGCCCGACCGGGTCTCGCGGCTGTGGGGATCGGGCCGCTGCGGCTCGATGGACACCCGCGATCCGACGCGCTCGGGGGAGACGCCGTCGCCGACGCCGACGATCACGCCCGATGCCTCGTGACCGAGGACGAGCGGGGCGTCGACGACGAAGTCCCCGATGCGGCCTTCCCGGTAGTAATGCGCGTCCGATCCGCAGACCCCGACGGACGCCACGCGGATCAGGACGTCGCCGCCCGCGGGGGTCGGTATCGGCCGCGTCTGCGTCTCGAGGCGTCCCGGTTCCGTGAGAACTGCGGCACGCATGGACTCGACTGTTGTGTGGATCACACCTGAATGCTAGCTTAAGTGAGCAGATGAACACCAGGTGAGCAGATGCTCACCTTAAGAGCCGGGAGCGACATCGTGACGACGCCGAGTGGCAGCGACGAGCTGAGGCTGGCGCTGCGTGCGGCGACGATGTACCACGTCGAGGGCGCGACCCAGGCCGAGATCGCCGCCAAACTGGGCGTCTCCCGCCCCACGGCGGGTCGGCTGGTCGCCCGCGCCCGGGCGAACGGGTTGGTGCGCATCGAGATCCACGTGCCCGAGGAGATCAGTGGATCGGTGCACACCGATCTCGAACGCCGACTCGAGGAGCGGTACGGCCTCGACGAGGCGATGGTGGTCACGTCGAGCATCGACGACGCCGGCGGTCGGTACGACGCGGTGGGACGCGCCGCCGCGGGTGTGCTCACCCGGCGTCTGCAGCCCGCGCACACTCTGGGCTTCACCTGGGGGCCGGAGACCGTCGCGGTGGCGCAGGCACTGCAGGGCCGCGGCACCCGGTGCGCCCGGGTGGTGCAGCTGGACGGGTCCATGAGCACGGCGGATTACCAGACCGGCGTCGACTTCGTGCTCGCACGGTGTGCCGACCAGCTGCAGGCGACGCCGATGCGCCTGAACGCCCCGCTCTACGCCGACCCGGCGACCGTCGTCGCGCTGCAGCAGGACTCGCTGATGTCCCGGGCTCTCGACGCGGGCCGGACCGCGGATCTCATGTTCTTCGGGCTCGGCCCGGTCTCGACCTCGACGACGCTGTTCGAGGGAAGCTTCCTCGACGCCGATCTGCTGGTCGAACTCGACCGCCTCGGCGCGGTCGGCGAGATCGGCGGGCGGTTCTTCGACGCCGACGGCAGGGACGTCGGCGGATCGCTGGCCGAGCGCACCGTCTCGGTCCCGCTGGACGACATTCGGAACTGCGCCACCACTCTGCTCATCTCCGGCGGCGCGCGGAAGCACGCTGCGGTCCGGGCCGCTCTGCGCGGCCGTCTGGCCACCGTCCTGGTGACCGATATCGCCTGTGCTCTCGACCTTCTCGACGAGCCCGGCAGCACCCCCACGAAGGAATCGAGGTAGTACCGACGTGACATCACGATTCGTCCCACTCGTCGCCCTCGCCGCAGCCACCGTGCTGACGGCGAGCGGCTGCGCGGGCGCGGGATCGTTCGGTGGTGACGGTGGCGGCACGACCATCACCGTGGCCATCGTCTCGAACTCGCAGATGTCCGACGCGATCTCGCTCGCGCCGGAGTTCGAGGCCGCGAACCCCGGTGTGAACCTGAAGTTCGTGTCCCTGTCCGAGAACGAGGCCCGCGCGAAGATCACGGCGTCGGTGGCCACGGGCGGCGGTGAATTCGACGTGGTCATGATCAGCAACTACGAGACGCCGCAGTGGGCCGAGAACGGGTGGCTCACCAACCTGTCCGACTACGCGCAGGCCACGCCGGGGTACGACGAGGACGACTTCATCCCGTCGCTCAAGGAGTCGTTGTCGTACGAGGGCAGCATGTACTCGGTTCCGTTCTACGGCGAGTCCTCGTTCCTCATGTACCGCAAGGACCTCGTCGAGGAAGCGGGCATCACCATGCCGGCCGAGCCCACCTGGGACCAGGTCGCGGAGGGCGCCGCGGCGCTCGACCGCCCGGGCGTGTCGGGAATCTGCCTGCGCGGCAAGCCCGGGTGGGGCGAGGTGCTCGCTCCGTTGAACACCGTGATCAACGCATTCGGCGGCCGCTGGTACGACGAGAACTGGAACGCGCAACTCGACAGTCCGGAGGTCGAGCAGGCCGTGCAGTTCTACGTCGATCTGGTGCGGGAGCACGGGCAGGCCGGCGCGGCGACGAGCGGGTTCAGCGAGTGCGGAACGCAACTCGCTCAGGGCAACACGGCCATGTGGTACGACGCCACCTCCGCGGTGTCGGTTCTCGAGGACCCGACGTCGAGCACCGTCGTCGGCAAGATCGGCTACGCGAAGGCGCCGTCGGCGGTCAAGGGCGACAACGGGTGGCTGTACTCGTGGTCGCTCGGCATCCCGACGACGTCGGAGAACCCGGACGACGCCTGGAAGTTCGTCTCGTGGATGACGAACAAGGAGTACCTGCAGAAGGTCGGCACCGAACTCGGGTGGGAACGCGTGCCGCCCGGAAGTCGGTTGTCCACCTACGAGATTCCGGAGTACCAGGAGGCATCGGCCGCGTTCGGGCAGGTGACGCTGGACTCGATCAACGGCGCCGATCCTCTGGATCCGACCGTGGACCCGGTGCCGTACACCGGAGTCCAGTTCCTCACGATTCCCGAGTTCCAGGATCTCGGCACGCGGGTCAGCCAACAGATCAGCGCCGCCGTGGCAGGACAGATCAGCGTCCAGGACGCGCTCGCGCAAGCGCAGCAGTACGCCGAGGTGGTCGGCAAGACGTACCAGGAGGATCAGTGATGACCACGACCGATGTCGGCTCGGCGAGGTCCGACGCCACCGTCGTTCCCCGCGAACGCGTGATCTCGAAGGCGGAGGGGTGGCGCCGCCGCGGGCCCCTGCTGCCCGCCATGGTGTTCGCGATCGTCGTCACGCAGATCCCGTTCCTGTTCACGCTCTACTACTCGACGCAGTCGTGGAACTTGGTGCGCCCCGGATCGCGGGAGTTCAACGGTCTGAACAACTACGTCGACGTGTTCCGCGACAGCCAGTTCCGGACGGTCGCGTTCAACACCGTGATCATGATCGTGGGCACGGTGCTCATCTCGGTGGTGCTGGGCCTGGCGCTCGCGCTGCTGCTCGACCGGAAGTTCATCGGACGCAGCCTGATTCGCACCCTGCTCATCACCCCGTTCCTCGTCACCCCGGTCGCCGGCGCGCTGATCTGGAAGACCACCATGTTCGACCCGGTCTTCGGCCTGATCAACTTCGTCCTCAGCCCGTTCAGGGTGGGTCAGATCGACTGGGTCTCGCGGTTCCCGCTCGCCGCCGTCATGACCAACCTGGTCTGGCAGTGGACTCCCTTCATGATGCTGCTGATCCTCGCGGGCCTGCAGTCGATGCCGAAGGACATCGCGGAGGCCGCGCGCGTGGACGGTGCCGGGCCGATCGCCCTGTTCCGCGAGCTGACGTTGCCGCACCTGCGGCGCTTCATCGAGCTCGGAGCGGTCCTCGGTGCGATCTACCTCATCAACACCTTTGACGCCGTCTACATGATGACCTCCGGTGGCCCGGGAGTCGCGTCGTCGAACCTGCCGTTCTACATCTACCAGCGCGCGTTCCTCGGCTTCGACATCGGACAGGCGGCGGCCATGGGCGTCGTCACCGTGGTGGCCACCATCGTCGTCAGCACCCTGGCGCTGCGACTGATCTTCACGAGCTTCAGCGGGAAAGAGGAGGCGGCCTGATGAGCACCACCACCGAGCGGGGCACCGACCGGACTGCCCCGAGCACGACCGCCCCGGTGTCCCGGAAGCGGTCGTGGGGACCGGGTTCGGTCTGGTCCCTCGTCGCCTGGATCGCCGGCATCGTCTTCTTCTTCCCGGTGCTGTGGATGGTGATCACCGGGTTCAAGCAGGAGGCGGACGCCTACACCTCCACCCCCAAGATCTTCTTCACGCCCACCCTCGATCAGTACCGCGGGGTGCTCGAGAGCGGGATCGGTACCACCCTCGCGAACTCGGCGTTCGCCACCGTGGTCTCGACGCTTCTCGTTCTGCTGCTGGGGGTTCCGGCCGCGTTCGCACTGTCGCTGCGCCCGGTGAAGAAGACGCAGGACGTGCTGTTCTTCTTCATCTCGACCAAGATGCTTCCCGTCGTGGCGGCGATCGTGCCGCTGTACGTGATCGTCGGCGACATCGGTCTGCTCGACAACATCTGGGCGCTGATCGTTCTCTACACGGCGATGAATCTGCCGATCGCGGTGTGGATGATGCGCTCGTTCTTCCTCGAGGTGCCGAGCGAGTTGCTCGAGGCCGCGAGCATGGACGGCGCCTCGCTGTGGACGTCGGTGCGGGAGGTCATCCTGCCGCTGGTCTCGCCCGGGATCGCGGCGACGTCGCTGATCTGCGTGATCTTCTCCTGGAACGAGTTCTTCTTCGCCGTGAACCTCACCGCCGTTCAGGCGCAGACCATTCCGGTCTATCTGGTCGGCTTCATCACCGGTCAGGGCCTCTACTGGGCCCAGCTCTCCGCCGCTGCGACGTTCGCAGCCCTCCCCGTCGTCCTCGCCGGATGGTTCGCGCAGAACAAGCTCGTGCGCGGCCTGTCCTTCGGCGCCATCAAGTAGGAGAAACGATCATGGCTGCAATCTCGTACAAGAACGCGTCCTGCATCTACGAGGGCGCCGACAAGCTCGCCGTCGACTCGCTCGATCTCGACATCCAGGACGGCGAATTCGTCGTTCTGGTGGGACCGTCGGGGTCCGGGAAGTCCACCGCGCTGCGCATGCTCGCCGGCCTCGAGGAGATCGACGGCGGTGCCATCGAGATCGGTGGGAAGAACATGGTCGGCGTGCCGTCCAAGGACCGCGACATCGCGATGGTGTTCCAGAACTACGCGCTCTACCCGAACAAGACCGTCGGGGAGAACATGGGGTTCGCGCTCAAGATGCGCGGCGTCGGGCTCGAGGAGCGGAACCGCAAGGTGCAGGAAGCGGCGAAGCTGCTCGACCTCACCGAGTACCTGGACCGCAAGCCCGGCAAGCTCTCCGGTGGTCAGCGTCAGCGTGTCGCCATGGGCCGCGCGATCGTGCGCGAGCCGCAGGTGTTCTGCATGGACGAGCCGTTGTCGAACCTCGACGCCAAGCTCCGCGTGCAGACCCGCACGCAGATCGCCGCTCTGCAGCGTCGCCTCGGCACCACCACGGTGTACGTCACGCACGACCAGGTCGAGGCCATGACGATGGGTGATCGCGTGGCAATCCTCAAAGACGGCCGCCTGCAACAGTTCGCCTCGCCGACCGAGCTCTACGACCACCCGGTGAACGCGTTCGTGGCCGGCTTCATCGGCTCACCCGCCATGAACCTGTTCACGGTGCCCGTCGCGTCCGGCGGGGTCCGGGTGGGCGAGCGTCTGGTGGCGCTCGAGCGTGATCAGCTGACCGCCATCGCGGCGGCGGGCCTCGACGAGGTGACCCTGGGCCTGCGGCCGGAGCAGCTCGAGATCGGCAGCGCGGAAGACGACGGCCTGCTGGTGCAAGTGGACCTGGTGGAAGAGCTGGGCAACGAGAGCTACCTCTACGCGAGCTTCCCCGACCGGGAGATCCGCGCGATCGACGGCACCTCGGCCACCATCGTCGCGCGGTCCCCGCAGCGGGCCCCGGCGCGGATCGGTGAGACCGTGACGCTGCGCAAGCGCGAGGGTTCGGCGCACGTGTTCCATACCGAGACGGGAGAGCGGATCGGGGCGTAGGAGTCGCCGCGAGTTCTGCCACACGATCGGGCGCCGATCCGCGAATCCGCGGACTCCGCGCCGATCGTGTGGCGTAACGCGCGCGGTCTGGTGTACTGGCCGGCGTGAGTGTGTGCGATCCGTACCCCTTGCTCGGCCGCACCGCCGTGGTCACCGGGGTGAGCCGGCGGGTGGGGATCGGCCACGCCGTCGCCTGTCGGCTCGCGGCATTCGGGGCGAACGTGGTGTGCCATCACCACTCGCCGCACGACGCGGAGCAACCCTGGGGCGGCGACGACGTCTCGGCGGTCGTGGACAGCGTGCGCTCCCGACTGGTGGCGGGCGCTCGCGTGATGGAGGTGTCCGGCGATCTCACGGACCCCGGTGCGCCCGAGGCGATCGTCGACCGCGCCGCAGCGGAATTCGGCGCGGTCGACGTCCTCGTTTGCAATCAGGCCCTGTCCGGCTCCGACGGACCCCTCGGCGCCCTGACCGCCGGCGATCTGGACCGACATTTCGCGGTGAACGCGCGCACGTCGATCCTGCTGGCCCAGGGCTTCTCGGCTCGCCACGTCCCGGGCCGTCCCGGATCGATCGTCTTCCTCACCTCCGGCCAACACCTCGGCCCGATGCCCGGTGAGATCGCCTACGCCGCGGCCAAAGCGGCGCTGGCCGGGGTGACGATGACCGTCGCCGACCAGCTGGCCGACGCCGGAATCCGGGTCAACACCGTCAACCCCGGCCCCACCGACACCGGGTACCTGTCCCCGGCCGACCGCGCCGCAGTAGCGGCGCGCTTTCCGACGGGGCGCATCGGATCACCCGACGACGCCGCCCGGTTGATCGCCTGGCTCTGCACCGACGACGCCGCGTGGATCACCGGGCAGGTCATCGACTCCGAGGGCGGGTTCCGTCGATAACCGTCGTCAGCCGGCGACGGCGACGAACTCGTTGGGCGTGACGTCCAGGGTCGCGGTGGCGACGACGTCGCCGGTCGTCAGATCGAGGGCGTGCACGGTGTTCGTGGCGGGCTCGGTGACGTACGCGGTGTCGCCCATCACGGAGATCCCCGGGTGCGCGTCCTGGTACCGAGCGGGTCCGTCCCACTGTCCGATGACCGGGTAGGACGCCGTGACCGTGCGGGTGGTCGGGTCGAAGACGTGGACCGCGCCGTCGGTGCCGATCAGGTAGGCCAGATCGTTCGGGCCGCGGGTGACGCCGCGCCAGGTGTACTCGACTCCGGCGGGGAGGTCGACCACGTCGAGCGTCTTGGCCTCGGTGTCGACGACGGTCACCCGGTCCAGCAGCAGACCTTCCGCGTCGGGGTCGTCCTTGTAGTCGCCGACGACGAGGGGGCTGGTCTCGCTCACGTACGCGTTGCCCATCCGGCCGTACGGCTGGTCCGGTGCGTCGAGCTTGGTGATCTCGCCCCCGTCGTAGACCAGGGCGCCGTTCTCGCACCCGAACACGACCCGTTCGTCCTGCGCTGTGCCCTCGCCGTGGATGCCCGGGCAGCGGTCGCTCGAGGCAACGACGTCCCCGTTCTCGGACCGGGCTTCGATACCGGTGCGCCCGTTGGCGTTTCCGACGGTAGTCAGCAGAGCGCCGTCGGACAGGACCACGGAGACGCCGTGATGAGCCTCCGTGCCGGGGACGGTCTCCGTCTCGGGCATGCCGTCGGTCGTACCCAGAGCGGCGGTGTCGAGGATGGTGGTGTCGCTGGTGCCGTCGGCGTAGAGCACGGTGCGCCCGGCGTGGTGGACCACGTGGCCCGGCTTCTCGGCGGGGAACACGGTGTCGGTGAGTTCCGGGGTGTCCGCCGTGCCCGCCGCGGTGTCGAGCACCTGGAATCCGGCACTGGTGGTGACCATGACGTGACGCCCGTCGCCGGCGGCGTTCAGGCGGGTGTAGTCCTCGGACGTGAAGTCGGCGACGTCGGCGAGTGTCTCGGCGTCGAGGACGCGGAGCCCGCCCGCGTAGGACACGACGACGCGGGGTCCGGGCTCGGCGGCGGCACCGTCGGGCGCGGTCGAGGCGTCCGACGTGGTCGAGGTGTCGGCGGAGCAGGCCGTCAGAGCGACGGCGGCGGCGGCGAGGGCGACGACCGCGGTGGTCGAGCGTCGAACGGCGTTGGTGCGCATGCAGTGATCCATTTCTGTGTGGGTGTTTCCGGTCAGGGTGTGAGTCCGTCGGCGATGCGATCGGCGTTGGCGCGCATCATGGTCGGGTAGTCGGGGGCGCCGCCGCCGGGTTCGGTGAGGGATTCCGAGAAGAGCTCGACGACGCGCACCTCGAGGTCGGCCTCGTCGGCCAGGGCTCGAACGAGTCGGTCCGGTGCGGAGGATTCGGCGAACACGGCCGGGACTCCGGTGCGTTCGAGTGCGTCGACCAGGTCGGACAGGTCGGACGCCGACGGTGCGGCGAGGGTGGTCCCGCCGGGGATCACGGTGCCGACGACGTCGAAGTCGTAGCGGTCCGCAAGGTAGCCGAACACGTGGTGGTTGGTCACGAGGGCTCGGCGATCGCGCGGAATGGCGTCGAACGTCGTTGCCATCGTGCGGTCGAGCTCGGTCAGGCGCGCGGTGTACTCGGCGGTCTGCGCGGCGATCCTGTCGGGGTCGACCCCGTCCAGGCCGGAGAGCGCGGGTTCCAGCGCGGTGACCACGTCGATCATCCGCGTCGGGTCGGTCCAGAAGTGCGAGTCCGGCGTTCCCGCCGCGTCGCCGTCCCGGTAGTCGAGGACGTCGACGGCATCGCCGGCGACGAAGGTCGGAACTCGTTCTGCCGCAGCCGCGTCGAGGTGCTGTTGGAGACCTTCCTCGAGTCCCAGACCGTTGGAGACGACCAGATCGGCGGACCGCAGCAGGGCACCGTCCTGCGCCGAGATCTCGAACGAGTGCGGGTCGGCGTTCGGCTTCATGAGGGTGACCACGCGCGCCTCGTCGCCGACGACGCTCTCGACCACGTCGCCGAGGATGTTGGTGGAGACGACGACGGTGGGCCGATCGTCGTCCGTCGCGGAACACGCTGCGGCGCCGCAGATCACCAGGGCGACCGCGGCGAGGGACAGTAACGATCGTGTCATGTCAGCGCCCCGTCCCGGCGGTGAACACGGGTTCGGTCGCCGTGTCGAAGGTGCGGGCGATGCGCGCGTCGTCCGCGAAATCGAGTTCGTACAGGGTCTTCTCGACGGGTCCGCTCAGGTAGGCCCGCTGCTGGTCGGCGACGAGCGTCGGCGCGGCACCGGCGGCGATCGAGTCCGCGACGAGGGCCGGAGTCTCGGCCAGGACCGCTCCGTCGGTACCGCGGAGGACGAGAACGCGTCCGTCGCGGGCCAGGGCGAGCACGTGGTCGTCGCCGTCGTCGACCGCGGTGACGTGCACCAGCGGGGCCGGAGCCGGCAGCCGGGTCCAGGATCTGTCGCGGGTATCGAGGAGCAGGATCTCGTCGCCGACCAGGCCGGCGACCGTCGGCCGGCCCTCTCGGTTGTCGAACTCGGCCACGGACATACCGGACAGCCCCTCGGGGTAGGGGATGCGCTGCGTCGTCACGTCGTCGTCGGTGGCCGTGGCGAGGAGGGCGCCGTCGGCGCAGCCGATCACGGCACCGACCCGCGTGGTCCGGGTACCGCCGACGTCGGGGCACGAGTCGACGACCCCGGTGGGTGTCCCGTCGGCGGCACGGCCGACGACGGTGCGCGACGCGCCGCTCCCCTCGGTGACGAGCGCGAACGAGCCGACCGGGACGGTCAGGCCGGGACCCGGAGCGCCGGTGACGCGGAAGAGTTCGCGGATCTCACCGCGAGAGAGTGCCTCGGTGTCGAGCAGGACGGCGTCGCCGGACCCGGCGAAGTACAGCCCCGTCCCGCCGGACGTCGACGAGTTCGTCGTGCTCACGGTGACGTCGCCGTCCCCGGGCACCGTGCCGAGGAGGCGCGGCTGCGCCCGGTAGTAGTGGAAGTGGTCGACGTGGTCCCACGTCCACACACCGCTGTCGACGATCTCGACGCCGGAATCGTTCTGCACGAACAGGTATCGACCGTCGGTGTGCACCGCGCGGGGAGGGTCGACACTACCGAGCTCGGTCGTCGTCTCGTCGAGAAGGTCGAGGTGGGTGACCGTCCCGGCGGCGTCGACGGACGTGAGACCGAGGCGCGGCTCGGCCAGTTCCTCGGCGCCGTCGATCGCGCCGTGGCCGTCACCGCTCGCGTCGACGGCGGTCTCGTCGGCCGCCCGATCGTCGACCGGTGCGGGCTCGGCGCTGCACCCGGACAGGGCGAGCGTGAGAAGAGCGGGCGCCAGGACGGCGCGGGTCAGTCGATGGTGCACGGTGACCTTTCGGGGACGGGTGTCGACGCGCGTCGACGGGTGGGAGAGCCGCGTGCGCCGCGTGCGACAGGGCGGCCGCCGCGATGGCCGTGGCCGCGATCGAGGCGCCGGCCGCGGTGGCTGCGTGCCACGAGACCAGCAGGCCGACAACGACACTGGCGACCCCGATCACGGCCGCCAGGACCATCCGGGTCGGGATGCGGTCGGTCCACGGACCGGCCGCCACGGCCGGGGCGAGCAACAGGCCGACGACCAGCAGCGAGCCGACGGCCTGGTACGACGACACGACGGCGAGGGTGACGAGGGCGACCAGGACCGCGCGGGCCGAGCGGGGGCCCAGGTCGAGGACGGCGGCGATGCGCGGGTCGATCGCGAGCGCCACGAGAGGGCGGTGGAAGGCCGTCGCGGCGGCGATTCCGACCGCCGTGGCCACGGCGAGGAGAACGAGGTCGGTCTCGTCGATCGCCAACACGTCGCCGAACAGGATCGTGGTGGCGTCGGTGGCGAAGCTTCCGGAGTGGGACACGACGATGACGCCGAGTGCGAGCATGGCCACGAACAGCAGGCCGATGCTGGTGTCGTACGACAGTCGGCCGCGACGCTGCAGCGCGGTGATACCGACGCTCATGACCGCGGCGCCGATGGCTCCGCCCACCAGCACGGGACCACCCAGCACGGTGGCGAGCGCGACCCCCGGCAGCATGCCGTGCGCGAGCGCTTCACCCAGAAAGGCCATGCCGCGCACCACGACCCAGGTGCCGACGACACCGCAGAGCACGGCCACCAGCGCACCGCCCAGGGCAGCGCGCTGGACGAACCCGTGGGCGAACGGGTCCATCAGCGCACCGAGTGCCGGATTCGTCACGGTCGGGAACGTAACAGTATCGAAAACGATTATCAAAACCGGCTATGGTGTGGTGATGACCCTCGTTGCGGCCCACCTCACCCGACTCCGCGTGGAATACGACGGCACCGTGGCGTTGCGCGACGTCGACCTGGACGTCCGCGCGGGCACGGTGACGGTGATCGCCGGACCCAACGGTTCCGGCAAATCGACTCTGGTGGAGACGATCGCGGGCACCGTGGTGCCGACGGCGGGTCGGCGGGTGGTGTCGGGGACGATCGCATTCGTTCCCCAGCGCACCGCCGTGTCCGACGGCCTGCCGCTCACCGTCCGGGACGTCGTGACGGTGGGTACCTGGGGTCGGCTCGGTCGGTGGCGCCCCGCGCGTGCGGGCACCCGGGCGCTGGTGGACGACGCGCTGCGCCGCCTCGACATCGCCGATCTCGCCTCGGCGTCGTTCGCGACGGTGTCCGGCGGTCAGCGTCAGCGTGCGTTGCTCGCCCAGGGGCTCGCGCGGCGGGCGGACCTGCTGTTGCTCGACGAGCCGACCACTGGACTCGACGCCGCGAGCGCCGAGCGGATCCGGGCCGCGATGGTCGACGAGGCACAGCGCGGCGCCGCGGTGGTCTGCGTCTCGCACGACGCCGCGGTGATCGCCGTCGCCGATCGAGTGGTCCGACTGGAGGGCGGGCGCCGGGTCGAGTGATCCGGCGACGCTCCCGGCTCAGGAGCGACCGAGGAGAAGATCCGCCGCGTCGCGGGGGTGGGTCCAGGGCCACCAGTGCTTGGCGTCGACCCGCACGATCCGCAGATCCGGGGCCCACCGCTCCACGCCCTCGACGAGATCGGGGGAGAGGAAGCGGTCCCGCCGCGGTACGACGATGGTCGTCGGCACCTCGCACCGCGGCTCGGGCCCGGCGATCATCCGTCGAACGATGTTGGCGCGGTACAACTCCACCCCGCGTGCCATGTTCTCGGGTGTGGCCGCGGGAGCCGGATCGTTCGGTCCGGCCTTGACGAACGCCGTCGGCACGTACTTCCCGAGCACGGGGACGTGGAAGCCCCAGATGTACCAGGACCGACCCAGCTGGCCGATCAACGACGGCCATTGCCAGGGGCGCAGGCCCCGCCGGCGCGACACTGCCCGCAGGTGGTCGATGCTGGGTCCGGACACCGAGGTGTAGGAGGCGACGTCGACACGAGCGCGACTGTCGCGCAACGGATCCCACATCTGGACCGATCCCCAGTCGTGCGCGAACACGTGGACCGGACCGCCGCGATCGGGGATGGAGTCGACCACTGCCCAGAAATCCTCGGCCAGTCGCTCGAGGGCGTAGGACGCGGTGCGGTCCGGAGTGTCGAGGAGGGTGTCACCACCGCCGCGGGTGTCGTAGGCGACGACGCGAGCGCGGTCGCCGATCGCGGCGATCAGCGGCTCGTACATGCGGTGATCGTCCGGATATCCGTGCACGAGAACGACGGTCGTCTCCGCGTCGCGTCGGCCGTACTCGAAGACCGCGACGTCCGCTCCGGTGGACCGGACCGTCCACTGCGCGTGCGGCTCGGGTGGTTCCTGCTGGGTCAACTCGCCTCGCTTCGTCGATGCACCGAGTCGCCGCGCAACAACCGGGCAACCAGGTCCAGCCGGAGCTGCTCCTGCTCGGGTTGCGGATGCACGACGGCGGAGAGGGCCTCCCCGTCGAGGAGGAATACCACCGAGAAGAGCACGGTATCCACCTCGGCCGGGGGCAGTGCCCCGGCAATGGGCAGGGTTCGGCCGAGCGCGACGATCTCCGCGTGGTACCGCTCGGTGAAAGGCACCAGCCGCTCTCGCAATGCCTGATCGCTGCGCGCCGCGATGAGCAGCTCGTACCAGGCGCCGTTGATCGGTGCCCGGCACGCCGCGCGCAACAGGGTCAGGCAGTGTTCGACCGACGCCGATCCGAACGCCGACAGACCCGTGCGGAACTCCTCGAACTGTCGGCGGCGCACCTCGTCCGCCGCCGCCACCATCAGGTCGAGCCGAGTGGGGAAGTGCCGGAACATCGCGCCCGAGGACAGGCCCGCGCGGGTGACCACCTCGGTGACCGTCGTGGCGGCGTAGCCCTTCTCGCACAGCGAGGCGATCGCGGCGTCGACGAGCTTGCCGACGGTCGCGGTCCGGCGTTCCTCCTGGGTCCGCCTCACACTGCTGCCGGTCGGCGGTCGGCGCCCGCGGCGGCCGATCGGCGGTCTTCGCCCGCAGCGGCCGCGCCCGCGGCGGGCGTGCGCACGCCGGCGCGCAGGAACTGCCCGGCGCGCTCGGAGACGCCGAACCACGAGGCGAAGCGGCCGCCGCGGTAGACCACCCGGCCGCCGACGAGCGTGGCGGTGACCGCGTCGTCGTTGCGGTTCACCATGCGGCTCAGGCCGCCGAACTCCGGCATGGTTTCCTCCCGGTACGCGTCCACCTCGTCGGTCAGGCCGGCCGGGTTCACCACGACGATGTCCGCCCGGTCCCCGATCCGCAGGTGGCCGGCGTCGACGCCGTAGAAGTCCGCCAACTCGCCGCTGAGCTTGTGCGCGGCCTGCGCGACGGTGAGGAAGCCCTCCCGCGCGTCGTGCACCCGACGCAGCAGGCGAATGCCGAAGTTGTAGAACGCCATGTTCCGCAGGTGCGCGCCCGCGTCGGAGAAGCCGACGGTCACGCCCGGTCGGGTGATCAGCCTGTCCATCTGCTTGCGGCGATGGTTGGCGATCGTGGTGTGCCAGCGCAGCTTCCGTCCGTGCTCGACGACCAGATCGAGGAAGGCGTCGACCACGTGAATTCCGCGTTCCTCGGCCACCTCGGCGATGTTCTTGCCCACCACCGACGCGTCGGGGCACTCGGTGATCTCCGCGTCCGCGAAGTCGCGGTGCCACACCCGGGAGGAGAACTTCTTCTCGAAGTCCGCGCGGAACCACCGGCGGTAGGCCTCGTCCTGCAGCAACTCGTTGCGGCCCAGCTCTTCTCGCAGGTGCAGCGCAGCCCGGCCGGAACCGAACTCCTCGAACACCACCAGATCGATACCGTCGGAGTACACGTCGAAGGTGGTGGGCAGGTGCTGCCAGCGGAAGTCGCCCCGGCCGGGCCCGTTCACCAATGCCGCGAGGGGGCCGAAGATGCGATGGATCCACGGGGACGCCTTGGGATCGGCGGCGGCGAGCAGCGACACCTTGAGCGCCTTCCGGCCGACACCCGTGGCGGCGCCGAGGAAGAAGATCATGTCGTACTTGGTGTTGAGGTTCGGGATCGACTGCAGGAGTCGGCCCCGGCGACGCAGGATGCGGTGCAGCCGGCGGAACTCCGACCACGACGCGTACGACGAGGGCAGGGAGCGCGAGCGGTACCGGTCGCCGTCGAGCTTGTCCCACGGGTTGGTCATGGTCGACAGGCCGAGCAGGCCGGCGTCGAGCGCACGGTCGAGCGCCTCGGCCATCTGCGCGCTCTCCCGGCGGGTGGGCCGCTGGCTCGGATCGGTGGACCGGTCGAGGCCCATGACCTTGGCCCGCAGGTCCGAGTGGCCCACGAGTGCAGCGATGTTCGGGCCCAACGGGAGTCGCTCGAGCGCAGCGATGTACTCCTCCGGGTTGGACCACGTCTTGTGGGTGTCGACGGCCTTGAGCACGTGGTCACGGGGGAGCGCCTCGACGCGGCTGAAGAGGTCGGCGATGTCGACGGGTGTCGAGTACAGGGTGGACAGCGAGCAGTTGCCCAGCAGCACCGTCGTCACGCCGTGGCGGACGGATTCGGTGAGGCCCGGGCCGACCAGGACCTCGGCGTCGTAGTGCGTGTGCACGTCCACGAAGCCCGGCATCACCCACTGACCGGTGGCGTCGATCACCTCGGTGTCCGGGCCGGGCTCGAGCGGGGTCGAGGACACCGCGCGGACCTCCCCGCCGCTGATGCCCACGTCGGCGCGGACGCCGGGCCCGCCGCTGCCGTCGAACACCGTGCCGCCGGACAGGATGACGTCGTAGTCGCTCATGTGACCTCCATCACGTGGGATGGCGTCACCGTACAGAAAGAGAGTGCTCGCTCGCAATGGTTCGGGCCGATCGGCCCCGGGCGCCATGCCTGCGTGCACAGAAGTCGCCGCAAACGGCGGGATCCCGTCGATTAGGCGCGCTGGTGTGCCCCCGGCGCAGCATCGATCGGCCGGCGGTCAGAACAGCGACGGCCGCTCCGACTCCCGCACGTAGGTCCAGGTGGACGACGGCCGCACGAGCCCCAGCGACTCCAGGTCCACCCCGTCCGGACCGATGTCGGCGGTCCGGAAGGTGCGGTCCGACTCGTCCAGAGCCCGCGACTGCACCTCGGCGAACGCGTCGATCGCGATGCGGTGGAACTCGTCGAGCGGGTTCTCCCGGCCCAGCGCACGCAGGTGGATGCTCTCCCGGACGTCGGCCAGGTGGGCCAGGTAGTCGCTCCACGCGCGGTCGAGGTGGTGCAGCACGATCCGCCGCGCCGCGACGACCAGCACGTCGTGCGGCACGTCGTCGGCGAGCTGCTCGGCCCGCTCCGGGTTGCGGCCGGCGAGCAGGCCCCACGCCTCGTCGGTGGTGAGGAGGGCGTGACGACGGGTGTCGAGGATGTCGCGGTGCTGCGCGGTCAGGCGGTTGTAGCGCCACGTCGAGGAGTGGGTGGCGAGCATGGCGCCCTCGGCGACGCGCTGGGCGTGGTCGATGCGCGACGCTGCGGACGGTGCGGCGACGAAGCCCGACGCGTCGGGCGTACCCGGCCGGTCCTTCGCGTCGAGGAAGGAGGTGACCAGGGGATCGTCCCAGGAGGCGAAGAACACCGACTCGCCCGGATCGCCCTGCCGCCCCGCGCGCCCGCGCAGCTGGTTGTCGAGGCGTTCGGTGACGAAGCGTCCGGTGCCCACCACCAGGAGTCCGCCGAGCTCGCGCACACCGTCGCCGAGGCGAATGTCGGTGCCGCGCCCCGCGATCTGCGTCGAGACGGTCACCGCCCCGCGTTCCCCCGCCCGGGCGACGATGTCCGCCTCCTCGGCGTCGTTCTTGGCGTTGAGGGTGGTCACCGGAACTCCGTGCGCCGTCAGCCGTTCCGAGAGTGCTTCGGATTCGGCCACGTCGTGCGTGCCCACCAGGACGGGCCGACCCTCGGCGTGGGCCTCCGCCACCGTCGTGACCACCGCCGCGGTCTTCTCGGGGGCCGTCGCGTAGACCCGATCGGGCCGATCGACGCGGATCAACGGCTCGTTCGGCTCCACCACCGACACGCCGAGACCGTAGAACGTCCGAAGTTGTTCTCCCGCAGCGAGAGCCGTGCCCGTCATGCCGCACACCCGACGGTACCGACCGATCACGGCCTGCACGGTGATGCTGTCCAGGATGCGGCCGGTGTCGGTGCGTCGCAGCCCCTCCTTGGCCTCCACCGCCGCCTGCAGCCCGTCGGGCCACCGCTGCAGATCCGCCACCCGTCCACGAGACGCGTCGATCAACTGCACCCGGCCGTCGCGCACGATGTAGTCGACGTCGCGGCGCAGCAACACCTGCGCGTGGAGCGCGAGGTTGACTCGCACCAACGTGGTCCCGACGTGCTCCTCGCTGTAGAGATCGATGCCGCCCAGTGCGACCTCGACCTTCTCCGCCCCCGCGTCGGTGAGGAAGACGTTGCGACGCTCGGTGTCGGTGGCGTGGTCGGTGTCCGGATCGAGCGTGCGCACGGCGGCCAGCACGTCGTCGGCTCCGCCGTCCTGCTCGGTGCCGCCGGCCAGGACCAGCGGTACCAGCGCCTCGTCGACGAGGACCGAATCCGCCTCGTCGACCACGGCGACGTCCGCGGTGGGGGCGACGAGATCGGCGGGATCGTCCACCAGATGGTCACGGAGAACGTCGAATCCGATTTCGTTGACCGACGCGTAGGTCACCGCGCAGGCGTACGCGCTGCGCCGCTCGTCCGCGGTGGACTCCGCCGTGACGGCCCCGACGTCGATGCCCAGGGCGCGGTAGAACGGCTCCATCCACTCGGCGTCGCGCCGGGCGAGGAAGTCGTTGACCGTCACCACGTGCACGGTGCGCCCCTGCAGGACGTACCCGGCCGCGGCGATCGCCCCGGCGAGCGTTTTGCCCTCGCCGGTCCCCATCTCCACCACGTCGCCCTCGAGCAACCGGACGGCGGCGTAGAGCTGGGTGTCGAACGGGCGCAGCCCGATCGCGGTGTCGGCGGTCTCCCGTGCGAGGGCCAAGAACCGCGGGAGGTCGAACTTCTCGCGCAACGCGTCGGCAGTCACCGTGTCGACGTCGACCGACCCGGCGTCCGCCACCGCCCGGCGCGACCGCGCGTGTCCCTTCGCGACCGATCGACCGAGCAGGGACCAGAACCGTGACGCCATGAGGGTCAGGCTACCGACGAGCGTTCGATCGGTTTGGCGCGTCGACCCACGGGAACGCCCGGACGATCCCGACGAAGGAGAGACACAGTGTTCGTCCCCGACGAGGCGCCCGGCATCCATCGACTCTGCCGGGCGGTGACCAACATGTACCTGGTCGAGGTCGACGAGGGCATTCTCGTCGTCGACGCCGGTCTGCCGCGGATGTGGGGTGACCTGCTCTCGGCGCTGTCCCGGCTCGGTCGCGCACCGTCCGACGTCGTCGGCGTGATGCTCACCCACGCGCACTTCGACCACGTCGGGCTCGCGGCACGAATCGGTCGCACGTGGGGCGTACCGGTGTGGGTGCACCACGCCGACGAGACGCTGGCGCACCTTCCCTACACCTACCAGCGCGAGCGGTCGCGGGTCCTGTTCCCGCTCCGCCATCCTCGGTCGCTGCCCATTCTGGGGTCGATCGTTCTCGCCGGTGCGTTGGGAGTGCGAGGTGTGACGGACGTCGTCCCCGTCGGCGTCGACGCCGCGATTCCCGGCTCCCCCGCCTGATCGAGACACCCGGCCACACGTTCGGCCATGTCGCACTGCACTTTCCGGACCGCGACGCGATCATCGTCGGCGACGCGCTGGTCACTCACGACCCCTACACCGGGCACACGGGACCGCGCGTGGTCCCGGCTGCGGCCACGGCGAACGTGCCGCAGGCCCGAGCGTCGTTGGTCGCGCTGCGCGAGGTGTCGGCCGCCACGGTGCTGCCGGGGCACGGCGACGTCTGGACGTCGGGCCTCGACGACGCGGTCACCCTCGCGCTACGTGCCGGCTGACGTGACCCTGCCGAGCCATTCGCGCGTGAGGTCGACGGCCTCGGGGGCGGCCACCGCCGTCGCGTGGTCGTACCCCGGCAGTTCGATGTACTCGGCGCCGGGGACCAGCGCGGCCGTGCGGCGGGTGTCCGCGATGCGCTGGACGTCCCGCGAGCCGACCGAGAACAACATCGGGACGTCGAGGGCGCGGACGGCGTCGTCGGGCAGGCCGGGATCGGCGTCCGACGCCCGGAAGTAGGCTGCCAGAGCGTCGGAATCGTTGCGCAGGAACGCCGCTCGCGTTCCCGAGTCGACCGGGAACCGGCGGCGCGCGGCCCACTCGTCGACGAAGCCCGCCATGCCCCGCTCGGCCAGAACGTCGGCGCTGCCGTCGAAGAACAGACTGTCGAGCGCGCCGCGTTGACTCCCGGCCCCGGCGCCGCCGATCAGCGCCGAGGCGACCCGGCCCGGATGCGCCACCGCCAGGTGCAGGCCCGAGCGGCCCCCGAACGAATAGCCGACGTAGTGCACCGCACGGAGGTCGACCGCATCGAGCACCGCCACCAGATCCGCCGTGACGCGGTCCATTCGGTAGGCGTCCTCGCTCCGGGGCGCGTCGCTGCGCCCGTGGCCGCGCTGGTCGACCAGGATCACTCGGTAGGTCTCGCGCAACGCGCGCACGTACCCGAACGTGCGCCAGATCTGGTGCGACAGCAGGCTGCCGTGCACCAGCAGTACCGGGGGTCCGTCGGAGGCGCCGGTCACGGTGTAGGCGATGCGCGTGCCGTCGACGGGGTTGATCGCGAAATCCACGGTGTCAGTCTGTCAGGTCGGAACCAGCCCCTCCGGGCCTCAGGTCGGGGCGAGCCCCTCCGGGCCTCAGGTCGGGGCGAGCCCCTCTGCCGACAGATGCAGCCGCCGCGTCACCCTCAGCTGCTCCAGGAAGTCGACGTCGTGAGACACGACGACCAGCGCACCGCGGAACGAGCGCAGTGCCGAGACCAGCTGCTCCCGCGACGCGAGATCGAGATCGTTGGTCGGCTCGTCGAGGATCAACAGCTGGGGTGGGGGCTCCGTCAGCAGCAGGGTGGCCAGGGCGGCCCGCACCCGTTCGCCACCGGAGAGGGTGCGGACGGCGGCCTCGGCCCGGCGACCCCGGAAGAGGAACCGAGCCAACCGCGTGCGGATCTCGGTGACGGTCGCGGTGGGGGCGACGGCCGTGACGTTCTCCACGACCGACAGGTCGTCGTCCAGATCGTCGCGACTCTGCGTCAGGTAGGCCGAGGGCACGTCGGGGCGCAGCGCGCGGAGCAGCGACGTCTTGCCGACGCCGTTGTCACCGGTCACCGCGACGCGTTCCGGGCCGATGACGGTCAACCGCACCGTGCGTCCGGGAAAGCGTCCGCCACAGTTCATCTCGACGTCACCGGTGTCGACGACCGTGCGATCCGAGTGCACCTCGGTACCGGGCAGGTCGACGACGATCTCCGCGTCGTCGCGGATCGCGTCGCGGGCCTCGTCGAGCCGCTCACGTGAGGAGGACAGCCGTTTCTCGTGACCCAACCGGTAGCGCGCCGCGGATTCCTGCGCGGCGCTGCGCCGATTGTGGGCCACGATCTTCGGCACCCGTTTCTCGCGGTCGGCCTTGTCGCCCATCTTGCGTCGGCGGTCGATCGTGGTTCGGGCGTCCTGCAGGTCGCGGTGCTGTCGACGCACGTCCTGCTCGGCCGCCCGTGCCGCGGCCAGGGCGGCGTCCTGCTCGGCCTCGACAGCGGCGCGGTAGTGCGAGAAGTTGCCACCGAACAGGGTGATCGTGGCCGGTTGCTCACGGACCGAACGCATTTCAGCGATACGGTCCATGGTCTCGAGCAGGGCGACGTCGTGGCTCACCACGATCACGGTGCCCGGCCAGCCCCCGACGGCGCGGCGCAGTGCCGCTCGCGCACGACCGTCGAGATTGTTCGTCGGCTCGTCGAGCACCAGCACGTCGGGACGACGCAGCATCTGCGCGGCCACCGCCAACTGGGTCGCCTCGCCGCCGGACAGCGACTGGACGGTTCGATCGAGATACGCTGTGCCGCTGCCACTCACGTCGAGACCGACCGAGCCCAACGTGGCCAGGCTGTGTTCCTCGACGTCCCAGTCGGCCCCGACCGTGTCGAAGTCCGACGGCCGGGTCGATCCACGCTCGATGCGGGCCAGCGCGGCCCGCACCTCGGCGATGCCGAGCCGGTCGGCCACCGTCGGGGACGTTCCGACGTCGGACCGTTGCGGGACGTAACCGAGGCTGCCGCGGACGGTGACGGTGCCCGACGACGGCGTGAGTCGGCCTGCGATCAGTTGCAGCAGAGTCGATTTACCGGAACCGTTGGCGCCCACCAGGCCGGTGGTGCCGGCCGGAAAGGTGACGGTCAGGCCGTCGACGACGGTGCGCCCGTCGGGGAAGGAATACGTGAGGTCGGTGACGACGACCGACGACTGCTCGGACGAGAGGGATCGAGACAAGGAGAACCTCGAGAGGAGTGACGTGGCCACCGCGAGGATTCGCCGGTGGGATCCGCACTACTGCGAGGTGATCACTCGATGCTGTCCGTTCGTCGGGAACACGGTCGCGTCCGATGGTAGGGGCGGGTGGAACAGACCGTCAAGGTGATTTCCGGTTCTCGTTGTCGCTCAACCCAAGTCGGGGCCCTTGGCTCGAAGGTCGTCGACCGTGCGCATGGCGTCGCGGAGCTCGGCGAGCCAGGGATCGATGTGGTCGCCGGTCAGGCGGACCGCCCAGGCGAGCGCATCGGCGCGGGATCGCGCGACTCCGGCGTCGACCAGTGTGTCGAGCACCTTGCGCTCCGGCTGACGCAGCCGCGTCATCACCGGCACCGCCAGATGGGTGAACAGGGTGGTCTCGCCGTCGACGACGACACCCCACGCGACCTTGCGGCCGTAGCGGGCCTCGGCTTCGTCGGCGATGCGCATGCGGTCGCCGCGGGTGTCCTCGCGGAAGCGCGCGATGCGGCCTTCCACCGTGGCGGCGGAGGAGTCCGGCACCGACAGCTCGCCGACGACGACGATCTCCTCGCGGTCCACCTCGACGGTGACCGCGCCGTCGTACCAGGTATCGGGGAGGCGCCCGAGGAACCACTGCTCGGCGTCGCCGGCGTCGGGGACGTCCTTCTGCTGCCAGCCGCCGGGACGCCCGATGCGTTCCCCTCGCGGTCGGGGGCCGCCGCGGCGGCCGCGGTGGCCTCGGTCGAACGGATGCTCGTGCGATGACATGGGAACCTCCTCGGCTCGGGTGTTACTTGATTACACCGGCAGTTACATGATTACACGCCAACGCCGGGACTGTCGACGACTGGCGCGAGACGGCGGGCCTCGATCCGCGCCCGTTGCCGCGATCCGCTGGTGTTGCAGCCGACGCGGACTGCTGGAAGCCACGCGGATCGGACGGCGCGGCGTGGACGGCGTGTGACCGTCGGACCCGTGGGGCACTATCAGCACGTGCCTGCCGCGATCACTCGTCACCCGGTCCGTCGTTCGGCGTCGTTCGGCGCCGCCGCCCTGGTCCTCGCCCTGGTGGCGTCGGCGTGTTCCAGCGAGCCGCCGTCGCAGGTCAGGTCGCTCGCGGATCGGTTCGCCGAGGCCTTGAGCACGCAGAACGTCGCGGCCGCGGCCGAGATCACCTCCGACCCGGCCGCCGCCACCACGGCACTGGACGGCATCTACGCCGGCCTCGGGGGCGTCGGCAGCGCTTCCGGCGTCACCGCCACTCCGCGCTTCACGGTCTCCCGAACCGACGAGGAGCAGCAGACGTTCACGCTGTCGGCGTCGTGGTCCTTCACGCCGACGGACGACGACACGCCGGAGTCGGCCACCTCGACCACCGACACCCCGGAGTCGACCGCGTCGACCACCGACACCCCGGAGTCGACCGCGTCGACCACTGCGGCAGCCACGAGCACGTCGGCCGCCCCCACCGCCACCGAACGGGTCTGGACCTACACCACGGAGGGCTCGGTCGCGGACCGGGGCGCCGGCCTGCAGGTGACCTGGAATCCCGGAACCGTGGTGGCCGGACTGACCCCGGACACCACCGTCCGTTACACGACGCTCGCCGCGGACCGCGTCCCCCGCGTTCTCGACGCCTCGGGCGCTCCGCTGATGTCGCAGCAGGTGGTGACCCTGGTGAACCTCGACGCGTCGGCGAATGCCGGAGCCGTCGCCGCGCTGGTGTCGCCCTTCGCGCCCACCGTCACCGCGGAGTCGCTCGGCGAATCGCTGGCCACGGCGGGTGGGTCCCCGGTGACGGCCGTGACCCTGCGCGACGAGGACATCGCCCCCATCGAGTCGCTGCTCGCCGCGATCCCCGGCGTGACCCTGTCGAAGCAGACGCGGCTCCTCACGGACAACCGAGCGCTCACCTCGCCGGCGCTGAACGACGTCGCCGCCGTCTGGCAGGAGCAGCAGGACGCCACGGCCGGGTGGGCCGTGCAGCTCGTCGGACCGGACGGCGCCCCCACCCAGCGACTGACGGGTGAGGACGCCACGACGGGGGACGACATCCGCGTGTCCCTGGACACGTTGCAGCAGCTCAAGGCGGAGAACGCACTGACCGCGCTGCCGAACGCCGCGGCGATCGTCGCCCTCCGCCCGTCGACCGGGGACGTCGTGGCCGTGGCGCAGAACGCCGCCGCCGACGCGCAGGGTCCGGTGGCCCTCACCGGGCTCTACCCGCCCGGGTCCACCTTCAAGACGGTGACCACCTCGGCCGCGCTGCAGGCCGGTGAGGTCACGCCCGACACCGTGGTTCCGTGCCCCGGATCGGCGAACATCGAGGGACGAACCATTCCCAACGACGACAACTTCGATCTCGGGTCCGTCCCGCTCACCACGGCGTTCGCCCGGTCCTGCAACACCACGATGGGTCAGCTCGCCGTCGGGCTCCCGGACACCGCGCTGCGGGACGCCGCCGCGCAGTTCGGCCTCGGCGTCGACTACGTGACGCCGGGACTGACCACCGTGACCGGCAGTGTCCCGCCCGCCACCACGCCGGCCGAGCGCGTCGAGTCCGCGATCGGCCAGGGCACCGTGACGGCGTCGCCGTTCGGGATGGCCCTGGTGGCCGCGTCGATCGCCGACGGCAGCACCCCCGCGCCGGTCATGATCGTCGGTCGACCGGGGACCCCGGACAGCACGCCGGAGCCGGCTCCCGCCCGGGTCACCGACGAGATCCGGGCGATGATGCGCGAGACCGTCCAGAACGGCACGGCTTCGGAGCTGCGCGACCTCGACGGGCTGCTCGGCAAGACGGGCACGGCGGAGGTCGCCGGCGGCCCGGCGCACGGATGGTTCGTCGGCATCCGCGGCGATCTCGCGTTCGCGGTCTTCGTCGCGGGCGGCGACTCCTCCGCGCCGGCACTCGCGGCCGCGGGGCGGTACCTGCGCTGACGTCGCGGTCGGCTCGGAACCGGCGGTGACACCGATGCCGAACCGAGCGGTGACCGAACCGTGACCGCTCCGAGCGCTGCCCGTGCTGTGTTACTCGTGTGACTGATGTGAACATTGGGGAATGGCTCTGCGTCCCCGGTACGTCGTCGCGCTGCTCGCAGTGTTCGTCTCGCTCGCGACGATCGCCTCGTTCGTGGTGCACAAGCCGCGCAGCGAGGCCGCCGTTCTGGTGGACCGCTTCGTCGCCGCCCTCGACCAGCGTGACGTGGCCGCGGCCGCCGCGCTGACGTCCTACCCCAACGCCGCGGCCCATACCCTCGAGGAGATGTTCGACGCGATGGGTCCGGGCGTCGCCACCCGCCGCGTGTCGCAGTACATCGGTCTCGACGACGCGTCCGGATTCTTCACCGTCGACACGTCGTGGTCCTTCGGTGCTCCCCGTCCCGGCGACGATCGCACCTGGCACGTCAGTACGCAGGGGACGGCGAAGAAGCTCGGCGTCGGCTGGCGCATCGCGTGGGACCCGGCGGTGGTCATGCCGCACTCCGGCGCCGGCGAGACCGTCCGCTACACCCGCACCGACGCGCCCGCGCCTCGTGTCCTCGACTCCTCGGGTGCGGTCATGATGACCGCGCAGAACGTCGCCTCGGTGCGCCTCGACCCCGCCGCCACGTCCGACCTCGCCGCCAGCGCAGCCCGCCTCGCCGACGTCATCGATGTCGTCGCCCCGCTCATCACCGCAGAGTCGTTGCTCGCCGACGCCGCCGCGGCGCCCGGAGCCGTGATCACCGCGGTCAACCTGCGCGCCGACGACTACGCCGTCCTCGAGGACGACCTGCGCGCGATTCCCGGCGTCGTCCTCTACGCCGAGCCGAAGCTGATCGCGACCGACCGGCGACTCAACTCCCCGGTGCTCGACGCGCTGCGCTCCGTCTGGCAGGCCGACCGCGACGGCACGGCGGGATGGGCCGTGCAGGCCACCGACGCCGACGGCGAGACGACGCAGCTGGCCGGGTACCAGGGGCCCGGAACGCCCGACCTGACGTCCTCGCTGGATCCCGCGCTGCAACTCGCGGCCCTGAACGCGGTGGTCAGTGTGGGGACGCCGGCGTCGATCGTCGTCACGCGGCCGTCCAGCGGCGCCGTCGTGGCCGCCGCGCAGAACAGCTACGCCAACGATCAGGGGACGCCCGCGTTCACCGCCCTGCACCCGGCCGACGCGGTGCGCGACGTGGTCGCGGCCTCGGCGGACCGCCAGGGCATCGATTTCGCCGACGCCGCACGGCAATTCGGACTCGGTGTGTCGTACGACCTCGCCGGGCTCGAGACCGTGACCGCGACTCTGCCCGAGGGACGCACCGCCGTCGACCAGATCCGCGGCGCCTCGCTGGCCTCGACCCGCGGGCAGGCCGGCGACTTCGCCGTCACCCCGTTCGGTCTGGCGCAGATGGCCGCGGCGGTGGCGCGCGGGTCCGCCCCGGTGCCGTTCGTGGTGGACGGACGACCGGCGACGGTGTCCGCGGCCGGGTCCCCGGTTCCGGGGGACGTGCTGAGTGGTCTCCGTCGCACGCTCGCCGACGACGCGCGGAAGGCCGGCATCGCCGACCCCGCCGTGATCGGCCTGTCCGGCGACGGCGACGACGGCCGGTGGTTCCTCGGGACCCGCGGCGACCTGGCGTTCGCGGTCCACATCGAGGACGCGGACAGCACCGACGCCGCCGCCCGCATGACCAATCGCCTGCTGCGGGAGATGGCCGCGCCCAGCGAGTGACACCGTCCCCGATACGCTCGGGTCGTGACCGTCGCTCACCTTCTCCTGCTCGTCCTGGCGGGATTCGGGGCGGGTCTGGTCGGCTACGTCACCGGATTGGCGTCCCTCGTGTCGTACCCGGCGTTGCTGGCCGTGGGTCTGAGCCCGGTGTCCGCGAACGTGACCAACACCGTCGCCCTCGTCGGCGCCGGAGTGGGTGCCACGGCGTCGTCGACCAAGGAACTCGCGCGCGGCGGTCGCGCTTTGCTGTGGTCCACGCTGTGGGCGGCGCTGGGCGGCCTCACCGGAGCGGGAATCCTCCTGCTGGCGCCGGGAGAGTCGTTCGAACGGCTGGTGCCGTTCCTCATCCTGGTCGCGTCCGCCGCCGTGCTCGCCCAACCGCGCATCCGGTTGCTCGCGGGATCGCGGACGTTCCCGGTCGCCTACCCGCTGTCGCTGTTCGTCGTGGCCGTCTACGGCGGCTACTTCGGTGCCGGAGCGGGCGTCGTGTTCATGGCGCTCACGCTGATCTGCACGGCCGAACCCGTCTGGCGCGCAGCACTTCTCAAGAGCTACCTGTTGGGTGTGGCCAACCTCGTGGCCGCAATCCTGTTCGCGTTCTCCGGTGAGGTGCACTGGCTCGCGGCCGGGGCGATGGCCCTCGGCGCGATGGGCGGCGGTGCCGTCGGTCCGCGGCTGGTACGCCGCGTGCCCGCCGGCCCGCTGCGCGTGGTGATCGCTCTCAGCGGCGTCGGGCTCGCGCTGTACCTCTGGTTCTGATTCGCGCGATCGCACGCCACCCGAGCAGGAACACCGCCAACGTCACCGACGCCACGATCACGAAGCTGAAGGCCGTTCCCTCGCCGATCAGGCGCCGAATCACCATGCCGCCCACCACCGTCGACACCCACACCAGAACCCCGGTGGGCAGGATGAGCAGCGGCGCCAGCTTGTCCCGGTAGAGCGCGACCGTGGCCGCCCAGCCGACAGCGAGGCCGACCAGGAACGGCCAGGCCGTGCTCAGTGTGCCGCCGACGGTGACACCTTCGGCGTGGCTGCCGCGTCCGATGGCGGCGAAGACGAGCACGAGCACCACGTCGAGCGCGACGGCTGGGGCGAGCACGCGCGTCGTCGACGGGCGGGTGGCGGTGGTCATGGGCACCAGGATAGAGATCGCCGAACGCACGTCGCCCCCGCCGGTGACACCGGCGGGGGCGACGAGACGGGAGTCGGATCAGGCCTGCAGGCCGGCCTCGATGTCCAGGTTCAGCGTGATCTTGTCGCCCACCACGGCGCCGCCGCCCTCGAGGGGCATGTCGATGCTGATGCCGAAGTCGCGGCGGTTGATGGTGGTGGTGGCCTCGAAGCCGGCGACCGGGCCGTTGCCCATGCCCGCGTTGACGCCGTTGTACTCGACGGTGAGTTCGACCTGCTTGGTCACGCCGTGCAGCGTGAAGTCGCCGGTGAGGACGTAGCCGTCACCCTGCGGGGCGACCGAGGTGGAGCGGAAGGTGGCGGTGGGGAACTTCTCGACCTCGAAGAAGTCGGCGGTCTTGAGGTGGCCGTCGCGCTGCGCGTTGTCGGTGGTGATGGAGGCGACGTCGATGTCGGCGGAGATGGCGGTGACGCCGCTCTCGTCGACGGTGATCGAGCCGGAGAAGTCCTGGAAGCGTCCGCGGACCTTGCTGACCATGAGGTGGCGAACGGTGAAGCCGATGGTCGAGTGCGTGGGGTCGATGGCCCACGTACCGGCGGTGAGCTGAGGAACGGCGACTGCTGCGGTCATGACGAACTCCTGGTGTGTTGAGGTTTCAACCGACTTGGAACGACACCGTACACAACCGGACCGTGGTCCGCATCTATTCCCCGGCCGTGGTGCGTTCGCTCTCCCGCTCGAACTCGGCGCGCGCATCCTCGAGGCGGTGCGAGCGGAACAGGGCGAGGAACACGACCCAGCCCACCACCGCGACCAGCACGAAACTGACGACGCGGTAGACCAGCGCCGCCGCCACGGCCTGCGAGGCGCTGATGGACGCCGCGGTGGTCAGGGTGGCGATCAACGTGGCGTCGACGATGACCAGGCCGCCCGGAGCGCCGGGGATCGAGCCAACGGTCTTCCCGGCCGAGAACACCAGGAGCAGGCCGTAGATCGTCGGGTCGGCGCCGACGGCGAAGCACGCCAGTCCCAGGCAGGCGACGTCGGCGAGGCGATGAACCGCCGAGAACCCGGCGGCGGCCGCGGCGTCGCGGGGACCGAGCCGCACCGAGGTCACCTGGTCGACGATGGCGTCCAACCGGGCGCGGCCCGCATCCGCCGCATTCCCCCGGAGCGCGTTGTACTTCGCGAGCCCCCAGCGCCCGGCGGCGACGATCGACCGGGGATGGGCGCGGACGTACCGCACCGCCGCGACGAGGGCGATCACGCCGGCGACGGGGAGGATCAACGTCGTGGTGTTGGCGCTGCCGCCGACCAGCAGGGCGCCCGACACCCCGGGCAGGGCGAGTCCGAGGGCGGCGATGACACCCGAGATGGCCAACTGCCACGACGCGACGACGGGACTCGCGCCCCAGCGACGCGTCTCGCGATAGGTGAACGCCGTCGAGAACACCTGTCCGGCCGGCAGGGTCACCGACATCGCGGTGCTGGCGTAGATCACCGACAGGGACCGCCGCTGGGTCACCCGGACACCACCCGCGGCGAGCAGTTGCTTCTGCACCCGGGCGAACGCCGACAGCGACACCGCCTGGGCGACCACGCACGCGAGGGCGATGCCCCAGTGCATCTCCGTCAGCGCACGCCAGGATTCGTGGAGGCGAGGAGCGAGGTAGACGCCCTCCCCGATGAGCAGGGCGAGCAGCGCGACCGCGAGCACCCAGCGCAACCACCGCCAGTGGCGTCCCGACCGGGGAGCCCCGGCCTGGCCGTCGTGCTCGGGGGATGCCACGTCGGACAGCGTAACGAACGAGACCGCCCGGCCCGGCCCGTCGGGTCGGGGCGAGGATCGAGTCCGGTCAGTCGGGGTCCGGATAGACGACGGGCGTCGCCAGATGTGTCGCCCGTCGACGGCCGCGCAACTGCACCTTCTCGCCGAGTTCCCAGTGCGACTGCTCGTCCTCGTCCGCGAAGTACAGCGCCGAGGTCGATGCCAGGACGCGGCTGGGTTGGAACTTGGCCAGCTCGGTCAGGCGCGACGCCTCGTTGACCGGATCGCCGATCACGGTGTACTCGAAGCGCTCCTGCGCCCCGATGTTGCCGGCCACCGCCAGCCCGGCGGAGACGCCGATGCCGATGTCGAGACCGACGATCCCGTGCAGCTCGGAGCGCAGTTCGCGCGCTGCCGACAGCGCCGCCGTCGGCGCGTCCGGCCGGTCGAGCGGCGCACCGAAGATGGCGAGAGCGGCGTCGCCGACGAACTTGTTGACGAACCCGTGGTGTCGGTCGACCACGTCGACGACGACGCGGAAGAAGTCGTTGAGCAGGTCGACCACCTCGCCCGGCGGGCGTTCGGAGGCCGCGGCGGTGGAGCCCACCATGTCGACGAACAGCACGGCGACGAAGCGCGTCTCGCCGCCGAGTTCGGTGCCGAATTGCAGTGCTCGACGCGCCACGTCCTCGCCGACGTGTTGACCGAACAGCTCGCGCAGCACCTTGCGTTCCGAGGAGTCCTGCATCATCCGGTTGAACCCGACCTGCAGGCGGCCGATCTCGCTCCCGTCGAACACCTCGACCTGGACCTCGGTGTCGCCCCGCTGGACTCGCTCGATCGCGCGGCGTAGCTGCCGGATGGGGTCGGAGATCTGACTGGCGGTCAGCATGGAGAGGCAGAACGCCTGGACGATGGCGAGGATGCACAGCAACGCGATGGCGATCGCCAGCGCATCCGGGGAGAACACCAGATCGGTGGTGAGCTGCGTGGCGCAGAGCAGGAGAATCCCGGTGACCGGGATCAACGTGCCCAGGCCCCAGGTCATCGCCATGCGGGTGCCCACACCCGGCGTCATGGTGCGGTCGAACCGGCCCTCGCTCAGCGCCTGCGCCGCCACCGGCCGGAGGATGCGCTCGCCCAGCATGTAGGTGAAACCGAACGTGATGGCCGCGGCCATGGCCACGGTGACCGCCACCGCGACGGCCAACGACGGCATCTCCGCCGCGGTGAGCGCCATGAAGAGGATGCCGCCGATGATCCACAGGACCAGATGCACGATGGCCTGGCGCAACGGGGCGTGCAGAGCCGCCATCTGCTCCGCGCGGGTGGGCGGACCGCCGCGCAACTGCCACCGCATGACGCTGCGCAGCATGATGGCCGCGGTGACCAGGCTCACGACGGCGGCGAAGATCAGGTACGCCCCGAAGATGACCACGTTGCGCACGCGGTCGACCACGATCGACTGGTTCTCCGGGATGGGCAGGCCGTACCGCACGAACGCGAACACGAGGATGGACCCCAGGAGGTTCGCGAGCAGCATCGATGCCAGGTACACCGGCCAGCGACTCCGCAGAGTCCTCTCGACCGCACGCACGGGCACCAGCACGAAGGGAAACTTACCGGGACGGGCCGACACCGGACACCACCCCGCGCAGACCTCCCCCGGTGCCGCGAACGGAAGGTCGGCGCGTGTCGGTGCCCCGGAAGCGATGCTCATACCCGCCCGGGGTGGTTACGCTCGCTCGGTGACGGACGACCCGGCAGCTTCCGTGCATCCGGTGGTCCGGGTCGGCGCGGCCTGGACCTGGCGATTGCTGGTGCTCTTCGCCGGGCTGGTCGCGCTCGGAGCCGTGGTGCAACGGCTCGAGAGCGTGGTCGTGCCCGTCGGCCTGGCCCTGCTCGCCTCCGCTCTGCTGCTGCCGTTGGTGGACTGGATGCATCGCCGCGGCATCCCGCGGGTGCTGGCCGTGGTGGTGGCGGTGCTCGGCAGCATCGGGCTTTTGGTCGGCATCCTCACGTTCGTCGTGGAGCAGTTCATCCAGGGACTGCCCGCCCTCACCGACAAGGTCACGGGCAGCATCACCTCGGTTCAGCAGTGGCTCACGGACGGCCCGCTCCACTTCAGCCAGGATCAGATTCGCACTGCGGGCGACTCCGTCGTGCGGTCGTTGCAGTCGAACCAGGAGGCCCTCACCTCCGGCGCCCTCACCACCGCAGCGACCATCGGGGAGATCCTGACGGGGACCCTGCTGCTGCTGTTCACCCTCATCTTCTTCCTCTACGGCGGCCAGCAGATCTGGGAGTTCGTCACCCGGCTCGCGCCGACGCGCGCGCGGCGGCGCATCCGGGTCGCCGGCAGCCAGGCCTTCGGCTCGCTGGTCGGCTACGTGCGGGCCACTGTCGTCGTCGCGGCCGCGGACGCGGTGGGCATCGGTATCGGTCTGGCCGTGCTCGGGGTGCCGCTCGCCCTCCCGCTCGCCACCCTCGTCTTCATCGGCGCGTTCGTGCCCATCGTCGGCGCGGTCCTCACCGGATTCGTCGCCGTGCTGGTCGCCCTCGTCAGCAAGGGCCTGGTCACGGCCCTGATCGCGCTCGCGATCGTGGTGGCCGTCATGCAGTTGGAAGGGCACGTCCTCCAGCCGCTGCTGCTCGGCCGCGCCGTGCGCATCCATCCGCTCGCCGTGGTGCTCGCCATCGCGACCGGCATCGTCTTCGCCGGCATCATCGGCGGTCTGCTGGCCGTGCCGCTGGTCGCGATGGCCAACACCGCGGTGCGATCGCTGCTCGCCGACGACCCCGAGGAGGCGTACGACGCGATCGCCGAGTCCGACCCGTCCCAGCCGATGTTCCCCGCCGACGCCGCCGATCCCGTCCCCGGGACGGCGCGGCTGCGAAAGGGTGAGATCGACGGCGACACCGACGACTGACCCCTCCGGTGCCGACGCGCCCCTGTGGCGCGCCGCGGCGGCCTTCCGGCTGCTCACCGTGATCTACGCGGTGGGCTTCCACCTGGTGGTGTACCAGCAGTACGACGCCACGCTCGTGTCGCACGTCCTCGTCGCCGTGGTGGTCCTCTGGTCCGGCGTCTCGGTGGTCGCCGCCGTCACTCCGGCCGTTCGGCCCGCCATCGTCGTGGCGGACCAGGTGGTCACACTGGGCCTGATCGTCTCGACGGTGACGGTCGCCGGCCCCGACTGGCGACGCGACCACCAGGTGCTCCCCACGACGATCTGGGTGGCGGGCGCCGTCGTCGCCGCCGCGCTGCTCGGCGGTCCGCGCATCGGCGTCGCCTCCGCCCTGACGATGACCGTCGCGATCGCTCTCGTGCGCGGGACCCTCGACGCCGATCTGTGGCGCGACTCCACCGGGCCGATCCTGGTGTCCGTCGGGCTGGCGCTGGGCCTGGCCGCGCGCATCGCCCGGTCCGCGCGGGCCCGACTCGACGAGGCCGTCGCCCTCGCCGCCGCCACGGCCGAGCGGGAGCGGCTCGCGCGGGAAGTGCACGACGGGGTGTTGCAGGTACTTGCTCTGGTCAACCGGCGCGGTCGAGAGCTCGGCGGTCCGGCCGCGGAGCTCGGCACGCTTGCCGCCGAGCAGGAGCGCGCGCTCCGGGACCTGTTGTCCGGCAGCGTATCCCGCGTCACGGGGGATGGTTCGCGTACCGACCTCACGGCCGACGTGCGGGCGGCGGTGGGACCGACGGTGACCGTCGCGGCACCGTCCGACCCGGTGACCGTCACGGCCGACGTGGGCCGAGAAGTGGTGGCCGCCGTCGTGGCGGCCGTGGACAACGCCCACCGACACGCACCGGGCGCGGCGGTCTACGTCTCGATCGAGGACGACGCCGGCACGGTGGTGGTCGGCGTGCGGGACGACGGGCCGGGGGTCGACCCCGCGCGTCTGGCGGCCGCTCGTACCGAGGGCAGGCTGGGCGTCGCGGCATCGATCGTCGGCCGCCTCGACGCGATCGGGGGACGGGCCGAGATGATCTCGGCGCCCGGGGAAGGAACGGAATGGGAACTGACGGTACCGAATCCGTGATCACGGTCATGGTGGTCGACGACCATCCGCTCTGGCGTGACGGCGTCGCACGCGATCTCACCGCGCGGGGATTCGAGGTGGTGGCGACGGCCGACGGCGAGTCCGCGGCGGCGCGTCGGGCCGCGGTGACGAGCCCCGACGTCGTCCTCATGGACATGAACCTCGCGGAGGGCGACGGGGCGTCGGCGACGGCGGCGGTGCTCGCCGCGTCGCCGCGGAGTCGAGTACTCGTGCTGTCCGCGTCGGGCGAGCGTGACGACGTCCTCGCGGCCGTGAAGGCCGGAGCCACAGGCTATCTGGTCAAGAGTGCGTCGGCCGAGGAACTCGAGGCCGCGGTGCGCACCACCGCGAACGGCGACGCGGTGTTCACGCCGGGGCTGGCCGGGCTCGTCCTCGGCGAGTACCGACGCGTGGCCGCCGGCCCCGAAACTCCGCCGCTCGAGCACAGCCTGTCCGCGCGGGAGACCGAGGTACTGCGCATGGTGTCGAAAGGGCTGACCGCCAAGCAGATCGGTGAGCGGCTGCACGTCAGCCACCGCACGGTGGAGAACCACGTGCAGTCGACCCTGCGCAAACTGCACCTGGCCAACCGGGTGGAGCTGACGCGGTGGGCGGTCGAGCGGGGGCTCGACTGAGCGTGTCCGACGGTGCTCGGCGGGATCACGGGGAACGGACGGATCGGTATCCTGGCCGCATGGACGACAGGGACCTGCGGGTGAGCGATGCCGAACGGAACCATGTGGGCGAACTGCTGCAGCGGGCCGTGGGCCAGGGGATGTTGTCCCTCGGCGAGTACACCGAGCGGATGGACACCGCCCTGGCCGCGAAGACGCGCGGCGAGCTCAACGCCGTTCTGGTCGACCTGCCGGGTATCCGGATCTCGGGTTCGACTGCCCCGGAGACGATCTCGCGCGGGTCGGTGGTGTCGTCCGTCGGCGGCGCGGACGAAGCCACGGTGAAGGCGACGTTGTCGTCGGTCACCCGGTCCGGCGCGTGGGACGTGCCCCGTCTGCTGCGCGTGCGGTCCCGCCTGGGCTCGGTGACGCTGAACTTCGCCGACGCCACCGTGCACTCGTCGACCGTCGTCATCGAGGTGGACGACTACATGAGCTCCATCTCGATCGTCGTGCCGGAAGGCGTGTCGGTGAACATGGACGGCCTGCAGGCCGTGGCGGGCAGCGCCGACAACAAGGTGCGCGGTCGCCGCGACGACAGCTCCCTGCACCTCGAGATCCGCGGGCGGACCCGCATGGGTTCGGTGACGGCCAAGCACCCGTTCGGCGTCACCATCAAGCGCATGCTCGGCTGACGCTCGCCCCCCAACTGCGCGGGTTCTGGTCACCTGCACGGGTTGCAACCGGTGAGGATGGCGGAAACCCGAGCAGGTCGACACCTGCGCGGGTTCTGGTCACCTGCACGGGTTGCAACCGGTGAGGATGGCGGAAACCCGAGCGAGAGCCACTCGAGTAGTCGCCGGGCGCGACTGCGTAGTTTCCCCCATTCCGGGTGGCGGTGGACCGGGCGAGCATCGAGTCATGACTCCTCACGCTCCCGACCCACGCGCCGTCCAGGCTCTGGCCGGCGAGGTCGCCCTCTTGCATCAGCGTCTCGGCCGCGTCGCCCACGACCTCGCCCGTCTCGCCCAGCCCCCGCAGCCCGTCCCACATGCGCTGCCCGCTCGGCCCGTACCCCCGCCGCCGGCCGGTCCGCCGCCGCAGTACCGGCAGGCGACCCCAACCCGTCCGACTGCTCCGTCCACACCCCCCGCGCCGACCGTTCCCTGGTGGCAGCGCGACGGCGTCGTCAGCCGCCTCCTCGCGATCGCCGGCGCCGCGGTGACTCTCGTCGGCGTCGTGATGCTTGTCGTCCTTGCCGCTCGCGCGGGCTGGTTCGGCCCGCCGCTGCGCGTCGCGTCCGGTGTCGCCGTCTCGGCGGGTCTGCTCGGTGCCGCGTTCCGAGTGGTGAACCGGCCGGGCGGTCGCATCGGCGCCGTCGCCTCGGCCGCAGCCGGTTTCGCCGGTCTCTACCTGTCCGTCGCCGCCGTCACCGCCCTGTACGGGTGGGTGGCCGCTCCCGTCGGCATCGTTCTCGGACTGGGGATCGCCGCGCTCGGCGTCGCCGTGTCGCTGCGATGGTCCTCCGAACTGCTCGCCGTCCTCGTGGTTCTCGGGGTGGCACTCCTCGCGCCGGTCGTCACCGGCGGTCTGTCTGCCGCCCTGCTGGTGGCTCTGGTCGTCGTCCATCTCGCGACCGTGCCGGTCGACGCCACGCGCTCGTGGACGATGTTGCGGGCCGTACGCACGGCGCCGGTGGTGCTCGCCCTCGCCGCCGTGGCCGCGACCGTCGCGGTCGGTGCGGACGGCCCCCGTGTGCCGATCCTGTTCGTGGCGCTGGCCGCGTTCGGCGGCGCCGTGGCGTCGGCTCGGCTGGTGCTGCAGCGGGTTCCGACCGACGTGACCACGCTGGCCGCCGTCGTGAGCACCGCGGGCACGCTCCTCGCGGCGGCGAGTCTCCTCGACCGCCCGGTCACCACCGTCGTCGCGACCGGAGTGGCGCTGACCACCGGCTGGTTCCTCCTGCAGGGCGAGCGCCCGGCGTCGACGCGTATCGCCTTCGCGCTGCCGACCGCACTCGCAGCGACGGTGGCCGTCGTGGCCGCCACCCCCGGCGACCTCGCCTTCCCTGCTCTCCTGGCGGTGGCGTGCGTGACGATGATCGCCGCGCATCGTCTCGGATCGCTTCCCCTGTACGGGGTCGGTGTTGCTCTCTCCGTGGCGGGCGTGGCCGGCTACGCCGACGCCTGGTCGCTGGATGCCACGCTCTCGCCCGCCCTCGCCGTCACGCTCGACGGCTGGGCGCTCGTCGGGGCCGTTGCCGCGGTCGCGACCGCGGTCACCGGCAGCGTCGTCGGCCTGCGAGTGCTGCGTGACGACGCGGTGCGCGTGATCGTCGCCGGGTGCTTCGCGGTGGTCGGCCTGGCAGCCGCGGTGACCACCGCCGTCGTGAGCGGCGCACTGCTCGCCGGCCGGGCGGGCGCGGTGGCCGGGCACGGTGTCGGCACGGTGGTGTGGACCGGGCTGGCCGTCGCTCTCCTGGCGCGGGGGCTCGCGCGTCCGGCCCGGGCCCGCACGTTGCCGGCGGCCGGGCTCGCCGTGGCGGGTGCGGCGTTGGCCAAGCTGTTCCTCTTCGACCTGTCCGCCACCGGCGGGGTCACCCGCGCGGTCGCCTTCCTGCTGGCCGGCGGACTGCTCCTCGCGGCGGGAACGCGTTACGCGCGGGTGTTCGCCGAGCGGCTGGGGGCAGGTCCGACCGACGGGCCTGCCGGCCCTACTGCCGACGCTGACGCGCGAGCAGCTCGCTCACACTGATCGCACCCGACTGCCCGTGATGCCGACCGCCGGACTCCGACTCCGTCGCACGTCGACCTCCGTTGTCGTCCTCACGGGCACGACGGCGTCCGCCGGTGGACGCGGTCGGCTCGGAGTTCGCCGGTTCGGACGTCACCTCGTTCGGCGACGACTCGGTCGGCGTCGGCTCGTCGTACGACGAGCCCTCGGGCCGGTCGGTGTCGTCCGGCGCGGGTCTCCGGTCCCGGGTCCGCGGCGCCTCGGCGGGCGGGGTGGCGGGAGTCTCCGGACGGCCGAGTCGCAGGTCGGCGATCCAGGCGTCGATGTCGTCGGTGTCGCGCCGGGGAGTCGTGCTTCCGGACGCACTGTCCGGGGAGCGCCGAGAACCGTTCGAGCCGTTCGACCCGGATCCCTGCGAGGACCCGCTCGAGGCAGACCCGTTCGACGCAGTGCCCGTCGACGCGGAGCCGTTCGAGCCGCTGCCGTTGGAACCGCTGCCGTTGGAGCCGTTCACGCCGGTTGCGTGATCGCTCCGCGCGGACGGCTCGGGACGCGCGGGGGTGCGTCGCTCGACGGCGGGGGAGCGGAGTTCGGCGAGCCAACTCTCGATCGGCCGCGGCGTCTCCGGGCGGGGAGCCGCGTCCGCGCCGGGGGAATCAGCGTCGGCCTGGTCGGCGCGAGCGGGCGCCGGCCGGGTGGGCTCGACCCGTGCCGGCTTCGGGCGGTCGGCCATGGTCTGGTCCTGCACAGCGCGGTCCTGCACAGCGCGGTCCTGCACAGCGCGGTCCTGCGACGGGCGGTCCTGCCCGGCCCTGGCCGGTTCCGGCCGGGCCGGCGGGGCGACGGTCCGCGGGATCGGCTGGGTGAGCGGTTCGCGGGCCCGGATCGGCTCGCGCACCCGCGCGGGCGGCGGGGCGGACCCGATGGCCACCACCTCGGGGACGTCGGCGGGCATCCGGTCGTCGTCGAGGATCGGCTCGCCGAGCCCCATCTTCTCCTGCAGGCGCTTCATCCACTGCGGAGCCCACCAGCAGTCGTCACCGAGCAGCTTCATGGTGGCCGGGACCAGGAACATCCGGATCAGGGTCGCGTCCACGATCAGCGCGAAGATCATGCCGTAGGCGATGTATTTCATCATCACCAGATCGGAGAACGCGAACGCCCCGGTGACCACGATGAGGATGAGCGCGGCCGCGGTGATGATGCGACCGGTGTGGGAGGTGCCCACGCGGATGGCCTCGGAGGTGCTGGCGCCGCGCGCGCGGGCCTCGACCATGCGGGAGAGCAGGAACACCTCGTAGTCGGTCGAGAGACCGAAGATGATCGCGATGATCAACACCAGCACCGGCGCCATGATCGGGCCGGGCGTGAAGTTCAGCAGTTCGGCCCCGACGCCGTCGACGAAGATGAACGTCAGGAAGCCCAGTGTCGCGCCGAGCCCCAAGGTGGTCATGAGGATGGCCTTGAGGGGCAGGACCAGCGAGCCGAACGTGAGGAACATCAGCAGGGTGGTCACCAGGACCACCAGCGTCGCCATGAGCGGGAGCCGGTCGATCAGCGCCGCGATGGAGTCCTGCTCGATGGCCGGGGTGCCGCCCACGGAGAGCCGGACGCCGTCGGGAATGTCGATGGACCGGATGTAATCGATGGCCGGGGAGGAGACGTTGCGGTCGACCAGACCCGCCTTGAGCACGGCGACGCCGTTCTCGTTGCGTTCGATGGAGAAGCGTTCGACCAGGCCGGGGGCGTTGGACGCCTCGCGAAGCACTGCGCCGAGCTGCGGGCCCTCGGCGTTCTCGAGCACGATCTTCAGCGGTTCGGTCCGATAGGACGGGAAGTTCTCGTCGAAGACGTTCTGCGCGACGCGGGTGGGGTTGTCCGGCGGCAGGTACGTCTCGTTGATGCCGCCGAACTTGATGGACCCGACGGGCAGGGTGATGAGCAGCAGACCCAGCACGATCGGCACGGTCACCTTGATCGGGTTGCGCATCACCCAGCGCGTCAGCCGACCCCACCGGCCGGACTCGATCTCCTCGGTGGTCTTGGTCTTTCGCATGCTCTTCAGACCCAGCATGTCGATGCGCTTGCCCAGCACCGAGAGCATCGCGGGCAGGATCGTGATGGCCGTCAGCGCGGCGAGCGCGACCGTGGAGATCGCACCGAACGCGACCGACTTGAGGAAGCCCTGCGGGAACAGCAGGAGCCCGCCGAGGCTGGCGACGATCATCGTCGCGGAGAACACGACCGTCCGGCCCGCCGTCATGACCGAGCGTTGGACGGCCTGGCCCGTCGTGCGTCCGTCGGCGAGTTCCTCGCGGAACCGACTGACGATGAACAGGGCGTAGTCGATCGCGAGCCCGAGGCCGATCAGCGACACCACGGGCGCGACGAAGCTGTTGACCGGGACGAAGTTGGTGAAGAACCGCACCATGCCGTTGGCGGCGACGACCGTCAGACCGCCGATGACCAGCGGGAGAGCCGCGGCGACGACACCGCCGAACACGAAGAAGAGGAGGACACCGACCACCGGGATGGCGAGCAACTCCATGCGCTTGATGTCGCCCGCCATGGTGTCGTTCAGGGCGCCCGCGATGGGCTGCAGACCGGCCAACTGCACGTCGACGCCGGGAATCTCGAAGGCGTCCTTCACGTCGCGGAAGTTGTTGGTCAGTTCGGTGTCGTTGTCGCCGACGATCGCGAACGTGGCGATCGCCTTGGTCTTGTCCGGCGACGCCAGCGCGGGGAGGCGCTGCTGAAAGTAGCTGACGTTGATCTTGGCGATCTTGTCCGGATGCTCGGCGACCATGGCGTTCTGGGCGTCGGCGATGGTGCGGGTGAAGTCCGGATCGTCCACCGTCGACCCCGCGGGAGCGGTGTAGAGCGCGACGACGTCACCGGAACTGTCCCGGCCGAAGGTGCCGTCCGCGGTGCGCGCGGCGTGCACGGACTCCGACCCCGGATCGTCCCACCCGCTCTGGCTCAGGTGGTCGTTCAGGCTCGCGCCGTACGCGGCGAGACCGAGCAGGAACGCCACCATGACCCCGAGCACGGTGAACCGTGACCGGTGGACCAGGTCCCCCCATCTCGAGAACACTCAGGACACTCCTTGACGCCCGACGAGCAGGGCGGACAGCGGACGGAACGGCTGGAGCCACGCACCCTCGTCGGGCAGGGCGTCCAGGCTGACGCGGGGCAGCGGCTCACGGAACACCCCGGCGATGTCCTCGAGGTCGACGAACTCGAGGGTCTCGGACGCGACGGCCCAGCTGGCGTGCTCACGGAACCCGAGGACCTGGACCGGCACTCCGGCGGCCGCGATCTCCTCCAACGGGATGCGGAAGGCCTGACCGTCGGCGGACGCCACCACCACGCCGGCGAGCCCGTGATCGCGGGAGCGGAGCGCGATGTGGTCCAGCATGTCGGAGTCGACGTCGCTGTCCTCGTCGATCTTCGGCTTGGCGAAGACCGCGAATCCCACGTTACGCAAGGCCTCGACCCACGGGCGAACGACATCGGCGCTGCCCTGGGCGATGTTGGTGAAGACCGTCGCCTCGGGTTCGAGGGTCGCGGTCTCGCGGGCGGAGAGCTCGGCCGTCCGGCCGAGCAGCCAACGGCCCAGCGCATCGAAGCGAGGGCGATAGGCGGCGGTGGGCCGCCCGCCGAGGATGGCGCCGAGACCCATGTCGAGATTCGGGGCGTCCCACACCAGCAGGACCCGCTTGGTATGGCGAGAATCACCGCCGTCCGGGAACGCGGCGGCGTCGCCACGCACGTCGTCGACGCTCTGGGAGTCCACGCTCATTCTCGGTTTCTCGCTCTCTGCGGCAGTCGGGGGCCGGGCGTCGGGCCGCGGGAGGTCAGGCGCTGGGGGTCCAGACGAACTCGGTGACGGCGCGGTCGACTCGGTTGGCCTTGTCCTCGAACTTGGTCACGGGACGATCGACCGAGACGGGCGACCCCTCGACGGTACGGGTGTCGACGTCGAACGGCAGGCGGGTCAGGGCCGACTCGGCGTCACCGATCTCCGCGATCCACTCGGCGTAGTCCGCGTGGTCGGTGGCCACGTGCAGGACGCCGCCGGGGAGCAGACGGTCCGCGATCAGCGCGAACGTCGACGCCTTGAGCAACCGCCTCTTGTGATGCCGCGCCTTGGGCCACGGATCGGGGAAGAACACTCGCACGGCGGTCAGAGAACGCGACGCGACCATGTTCTCGAGGACGTCCGCGGCGTCACCGCGCAGGATGCGCAGGTTGGTGAGCCCGGCGCGTTCGATGCCCTGCACCGTCTGTGCGATGCCGGGGCGGTAGACCTCGACGGCCACCAGATTCACGTGCGGCTCGGCGGCCGCCATGGCGAGCGCCGCCGTGCCCGTGCCCGAGCCGATCTCGAGCACCAGCGGTGCGGAGCGGCCGAACCAGGCGTCCGCATCCAGCGGCTCGTCGGCCACGTCGCGGCCGACCGTCGGCCACAGGCGGTCCCACGACGCCTGCTGCGGCTCGGTCAGCGCGCCGCGCCGCGACCGGAAACTGGTGACCCGGGGATAGAGACGGGAGCCGCCGGTCGGGACGTCGCCGACAGGGCGCTCGTCCAGGGCACGGGGTTCTGTCATGGCCACCAGTGTCCCTCATTCGGACGCTCGATCCCAGTCGGGTCTCGACCCGAGGTCGAGACTCCGGCGGGAACCGCGACGATTCGGACGGTGTCACAGTGGCCGTGCGACCGCGGCGAACCCGTCGCGCATGCGAGCATTCGACGCGCAGTCGGTCGGCGGGGGGTCGGGCGACGGGTGCAGTGGGCACGGTCGGTCCGGAGGGGGGCGCGATGACCGAGGAGTGGACGTCGGCGACGCGGGCAGCCGTCGCGGCGCTGACGAGCGCGACCGACGACGACGTCGTCTCGGCGGCCGTCGCCCGTGCTCGGGGCGAGATCACGACGGGCGTCACGGGCCGGCCGGGTGCCGGCAAGTCCACGCTCGTGTGCGCGCTGTCCGGCCGGGTCTCGGGCACGCTGCGGGAGATCCACGGCGTGGACGCGCCCGACGTCCCGGATCCGCCGCTCGACGTCGACGTCCTTCTGCACGTCGTCGCGCGCGGGATCACCGACGCCGACCGCGCCGTTCTCGCCGCCCGGCGTTCGGCCCCGACCCTGGTGGTCGCGGGTCGACTCGATCTCGGGACCGACGAGCCCGACACGGTGCGCGCGGACGACGTCGAGGCGATCGTCGGGTGGTGGACCGACGCGTGCGAGACGGCCCGTCGGCGTCGTGGCCTGGTGCTGTGCGCGGAGCTCGAGACCGTGGCCGCGGAACGACCGCACACCCGCGCCGCGGTGGAGGCGTTCCTGCGCGACCCGGCGATCATCGCCGTGCGCGGTGCGTCGTGACCGGGCCCTGGCCCACCGACGTGGCGCGCGTGCTGGCGCGGTACGGCCCGGCGGGAGGCGACGGGCCGGAGCGCGACGGGTCGGTGGCGCTCGTGGTCGCGCCCGGACTCGACGACGGGCCGGTGCGGCGGGCGATCACGATTGCGGGACGCACCCTCGTCGCCGTCGAGTCGGCCGGGACCGTCGTCGTCCTGCCCGACCCCGCTCTCCCGGTGGGCCGCGTCCTCGCGGAGAGCGTGCGGGCCGTGCCGGCGGACGCCACCGCGCTCGTCGTCGACGACGGGATCGCCGACGCGATTCGACGCGACGTCCTCCGCCGACTGGCCCGGGTTCGTCGGGTCGTGGTGGCGACGACCGACGGGTTGTCGTCCGTGCTGGCCGCGTCCGAGTCGGACGGGTTGTCGAACACGGAGCCGGAGATGCCGGTGGCGGACCACGTGCGCGCTGCCCGCGCCGCCCTGCTGTCGACCGCGCGGACCGATTCGGCCGCGGTCGAGGTGGAGGCCCTGCGCGACCGGCGACGGCGCGTGGCGGCGACCCGCCGCCACGCCGCCCCCGACCCCCGGCGGGCGGCCGCCCGGGTCCGGGTGGAACTCGCTCATCGCCTCGGTGACGCGCGTCGGGCGGTGACCGCCGAGGTCTCGGACGTGATCGACGATGCCCGGCGGGTTCGTCGTCGCGCCGGGGACGCCGGTGTCGCGGCGACGGTGACGACTCTGGTGGACGCCGCGTCCGCCGCTCTGGCCCGCGACACCGACGCCGCGGTGCGGTCCGCGCTCGGCGCGCCCGACGCGCCCGCCGAGCCGGTCCGGTTCGGTCGCACGGACACCACCCGGCCACGCCCGGAGGTGCGGTGGAATGCCGACGACGGCGTGGCCGTCGTCCTCGCCCTGTCCGCCGGCGCGGGCTCAGGGAGGGCGCTGACCTGGGCGCTCGGCATCGGGGGTGTCGCCGCCGTCGTGCTCGGAGCAGCCGTGACCGTCGCCCTGACCGTCGTGGTGACGTGGTCCCGCCGCACGTCGGGACGGACGCGGGCCGAGCGACGGTGGGCGTTCGAGGTGGTGGCGGACACCGCCGCGGCGTGGGAGCGCGACGTGGCGGTCGCGGTGATGACCGCCGAAGCCGAGGCGGCGGATCGGGCCGCGGCCGCGACGCGGGAGGACGCGGCTCGGCGGGAGGCCGAGCTCGCGGGAATCGACACCGAGATCCGCCGGGTGGGGGCACGGGCGGCGGCCCGGGCCGCGGCGTACGAGCGAGACCTCGCCGTGCTCGACCGGGCGCTGGACGAGTGGGCCGTACCGGGCTCGCCGGCGGCCGGGGAGGTGCTCGACAGGCATCCGGGAACCGAGTCGAGCGCCGCTGCGTCCAACGGCGAGGGCGCAGTGGACCGTGAACGGGAAATCCCATGACGAACAGGGGTGAGTGATGGAGTGGGCCGACGGACTGATCGATCCGGGGCGAGCCGAGTCGGGCCCACCCGGATTCGAGTTCGATCCCACCGTCGACGCGGGTGGTGACGGCGTGGTCGACACCATGGTGTTCCGGGCCGATCTCGCCTCGGGGGAGGCCGGTCTGGTGATCGCGGCGGACCTCGACGGTGACGGCACGGTGGATCGGGTGACCACCTTCGAGGACGACGGGGATTTCGTCCGGTGGGAGCCGGGTGAAAAAGATTCGGTGTGGACGGTGACGGAGCGGGGATCCTTGTGACGGAGGGGACCTCAAATGTCCTGACATAACCCGCTTTTCGCGGATGTTACTGAATCGGTTCTGTGACAGATCGGACATACCCGAGTGCCCTTCCGGTGTCGTCACGGCGTTAACCTCTAGGTCCAGGACACTCGTGGCCCTGCGCTGACGCGTTCGCAAAACTCGAACGCGCGCAGGGCGCCCGGGATCAGCCCGCGTATTGGAGACAAGATGACCGCGACTCTTCCGCGTCTCGACGGAACCGACGGCACCCCGCCGACCACGCACGCCGGCCTGCTGGCGTGGGTACGCGAGGTCGCCGAGTTGACCGAACCCGACCGGATCGTGTTCGCCGACGGGTCCGACGAGGAGTGGGAGCGGCTCACCGACCAGCTCGTCGAGGCCGGCACCTTCACCCGCCTGAATGCGGAGAAGAAGCCCAACTCCTTCCTCGGCAACTCCGATCCGTCGGACGTCGCCCGCGTGGAGTCCCGCACCTACATCTGTTCCGAGCGCGAGATCGACGCCGGCCCCACCAACAACTGGATGGCGCCGGACGAGATGCGGTCCACGATGACCGAGCTGTACCGCGGCTCGATGCGCGGCCGCACCATGTACGTGATTCCGTTCTGCATGGGCCCCCTCGACGCGGAGGACCCCAAGCTGGGCGTCGAGCTCACCGACTCCGAGTACGTCGTGGTCTCCATGCGTGTGATGACCCGCATGGGCTCGGCGGTGCTCGACAAGCTCGGCGAGGACGGCTTCTTCGTCAAGGCGCTGCACTCGCTGGGCGCGCCGCTGGCCGAGGGCGAGCAGGACGTGCCCTGGCCGTGCAACGACACCAAGTACATCTCGCACTTCCCGGAGTCTCGCGAGATCTGGAGCTTCGGCTCCGGCTACGGCGGCAACGCGCTGCTGGGCAAGAAGTGCTACTCGCTGCGTATCGCCTCCGCCATGGCCCACGACGAGGGCTGGCTGGCCGAGCACATGCTGATCCTCAAGTTGATCTCGCCGGAGGACAAGGCCTACTACATCGCGGCGGCGTTCCCCTCCGCGTGCGGCAAGACCAACCTCGCGATGATCCAGCCCACCGTGCCCGGCTGGCGCGCCGAGACCATCGGCGACGACATCGCCTGGATGCGCTTCGGCAAGGACGGCCGCCTCTACGCGGTCAACCCCGAGTTCGGTTTCTTCGGCGTGGCGCCGGGCACCAACTGGGACTCCAACCCCAACGCGATGCGCACGATCGACCAGGGCAACGCGGTGTTCACCAACGTCGGCCTGACCGACGACGGCGACGTGTGGTGGGAGGGCCTCGAGGGCGAGCCCCAGCACCTCACCGACTGGCTGGGCAACGACTGGACGCCGGAGTCCGGCACCAACGCCGCGCACCCCAACTCGCGCTACTGCGTGCCGATGTCGCAGTGCCCGTCGATGGCTCCGGAGTGGGACGACCCGCAGGGTGTGCCCATCTCGGCCATCCTGTTCGGCGGCCGCCGCAAGACCACGGTTCCGCTGGTGACCGAGGCGCGCGACTGGCAGCACGGCGTGTTCATGGGCGCGACCGTGGGCTCGGAGCAGACCGCCGCGGCCGAGGGCACCGTGGGCGCGATTCGCCGCGACCCGATGGCCATGCTGCCGTTCCTCGGCTACAACGTCGGTGACTACTTCCAGCACTGGATCGACCTCGGCAAGAACGCCGACGAGTCGAAGCTGCCGAAGGTGTTCTATGTCAACTGGTTCCGCCGCGGCGACGACAAGCGCTTCCTGTGGCCCGGATTCGGTGAGAACTCTCGCGTGCTCAAGTGGATCGTCGAGCGCATCGAGCACAAGGCCGCGGGTGTGGAGACTCCCGTCGGTGTCGTGCCGACCGCCGACGCGCTCGACATCAGCGGACTCGACGTCTCCGTGGACGACGTCGCCGAGGCGCTGGCGGTGAACGTCGACGAGTGGAAGCAGGAGATCCCGCTGATCGAGGAGTGGTTCGACTTCGTCGGCGAGAAGCTCCCCACCGGCATCAAGGACGAGTTCGAGGCGCTCAAGCAGCGGCTGAACGCCTGATCTCCCCGGTTACTTCACGAACGCCCCGGCCCTCGCGGTCGGGGCGTTCGTGACGTGGCATGCGCCACTGCACTCGAGTCGACCGAACCGACGGGAACCTGGCGATCCGACCGACTCGTGTGCAGTCGGGCACGCCCGTCCGAGGGTCGGTCGTCTGTGGCCCGGTGCGGTCTAGCCGGCGCTGCGAGCGAGAACCGCTGCGCCGGTGAGGGTTCCGATGCCGCCCAGTTCGGCGGGGACCACCGTGAAGTCGGCGAGGAAGCCCAGGCGCGCGTGCAGCGCCACGGTCTCCCGGAGCGGGTTCCAGAGCGCGTCGCCGGCGGCGCTGAAACCGCCGCCCACCACGGCGACGTCCAGATCCAGCAGCGCCGCCGCGGACGAGATCGCCTGGCCCAGCGCCACACCGGCGCGTTGCAACGCCGCGACGGCGAGGGGGTCGCCCTCGCGCGCGGAGTCCGCCAGGTCCTTCCCGGTTTCGCCGGCCCAGCCGTTCTCGCGTGCCCAGCGCACGGCGTTGGGACCGCTGGCCACGGTCTCGACGCAGCCGACGCCGCCGCACGTACACGGATCGACCGAGCCGGGGACGACGATGTGGCCCACGTGTCCGGCGTTGCCGCTGCGTCCGGACACCGGACGACCGCCGAGGATCACCCCACCCCCGATGCCGGTGGAGACCACCATGCCCAGCACGTTCTCGTGCCCGCGGGCGGCGCCGAAACGGTGTTCCGCCAGCGCCGCGCACGCCCCGTCGAGAGCGAGTTCGACTGCGGCGGAGGAGAAGACGGCGCGGACCGCGTCGACGATCCCGAAGCCGTCGTACCACTCGGCGATGTTGATCGGACTCACCGTCCCGGCCACGGTGTCCACCGGACCGGCCGAGGCGATGCCGACGGCGGCGACGTCGTCGATCTCGACGTCCGCGTCGGCGACGACGGTGAGCAGCAGTTCCTCGCACGCCGCCCAGACGTTCTCGGTGGGAGTCGGGACGACGACGGGATCCCCCGGACGCCCGTCGTCCCCGACCAGCGCGGCGGAGAACTTGGTCCCGCCGATGTCGAGAGCGAGGACGCGCGATTCTCGCGTACCCCGAGCGGGGCGACCGGCGGCGGACGTGGGGCGGGTGCGCGGGGCGGTCATCCGAGCCACCCTAACCGTCAGCGCGCGCGCAGCACCAACACCAGATTGCTCACCGCCGCCTCCCGGAACACCGGTACCTGCACGCTCCACCAGGCCCAGCGCGGGTGGTACCGGGGGAACGCGGCGAGCAGCTCCCCGTTCGATGTCGTTCGCGCCCAACGCAATCCGTGCGACGCCCGAATGGGGAACAGTGACGTTCCGAAGCGATTCTTCGGCTCCCGGCCGTGGACGCGGGCGTACCGGCGCGCGGCGTACTCCCCGCCCAGGACGTGCCACGGCCCCGTCTCGTGTCCCCCGAACGGGCCCCACCACAGCGTGTAGGACAGCACGACGATGCCGCCGGGGCGGGTGACGCGCAGCATCTCCTCCGCCAGGTCCCACGGGCGGGCGACGTGCTCGGCGACGTTCGAGGACAGGCAGAGGTCCACGCTGTTCGTGCGGAACGGCAGCGCGGTACCCGAGCCGCGCACGGAACCGCGCGCATCGAGACCCGCGGCGTGCATCTCGCCGGCGTCGGGTTCGACGGAGACGTACGTCGCGCCCGCGGCGGCGAACGCGTCCGCGAAGTAACCGGGGCCACCACCGACGTCGAGCACGGTGCGTCCGTTCAGCGTGGTGTCGGTGGCGCCGCGCCACAGGTCGTCCACCATGCGCGCGGTGTCGTCGGCCAGGGCGCCGTAGAAGCGGGCGGGGTCCGACTGTTCGTAGCCGAACTGACGGATCAGCGACACCGAGCGGGCCAGCGTGGCGCGGCGGGCGACGGCGGCCGTCACCGAACGTGGGGCGCTGCGGCGGGTCGGCACGGCTGCCGACTGTAACCGTCCGGCCGCACACGGACCGACCGAGCTTGGCATACTCGACCCCCGGACGACCGGGGAGGTGACGGTGTGAGCGAGCTACGTGAGGTTCTGCTGCTGTGCTGGCGTGACACCGGCCATCCCCAGGGCGGTGGCAGCGAACGCTATCTCGAACACGTCGGCGCCGGCCTGGCCGCGCAGGGCGTGCGGGTCACGCTGCGCACGGCCGCGTACCCCGGCGCGCCGAGGTCGGAGATGCGTGACGGCATTCGCATCAGCCGGGCCGGGGGACGGCTCACCGTCTACCCGCGCGCCCTGGCCGCGATCCTGGCCGGCCGCTGGGGCATCGGCTCGTTGGCCGGGTTGCGTCCCGACGCCGTCGTCGACACCCAGAACGGCATCCCCTTCTTCGCCCGCCTGGTGACGCGGGCTCCGGTCACGGTCCTGGTCCATCACTGCCACCGCGAGCAGTGGCCCGTCGCCGGCCGCGTCATGGCGCGCCTGGGGTGGTTCCTCGAATCGCGCGTGTCGCCGCGGGTCCACCGATCGGCGCAGTACCTCACCGTCTCCCTGCCGTCGGCGGACGAACTGGTCGCGCTCGGCGTCGACCGCGACCGGGTGGCGGTGGTCCGCAACGGCGTCGACGACCTGCCCGCGGGCCTCGAGACGGGTGCCGCAGCCATGCGCGCGTCCGACCCCACGCTCGCCGTGCTGTCCCGCCTGGTTCCGCACAAGCAGATCGAGGACGCGATCGACGTCGTCGCCCGCCTCCGAGCCCAGCGGCCCAGCCTGCGACTCGACGTCGTCGGGGGCGGCTGGTGGGAGGACCGGCTGCGGGCGCACGCGCGTAGCCGCGGCGTTGCCGACGCGGTCACCTTCCACGGCCACGTGACCGAGCGTCGCAAGCACGAGATCCTCGCGCGGGCCTGGGTCCACGTCCTGCCCTCGCGCAAGGAAGGCTGGGGCCTCGCCGTCGTCGAGGCCGCGCAGCACGGCGTGCCGACGGTCGGCTATCGCCACTCGCGGGGACTGACCGACTCGGTGGTCGACGGCGTCACCGGCGCGCTCGTCGGCGACGAGTGGCGGGCGCGCGCGAGCGACGTCGACGATCTCGCCGATGCCGTCAGGGACCTGATCGACGACGACGCGCGGCGTCGTCAGCTGGGGGAGAAGGCCCGTGATCGCGCCGAGGACTTCTCCTGGGGGCAGTGCGCCGACGCGGTGGCGTCGGTGCTGCGGGACCGGGCCGACGGCACGATGGTCGCGGGTCTGGTCATCGGCGACGCGACCGGACCGTCCCGGCCGCCACGATCGCACCCGCTGCGAGGGTGAGGCCCGCCCACAGCAGGTGGGTGGCGACGGCCGCGGTGCGGTCGGCCGGGGGCGGCGTGAGCGCGTCGGGAACGCGGTAGAGGAGCAGGTCCGGGCCGGCGTGGACCGCGTCGAGCGCGCCCAGCGCCTCGTCGACGCGACCGAACTCGCCCCGTGAGGTGGCCTCGATCAGGACCCAACCCACGCCGAGGCTCGGGTCGGGAGCCCGTCCGGCCAGCAGCTGGTCCTCCACCTCGCGGGCTCGCTCGCCCTCGCCCGCCACGACCTGCCCGCCGACGGGGAGGTCGCCGGTCTGCAGGACGTCGGCCGCCAGCCACCGTGGGGCCGGGTCGAGCACCGGGACGTCGCCGCTGAACGGGAACACCCGGAAGGTGCCCGACGGCAGCACCGCCACGTCCTGCTCGGACGCGCCGATCGTCGCGGCCACCCGGGTCCAGTCGTCTGGGTACTGCACGGGGCGCAGGGCCCCGCCCACGCCCCACGCGAGATCCGGCAGGGCGGCGACGACGAGAAGCGACGCCACCCCCGCACGCACCGCGGACGACGCCCCGGCAGCCGCCGCCAGGACCAGACCCGGCATCCACAGCGCGACCCACTTCTGGCCGTCGCGCAGCAGGCCCGCACCGGGGACGGACTCGGCGGCCCACCGCCCGACGTCCAGACCGAGCGGTGTCGCCGCGAGGGCCGCGACCAGGACGGCGAGTAGGCCGAGGCCGGTCACGGCGACGATCACGGGCGAGCGACGCCGCCACAGAGCCGGCACGCCCGCGGCGGCGACCACCAGGAGAAGGGCCGTGCCCACCAGCGCCCACCACGTGGTGCGTGACGACGGCACCGCGTCGCCGTTCCAGATGCCACCCAGGCCGGCGAGAGACCCGACGGTGCCGAGGCCCGGTTCGGCGCGCGCGGCGAACGCGGCCACCCCGGCCGGGTCCGACGCCGCCCCGGCCCCCGACGTCAGCGCGGCCACGGACCACGGCGCCGACAGCAGCGCGGTCGCGGACAGGACGATGCCGGTCGCGAGGCGGCGGGGTGCACCCGGGGCGAGGACGACCGCCGCCGCGAGAAGGGCGTTCATCAGCAGTCCGGTGGGAGTCAGACCGGCGATCCCGAGGCATAGCACGATCGCGGCGACGCTCCGCGGCCCGATCTCGCGGCGCAGGGCTGCGGCGGCGACGACGGTCCACGGGAGCGCGGCGTATCCCACGAGCAGGCTCCAGTGGCCCTGCAGGAGTCGTTCCGCGACGTACGGGTTCCAGATCGCGACGGTGGCCGCGACCATCCGCGGCGCCGCGGCCATCGTGTCCAGCAGCCGCGCGATCAGAACACCGGCCCCGACGCCGGCGCCCGTCAGGGCGAGCAGCAGGATGCCGACCACGAGCGCGCCGCCGTCGATCACCGACGACGCCACGGCCACCACCGCGTCCTGCGGGACCGCCCGCGCCGCACCCTCGCCGAGGCCGAGCGCCGAGTCGGTGAGGTGGGATCGGGGCGTCGTCACGCCGTCGCGCAGCAGCAGGTGACCGCCGCCGGGCAACAGGGCCCCGAGCAGCGGACCGAGCGCGAGCGCCGCCAGCGAGAAGGACCAGACGAGGACACCCACCCGGGCGCGCAGGGTCGTCCCTGCCCGGGCGGGTGCCGTCGTCCCTGCCATCATGAGGGCATGATCCCTGCGCGCGCCTCCGCCGTGGCGGCCGGGGTGAGCATGGTGACGGCGGGATCGATGCTCGCCAACCTCGCGTCGTACGCCCTGCAGGTGGTGGCGGCCGATCTGCTGGGACCGACGGGCTACGGCGAGTTCGGTCCGCTGCTCGCGGCGCAGTTGGTGCTCGCGGTGCCGGCGCTCGCGGTGCAGACGGTGATCGCGCGGGATGCGGTGCGGGGACGGCCGCGAGCGTCGTTGCGGCGAACCGGACGACGGTGCGCGTGGGCGGTGGCCGGGGTGGCGCTCGTGGCGGCGCCGCTGCTGTCGATGATGCTCGACATCGCCCTGCCCACGGTCGCCGCCGCCGTTGCGAGCGCGCCCGTCCTGGTGCTTCTCGCCGCGGAACAAGGTGTGCTGCAGGGGGGCTCGCGATTCCGGGACCTCGGCCTGGTGCTCGGCGCCGCCGGCGTGGGCAAGGTGGCGCCGGCCGTCGTCGCACTCGCGCTCGGGGCGTCGGCCGGTCCCGCACTGCTCGCGAGCGCCGCCGGGTCGGCAGCGGCGGTGGTCCTCGCGCGCCTGGTCGCCGACCGGCGGGCGGACGTCGCCGCGGGCGCGGCGGTGGGTCGGGTGCGGGACGTCCTCGCGGCGTCACAGGTCCAGCTGGTCATCGTGCTGCTGACGTCGGTGGATCTGCTGCTCGCCCGCCGCGTGCTCGACGCCGATCAGGCCGGGATCTACGCCCTCGGGGCCGTCGCCGCCAAGGGTGCGTTCTGGTTGCCACAGGCCGTCGGTGTCGTCCTCTACCCCCGGATGGCGGACCCGCGCTCGTCCACCGCCGCGGTGCGCAGCGCGCTGGCCGTGCTGGCCGCGATCGGGACGGTCGTCGTTGCCGGTGCCGCCGTGGCCGCGCCGCTGGTGACCGTCGTCCTCGGACCGGAGTACGCCGCCGCCGCGCCGCTCTTGTGGATGTTCGCAGCTCAGGGCGCGTTGTTGTCGATGGTGCAGTGCGCGCTCGTCGCGTCCGTCGCGCGCGGTGACACGCGACCGGCGGCGCTGGCGTGGCTGGTCGTCATCGGGCAGGCCGCCGTAATCCTGCTCGTCGCGGACGGTACGACGTCGTTGGTCGTTGTGGCCGTGTGCGGTGCGGCGGTGGCAACCGTTGTGACGACAGCCGTGGCCGCCCTCCCCGGCGGTGTGTTTGGATCGTCGGAGGGGGTGTCTCGATGAGAATTCGACGGGGACGGACCGGAGTCGACGTCCTGCACGAGGCGACCGATCGGTGGTACGACACCGGCGGCGCCGACGACGTGCCGACGACGGTCGTGGAGTTCCTCGCCGGCGGCGAGCGGGTGCGCGATGCGGCACGGACGGCGATCGAGCGGGCCGTGAGCGACGGTGCGCCGTCGACCGAACGCACGGCGTCGACGGCCTTCGAACCGCGGTCGCTGCGGTGCTTCGCCGGGTGGGAGAAGCACTGGAACCAGGCAGCCGAGACCCTGGTTCGGCACAACCTGCCGGCGGTGGTCCCGCTGGCCAAGGCCTACCGCGCGGTGACCCGGAAGACGTTCCCGCCCATGGCTCCCGGACCCGAATTCGGCCGACACCCGGTGTACTACACGGGCAATCACCTCTCCATCGTCGGTGACGGCGATCCGATGCCCTGGCCGCACTACACCGAGAAGCTCGACTTCGAGCTCGAGTTCGCGGCGATCGTCGCCTCTCCGGTGCGTGATGCGTCCGTCGCCGAGGCGGAGGCCGCCCTGGGGGGCTTCGTGGTGTTCGACGATTTCAGTGCCCGCGACACGCAGTGGGTGGAGCAGCGCCAGGGTTTGTTCGGCCCGGTGATCAAGACCAAGACGTTCGCCAGCTCCATGAGTGCCGAGGTGGTGACCGCGGACGAGATCCTGCCCGTACTGGACGATCTCGGCGGCACCGTCACCGTCAACGGCGAGGTGTGGTCCTCGACCTCCACCGCCGGAGCGCGCTGGTCGATCGCCGAAGCACTCGCCTACGCCAGCCGCGGGGAGTCCGTCGGTCCGGGAGAGGTGCTGTCCTCCGGCACCCTGCCGTCGGGCTGCGGGCTCGAGCTGGACCGGTGGATCCAGCCCGGTGATCGAGTGACGCTCTCGATCGACAGGATCGGGTCGGTCACGAACACGGTGGCCAAGCGGGCCTGAGATCGGCTCAGCGGCGGACGGTGCCGACGTAGTCGAGGTAGGCGGGTGCGCCGATGGTGGTGTACGCCTGCTGCACCGGCTCGGGCAGGTGCGAGAAGAAGACGTCCCAGTTCTCCTCCGGGGTGTCCTCGGCCATCTGCCCCAGCACGATCATCGCCTTCTGCGGCGGCAACAGGCCGAACCCGCGGGCGCCGAGCTCGCCCCACTCCTCCGGGGTGAGCAGCTGGTCCACCAGCGGCAGAATGCGCTCCTCCTCACGGTCGAGGTGGTCGACCAGCGGGGGCAGCAGGGCGTCGAGCGCCTCGGCCAGCCTGTCACCGTGCGCGCGGTCGGCCGTTCCGGACCAGTCCCGTAGGGCCGACTGCACTGCGTCGATCGAGCTCCCGATGCTGCCGTGATCGGCGTCCATGGAGTCGAACAGATCGGTGAATTCCGCGGCCCGCTCACGCAGCTTCGGCCAGAGCAGCTGGTCCTCGCCCTCGTGGTGGTGATGCAGCAGATCGAGCAGGTCGGTGAGGTGCTCGCTCACCACGCCCGAGCGGGTGGTGTCCCCGTCCGGCACCGCCCGCACCATGTCCGGGGCCAACCGAAGCTCCCGGCGGAACACGCTGTGGATGATGACCATGTCGCGCGAATCGGTCCTCTCGGCCATGCGAGCTCCCCGGAGTTGCTGCTGATGTTGCGCGGAGCGTACTCCGGGGACGGTTCTCGCGTCGGGTTTCGGGGCTGCTCAGGTTCCCGCCATCCTCACTGGTTGCAGCGTGAGCAGGTGGCTGGAACCTGCGCGGGTGGGGTGGGGGTCGTAGTTGCTCGGGTTCCCGTCATCCTCACTGGTTGCAGCGTGAGCAGGTGGCTGGAACCTGCGCGGGTGGGGTGGGGGTCGTAGTTGCTCCGGTTCTCGCAAGGTGCTCCGGTTGTAGCCGGAGGAAGTTGCTGTAAGGGGAGCAAGTTCGCGGCGGTGCGGGTCCTGCTCAGGTTCCCGTCATCCTCACTGGTTGCAGCCTGAGCAGATGACTGGAACCTGCGCACCCCACCCTCCCGCGCCCCGTGTAGAGAAGGACGCATGCGCGCACTGGTGATCGAGGAGTTCGGCCGGCCCGGAGAGATGCAAGAGGTGCCGCGGCCGGACGCGGCACCCGACGGCGCCGTGATCGCGGTGGCGGCCACCGGGGTGTGCCGCAGCGACTGGCACGCCTGGCAGGGGCACGACGACGGCGTGCCGTTGCCGTTCGTGCCGGGCCACGAGTTCGCGGGCACGGTGGTGTCGGTGGGCAGCGAGGTGGACCGCGCGTGGCTCGGGCAGCGGGTGACCACGCCGTTCGTGTGCGCGTGCGGTCGGTGCGCCGAGTGCGCGGCGGGCGAGCAGCAGGTGTGCGCACGCCAGGAGCAGCCGGGGTTCACGCACGACGGATCCTTCGCCGAATTCGTCGCGGTGCGCTACGCGGAGACGAATCTGGTTGCGCTGCCCGACGCGGTGTCGTTCGACGTCGCCGCCACCCTCGGCTGCCGCTATGCGACGGCGTGGCGGGCGGTGCATCGTCGGGCTCGGGTGGTCGCCGGTGAACGGGTGGGAGTGTTCGGGTGCGGTGGTCTGGGCCTGTCGGCGGTGATCGTCGCCGCGCAGGCGGGTGCCCACGTCACGGCGGTGGATCGGTCGCCGGACGCTCTGGAGTTCGCGCGACGGCTGGGTGCGGCCGACGCGGACACCACGATGCCGTCGGAGCTGCACGTGGCGCTGGAGTGTTCGGGCCACCCGGCTCTGATGAACGCCGCGCTGCGGTCGCTGCGCCGACGCGGCCGCCACGTGCAGGTGGGACTGCTGCCCGACGGTGCGCACACCGCGATGGACGTGGTGATCGCCCGCGAGCTGGACGTCATGGGCAGTCACGGCATGCCCGCGCGCGACTACCCGGAGCTGCTGCGCACGCTGCCGATCGACGCGGTCGCCTCGATGATCGCGCGCCGAGAACCACTCGAGGGCGCCCAGCTCGCGCTGGACGCCCTCGGTGACGCGGCCGGGGTGACGATCCTGCACCCCTGACCGGTCAGTCCTTGCGCAGGTTGGTGCGCGGGATCTCTTCGGTGCGGTCGGTGGTCCAGTCGTGGCCGGGACCGTCGGTGCCGCGCGCGTCGTACGCCTGCGTCGGGGCGTCCGGTGCGGGTCCGGTCGCGGTGGCGGGGCGGCCGGTGCCGCGTCCGCCGCGCAGCAGCAGGACGAGGCCGAGGATCAGGGAGATCAGACCGACGACGCCGGCGACGATCGGGATCGTGCGGCCGATGAGCGCGATCTGGTCCATGCCGTCGCGGGCGCGGCCCAGCTGGTACTCGACGGTGTTGTCGTCGAAGGCGATCGGCGCGCGGATCACGTCCACCTCGGGGGTGCCGGCGCGGCGTGCGTAGTACTGGTGCACGTCCTCCTGGCCCTTGACGATCACGCCGGTGGTGGGTTCGACGTAGATATCGCGGGTGTTCTCGTAGAACCGCGTCATGGTGATGGTCTGGTCGCCACCCTCGACGCCCCACGTGCTGGCAGGCAGAGCGAGCTTGTTGGTCGGCGACGCGACCACCTGCGACAGGTCCTGCGCCGGGATGGTCTGGGTGTAGTGGTAGACGGTCACACCCTCGATCTGCGTCTCCTCGACGAAGGTCATGTCGAAGGACTTCCGCGCCACGGTGTCGAAGAACGGGTACGTCTGCTTCTGCGCGTCGAACGGGAACTTGTACTGCAGACCGGTGTGCGGGACCTCGGTGGCCGGCTGGTCCGCCTGGCTCTGGATGGAGCCGACCGGGTCGACGGGCATGGAGGACACACGGTCGATCGTCACGCGGTCGACGACGGCGGTGAGCAGGCCGGTGTCGCCCTGCCGGTCGGTGCGGCGCAGCGTGGAGCCGGCCTGCACGGTGATGCGGTCGGAGTCCGACGGCTCCTCGGTGGTGACGAAGCGCTGCGAGACCAGGGGAACGTTCTCGTCGACCCGTGCGGGGCCCGCGGAGAGGGACCGGGAGTCGAGGACCGACCCGGTGCCCGTGGCGACGGTGGTGATCTCGAGGTCCAGCGGGGTCTTCTCGAGCCGTCCCACCGTGTAGAGCGGGATGAGGATCGCCACGACCAGCAGGAACACGCCGAGGCCGATGAGGATCGACGGAAGCACGCGCTTCGGAGACTGGGTCGACGCGGATGCCGACGAACTTCTCGCCATGGACATGAACTCCTGTGGTCAGGTGGTCGAGCGCGGTCGGAACTGCCCGAACCCTAACGTATCGCCCACGAGTGGGCGGGACCTGTGAGGCACACTGGGCAGGACCATGACCAGCGACGCTCCTTCCGTATCGGCGACGACGCCCGACGCGACGGCGGCGCGCGTGCCGACGGGCCCGGTGGCCGGCTTCGTCCCGGCGCTCGAGGGGATGCGCGGTCTGGCGGCGGTGGGCGTCCTGCTCACCCACGTCGCGTTCCAGACGGGCACGTTCTCCGTTCCGGTGGTGGGTCCGCTGCTCGGCCGGCTGGACCTCGCCGTGGCGGTGTTCTTCGCGCTCTCGGGCTTCCTGCTCTGGCGCCCCCATTCGGCGGCGGCGCGGGGACTCGGTCCCGAGCCGTCGGCGCGTCGGTATCTGCTGCACCGCGCGGCACGCATCCTGCCCGTCTACTGGGTGGTGGTGATCCTGGTGCTGGCGCTGCTGCCGGGCGCGGGTGGCGGTCTCGGGCTGTGGCTCGCGAACCTGACGTTGGTGCAGGTCTTCGTCCCGCTCTCGCTCACCCAGGGGCTCACACAGATGTGGTCGCTGTCGGTGGAGGTGGCGTTCTATCTCCTCCTCCCGCTGTTCGGGTGGCTCCTGGTGCGGTTGTCCGGTCCGCGCGCACGGTGGCGGGTGCCCGTGCTCCTGGGTGTCGCGGCGGCGTCGACGGCGTGGACGTTCCTGCCGATCGCGACCGTGGACGGGGTGAACATCGAGAACTGGCTTCCGGGCTATCTGTCCTGGTTCGCCGCGGGCATGATCGTCGCGGAGACGGCCGCGGAGGTCGCCGCCCGACCGGCCGGATCGGTGCGTCCTCGGTTGGCCCGCATCGCCGATCGACGCTGGACGTTGCTCGCGGTCGCCGCCGTCGCCTTCGCCGTCGCGGCCACCCCGGTGGCCGGTGAGCAGGACTTGACGACGCCCGCCGCGTGGCAGTTCGCCGTCAAGGTCTCGCTCGGCGCCCTCGTCTCCTTCTGCCTGCTGGCTCCGTTGGTCCTGGGCACGTCGGTCCGGACGCGGTGGCTCGGTGGGGAGTTCGCGGTGACGATCGGTCGGTGGTCCTACGGCATCTTCGTGTGGCACCTCGCGGTCCTCGCGGTGGTGTTCCCGGTGTTGGGGATCTCGCCGTTCGCGGGACAGTTCCCGCTGGTGGCCGCCGCGACCCTGGTGTTGACCGTCCCCGTGGCCGCGGCCGGTTACGCCTTGATCGAGGAGCCGGTGCGGGTGTTCGTCCGCGATCGGGAACGGCGCAGACGGGCGGTGCGGCCGGCGAGCGAAGACGACTCCGCAGCCGTGGCCAGCAAAACCGAGACCGCCGGTGCCGCCACCGCCAGCACCGCGGCCCCCTGAATCACCGCGGAGTGGCCGACGTAGCCGTCGGCGGCGCGCCAGGGTCCCGTCGAGAGCATCGCCCCGGCGAGCGTGAACCCGACGCCGGCGACGACGACGGCGCTGCGACCGCCGACCACCGGACCGAACCGTGAGCGCACCCCGACGAGCGCGGCGGCGAGGGCCGCGACCAGCCCGAGCCCCGCGAGTCCGCCGATCACCCAGGCCGCACCGGCCAGGCCGAGAGACCCGGCGACGAGGCCGCGCCAGGGGCGGACCGGCGTCGCGGCGTCGTCGACACGCCGAGGTCCGACGAGCAGGAACGCGATCAGCGCGGCCGTCAGCATCAGACCGGCGACCAGGGCCGTTCGGTAGGTGGTGTCGGCGGGGAACGTCAGAGTGACCTCACCGGAGACGCCGGCGGGCACCACCCAGCCCTGCTGCCACCCGTTCACCACCACCGGTGTCAGCACGGTGCCGTCGGGAAGCGTCGCGCGCCAGACCGATGTGCTCTCCGGAACCACCAGGATGCGGTCCTTCTCGGCTCCCGCGAGCGTCACGCGTCGGGTGTGTTCGGTCCATTCGCCGGCGGCGACCGCGACGGGGTTCGGCCCGGCGGCGGGGAACGCGCGCAGCGGCGCGCTGCGCAGCGTCACCGAGTCGACGACGAACGCGTCCCCGGGATCGACCGACACCGACTGCGCGCCCGCCGGGAGCGGGATCGGATTGGAGACGTTCGCGGCGACGGGAACGTCGCCCGCGCACACGGTCGCGGGCACCGGGACGCCCGACGCGAGCGCCGAGGCGGGCGCGGTCACCGCGGTGCGGACGAGCTGCCCGGCGACGGTCAGCGTGGGGCCCTCGCCGCACGGGAGAACGACGGGGGTGTCGGGGTCGGTCCCGGCCGCGGACAGAGACGGATCGTCCGACCGCACGGCGATCTCGGCGAGTCCGGGTGGGCGGATGCGGTCGAAGCCGAGGGCGGTGCGGTCGAGAACGTCGTCCCAGTCGAGCAGGGACAGCACGATGCGGTCGGTCTCGGCGGGCTCCAGGTCGACGTCGGTGGTGCCGTCGGGATCGATCTCGCGCACCTGAGGTCCGGTGCCGAGATCGACGACGACGCGGGTGGGGTGCGCGGGCAGGGTGCCGAGCGACTGCGTGAGCGCGAGGCCGTCGACCCGCGCCCGTCGCGGAAGGGTCAGCGTCACCGTGGGGTACGTGCCGGCGCGGGACTCGACCGCATCCGGCGACGCGGTCCAGCTGGTGCGGTCGTCTCCGTCGGTGAGGGCGAACGCCGAACCGCGGACGTCGGTCACCTCGGAAGCGCCGCGTGCGCGGGGGCGTCCGTCGCGGGCGAGAAGATCCTCGAGCGCGGAGCCGGGCCGTCCGCGGACCCGGACCTCCGGCGTCACCGCCGTGCCTTGCGGAACCGACAATGTTCGCTGGAACGCATCGACCTCTTCGGGGTCGATGCCGACGCCGCCGGCGCAGCGAACTCGATCGGGCGTGTCGATGCACGCCGCGCGGCCCGGAAGCTCCTGCGCGAGTGACCATCCCGTCACGGTCACGCCCGGTGCCGGAGCGGGCAGGTCGGTGCGGTGCTCGATGCGGATCGGCCGGGGCGCCGCGGGATCGGAGAAGTCCGTGAGCCGCAGGTCCGCGATGCCGAACTGGGCTCCGCGCGACCCGTCCTCGGTCTGCGTCGCCGTGATGCGGACGAACGTCGTGCGACCTGCGGGGAGCGAGACCACCACGGGCTCACCCGGTTCGGTGATCCGCGCGGCGGACGTGCCGGTGTCCGTGGCGATCTCCACCCACTTGACCGGGGAGCCGAGCGACCCTGCGGTGGTGCGGAATTCGAGCAGACCCGATGTCAGCGGGGTGTCGGGGCGCAGCTCGAGCCACTGCCCGACGGCGTTCTCGAGGCCGTTGCTGATCCACCCCGTGACGAGGTCGCCGTCGACCGCCGCGGCCGGATTCGCGCCCGGCAACGCTCCGCCGAACTGGGTGGCGTCGGATGCGGAGGAGGACACGGTGATTCGGGCGCCGCGCCAGGATCCCGTGACCGGCGGAGTGGGCCCGGCCGGATAGTCCGGGACGGCGTTCAGGGTGCGCCGCGCGTCGTCGGGGGCACGGACGGAACTGCTGTGATCGTCGACCGAACCGAAGTCGACCTCGCGCTCGACCGGGGTGTCGGTGACCAGCACGTCGTCCACGGGCAGGCCCGCCGCCCGCGCGTCGCCGTCGAGCAGGATCGGGCCCGCCGGGACCGGGGCGATACCGCCGCGCTCGCGCTCGTCGTCCAGGCGCGCCGCGACCTCCGGCCCGCCCTGCACCCGCGGCACCGACTCGGCCGTCACGGTGTAGGGCCCGGCCGGCGTGTCACCCGCATCGACCTCGAAGATCTCGATCGCCGGGTACGTCGGACGCAGGTCGGAGTCCGACACGATGCCCTCGACGTCACCCGGGCCGACGTCGTCACCGAACGTCGCGACGCGGCGCAGACCGGGCGATCCCTCGATCGCCTGGTGGACCGTGGACGTCCGGGTCGACCGCGAGGTCTCGGGGTCGAGATCGTTGCGCAGCACCAGATGTCGCACGTTCATCGTCGTCAGGGTGGCGGCCAGTCCGGCCGACGACCGGCCGTTCGCGAGGAGCCGCTGCACGGCGTCGAGCGCGCGGATCGCGCCCGGCGGCACCAGCGGCACGGCGTCGCGCACCGCCCACGGCGACGACGCCAGGGCTTGGATCGGTTCGTCGCGGGTCAGGCCCCAGAGCTGGGACGCCAACGGCGCGCCGGGGACGACGAGGGCGCGTGATCGGGCCGGGTCGTCGCCCGCACGGTCGGTCAACCACTGTGCCGCCTGCGACCACGCGTCGGGCACGGCAGGGTACGCACCCCGCGGGGCGAGGCGTCCCGTCCAGGCCAGCGACGTCGCGACGGTGAGCGCGACGAGGATCAGCGCGGCGAAGGCCAGCAGCGGGTTCTGCTCCGGGTGGCGGGCGGCGCGGCGCCACCGCGGCGAGGACACGGTGCCCGGCAGCGGGGCGAACCGGAGCAGGTGGGCGACACCGAGGGCGAGGGGCAGGCGGATCAATGGCTCGAGCTTGTGGATGTTGCGCAGGGGTGCGCCCACCCCGTCGAGGAACGCGCGCACCGGTTCGGACACCGGCGAGGCCAGCCCGCCCACGTACCCGGCGGCCATGCCCACCACACCGATCAGGAGGATCAGCGTGAGCCGTCCGCGCGCGGGCATCGACCGCATGGCGAGGCCGGCGAGCCCGGCGGCGGCGACGACGCAGGAGGCGAGGACGACGGCCGGCTGCGTCACGACGATCGCACCGGCGATGCGTTCCGGCGAGACGAACGGCGTCCAACTGCTGGTGCCGCGGACGGCTTCGGTCAGGGAGGCCCACTGCGTCGTCGTGCCGGCGGACTCGATGTAGTCGAGGAAGGGTGGGCTGACCCCGCCGAGAACGAGGAGCGGCACGATCCACCACAGCGTCGCCGCGAGCAGCGCCGCGATCCACCAGCGCGTGAACTGCCACCACCGCGCGTCGGGTCGGTGCGCGAGCCACCAGACGACGGCGACCAGCGTGGCCGCGGCGGTGGCCACGGCGTTCACCGCACCCATGAGGGCGACCGCGACGGCGGAGGACGCGGCGGCGCGACGGACGTCGATCGCCCGCCCGGAGAAGACGCGCACCAGAGGAATCAGAACCCACGGCGCCAGCATCACCGGCAGCGACTCGGAACTGATGGAGCCCAGGGTGGTGAGCACCCGCGGGGCCAGCACGAACGTCAGCCCGGCGACCACCCGCGATCCGCGACTGCCGATGCCGAGCGCCTCGGCGAGCCGCACGATGCCCCAGAACCCGGCGAACAGCAGCAGCGCCCACCACAGGCGTTGCGTGACCCAGCCGGGCACGGCGAGAACGTCACCGAGTGCGAAGAACGCGCCGTGGGGAAAGAAGTACCCGTACGCCTGGTTCTGCACTTGACCGAGCGGCGCATCGGAGGTCCACAGGTGCGACGCGCGGGAGAGGAACCCGAGCGGGTTCTGCGTGAGGTCGTACTTGGTGTCGGCCACGATCAGGCCGGGGGCCTGCAGGAACGACAGGATCAGCGCGCCGAGGGCGGACCAGAGCCGCCACCGAGCGCCGACGGGCGCGACGGAGTGCACCGCCGCGCCGACCGGTGCGACGACCGGCTCCCGGGGGCCGTCGGGCGGTGCGGGAGCGGTCAGCGGCTGCCGTATTCGACCTGGTTGAGCAGCGAGGAATCCGCGTTGCCCGACCGGTCGATCTCGGGACGGCTGTTCGACGAGGCGGCGGCGGTGGCGCCGAAGACCACGGCAACGCCCAGCACGGCTCCGACCAGGGCACTCACGGCTGCGGATTTCACGCGCTCAACGTACCAGGACGGCTTGCCGTCCGGGTGTCAGCGGCCGGGCGGAACGATGAGAACGGGGCGATGACTGTGCTTGAGCACGAGATCGGCCACCGACGACTGCAGCAGCGACCGCAGGCCGGTGCGACCGCGGGTACCGGTGACGATGATGTCGGCGTTCACCTCGTCGGCCACCTCGACGATGGTGGTCCAGATGGCGGAGTGCGACTCCTCGCACCGGCCGTCGGCGTTGATCCCGGCGCGCGCCGCGAGCTCGAGTCCCTCGGAATTGGTGGCGCGCGCGTCGGACAGCGCGATGTCCTCGGTGGTCTCGTCGGGCAACCATTCCGGGGCCATGACCCCCGACAGTCCCGACATACGGGCGGCCTGGCGCACCATCGGTTCCCAGGCGGTGACGACGATGGCCCGCTCGGACTGGAGGAAGCGACCGGCGTACTGGACGGCGCGACGGGCGTTGTCCGACCCGTCGTAGGCGATCAACATGACGTCACAGGACATGGCGGTCCTCCCGACGGGGTTGGGGGTCGTGGCCTGCACCTTACCGGCGCACCGCATCACCCGCGCGGCCATCGCGATAACGTTTCGGACATGCCCGGATACCGCCTGACCTGTCTCCTGGCCGTGTCGACCGTCGCGCTGGCGGCCTGTGGATCGGGGTCGCAGAGCGACGCACCGGAGGCTTCCGCCCCGTCCCCCGCATCGGCCTCGGAATCGGCGGGTCCGACGTCCTCGGCCGTGTCGTCCGGGTCGGCGGCCGCACCCCCGGCCACCACGGACAGCTGTGCGCAGGCGGTGGCGGCCCTCACCGAACGGCAGCGCCTGGCGCAACTGCTGACCGTCGGCGTCACCGGGACCGACGACGCCCTGGCGGTCGTGCGGGCCGAGCAGGTCGGCGGCGTGTTCGTGGGCAGTTGGACCGAGCCGAGCATGCTCGCCGGCGGCGGCGTCGCGCAGGTACAGGAGGCCGCGTCGATTCCCGTCATGGTGACCATCGACGAGGAAGGTGGACGCGTCTCGCGGGCAGAGGACCTGCTCGGCTCGATCCCGAGTGCGCGGGAGACCGCGGCGACGATGACGCCGGAGCAGACCTATGCGATGTGGCGCGAGCGCGGGGAGGGGCTGCGGAACCTCGGCATCACCGTCGACTTCGCGCCCGACGTCGACGTCAGCTCGCAGGCGGACGACACCGTGATCGGTGACCGGTCGTACTCGGACGATCCGGCGACCGTCGTCGTCTACGCCGATGCGGCGGCGCGCGGTCTGCGCGACGCGGGCGTGCTGCCCGTGATCAAGCACTTCCCCGGCCACGGTGCGGCGTCGGGTGACTCGCACACCGGCGCCGTCACGACCCCGCCGCTCGGCGACCTGCAGACCCGCGATCTGGTGCCGTTCCGCGAGCTGGCCCGGCCGGGCGTCGGCGCGATGGTGGGCCACCTGGACGTCCCCGGACTGACGGCGCCGGGTGAGCCCGCCAGCATCAGCCCGGCGGCGATGGCGCTGCTGCGCGACGGCACCGGGTACGGCGCGGCACCGTTCGACGGCCCGATCTTCACCGACGATCTGTCCGGCATGGCGGCCATCACCTCCCGCCTGGGCATCGAGGAGGCGGTGGAGGCGGCGCTGGTCGCCGGCGCCGACGTCGCGTTGTGGATCACGACGGACGCCGTCCCGGACGTGCTCGACCGCCTGGAGGACGCGGTGGCGACGGGTCGGCTGACCGATGCGCAGGTGAACGAGAAGGTCGCGACGGTCCTGCGGGCCAAGGCGGCCCAGGGATGCGTGTGAGCGAGCTGACCGTCGAGTAAGGTCGGGGATTGCACCGACGACCGCGGGAGGGCGCATGGCTGGCGGAACCAAGCGGTTGCCGCGCGCCGTCCGCGAACAGCAGATGCTCGACGCGGCCATCGAGGTGTTCTCCGAGAACGGCTTTCACGCCACGTCGATGGATTCGATCGCCGCGCGAGCGCAGATCTCCAAGCCGATGCTGTACCTGTACTACGGCAGCAAGGACGAATTGTTCGCTGCCTGCATCCACCGTGAGGGCCTCGAGTTCGTCCAGGCCATGACGCCGGCGGCGGACCCGTCGCTCAGCCCGCGTGAGCAGCTTCGCAAGGCCCTGGTGGGGTTCCTGACATTCGTCGACCAGCATCGGTCGTCGTGGATGGTGCTCTACCGTCAGGCGATCGGGCAGCAGGCGTTCGCCGGCCAGGTGCAGAGCAGCCGTGACCGGCTGATCGCCCTCACGGCGTCGTTGCTGGAGATGAGCACCAAGGACCCGGGCCCGGAGCACGATTTCGGGCTCATGGCCGTGGCGCTGGTCGGCGCCGGCGAGGCGGTCGCGGACCGCGTGGCCGGCGGTGAGGTGGACGTCCACCAGGCCACCGAACTCCTCGAGACACTCGCCTGGCGCGGTCTCCGCGCGTCCTGACGCACGACAGCACGGCCACCTCGAAGGGTGGCCGTGCTCCCGTGTCGATCGGTTCTGCGTCGATCAGGTCAGCGCAGCGTGCCCGTCAGGAAGGGGTAGCCCTTCTTCGGGTGCTTCAGCGCCAGGTCCCACTGCCCGTGCTCGCCCGCCCGGTCCGCGTAGACGTTGACCTTCGCCGGCAGCACGATCGGCTTGCCGAACTTCACCGTGTACGTGGTCGATTCGGCGATGCGGCCGTCGACCGCGCCGAGAACGGCCGCGGCGCTCCACATTCCGTGGGCGATGGTGCGCGGGAACCCGAAGGCCTTGGCGCCCAACGACGAAACGTGGATCGGGTTGCGATCACCCGACACCGCGGCGTACTTCGAGATGACCTTCTGGTCCGGCCGCAGCGTGGTGAGCGGCGGCGGCGGAACCTCGTCGGCCGGCGGCGCTTCGCGCGGGCCGCCCGAGAGGGAGGTCTTCTGCAGCGACAGGAACGTCGAGGTCTGCCGCCACACCGTCTCGCGTCCGACGGCGACCTCGCTGATCAGGTCGATCAGCAGGCCCTTGCGGTGCTCGCGCAGGTTCTCCGCGTGCACGGTCACGTCCAGCGGCTCGAGCACGGACACCGGACGCAGGCTCTCGATCACGTTCTCCGCGTGGACCGACCCCATGGCGGCGAACGGGAAGTCCTTCGACACCATCAGCGACATGACGGTCGGGAACACCAGCGTGAACGGGTAGGTGAGGGGGAGCGCATCCGTCAGCCGGAGGCCCGTCACCCGGCAGTACGCCGCCAGGTTGTCCGGATCCACCCGTACCCCGGCCAGTTTCAGCGTCGTACTCGGCACGGACCGGGTCCGCTTGCCGCCGCCGAGGATCGGCACCGAGTCGAGCGCGGCGCGCGCGTAGACGTCGCGGATGCGCGGCGGAGCGTCGAGCGTAATCACGTCACCCACGTCAGGCTCCTATCAGGGACTGACCGCACACGCGCACGATCTGGCCGGTCACGGCGTTGGAGGCGGGGCTCGCGAAGTAGGCGATGGTCTCGGCCACGTCCACGGTCTGGCCGCCCTGCAGCAGCGAGCTCATCCGTCGTCCCGCCTCGCGCGTGGCGAACGGAATGGCCGCCGTCATCGCGGTCTCGATGAAGCCGGGGGCGACGGCGTTGATGGTGATGTTCTTCTTCGCCAGCTCCGGTGCCTCGGCGTGGACCATGCCGATGACGCCGGCCTTCGACGCACCGTAGTTGGTCTGGCCGCGGTTGCCCGCGATGCCGGCGATGGAGGACACGTCGATCACGCGGCCACCCTCGTTCAGCGTGCCGGACTTCACCAGCGACGACGTGATGCGGTGCGGCGCAGCGAGGTTGACCCCGATGACGGAGTTCCACCGAGCGTCGTCCATGTTGGCGAGCAGCTTGTCGCGCGTGATGCCGGCGTTGTGCACCACGATGTCGAGGCCACCGTGACGCTCCTTCACGTGCTTGGCCAGGACGTCGGCGGCGTCGGGCGAGGTGACGTCGAGGGCCAGCGAGGTTCCGCCCACCTTGTTGGCCGTCTCCGACAGCGCCTCACCGGCAGCCGGGATGTCGGCGCAGATGACGTGCGCGCCGTCGCGCGAGAGGACCTCGGCGATGGTGGCGCCGATGCCGCGCGCGGCGCCGGTGACCAGGGCGACCTTGCCCTCGAGGGGCTTGTCCCACGACGCGGGAGCGGTGGACGAGTCCTTGCCGACGGCGATGACCTGGCCGGAGACGAACGCGGACTTGGCCGAGAGGAGGAAGCGGAGGGTCGACTCGACACCGGACAGGTCGGGTGCGGCGTCAGAAGAGACGTAGACCAGCTGCGAGGTGCCGCCGCGGCGCAGTTCCTTGCCGACGCTGCGGGTGAAGCCCTCGAGCGCACGCTGGGCGATGTGCTCGTCGACCGACGACGTCTCCTCGGGCGTGGTGCCGAGCACCACGACGCGGCTCGACGGTCCGAGGCGCTTGATGTTCGGGGAGAAGAACTGGAAGAGCTGCTCGAGTTCCTCGATGGACGCGATTCCGGTGGCGTCGAAGACCAGGGCGCCAAGCTTGTCGTCGTGCGCGCTGGCGACGGGGTAGTCCGACAGCAGGACGCGCAGGGGCTCGGCGAGGCGCCCGCTGCCGCCGATCAGGATCGGTCCGGCGAGCGGCGGCTCACCCGGCTGGTAGCGGCGCAGCGTCTCCGGCTGCGGCAGTCCGGCCTGCTTCGCGAGGAACGCGCCGGGTGCCGAGGACAGGAACTGCGAGTAGAGGTCGGGGGCTCCCTTGGTGGCTGCCATGTCTCACCTTCGTGTCTCGGGGAATGTCGTGTTTCGCGACTTGTCGGGTGGTGTCGACAAGTAACTTACCGGTGAGTAAGAATAGAGTCCACGACGATGCGGCCACAAGGCGGCCGTACCCTCCGCGCACAGGGAGAACGAAGCAGTGACCAGTACAGAGAAGCGCCCCGTCGCGATCCTCGGTGGCAACAGAATTCCGTTCGCCCGCTCGAACAAGGCGTACGCGAACGCGTCCAACCAGGACATGCTGACCGCCGCCGTCGACGGTCTGGTGAGTCGGTTCAACCTCCAGGGCGAGCGGCTGGGCCTGGTCGGCGGTGGCGCCGTCCTCAAGCACCCGCGCGACTTCAACCTCACCCGCGAGGTGGTACTCGGCAGCGCGCTCAGCCCGTACACCCCGGCCTTCGACCTGCAGCAGGCCTGTGGCACCAGCATGCAGACCGTGATCGCGGTCGGTGACGCCATCGCGGCCGGCCGCATCGAGTCCGGCATCGGCAGCGGCGTGGACACCACCTCCGACGCTCCCATCGGCGTGAACAACGAGCTGCGGGAGTTCCTGCTCTCGCTCAACCGCGCCAAGAGCACCACCGACCGCCTCAAGCTGCTCGCGAACGTGCGCCCGTCCATGCTGGGCATCGAGATTCCGCGCAACGGCGAGCCCCGCACCGGCAAGTCGATGGGCGAGCACGCCGCAGAGACCGCCAAGGAGTTCGGCATCCGCCGCGAGGATCAGGACGCGCTGGCCGCCGCGAGCCACCGCAACATGGCCGCGGCGTACGACTCCGGGTTCTTCGACGACCTGATCACCCCGTACCTCGGCCTCACCCGCGACGACAACCTGCGTCCCGACTCGTCGGAGGAGAAGCTGGCCAAGCTCAAGCCGGTCTTCGGCACCTCGCTGGGCGACGCCACCATGACCGCCGGCAACTCGACCCCGCTCACCGACGGCGCGTCCGCCGTGCTGCTGTCGAGCGACGAGTGGGCCGAGCAGCACAACCTTCCCGTGCTGGCCCACCTGGTGGACTCCGAGTTCGCCGCCGTCGACTACGTCCACGGCAACGGCTCGTACAAGGACGGCCTGCTCATGGCCCCCACCTACGCGATCCCGCGTCTGCTCGAGCGCAACGGCCTGACGCTCCAGGACTTCGACTACTACGAGATCCACGAGGCTTTCGCGTCCGTCGTGCTGGCCACGCTGCAGGCCTTCGAGAGCGACGAGTACTGCAAGGAGCGTCTGGGCCTCGACGGCGCACTCGGCTCGATCGACCGGAGCAAGCTCAACGTGCACGGCTCCTCCCTCGCGGCGGGTCACCCGTTCGCCGCGACCGGCGGCCGTGTCGTGGCGACGCTCGCGAAGATGTTGTCGCAGAAGGGGTCCGGCCGCGGCCTGATCTCCATCTGCGCTGCCGGCGGTCAGGGGATCACCGCCATCGTCGAGGCCGCCTGACCGGTTCTCGCGTACACGAAGGGACCCGGCAACGAGGGGTGGCCGGGTCCCTTCGTGCTGTCCGGGGTCTTGTCGAGCCGAGCGTCGTGACGAGCGGCTCCCCGGTTTCGATCCGGCGCCCCCGATCGGAGGTGCCCCGCCGGAACCGGGGAGCCGTTCGCGGGCAGGGCTGCGGCTGTAACGCTTCCCGACCCGCCCCGATAGAGGGGGTGGCTCCGCAGTGCTGCCCGACCCCCGACCCGGCAGCGCTGCGGGGCCTTCTCGGTAGGCTCGGGCCGTGAACCAGCAACACTCGCGCACGTCGCCGGCGTGGAAGCCCGTGGCCGTGGTCGCCGGCGCCGTCGTCGCCGTGGGAGTCGTGCTCTACGCGGCCGACTGGTTCACCTCCACCGGCGACATCCCGCGCGGTGTGACCGTGGCCGGAGTCGACGTGGGCGGTCGGAGCCCCCAAGATGCGGAAGCTCTGCTGCGCGATCGTCTCGGCTCCCGCGCCGATCAGCCCGTCCCGGTCCGGGCGGACGACGCCACCGCAGAGATCGTCCCCGCCGCCGCCGGCCTCGGGATCGACTGGGCCGGGACTTTCGACCGGGCCGGTGACCAGCCTCTGTCGCCGATCACGCGGCTGACGTCGTTCTTCGGCTCGCGTGAGATCGGCGTCGTCTCGTCGGTCGACGACGCCGCCCTGACCGCCGCCGTCGAGAACCTCCGTCCCGTCGTGGACCGGGCGCCCGTGGAGGGCGGCGTGGTGTTCGACGCCGCCACACCGGTTCCGGTCCTGCCGGTGACGGGACGGACGCTGGACGTCGACGCGGCCGCCTCCACCCTCGAACGGGACTGGGCGACGGGAGACACCGTCGACCTCCCCTACGACGAGCAGGCCGTGACCGTCACCGAGCAGGGCGTCCGGGATGCCGTCGACGAGGTGGCCACACCGGCCGTGTCCGCTCCCGTCGTCGTCACGGGCCGGGAGAACGCCGTCACCGAGCTGCCGCCCGAGCGGGTGGGCGAGGTGCTGCGCTTCGAGCCGAACGACGACGGCGGACTCGATCCGATCTACGACACCGACGCCGCGATCCGCATCCTGGCGCCGGGACTGGCCGAGACGGAGACGCGCCCGGTGAACGCGCGCTTCGACTTCTCCTCGGGCCGGCCCGTCGTCGTGCCGTCGCAAGAGGGCGTGGCCGTGCAGTGGCCGCAGACGCTCGAGAACCTGCCCGACCTGCTGGCCGGCACGGGCCCCGCGCGGTCGGTCGACGCGCAGTACGGACCGCAGGCACCCGCGGTGACCACCGAGCAGGCGAACGGCCTCGGCATCCGAGAAGTGGTGGCCGAGTACACCACCGGCGGATTCGAGTACGCGTCCGGCGTGAACATCGGGCTGACCGCGGACATCGTGAACGGTGCCGTCGTCGCACCCGGCGAGACGTTCTCGCTCAACGGCTACACCGGGCCGCGCGGGACGGCGCAGGGCTTCGTCGAGTCCGGCATCATCGACAACGGTCGGCCCGATCGCGCCGTCGGCGGCGGCATCAGCCAGTTCGCCACCACGCTCTACAACGCCTCCTACTTCGCCGGCATGGAGGACGTCGAGCACACCGAACACAGCTACTACATCTCCCGCTACCCCGAGGCGCGGGAAGCGACGGTCTTCGAGGGCGCGATCGACCTGAAGTTCCGCAACCCATTCGAGACCGGCGCGGTGATCGAATCGTTCGCCGACTCGTCGTCCGTCACCGTGCGGATCTGGGGCACCAAGACCGTCGACGTCGAGTCGATCACCGGGTCACGGTCCGCGCCGACGTCGCCGGACACCATCCGACTGCCGCGCGGGCCGCAGTGCATCGCGTCGAGCGGCGCGCCGGGCTTCACGACGAGCGACACCCGCGTCGTCACCGACGCCGCCACGGGCGCCGAGCTCTCCCGCACCACGCGCACCGTGAAGTACGACCCGGTGCCCATCGTGAGGTGTGAATAGCGCCGGTATCGCTCACCGTGATCCGAACCCCGGGCCTGTGACCTTGCACGGTCCACCCCCGCGGGTGGTGGCGGCCGGGTGAGCGCGGACCTACCGTGGAGTTCATGAGTCTCGCCTCCACCACGGACCTCGACCAGGACACGTTGCGCCGGGCTTACGGCACGTTTCCCAGCGGGGTCGTGGCGATCGCGGCGGAGATCGACGGCGAGCGCGTGGGGTTGGCGGCGAGCAGTTTCGTCTCGGTGTCGATCGATCCGCCCCTCGTGGCCTTCTGCATCCAGAACACGTCGAGCACCTGGCCGCGCCTGGCGGCCGCGTCGCACCTCGGCATCAGCGTGCTCGGGGAGGCGCACGACGTCGCCGTGCGGACGCTCGCGGCCAAGACCGGCGACCGCTTCGCCGGGCTGACCACCTCGACCAGCGACGACGGGGCCGTCTTCGTCGAAGGGGCGTCGGCCTGGCTGGACACCACCGTCGAGCAGCAGGTTCCCGCCGGCGATCACGCAATCGTGCTCCTGCGCATCCACGGGCTCGACGTCCACAGCGGGGTCGCTCCCATCGTCTTCCAGGGGAGCAGGTTCCGCCGCCTCGTGGAGTGAGTCCGCGCTCGTGGACTTTCGGTTAATCATCGTTTACCGTCTTGGTTAAGGACGATTAACCGAGAGACGGTGGCACATGGCGGTTCGGACAGGTGCGTATCGCGACGCGCACCTCGCGCTGGTCGAGGAGTTGCGGGCGGTCACCGACGCGGCGGCCCGCGGCGGAAGCGAGAAGGCCCGCGCGCGGCACGTCGAGCGCGGCAAGTTGTTGCCGCGTGACCGCGTCGACACGCTGCTCGACGACGGCAGCCCGTTCCTCGAGGTGGCCCCGCTGGCGGCGAACGGGATGTACGACGACGCGTGCCCGGGCGCCGGTGTCGTCGCCGGGATCGGGCGGGTGGCCGGCCGCGAGGTGATGGTGGTGGCCAACGACGCGACGGTCAAGGGCGGCACCTACTACCCGATGACGGTCAAGAAGCATCTGCGCGCGCAGGAGATCGCGCTGCAGAACCGGCTGCCCTGCGTCTATCTGGTCGATTCGGGCGGTGCGTTCCTGCCGATGCAGGACGAGGTGTTCCCGGACCGCGACCACTTCGGCCGGATCTTCTACAACCAGGCGACCATGAGCGCGCAGGGCATCGCGCAGATCGCGGCGGTGATGGGCTCGTGTACCGCGGGCGGTGCGTACGTCCCGGCGATGAGCGACGAGGCGGTGATCGTGCGAAATCAGGGCACGATCTTCCTCGGCGGGCCGCCGTTGGTGAAGGCCGCGACCGGTGAGGTGGTCACCGCGGAGGAGCTCGGCGGCGGCGACGTGCACGCGAAGGTCTCCGGGGTGGCCGATCATCTCGCGGCCGACGACCGTGATGCGTTGCGACGCGTCCGGGCCATCGTCGGCACGCTGGGACCGAAGTCCGCGGCGCCGTGGGAGACGATCGCGCCCCGCCCGGCGGCGGACCAGACCGAGTTGTACGACGTCGTGCCAACCGATCCGCGCACGCCGTACGACGTGCACGAGGTCATCACCCGGCTGGTCGACGCGGGCGAGTTCGCGGAGTTCAAGGCCGAGTACGGCACGACGCTGGTGACGGGCTTCGCGCACATCGCCGGACATCCCGTGGGCATCGTCGCCAACAACGGGGTGCTCTTCGGCGAATCCGCCGTCAAGGGAGCGCATTTCATCGAGCTGTGCGACAAGCGCAGCATCCCGCTGCTGTTCCTGCAGAACATCACCGGCTTCATGGTCGGCCGGGAGTACGAGGCCGGTGGCATCGCCAAGCACGGCGCAAAGATGGTCACCGCCGTCGCGTGCGCGCGGGTGCCGAAGCTGACGGTGGTGATCGGTGGCTCCTACGGCGCGGGGAACTACTCGATGTGCGGGCGCGCGTACTCGCCTCGCTTCCTGTGGATGTGGCCGAACGCGCGGATCTCCGTCATGGGCGGCGAGCAGGCGGCGTCGGTGCTCGCCACGGTGCGCAGTGATCAGCAGTCCGCGTCCGGGGAGCCGTGGACCGAGGAGGACCAGGAGCGGTTCAAGGCCCCCATCCGCGCGCAGTACGAGGAGCAGGGCAATCCCTACCACTCGACCGCGCGATTGTGGGACGACGGCATCATCGACCCGGCCGACACCAGAACAACACTGGCGCTGGCACTCTCGGTCTGCGCGGGCGCGCCGCTGCCGCCCGTGTCCTACGGCGTGTTCAGGATGTGACGGTAGCCATGACTGCAGACATCACCACCGTGCTCGTCGCCAACCGCGGCGAGATCGCCGTCCGCGTGTGTCGGACGTTGCGGCGGTTGGGTATTCGCTCCGTCGCGGTGTACAGCGACGCCGACCGCGACGCCCTCCACGTACGCGCCGCCGACACCGCGGTGCGCCTGGGCCCGGCGTCCGCGCGAGAGAGCTACCTCAGCATCGACGCGGTCATCGACGCCGCGCGCCGGAGCGGCGCCGACGCGATCCACCCGGGGTACGGATTCCTCTCGGAGAACGCCGAATTCGCCGCGGCGTGCGAGCGCGCGGGCATCGTGTTCGTCGGTCCGCCCACCGGGGCGATCCGCACGATGGGCGACAAGATCACCGCGAAGAAGGCCGTGTCCGCGTTCGACGTTCCGGTCGTGCCGGGTATCGCCGAGCCGGGGTTGACGGACGACGAGTTGGTCGCCGCGGCACCGGAGATCGGTTTCCCGGTGCTGATCAAGCCGTCGGCCGGCGGCGGCGGCAAGGGCATGCACGTCGTCGAGTCCGCGGAAGCATTGCGCCCGGCGCTCGAGCGGGCACGTCGGGAGGCCGCGTCGTCGTTCGGGGACGACACGCTGTTCCTCGAGCGATTCGTGCTCTCTCCCCGGCACATCGAGGTGCAGGTGATGGCCGATGCGCACGGCTCGGTGGTGCACCTGGGCGAGCGGGAATGCTCGCTGCAGCGTCGGCACCAGAAGGTGATCGAGGAAGCTCCGTCGCCGCTGCTCGACGAGGCCACGCGCGCTCGCATCGGTGCGGCGGCGTGCGCGACGGCGCGCAGCGTCGACTACGTCGGCGCCGGAACCGTGGAGTTCATCGTGTCCGCCGACGCGCCGGACGAGTTCTTCTTCATGGAGATGAACACCCGTCTGCAGGTGGAACATCCGGTGACCGAGGAGGTCACGGGGCTCGACCTGGTCGAGCTGCAATTACGGGTGGCGGCGGGGGAGCGGTTGCCGGTCACGCAGGACGAGGTGACCCTCACCGGTCACGCAGTCGAAGCACGCGTCTACGCCGAGGACCCGGCGCGGGGGTTTCTGCCCACGGGCGGCACCGTCGTCGGGCTCGTGGAACCGACCGGACCCGGGGTCCGCGTGGACTCCTCGCTCACCGTCGGGTCGGTGGTGGGCAGCGACTACGACCCCATGCTGTCGAAGGTGATCGCACGTGGCCGTGATCGCGCCGACGCGCTGCGCATCCTGACCAGGGCACTGGCGGGCACCGCAGTGCTGGGTGTGGGCACCAACATCGACTTCCTGACCTACCTGCTCGGCACCGACGACGTGGTCGCCGGACGGCTCGACACCGGGCTGCTGGACCGCGTCGTCCCCGACTACGCCGCGCCCGACGTGCCCGACGAGGTGCTGATCGCCGCGGCGACGGTCGGGTGGGCGTCGTCGTGGCCCACCGGCGAGGTCGATCCGTGGACCGTCCCGTCGGGATGGCGGGCGGGGGGACGTCGGGCGCCGATCACCGTCGTCGTCGACGACGGCACGACCCGTCGCGTCGTGACCTTCGCGGGCTCCCCGACCGACGCCGTCGTCACCGTCGACGGCGGATCGGACCGCGCACTCGCGGTGTCGGTGGACGGCGGCGACGTGAGCGTCGTTCTCGACGGTCTGCGGCACACCGTGACGGTGGTATCGGACGTGGACTCGGTGTGGGTCGCCGGTGCGGGCGGCAGTCGTCGCCTGCGAGTCGCCGCCGAGGTCGACCTCGCCGAGGCGGACGCGGCCGCCGCGTCCGACGAGATCCGCAGCCCCATGCCCGGCACCGTCATCGCCACCCCCGTGGCCGACGGCGCCGAGGTCCGCGCCGGCGACGTGGTGGTCGTCGTCGAGGCGATGAAGATGGAACACGCACTCACGGCCCCGGCCGACGGCGTGGCGACCGTGTTCGTCACCCGCGGCGAGCAGGTCGCCGTCGACCAAGTCCTGGCGCAGCTGCGCACCGATACGTCCCCCGACACGTCCCCCGAGGAGAACGCGGCATGACCGACCTGAGTACGGGCTCGTTGCCCGACGAGTACACCCAGCTGGCCAAGACGGTCCGCGACTTCGCCCGCACGGTCGTCGCTCCCGTTGCCGCGCAGCACGATCGGGACCACACGTTCCCGTACGAGGTGGTGCGGGGGATGGCCGACATGGGCCTGTTCGGCCTGCCGTTCCCCGAGGAGTACGGCGGCATGGGTGGCGACTACTTCGCCCTCTGCCTGGCGCTCGAGGAACTGGGCAAGGTGGACCAGAGCGTCGCCATCACCCTCGAAGCCGGGGTGTCTCTGGGTGCGATGCCGGTGTACCGGTTCGGCACCGAGGCGCAGAAGCAGGAGTGGTTGCCGCGCCTGACGTCCGGCCGCGCACTCGGTGCCTTCGGCCTGACCGAGCCCGGCGCGGGCAGTGACGCCGGCGGCACCCGCACCACGGCCGTGCGCGACGGTGACTCCTGGGTGATCAACGGCTCCAAGCAGTTCATCACCAACTCCGGAACCGACATCACCGAGCTGGTCACCGTCACCGCGGTCACCGGCCGAGACGCCTCCGGCAAGGCGCAGATCTCCTCGATCCTCGTGCCCACGAACACACCGGGGTTCGAGGCCGGACCCGCCTACGACAAGGTGGGATGGAACGCCTCCGACACCCACCCGTTGACGTTCACCGACGTCCGGGTGCCCGCGGAGAACCTGCTCGGGGAAGAGGGACGCGGCTACGCCGGGTTCCTGCGGATTCTCGACGAGGGCCGCATCGCGATCGCCGCGCTGGCGGTCGGCGCGGCGCAGGGCTGCGTCGACGAGAGCGTGAAGTACGCCCGCGAGCGCGAGGCGTTCGGCACCGCGATCGGACGCAACCAGGCCATCGCGTTCAAGATCGCCCGCATGGAGGCCCGCGCCTACGCCGCCCGCACCGCCTACTACGACGCCGCCGCACTCATGTTGGCCGGCAAGCCGTTCAAGAAGGAAGCGGCGATCGCCAAGCTGGTGGCATCGGAGGCCGCGATGGACAACGCCCGCGACGCCACCCAGATCCACGGCGGCTACGGATTCATGAACGAGTACGCGGTCGCCCGGCACTACCGGGACAGCAAGATCCTCGAGATCGGCGAGGGCACCACCGAAGTCCAGCTGATGCTCATCGCGCGCCAGGTGGGCCTGTGACCGGCGACCCGGTCCGCGTCGTCCAGCGCGGGCTGTGGTTCGACGAGATGGAGATCGGCACCGTCTACGAGCACCGGCCCGGACGCACGATCACCGAGGCCGACAACGTCCTGTTCACCACCCTGACGATGAACACGCAGGCGTTGCACCTCGACGCCGCCTACGCCGCGGACACCACCTTCGGTGAGCGCCTGGTCAATTCGATGTTCACCCTCTCCACGCTGGTCGGACTGTCGGTGGCGCAGCTGACGCAGGGCACGATCGTCGCGAACCTCGGATTCTCCGACATCGCTTTTCCCAAGCCGTTGTTCCACGGTGACACGCTGTACGCCGAGACGCTGATCGCGGCCAAGCGCGAGTCGTCGTCGCGGCCGGGTGAAGGCATCGTGACGTTCGAGCACACCGGGCGCAACCAGCACGGCGTCGTGGTGGCGACGGCCAGCCGGAAGACGTTGGTGCGGCGAGAGCCGAGCGCGTGAGTGCCGGTCCGGTGAGCTCGGTGTGGATGTTCTGCCCCGCCGATCGGCCCGAGCGGTACGCGAAGGCGGCAGCCGCGGCCGACGTGGTGATCCTCGACCTCGAGGACGCCGTCGCGCCCGCCGACAAGGCCGCCGCCCGGACGGCGGTGATCGAGAACCCGCTGGACCCGGCTCGGACCGTGGTGCGGGTGAACGCTCGCACCACCGACGGGTTCGCCGACGATCTCGCCGCGCTCGACCGCACGTCGTACCGGCGGGTGATGGTGCCCAAATGCGAATCGGCCGAGGACGTTCGGGCGCTCGGCGGTCGTGAGGTGGTGGCCCTGGTCGAGACTCCGCTGGGTGTGGTGCGCGCGGCCGAGGTCGCCGCCGCCGACGGGGTCGTGGCCGTGATGTGGGGTGCCGAGGATCTCATCGCCGCACTCGGGGGAGAGTCCTCGCGCTGGGCGGACGGGTCGTATCGGGACGTGGCGCAGCACGCGCGGTCGTCGGTGCTGCTCGCGGCGAAGGCCTTCGGGCGGGCGGCCCTGGATTCGGTCTACCTCGACATCGCCGACCTGGACGGGCTTCGCGCGGAGACCGCCGACGCCGTCGCCGTGGGGTTCGACGCCAAGGTGGCGCTGCATCCGGCGCAGGCCGCGGTGATTCGGGAGTGCTACACCCCGTCGGAGGCCCGGATCGGCTGGGCCCGGCGGGTTCTCGCGGCCGCCGATACGGAGCGCGGGGTGTTCACCGTCGACGGGAAGATGGTCGACGCGCCCGTGATCCGGCACGCCGAGCGCATCCTCCGGTCGGCGCCGCCCGAGGGGTGAGCCCACCTGCGCAGGTTCCCGCCACCCTCACCGGTTGCACCCTGCGCGGGTGGCGGGAGCCTGAGCAGTTGGCCCGCCTACCTCCGCGGGGTGGCGGTGGTGGCGGTACGGACTGCACGCGGCAGGACGAAGCCCAACGCGATCATGCCGACCCCGAGGACCAGGTGCAGCCAGTTGTCGGCGCTGTTGACGGGCACGAAGTTCGCCGAACTGTCGTGGTCGATCACCAGGCCGTACACGAACAGCACGAGGTAGATCACCCCGCCACCGATCAGATACGTCCGTGCGCTCGCAGGAGTGCGGGACATGGCAATCCCCGCGACCCCGAACAACAGGTGCACGATGTTGTGCAGGATCGACACCGCGAAGATCCCCAGCAGCATCGCGCCGGAGTGATGCCCGGCGAAGCTCAGACTGTCGTAGTTCGTCGTGACGCCCGGCACGAAGCCGAGGATCCCGACCGCCAGAAACACGATGCCCACCAGAAGGGCACCCCATTGCACCGGTGACCGCCCGTAGCCCGGCCGCGCGGCCACGGGGCCATTGTTTGCTGCCATCGTCGTCCTCCTCGATCGCCGACCGGGCCTGTCCCGGGGGTCCGGGACGGGTTGCCGCGCATCGGCTCCACAAACGCCTCGGCCGCACCATTTCGGAGAACGGTGCGGCCGAGGGGTGGGGAGAACGAACGAATCAGAACGCGGCTTCGTCGAGCTCCATCACGTCGTTGTCGAGGTCGCCGAGGATCTGACGGGTGCTGGTCAGACGCGGGAGGATGTTCTTGGCGAAGAACGACGCCACGGCGACCTTGCCCTCGTAGAACGGCTTGTCCTTGGCGCTGGGTCCGTTGTCGAGCGCGGCGAGGGCGATCTCGGACTGGCGCAGCAGCAACCAGCCGATCATGAGGTCACCGACGCTCAGCAGCAGACGCACGGAGCCGAGACCCACCTTGTACAGCTCGGTGGGCTGCTCCTGCGCACCCATGAGGTGCTGGGTCAGCGTGGCCACCATGCCCTGGACGTCCTCGAGCGCGGTGTTCAGCAGGGCGCGCTCGCTCTTCAGGCGACCGTTGCCGGCCTCGCTGTCGATCCACGACTTGATCTGCCCGGCAACGTGAGCGAGGGCGACGCCGCGGTCGCGGGCGATCTTCCGGAAGAAGAAGTCCTGCGCCTGGATGGCGGTGGTGCCCTCGTACAGCGAGTCGATCTTGGCGTCGCGGATGTACTGCTCGATGGGGTAGTCCTGCAAGAAGCCCGACCCACCCAGGGTCTGCAGGCTCTGTGCGAGCTGCTCGTACGCGACCTCGGACCCGACACCCTTGACGATCGGCAGCAGCAGATCGTTCACGCGGTACGCGGTGTCCTTGTCCGCACCCGAGACGTGCTGCGCCGCAGCCTCGTCCTGGTGGGCGGCGGTGTAGAGGTACACCGCGCGCAGACCCTCGGCGTAGGCCTTCTGGGTCATGAGCGAACGACGGACGTCGGGGTGGTGCGTGATGGTGACGCGCGGGGCCGTCTTGTCGGTCATCTGCGTCAGGTCGGCACCCTGGACACGCTGCTTGGCGTAGTCCAGCGCGGTGAGGTACCCGGTGGACAGGGTCGAGATGGCCTTGGTGCCCACCATCATTCGGGCGTGCTCGATGACGTCGAACATCTGCGCGATGCCGTTGTGGACGTCGCCGACGAGCCAGCCCTTGGCCGGGATGCCGTGGCCGCCGAGGGTGAGCTCGCACGTGGCGGAGACCTTCAGACCCATCTTGTGCTCGACGTTGGTGACGAAGACGCCGTTGCGCTCGCCCAGTTCACCGGTCTCGGAGTCGAAGTGGAACTTCGGCACGAAGAAGAGGGACAGGCCCTTGGTGCCGGGCTTGCCACCCTCGGGGCGAGCGAGAACCAGGTGGAAGATGTTCTCGAACAGATCGTCCGAGTCGGCCGAGGTGATGAAGCGCTTCACACCCTCGATGTGCCAGGTGCCGTCCTCCTGCTGGATGGCCTTGGTGCGGCCGGCGCCCACGTCGGATCCGGCGTCGGGCTCGGTGAGCACCATGGTGGCGCCCCAGTTGCGCTCGGAGGCGAGCTGGGCCCAGCGCTTCTGCTCGTCGTTGCCGTTGTCGTAGAGGATCTGCGCGAAGCCGGGGCCGGCGGCGTACATGAATGCGGCCGGCTGCGAGCCGAGCAGCATCTCCGCGACGGCCCAGAACACCTGGCGGGGGGCGGGCAGGCCGCCGAGCTCCTCGTCGAGGCCGAGGTGGTCCCAGCCGGCCTCCTGCAGCGCGCGGTAGGACTTCTTGAACGACTCCGGCAGCGTGACGGTGTGCGTCTCCGGGTCGAAGGTGGGCGGGTTGCGGTCCGCGTCGGCGAAGGACTCGCCCAGCGGGCCCTCGGCGAGGCGACGGACCTCGACCAGCATCTCCCGTACCGTGTCGACGTCCAGGTCGCCGAACTCCCCGGACGCGAGCGTCTTGTCGAGGGCGTAGAGCTCGAACAAGTTGAACTCGAGGTCTCGCAGATTGCTCTTGTAGTGGCCCATGTGACTGCGTCTCCGTACTAGGTGGTGCGGTCCGCCCTCGTCGGTACCGCCTTCGGTGAGCACCCGGCGCTTGCTACTCGCCAGTAACTTGACGCCATAGTACGCCGACGGTGGGGCCCTGCCAACAGGGGATTACTCGTCGGTAACCGACGCCACCAGAACGGTGTCGAGTGCGGTCGCGTCACCCACTCGGCGCGACGTCGTGTCGGCCCGGACGACGATCGCGGCGGCGGGCAGATCGGCGACGAGATCGCCTGGTGTGTACAGGATCTCGATATCCGACGGCCCCGGCGCACCCGTCGTCGGATTGTCCGTGTGGTGACCGATCACGATGAGGATTCCCTCATGTTTCAGGGCTCCGATCGCCGCCTTCAGCACCGTCCGTCGGACGTCCGGCGGCAGGTGCAGATACGACGCGACGACGAGGTCGTACTCACGCGGCGGAACGAGCGTCGTGACGTCCGCGTGGACCCAGCGGACGCGCTCGCGAATGGACCGCGTCGCCGTCGCGGCCACCGACGCCGCCCCCGAGAGCGCAACGCCACTGAAGTCGACCGCGTCGACCTGCCATCCCCGCGTCGCCAACCACAGCGCGTTGCGACCGTGACCGCAGGCGAGGTCCAGCGCCCGGCCGTGCGGACGCGAGGTGACGAACTCGACCAGCACGTCGTCGGGCGGCGACCCGGGCGACGGGGTGCGTCCGTCGTACTTCGCGTCCCACGCGGCGGCGTCCATCAGGTCCAGATCTCGTCCGGATCCGCGGCGGTGCGGGCCGGGCCCTCCGGCCGCGTCGGCACGGTCCGGGAGAAGCGCGGCGCGGGAGCGTGCTGGGTGATGCCGTCGACGTCGACGAGGTTCTCGCGCGCCGCCATCTGCGGATGCGACGACGCCTCCCCGAACGTGAGCACCGGCGTCACGCACGCGTCGGTCCCGTCGAAGGTGGCGGCCCACTCGTCGCGGGTGCGGGAGGCGAAGACGTCGGTGAAGGTTTTCCGCAGTTCGGGCCACCGATCGCGGTCCAGCTGGTGCGGCAGCGCACCCGGGTCGAGGCCCAGGCCCTGCAGGAGCGCAGCGTAGAACTGCGGCTCGAGCGCGCCCACCGCGACGTGCTTGCCGTCGGCGGTCTCGTACGTGTCGTAGAAGGGTGCGCCGGTGTCGAGGAGGTTCGCGCCGCGCTCGTCGGACCACATGCCGATGCCGCGCCACCCCCAGATCATGTGCGACAGCGCCACCGTGCCGTCGACCATCGCGGCGTCGATCACCTGCCCGCGACCCGACGACGCCCGTTCCACCAGCGCCGCCAGAATGCCGGTGACCAGGAACATCGAGCCGCCGCCGAAGTCGCCGACCATGTTCAGCGGCGGCACCGGACGCTCGCCTTCGCGTCCGATCGCGTGCAGCACGCCGGTCACGGAGATGTAGTTGATGTCGTGGCCCGCCGTCTGGGCCCACGGTCCGTCCTGACCCCACCCCGTCATGCGGCCGTAGATCAGGCGGGGGTTGCGGCCCGTCGTGTCCTCCGGCCCGAGGCCCATACGCTCCGTGACGCCGGGGCGGAACCCTTCGATGAGCACGTCGGCGCGGTCCACCAGCCGCTGCACGCGGTCCAGGTCCGCGGGATCCTTGAGGTTGGCCTCGACGATGCGGCGGTTCCGGATCAACGGATCACCGGTCGCGCCCTCGCCCGGCAGCGCACCCGCCCGCTGCACCCGCACCACGTCCGCTCCCAGATCGGCGAGGAGCGTCGCGGCATGCGGTCCCGGTCCGATGCCCGCGAGTTCGACGACCTTGATCCCGGCCAGAGGCCCACCTGAAGTCATGCGCCGACCCTAACCACGACGGGGCGCCCGAGCCGTGACCCGATCGTGCGGGTCGGGGGACCGGATGGTCGTGTCCTGCCGCACCTGCTCAGGTTCCGGTCAGGCGCGCGGGTTGCAACCGGTGAGGGTGGCGGGAACCTGCGCAACTGGAACCCACGGACGTCACCGATACCTCTCCGCCGCCCCGTCCACCCGCCCGCGGTAGTCGGCCCACCAGTCGCGGTCGCCGTCGGGGAGGTTCGAGTTGCCGGCGCTCATGCCGGCGGAGTCGTCGACCAGTTCCCGCACGATGTCGGCGTGGCCAGCGTGCCGATGGGTCTCGGCGATCAGGTGCACCAGCACGAAGGACACGGTCACCGGACCGCGCCCGGGCCACCACGGCACCGACCCCTCCGCGTCGGGACCGAGGAGCCGCACCGTCTCGTCGCCGTGGGCGGACACGCGGCGGTAGAGATCGATCAGGTCCGCGCGGGATTGATCGGGGGTGGCCCACATGTCCGCGTTCGCGTCCACGTCCGCGCCGGCCCAGGGGATCGGCTCGGGGAACGGCCGCGCGAACACCGCACCCAGGTAGCCGGACTCCACGGCGGCGAGGTGTTTGACGAGTCCCAGCAGATTGGTGCCGGTGCGGGTGAGGGGCCGACGGATGTCGTGTTCGGAGGCGCCGTCGAGCTTCCACAGCACCGCGTCGCGGCCGCGTTGGAGGTAGGTCAGCAGGTCGGTGGTGTCCGCCATGCCCGATAGCATGCCTGCTGTGACGACTCTCCGGCTCGGAACTCCGCTGTCCCCGTCCGCGACCAAGGTGATGCTTCTGGGCTCGGGTGAGCTGGGCAAGGAGGTGATCGTCGCGCTGCAGCGGCTCGGGGTCGAGGTGATCGCCGTCGACCGGTACGCCGACGCGCCCGGCCACCAGGTCGCGCACCGCGCGCACACGGTGAACATGAGCGATCCCGACGCGCTGCTGGCCGTGATCGACGCCGAGCAGCCGCACCTGATCGTCCCCGAGATCGAGGCCATCGCCACGGACGCGTTGGCCGTCGTCGAGCAGCGCGGTGTCACCACGGTGGTGCCGACGGCGCGCGCGACGCAGCTGACGATGAACCGGGAGGGCATCCGTCGTCTCGCGGCGGAGGAGTTGGGCTTGCCGACGTCCCCCTACGGCTTCGCCGACAGCGTCGACGAGGTGCGAGAGGTGTTGTCGCGCACCGGATTTCCGGCCGTGATCAAGCCGGTGATGTCGTCGTCGGGCAAGGGGCAGTCGGTCGTCCGAGGTGACGACGACGTCCAGGCGGCCTGGGATCACGCACAGGCCGGCGGCCGGGTGGCGCTCGGCCGGGTGATCGTCGAGGGCTTCGTCGACTTCGACTACGAGATCACGCAACTCACGGTGCGCGCGTCCGACGAGTCCGGCGAGATCGAGACGTACTTCTGCGAGCCGATCGGGCACCTGCAGGAGTCCGGTGACTACGTCGAGTCGTGGCAGCCGCAGCCGATGTCGCCGGTCGCGCTGGAGGCGTCGCGCGAGGTGGCGCGCACCATCACGACGGCGCTCGGTGGGCGCGGGGTGTTCGGCGTCGAGCTGTTCGTGCAGGGCGACGACGTCTTCTTCTCAGAGGTCAGCCCGCGGCCGCACGACACCGGCCTGGTCACGCTGGGTACGCAGCGGCTCTCGGAGTTCGAGCTGCACGCCCGCGCAATCCTCGGCCTGCCCGTGGACACCTCGCTGCGTTCGCCGGGCGCGTCGGCCGTGATCTACGGCGGTCTCGACGAGGCCGGGATCGCGTTCGAGGGTGTCGACGACGCCCTGCGGGTCCCCGAATCCGACGTGCGGCTGTTCGGCAAGCCGGAGAGCTTCGCGCGACGACGGATGGGCGTCGCCTACGCGACGGCCGCGGACGTCGAGACCGCACGGGATCGTGCCCGCACCGCGGCGAGTCGGGTCAGGCCGGTCTCGGCGACGTGAGCGCGGGCGGCGAACTGCTCGTCGGGCTGGCGATCGTCGTCGGCCTGATCGGCATCGTCGTGCCCGTCCTGCCGGGCGTGCTGCTGATCCTCGCGGCGATCGGTGTGTGGGCGTTCGTCACCGCGACGACGACGGCGTGGACCGTGTTCGGGGTGGCCGCGGCGCTGCTGGTGATCTCCGGCGTCGTGAAGTACCTGTGGCCCGGCCGTCGCCTGCGGGACGCCGGCGTGCCGACGCGCTCGATCGTCGTCGGCGGTGTGGTCGGCATCGTCGGGTTCTTCGTCGTCCCGGTGGTGGGGCTGTTCCTGGGCTTCCCGCTGGGGGTGTTCCTGGCGGAGCTGCCGCGCAGTCGCACCGCGGGGTCGGCCTGGCGGTCGACGGTCCACGCCACGAAGGCGGTGGGCCTGTCGGTTCTCGTCGAACTGTTCGGTGCGCTCCTCGCCGCCGGGACCTGGCTGCTCGCCGTCCTGCTCTGACGCGCAGCGCTACCGCTGCCGGTACCAGGCCCTCGCGTTGCCCACCAGCACGGCCTGCAGATCCCCGCCGACGGCCTCGGCGATGACGTCGAGGTCCGCCGGCTCGAATCGCCGCCGCGCTCGGGTGCCGGGGAGATCGGAGCCGAACATGAGGGCCTCGGGACTCACGGCGTGGATGCGGCGCATCGCCGAGAGCGGGTCGTGGTCGATGCGGCCGAACGCCGACGCCTTCACGCGGGCCCCGCGATTGACCAGCTGCAGCAGGTACGGCATGGCGTCCTCGGACATCCCGAGGTGGTCGATGCTCACCGCGGGCAGTTTCGACATCACGGGTTCGAGGGTGCGGAGCAGGCCCGCGTCGACGTAGAACTCGGCGTGCCATCCCGCGACGGAGTGCGCCCGGACGGCCTGGCGGGTCATCGTGGACAGGTCCGACACCCCGCGCCGCAGGTGGAAGCGCAGGGCGCGGACGCCGGCGCGGTCGAGAGCGGCGATGTCGTCGTCGGTGGCGTCGTCGGCGAGATGGACCACTCCCACCCAGCCCGGCCCCAGCTCGTCCAGCGCGGCCTCGAGGAACGTCGTGTCCTTCGACTGGAACGTGCCGGAGACGACGGCGCCACCGGTCACCCCGAGCCCGTCGACGTCCGCGAGGTAGTCCGCCACCGTGTACGACTCCGGCTGGTAGGTCTCGTTGTTCACCAGCGGAAATCGAGGATCTCTGATGTGGACGTGGCTGTCGAACACGTCTGTCAGGATGCCTCACAGAGGCTTACGACGTACGACCCACCGTGGGTGATCGACGAGATTCGAGGAGATTCATGAAGGCCGAACCGAAAGTCGTGCTGGAGGGCTACACCTACTTCGAGTGCCCGCGGTGGCACGACGGCCGGATCTGGGTGTCCGACTTCTACACCGGCCAGGTGCTGTCCGCGACCGAGGACGGCGACGACGTCCGCGTGGAGGCGGAGGTGGCGGAGCAGCCGTCGGGCCTCGGCTGGTTGCCCGACGGCCGACTCCTCGTGGTGTCGATGCGTGACCGGAAGGTCCTGCGCCGCGAGCACGACGGCAGCCTCGCCGTGCACGCGGACCTGTCGGCGCACGCCACCGGCCACGCCAACGACATGCACGTCGACGCCGACGGTCGCGCCTACGTCGGCAACTTCGGCTTCGACCTCATGAACATGGCCCCGATCGAGACGGCGTCGCTCCTGCGCGTCGAGCCCGACGGCTCGGTTCACGAGGACGCGACGGACCTGCACTTCCCCAACGGGATGGCGGTGACCGCCGACGGCGACCTGCTGGTCGACGAGACCCTCGGCAACCGGATCTCCGCGTTCCGCATCGGTGCCGACGGCGCACTCGGCCCGCGTCGGGACTGGGCGGTGCTGGGCCCGATGCCGGAGTCGACCGACATGGCGACGGGAATCGGCGAGGTGGTGGTGGCACCCGACGGGTGCGCGCTGGGACCGGACGGCACGCTGTGGGCGGCCGACGCGCTCAACCAGCGGATCGTGCAGATCCGCGAGGGCGAGGGTGTCGTCGACGAGTTGACCTTCGACACCGGCGTGTTCGCCTGCGGTTTCGGTGGATCCGATGGGCGCACGCTGTTCGCGTGCGCCGCACCGGATTTCAACGAGCACGCTCGCAAGGAGGAGCGTGAGGGACGCCTGCTGGCGGTCCGAATCTAGATCTTGTCGGGCTCGCTGGCGCGGAGCATGTCCTCGCGCTCGACGACCTTGACCCGCTCGCGCCCCTGGGGCTCACCCAGGCTGCGCTCGTGGGCGTCGAGCCGGTACCAGCCGTCCCACGTGGTGAACGGGATGTTCTTCGACTCGAGGAACGCCGTCACCGCGTCCTCGGCGGGCTCCTCCGCGCCGGTGAACGACGGTGCGTCGGCCAGAAGGTTGGCGACGGTCTCGTTGGCGTCGCCCTTGGTGTGGCCGATCAGGCCCACCGGGCCGCGCTTGATCCAGCCGGTGACATAGGTGGACGGGAACGGCGTGCCGTCGTTGTTGAGCACGCGGCCGGCCTCGTTGGGAATGGTGCCCGCCAGCTCGTCGAACGGCAGGTCGGCGATGTTCTGCGACAGGTAGCCGACGGCGCGGTACACGGCCTGGACGTCCCAGTCCGTGTACTTGCCGGTGCCCTTGACGTTGCCGGTGCCGTCGAGTTCGGTGCGCTCGGTCCGCAGGCCGACCACCTTGCCGTCCTCGCCGAGCACCTCGTGCGGGGACTCGAAGAAGTGCAGGAACAGCTTGTGCGGGCGGTCGCCGTGGTCCCGGATGGCCCAGTCCTGCAGGGTGTTGGCCACCATGTCGACCTGCTTGGACTCGCGGCGGGCCTTCTCCGAGCCCTCGTCGTAGTCGATGTCCTCCGGCGCGACGATGACCTCGATGTTGGGCGAGTGGTCGAGCTCGCGCAGCTCGAGCGGAGTGAACTTGGCCTGCGCGGGACCGCGGCGGCCGAACACGTGCACCTCGACGGCCTTGTTGGCCTTGAGACCCTCGTACACGTTGGCCGGGATCTCCGTGGGGAGCAGCTCGTCGCCGGTCTTCGCCAGCACGCGCGCGACGTCGAGAGCGACGTTGCCGACGCCGAGCACGGCGACCTTCTCCGCCTCGAGCGGCCAGGTGCGCGGGACGTCGGGATGACCGTCGTACCAGGAGACGAAGTCCGCAGCGCCGTAGCTGCCGTCGAGGTCGATGCCCGGGATCTTCAGCTCACGGTCGGCGTTGGCGCCGGTGGAGAAGATGACCGCGTCGTAGAAGCGACGCAGGGTCGGCAGGTCGATGTCTGTGCCGTAGTCGATGTTGCCCAGCAGGCGCACCTGCGGCTTGTCGAGCACCTTGTGCAGCGCGGTGATGATGCCCTTGATGCGCGGGTGGTCCGGCGCGACGCCGTAGCGGATCAGGCCGAACGGAGCGGGCATGCGCTCGTAGAGGTCGATGCTCACGCCGGGACCGGACACGTTGTGGTCCGACTTCATCAGGGCATCGGCGGCGTAGATTCCGGCCGGGCCGGCGCCCACGATGGCCACACGAAGCGGGCGGGTCTGGTCAGTCATCAGCGTGGATCTACCTCACGGTCGAACGGGGCGGACAGCCAAGCATAAATGAACAGGTGGGGGCCTTGGTCCGCCAGGTCAGCGGCAGGGAGCAGGCATCGAACAGTCGCCGCGCCGTTGTGGCTACGAATAGTCACGGTCCGACGAAACCCCCGGAAAGGCCCCACCCGTGACCGCACTCGGCCCCGATTCTCCAATTCTCCAGCCGCTCGACGCGGGGGCGATCGCCACCCGCAACCGAGTCTGGATGGCCCCGCTCACCCGCAACCGCAGCGAGCCCGACGGCACCCCGAACGACCTCAACGTCGAGTACTACCGGCAGCGCGCCGGTGCCGGGCTGATCGTGTCGGAGGGCACCCAGCCGTCCGCCGTCGGCAAGGGCTACCTGAACACTCCCGGCATCCACACCGACGAGCAGCAGGCGGGATGGGCGCGCATCGCCGACGCCGTCCACGGCGGCGGTGGTCGAATCGTCGTGCAGCTCATGCACGCCGGACGTGTCTCGCACCCGGACAACACCGGTGAGGAGTCGGTGGCCCCGTCGGCGATCGCGCCCGGCATCGACATGGTCACCGCATCCGGGGAGCAGCCGATCCCGACGCCGCGCGCGCTGGAGACGGACGAACTGCCGGGCATCGTGGCCGAGTTCGTCGACGCGTCCCGGCGTGCGATCGCGGCCGGTCTGGACGGCGTCGAGATCCACGCCGCCAACGGCTACCTGCTGCACCAGTTCCTCGCCGACGGCGCCAACACCCGGGCCGACACCTACGGCGGCAGCCCCGAGAACCGCGCACGCCTGGTGGTCGAGGTGACTCGCGCCGTCGCCGACGCGATCGGCGCCGGACACGTGGGCATCCGCATCTCTCCCGGGTCCACGGCCAGCGGCATCGCCGAGGACGACACCACCGGTGCCTACGAGGCGCTGCTCGACGGCATCGACGGCCTCGGCCTGGCCTACCTGCACGTGCTCATCGCGCCGGACGACCCGTTCCTCGGCAAGATCCGGTCGGCATGGTCGGGCGCGTTGGTGCTCAACACCGGTTTCGAGAAGCCCACCACCCGAGACGACGCCGTCTCCCTGGTCACCGACGGCGTGGCGGACGCGGTGACCGTCGGGCGCCCGTTCATCGCCAACCCGGATCTGGTGACGCGATGGACCCACGACACCGAGCTGAACACGCCCGACGAGAGCACCTTCTACGGCGGCGGCGCCGAGGGCTACACCGATTACCCGACGCTGGAGGGGTGAGAGACTGCCGGGCATGACCACACCCGAGCCCGAACCCGCCGCCCGCACCACCGCAGCCCCGTTCCTCGCGGCGGCTGCGGTGGTCGCGGTGGTGGCGATCATCGTCGCGGTGCTCTCGCTGACCCGCTCGCCCGAGGACAACGTGAGCGAGAACCAGCGGGTGGGCACGGTGGTCGCGGAGTACGTCGAGGCCGCCGGGCAGAACGACGGAGACCGGTTGGCGTCCCTGCAGTGCGCGGGCATCACGAACGCCCCGCTCCGCGACGCCGAGTCCGTGGACCTGGACACCATCGACGAGGTGCGGGTGAACGGCGACGCCGCCGAGGTGGACGTCACCGTCACCCTCGACGGGAGCGAGCAGACCCTGACCTGGAACGCCGTGCGTCAGGACGGGGCCTGGAAGATCTGCAGCAGCTGACGCGAGGATGCTCCCCCCCCCGGGGCACCGGGTCCGGGTCAGGGCTCGGCGAGCTCCGACCGCTGGGCGGCCAGCCCACCCTGCGTGCGCAACGGGATCTCCTTGTGGAACAGGTTGATGACGAAACCGACGGCCAGCAGCACACCGGCGGCGACGAACACCTGATCCATCGCGTCGGAGAAGCCGATTCGGAAGGGGTCACCGAGCGCCGTCGGCAGCTTCTGGATGAACGACGTGTCCTCCAGGACGCCGCCCGCCGCCGACCCGTCGCCCGACGCCAGTCCCTGCGCGAGCCCCGCGACGGTCGGATCGCTGCTCTGCGCCGCCTCGCCGACGGCGGACCGGAACTCGGGCGTCGCGGCGGCCGAGATCAGCGCGTCGCGAATGGTGTCGGTGACGCGGGAGAACAGCAGCGACAGGAACGCCGCGACACCGATGGTGCCGCCGATCTGGCGGAAGAACGTGGCCGACGACGTCGAGACGCCCATGTCCTGCGGCGGTAGCGAGTTCTGGATGGCGAGGGTGAGCGGCTGCATCAGGTTGCCGAGTCCGAAGCCGAACATCGCCAGCATGATCGCCCACAGCGGGGTGTCGTAGCGGATGAACGAGAACGCGAACATGCAGACCGTCATCAGGGTGGTGCCGATGATCGGGTAGGGCCGGTAGTGGCCGGTCCGGGAGATCATCTGCCCGGAGAAGACCGACGCGATCATGATGCCGAGCACCAACGGCAGCATCTGGAATCCGGCGAGGGTCGGCGACGATCCCTTCACCACCTGCAGGTACTGCGGCAGCAGGGTGATGCCGCCGAACATCGCGGCACCGGTGACCACCGACAGCAGCAGTCCGATGCTGAACGTGGAATTGCGGAAGAAGCGCATGGGGATGAGGGCGTTCGACTTCATCCGGATTTCGACCGCGACGAACGCGGCGATGCCCAGCGCGCCGATCACGTAACAGATCACCGCGCGTCCGGAGCCCCAGCCCCAGACGCGGCCCTGCTCGGCGATGATGAGCAGCGGGACCAGGCCCACCGCGAGCGCGGCGGCGCCGCCCCAGTCGACGACGGCGTTGCCGCGGCGCGGCGGCAGGTTGAGCACCTTGGCGACGACGAACAACGCGACGACGCCGATGGGCACGTTGACGAAGAACACCCACCGCCAGCCGGTGACGGAGAGAATCTCGTCGGCACCGGAGAGCACGCCGCCGATGACCGGACCGAGCACGCTCGACGTGCCGAACACGGCGAGGAAGTAGCCCTGGTACTTCGCGCGTTCGCGGGGCGGGACGATGTCGCCGACGATCGTCAGGGCCAGCGAGAACAGGCCGCCGGCGCCGAGACCCTGGACGGCGCGGAACGCCGCCAACTGGTACATCGACGTCGCGAAACCGCAGAGAGCCGACCCGATCACGAAGATCGTGATGGCGGCGAGGAAGAACTGCTTGCGGCCGTAGAGGTCGGACAGCTTGCCGTAGAGCGGGGTCGAGATCGTGGCGGTGATGAGGTACGCCGTGGTGACCCACGCCTGGATCGAGAACCCCTGCAGGTCGTCGGCGATCGTGCGGATCGACGTCGAGACGATCGTCTGATCCAGCGCCGCGAGGAACATTCCGAGCATCAGCCCGGAGATGATGGTCAGGATCTGCTTGTGCGTGAAGTCGGTTCCGGCGGCGCCCTGCGCAGACGCGGTGGCTTCGCTCCCCGGAGCAGCGGTGTCGCTCATCGGAACATCTTGCCCCGATATCGCCCTGCGCTGCGACTATGCGACAAATCGGGCGGGGTCGCGCGCGGGTCCGGTGTGACGGCGTGTGCGAAACTGGGGCCGTGAGCTACGCAGGAGACATCACGCCCGAGCAGGCCTGGGAGATGCTGGCCTCGGATCCGAACGCGTCGTTGGTCGACGTCCGCACGCACGCGGAGTGGACGTACGTCGGCGTGCCGGACACCTCGTCGCTGAACAAGCGCACCGCCTTCGTGGAGTGGGTGAGCTATCCCGACGGCCGGCCGAACGAGCAGTTCGTCGAGCAGCTGCGCGCCTCCGGGGTCGAGTCCGGCCCCGTCGTCTTCCTGTGTCGCTCCGGTCAGCGGTCCATCGGCGCCGCCGAGGCGGCGACGGCTGCCGGGATCACGCCGGCGTACAACGTGCTGGACGGCTTCGAGGGCGCGACGGACGCCGACGGTCACCGTGGCGGCGCCGGGTGGCGTGCGGTCGGCCTCGCGTGGCGGCAGAAGTGATCCCTCGCGGCGGTGGATTCTCCAAGCCCCTTCCCGACGGCGTCGGCCCCGGCACCCTGGGGGTGCGCGGCGGGCTGAACCGGTCCGGGTTCGAGGAGAACGCCGAGGCGCTCTACCTCACCTCCGGCTTCGTCTACGGGAGCGCAGAGGCGGCGGAGAAGGCGTTCACCGGTGACGTCGACCACTTCGTCTACTCGCGGTACGGCAATCCGACGGTGTCGATGTTCGAGGAGCGCATCCGTCTGCTCGACGGTGCGGAGGCGGCGTTCGCGACGTCCTCCGGTATGTCGGCGGTGTTCACCGCGCTCGGTGCGCTGCTGAAGGCCGGGGACCGTCTGGTGGCGGCGCGCAGCCTGTTCGGGTCGTGCTTCGTGGTGTGCAACGAAATTCTGCCGCGCTGGGGTGTGGAGACCGTCTTCGTCGACGGCGAGGATCTCGACCAGTGGGAGCAGGCCCTGTCGGTGCCCACCACGGCGGTGTTCTTCGAGACGCCGTCGAACCCCATGCAGTCGCTGGTGGACGTGCGGCGGGTGGTCGAGTTGGCGCACGCCGCGGGCGCACAAGTGGTGCTGGACAACGTCTTCGCGACGCCGATCCTGCAGCGCAGCTTCGATCTCGGGGCCGACGTGGTGGTCTACTCCGGTACCAAGCACATCGACGGCCAGGGCCGTGTGCTCGGCGGCGCGATTCTTGGCTCGCAGGAGTTCATCGACGGCCCGGTGCAGACGCTCATGCGGCACACGGGTCCGGCGCTGAGTCCGTTCAACGCGTGGACTCTGCTCAAGGGACTCGAGACGATGGCCCTGCGGGTGCAGCGGATGACCGCGTCCGCGCTGGCCGTGGCGGAGTTCCTCGAGACGCAGTCCGGGATCTCCTGGGTGCGGTACCCGTACCTCGAGTCGCACCCGCAGCACGAGCTGGCGATGTCCCAGATGTCCGGCGGCGGCACCGTGGTCACCTTCGAGCTCGAGGGCGGCAAGGAGCGGGCGTTCCGGTTCCTCAACGGCCTGAAGATCGTCGACATCTCGAACAACCTCGGCGACGCCAAGACCATGACCACGCATCCGGCGACGACGACCCATCGCTCGATGGGTCCGGAAGGTCGTGCCGCGGTCGGCATCTCGGACGGTGTGGTCCGTATCTCCGTCGGTCTCGAGGACGTGGCCGACCTGCTCGGCGACGTCGAGGGAGCGCTGGCGGGCGGGGCCTGACGGGTCGGTGGTCCGGCGTCAGGCGAGTCCGAAAGGCGCGAGGACCGTCGCGAACTTCGCCGTGGTCTCGTCGAGTTCGGCGTCGGGATCGGAGTCGGCGACGATGCCCCCGCCGGCCGTCGCGACGCCGCTGCGACCGTCGGCGGCGATGTCGAGGCAGCGGATGGCCACCATCCATTCGCCGTCACCGGACGCGTCGCACCACCCGACGGCACCGGCGTAGAAGTCGCGGCTGCGGCCGGACTCGACCAGGTCGATGGTGCGCAGGGCCAGGTCGGTGGGGCTGCCCGCGACGGCGGGCGTCGGATGGAGGGACAGCGCGAGATCCAGTGCGCTGGTGGCGGAGTCGCGCAGGGTGCCGGTGATGGGCGTCGCGAGGTGCCACACCGCGGGGGTACCGATCAGCGTCGGCTCGGCGGGCACGTCGAGGTCGTCGCACAGGGGAGCGAGCGCGGCGGCGATCGCGTCGACCACGTACCGATGCTCGGCGAGGTTCTTCGCACTGGCCAGCAACGTCTCGCCGGATGCCCGGTCGGCGTCGGGATCGGCACCTCGCGGAGCGGTCCCGGCGAACGGCCGGCACACCACTTCCCGCCCGGTGCGGCGGACCAACAGTTCCGGCGACGCGCCGACGAGGTGGCGACCGAAGTACGGCCCGCCCGCGGCGGTGAGGTCGACGCAGAACCCGTTGTGTCCCGGATTCGCGGCGATGAGACTGTTCGCCAACGTGATCGGGTCCAGCGTGCGGTCGAAGACCAGGGTGATCGAGCGGGCCAGCACCACCTTGCGCAGCGCTCCGCCCGGGTGCCGCAGGATGGTCAGCGCGCGGCGTACTCGGTCCACGTGCTTCTCCGGCGGCGGATTGCGCGAGGCGATCACCGCCCCCGGAAGGTCGAGGTCGCCGGCCGGGACGCGTGGCTTGTCGTACCGATCGAACGTGACCGGCTCGACCAGCGCGCACAGCGTGGCGGCGTCGAATCCGAACGCGCCCACCAGAACCGACGCATCCCCGTCGGCGAGCGCCTCGCGCGCGTCGTCGACGTGATCGAACGACTGCCGCGCTCCCGACGCCACCACGCTGCGATCGGGACGGGAGTAGAGGAACGTCATCCGAACGGAGTCTCCGTGTGGCCCACCAGGTCCGCGACCGACTCGATGACCCGCGTCGGACGGAACGGATACATCTCCACCGACGCCCGCGTCGAGATGCCGGTGAGCACCAGGATGGTCTGCAGTCCCGCCTCGAGCCCGGACACCACGTCGGTGTCCATGCGGTCGCCGATCATGAGCGTGTTCTCCGAGTGCGCGCCGATTGCCCGCAGAGCCGACCGCATCATCAGCGCGTTCGGCTTGCCCACGTAGTACGGCTCGCGACCGGTCGCGCGCGTGATGAGGGCCGCCACGGAACCCGTTGCGGGAAGCGACCCGTCGCGCGACGGGCCGGTGGCGTCGGGGTTGGTCGCGATGAAGCGGGCGCCGCGCTCGACCAGTCGGATCGCCGTCGTGATCGCCTCGAACGAGTACGTGCGCGTCTCGCCGAGCACCACGTAGTCCGGGTCGATGTCGGTGATGATGTAGCCGATGTCGTGCAGTGCCGTCGTCAAGCCCGATTCGCCGACCACGTAGGCGGTGCCGCCCGGCCGCTGGTTGTGCAGGAACGTCGCGGTGGCCAGCGCGGAGGTCCAGATGGACTCCTCGGGGATCTCCAGGCCCGTGCGGCGCAGGCGCGCCTGCAGGTCGCGTCGCGTGCGAATGGAGTTGTTGGTCAGCACGATGAACGGCGTGCCGGTGTCCTGCAACTCCTGCAGGAAGCGGTCGGCTCCCGGGACGAGGTGCTCCTCGTGGACCAGGACGCCGTCCATGTCCATGAGGTACGTCCACCGGTGGTCGGCTGGTTTCGCGGTCACGGTGACCATTCTGCCCCGTCGCGGCCGCGATGCACCGCGGACCTACTCTGGCGCAATGGTCGAGATCCGCGTACTGCACACCCCCGACGAGCTGCTCGCGTCCCAGCAGGTGTTCCGCGCCGCGATGGTGGGCCTGCCGTCGCTGCCGGTCACGCGGGACGTCGTGAGCACCCTCCGCGAGCCGGGCCTGACCTACGGCGCGTACGACGGGTCGACCCTCGTCGGGACCACGGACGGTGGCGTCGGCACCCTCACCCTCCCCGGCGGCGCCGCCGTCTCCCACCTCGCCGTCACCCACGTCGGCGTCCTGCCGACCCACACCCGCCGCGGCATCGTCTCGGCCCTGTTGCGACGCCAGCTGCGCGACGCGCGGGACGCCGGCCACGTCGTCGCCACGCTGCGAGCATCGGAGGCGGTCATCTACGGCCGCTACGGCTACGGCGTCGCGACGTCGTCGGTTCGTGCCGAGGTGATCACCGCCCGCGCCCGTCTACGGGACGGGGTGGCGACGTCGGGAACCACCCGCCTGGTCGACCGCGAGGGGTCGCTCGATCGGCAGGCCGCCATCCTCGACGAGAACCCCTCGGCCCGTCCGGGTTTCGTCTCGCGGCTGCCGATCTGGTGGGCGGCGCATCGGCTGCGCGAGGACGACAAGCCGGTGTGGGTCGCGGTGCACTCCACCGATGGTCGCGACGACGGGTACGTGCGCTACCGGCCGACGGACCCGTCGCAGTGGTGGTCGGGTGCGGACCGTCGCGTCGTCGTCGAGGACCTGCATGCCCCCACGGACGCCGTCTTCGCTGATCTTCTCCGGTTCCTGCTCCGACTCGACCTGGTGGATCGCATCACGTTCCCCGCGCTGCCCGTCGACACCGTGCTGCCGCTGCTGGTGCACGACCGCCGGGCGGTGCGGCTGCAGTCGACCTCGGACGAGACGTGGCTGCGCATCCTCGACGTCCACGCGGCGCTCGCCGCGCGAACCTACGGTTCCGGGTCGCCGGTCACCGTGACCGTCGACGACGACGAGCTGCCCGAGAACGCCGGGACGGTCGAGGTGGGACCGGACGGAGTCCGCCGCGTCGACGGGCCCGGTGCGGTGCGAGTGCACGTCCGCGAGCTCGCGGCGGTGCTGCTCGGCGGCACGTCGTGGCGCGCGCTCGCGACGGCGGGTCTGATCACCGGGGACGCGAGCGCGGCCGCGGCAGCCGACGCGCTGTTCGCGACCGATCGTGCCCCGTTCGCCGGCGTCGGGTTCTGACGATGTCGGGTTCTGACGACGTCGGTGTCGGAGACTCAGCGCAGCGGTTCGACCAGTTCCGTCCCGCGAAGTTCGTACGACTTCAGCGCCCAGTACCCGCCGAAGGTGACCACGGCGACGGCCTCGACCACCAGCACCGCCAGCGCACCCTGCCCGGAGAGCAGGACGATGGCGAGCGCGGTCAGAGGAGCGATCACCACGACGAACGCCACCACGCGGTAGGCGGTGCGGTAGCGGCGGATGCGGCGGGCGGGATCGTCGGAGGAGCCCAGGGTGTCGTCGGCGCACCACCACACGGACGCGGCGAAGGTGACGAAGAAGCCCACCGCCGCGGCGGCGTGCACTGCCATCCGGAGTCCGAACGCTTCGTCTCCGGGCGGGTCCGTCGGTACCAGCGCGACGACCACGAGAAGCGTCCCGGCGACGTTGAGCAGCCGGTTCTCGAGTGGGCCGTAGCCGCGATAGCAGATCAGGGTGATGCCGGTGCCGACGAGCGCGCCGACGAAGACGTCCCGCGCCGGGCTCCAGTAGTACTCGCTGATCGAACCGAGGACCGGGAGTGCGGAACCGAGCAGCGACCAGCCGATCAGCACCACCGGCAGGCCCACGGCGAGGATCGTCATGGCCGCGCGCAGCGCGAAGTAGGTGCCGACGATCTGTTCGGCCAGCTCGTCGGTGCGGGCGGGGCCGGGCGGGGTAGCCATGGCTCGACCCTAGGCGCGCGCCCATGCTGCGGGAGTGCACACGAGGGCGCCCGATAGGCGGGAACCCGTCGCGTCGACGGAGTTGTGTGCAGCCAGGCACGGTCCCTGCTGCCGGGTCGGACGCCCCAGCGCCTACATTCGAGGGCGGCAGTGGTGGTCGACGAGCGAGGAGCGCGGCGTGGCACGGGAACTGAAGTTGGGATACAAGGCGTCCGCCGAGCAGTTCGGCCCGCGTGAGCTGGTGGAGCTCGGAGTCGCGGCCGAGGCCGCCGGCATGGACTCCGCCACGGTCAGCGACCACTTCCAGCCGTGGCGCCACGAGGGCGGGCACGCGCCGTTCTCCCTCGCCTGGATGACGGCGGTGGGCGAGCGCACCGAACGCCTGCAGCTCGGCACCTCGGTGATGACCCCGACCTTCCGCTACAACCCCGCCGTGATCGCGCAGGCGTTCGCCACCATGGCCTGCCTGTACCCGAACCGGATCTTCCTCGGAGTCGGCACCGGCGAGGCCCTCAACGAGATCGCCACCGGCTTCTCCGGCGAGTGGCCCGAGTTCAAGGAGCGGTTCGCGCGGCTGCGGGAAGCGGTCTCGCTCATGCGCGAGCTCTGGCTCGGCGACCGCGTGGACTTCGACGGCGAGTACTACCGCACGTCCGGCGCGTCGATCTACGACGTGCCCGACGGCGGCGTCCCCGTGTACGTGGCAGCCGGCGGTCCGGTGGTGGCGCGCTACGCCGGCCGGGCGGGCGACGGGTTCATCTGCACCTCCGGCAAGGGCATGGAGCTCTACACCGACAAGCTGCTGCCCGCGGTGGCCGAGGGTGCGGAGAAGAAGGAGCGGTCCGTCGACGAGATCGACCACATGATCGAGATCAAGATCTCCTACGACACCGATCCCGACGCGGCGCTCGAGAACACGCGATTCTGGGCGCCGCTGTCGCTGACGCCGGAGCAGAAGCATTCCATCGACGACCCGATCGAGATGGAGAAGGCGGCCGACGAGTTGCCGATCGAGCAGGTGGCCAAGCGGTGGATCGTCGCGTCCGACCCGGACGAGGCCGTCGAGAAGGTGAAGCAGTACGTCGATGCCGGTCTGAACCACCTGGTCTTCCACGCCCCGGGGCACGATCAGCGCCGATTCCTGGAGTTGTTCCGGACCGATCTCGAGCCCCGACTGCGCCGACTCGGCTGAACTAGGGTGGTCGGCATGGCCGACACCGAGTCCAGCGGCGCAGTTCGTGGCGTCTACATCGCGTCGCCGGAAGGCGACACCGGCAAGTCCACCATCGCGCTGGGTCTGCTGACCATGCTCGGGGCGTCGACGGCGCGGGTGGGGGTGTTCCGCCCCATCGCGCGGTCGTCGTCGGAAACCGACTACATCCTCGAGCTGATGATCGACCACACCACGGCCGACACGACCTACGACCAGTCGCTGGGGGTGACGTACGACGAGGTCCACGCCGACCCCGACGCCGCGTTGGCCGAGATCGTTCGCCGCTACCACGAGGTGGCGGCCCAGTGCGATGCCGTCGTCGTGATCGGCAGCGACTACACCGACGTCGCCAGTCCCAGCGAGTTGGGTTTCAACGCCCGCATCGCCGTCAACCTCGGCCTGCCGGTCCTGCTGGCGCTGCGCGGCTCGGAGCGCACGCCGGGCGAGATCGCCCAGCTCGCGGACCTGTGCCGGTCCGAACTGTCCACGCACCGAGCACATCTGGCGGGAATCGTCGCCAACCGGTGCGATCCGGACGCCCTGGACGAGGTCATCGGCCGCCTCGCCACCGACGACGTCCCGGCCTGGGCTCTGCCCGAGGTGCCGTTGCTCGTCGCGCCCACCATGGACGAGCTGCTCACCGCCGTCGACGGGGAGCTCTACAGCGGCGATCCCGAACTGCTGCAACGGGAAGCGCTGCGGGTGATGGTGGGCGGCATGACGGCCGAGCACATCCTCGAGCGGCTCACCGAGGCCGTCGTCGTGATCGCTCCCGCCGACCGCTCGGAGGTCCTGCTCGCCCTGGTGAACGCGCACGAGGCCGACGGGTTCCCCTCGCTCGCGGGCATCGTCATGAACGGTGGGCTGGAACCGCATCCGATGATCGCCAAGCTCATTGCGGGCCTGCAGCCTCGGCTCCCGATTCTCACCACCGAGCTCGGCACCTTCGACACAGCCAGCGTGGCCGCGAACACCCGCGGCCGCGTCGCCGTCGGTTCGCAGCGCAAGGTCGACACGGCGTTGGCGGTGGTGGAGCAGCACATCGGGGCGGAGGACATCCTGGGCCGGCTCGACGTCGCCATGCCGTCGGTGGTCACGCCGCAGATGTTCGAGTACCGGCTGATCGACCGCGCTCGCGCCGACCGCCGGCACATCGTTCTCCCGGAGGGCGGCGACGACCGCATCCTGCGTGCGGCGGGACGTCTGCTCCAGCGGCAGGTCGCCGACCTGACCATCCTCGGGGACGAGACGGCAGTGACCCGGCGAGCGGGCGAGCTGGGTGTCGACCTCTCCGCGGCCACCGTGCTCGACCCGACGTCCTCGGAGTACTTCGACGACTTCGTGGCCGAGTACGCCGAGCTCCGCAAGCACAAGGGCATGACCCCGGAGAAGGCGCGCGAGGTGATGGCGGACATCTCGTACTTCGGAACGATGATGGTGCACAAGGGAATCGCGGACGGAATGGTGTCCGGGGCCGCGCACACCACGGCGCACACCATCAGGCCGTCCTTCGAGATCGTCAAGACGCGCGAGGGGGTGTCGACGGTGTCGTCGATCTTCCTCATGTGCCTCGCCGATCGCGTTCTCGCGTACGGTGATTGCGCCGTCGTCCCCGATCCCACCGCCGAGCAGCTCGCCGACATCGCCGTCTCGTCCGCCCAGACGGCGTCGATGTTCGGCATCGAGCCGCGGGTGGCCATGCTGAGTTACTCGACGGGTGATTCCGGTTCGGGCGCGGACGTCGAGAAGGTGCGCGAGGCCACGGAGCTGGTGCGCGACCGGGCGCCGGACCTGTTGGTGGAGGGGCCGATTCAGTACGACGCCGCCATCGACCCGTCGGTCGCGAAATCCAAGCTGCCGGACTCGGACGTCGCCGGGCAGGCCACCGTCTTCGTCTTCCCCGACCTCAACACCGGCAACAACACGTACAAGGCCGTGCAACGCAGTGCGGGCGCGGTCGCGGTGGGACCGGTGCTGCAGGGACTGAAGAAGCCGGTCAACGATCTCTCCCGCGGTGCGTTGGTCCAGGACATCGTGAACACCGTGGCCATCACGGCCATTCAGGCGCAGGGGGCCGACCAGTGACCGTTCTGGTGATCAACTCCGGGTCCAGCTCGGTGAAGTTCCAGGTGGTCGACGTCGACCGGGCCGACGGTGTGCTGCACGGCATCGTCGAGCGCATCGGCGAGTCCGACGCGACGGTGGCGGTCACCTACCGGGGCGAGACCACCGAGCGGACGCTCGAGATCGCCGATCACGACGCGGCTCTGAAGACCGCCTTCGAGACCATGGCGGAGGCCGGTCTGTCGCTCGCCGACGCCGGCGTGACGGCCGTCGGTCACCGGGTGGTCCACGGCGGCACCGTGTTCAGCGAGCCGACGCTCATCGACGACGACGTCGTGGCCACCGTCGACCGGCTCAGTGCCCTCGCGCCCCTGCACAATCCGGCGAACGTGAAGGGCATCGAGGTGGCCCGTCGGGAGCTGCCCGACGTACCGCAGGTCGCCGTGTTCGACACCGCCTTCTTCCACGCCCTGCCCGCGGCGGCGTCGACCTACGCGATCGACCGCGACGTCGCCCGCGAGCACGGTATCAAGCGCTACGGCATGCACGGCACCTCCCACGAGTACGTGAGCGGCCGGGTGGCGGAGTTCCTGGAGCGGGAACCGCAGTCGCTCAACCAGATCGTGCTCCACCTCGGCAACGGGGCGTCCGCGTCGGCGGTGCGCGGCGGCGCGGCCGTGGACACCTCGATGGGCCTGACCCCGCTCGAAGGGCTGGTCATGGGCACCCGGAGCGGGGACATTGATCCGGGCATCGTCATGCACCTGCGCCGCAGCGCCGACCTCGATGTCGACGGCATCGACACGCTGCTGAACCGGCGCTCCGGCATCAAGGGCCTGTCGGGCGTCACCGACTTCCGTGAGCTCCGCCGACTGGTCGACGAGGGTGACGACGACGCCCGGCTCGCCTTCGACGTCTACGTCCACCGGCTACGAAAGTACCTCGGGGCGTACATGATCGGCCTCGGACGCGTCGACGTCGTCACCTTCACCGCCGGCGTCGGCGAGAACTCACCCGAGGTCCGCGCCGCGGCCCTGGCCGACCTGGAGAACTACGGCATCGTGGTCGACGAGGAGCGGAACGCCGTGCGCAGCAAGGACGCACGGGTGATCTCCGCCGACTCCAGCGCGGTCACCGTGCTGGTCGTGCCCACCAACGAGGAACTGGCCATCGCCCGCGCTGCCCTGGCGCTGACCTCGTAGGCCCTACGGTGTGAAACGGTGCATGATTGCGTGCGCCGCCTGGGTGACCGTCGCGCGGTCGTAGGTCTGCACGAAGTCGAAGGTGCGCTCGAGGTCGGGGCCGTTGTCGTGCCGGTCCCGCGCCGAGAGCAACGCCGCGTGATGCGGCCCGAGCACGACGACGGTCCACTCGTTCACCATGTCGTCGGCCGGATCCAGCGGCGCGTGCTGGGTGTTGCCGTCGAGCATCTGCGTCAGACCGACGCCGTAGACGCCGGCGAACCCGATGGTGTCCGCCAAATGACGCCAGCGCTGCGCCGTCCGCTCAGTGAAGTGCGTGGCGTGTTGGAACGTCCCCAGCGCCAGCATGGCGGACCCGGCCGCCACCGCCTGCTTCTCGAGCGACTTGCTCATCTGCACCAGAACGCGCTTGGTGCCGCGCCGCGGCGTCGCGTGCTCGGAGGCGATCGCGTACGGCGTCGTCTCGGCCGGAATCGGCGTGGTCCATACCGGTGCGTGGGGCATGGGGACGACGTCCTCGGTGAGCAGACCCGCCGGGTCGTCGACCGGTGGATAGAGGGCTCCGATGCCGTACGTCGCGCCGACGGTCTGGGCGGCGAGCCGCGCGGCGTCGTCGTCGATTCCCTCCGCGACGATCACGGCGTGACTGCGCTCGACGTAGGCGCTGAGCGCGTGGGCGGTGGCGCCGATGTCCGTCCCCGCGGAGCCGGAATGGAGCTCGGCCGCGGTGACCACGATGTCCGGCTCGATCAGCGACAGCAGCGTCGCGGCCTGGACGTCGACTCCGACGCCGTCGAGCGCAACCAGGCGGCCCGACGCCCGCGCCGACACCACCCGGGCCAGCGCGCGATGCGGATTGCGCAGCACGTCGGTGGCGTCGACCGTGACGATGGTGCGCTCGAGGCCTTCGGTGGCCGGCTCCGCAGCCAGCGGCGACTCGGAGTCGACGGTCACCAGCAGCGGCAGGTGGTCGGCGACGGTCCGCGCGAGCGGCGTGCGGGCGTGGCGGTGCTTGTACTCGTCCAGATCGGCGCGCTGGCCCATCAGTTGCGCGGCGTGGCGCAGTGCGGAGGCAGTACCGAGAGCGGTACCGCTGGGACCTCGGACCTGGAGCTCCGCCCCGGCCAACGCTCCGTCCTCGAGACGGCGTACCGGCGCGAACTGCATCTGGACCTCCACCCCGAGCAAGTCGGGAACGTGGGTTCGCGTCAACGAACTCCCCTCACGTACGAACGACAACGATCGACGCCGGGGTCTCGACGTTCCCTCCACCGTACGGAAGATGGGGGCGTGGCGTCCACGGGACCGCCCCCAGGGGTGGGGGCGGGGCGCGGGTTGCGGGGCGCTGCGCAGGTTTCGGTCACCTTCACCGGTTGCAACCAGTGCAGTTGGCGGGAACCCGCGCAGCTGGTGGAAAGCTGCGCAGGTCGAGGCGCGCTGCGCAGCGGGCGGGGCGGGGCTCGAGGTTGCTCCGGTTCCAGCAAGGTGCTCCGGTTGCAGCAGGAGCAGGTTGCTGGAAGGGGAGCAGGTTCGCAGCCTGCGCAGGTTCTGGTCACTCTCACCGGTTGCAACCAGTGCAGTTGGCGGGAACCTGCGCAACTGGCGGGAACCTGCGCAGATCACCGTGCGCTGCGCAGCGGGGTGGGGGTCAGAGCAGCGACTGGGGCCGCACGGCGTTGGCGAGGTCGACCAGGGCGAAGCGGTGGGAGCGGCTCCGGGCGGTCCGGGCCAGGGCGCGCAGAGCCGACTCGGCGCCCGTCCGGAGACCGTCACGGGTGAAGGGCACGCCGAGGATCCGCCGGGAGGTCTCCGGCTCCCGCCCGGACTCCATCCAGTCGAGGGCGGTCCCGAGGACGACGGTGCGGAGCTGCAGCGCACGGGGCTCGCGGGCGGGCAGTGCCTCGATGCGGCGGGCGGCTTCGGCGAGAGCCCCCTCGGTCATGTCCTCGACGGGACCCGAGAGCAGGGTGAGCACACTGGTCATGCGCGCCATCGAGTAGTGCCGCGACGTCGGCGGCACCTGATCGAGGGTGAAGATCGCGTCGAGGACGGCGCCCCGCTCGGTCATCCGACGGGCCACCCCGAACGCTGCGCTGACGATGGTGCGGTCGGTGCGCCAGACGGAGGTGTACATGGTCTCGGCGGTGGCGCACCAGGTGTCGTGGTCCTCGTCGCCCGTCTGCTGGGCGAGCAGCTCCGCGGTGGCGGCCATCGCGAGTTTCGGTGCGATCTCCCCGGGCACCGCCGACAGGACGGCGTCGAATCGCCGTGCAGCGTCGACGAAGCTCCGGCCGAGCAGGGCCGCCGTGCCCCGGTGCCAGTCGACGCGCCAGTTGCCCGTCACCGCGTCGAGCCGCGCGAGCACCTCGGCCGCGGCGTCGCCCTCGCCCAGGTCGAGATAGGCGCGCGCTTCGGTGAGCACGGCCTCGACGGAGCCGAGCGCCTCGTCGCCGACGACGCGGTCAACCCCGTTCTCCCGAGCGAGGCGCAGCGAATCGAGGGTCTGGTGCGGTTCGCTGTGCACCGCGGCGGCGATGAGCTGGGCACTGGGGTCCGACGTGTCGATCAGCGGAACCGGCAGCGCCGCAACGACGTCCCGTGGGTCCAGCCGTGCCACGCGGTGCCGTCCGTCGATGTAGACGTCGGTGACGGCGACCTGCTCGTCGGTTCCGAACGTGGTGCGTTGCGGGGAGAAGACGGTGGACAGTCCGGGATGGGTCTTGCCGGTCTGCTGCGACAGGATCTCGCGCAGGATGCCGCTGAGCTGGCTCGCGAGCTCGTCGGCGGAACGGAACCGTGCGCTCGGATCGGGATGCACGGCCCGGCGCAGCAACCTGTCGTAGAACTCGTACTCCTGCAGGACGGGCGCGTCGTCGGGCAGCCCGTCGACGTATCGGCCCTTCTCCGAAGCGATGTCGAGGGTGAGGACGGCGAGGGTGCGGCCGACCGTGTAGATCTCCGAGGCCACCGTCGGGCCGGTCCGGACGATCTCCGGCGCCTGATACCCCGCCGTCCCGTAGAGATACCCGTAGCCCTCGAGGGGACTGACCGCCCCGAGGTCGATCAGCTTGATCTGATCCTGCGAGACCATGATGTTCTCGGGCTTGAGATCGTTGTACGCCAGCCCGATCGAGTGCAGGTACGCCATCGCGGGCATCACCTCGAGCAGGTACGCGATGGCCTGCTCGACGGGCAGCTTGGTGCGCGACGGGTCGTCGGTCATGATCTGCCGCAGCGTTCGACCGCCGACGTACTCCATGACGATGTATCCGGTGGTGTCCGCCGCACCACCGGATGTGCTGCCCACGGGCGTCTTTCGAGGGTGCTCGACGAAGTTGTAGATCTTGACGATGCCGGGGTGCGTGACCTCCGCGAGGAACTGGCGCTCCGCCATGGCGACAGCGTGGGCCTCGGCGTTGCCGAAGTGCAGCAGTCCCTTCAGGACCACCCAGCGGTCGCTGACGTTGCGGTCGATCGCGAGGTAGATCCACCCCAGTCCACCGTGGGCGATGCACCCCTGCACCTCGTACTGTCCGGCCACCATCTCGCCGGGATCGAGCAAGGGCGCGAAGTCGAAATGTGTTCCGCACCGGGCGCAGTCACCGGTCGGGTTCGCCGGCCGTCCGTCGACGCTGCGTCCCACCGGCGCCGCGCACTTCCAGCAGAACCGCTTGCTCTCCGGGACCCGCGGGTCGGACATGATGGCCGTCGCCGGATCGACCTCGGGGATGCGCGGCAGTTCCACCAGCCCCCCGCCGAGCCGACGACGCGACCCGGTGCGCACCCGACGGGACGGGCGAGGCGCGGTGGTTCGGCGGGACGAATCGGTGTCCGGCGAGGCGGCCCGGGTGCCCTCGAGATCGGGCACGGCGGCGCGGGTGCCCTCGAGGTCCGGCACGGCGGCGCGGGTGCCCTCGAAGTCCGGCACGGCGGCCCGGGTGCCCTCGAAGTCGGGCACGGCGGCCCGGGTGCCCTCGAAGTCCGATGCGGCAGCACGCGTCTCGGCGGCCTCGCCCTCGCCCTCCACCCGGGTCACGATGCACCACCGTAGACGGGGAACGGCGCGCCGGGGGAGGGACCGAGCACGCTCAACCAGCGGGCGTAGAGGGCGTTCCACGTGCCGTCGTTCCGCAGGCGCTCGAGGACGCGGTTGACGAACCGGACCACGTCGTCGTGGCCCTTGGTGATGCCGATGCCGTAGGGCTCCGCGGCGATCGACCCGCCGACGATCTGCAGATACGGGTCCTGCGCGGCGAGGCCGGCGAGGATCGCGTCGTCGGTACTGACCGCGTCGACCGCGCCCTGCTGCAGCACCACCAGGCAGTCGGCCCAGCTGGGGACGCTGACCACCTGTGCGGTGGGCTGGAGACGCTGGATCCGTTGCAGGGACGTGGTTCCCGCGGCCGCGCACACCCGTCGCCCGGCGAGGTCGTCGATACCGCGGATGCCCGAACCGGCCACCGCCAGCACCCGTTGATCGGCCCGGAAGTACTCCGAGGAGAAGTCGACCCGCTCGCGGCGTGCGCACGTGATGGTCATGGTCTTGACGACGATGTCGACCTCGTTGGCCGCGAGCGCGTCGAGTCGCTGAGCGGACGAGAGGATGCGGTACTCGATGCGGTTCGGATCACCGAGAAGATCGCGGGCGACCTCGCGGGCGATGTCGACGTCGAAGCCGGCCATCTCGCCGGTGACCGGGTCGCGGAAGCTGAACAGGTTGCTGCCCGTGTCGAGTCCGACGATCAGGCGGCCGCGGGCACGGATGGCGTCGACGTTCGGCGACGGTCGACCGGCGCCGTCGGGTGTGGCGTAGTCCGGCTGCAGGCTCGCCCGCGGGTCGCCGCAGTCCGGTGCCGGTGCGGTGGTGGTCGGCGTGGGATTCGTGGTGGCGCCGTCGGGAAGCGGTTGCGCGACCGTCGCGGTCGCCGGTGCGGCGGGCACCGGCGTGTTGTCGGCGCACCCGGTCAGCAGTGCCGCCAGCGCCGCCACCGCCGCCGACGCGGTGCGCGCCCGCCGCATCACAGGTACTCCCGGATGCGCGACCACATGCCGGCGACGACGGCGAGCGCGGCCAGTCCGCACGTCACGGCCGCGCCGACGGTCAGTCCGGTCAGCACGCCCGACGCGCGCTGGACGTTGTCGCGCAACGACGTTCGTGACGCGTCGATCTCCTGGACCAACGCGGCGTCGAGGCGACCGAAGGCATCGGCGGCGTCGCCCGGCGCCGGCCCCGTCGCGATGGTGACGGCGGCGTCGAAGTCCCCGACGTCCAGTGCGGCGTTCATCCGGTCGTGCGCCGAGGACCAGATCGCGACCAGCGTGCGGGTCTCGTCGATGCGAGCGGTGCGTGTGGTCTCGTCGTGGGAGAGGGCGGCGAGGGTGTCCGAGAGGGCGGCCACGGACTCGGAGTAGGACTTCTCGTAGTCGTCGTTCGCGGTGCGGCGGGTCATGCCGATCGTCTCGTCGGTCCGGGCCTGCTGCGCCAGGATTCGACTCGACGTCAGCCGATCGAGGGGTTCGGCGCCGCGTTCCAGCGCGCGATCGGTCGCGGTCGAGGACACCAGTCCCGCCACCAGCATCCATCCCAGCAGCACCACCACGGCCACCGCGGCGGCGCTGAATCCGAGGTTGATCGTGCGCCGGGTCCGACGCCCCAGATACACCTGCGCCCCGAGCAGCACCACGACCGAGACGACGAGGAAGAGCAGAGCAGTCCACGGCGGTGTCGCGAACCGTCGCTGAACGGCGGACACGTCGTCGGACTTCCCGGAATGCAGGCTCTCCGCCCACGGCAGGACCGTCGACTGCATCAGGGTCGACGCCTCGGCGAGGTAGGCGGCGCCCACTGGATTGCCGATGCGGTTGTTGGTGCGGGCCGTCTCGATCAGTCCGGCGTACGTCGGCAGGTTGGTCGAGATCGAGGACAGCAGACTCCGCGACGCCGCGTCTTCGGCGGCGAGACCCGTCGACGCCCGCACCACTTCGCCGGCGGCGGCGCCGAGCGCCTCGGTGTAGCGGTCCCGGACGTCACCGGTGTCGAGGCCGCCCGCGAGGAACGCGGTGGCTGCGGTGGCGTCGGCGACCGAGAGCTGGACGTAGAGGTTCTGGGCGGCATCGGACAAGGGCTCGGTGCGGGCGAGCAGCTGATCGAGGGTCCGCTCACGATCGGACACGGACACGCTGGTGACCAACGCCGTCGTGATCAGCGTGGCCACGACCAGCAGGCCCACCAGGAGAAACCGAACCGGGGTCGAGCGGAGGAACTCGGTGCGTTCGGAGCGCGTGTCGACCGGCGCGCGGAGGGTGAGCGCACTCGACTGCACGGTGAGTCTCGCCTCCTCGCCCTCGCGGGGCCCGCGCGCCACGGACCCGGCCTCGAGCATAGGCCCCTCGCCGTCTCTCCACCGGTGTCCTGCGTGGCCGCGCTGCGAGCCGTCCGCGCCATAAGCTGTCCGGGAGGAGTGCCGACGTCCGGAGGGTGAGCGATGCGTGGTGACGGGGACGGCTGGGTCTTCGCCAGTGACGGCAGTCGGCGGTGGGGTCGCCACGGCGCGGCGGGGTTGCTGCTGCGGGCGCCGGGGCCGTCGGGGCACGCGACGGTCCTGCTGCAACACCGAGCCGGGTGGAGCCATCACGGGGGGACCTGGGCGTTGCCGGGCGGCGCGATCGACAGTCACGAGTCGCCCGCTGGCGCCGCGGTGCGCGAGGCCGGTGAGGAAGCCGGCATCGCCGGGGAGTCGCTGACGGTGCGCGGCGAGCGGGTCACGTGGACCGAGGACTCCGGCTGGTCCTACACGACGGTGGTGGCCGACGCGGCCGCGCAGCTCGACACGGTGCCGAACGGGGAGAGCACCGAGCTGCGGTGGGTGGCCGAGGACGACGTCGAGTCCCTGCCGCTGCACCCGAGTTTCGCCGAGAGCTGGCCGGCCCTGCGGTCGGTTCCGGTGCGGGCGGTGCTCGGCCCGGACGTCGACGAGGTGCCGCCGCGCACCGTCGACCTCGGTGAGCGCGGCTTCGGCTGGATCGTGGCGGTGGTGACGACGGACCGGGTGGAGGAGACGGTCGACGCCTCGCGGGCGGCCGAGTCGGCCGTCGGGACGACGGTGGTGATCACCGCGGACGAGTCCGTCCGGCGAGCGGTGAGTCCGGCTCTAGCCGCCGAGCTGTGAGACCAGCTCGCGGGCGGCCGCTTCCGGATCGCGCGCGCGGGTGATCGCCCGGACGACGGCGATGCGCGACGCGCCCGCGGCCAGCGTCTCGCGCGTGTTCTCGGCGTCGACGCCGCCGATGACGAACCACGGCCGCGAGGGGTGCGAGTCCGCCACCTCGCGGACCACGTCGAGACCGGCGGCCGATCGGCCCGGCTTGGTGGGCGTCGCCCACACCGGACCGACCGCGAAGTAGTCGACGCCGTCCTCGATGTCGGCCAGCGTCGCCTGCGCCCGGTTCTGGGTGGACCGTCCGATGACCACGTCCGGCCCGAGGATCTGCCGCGCGTAGTGCGTCGGGAGGTCGTTCTGGCCGAGGTGGAGCACGTCGGCACCGGCGGCGAGGGCGAGATCGGCCCGGTCGTTGACGGCCAGGAGTGCACCGTGCCGTCGGCAGGCGGCGCCGATGACGGCCAACGCCGCCAGCTCGTCCTTGGCCTCGAGCGGACCGTAATGCGCCTCGCCGGCCGAGCCCTTGTCGCGCAACTGGACGATGTCGACGCCGCCGGTCAGGGCCGCGTCGACGAACTTCGCCAGATCACCGGTCTCGCGGCGGGCGTCGGTGCACAGGTACAACCGCGCGGTGGCGAGCCGTTCGCGGGCGGAGGGCCGTGTGGTGGTCACGGGGTCGACGGTAGTCTGTCGCCGAGAGAACGAGACCGCACGGGAGTCCCGCAGGGGGCTGAGAGTGGGCCGTCCGCCCGGGGGCGGAAGCGCCCAGACCGTAATCACCTGACCCGGATCATGCCGGCGCAGGGAGGGGATGGCACCAGTGAACCCGACTCCGCTTCCGCCCGCCGCGACGCCGGTGCGCGAGTCGGTGGCCGTGATCGGTGGCGGCGTCGTGGGTCTCACCGTCGCCCGCGCCGCGGCCCTCGCCGGTCATCCGGTCCACCTGCTCGACCGCGGCGAGCCGGGCCGTCCCGACGGCGCCAGCTGGGTCGCCGGCGGCATGCTCGCCCCGCTCTCCGAGGGCTGGCCGGGCGAGGACGACCTGCTGGCGCTCGGGGCCGCGTCGCTGGAGCGCTGGCGCGGTCTGGCCGCGGAGCTGGGTGAGCACGTGGTCACCGCGCGGGGGACCCTCACCGTGGCCTTCGATTCCGCCGACGTGGCCGATCTGACGACGATCGCGGAGTGGGTCGGGGCGCGCGGCCACGCTGTGGAGATGCTGTCGCGGCCGGCGCTGCGGGCCGTCGAGCCGGGGGTCGGGGGCCGCGCGGCTCTGTCGTGTCCGACGGAGCTGTCCGTCGACAACCGGGCGGTGCTGGCGGCGTTGGCCGACTCGTGCCGAGCCCTCGGCGTGCGCGTGACGACGACGGACGTGGTCGATCCCGCGGCGGTGGCGGAGGATCGCGTGGTGGTCGCCGCGGGGTGGGCGAGTTCCGTTCTGCTGCCGGGTGTGTCGGTACGGCCGGTCAAGGGCGAGATCCTGCGCCTGCGTCGCCGCGCCGGGTCGGTGCCGACGCCCGCGCGCACCGTGCGAGCGACGGTCAACGGCCGCGCCGTGTATCTGGTTCCGCGTGCGGACGGGTTGGTGGTCGGGGCCACGCAGTACGAGCACGGTGACGACACCGCGGTCACCGTGGCCGGGGTGCGCGATCTGCTGGCCGACGCCGAGCGGGTCCTGCCCGGCATCGCGGACTACGAATTCGCCGAGGCTGCAGCGGGATTGCGTCCCGGCAGCCTCGACAACCTGCCGCTCGTGGGCGCGGTGGACGACCGCACGATCGTCGCCACCGGACACGGCCGGAACGGCATGCTGCTCGCCCCCGTCACCGCCGACGCGGTGGTGGCCGAGCTGCAGGGCGAGCCGCTGCCCGTGGCCGCCTGCTGCGCGCTCACCCGACGGTCCGGCGGGTCCGGACCGTCCCCCGTCCTCGGACCATCGAACCTCCCCAGAACAGGAGCACTGTCGTGATCCCACTCGGTGTCACCGTCAACGGCCAGGACCACGAGTTCGACCCCGGCACGTCCGTCCGGACCATGCTCGGGGTCCTCGGGCTGCCCGACACCGGCATCGCCGTCGCGGTGGACGGTGCGGTGCTGCCGAAGTCGCGGTGGGACGACGAACTCGGACGCGGGTGGACCGTCGAGGTGCTCACGGCGGTCCAGGGTGGCTGACCCCCTCGTCGTCGACGGCCGGTCCTTCGACTCGCGCTTGATCATGGGCACGGGAGGTGCCGCCAACCTGGCGGTGCTCGAGGCCGCGCTGGTGGCGTCGGGAACCGAACTCACCACCGTCGCGATGCGCCGCGTCGACGCCGCCGGGGGTACCGGTGTGCTCGATCTGTTGCGCCGGTTGAACATCGCGGTGCTGCCCAACACGGCCGGGTGCCGCGGCGCCGACGAGGCCGTGCTCACCGCCCAGCTGGCCCGCGAGGCGCTCGAGACGAACTGGGTGAAGCTCGAGGTGGTGGCGGACGAACGGACGCTGCTGCCCGACGCCGTCGAACTGGTCCGCGCGGCCGAGCGATTGGTCGACGACGGGTTCGTCGTCCTGCCGTACACGACGGACGATCCGATTCTCGCCCGTCGCCTCGAGGACGTCGGGTGCGCGGCCGTCATGCCGCTGGGGTCGTCGATCGGCACCGGGCTGGGCATCGGCAATCCCCACAACATCGCCATGATCACCGAGGCGGCCGGGGTCCCGGTGGTGCTCGACGCCGGCATCGGGACGGCCAGCGACGCGGCGCTCGCCATGGAACTCGGGTGCGACGCGGTGCTGTTGGCGACGGCCGTCACGCGGGCCCGCGACCCCGAGCTCATGGCGTCGGCGATGGCGGACGCGGTCCGGGCGGGCCGGGCGGCGCGGACGGCCGGTCGGATCCCGAAACGCTTCTGGGCACAGGCGTCCTCGCCCGATCTCCCCTGACCGACCCCGATCGACCCCGAGTGCCCCCGATACCGTCGGCGCCCGGGGTCATCCTTTCGGACGACTCGAAATGGGGACCGGGGCCTGATGCGCGCGCGGTGGTGCGCGCGGCAGGGTGGTCACCATGATCGAAGTGACGGGATTGACCAAACAGTTCGGGGCGAAGAAGGCGGTCGACGACCTCACCTTCACGGTCCGGCCGGGCATCGTGACCGGGTTCCTCGGACCCAACGGCGCCGGCAAGTCCACCACCATGCGGATGATCCTCGGGCTCGACCAGCCGACCGCCGGGACCGCGCTGATCGAGGGTCGGCCCTACCGGGAGCTGACCAACCCGCTGCAGACCGTCGGGGCGCTGCTCGACGCGAAGTGGGTGCACCCCAACCGATCCGCGAAGGCGCACCTCCAGTGGATGGCCGCCTCGAACGGCATCCCGGCCTCCCGGGTGGACGAGGTGCTGCGCCTGGTCGGCCTGTCCGAGGTGGCCAAGCAGAAGGCGGGCGGGTTCTCCCTCGGCATGTCGCAGCGGCTCGGTCTGGCCGGCGCCCTGCTCGGGGATCCCAAGGTGCTCATGTTCGACGAGCCGGTCAACGGACTCGACCCCGAGGGCATCGTCTGGATCCGAAAGTTCATGCAGCGCTTGGCCGCCGAGGGGCGGACCGTGCTGGTCTCGTCCCACCTGCTGTCGGAGATGGCGCTGACCGCCGAGCACCTGATCGTCATCGGTCGCGGCCGTCTGATCTCCGACTCGTCGGTGCAGGACTTCGTCGACCACGCGTCGGAATCCTCGGTCCGCGTGCGCAGTCCGCAGCTCGACGCCCTGCGCAGCGCGCTGACCTCCGCCGGCCTGACCGTGCGCGAACCCGGCGGGGTGGACGAGGTCAAGCCCGCTCTGGTGGTGGCGGATTCCACCACCGAGGCCATCGGCGACATCGCCGCGCGTCACCAGATCGTGCTCCACGAGCTGTCCTCGCAGCACGGCTCGCTCGAGGAAGCGTTCATGAAGCTCACGGGCGACGACGTCCAGTACCACGGCGCGGACGATTCCGCCGGCGCCCGGACCACCACCGACACCATGGGAGGAGCACTGCGATGAGTGTGCTTGCCGCAGAACGAATCAAGCTGACCACGACCAAGTCGCCGTGGTGGTGCACCGTGGCGATCGTCGCCCTCGGGCTGGGCATCGCCGCGATCCTGGGCATCTCCGCCCGCTCGGCGTACGGCTCCTACGAGAACTCGCTCGCCTCGGGCAACCCGCCGGACTTCCAGCCCTTCCTGCCCACCGTCGCCGACAGTGTCACCGGCGTCAGCGGCTTCGGCGTGCTGGTGCTGATGATCATGGCCGCGCTCGCCATCACCAGCGAGTACCGCTTCGGCCTGATCCGAACCACGTTCCAGGCCATCCCCTCTCGTGCGTCGGTGCTGGTGACGAAGTCCCTGCTGATCGGCGTCGTCGGCGCAGCCCTGTCCTTCGTCCTCGCGCTCGGCGGCTTCTATCTGGCCAAGTCCTTCGCCGGACCCGACGCCGGCCAGGCCTTGGTGCTCGAGGGCGGCGACGCGTGGCGCTCGATCTACAGCGTTCCGATCTACGCGTTCCTCTGCGTCTTCCTCGCGGTGGGAGTCGGTGCGTTGCTGCGCCAGTCGGCCGCGGCGGTGGCCCTGCTGCTCCTGTGGCCGCTGCTGGTCGAATCGTTGTTCAACCTGTTCGGCAGCATCGGCCGCGACATCATGCCGTTCCTGCCCTTCACCAACGCGAACAACTTCCTCGGCGCCCCCGGCGGGGTGGACTTCCATTGGGGTCCCTGGGCGAGCCTGTTGTACTTTGCCGCCTTCGTCGCGATCGTGTTCGGCGCGTCGATCGCGGTGGTGAACAAGCGCGACGCCTGACGGGCCCGCTCGGACCACCCGCGCGACCGGGCGGACCGCACTAAGGTGACGGCCATGAGGACGCAACGCACCCGGTTCGCGATGTCCGTCGCCGCCTGCGCCGTCGGCGCCCTGACGCTGGCCTCCTGCTCCGGTGAGAGCTCCACCGACGACCCCGCGACCACCTCGGTTGCGGGGTCGTCGTCGGCGCAGTCGTCCGGCGCCGCCGCCGACGGTCTCGGTGCCCCGGTCACCGGCGACGCGCTGGCGAACGCGGTCACACTCGACGCCGTCGTCGAGCACCTCGAGGAGCTGACGTCGATCGCCGAGGCGAACGGCGGCAACCGCGCCGCCGGCACCCCCGGATACGACGCGAGCGTGGACTACGTCTCCGGTCTGCTCCGCGACGCCGGGTTCGACGTCGAGACCCCCGATTTCTCCTTCGACAGCTACGACCTGCGCTCGAACTCGCTGCGCGCCGGGGACCGCGAGGTGCCGTCGAACGCGTTCACCTACTCGCCCGCGGGGACCGTCACCGCGCCGCTCGTGGTGGCGCCGACCGACGACACCCCGGGCTGCGAGGCCACCGATTACGACGGGCTGCCGGTGACGGGCGCCGTCGTCCTCGTCTCCCGCGGCAGCTGCCCGTTCGCCCAGAAGGGCATCGTCGCCGCCGACCTGGGCGCCGCGGCCGTGGTCGTGGCCAACAACGAGGACGGTCCGCTCGACGCCGGCACCCTCGGCAGCAAGGCCGACGCCCGCATTCCGGCCCTGGGTGTCAGCCGCGAGGACGGTGCGGCGCTGGCCGCCGGCGGCGGCGAGGTGACCGTCGCGGTCGATTCCGAGACGACCACCACCACCAGCCGCAACGTGATCGCGCAGACCACCACCGGGGACACCGACAACATCGTGATGGCGGGTGCCCACCTCGACTCCGTGCCCGAGGGCCCCGGTATCAACGACAACGGCACCGGCGTCGCCGCGGTGCTCGAGTCCGCCCTGCGCATGGGCGGTGCGCCGCAGACCACCAACGCCGTCCGCTTCGGCTTCTGGGGCGCCGAGGAACTCGGCCTCGTGGGATCGACGAAGTACGTCGAGGGTCTTTCGGACGACGACGCGGCCGCCCTGGCGCTGTACCTCAACTTCGACATGGTGGGGTCCAACAACCCCGGCTACCTGGTCTACGACGGTGACGACTCCGACCAGGAGGGCGCGCCCGCCGGCCCGGCCGGGTCGGACGCCATCGAGCGCACGTTCGAGGAGCGTCTCGCGGCGAAGGACGCCGACGGCACCGATTTCGACGGCCGGTCCGACTACGGGCCCTTCATCGAGCGCGGCATCCCGGCGGGTGGGGTGTTCAGCGGTGCCGACGACATCAAGACCGAGGAGCAGGCGGCCCGGTGGGGCGGCACCGCGAACGAGGCCTTCGATCCGAACTACCACACTCCCGAGGACACCCTGGAGAACGTGAATCGTGATGCGCTGGCGGTGAATTCGCAGGCCGTCGCCTACGGCATCGGCACCTACGCCGAGTCCGTGACGGGTCCGAACGGCGTGCCCGTGGGCGAGCAGCGCACCGCCGCGCGACAGAGCCAGTGAGTCGGGGCGAGTGAGCCCGTCCGCCCGCGAGGCGCTCCGCGCGGTGGTCGACACCGCGCGCACGGTGAACCGGACCGACCGCGTGGTCGACGCGGTCCGGACACTGCGGGGCGTGCTCCCCGGAGACCCGACGTTCGGCGACCCGTTGTCGACGGCGGGACCGGGGACCGCGCGGCTGGTCGCCCGCGTCACCGATCGCCTGCAGAGCGAGGAACCCGGTGCGGCCAAGGAGGTCTCGCTCGGCGCCCTGCAGGTCTGGCAGGCGCTGCTCGAACGCACCGGCCGCGGTCGGGGTGAGCGCGACGTCACGATCGTGTTCACCGACCTCGTCGGGTTCTCGACGTGGTCGCTGTCCGCCGGCGACGCGGCGACGCTGATCCTGCTCAAGCAAGTGGCACGCGCCGTCGAGCGACCGATGCAGGATCGCGGCGGTCACATCGTCAAGAGGCTCGGCGACGGTGTCATGGCGGTGTTCCCGAGTGCCGACAACGCCGTCGGAGCGGTCTTCGACGCACGGGACGCACTCGCCCGCGTCTCGGTCGACGGGTACACCCCGCGGATGCGCGTCGGCATCCACACCGGCCGGCCGCGCGCGGTGGGGTCCGACTGGCTGGGTGTCGACGTCACGGTGTCGGCCCGGGTCATGCAGGCGGGCGCGGACGGCAACGTCATGATCTCGTCGGCGGCGTTGGACACGGTGTCGCCGGAGGTACTGGCGGCGCTGCGCCTGTCCGCGAAACCCTATCGGCGGGGGCTGTTCTCGCCGAAGCTCGACGGCGTGCCGGACGGGCTACGCATCAACCGGCTCGTGCAGGCGCCAGAGCGGTGACACCGGGCCGTGGCCGGCGCCGAGGTCGTAGGCCGCGGCCAGCGACCGGGTGACCCACTCCTTTCCGAACGCGACGGCGTCGGGCACCGACCGGCCGTGGGCCAGCGCGCAGGCGATCGCCGCGGCCAGGGTGTCCCCGCCGCCGTGGTCGTTGCCGGTGGGCAGCCGCGGCGAGGTGAACTCGAGCATGCGGTCGCCGTCGTAGAGCAGATCGGTGCTCGTGGACGAGGTGCGCAGATGCCCGCCCTTGACCACCGCCCACTGCGCGCCGAGGCCGTGCAGCGCCTCCGCCGCGGCACGGGCCGTCGCGTCGTCGACCACGTCGATGCCGGTGATGAGCCGCACCTCGTCCAGGTTCGGCGTGACCACCGTCGCCAGGGGGATCAGCCGGTGCCGGACGGCGTCGAGCGCGTCGGCGTGCAGGAGCGAATCGCCGTGCATGGAGGCGGACACCGGGTCGACGACGAGCGGGACGGCGGTGTCGCGGCCGATGCCGAGTTCGAGCGCCACGTCGGCGACCGCCTCGATGATCTCGGTGGAGGCGAGCATTCCGGTCTTGGCGGCGCCCACCCCGATGTCCGAGACGACGGTGCGCACCTGATCGGCGACGATCTGCGGAGGAATCTCGTGGAACCCGCTGACTCCGACCGTGTTCTGCACGGTCACCGCCGCGACGGCGACGCAGGCGTGCAGGCCGCAGAGGGCGATGGTGCGCGAATCCGCCTGGATACCGGCCCCGCCACCCGAATCGGTGCCCGCGATGGTGAGGACGCGACGCGGCGTCTCGCCCGGGGCCGGCAGCGGCAGCAGGTGGGAGGCACTCACACCGCGCACCTTACCGGCGGGTGTTTCCTGTGAGTTCGCCTCGCATATCGCGGAGAGCCCGGCACGCCGACGGATACTGTGGAATAGTGGTTCAGGTCACACGATCCATCGTGCCCACCCTCGGCTGCCAGGAGATGCCATGCTGTCCGACGCTCCCGTCACCGAAGTCACGGACAACCCCCACCAGAACCGGTTCGAGCTCCGGCTGAACGGGGATCTCGTCGGCATCGTCGGCTACTACCCGGTGGAGTCCGCCGGTCGGTCCCGGCGTGCCCCCGTCGTGAGTTTCCTCCACGCCGTGATCACGGAGGACTTCGGCCACCGCGGGCTCGCGGGCATCATGGTGCGTAGCTCGCTCGACGCCGCCCGGGGCTACGGGTGGAAGGTCAAGCCCGTCTGCACCTACGTGCAGCGTTTCGTCGCGGAGAACCCGCAGTACCGCGACCTGATGGCACCGGAGTAAACGGCGCGACCTCCCTGCCGGGTCGCGATTCGGCAACAGTCGTCACTCTGTTCACACAAGTCACAGATCTGTGTTCACAATGGTGTGATGAGTGACAGTCTCGTCGCCGACAATCCGGAACTGTCGCGTGTCGAGCTCACGGTCGACGGCGACCTCGCCGGGATCCTGGCGTACGACGTGATCGGCAGCACCGTGATCCTGCGGCACACCGTGGTCAAGGAGCAGTACGGCGACCACGGGTGGGCGGCCGTCCTGGTCCGCGGCGCCCTCGACATCCTCCGCATGGGCGACCTGCGCGTCTGGCCCGCGTGCGCGATGGTCCGACGGGTCATCGGCGCGGAGCCGGAGTACCTCCCGCTGGTCGCCGATCAGGATCCCGAGGCCGCGGAGGCCGACCGTGTGGCGGAGGCCGCGGAGGCCGGCCGTGTCTCGGAGGTCGCCGAGAGGTCCACGAGCACCGGCGCGTGATCGCTCGCACCCTTGCCCTTGCGTTCCTGCCGGTCGATCTCCGCGCCGACGACCCGCGCGGCGAGGGCCGGTGAGGCGAGGACGAAGTCGATGCGCAGACCCTCGCGGCGCGGGAAGCGCAGCTGCGTGTAGTCCCAGTACGTGTAGACGCCCGGTCCCGGTGTGAACGGCCGCACGACGTCCGCGTATCCGGCGTCGACGACGGCCTCGAACGCCGCCCGCTCGGGCGGGGACGTGTGCGTCCGGCCCTCGAACAGCGCGGGATCCCACACGTCGTCGTCCGTCGGGGCGACGTTCCAGTCGCCGACCAACGCCACCTGCGCCTGCGGATCGGCGTCCAACCACGACCGGGCGTCGTCCCGCAGCGCGGCGAGCCAGTCGAGCTTGTAGCGATAGTGCGGATCGTCGAGGGTGCGGCCGTTGGGGACGTACAGGCTCCACACCCGCACCCCACCGCAGACGGCGCCCAGCGCGCGGGCCTCGACCACCGGCGTCTCCGCCGGGTCCTTGTGGAACCCGGGCTGGTGCTCGAACTCCGTGCGCACGTCCGTCAGGCCCACACGCGAGGCGATCGCGACGCCGTTCCACTGGCTGTGCCCCACGTGGGCGACCTCGTAGCCGATGTCCGCGAAGCGCTGGTAGGGGAACTGCTCGTCCTTGCACTTGGTCTCCTGGATCGCCAGGACGTCGACCTCGGAGCGCCCCAGCCAGTCCACGATCCGGTCGACCCGGGAGCGGACGGAATTGACGTTCCACGTGGCGAGGCGCATGGGCGACAACGGTAGCGGGAGCGGTCGGCCGCTCAGTCCGCCGGCTGCGCGTACCGGTATCGGTGGTGTTCGGTGAACCCCAGCCCCGCGTACAGCGCGGTCGCGGCACCGCCCCCCGATTCCACCTGGACAAGGGCGGTCACCGCGCCCCGTTCCGCGCCCCACGACAGCGCGTCCCGACACACTGCGGCCGCGTGACCACGACGACGAAGGTCCGGACGCGTCGCCACCGCCGCGATGCTCACCACCCGGGTGCCGTCGGGCATGGCGGTGACGGCGGCCCGGGCGACCGCGGCGGTCTCGTACGACCCCTGCGGGTCGGGTCGAGACAGGAACGCGACGTCGCCGCCCCGCACGGCGGTGAGCACATCCGGGACGTCCGCGAACCGGGGATGGTGGGCCGACCACGCGGCGTCGGGTGTCGCCGCGACGGTGCTGCCGGCCGCGGGACGGACCGTCGCCGGCGCGGTCAGCACCGAGACGTCGGGACCCGCCCGCCAGCCCGCCGGGATGCGCAGGATGCGATCGGGGAGGTGCAGCCGCGGGGTGAGGCCGCGGTCGGCGTACCACCGGACCACCGCGGGGAGCGCAGCGAGCAGATCCCCCGTCGCCACCGTCGGATCCACCGGGAGGGCGGAGTTCGCCCGCTGGGACACCCCGTGCCCCGCGCGCAGCATCCAGCCGCCGACGAGGTCCTGCTCGATCCCCGGCCACGCGTCGGCCGCGGCGCGCTCGAGTGCGCGGATCGCACTGGCGCGCACGGGTTTCGGTGGGATCGGCTTGCAGACCACGACGTCGCCGCGGGAGATCGCGACGGTCTCGCCCGACTCGCGGACGACGGTGAGCGTGTCCGGAGACAGGTCGGCCAGCATGCCGAGGACGTCGCTCAGCGGCGGCGCGCCCGCCGCGTCCTGCCGCCGGTACCGCACCACCACCCGGTCGCCGACGGAGACGCGCACGTCAGTCGTCGTCGTGACCGAACGGATCGGCGACGGTGCCGGGAACCCAGCTCAGGCCCGGCACGCCCCAGCCGTTCTTCTTGATCGCCTTCTTGGCCGCGCGGGCGTGGCGGCCGACCAGGACGTCGACGTAGAGGAACCCGTCGAGGTGGCCGGTCTCGTGCTGCAGCATGCGGGCGAAGAATCCGCGGCCCTCGACGGTGACGGGGTTGCCCTCCGCGTCCGTGCCGGTCACGCGGGCCCAGTCGGCGCGGCCGGTGGGGTACTGCTCACCGGGAACGGAGAGGCAGCCCTCGTCGTCGTCCTCCGGGTCGGGCATGGTCTCGGGGATCTCCGACGTCTCGAGAACGGGGTTGACGACCTCGCCGCGGCGGCGGGTGACGGTGCCGTTCTCGTCCTCGAAGGGGCAGTCGTAGACGAACATCCGCAGCGATTCGCCCACCTGGTTCGCGGCCAGGCCCACGCCCTTGGCGGCGTCCATCGTCTCGTACATGTCCGCGATCAGCTGCGCGATCTCGTCGGGCGAGGCCGTCACGGTCTGCGTGGGGGTGTGCAGCACCGGGTCGCCGACGATCCGGATCGGGAAGATGGCCATGGGGCAGAAGGTTACCGGCCCACCCGTCGCGGCGTGTTGGGCCCGCCGCGACCGTCGTCGCCGGCCCCCGCGTGGTTAGATTGCCACCGAAGATGACACGGGTGTGATTCACCGCCCGTGATGCGGACGGACGAGGAGCGAGATGGACAGCGCTGCTGCGCGTAGTCACGGGTCCGAGGCCCCTGCCGACGAGCCTGACGACGGGCTCACGCGTCGGGAACACGACATTCTCTCCTTCGAGCGACAGTGGTGGAAGTACGCCGGCGCCAAGGAAGAAGCGATCAAGGAACTGTTCGACATGTCGGCCACCCGCTACTACCAGGTGCTCAATGCCCTGGTGGACAAGCCGGAGGCGCTGGCGGCCGACCCCATGTTGGTCAAGCGTCTGCGGCGTCTGCGCGCGAGTCGACAGAAGGCCCGCGCCGCACGCCGCCTCGGCTTCGAGATCTGAGCCGTCGCCTAAGCTCGACCCCCGTGAGTACCCGCCCCGACGACACCTCCTCCGGCCCGCCGCTGCGGGCCCTGGCGATGGTGCTGCTGTCCCTCGCCGTCGTGTTCGCGGGCATCGGCATCTTCTCGCTCACCGGCTCGGATTCCGAGGAGACGGCCGCCGCCCCGGCCGCGGACACGAGCGCTGTCCCGACCGCGACGGCCGCGCCGACGGGGACCTCCGCGCCCTCCGCGACAGCCCCGCCGTCGGCGACCTCCGGGTCGCCGACGACGACCACCACCGCGACGACGTCCGGAGCGTCCTCCGCGAGCCCCATCCGCGTCCTCAACAACAGCGAGGTCTCCGGGCTCGCGGCCGAGACGGCCACCCGGCTCGAATCGGCCGGCTTCGCGGTCGGGGAGACGGGCAACTACTCCAGTGGAGTCATCGCCGCGTCGACCGTCTACTACGACCCGGCCGTTCCCGGTCAGCAGGCGCAGGCCGAGCGCATCGCGGGGACACTCGGTTTCGGGTCCGAGCCGCGCTTCGCCGGCATCGCGAACGCGTCGCCGGGGATCGTCGTCATCGTCACTCGATAGCGCCGACTAGAGTCGTCGGCGAGACCCCCGGGTACCAGACGGGGAACCGCACCACCGCCCGTTTCGTCCGGACGCAGGAGAAGAGTGACCATGGCCAGCTGGAAGCGCACAACGATCGTGGCGACGCCCCTCGCCGCCGTCGCCGTCCTCGCCCTCGCGTCGTGCAGCGCGAACGAGAACCCCAGCGACGTTCCGGGCACCACCCCTCCCGTCTTCACCAGTTCCGCACCTCCGGCCGACTACGCGGCGGAGCACGGCGGCGAGTCCCACGGCGGCGAGGGTGAGGGCGGCGACGCGACGGCGTCCGCCGACATGACCGGTGACCTGCGTGATCCGTCCGGCGCGTCCGTGGGCACGGTGTCCTTCACCGAAGAGGACGGGCACCTGAAGGTCACCGTCGAGGCGGAGGGCCTGACCCCCGGCTTCCACGGTCTGCACATGCACCAGAACCCCGTGTGCGAGCCGAACTCCGTCGCTCCCACCGGCGGCGAGCCCGGCGACTTCCTGTCCGCGGGCGGTCACCTGCAGGTGGGCGGCAACACCGGCCACCCCGCCAGCGGCGACCTCACCTCGCTGCAGGCGCGCGAGGACGGCACGGCCACCCTGACCACGACCACCGACGCGGTCACGCTCGACGACCTGTCCGGCGGCGTCGCGGTGATCGTGCACGCGGGTGCGGACAACTTCGCCAACATCCCCACGCGCTACACCCTCCCGGACGGTGCCGCGGTGCCGGATGCCACCACGTTGGCCACGGGTGACGCAGGCGGCCGTGTCGCCTGCGCCGTGGTCGAAGCCGAGTAGAGCGGCCGGTCCGGTCGAGGTTCCGTTCGTCGGGTCGGCGCGGTCGACCATCGGCGTGGAATGGGAGATCGCGCTCGTCGACAAGCAGACGCGCGATCTGTCCAACACTGCCGCCGAGGTCATGGAGGGGGTGGGCGCCCTCGCCGAGAACCCCCGTGTGACCAAGGAGTTGCTGCGCAACACCGTCGAACTCGTCACCGACGTCTGCGACACCGTCGGCGAGGCGATGGACGATCTGAGCGAGTCGCTCGACCTCGTCCGCCGCGCGGCCGACCCACTGGGTGTCGACCTGTTCTGTTCCGGCACCCACCCGTTCGCCGAGTGGTCGTCGCAGCAGCTCACGCGGTCGCCGAACTACGACGAGCTGATCGAGCGCACGCAGTGGTGGGGTCGGCAGATGCTGATCTGGGGGGTGCACGTCCACGTCGGCGTGCGGTCCGCGGACCGGGTGTTCCCCATCCTCAACGCGCTCCTGCTGCAGTACCCGCACCTGCTGGCGCTGTCGGCGTCGTCGCCCACCTGGGCGGGCTCGGACACCGGCTACGCCAGCAACCGCGCCCTGATGTTCCAGCAGCTGCCCACCGCGGGACTGCCGTTCCAGTTCGAGACGTGGTCGCAGTTCGAGGGCTTCGTGCACGACCAGATGAAGACGGGCGTGATCTCCCAACTCGGCGGGATGCACTGGGACATCCGTCCGGTGCCGCGGCTGGGCACCCTCGAGATCCGGGTGTGCGACGGCGTCTCCACCAAGCGTGAACTCGCGGCGCTGGTGGCGTTGATCCACTGTCTCGTGGTCGATTACGACCGTCGGCTCGACGCCGGGGAGACCCTGCCGACCATGCCGCCGTGGCACGTCCAGGAGAACAAGTGGCGCGCCGCTCGCTACGGACTCGAGGCCGAGATCATCCTCGACGCCGACAGCAACGAGCGGCTGGTCACCGACGACCTGAACGATCTGCTGGAGCGTCTCGCCCCCGTCGCCCGCTCGCTCGGGTGCGCCGACGAGCTGGCTTCCGTCGCGGACATCCCGCGCCGCGGCGCGTCGTACCAACGCCAGCGCGCGGTGGCGCAGGCGAACGCCGGTGACCTGACGGCGGTCGTCGATTCCCTGATCGACGAGCTGCGTCAGCCCTGACGGTCGGTGTCGGTCGGGTCGTCGGCCGCGTCCCGGTCGTGGCCGTCGGCGTTCTCGGCCTTCTCGGCGCCCTGGGCCTCGAGCTCGTCGACCATGAACAGGTCGGACCGCATCCGTTGTTCGCGGTAGGCGACCCGGCCGACCGTGTGGGCGATGATCGGGGCGGTGAGCACCGTGAAGATGCCCACGAGCGCGATCATCCAGATGTCCACGTTGCCCCGCAGGCTGTTGAACGCGCCCAGCAGAATGAGCACGAGCCCGACGACCTGCGGCTTGGTGGCGGCGTGCATCCGCGACAGTGTGTCGGGAAAGCGCACCACTCCGATCGCGGCGGTCAGGGCGAGCAGCGACCCGAGGAAGATCAGGGTTCCGGTGACGATGTCGGACAAGGTGCTCATCGGGGCTCGCTCTCGTCGGTCCGGTTCGCGGAGTCGCGTACCGGGGGATGGACGGGACGGCGGGCCGCTCGTGCCGTTTCCGGGGTGTCCGCCACGCGGAATCGGGCGACGCTCACGGAGCCGACGAAGCCCACGACGGCGAGGGCGACGATCGACGGGACCAGCGTGGTGTCGCGGCTGTAGACCGACCACACCATCACCCCGCAGATCACCAGTGCGATGAGCGTGTCGACGGCGGCGAGGCGGTCGAGCGAATTCGGTCCGGCCAGCAGGCGGTACGCCACGATGAGGCCGGCGACCGCGAGCATGACACCGGACACCGTGAGGACGACGGTCATCGGCGATCCTTCCCGTCGGGTCCTGCGGAGTAGTCGGTGGTGATGTCGTGCGCGGTCTCGACAACGGTGTCCTCGTCGTCCCGCGTGGTGTGCACCACGGCGGGGTGCCACTCGGAGTCACGCTCGAACGCACGGATGAACGCGTCCTCGTAGACCCGGACGATGGTGCGGAACTGGTCGATCGCGTCGGGCTTGGCGACGTCGAGCACGTGGATGTAGAGCACGCGCTCCGCGCGGTCGATCTCGAGAACCAAGGTGCCGGGCACCATGTTCAGCGAGTCGACCATGAAGGTGAGGACCAGGTCGGACTTGATGCGGACCGGGTAGCGCAGAACGGCGTTGACGGGGTTCGGACCCGGACGGACGGCGGCCCAGGCGACCTGCACGCTGGACACCAGGGCGTAGTAGACGAGAACCCCGACCAGCCGAACGACCGAGAGCGGATGAACGCGACCCTCCACCGGAACCGTGGGCAGGGCCAGCACGGTGGTGACGAACAGGGCGACGACGATGCCGCCGGCGATGTTGGCGACGGACACGTTGCCCCAGAGGAGCACCCACACGGCGGTGAGCCAGGTGACCAGGGCGAGCTTCAGTGCGAGTTCGCGGTGCATCAGCGTCATCGCGGTTCCTCCCCGGTCGCGTAGGTGACGGGATCGTCGATGCCGCCGAGGACGGCAGTGACGTAGACCGAGGGTGCGCGCAGTTCGTCGGCGGCGCGGTTGCTGATGCCGATGAACGGTCCGGCGAAGACGGTCAGGGAGAGGCCGACGGCGACCAACGCGATGGTGGGGGCCAGCATGCCGACGGGCATCCGTCCCGGATCGTCGCGATTCTCGAACTCGACGTCGGTGGCGTTGTCGAGCAACGCCGTCGGCGAGTTGTCCGAGAGACCGCCCTCGGGGGCGTCGGCCCGCGCACGCCAGAACGCCTTGGTCCACACGCGGGCCACCACGTACAGCGTCAGCAGCGAGGTGACGACGCTGCCCGCGACGAGGATCCAGGCCAGGGCGGACGCCTTGTCCACACCGGCCTCGAGCAGCGCGACCTTGCCCACGAACCCGGAGAAGGGCGGGATGCCACCGAGATTGAGGGCGGGGATCAGGAAGATGATCGCCAGCAGGGGACTCGCGGCGGCCAGACCACCGAGGCGGCGCAACGACGACGAGCCCGCCTGCCGGTCGATCAGGCCCACCACCAGGAAGAGCGTGGTCTGCACGAGAATGTGGTGCGCGACGTAGTAGACCGCACCGGCGAGCCCCGCGGTCGAGGAGAGCGCCACGCCGAAGATCATGTAACCGATGTGCGAGACCAGCGTGAAGGACAGCAGACGTTTTATCTCGCTCTGCGCGATCGCACCGAGGATGCCGATCACCATCGTGAGCAGTCCGGCGATCATGAGGACGTTGTCCATCGACCCGTCGGTGAACAGCAGCGTGTGGGTCCGGATGATCGCGTAGACGCCCACCTTGGTGAGCAAGCCCGCGAACACCGCCGTCACGGGCGCAGGTGCCGTCGGATAGGAGTCCGGGAGCCAGGCGGACAGCGGGAAGACGGCCGCCTTGATGCCGAAGGCCACGAGCAGAATGGCGAAGAGGGCCATCTTCGTACCCTGCGGAACGTCGGGCAGGCGAAGGGCGAGCTGGGCGAAGTTGAGCGTTCCGGTCGCGGCGTAGACGACGGCGACACCGATGAGGAACACCATCGACGAGACCGCGGAGACCATCACGTACGACACACCGGCACGGACCCGCTCCGCGCTGGCACCGAGCGTCAAGAGGACGAACGACGCGACGAGGAGGACCTCGAAGCCGACGAACAGGTTGAACAGGTCGCCGGCGAGGAACGCGTTGCAGACACCCGCGGTCAGGGCCAGGTAGGTGGGCAGGAAGATCGACACCGGCTGTTCGGCGTCACCGTCGCGAATGCCCTGACCGACGGCGTAGACGATGACGGCGAGCAGGACGACGGCCGACACCACCAGCATGATGGCCGACAGGCGGTCGACCACCAGAGTGATGCCGAACGGCGCCTCCCAGCCACCGATCTGCAGCGCGCTGGTGCCGTCGCGGTCGGCCAGGAAGAGCAGGAGCACGGACACCACGACCACGCCGACGAGGGCGGCGATGGTGACCGCGCGCTGTGCGCGCGGCTTGCGCCCCAGAATGAGCGTCAGGGCCGCGGCCAACAGCGGGATCAGGACGGGAAGGGGCGTCAGGGGACCCACCCACGAGGACGGCACGGTCATCGTCGTCCTCCGCCGGTGGTGGTGTCGTCGTCGTCTCGGAAGTGGCCCTCGTGCAGGTCCTCGTAGGCCACGAGGTCCTCGCGGTTGGCGATCTGATCGAGCGGAATGGGGTTACCGTCCTTGTCGAAGGCGTCGCCGGCCTCACCGGGCTCGCCGGTGACCGGGTCGTCGGACTTGTCGCGGTCGGGCGCTTCGGCCGGGCTGCGCCGCTGCGACACCTTGGTGTCCTCGGGGTCGTTCTCGACCACGTCCGCGACGTTGATCGTGTACGACCGGTAGGCGAGAGCCAGGACGAACGCGGCGATGCCCATCGTGATGACGATCGCGGTCAGGATCAGGGCCTGGGCCAGCGCGTCGGCGTCGCCGTCGGCGACCTCCGAGATGCGGCCGACGACGGGCGGATTACCGCCGGGGCCGCCGGAGGCGAGGATGAGCAGGTTGATGCCGTTGCTCATCAACAGCAGGCCGAGCAGCATCCGTACGATGCTGCGTTCGATCATGAGGTAGACACCGGTGCCGATCAGGACGGCCACCAGTGCCAGGACGGCGAGGTTCGCGCTCATTGCTGGCTCGTTTCGATCTGGGCGTCGAGGCGCGCGCCGAGGCTGCGCAGCACGTCGAGCACGAGGCCGACGACGATGAGGTACACACCGGCGTCGAAGAACAGGGCCGTGACCATCTTGATGTCGCCGAGCAAGGGCAGCGTCGCCTCGAACGTGGCCGAGGACAGCGCAGGCGCGCCCAGCAGGATCGAGGCCAGCGCGGTGCCGCCGGCGAAGAGCAGTCCGATGCCCAGAATCTTCCCGGCGTCGAACGGCAGGGTCTCGCCGAGCTCGTACCGACCGCCCGCCAGATAGCGCAGAACCAGCGCCAGACCGGCCGTCAGGCCGCCGGCGAAACCGCCGCCCGGCGCGTTGTGTCCGGCGAAGAAGAAGTAGATGGACAGCACCATCACGGTGGGGAAGACCAGGCGGGTGGTGACCTCGAGCACGAGCACACGGTGCTTCGGATCGATGAGGTCGCTGCCGGAGAGCCAGGTGATCTCGGAGGCCGCCTGGCGGGAGTCAATCGACGCGGGCGCGTCGGAGACGCGGGGTGCGCTGCCGAAGCGGCGATTTCGGAAGACGAGGCTCGCGACGCCGGTGGCGGCCACCAGCAGCACCGAGATCTCGCCGAACGTGTCCCACGCGCGGATGTCGACCAGGATGACGTTGACCACGTTGTTGCCGTCGCCGAAGTCGTACGCCAGATCCGGGAAGTAGTCCGCGATCGGGCGAGTGGTTCGGCCGTTCATCGCGAAGGCGCCGACGGCGGTCACCGTCAGACCCACGGCGGCGGCGAGCAGGATGCGCAGACCCTTGTGGCCGAACGAGCGGCCCTCGTCGATCTCCGCAGGAAGTTTGCGCAGCACCAGGACGAAGACGACCAGCGTGAGGGTCTCGACGAGGAACTGGGTGAGCGCGAGGTCGGGAGCGCCGTGGATGGCGAACAGCAGGCCGGCGCCGTATCCGGTGACACCCACGAGCAGGACCGCGGCCAGACGGTTCCGCATCACCGCGGCGCCGACGGCTGCGGCCATCATGATCGCGCCGATCACGAACTGCAGGGGTGAGTCGGCCAGTCGGGTCTCGATGCCCTTGCGGGTGTGGACCAGCAGAGAGATCAGCGGGAACAGTGCGAGCGTGCCGAGGATCACCGCCTGCGTCCCCGGCAGCGAGCCGCGCTGCGTGGACCCCGTGATGCGCAGCGACAGGGAGTCCATGAGCTGCAGCGTGCGGTCGTAGATGCGGTCGGCGTTCAGCGGCGAGGGCGGCACGGCACGCGCGATCGACTTGTGCACCTTGTAGAGCGCGACACCGACCACGATCACGATCGCCGTCATGTACAGCGGGATCGAGAAGCCGTGCCACAGCGCGAGGTGGTAGACCTTCGCGCCGTACGACGGCAGCGTCTCGGCGTACGGGGACAGCAGCCGGTCCATCACCGGCGCGGCGAGGCCGGCGGCCAACCCCAGGGCGGCAAGCAGCACCGGCGGGGTGAGGAAGAACGCGCCCGGAGCGTGCATGCCCGCCACCGCGGCGCTCGGCGCGCGCAGCTTCTTCCGGCCGAAGGCGCCCCAGACGAAGCGCAGGCTGTACGCCACGGTGAGGATGGACCCGAGCACCATCACGCCGAGGACCACCGCCGACGCGCCGGGACTCATCGCCTCGGAGTCGATGGCCGCTTCGAAGGCGGATTCCTTGCCGACGAATCCGAGGAACGGGGGCAGGCCCGCCATCGAGGCCGCGGCGACGACACCCGTCACGCAGAGGACCGGCGCCCGACTGCCCAGATGGGCGAGCTTGCGGACGTCGCGGGTGCCGGTGGTGTGGTCGATGATGCCGACCACCATGAACAGGGCCGCTTTGAAGAAGCCGTGGGCCATCACCATCGCCAGTCCGGCGAGCATGGCCGTGCGCGTGCCGATGCCCACGATGGCGGTGAGGAAGCCCAGCTGGCTGACGGTGCCGAACGCGAGCACCAGCTTGAGGTCGTACGCCCGGAGCGCGCGGTAGCCGCCCACGATCATCGAGGCCAGGCCGAGCGAGACGATGGTGACGCGCCACGGACCGGCGTCGGCGAACCCCGGCGCGAGCCGGGCGACCAGGTAGATGCCGGCCTTGACCATGGCCGCGGCGTGCAGGTATCCGCTGACGGGCGTGGGCGCGGCCATGGCGCCGGGGAGCCAGAAGTGCAGCGGCACGATGGCCGATTTGCTCAGCGCGCCGACCAGGACGAGGACCAGGCCGACGCCGGCGAGCCACCCGCGCGGCGCCGCGGCGACGACGTCAGAGAGGTTGTAGCTGCCGACCATTTCGCCCAGCACGATGATGCCCACGAGCATCGCCAGGCCGCCGGCGGTGGTGACCAGCAGGGCCTGCGTGGCCGCGCGCCGCGAGGAGGCACGCTCGGCGTAGTGGCCGACCAGCAGGAACGACAACACCGTCGTCAGTTCCCAGAAGATGTAGAGCATGAGCATGTTGTCGCTGGTGACCAGCGCGAACATGACGCCCGCGAACGCGACCATCTCGGCGGCGAAGATGCCCAGGCGGGGCTCGTCGTCCTCGAAGTAGCGAGCGCAGTAGACGAGGATCAACGTGCCGATGCCGAGGATGAGCACGCTCATGACGGCGGCGAGAGAGTCGAACCGCATGTCGATGTCCATCGACAGCCCGGGCACCCACTCGATGTCCAGACGCTGCTCGTTGTCCCAGTTCCCGATCACCCAGCCGAGGGACGCCGCCGGCACCAGAGCGAGGGCGAGGAAGGCGTTGCGCCCCCACCACCGGACCAGCAGGGGCGCCACGACCGCGGCGACGGCGTGGGCGACGAGAACAGCAAGCAAGTGGCACTCCGTCGGTAGCGTGGGGGCGGCGGGGTGTCGGACGAATCGATGGCGCCGTGAGGACCGGCGTTCCGGGACGACCGTGCAACCCCATCTTACGTGCCCGGTGGCGGCACCGTTCCGGCAGGGATACCCACGGGGGGTAGGGGTATGTGGGCGATCAGCCGCGTCGGGACAGTGTGACCAGCCGCAGGACCGCCGCCACCGACACCCCGAGGAGTAGGTAGGTGGGGGTGGGGTCGACCGAGATGCCGTCGAGAGAGATACCGATTCCCGTGACCGTTCCCGGGCTGACCGGTTCCGCCGGGCCCAGCGTGGCCAGGAAGTCGTCGATGGCGACTTGATCGAGCAGCAACGGAGGCACCGGCGCCGCCGTCGACAGCAGCAGCGCGAAGCCCGGAAGAGCGAGGGCGAGAGGCCTGACCGTCGGGTGTGGTGCGTGCGGGAAGGCCGGAGGCCGGTCGGGATGATGCGAGCCGGGTGACCCCGCCGCGCCGACGAGCAGGACCGGCAGGGCGACCGCCACGACACCCAGGGCGACGGCCGGGGCGGGCTCGACGTCCAGCAGGCTCGCGGCGGCGGGCGCGGCGGCGAGTGCCACGGCGGCGATCCACGACGCGACGCGCCCGACCGGCAGCAGCCACGCCGCGAGCGCCCCCACCACGAGCCCGACGAGACCGACGGCGAGCAGGACGGTGACGGACGACGCGGTTCTGGCCAGCGTGTTCCACGAGGCGACGGCGGCGGTGGTCGCGAGGACGGTCGCGACGACGGTGCGGGCTTCGGGTGCGTCCCAGCGGGCGGCCACGCGGTCGATCACGACGAGGGTGACGACCAGCGCGGCGATCGCGAAGGCCAGGGAGTACTCGCCGGTGCCCACGACGTCGACGCCGACCCGGCACACGACGGCGACGAGAACGGCGTAGAGCACGAGCCGGAGAAGGTCGCGGTTCGGCACGTCGGGCACGTCGGGCACCGACTCGGTCCGTCGCTGGTCCGGCCCCGGCAGGGTGGCGGCGGCCACGGCCGCGGCGACGGCGGCGCCGACCAGCCACCAGGCGGGCTCGCCGAACACGCTGCTGCTGTCGATTCGCAGCGCCACGAAGCCGTCGGTGGTGGCCCGCGTCGAGGCGACGGCCACTGCCGTCCCGCCGAGCAGACCCGTCGCGAGTGCGAACCAGCCGAGGCGTGACCGGCGCACCCCGTGCAGGGCGAGTCCGAGCAGTACCCCCGCGGACACGGACTTCACTCCGTGCAGGGCGATGAGGACGGACAGACTCGCGGACTGGGGGATGGCGACCTTGGTGAACGCGAGGAGCACGATCGCGACGACGGCGAGGATCCACGGCAACCGCCGAGCGCGTCCGGCGACGGCGAGGAACAGTGCCGCGACGACCACGGCCAGGACCTGGCCGACGATCGTCGCCGTCGACTGGGCGGACTGCCAGCGGACCAGATCGTCGACGCCGGCGGCGAACGGCCACTGCGCGGTGCGGGGACCGGACCATGCCACGGCGACGAGCGCACCGGACGCGCACGCGGCGACAGCGGGAACGGCCCCGGCGGCGGGGAGGTCGGCGCGCAGTCGTCTCACTGCATCGAACCTATCGGTCCCGCTCGGCGCACCGGGAATGCGCGTCGGGCGGAGGGGGTTCGTACCCAGCATGACGACACTCGCGCAGAAGGCCACCACGCTCCTCGACCTGCACGTTCCGGGCACCCCGGTCATCCTCCCGACGGTGTGGGACGCCTGGTCCGCGAATCTGGCGGTCACGGCCGGGTTCTCGGCGTTGACGGTGGGTTCGCACCCCGTCGCGGACTCGGTGGGCAAGTCCGACAACGAGGGCATGACGTTCGAGGATCTGCTCACCCGCGTCCGACAGATCACCGCCGCGGTCGACGTCCCGATCTCCGTCGACATCGAGTCCGGCTACGGCGAGGACCCGACGCGGCTGATCGAGGGCCTGATCGACGCGGGCGCCGTCGGCCTGAACATCGAGGACACCGTGCACGGCGAGGGCGGCCGACTCCGCGAGGCGCAGGAGCACGCCGACCTGGTGGGCGCACTGCGCGCCGCGTCCGACGCCACCGATGTGCACGTGGTGATCAACGCCCGCACCGACCTCTTCGTCAAGCAGGTCGGCGACGAGAACGATCGCGTCGACCGCGCCATCGCCCGGATGAAGCTGGCGGCCGCGGCCGGCGCCGACTCCCTGTACCCGGTCGGGTTCCACTCCGACGACGACCAGAAGCGCCTCACCGCCGAGCTGCCCCTGCCGGTCAACGCCATCGGCCACCCGGTGAAGAACACCCCGTCGGCGCTCGCTGCCCTGGGTGTTGGCCGCGTCAGCTTCGGTCCGCTGTTCCAGGCGGTGCTCGCCGAGCGCGCGACCGAGGTGCTCGGCGCCTGGCGCTGATCGCGTTCCTAGCGAGAGATGCTGTATGCCTGCAGCGCCGCGACTTGAGCGGCGTCCAGTGACGGCCGGACGGCGTCGCACGCCCGTGCGACGTCGTCCGCAGTCACCACGGCGGCGTCGACGTCGCGGCGCATCGCGGTGAGCGCAGCTTCCCGCAGCAGAGCGGCGCAGTCCGCGGCGGAGTAACCGTCGAGATCCTCGGCGAGAGCGCCGAGGTCGACGTCCTCGGCCAGCGGGACCGAGCGGCCTGCCGTCGCCAGAATGGCCCGCCGCGCGTCGGCATCGGGCGGCGGCACGAAGACCGCCTTCTCCAGTCGGCCCGGTCGCAGGAGAGCGGGGTCGATGAGTTCGGGCCGGTTGGTCGCCCCCAGGACGACGACGTCGCGCAGCGGCTCCACGCCGTCGAGCTCGGTGAGCAGCGCGGCGACCACGCGGTCCCCGACTCCGGAATCGCTGCTCTGGCCACGGCGAGGCGCCAGCGCGTCCACCTCGTCGAGGAAGATCAGCGACGGCGCGGAGTCCCGTGCGCGCCGGAACAACTCGCGCACCGCCTTCTCCGACGAGCCCACCCACTTGTCCATCAGCTCGGCGCCCTTGACGGTGTGGACGCTGAGCTGGCCGGAACTGGCGAGAGCGCGCACCACGAAGGTCTTGCCGCACCCGGGCGGACCGTAGAGCAGAACACCACGCGGCGGCTCCACGCCGAGGCGGGCGAACGAGTCCGGGTGACGCAGCGGCCACAGGACCGCCTCCGTCAGTGCCTGTTTGGTCTCGACCATGTCGCCGACGTCGTCGAGCGTGAGACTCCCGACCACCAGTTCCTCGGTGCCCGAACGGGAGAGCGGCCTGATGACGGCCAGAGCACCGACGAGATCTTCCTGGGTCAGCACCGGCGCCTCGTCGGAGCGATGCGCACGGGCCGCGGCCTGTACCGCGGCCTCCCGGCAGAGAGCAGCGAGGTCGGCCACCACGAAACCCGGTGTCCGGAGCGCGATCTCCCCCGTCGCGATCCTCTCGGTCGGTACGTCGCGCAACAGCACGTCGAGCAGGCGGGCGCGGCCGGCCGAATCCGGCAGGGGCAGTGTGAGTTCCCGGTCGACCAGGTCGGGATCGCGCAGCCGTGCATCGACGGCGTCCGGGCGAGACGTCGTGCACACCAGGGCTGTTCCCGGTGAGTCGACGGCAGCGCGCAACCGGTCGAGCAGCAGCGTCGAGACGGGCTCGGTCTCCGTGGGCAGCAACGCGTCGACGTCGGTCACGAGCAGCACGGTGGGTTCTTTTGCGGACCGCGCCGTCTCGATCACGCGGGAGACCGCGGCCAGCCGATCGTCGGCGGCGGTGGATCCCACCGAGGGGCCGTCGATCTCGACGATCCGGCGCGTCGCGGCGACGGCGCGCACCATCGTCGCTTTCCCGACGCCGCCGGGACCGGTGACCAGCACGCCCAGCCGCGCGGAGGCGCCCAGGGTGCGCAGCAGGTCGGGCCGGTCAAGGGCCAGTTCCAGCCACTCGCTCAGGGTGGCGGCCTGCTCCCTCGCCCCCACCAGATCGTCGACGGCGACGGGTGGTTCCGGCGCCTGCGGTTCGGGTTCGGCGACTCGGCCGGGCCGTGCGTCCGACGAACCGGACCCCGACGCCGCACCCGCGCCGCGGGTCACCGACGTGTTCGGTTGGATGCTGACCGGCCCCGCGGGATCGGTCGAGGTCACCGTGAGCAGCTCGGTGGTCCACGCGACGCCGACGGTGCGTGCGAGTGTCGTCGAGACGGACGCCGTGGACGTGCCGGGGCCCAGGTCGCGGGGCAGGAGGGACACCGCGTCGCCCGCGGTGACCACCTTGCCGAGCAGGGCGCGTCGCAACGTCACGTCGTCGAGCGCGGCCACGGCCGTGCCGCCGTGCACGGTGACCGTGGTCCCGCCCACCACCCGGACGGGGCGGACGACCACGGTGGCGTTTTCGGTCAGACCGGTGTTGGAGAGCGTGACGTCGTCGAGCAACGCGATACCGCTGGTCGAGGCGGTGCTTGCGGCGACTCCACCGATGGCGCCGGCCGTCGCGGCGACTCCACCGATGGCGCCGGCCGTCGCGGCGACCACCACGGCCGTCCGGCGGGATCCGACGAGTTCCACCGCGTCCCATTCGCGCAGCCCCAGTGCCGTCAACGCCTCGGGGTGGATACGGACGATGCCGCGACGCGCGTCGGCGGCCGAGGTGGTGAGCCGGACGGTCAGGGACAGCTCGGGAGTGCTCATCGGTCGTCCCGCGGAACCGGTGGGCGCAGCCGCAGCCGCGCCGAGCTCCGACCGGCGCGCGCCGGGCGGCGTCGACGCACGATGCCCGGCCGTTCCCGACGCGCGGCCCGACGCACCGCGCGGCGCTCGGCGGGCTTGGCCTCCCACGTCTCCGGACGCGCCGCGACCCACCGCTTCGAGCGGATCGCGAACGGGATGTGCGCCAGGTACATCGCGATCAGCACGATGAGCAACACGAACGGGAAGGTGATCAGGGCTGCGCCGGCGACGCCGACCGCGACGAGCAGGATGGCCGCCATGCGTGGCGGCACGGACACGCTCTTGAGGGCCAGGGTGGGAATACGACTGACGATGAGCAGCGCGGACAGCACCACCCAGGTGGCGACGACGTAGTACGAGGACCACCACCCTGTGCCCCACTGTTGTTGCACGGCAAGCGGAGTCAGCGCGATCAGGGCCCCGGCGGGCGCGGGGACCCCCACGAAGTACTCCCCGGCGAACGCGGGTCGGGAGTCGTCGTCGATGAGGGTGTTGAACCGCGCGAGGCGCAGGACGATCGACACCGCGTAGATCAACGCGATGACCCACCCGCCGCTGCTGCCCTCGAGCAGCGTCACGTACAGCACCAGGGCCGGGGCGACGCCGAAGGAGATCGCGTCGGCGAGGGAGTCGAGTTCGGCCCCCATGCGCGACGTCGCGTCGAGCATCCGCGCGATGCGTCCGTCGAGCGAATCGAGCACGGCCGCGGCGCCGATCATGGCCAGGGACAACCCGAGTCGGCCGTCGAGGCCGAACTTCACCGCCGAGAGCCCGGCGCACAGCGCGAGAACGGTGACCGCGCTCGGCAACAGCCGAACGGGGCCGGTACGCCCACCCTCTCCGTCGGACGCGGACGAGTCCTCCGCGGCGATCACGGCAGTTCGGCGAGCACGGTCTCGGCGCCGACCGCGCGCTGGCCCGGCAGCACCGCCAAGCGGGATCCCTCGGGAAAGTAGGTGTCCACGCGGGAGCCGAAGCGGATCAGCCCGTAGGTGTCGCCGATGGTCAGGGTGTCACCCGCCGACGCCTGGTTGACGATCCGCCGAGCCAGCAGGCCGGCGATCTGTACGACGGCGAGATCGTGCCCGGCCGGGGTCCGCAGGTGCATCGAGGTGCGCTCGTTGACCACGCTGGCGTCGGCGAGATCCGCCGAGAGGAACTGGCCCGCCTTGTGGACGACGTCGACGACCTCGCCCGACACGGGGACACGCTGGACGTGGACGTCCAGCACCGACAGGAAGATGCTGACGCGCGGCAGCGGCTCGGTCCCGAGGTCGAGCTCCGCCGGGGGCACGGCGACGTCGACCAACGCCACTTCGCCGTCGGCGGGAGCGACGACGACGCCCGCCCGGTTCGGGGGCACGCGCGGCGGGTGGCGGAAGAAGCCGGCCATCGCACCTGCGGTGAGGAGCGAGGCGGTGCGCACCGCACGGCGACGACGGCCGAGTGCGGCCACGGCGAGCGGTGCGGCGACGAACGGGGCGCCCGCAGGATGCAGCGGCGGAATCGACGAGCGGATCAGATCCACGACGTGGCCGAGGCCGGTCGGTTCGGGGGTGCCTGCTGGGACGGGGCGTCGGGCCACGATCTCCTCTTACGTCGTATGGATGTGCCGGCGTGGGGAACCGACCGGGCCGCGGAGACGGCTCGGGGCCCCTCACGAGATTACGTGAGGGGCCCCGAACGGTCCGGAGACGGATCAGACGCGCGAACGACGCCCGGTGACCGCCTTGACAACAAACAGAAGTGCGCAGGCACCGATCAAGCAGACTACGAAACTGTAGATCCAGCCTCCGCTTTCCATGCCGAAGACGCGGCTCGCCACGAAGCCAGCGATGAGTCCACCCACAACGCCTACAACGACGTTCAGAATGATGCCCTGCTGCGCGTCCGTCTTCATGATCTTGCTGCCGATCCAACCCGCGAGACCGCCGATGATGATCCAACCAATCCAACCGAGCTCGACCATGTCCATACCTCTTCCGACTCGAGACTCTCCGTCGACCCGAAGTCCAGGCGCGACGTCGGCAATCGGCTACCCGAGCCCCCACCCCGTGAAACGCCGCAAGTAGCGACAGCGCATCACGATCGGGCCTCGAAACGGTGTCGAGGTCACGTCTGTGGTGCGACGAGCAGGACGGAGTCCGTCTCTCCGTTGTCCGTGGTCACCAGCAGCGAGCCGTCGGGCTGCGCCGAGACGGTCCGGATCCGACCGAACTCGCCCAGTTCCGGCAGGGTGGTCTGCTCGGTGACGGTGGCGCCGTCCTCGGACAGGCGGAGCAGAAGCACCTGCTGACCCTTCTGCACTCCCACGGCGAGTGCCCCGTCCCAGGCGCCCCAATCCGATCCGGTGAGGAACGTTCCGGACGCCGTCGCCACGGTGCTCGGCCCCGAACTCCACACCGCACCCCGTGCGCCCGGCACGCGGTCCGGATCGGTCATGGGCACCGACTCGTCGTACCCGGATCCACTACGGTCCGGCGACCACCCGTAGTTGCCGCCGGGGGTCAGCACATTGACCTCGTCGTCGCGTGAACTGCCCTGCTCCACCGAGTACAGGCGGCCGGTGCCGGGCTGCTCCGCGAGTCCCTGGACGTTGCGGTGACCGAGCGTGAACACCGGCGACGCCGGATCCGGATTGTCGGCCGCCGGCGCACCCGTGGCGGCGTCGACACGCAACACCTTGCCGCCCAGCGAGTTTCGATCCTGCGGAACCGACGGCTGCGCCGCGTCGCCCGTGCCGATCAACAGCGTGCCGTCGTCGGCCGGGAGGATGCGGCATCCGCCGTGCCGACCCGTCGACACCGGGAACCCGTCGATCACCGTGCGCTCGCGAGTCAGACCCGACCAGTCGGGGGCGACGGTCCAGGCCACCACCCCGACGGAGCGGCCACCGCCCGACTCGATGCCCTGGCACGTGTACGCGGTGCGGTCCTGCTCGAAATCGGGTGACAGCGCCAGCGCCATCAACCCGGTCTCCGACGACGCGACGAGGTCCGACAGGTCCGCCGACATCGGCGTGGGCTCCGCCCCCGGACGCACCGCCGTGAACGAGCCGGCGCGCTCGGTGAAGACGATGGTCCCGTCGGGCGCCTTCGCGACGTCCCACGGATGATCGAGCCCGTCGGCCACCACTTCCACCGACACCGGCGGCGGTGCCTTGTCCGCGATCGGCGGGGCGGTCGTGGTGGCGGGACTGCTGTCCGCCCCCGCCTCCGAGAAACTGCACGCGGCCGAACTGCACGCGGCCGCGGCGAGTCCCGCCGCAAGGGCGACGGCGGTCAGGGCGGCCGGTCGGCGAGTCATGCCTCCACCGTACGGACGCGACGCCGGATTCGTCCCGATCGCAGCGGTTACGACTCCGTGGCTGCCTTGATCTTGGCCAGCGTGGCGTTCATCCCCCGCTCGAGCTCACCGTCGAAGTTGCGCTGTCCGCCGAACGCGAGCCGAACCAGCAGGTTGGACACCGCCGTCGTCCCGCCCGGTGCCTCACGACGCTCGGTCACGCGGGTGCCCGTCTCCGTCGGCTCCAACTCGTAGGACCAGATCGTGTGGTTCTCCGTCACCCGGAACGCCAGGCGACGCTCCGGCTCGAACCGGACCACCTTCGCCGACGTCGGCCAGACCAGGGGACCGCGCTTGTTGAGGTTGATCGTGCGGGTGCCCAGCTTCGGCTCGCCGCCCAGCACCGTCATCTTCTTGCACTGCGGGCTCCACTCGCCCATGCGCTTCAGGTCGGAGACCACCGCCCACACCGCGGCCGGCGGGGCCTGGACGTCGATGGTGGCGGACAGAGAGGTGGACATGGCGAATCGGTCCCGTCGTCGGTGTCCGTGACCGGACGTCACGGCATCGACCGCACTGTAGCCGGACCCTCTGCCCGCGGGTGCGAACGTCAGGGATCGACGACGTCGACGACGTGGATTCGCACGTCGGTGGGCGACACCCGGACCCCCACCACCTCGGCCAGGGCGTCGACGACACGGGTCTCGATGGCCGCGACGAGCTCGTCCAGGTCCTGCAGGTAGGGAATGGCGATGTCGAGACTCGCCCCGATCAGTCGTCGGCCGTCGACGTCGAGTTCCACCGCGCGGACTCGACTGGGCAGGCCGCCCAGGGCGCGGAGGACGGCCAGCCGGACGACGTGATCGCCGATCCGCAGCGTGTCGCCCGCAGCCTCGGACGGGAAGGCGGCGTCGATCGGGGTGGTGCGGCGAGTGGTGCGCCGCAGTGTTGCGAGGATGGCCGCGCTGGCGGTCACCCAGGAGGGGGTCTCCTCGTCCCGTAGTTCTCGCGCCGCGCGGTCGAGGATCGGGTCCGCACCGGCGCCGTCGTCGAGTGTCACCGCCATGGGGCCATCCTTTCGCTCAGAGTTCGTCGAGCTCGGCTGACCTGTCCGCGGACCGCGGACGGGGACATCGACAGCGTCTCCCCGATCTCGACGTGGGTCATTCCCTCCACTTCACGGAGCAACCAGCACGATCGCTGAACTTCCGGCAGGTCCGACAGCGCGCGGCGGAGAGCGACCAGGAAGTCGGAACCGGTGGCGACCGAGGCCGGATCGTCGGCCGCGACGGCGTCGCCCACTGCGTCCTCGAACAACCAGTCCTCCGCGGGACGCGGCACGCGCCGCCGCGTCGCGTCGATGGCCTTGTGGTTGACGATGCCGAACAGCCAGGTCCGCAGCGCCGATTCCGACCGGTAGTGCTCCAGGCTCTTCCAGGCGGCGACGAACGCGTCCTGCACGATCTCCTCGGCCAGCCCGTCGTCACGCACCATGTTCCGGGCGAAGCGGTACATCGCCGGACCGTGGGTACGCACGAGACTCTCGAACGCCGCCCGGTCGCCGAGCACGGCCGCGTTCACGAGATCGGCGGAATCGTCCGTGCTCGCGGCGGCAGCGGAGTTCGTCGCCTGCATGCCCCCTATTCGGTTCCGCGGCGTCGGGGGACCAGTCCGAGGATTGAACACCACTTCTTGTGGCATACGTCACATGGGTGCACGCTTTTCCGATCGAGCCGCGACCCACGATTGACACCAACGACCTGAAAGGATGATTCGGAGATGACTGCATCGACCGGCTCGACCACCTCGAACACCTCGGCGGCGAACTCGACCCTGGACAAGTCCACGAACTCCTCGTCGAGCGAGGGGACCGGCGCGCTGGTCGCGTCCGACGGCCGCACCACCATTGCCGACGTCGTGGTCTCGAAGATCGCGGGCATCGCGACCCGTGAGGTCAACGGCGTTCACGCTGTCGGCGGCGGCGCCACCCGCGCCATCGGCGCGCTGCGCGAGCGCATCCCCGGCGCCCGCGTCAACCACTCGCAGGGCGTGTCCGTGGAGGTCGGCGAGCGCCAGGCCGCCGTGGACATCGACATCGTGGCCGACTACGGCGTCTCCATCGCGGACCTCGCCGCAGGCATCCGCCGCAACGTCATCGACGCCGTCGAGCGCATGACCGGCCTCGAGGTCACCGAGGTCAACATCACCGTTCACGACGTCTACCTGTTCGAAGAGGACAACGACGACGACGAGCCCGCTCCCGCGCGCGTCCGATGACCGGCGCAGCTCCGGCAGGTGACGACATCGCCGACCGCGTGGCTGCGGCCGTGATCGCGGTTCCCGGCGTGGCGTTCCTGCACGGCGGCGTGTTCGGCGAAATCGGGACCTACCTGCCGGGGCGTCGCGTCTCGGGCGTCGCCGTGCGGGACGACGCCACCGAGGTGCACATCGCCGTCACCACCGACTCGGTTGTGCGCGACACGGCCGACGCGGTGCGTAGAGCGGTGCGCGCCGTCGTCGACAAGCCGGTGAACGTGCTCGTCGAGGACGTCGTGCCGGCCGACTCGCCGGCCATCTCGGAGTCGAGCGAACCCGGCGGGGGTACTCCCGCCCCGTGACCGACGATCGACGACCGACGCACGACGAGCGCGCCTACCGGGACGCTCGTCGTGCGGCGGTTCGGGAGCACCACCCCGACGCGGGCGGCGACGCCGACGTCCTGATGCGAGCGCTCGCCGACATCGACCGACGATTCGGGGTCGAGGGCGAGCGGACTCGGCCGGCTCGCCCGGTCGACGTCGTCGTGGTCACCTCGACGTCCCGCCGGGTCCTCCGACTCGTCCGCAGGGCAGGCAAGGCGCTCCCACGCCGACGGACGTACGTCGACATCTCCCCCCCGCACCCGTGAGAAATCCCGTCCTGCCACTCTTCCCCTCCACGATCGGAGCACCATGACCTCCTCCACCATCGGACTGTTGGCCGGCTTGTTGCTGGCCGTCGCGGCTGCCGCCGGCGGGTTCACCGGTTTCCTGGTCGCGCTCGTGCTCGGGGCCATCGGCTTCGCCGTCGGCGCCTACCGGGACGGCAACTTCGATCCCGAATCCCTGCTGCGCGGCCGCGGCCGTGGCTGATCGGGACGACGCGCGGAGTACGGGGGCGGGCGTCGCCGACGCCGACCGGGCGCCCCTCGCCGAGCCCGGCGAGCGCGGGTCGCTCACCGTTCTCGACCGCGCGATCGAGCGCATCGCCGACGCGTCCCTCACCCGGACGTCCGGCATAGTTTCGGGCGGCGGCACCTTCGGGCGCCGCCCGTCGCGAGTGAAGGTGACCCAGGAGGGGCGCGTCGTGCGGGCAGCGGCCGACTGCACCGTGAGCTGGCCGCGTCCGGCCGTCGCCGTGGCCGACGACCTCCGACGCGACGTCGCACGCGGCATGACCGACTCCGGCCTGCGCGCCGAATCGGTCGACGTGCGCGTGAGCGACTTCGCTGCGCCCGGCGACCGTGACCTCGCTGCCGCCGCCGGGTCCACCGCCGACCTGCTGCCCGCTCCGCGACCGCTGGCCGCGCCCGCAGCGACGCCCTGGGCGTTGCTGTGGACCCTCGCGCTGCTGGCGGGAGCCGCGGTGCTGATCCGCGACGCTCTCGTGGTGTGGAACGTCGTGCCCGGCGAGCCCTGGACGACGAGTGCCCTGAACTACCTCGACGGACTCGGGCCGCAGTCCTGGATGGTGCCGGTCGGCATCGCTGCCGCCGTGCTCGGCGTCCTCATGATCCTGGCGTCGCTGAAGTGGCGCGGTCGCCGGTACCGCCCCAGCGGCATCGCCGACGACGTCTGGATCCATCGCCGCGACCGCGCGAAGCTGGCGGCATCGTCGACCGGGTCGTCGACCGGAACGACGTCCGCCGATACCGATGCCGATGCCCCGACCGTCGCGGGTACGTCGTCGGCCGAGACGAAGGGGGCGACGTCGTGAAGCGGAGTACCGCGTTCTTCGATCGGCTCGGCGTGCTGATTCTCGGGGCGGCTCTGGTCGCGCTCGGGGTGGGTGCGGCCCTGTGGCAGCGGGGATCGTTGCCGTTCACGCTCGACACTCTGGACGTCGGGGTGGTCGCCGACCGTCAGCAGGACGCGTGGTGGCCGTGGGCGCTGGGCGGCGCGGGTGTCGTCCTCGTGCTGATTCTGCTCTGGTCCCTGCTGCGCCGACTTCCCTCGTCCGCCGGACGCGACCTGACGCTGAGCGCGGACCCGTCGGTGCCGGGTTCGGTCACCGTCGATCTGCGCGCCGTCGCCAAGCAGGCCGCGGACGTCGCACGGGAACTCCCCGGGATTCGGTCGGCGCGGCCCCGCCTGCGGTGGGAGCGAGTCGACGGGGCGCGCATCCCGGTCATCTCGATCATCGCGCGGACCGAAGCGGACGCGTCGCCGGCCGCTGCCGCCACCGAACTCGCCACGGTGCGGCGGCACGTCGCCGCGGTGGTGGGCGACGGCGCCGTGGCCGTGCGAATTCTGCTCTCGACCTGATGCGAACCGGTCGGGCCGGCTCCCGTCAGATCAGGGTGATCGCCGCCGCGACTACGGCCACCACGCTGGGGCCGCCCTGGATCGCGGCGGGACGGAGAAGCGCGCGGTCGGTGGCGGCGAGCACCGAGGCCGCCCCGGCCATCGATCCGCACGCGAAGAGCACGAGTGCGGCGCCGACGTGCCCGTCCCCGAACGCGAGCACCAGCGCGCCCACGGCCGCGCCGACGGCGAGAAACAGGTTGTACCAGCCCTGATTGAAGGCCCAGCGGCGCACGATGCGGGCCTCGGCGTCGTCACGGACGCCGAACACACGCCGTCCGGCGGTCTCGAAGGTCACGGACTCGAGGACGAAGATGTAGGTGTGGATCGCGGCGGCGAGCAGCGCGGCGATCGCGGCGAGGGCGGTCATCTGCGCAGTATGCGCCCCGGCGGCCGCCGACACACCGGGTCCGACACGCCGAGCCGCACAATGGTCGAACAACGGCTCGCGGGAAATTTTGTGGAGACCGTACAAACGAAACGAACGGTATCCATGACATTCGTGTTTGTGGCAGGTCACGAATTGTTACGAGGGTCTGCGCAATGGCCCTGTGCGGCGTACGCTCTCGTCAACGACCGGGATTGTTGTATCGCTCACGTTCCCGTACTCGTTACACCCAGTTTGGACGGCGTCCACGCGGCGCCTCGTATCGGGGAGATGCGGATGTACGAGCTACTCGAGAACCGACGTCCTACGGTCAACCCTGGCCACACCGACCTGGTGCGCGCCGTCTTCTGCGACGAATTCGAGGCCGGCGTGGACCGCGCCGCGCTCGAGTCGATCGACCACGGCGACATCGACCGGTGGGTCACCGACCTGCGCTACACCGGGCTCCTGCTGCCCGACGAGGTGGCCGCCATCGAACGCCAGTGGCTCACCGATCCCGCGGGACTCGTGTCCGCGCTGGTCGGTGGACTCGACGAGGTGTCCGCTCGCCGGACGGCACACCAGGACGCGCGCGTCAGCTTCGTGCGTCGTCGCTCCGCCGCGGTCTGAGTCGACGCGGTCCGATTCGGCGCGGGCTCGGCCGTTGTCGGGCCCGACCCGACCTGCCGGGGTGCGGTCAGCGGTTCTTGGGTGGCCGGTTGGTGCGTTCGCGCCGCTCGATCTCCTTCTCCTTCACGCGAGTCGCCTCGCGCTGTACCTCCACCAGGTTCGCGCGCTCGCGGATCAACCACTCGGGTTCCTCCCCGACGAGTGCGTCGATCTGCTCCTGCGTCATCGCGTCCGACACCCCGTTGCGGGCCAGCGCGGTGTTGGTGACCCCGAGTTTGCGCGCGACCACGTCGCGCGGGAACGGGCCGGTCGCCCACAGTTCCCGCAGCCACTCCGGCGGATCGGCGCGGAGCGCGTCCAGGTCCGCCCGACTGATGCTGCCGGAGCGGAAATCCTCCGGCGCCGCCGGCAGGTAGATGCCGAGCTTGCCCGCTGCGGTCAGCGGCTTCATCGTCTGGGACGCGTCTCCGGTGCTCACGGCACCACCCTATCGGGGTGCCGGTCCCGAGCGACCCCTGCCTGTCGTCGCGGTGACCTACCCTGATCGGGTGAACGATGCGACCGTCCTGCGCTGGTTCCTCGCGGTCGCCGAGATCGGCGCCTTCGGTCGCGCGGCGCGTGCGCTCTCCATCTCCCGGCAGCGCCTGAGTGCGGCAATTCGAGACCTGGAAGCCGATGTCGGAGAGCGCGTGTTCGTCACCGACGACGCGGGAACCCGCCTCACCTCGGCCGGCGAGTCCCTCCTCACGCACGCCCGTGCCGTCGTCGCGGACGACGATCGACGACGCGCGGAGCCGGCCCGCGAGAGCCGACGCGCACTGCGTATCGGCTTCGTTCCCGGCGTCACCGTGACCAAGTGGACCCGCATCTGGGCGGAGCGATTCCCGGACACGGACCTGACCACCGAGGTGATCGAGCAGCCCGACCAACTGGCCGCCCTGCGCGACGGACGGGTCGACATGTGTTTCGTCCGCGAGCCCGCCGAGCGCGAGGGTCTCCACGTCGTCCCGCTGTACGCCGAGGTGGCGGTGGTCGTCGTGCAGAAGGACCATCCCGTCGCGGCGTACGACGAGATCGCGCTCGCCGAGCTCGACGGCGAGTCGCTGCAGGACGCGGGTGACGACGTCGCCGTGACGCTCGAGATGGTCGCGGCGGGTGTCGGTCCGGTGGTGATTCCGCATTCCCTCGCCCGCCTCCACAGCCGTCGCGATCTGGTGTTCCGGCCGGTCACGGACGCGCCGTCGACGCAGGTGTTCCTCGCCTGGCCCATCGACGACGACCAGGACGACACCGATCTGCGCCAGGAATTCCTCGGCATCGTGCGCGGCCGGTCCGCGCACTCCTCGCGCGCCGCCGCCGAGCGGACGGCGCCGCCACCGACCCGCAGCACTCGGGGACCGCACCGTGCCGACGGTGGGCGTACGACGCCCCGGGCGACCTCTCGTCGAAAGCGAGCACGATGACCGCGCCGAAGCCCGTGTTGCTCACGGTGGACGACGATCCGCCGGTGTCGCGGGCGGTGGCGCGCGATCTGCGTCGCAAGTACGGCGAGGGCTATCGCATCGTGCGGGCCGAATCGGGCGAATCGGCCCTCGACGCCCTCCGCGAGATCGCGCTCCGCGGTGACCAGGTGGCGGTGCTCCTCGCCGACCATCGGATGCCGGGATGAGCGGGCTCGAGTTCCTCGAGCAGGCCATGGACGTCTTCCCGCATGCGCGCCGCGTGCTGCTGACGGCGTACGCGGACACCGACGCCGCGATCGAGGCCATCAACGTCGTCGACCTCGACCACTACCTCCTCGAGCCGTAGGACCCACCCGAGGAGAAGCTGTACCCGGTGATCGACGCGCTGCTCGAGTCCTGGCGCGGCGCGGATCTGCGACCGGTCACCGAGACCAAGGTGATCGCCGGCCGGTGGGCGTCGCGGTCCAGCGAGATGCGAGAGTTCCTCGCGCGCAACCGACTTCCGCACCGGTGGTTCCTCGCGGACGAACCCGAGGGCGCTCGGCTGCTCGCCGCCGCGGGCCGCGACGACCGCACGCTGCCCGTGGTCGTCTGCGCCGACGGGTCGTTGCTCGTCGATCCCACCGACACCGAACTGGCCGAGTACTTCGGACTGGGGACGACTCCCGCCGAGGACTTCTACGACCTGGTCGTGGTCGGCGGCGGACCGGCCGGCCTCGGCGCCGCGGTCTATGGTGCGTCCGAGGGGCTGCGGACCGTCCTGGTCGAGCGCACCGCCAACGGCGGACAGGCCCGCCGCGAGGTGATGACCACGGGACCGGAACTCGCTGCGCCGCATCATCATCCGCGTGAGCAGACCGTGCCCGGGCCGGCCGAGCGGGTGCCGGCGGACTGGCGCGATCACGTGCACTGACCCCGTCCGCGGGTGCATACCGAATCGTTACGTCGAGCGTCCCTCGTGGCCGGGACGGGGCCGGTAGGGTTCGCCCTGCACGCCCGCCCCGGGGCGGATTCTCTCGCCGTTTCGCTCGCCGTTTTCAGGAGTTCTTCGTGACGCTGTTCGCTGCCTTCTCGTCCGCCCGTTCCTCCCGCGTCCGCCGCGCCGCCGCTGCCGTCGCCGCCACCTCGGCCGTCCTGTCCTTCGGTGCGGTGCTCGGCACCTCGACCGCCGTCGCGGCTCCCGTCACGTGCGTCTCGCCCCCGTCCGCCAACGACATTCGCGTCGACGGGACGGCGAGCTGCGGGGCCAAGGCCACCGCGCCGGGCGTCGCACGGTCGGACGCGAGCGACAGCGGCACCGCGGTCTCCGTCGCCAACGGCGGCGCGGCGAACGCGACGGCCACCGGCTTCGGTACGGCGCTCAGTGCGGTGTCCGGCGCCGGCACGTCCTACGCGTTCGCGCTCGGCGGCGGCATCAGCCGGTCCGCGGCCTCGAACGGTGGGACGGCCGTCGCCGTGGCGGGCTACGGCGGCGGCGCGAGCGCGTCGACCGAGACGGGTGTGAACTGCGCCGGCCTCAACTCCTTCGCGCTGGACCTCTCGACCGGGCGGGCCTGCATCGCCGGATTCTGACGGCGCCTCGAGGGCTTGCACTCGGCAGGGTCGAGTGCCAGAATCGGGCCTGGCACTCGTGTAGTGTGAGTGCCAGGTCGAAGAGGTGAGATCGGGAATTGTCGACACCCCTGGTCGTCCGTCGCGGGCACCGACTCGGCCGGAATTGGAATTGGAGCGGCCCCAACCGCGGTCGCTTCGCGTGTCACCCCCAATCCGGAGGATCACTTCGCAATGGCCAAGATCATCGCGTTCGACGAAGAGGCACGTCGTGGCCTCGAGCGTGGGCTGAACAGCCTCGCCGACGCAGTCAAGGTGACGTTGGGCCCCAAGGGTCGCAACGTCGTGCTCGAGAAGAAGTGGGGCGCCCCCACGATCACCAACGACGGCGTTTCCATCGCCAAGGAGATCGAGCTCGAGGACCCGTACGAGAAGATCGGCGCCGAGCTGGTCAAGGAAGTCGCCAAGAAGACCGACGACGTCGCCGGTGACGGAACCACCACCGCGACCGTCCTCGCTCAGGCACTCGTCCGCGAAGGCCTGCGCAACGTCGCGGCCGGCGCGAACCCGCTCGGCCTCAAGCGCGGCATCGAGTCCGCCGTCGCCGCCGTCACCGAGTCCCTGCTGAAGTCCGCCAAGGAGATCGACACCAAGGAGCAGATCGCTGCTACCGCCGGTATCTCCGCGGGCGACGCGTCCATCGGCGAGCTCATCGCCGAGGCCATGGACAAGGTCGGCAAGGAAGGCGTCATCACGGTCGAGGAGTCCAACACCTTCGGCCTGCAGCTCGAGCTCACCGAGGGCATGCGCTTCGACAAGGGCTACATCTCGGGCTACTTCGTCACCGACGCCGAGCGTCAGGAAGCCGTCCTCGAGGATCCCTACATCCTGCTGGTCAGCTCCAAGGTTTCCACGGTCAAGGACCTGCTGCCGCTGCTGGAGAAGGTCATCCAGTCCGGCAAGCCGCTGCTGATCGTCGCCGAGGACGTCGAGGGCGAGGCCCTGTCCACCCTCGTGGTCAACAAGATCCGCGGCACCTTCAAGTCCGTCGCCGTCAAGGCCCCGGGCTTCGGTGACCGCCGCAAGGCTCAGCTCGCCGACATCGCCATCCTCACCGGTGGAGAGGTCATCAGCGAAGAGGTCGGCCTGTCCCTCGAGGGCGCCGGACTCGAGCTGCTCGGCCAGGCTCGCAAGGTCGTCGTCACCAAGGACGAGACCACCATCGTCGAGGGTGCCGGCGACGCCGACGCCATCGCCGGTCGCGTCGCGCAGATCCGCTCGGAGATCGAGAACTCCGACTCGGACTACGACCGCGAGAAGCTGCAGGAGCGTCTGGCCAAGCTGGCCGGCGGCGTCGCCGTCATCAAGGCCGGTGCTGCCACCGAGGTCGAGCTCAAGGAGCGCAAGCACCGCATCGAGGATGCCGTGCGCAACGCCAAGGCCGCCGTCGAGGAGGGCATCGTCGCCGGTGGTGGCGTGGCTCTGCTGCAGTCGTCGCCGGCTCTGGACGGACTCACCCTCTCGGGTGACGAGGCCACCGGTGCCAACATCGTGCGCGTCGCCCTCGAGGCACCGCTGAAGCAGATCGCGTTCAACGCCGGCCTCGAGCCCGGCGTCGTCGCGGAGAAGGTCCGCAACCTCCCCACCGGCCACGGCCTCAACGCCGCGACCAACGAGTACGAGGACCTGCTCGCTGCCGGCATCAACGACCCGGTCAAGGTCACCCGCTCGGCCCTGCAGAACGCAGCGTCGATCGCGGCTCTGTTCCTCACCACCGAGGCCGTCGTCGCCGACAAGCCGGAGAAGGCCGGAGCGCCCGCGGGCGATCCGACCGGCGGCATGGGCGGCATGGACTTCTGAGTCCTGCTCCACTCGTTCGACGCCCGGTCCACCTTCGCGGTGGGCCGGGCGTCGGCGTGTGTGTGGTGAGTTCTCCGTCCGGGTGCGGTACACCCCGGGGGGGGGGTGCGAGTTCTGCCGCACGATCGTGCGTGAATCTGCGGATCCGCGGGCCCGGGCCCGATCGTGTGGGAAACTCGCGCCCGAGGTGGCATCAGCCACGCGCCAGCGACCGGCGCCGCCGCACGACGGCCATGACCTCGTCGGCGACCGCATCGGGGGTCGCCAACACGGTCGCGACCGAGTACCTCAGCACCAACCACCCGTCGAGCACGAGGGCGTTCTGACGTTTCCGGTCGCTGGTGAACACCGCTGCCGCAGTGTGGAATTCGCGTCCGTCCACTTCCACGATCACGCGGGCTCGTCGGCAGACGAGGTCTCCGTAGAACGGGCCGACGGCGGCGTTGATCTCCATTCGGAAGGACCGGGCCGAGAGGGTTCGCGCCAGTAGCCGCTCGGCTTCGGACAGCGTTCCCGGGCAGGCGCGTCGGAGTTCCTCACGCAGGACCCGCATTCCGGCCTTGCCGCGGGCCTCGTCGCACAGGGCGGCCAGCGTGCGCCACTGAATCTTCAGGCTGAGCGCCCGGTCGATGATCTTCTGAAAATCCCGTCGGCTACGAGTGGTCGCCAGATCGAGGATCGCGTGCTCCGGAGACACGAGGGGAATGTCACCGAGCAGTCGAACGTCGGTCAGGAGGCGTCGGTGAATGCGGACCCACGGCGGTCCACCCGCCGTCCCGGACGGGGGAACGGTGGCGTGGACCAGGTCGGGTTCGTCGTCCACCAGGCCCCACCACCAGGCGGCGGTGTCGTGGCTGAGGACGGCGTCCGGCTTCCAGAGGACGACTGCTTCACAGCGTCCGCGATAATCGGGAGGCTCGGTGGAGTACACCCCGGGGAGCAGGCGGTGCAACGTCCCCCTGGCCACCCGCCGGTGGACGGTGGATTGATGCAGCCCTCCGGCGACGAGTTGAGCTCTGGTGACGACCCCCATGACCGAAGTGTGCTGCAGCGCTCGGGGCGCGAGGCCGCTCGTGTCGGAGCCCGGGGATGGTGCGACCACTGTCCCCGGGGCGCAGCAGAGGGGGTTGCGTGCCGCGGACTACACGCGAGTTCTGCCACACGATCGGGGCGCGGTCCGCGAATCCGCGGAACCGGTGACGATTCTGCGGGAGAACTCGCGCGGTCAGCGGCCGGGAACGTAGTGCCGGGGGCTGTCCCGCCGGTCCGGCAGGGGGAGGTTGCGGTCCGGGGTCTCGGGCAGGGGCGCGTCGGCGGGGAGCCGCCCGGCGGCGCGGTCGACGCCGGCTCGGGCGCGGGGGTGCAGGCGACGGCGGGTGGGGACGAGGCGGAAGGCCAACTTGACGGCACGGCAGACGCGGCGGAACCAGCGCTCGTCGGCCTCGGACCAGCTGTAGCCCAACAATTCTCGGACCGAGGGGTCGTAGAGCCCGACGGTCAGACGCACGGCGGACCGCGCGACGGCCGGCCGCAGCAGGGCCCACACGCGGGCCGGCAGCCAGGGCAGGAACGGTGGGCGCGGGAGCTCGGAGAGGTCCAGCACCACGCGGGCCGCGGGCGTGTTCTCGAGCACCTCGCGGCACATGTAGTCCCAGTAGCGTTGGAAGTCCGCGCGGGTGGCGGGGACGGGGCGCATGCTCATGCCGTACAGGGCGTACCACTGCCGGTGTTCGGTGAAGAGCTGTTCGTGCTGCGCCTCGGTGAGTCCGCCCATGAAGTACTCCGCGGTCCGCAGTGTGCCGACGTAGAAGGTCGCGTGCGCCCAGTAGAAGGTGTCGGGGTCGAGCGCGTGGTAGCGGCGTCCGTGGGCGTCGAACCCGCTGATGTCGTTGTGGTAGCGACGTATTCGCGCCGCGGTGTCGACCGCGCGGGCACCGTCGAAGACCACCCCGCCGATCGGATAGAGCGAGCGCATGATCCGCTCCCACCGCTCGAGTTCGAAGGTGGAGTGTTCGGTGACCGCGGCGCCGAGGCCGGGGTGCATGTTCTGCATCGACCCGGCCCAGGGCCCCTGCAGCATGCCGCGCCAATCGCCGAAGTACCGCCACGTGAGCGAGTCCGGCCCGAGCGGCTGACTACACATGTTGTCACCGTAGAGTCGGTGCGCACGGCCGTCAACGGTGAGGACGAGAGTGGACCTGGAGGCGAGACGCGCGCGCCGACGCGAGGCGTTGCTGGCCGCGGGCGTGGAGCTGCTCGGGGCGGCCGAGGGGCCGTCGGTGAGTGTGCGTGCCGTCTGTTCGCGCGCGGGCCTCACCGAGCGGTACTTCTACGAGAACTTCACCGACCGCGATGCCTTCGTGCGGGAGGTCTACGCCCTGGTGGCCGACCGGGCGCAGCAAGCGCTGGTCGCCGCGGTCGGGCGGGCGCGTCGACCGTCGGAGCGGGCGCGCCGGGCCGTGCACGCCTTCACCGACCTGGTGCTGGACCGGCCCGAGTACGGCCGCGTGCTGCTGTCCGCCCCGTTCGGCGACGGTGCGCTCGGCCGCATCGGCACGCGCACCGTGCCGCACTTCGTGGCTCTCGTGGAGGCGCAGCTGCCGAGGGAGACGGACGCCGCGACCAGAACGCTGACGGCCACCGCCGTGGTGGGCGCGCTGACCTCGCTCTTCACCGCGTTCCTGGACGGTGACCTGCCCGTCGACCGCGCCCGCTTCACCGAGCACTGCGTCGCCGTGGTTGCCGCCGCGGGCCGCGGGGAATGGTGACGAGCATGGTGGCTGCGGGCGTCCTCGACATCGCGTTCGACCGGTACGGCGATCCGTCGGGCCGGCCGGTGGTCCTGCTCCACGGCTTTCCCTACGACACCCGCTCGTACGACGACGTGGCCCGCCTCCTCGCCGAGTCCGGTCACGACGTCGTGGTCCCGTACCTGCGCGGCTTCGGCGCCACCCGGTTCCTGGACGACGCCACCCCGCGCTCCGGGGAGCAGGCGGCGCTGGCGCACGACCTGCGAGAGCTGATCGCCTCCCTGGGTCTGGACCGCCCGATCGTGGCGGGCTACGACTGGGGCGGCCGGGCCGCGTGCGCGGTGGCCGCGCTGTGGCCCGACGAGGTGTCGGGCCTGGTCAGCGCGTCCGGCTATCTGATCCAGGCGGGCGCACTCGCGACGCCGGCACCGCCGCACCTGGAGAAGCGGTACTGGTATCAGTACTACCTCCATTCGGAGCGGGGTCGGGCAGGATTGACCGCCTACCGTGCCGAGATCGCCCAGACGTTGTGGACGGACTGGTCGCCGACGTGGCGGTTCGGCGACTCCGAATTCGCCGCCACGGCATCGTCGTTCGACAATCCGGACTTCGTGGACGTCGTCGTGCACAGCTATCGGCACCGGCACGGGATGGCCGAGGGGGACCCGGCGTACGCGGCGACGCAGGAGCGCCTGGCGGCGGGTCCGTCGATCGACGTCCCTACGGTGGTGCTCGATCCCACGGAGGACACCGTCGTCGCGCTCTACGGGACTCTCGATCACGCCCGGCACTTCACGCACCTCGTCGACGTGCGCGAACTGGACTGCGGTCACAACCCGCCGCAGGAACTGCCCGGCCGGTTCGCGGACGCGATTCGTGCTCTCGACGAGTCGCTGACCTAGGCTCGGGCGATGGCGGCGTCTCCGGCGATCGAGTTCGAGGTGGGCGGCCGCACGGTGCGGGTGTCCAATCCCGATCGTGTCTATTTCCCGGCCAGCGGGGCCACCAAGCGCGACCTCGTGGAGTACTACCTGTCGGTGGGCGACGGCATCGTCACCGCGCTGCGCGAGCGTCCCTGCATGCTGCACCGATTTCCCGACGGCCTCGCGGGCGAGAAGGTGCACCAGAAGCGGTTGCCCCGCGGTGCCCCGGACTGGATGGAGACGGTGCGGGTGACGTTCCCGCGGTACAACCGCACCGCGGACGAGCTCTGCGTGACCGAGTTGGCGCACGTGATCTGGGCGGTGCAGATGTCCACCGTCGAGTTCCATCCGTGGAACAGCCGTCGGGCGGACGTGGAGAGCCCCGACGAGTGGCGGATCGACCTCGATCCCATGCCCGAGTGCTCGTTCGACCGGGTGCGGCGGGTGGCGGGGGTGGTCCACGAGGTGCTGGACGAGCTCGGCGCCGTGGGCTGGCCGAAGACTTCCGGTGGTCACGGGCTGCATGTCTACGTGCGGATTCGGCCGGACTGGGGATTCGGCGACGTGCGTCGGGCCGCATTGGCATTCGCCCGCGAGGTGGAACGACGTGCTCCCGACGACGTGACGACGACGTGGTGGCGCAAGGACCGGGACCCGTCGAAGGTCTTCCTGGACTTCAATCAGAACGCCCGCGATCACACCATCGCGTGTGCGTACTCGGTGCGCGGCACCGAGCGGGCGACGGTGTCGACGCCGGTGCGGTGGGACGAGATTCCCGAGGTCTCACCCGACGACTTCACGATGCACACGGTGCCCGCGCGGTTCGCCGAGCTGGGCGACCTGCACGCGGGGATCGACGACGCGGTGTACGACCTCCGGCCCTTGGTCGAGTGGGCGGAGCGGGACGAGCGGGCGGGACTGCACACCCCCGAGGAGTGAGATCGGCACGTCGCGAACCGGGCGTACTCACGCGTCCTCGGCGCGATCGTCGTGACCCCTCACCAGCGCGTTCGGTCTGTTTTCGTCATCCGTTCGGACGGTTCTTCGACCCGTAACCAGGCGCATAACCTGTTTATGTGGCAGAATGCGTACGAATCGTACAAATGCAGTCATGCGATTCGTTACGGCGTCGGGGGATGCGAACGGGTCCGGGTCACGACGCCGGGCGGGCACGTGTCGTGAGAAGCCACCGACTGCCGTCCCGAAGGAATGCCGAAAGTGCTGTGTCGCCTCTGCGGGTCGCGTGACCTCGAGAGCGTCCTCGACCTGGGTGCCACCCCGCCGTGCGAATCGTTCCTCACGGCGGACCGCCTCGACGATCCCGAGCCCACCTACCCCCTCCACGTCCGCGTCTGCCGCGACTGTCTGCTGGTGCAGATCCCGGCCCTGGTCAGCCCGGACGACACCTTCACCGAGTACGCGTACTTCTCGTCCTTCTCGTCGAGTTGGGTCGAGCACGCTCGCCGTTTCGTCGACGAGGCGGCCGAGCGGATGGCCCTCGGGGTGCGCGACGACGCCTTCGTGGTGGAGGTGGCCAGCAACGACGGCTACCTGCTCCGGAACGTCGTCGAGCGTGGAATCCGGTGTCTGGGAATCGAACCCAGCGTCAACGTCGGTGCCGCGGCACGCGACGCGGGGGTCCCCACCGAGACGTCGTTCCTGAACCCGGAGACCGCCGCCCGAGTGCGGGCGGACCACGGGCCCGCGTCGATGGTGGTGGCCAACAACGTCTACGCCCACATTCCCGACGTCCGCGGTTTCACCGAGGGGCTGCGCACGCTGGTGGCGGACGACGGGCTCGTCTCCATCGAGGTGCACCACGCACTGAAGCTCGTGGCCGAGGCGCAGTTCGACACCGTCTACCACGAGCACTTCCAGTACTGGACGGTGCTCACGGCCATGCGCGCCCTGGAGAAGGGCGACCTGACGGTGATCGACGTCGAGTCGCTGCCGACGCACGGTGGATCGATCCGCCTGTGGGCGACACCGTCCGCGAACGCCGGCCCGCCCAGTGAGCGCACCCTGGAGATCCTGGCGGAGGAGCGACGGGCCGGTCTGCACGCGGTGGAGGGTTACCGCGGCCTTGAGTCCGCCGCCCGCGATGCGCGCGCCGCCGTACTGGGGTTCCTGCTGGAGTGCCGTCGTCGGGGCGAGCGCGTGGTCGGCTACGGCGCACCGGGCAAGGGCAACACGCTCCTCAACTACTGCGGCGTCCGCCCCGACCTGCTCGAGTACACCGTCGACCGGAACCCGTACAAGCACGGCCGCTTCACCCCGGGCACCCGCATCCCGATCCACCATCCGGATCGGATCGCGGCCGACCGCCCCGACGTGGTGCTGGTGCTGCCGTGGAACCTCGAGCGCGAGCTCACCGACCAACTGCGATACGTCGGCGAGTGGGGCGGCCGGGTGGTCTTCCCGCTGCCGACCCTGCACACCGCCGATCTCTCCCGCGTCACCCTGCCCACCGACGAGCCCGTGGAGGCACTGTCATGAAGGTCGTTCTGTTCTGCGGCGGATACGGCATGCGGATGCGCAACGGGGACGGGGACACCATCCCCAAGCCCCTGCAGATGGTCGGTCCGCGACCCCTGCTCTGGCACATCATGAAGTACTACGCGCACTACGGGCACACGGAGTTCGTCCTGTGCCTGGGCTACGGCGCCGCGGCCATCAAGCAGTTCTTCCTCGACTACCACGAGGAGGAGTCCAACGACTTCGTGCTGCGCGACGGCAAGGTGGAGCTGCTGGCCACCGACATGAGCGACTGGTCGATCACGTTCGTCGACACGGGTGTCGAGTCGCCGATCGGCGAGCGTCTGCGCCGGGTGCGCGAGCACCTCGGGGACGACGAGTACTTCCTGGCCAACTACTCGGACGTGCTGACCGACGCCCCGCTCGACACGATGATCGAGAAGTACCACGCGTCGGGTGCGGTGGCGTCGATGTTGGTGGTGCCGCCGCAGTCGAGTTTCCACTGCGTGGACGTGTCGGAGGCCGGCGAGATCAAGGAGATCGTGCCGGTCAGCCGATTCCCGATCTGGGAGAACGGCGGGTATTTCGTCCTCAGCCAGGCCGTGTTCGACCACATCCCACCGGGCGGCGATCTGGTGGGCGACGCGTGCATGGCGCTCGCCGGCCGGGGGGAGCTGTTCGGCTACCGCCACGACGGCTTCTGGAAGCCCGCCGACACGTTCAAGGAGCGCGCGGAACTCGACCTCGACTACGGACGCGGCATCCGCCCGTGGGCCGTGTGGGAGCGATCCGCACGGGCGTCCGCCGACGTCGCATGATCACGCTCTCACCGGGGCCGATTCGATCGGTGGCCGTGGTGGGCGCCCATCCCGACGACATCGCGATCGGCGCGGGCGGCACCCTGTTGACGCTCTGCGCGTCGTCGGTCACCGAGGTCCACGCCCTGGTGCTCACCGGTGGCGGAACCGACCGTGAGGACGAGGAACGGGCCGCGTTGGCGGACTTCTGTTCCGGCGCCACGGTGCACCTCACGGTGCTCGGCGTGCCGGACGGGCGGTCACCGCAGCACTGGAACACAGTGAAGGAGGGCCTCGAGGCGTTCCGACGCACGTGCGAGCCGGACCTGGTGCTCGCCCCCCAGCGTGCGGACGCGCACCAGGATCACCGCCTGCTCGCGGAACTGGTGCCCACCACGTTCCGGAATCACCTGGTGTTGGGCTACGAGATCGTCAAGTGGGAATCGGACCTGCCGAGCACTCCGGTCCTGATTCCGTTGCAGGACAGCGTGGCTCGGCGCAAGGTCGAGCTGCTGGCGGCGCACTACCGCTCGCAGCACGGCCACGACTGGTACGACGACGAGACCTTCCTCGCGGTGGCGCGGCTCCGGGGCGTGCAGTGCCGTAGCCGGTACGCGGAGGGATTCGTCGTGGAGAAGATGCTGCTGACCGTCGGCGGCGCAGGACATTTCGAGGTGGAGCGGTAATGCACGTACTCGTCACCGGACATCAGGGGTATCTCGGCACGGTCATGGTGCCGCTGCTCATCGAACGCGGTCACACCGTGGTCGGTCTCGACACGGGCTGGTTCGCCGACTGTGTCCTCGGCCCGGCGCCGGCGGAACCCGACGTGCTGCGGCTCGATCTGCGGGACGTGACCGTCGACCACCTTGGGGGATTCGACGCCGTCGTCCATCTCGCGGCGTTGTCCAACGACCCCCTCGGCACGCTGGCTCCGGACATCACGCACGACATCAATCACCATGCGTCCGTGCGGCTCGCGCGCGCGGCCAAGGACGCCGGGGTGGAGCGATTCCTGTACGCGTCGACCTGCTCGGTGTACGGCGCCGCCGGCGCGGACGCCGTCACCGAGGACGCCCCGCTGCGTCCGCTCACGCCGTACGCGGTGAGCAAGGTGCGCGTCGAGGACGACGTCGCCGCGCTGGCCGACGAGGGTTTCACTCCGGTGTTCCTGCGCAACGCCACGGCGTTCGGCTTCTCGCCTCGGCTGCGGGCGGACATCGTGGTCAACGACCTCACGGCGTCGGCCGTGCTCACCGGCCGGGTGGTGGTGAAGTCCGACGGCACCCCGTGGCGTCCACTGGTGCACGCGCGCGACATCGCGGCCGCGTTCGCTGCGGCTCTCGAGGCGCCTGCAGCGCGGGTGCGGGGTCGGGCGCTGAACATCGGGACCGAGGCCAACAACGTCACCGTCGCGCAGATCGCGGAGACGGTCGCCGAGGTGACGGGAGCGGAGGTGGTGATCACCGGCGAGTACGGAGCGGACCCGCGCTCGTACCGGGTGGACTTCTCCGCGGCGCGTCGGATCCTGCCGGAGTTCGTGGCCCACTGGGGCATTCGCGACGGCGCGGTGGAGTTGGCCGAGTCGTACCGGCGCCACGGTCTCACGGCGGACGCTCTGTCGAACCGCTTCACGCGTCTGGCGCGCATCACCGAACTCCAGCGCGTCGGCGAACTCGACGCGACCTTGCATCGCACCGCCGCGGCGACATTGCATCGCACCGCGATGGCGGCGCGCCATGGCTGACCCGAGGCCGCACCGGTCAGCGCGCGAGCAGATCCGCCCACGAGCCGGCCGCCGCATCGCGGGCGCTGAGCGACTCGGGTGCGGCGCGCCAATCGATCGCGAGCTCCGGATCGTCCCAGCGCACCCCGACGTCCTCGGTGGGATCGTGCGGCCGGTCGATGCGGTAGCAGACGTCCGCGGTGTCGCTCAGCGTGAGGAACCCGTGCAGAAAACCCGGTGGCACCAGCAGGTGCGCGAACTCGACGTCGTCGAGCACGACGGTGTGGGACCGGCCGCGGCCGGGGGAGTCGGGCCGCGCGTCGACCACGACGTCCTGCACGGCGCCGTGAGCGCACCGCACCAGCTTGGTCTCGCCGCGGCCGCCGCGACCGTGCAGTCCCCGGAGAACGCCGCCGGCGGAACGGGATTGGGAATCCTGGCGGAAGTCCGCCGCCCGGACGGACAGGCCGGTGTGTTCCGCGACGGCGGCGTCGAAGATCGCCGTGTCGAAGGTCCGCGTGAAGAAGCCGCGATCGTCGCGGTGGGGAGTGGGCAGGAAGACCAGGACGTCCGGCAGGGGCGTGGTGACGACGCGCATGTCTCCAGTCTGACCCGGGTCGACCGAACGGTCGCGTCGTGACCGCGTTCTGCCGAGTCTGCGGCGCGGCGGACCCCACGACGGTGCTCGATCTCGGGACGGTGCCGGCCGCCGATCACTTCCCGCCCGCGGTGACCGACCCCGTGACGGATCCGCGGCACGTCCTGCAGCTCGCTCTGTGCACCGCGTGCGGTCTGGCCCAGCTGCCCGGCGACGACACGACGGCGGACGAGCCCCGGGGGGTCGAGCCGGACGCGGTGCGTATTGCCGGCGAGCGAGCCGTCGAGGAGATCGCGGCGCGCGGCTGGCTCACCGAGACGACAGTCGTGCGGGAATACGGCAGCCCGCACGGTGGATCCTGGCTGCCGGGCCTGCGAGCCCGCGGCGTGCGCGACGCGCTCCCGGCCTCCGCGGACGACGCGAAGGCGACCCTGATCGTCGACGGTCTCGGCCTCATGCACGAGGCGGATCAGGCTGCGGCTCTCCGGGAACGGTCGGCTCGGCTCGCGCCCGGCGGGGTGTTGGTGCTGCAGATCCATTCGCTCGGCACCATCCTGCGACAGCGTCAGTGGACGTCGGTGCGGCACGGCCACTTCGCCTACTGGTCGCTCACCGCCCTGCAGCGGGCGCTCTACGCCGCGGGGCTCGTGCCGACCGGCTGCTGGGAGTCCGAGCTGTACGGCGGCACGCTGCTGGTCACGGCTCGACCGATCGACGCCGACGTGCGCGCCGTGGGCGCCGATCTCGCGTGCGCTCGCCGCGTGCTGGCCGACGAGCAGCTGCTCGGCGTGACCGATCCGGCCGCGCTGGCCGGGCTGGGCGACGCCCTGATCGACGAGGTGTCGGCGCTGCGTCGGGCGGTCGACGACGCCGCGTCCGCCGGGGTGTCGGTCGCCGCCTACGGCGCGGCGTCCCGCGCGGTGGCCCTGTTCGCGCTGGCGGGTGTCGACTCGTCCACGATTCGGGCGACGGTCGACGCCTCTCCCGCGAAGTGGGGTCGGCGCATGCCGGGGACGACCGTGCCGATCGTCGGTCCCGACTGGTTGGCGACGACCCGGCCGGACCGCGTCGTCGTCACCGTTCCGGATCTGCTCGCCGAGGTCTCCGCCGCGCATCCGGACGTGGCGTTCGTCGACCTCGCCCTCCTCACGGAAGGACGACGCGCATGACCGCACCGCTGTCGGTCTGTATCCCCGCCTATCAGGCGGGTCGAACGCTGGGCACCACTCTGCGTTCGGTTCTCGCCGAGGACGTCGACATGGAAGTGCTGGTGCTCGACAACGCCAGCACCGACGACACCGGTGAGATCGCCCGCTCGTTCGACGATCCGCGGGTGCGCGTGGAGCGCAACCGTCGGCTGTTGTCGATCGGGGACAACTGGAACGCCGTGGTCCGGCGATCGACCGGGCGACTGGTCAAGGTGGTCTGCGCGGACGACGTGCTGCGTCCCGGCGCGCTCGCCGGGCAGCAGGCCGTGCTGGACGACCCGGCGGTGTCGGTGGTGTCCTCGCGGTTCGAGGTGATCGACGAGGACGGCGCGGTCAAGGAGACCGGGCTGGGGCTGCCCGGCCTGCTCGGCCGCCGGCCCGGCAAGGACCTGGCCGGGGTGATCGTGCGGCGTGGGCCGGCGGAGTTCGGACCCACCGCGGCCACGATGTTCCGGCGGGACCTCTACGACCGCGTGGGCGGATTCCGCGGTGATCTGGTCTTCCCGATGGACGTCGATCTGTTCGCACGCATGGGCGCGTTCGGTGACTTCCACGGCGTCGACACGGTGGACGCCGCCTGGCGGGACTCGACGTTCAATCTGTGCAGCCGCACGTCGAGCTACAGCAAGCTCAGCGAGTCGATGCGCATGCATCATCGTCTGGCGCGGGAGATGCCGGACTACGTGCGGCCGAGCGACGTGGTGGCCGGGGATCGACGCATCCTCGGTGCCGTGCTCACGCGGGTGCAGGTGCGCGCGGGAGCGGTGATCCGCGGACTGCGGCGGCGCTGACGGTGCGACTGCTTCGCGACGTCCTGCTCGTCGGCTTCGGCACGTACGGGCAGTTCCTCGTCACTCTGATCACCCTGCCGCTGACGGCCCGACTGCTCGGCGCCGAAGGGGTCGGGCTGGTCGCGGTGGGTATGTCGGCCTACTTCCTGGGGTCGGTCCTGGTCGATCTCGGTGCCACGCAGTACTTCTCGGCTCGGGTGCACGATGCGGACCTCCCGCGTGTGCGCGGTGCCTACGCCGTGGTCCGCGCCGCGATCTTCGGGGCGCTGGTGGTCGCGCTCGCCGTCGGGTGGTCCGCCGGCCTGCACGGCGCTCCGCGCATGCTGCTGGTGGGGGCGGTGGCGGGCGGCATCTGGTCGTTGTCGGAGGACTGGCTGCTGATCGGCCACGGACGTTTCGGTGCCTCGACGGCCTATCAGGCCGCCGGTCGGGTCACCTATCTGGTGATCCTGCTGCTCGCCCTGCCGCGGTTCCCGACGCCGGAGGTCGCGCTCGCCTGTCTCGGTGCGTCGTCGTCGGTCACCGTCGCGGCGACCTGGATCGACGCCGAGCGCCGCATCGGGCGACTGCAACCGACTGTCGCCGTCGGGTCGGTCCTGCGCACGGCCGCACCGGTTCTCGCGTCCCGGCTGCTGCTCACCGGGTACGGGCAGGGCGGGGCCGCCGCCTACTCGGCGGTGCTGAACGCGGCGTCGCTGGGCGTGTTCTCGGCCGCGGACCGCCTGGTGCGCGCCGGGCAGTCGGTGCTCGACCCCATCGGATTCGCCCTGCTGCCCCGCATGGTGCGGCGCAGCGGCGACGCCGACTTCGACCGCCGCGTCCACCGCGGCGCGGTGGGCTGCGTCGCGGTGGCCGTCGTCGCGGCCGCGGCGATCACCGTGGCGGCGCCCCTGGCCGTGCGCGTCGTCTACGGTTCCGGGTTCGAGCAGGCCGTGGACCTCCTGCGCATCATGGCGTGGATCCTGCCGGCCACGACGCTGACCTCGTACGTGACCACGGCTGTGCTGCCCGCGCGGCGGCGGACGTCGACGGTGTTCACGGGCGCCGTCGTCGGCGTCGCCACGGCGGGCATTGCCCTGGCGATCACCGCCGTCACCGGATCCGTCCTGACGATGGTTCTGGGGGTGCTGGTGTCCGAGTGGGCGGTCGCCACCTGGTTCGTCGTCACGGCACTGCGGTCGCCCCGGCCCCCCTCCACCCCGGCGGTCGCCCCGACCCACCCGAATTCACCCGGCGCCCCGCCCGTCCCGACGACCCGCGAGGTGTCCCGATGACTCTCCCCCGTTCCACGGAACTGCAGGACCGACTGCACCGCCTCGTACCCGGCGGCGCCCACACCTACGCCCGCGGCTCGGACCAGTACCCGGAAGGACTGGCTCCGGTGCTGACCCGCGGCGCGGGTGCCCGCGTGTGGGACGCGGACGAGCGGTGCTACGTCGAGTACGGCATGGGTCTGCGCTCGGTGACCCTCGGCCACGGGCACCCCGGGGTGGTGGCCGCGGTGACCGAGGCCGTCGCGGCGGGGACCAACTTCTCCCGCCCCACGGCCCTGGAAGTGGCTGCGGCGGAGGACTTCCTACGAACGGTTCCCACGGCCGAGATGGTGAAGTTCGCGAAGAACGGCTCGGACACCACCACCGCGGCGGTGCGCTTGGCCCGCGCGGCGACCGGCCGCACCGACATCGCCGTGTGCCGGCAGCCGTTCTTCTCGGTGGACGACTGGTTCATCGGTACCACCGAGATGAACGCCGGCATCCCGGCGAGCGTGGTGCACCGATTTCCGTACAACGACGTGGACACGCTCGAGCGGCTGCTCACCGAGCACGACGTCGCGTGCGTGGTGATGGAAGCGGCCGGCGCGTTGGCCGAGCCGGAGCCGGGGTACCTGGAATCCGTTCGTGCCCTGTGTGATCGGCACGGTGCGGTGCTGGTGTTCGACGAGATGATCACCGGATTCCGGTGGTCGGCGGCGGGTGCGCAGTCCGTGTACGGCGTGACCCCGGATCTCTCCTGCTGGGGCAAGGCGATGGGCAACGGTGTCCCGATCTCGGCACTCGCCGGTCGACGCGACCTCATGCAGCTCGGCGGGCTGGACACCGATGCCGATCGCGTGTTCCTCCTGTCCACCACGCACGGGCCGGAAACGTTGGGGCTGGCCGCCTTCCGCGCCGTCGTCCGCGCCTACGAGACCGAGGCTCCGGTGGCGGCGATGGAGCGGGCCGGCGCTCGGCTGGCCGACGCCGTGACGGACGTGTGCACCGAGGCGGGCATCGGCGACCACGTCCGGGTTCAGGGCCGACCGAGCTGCCTCGTCTTCACCACCGCCGACGCCGACGGTGTTCCGTCCCAGGCCTTCCGAACGTTGTTCCTGCAGGAGCTGATCCTCCGCGGCGTGCTCGGGCAGTCGTTCGTGGTGTCCGCGGCGCACACCGACGAGGACGTCGACCACACCGTGGACGCCGTCCGCGGCGCCGCCGCGGTGTATCGCCGCGCGCTCGAGGCCGGGTCGGTCGACGGACTGCTGCGCGGACGCCCGGTGGCGCCCGCGATCCGGCGCACGGCGGCACCGCGCCGCCTGATCGCCCGCTAGGTCCGTCCGATCCCGACCACCGCCGCACGGCCCGCGCGCACCGCGCCGTCGAGGTAGCCCGGCCAGCGGTCCGCCAGATCGGTTCCGGCCCAGCGAATACGCTCGGTGGTGAGGTCGGCGGCCCGGAACCGCCCGCCCGACGGGGGCAGCGCGGTGGGAGCACCGCGCAGCCACGGTTCGGCCGACCAGGTGATGTCCGCCATCTCGCGCGGTCGGGCGGCGTCGTCGCCGTAGAGGCGGACGAGTTCGCGGAGCACGATGTCCCGCCGGTTCGGTCGGGCGAAGAGGTCCGCCGCGGCGCGCCCGCCGCTGAAGGCGACCAGAACCCCGACGTCGGACCGGTCCGGGTGGCCGTCCACCACCATCTGCAGCGGTCCCGATGTCAGCAGGGCGGTCCCGGTGAGTCCCGCGTCGCGCCACCACGGCCGGTCGTAGACGGCCACCGTCTTGGCGTACTCGCCCATCCGGCTGTGGGTGAGGCGCAGTCGAATTGCCTCCGGGAGTGGAGGATCGAACTCGACGGCCGGAACTTCGGGCAGCGGGAGCGCGAGCACCACGTGCGACCCGGGCACCGTCCGTCCGTCCGCGTGGACGGTGACCCCGTCCGCGTCGTGCTCGATGCGGCGGACGGGAGCGCCCGTGACGACGTCACCGCGAATGTCTGCGGCCACCGCGTCGATCAGGGCACTGGTCCCGTCGACGAAGAAGCGTTCCTGCGCGCCGTCCCGTACCGACGCGATGGACCGCAGTCCGTCCGCGGCGGCGAGGTAGTCCAGGACTGCTCGTGCGGGGACCTGATCCGGGTCCGCCCCGAAGATCAGGCGGAAGAACGTCAGGGCGACGCCCTGCGTGACGGGGGTGCGGAACCACCGTTCGGTGAGGGGCAGCGCGGTCTCGAGCGGGCTGGGCCGGTCCCGCCGCACCGCGAGGGCGAGGCGGGCCACCCCGACGCCCACCGCCGCGAGGTCGCGCGGCGGCAGCAGCGGCAGCTCGAGCGCGTGCCGCCGCACCCGGTCCGCGGTGGCGAAGATCTGCCGGGACCGGCGGTTCGGCAGCGGCTCGGCGGCTGTCGCGATGCCGAGCTCCGCGGCGAGGGTGAGCACCGCGTCCTGCGACCCGCCCACCCAGTGGGCGCCGAGATCGACGTGCGCGCCACCGATCGTCCGGCCGAGAACTTTGCCGCCCGTACGGTCCGCTGCCTCCAACACCGTCACGGCGATTCCGCGCCTGCTCAGCTCTCGGGCCGCCGTCAGTCCCGACAGTCCGGCCCCCACCACCACGACGTGCGTCCCCATGGGCGGACCCTACCGCAGCGACGCCGTGCGCCGATGTCGGGAAACCCCGAACGTGCGTGCATGTCATTGTGGTGCAGCACTTTTCCTTCGTAGCGTCGCTGCTGCCGGGCGCACGATCGCGCCGGCGTCAGGCAGACGACGACAGGAGGAACCATGCAGGCACGACGACGATCGACCCTCGGCGGTGGTCTCACCGTCGCCGCGATCGCGTTCGGTGTGTGGAGTACGGTCGCCGCGGGCACCGCGTCCGCCGAAACGGTGACACCGCCAGCGATCGCGCAGGCACCATCGGCCGAGTACACCGTCCCCGAGTACACCGCGGCCGGGTGCATTCTGAGCAACGACGACGGGGGCTGCGTCGGATCGGGCGTGTATTCGCAGATCACCAGCGGCGGATCGAAGGGCGCCGCTGCGGGCGCGGTGGGTGGGTGCGTCACCGGGGCCGCGGCGGGTGGAGTGGGCTGCGGCCCGGGTGCCCTCACCGGTGCGACGGGTGGTCTGGTGGCCGGAGCAGTGGGCGGCGTGTTGGGAGGATTGTTCTGATGGAAACGGTACTGACCGTGGTGATTCCGTTCGTGGTGGGGGCACTGGGTGTGCGTCTGAACCAGCGTCGTCGGGCGGGCGACTTCTGAGCGCCGTGCCGACGGACTGCGAGCCGGTCACGTGGACGGTTCGCGTAGGTCTCGACGTCGCGGCGGACCGATTGGCCGCCCTCACCGGCGGTCACCGTCTCATCGTCCGGGACGGTGAGATCCAGCTCCGTCTCGGCAGCGTCGTGCTGTATCGGCTGCTGGGCGTCCGTCTCGTGGCGTCCCGCTTCCCGGTCGAGGTGCGGGCGACCGCGTCGGGCGACGGGGTGCGGGTCACGGTGCGCAGCCGCGACCCATGGACCCCGGTCCGCACGGACCGTGAGCGGCGGGCCTACGCGGATCGGGTGGCGGCCGTCCGATCCGCGACGATCCGGTGACGCGGGAGCCGGGGCCCCGGTTCGACGAGACCGTCGTGCTGGCCGTCCGGGACCTGACGCTGCGGGTGGGCACGCGCACGCTCGTTCGCGGCCTCGACCTGACCGCCCGGCCCGGTGACGTCGTCGCCGTGACGGGTCCGAACGGGACGGGGAAGTCGACCGTGCTGCGCACCCTGGCGGGACTGCGGCGGTCCGAACCGGGGGCCGTCGCGTACGGGTCTGCCGTCACCGAGGCGGCGGGCGGTGATCGCAATGGAATCGGTTACGCTGCAGCCGGTCTCGCGGCACCCGGCGCGCTCACGACCGTCGAGTTCCTGCGGTTGCTGGCTCGACTGCGTGGGGTACGGGAGACGGCGCCGGACGCGTTCGGCCTCGGCGCGTGTGCCGCGACGCCGATTGCCTCCTTGTCGACTGGAGAGCGGAAGAAGGTCGGCGTGGCGGCCGCAGTGCTGCACCGGCCGGCCCTCGTGATCCTCGACGAACCGTTCGAGGCCCTCGACGAGGACTCCATGGACGTCGTCACCCGACAGATCGAGGGCGTCCGACGGCGCGGCGGCGCGGTGGTGCTCTGCACGCACCGCGCCGAGCGCACCACCGACGGCGCGACGCAAATCCTTCGGCTCGGTGAGTCGGGGTCGAGCCCCGACGCGGACACGACATGACGGTGACCGCCGCCCCGGCGATCGTCGCCGCGCACCACCCCGGGGCACGTCGCCCGATCGCCCGCAGTGTGGCGTGGTTCGCGGCCGAATTCGTGGCCGCGGCGCTGACGACGGCGGTGCTTGTCACGGTCAGGATCCCGTCGTCGGACGCCGTCCGTCTCACGCTGCTGACGGTCGCGGCGTGGCCGTGGTGGTCCGCCCTCGCCGGATCGACGCTCCCGCCGGCGCCGAATTTCGTTCTGCCGCAGCATCTTCGTGGCGTGCCGATCTCCGGCCGGGCGTTCGTCGCAGGTGCGGTGACGGCGCGGCTGTGGGCGGCTGTGCGCGGCGGCCCGGCGGTGGTGCTCGGTGCGGGCGCCGGGGCCTCGGTCTCGCTCGGGTCGGCGGTCCCCGTGATCGTCGCGGGCGCGGCGGTGTCGATCCGGGCCGTGACGGCCGTCGCGGCATTGCTGCCCGGCCGCGCGCCGCGCCTCGTCCTGGCGGTCGGCGCGGGGGTCGTCACCGCGGCGGGTGCCAGGGGCCCCGTGATGGCGATTCCGGTTTCCGTGGTGGCAGCGACGATCGTGACGGCCGTCGCGATCCGCCGTACCGACGCCGTGTTGAGCAGTGTTGACGACGGAGGGACCGAGGTGCCCGACGAGGTGCGGTGGGGCAGATTCCCCGTGATGCGGGCCGTCGTGGTCGAGCTGGTCCGGTCGCGGCGGTGGGGCGAGGTGTTCCCGCCCGCTGTGGCCACGGCGGGCGTCGGGGCGGCCGCGCTGACCGGAACCGAACTGGTGTCGGTCCTGGCCGTTCCGGCGGTGCTCGCGACGACGGGCCTGGCGCATGCCGTGTGGACGTGCCCCGAGACGGTCGGCGCCATCGTGACCGTGCCCGACGGTCTGCGGCGCTACCTGTCCGCGCGCGCCGCGGTAGCGTCGGTGCTCGCGGCGCCGTGCGCGATCGCTGCGGCGGTGGCGATCGGACGCACCGACGGGGTGGCGAGCGGCGTCGTCGTGATCGCGGTCTTCGTCGGGTGTGCCCTGCGGGCCGGGTGGCGCGCGCCGACCACGCGGGGCCCGGCGGCGCGCCCGATCTTCGTGGACCTGCTCGTCACGGCGGTGGCGTCGTCCGTGCTGCTCGGACTGGCGTCGTCGACACCCGCGACGACGGGGTGGGCGATCACCGCGACCACCTGCGTGTCGGTGGCCGCGGCCGCGGTGATCCTTGCTCGTCATCTGCACGACGGGGGTGCGGCGTGGCACGCGGCGGTCGCGTGAGCCGCACCCCCGGCCGTCGTCAGAGCGTGCGCGTCAACCGATCCGCGAGGAGCTTGGCGAACGACGCCGGGTCCTCGAGCTCGCCGCCCTCGGCGAGAAGGGCCGTGCCGTACAGCAACCGGGCGGTCTCGGTGAGCTGCTCGGTGTCCTTCTTCTCCGCGTGCGCCTTCTCCAGCGCGGTGATGAGGGCGTGATCCGGGTTGATCTCGAGGATGCGCTTGGTCTTCGGTACGGCCTGACCCGATGCGCGGTACATCTTCTCGAGGGTGGGGCTGAGGGAGAAGTCGTCACCGACGATGCAGGCCGGCGACGTGGTCAGGCGCGTCGAGAGGCGGACCTCCTTGACGTCGTCGGACAGGGCCTCGGCCATCCAGGAGGTGAGGTCCGCGAACTGCTCCTTCTTCGCGTCCTGCTCCTCGGACTTCTCGTCGTCACCGAGATCGACGGCACCCTTCGCGATGGAGCGGAAGGCCTTGCCGTCGAACTCCGGCACCGAGCCGGTCCACATCTCGTCCACCGGGTCGGTGAGGATCAGCACCTCGAGGCCCTTGGCGGCGAACGCCTCCATGTGCGGGGAGTTCTCCACCTGCTGACGGGTCTCGCCCGTCATGTAGTAGATGGTGTCCTGGCCGTCCTTCATGCGAGAGACGTAGTCCGCCAGCGTGGTCGGCTTCTCGTCGCTGTGCGTCGAGGCGAACGACGACAGGCCCAGGATGGTCTGCACGTTGTCCGGATCGGAGAGCAGACCCTCCTTGAGCGCGCGGCCGAACTCCGACCACAGCGTCGCGTACTTCTCGGGCTCGTTCGCCTGCAGGTCCGAGATCGTCGACAGGACCTTCTTGGTGAGGCGACGACGGATCGCGCGAATCTGCCTGTCCTGCTGCAGGATCTCGCGGGAGACGTTCAGCGACAGGTCGGCCGCGTCGACCACACCCTTGACGAAGCGCAGGTACTCGGGGACGAGCTCCTCGCAATCGTCCATGATGAAGACGCGCTTGACGTAGAGCTGGATACCGATCTTCGACTCGCGCATGAACAGATCGAACGGCGCCCGCGTCGGAACGAACAGCAGCGCCTGGTACTCGAACGTGCCCTCCGCCTTCATCGGGATGACCTCGAGCGGCTCGTCCCAGGCGTGGCTGACGTGGCGGTAGAACTCGGTGTACTCCTCGTCGGAGACGTCGTCCTTCGAGCGCGTCCACAGCGCCTTCATGGAGTTGATCGTCTCGTCCTCGAGGGTGGTGGTCTTCTCGTCACCCTCGCCGGTGGTCTTCTCCACCTGCATGCGGATCGGCCAGGCGATGAAGTCGGAGTACCGCTTCACCAGCTCGCGGATCTTCCACTCGGACGTGTAGTCGTGGAGGTGGTCCTCCTCGTCCGCGGGCTTGAGAGCGAGCGTCACCGACGTGCCCTGCGGGGCACCCTCGACCTCCTCGATGGTGTACGTGCCGGCGCCCGACGACTCCCACTTGGTGGCCGTCGTCTCGCCCGCCTTGCGCGTGACGAGGGTGACGGTGTCGGCGACCATGAACGTCGAGTAGAAGCCGATGCCGAACTGGCCGATCAGCTCCTCGGACGCGGCGGCGTCCTTGGCTTCCTTCAGCTTGGCGCGGACCTCCGCGGTACCGGACTTGGCGAGCGTGCCGATGAGGTCGACCACCTCGTCGCGGCTCATGCCGATGCCGTTGTCCCGCACGGTGAGCGTGCGGGCGTCCTTGTCGATCTCCAGATCGATGTGCAGATCCGAGGTGTCGACGCCGAGGTCCTTGTCGCGGAACGCCTCGATGCGCAGCTTGTCCAACGCGTCGGACGAGTTGGACACCAGCTCACGGAGGAACGAATCCTTGTTGGAGTAGACCGAGTGGATCATCAGGTCCAACAGCTGCCGGGTCTCGGCCTGGAACTGCAGTTCTTCGACGTGCGCGGTCACGGATCTTCTCCTGATCGAATGCCGGGTGGACGGGGTCTGACCGGCACATTCTAGTGCGCCCGGCCGGACGCCTTCCGGCGCGCCGGGCGTGGTTGCCCACAGGTCGCCCGTGCAGACGGGATCCCGTCGATTCGACCGAGTTGTGGGCATCCGCGCCCGCCCGGTCGGGCCCGGCGGGTTCGCTCAGCGCACCACGACGGTGGTGCGCACGGCCGTCACCCCGGGGGCCGCGGGGGTCGACCCGAAGCCGAAGCGCACGGGCGGCTCGACGCGGGTGAGGCCGCCCAGGTCGTCCCCGCGCCAGGAGGCGGACGCCGACACGATGCGGTGCTGACCGCGTGCCCCGTAGTACTCGCGCCGCCCGCCGCCGGCGGTGCCGCGGGTGCGAACGCCGGACAGCAGGACGCGAGCGATCGGGTCGCTGATCGTGCAGAACCACGGTGCGGTGACGACGGCGTCGGGCATCACGGCGAGCAGCCGACCCAGCAGGGTCACCGAGCCCACGGTGAACTCGAGCGCGAGCTCGCCGGCCTCGACGCTCACCCGATCGCCGACCCGCCGGTGCACCACGTCGACGATCTCGTGACGATCGAACGTGTAGGTGGCCGTGACGAAGTCGCGGACCTCGATGGACGGGGCGAGCAGCAGCCGCTCGCCGTCGGCGAACTCGACCATGACGTCGGTGAACTCGCCGAGCGGCGACGCCGTCCAATGCCCCACCACGATGCGGGTGCCGCTCTGCGTGCCGAAGCCCGAGATGTCGCCGTCGAAGACGTGTCTGCTCACCGCAGCGAGGGTATCGGCCACACGCAGGTTCGGTTTCCGGCGGAACCGGGCATCCCCCGCGCATGGCTGACTCCGGTGCGACCACCCCGACCGTCTTCGTTCTCTTCGGCGCCACGGGCGACCTCGCCAAACGCATGGTGCTGCCCGCCTTCTACGAGCTGGCGCAGGAGGGGTTGCTGCCGGAGAACTGGGCGCTGATCGGCAACGGCCGCGGCCGCAAGACCGACGACGAGTTCCGCACCCACGTCCGCGGCGCGCTCGAGGAGTTCGGTCCGGGGGAGGGCGTCGACCGGATCGACGAGTCGGTGTGGTCGGACTTCGCGGAGCGCGTGCGCTTCGCCGGGCGCGGTTTCTCCGTGGACGACGCCGGCGATCTGCCGTCGGTGGTGTCCGACGTGACGGACGAACTGGGCGGCGACGTGCAACTGGTCCATTACATCGCGCTGCCGCCGTCGACCTTTCTGGATTACACCGCGGCGCTGGGCGAGCACGGTCTGGCCGAGGGTGCGCGGGTGGTCTACGAGAAGCCGTTCGGTACCTCGCAGGAGAATTTCGAGAAACTCGACGCCGCGGTGCACGACGTGCTGGACGAGAAGCAGGTCTATCGGATCGACCATTTCCTGGGCAAGGAGAACACCCAGAATCTGCACATTCTGCGATTCGCCAACGGCATGGTCGAGGGCATCTGGAATCGCGAACACGTCGAGCAGGTGCAGATCGACGTCCCCGAGACGCTGGACATCGACGACCGCGCCGAGTTCTACGACGCCACCGGCGCCGTCCTCGACATGTTGGTGACCCACCTGTTCCAGGTGGCGGCCGAGGTGGCGATGGAGCCGCCGCTCAGCCTCGGCGCCGAGGATCTGCAGACCGCGCGCGAGTCGGTGATCGCCGCGTTCCGTCCGCTGGATCCGGCCGAGGTGGTGCTGGGGCAGTACCGCGGCTACACCGACGTCGAGGGCATTGCGGACGATTCGACCACCGACACCTACGTCGCGGCCCGGCTGTGGGTGGACACCGACCGGTGGCGGGACGTGCCGTTCGTCCTCCGTACCGGAAAGATGTTGGGCACCAGCACACAACGAGTGTCGCTGGTGTTCCGCCGTCCCGACGGACCGGTGAAGCACCTACCCGAGGACGGCGCGGTGCTGTCGTTCGACCTCTCCGGCGACGGCCGCGTCGACATCGCGATGACGGTGAAGGAGCCGGGCCCCGGCGAGGACCTGGGCATCGGTCGCATGTCGCTCGACCTGTCCACGGTGTCGGACGCGGAACCGCTCTCCCCGTACTCGCGGCTCATCCTCGACGTGCTCGACGGCGACCGGTCGCTGTTCACCCGTCCCGACGGACTGGCCAGCGTGTGGGACGTCGCCGCCCCGCTGCTGAACGCCCGACCGGACGTTCGCCCGTACGAGCCGGGTTCGATGGGCCCGGACGAGGCGAAGGACCTGGCGACCCCGTGCGGCTGGCTGGTCGACGAGACGAGCTGATCGCCGAACCCGATCGAGCCCGGAAAACGGTGAGATCGACCGGGACGAGGCGCACACCGAGAATGGTGACTTTTCGGACGAAAGGGCATCCGCCGGCCGAGTGATCGTGATTGATTCGGACGGTGTTCACAGGTTGCCCGCATCCGGCGCGGTGATCGCCTCCGAGAAAGGAACGAACGGCAGATGGAATTCCTCGGCACTCTTCTCGAGACCCTGTCCGGCGGATTCGACGCGATCTTCGAGAGCTTCTTCGACAGCATCGGTGACCTGTTCTCCGGCCTGTTCGACGGCGCCGGCACCGGCAGCGGAAGCAGCGAGGCCGACCCGACCTGAGCCCGACCGCGTCGGAACGTCCGACCGAGCCCCGCCCCGTGACGGGCGGGGCTCGCGTCGTTCACGCGGACGTCACCGGCCGGTTCCCGACGGCTCGTACGGTGCCGGGCGTGACCGATCGCCCGGCGTTCCCCCCTGCTCTCGTCCCGTCCGCCACGCCGGACGGGTCCGGCTGGTCCGTCTCGGACGACGACGACGACGATCCGGTGCTGGTGGCCCCGGACGGCCGCGCCGTCGACACGTGGCGCGAGGGGTATCCCTACGACCATCGGTTCCCCCGCAGCGAATACGACGGGACGAAGCGTCTGCTGCAGATCGAGCTGCTCAAGCTGCAGAACTGGATCAAGGCCACCGGGGGTAGGCACGTCATCGTCTTCGAGGGCCGCGACGCCGCCGGCAAGGGCGGCACCATCAAGCGGTTCACCGAGCACCTCAACCCGCGCGGATCGCGGGTGGTCGCGCTGGAGAAGCCGTCGACGCGCGAGTCGACGCAGTGGTACTTCCAGCGTTACGTCGCGCACCTGCCCGCCGCCGGCGAGCTGGTGCTGTTCGACCGCTCCTGGTACAACCGCGCCGGCGTCGAGCGCGTGATGGGGTTCTGCACCGACGACGAGTACCACCGCTTCCTCGCGCAGGTGCCGCTGTTCGAGAAGATGCTGGTCGACGACGGCATCCACCTCACCAAGTTCTGGTTCTCCGTCTCGCAGTCCGAGCAGCGCACCCGCTTCGCGATCCGCCAGGTGGACCCGGTGCGGCAGTGGAAGCTCTCCCCGATGGATCTGGCGTCGCTGGACAAGTGGGAGGCGTACACGCAGGCGAAGGAGGACATGTTCCGCCTGACGCACACCGACCACGCACCGTGGATCACGGTGAAGAGCAACGACAAGAAGCGCGCCCGGCTCGAGTCGATGCGCCACGTCCTGGCCCGATTCGACTACGCGAACAAGGATCACGACGTGGTGGGTCGGCCGGACCCGTCGATCGTGGGCCCGGCCGATCCCGACGCCGACTGACTGGGTTCGGCACGGGGATACAGCGGACCGATCAGGTCAGCATCCGCCACAGGAAGGTGAAGGCGAGGGCCGAGGTGAAGGCGACCTGCTTGTTGTCGGCAGCGCCGCCGTGGCCGCCTTCGATGTTCTCGTAGTACGACACGTCGTGGCCGTACTCCTCGAGCCGCGCCGCCATCTTGCGTGCGTGACCGGGGTGCACGCGGTCGTCCCGCGTAGACGTGGTGATGAGCACCGGCGGGTACTGCGGGCCGGATTCGCCGGGGCGCCTGACGTTCTGGTACGGCGAGTACTCGGAGATGACGGCCCAGTCGTCGGGATCATCGGGGTCGCCGTACTCGGCCATCCACGACGCGCCCGCCAGCAACAGGTGGTAGCGCTTCATGTCCAGCAGTGGGACCTGACAGACGATGGCGCCGAACAACTCCGGGTACTTCGTCAGCGCGATGCCCATGAGCAGTCCGCCGTTGCTGCCGCCGCGCACCCCCAACCGGTCCGCGGTGGTGATGCCGCGGTCGACGAGATCCCTTGCGACGGCGGCGAAGTCCTCGTGCACCTTGTGCCGACCGGCGACCCGGACGTCGGTGTGCCAGGCCGGCCCGTACTCGCCGCCGCCGCGGAGATTGGCGACGACGTAGGTGCCGCCACGTTCGAGCCAGGCGGCGCCGACGATGCCGCTGTACGACGGTGTGAGCGACACCTCGAAGCCGCCGTAGGCGTAGAGCAGCGTCGGACCCGGTGCCGCCTCGGTCTCGGCCTCTCCGTCGGTCCCGGTGTCCGGTCTCGCGCGATGGACGACGAAGTACGGCACGCGCGTGCCGTCGTCGGATGTCGCGAAGAACTGATCGACGGTGAGCCCGTCGGCGTCGAAGAAGGCGGGGGATCGGCGCAGCACCTCGCGCTGTCCCTGCACGGTTCCCCACACCAGCGTCGACGGCGTCACGTAGTTGCCCACGTCGAGGAAGAATTCGTCCCCACCGTCGTCGGGATCGGTGCCGACGATGCTCACCGACGCGTTCTCGGGCAGGCCGGTGAGGCGCTCGGTCTCGAGTCCGTCGTCGTTCAGCGTGACGACGACGACCGCGGACCGCACGTCCTCGAGCACGACGAGGAGCAGGTGGTTCTCGGTCCAGGCCACCTGGTGCAGCGAGGTGTGGGCGTCGGGTCGGAACACGGTGCGCACCCGACGGTCGCCGGCGATCCAGTCGTCGATGCGCGCGACGAGCAGCGTGCCGGCCGGGTGCAGGACGCCGTCGAGCGTCCATGCGGTGGTGATGCGGATGGTCAACCATTCGCGGTGGAGCGACACCGACGCGTCGGTGGGGGCGTCGATACGGATCGGTCGATCGTCGGGGCCGAGGACGGAGACCTCGCTGTCGAAGAACCCGGTCGCCCTCGAGACGACGGTGCGGGTGTGACCCTCGGTGGGGTCGAACCACACCGACACGGCGACGTCGGTGGGGTCGCCCTCGACCACCACGGGCGCGTCGTGCAGTGGCGTGCCGCGCCGCCACCGTTGCGCCCGGCGGGGATAGCCGGACGTGGTGAGGCTGCCGGGCCCGGTGTCCGTGCCGACGTAGACGGTGTCGGCGTCGATCCACCCGATGTCCGTCTTGGCCTCGGGAACGGTGAAGCCGCCCTCGGAGGCGGGGACGAAAGCCCTTTTTTCCAGGTCGAATTCACGGATCACCGTGGCGTCCGCGCCGCCGCGGGAGAGCGCGATCAGGGCGCGGTCGAAGTCAGGCCGACGAACCTGCGCGCCGGACCACACCCAGTTCTCGTCCTCGTCGGCGGCCAGGGCGTCGAGATCGAGCACGACGTCCCACTCCGGATCGTCCGTGCGGTATCGCTCGAGGGTGGTCCGCCGCCAGAGCCCGCGGGGGTGGGCGGCGTCCTTCCAGAAGTTGTAGAGATGCTGCCCCCGGCGCCGGACGTACGGGATGCGCGCATCCGTGTCGAGAATGTCGCGCAGGCGCTGTTCGAGGCGGGCGAACTCCGCGTCGTCGGCGAACTCGGCGAGGGTCCGGCGGTTGCGGGAGGTTACGTGCTCGAGCGCATCGGCGCCGGTCACGTCCTCGAGCCAGAGGTAGGGGTCCGTCACCGGCCCCATTGTGCCCGGCTGTGGGCGGCCACACCCGACTGCGAGAACCGTCCGTTGATCGAACAATGGCGCCTAAAACGGGGAAATGGTAGGTTTGCGGTGTAGGAACAGTTGTAGCCCGCCGAACCACCGGGACGGGCCGACCGAAGGTGATCGTATGTCCGTATCGCACGAGACCGAGCACGAGACCGCTCGTCCCCGGCCGTTCGGGATGACCACCCGGCCCCTGGCGGCCGACCCCGCGACCGCCGGCACGCTGGTCTGCGTCGCCGCGGATCGCGCCGGATCCCAGGCCGTCCAGGACGCCGTCCGCACCGTCCTCCCGGCGGCGACGGTGCGTCCCGTCACCGGCGCGACCACCGTCGAGGTGCTCGGGTTCGACCGGATCGTCGTCGTCGACGATCCCGGCGCCGATCGCCACTGGCGCGCCGCGGACATCGCCCGCCTGCTCGCCACCGCCGACGGTGTCGGGGTGGGCATGGTCGTCGGCACCCGCCGCGGTCGCCGCGGCCTGCGTCTGCTCGCCGACCGCGTGGCGGCGTCCGTCCTGCGGTCGCCCGTCGCGGATCCGGGGTCCGGTCTGCGCATCTACTCCGGTGACGCCGTCCGCTCCACCGGCGCCACCGCCGTGCCGGTCGGCGACCTGGGCGGACGGCTCCGGCTGGCCCGCGCGATCCACGCCCGCCACTGGATGGTGCACGGCCTGGCCGTCACCACCGCGTCGGTGGAACGGCCCGCACCCGTCGAGCTGATCCGGGCCGCCCTGAGCGCCGACAAGGACCACCGCCGCTGACGCGCAGGGCGGCACCGCCGCTGACGCGCAGGGCGGCACCGCCGCTGACGCGCCGAGCGGCACCGCCCTGTCGCGTGACATGCTGACCCACCATGCGCCTGTGGGAACAGCACACCTGCCTGCCGCTCGACCCCGAGGCGGAGATCGCTCCGCTCACGCGGTACGGCACCGGCGCGTACCTGTCCGTGAACGTCGGGTACTCGCCCCAGGATCGCGCGGCGAGCACCGCCCTGATCGAGCGGTGGTCGGCCCGCGCGGACGGTGACCCGCGATTCCGCCTCGTCCGGGCGGTCGACGACGTGGACGCGGCTTGGGCCGACGGGGTGCTGGGCCTGGCGTTCGACCTGGAGGACTCGGCCCCGCTGGACGGTGATCCGGGCAACGTCGCGTACTTCGTGGGCCTCGGTGTGCGGTCGATGCTCCCGACCTACAACCACGAGAACGCCGCGGGTTGTGGGTGTCTCGACGCGACCGACACCGGATTGACTGCCTACGGACGCGACCTGGTGCGCGCGATGAACGCGGCCGGCATGGCCGCCGACGGATCCCACTGCTCCCGTCGCACCGGCCTGGACATCGCCGCGGTCACCGAGCGACCCATGATCTACAGCCACTCCAATTTCGCTGCGCTGTGGGAACATCCGCGCAACATCACCGACGAGCAGGCTCGCGCGTGCGCCGAGACCGGAGGCGTCGTCGGCATCAACGGCGTCGGAATCTTCGTCGGCGTCAACGGAATCGACGACGGCGCCGCGCGGGTCGAGGCGATGGCGGACCACGTCGAGTACGGGGTGGACCTGCTCGGCATCGACCACGTGGGCCTCGGTTCGGACTTCTCGTTCGACCACGAGGACTTCGTCGCGGAAGTGGCGGCGCACCCGGACGCCTTCGGACCCGAGTACACCGCGTACGGTCCGCTGCAGTGGGTTCCGCCGGAGGACACCCGCACCCTGCCGGACGTCCTCCGCTCCCGCGGGTGGGACGACGCTGCGATCGACGCCGTCGTCGCCGGTAATTTCCGGCGCGTCGCGGGCGAGACCTGGGTCTGACCCCTCAGGACACCGGCGTCAACCGGAAGATCGGGAATCGCCGACCCTCCGCCGTCGTCAGGTAGTCGAGGAAGCCGCTGGACGCCGCGGTGAACCGGTCCCACCGCTGCGTCCACGCCGACGGGTCGGACCCGTCGGCGTCGATCTCGGTGACGTCCACCTCCACCGTCCGCACCTCGTCCGTCCCGGGCGTCGCGCCGGGCACCTCCATCTCGATCCGCGGATGCGCGCGGAGGTTGTGCACCCACGCGGGATCCTTGGGCGAGCCCGCGGCCGACCCGACCACCAACCACGAGTCGTCCTCCCGCAGCGCGAACAGCGGGTTCAGCCGGACCTCGCCGCTGCGTGCGCCGATGGAGTGCAACACCACCAGGTTGTCCCCGAAGCCGGCGGTGGACACCCGGCCGCCGTTCTCCCGGAACTCGCCGATGACCTGCTCGTTGAAGTCGGTCATGCCGCCATCATCGCGCCCCGCGGCCGGTCCCGGGGCGTGATCGCCGCGAGTCCGGGGTACCCGAGCAGTACCGCAAGTCGAGACGAGGAGTTCCCAACATCATGAGTGCAGTTCCCACCGTGTCCCTGAACGACGGCCGCAGCATCCCCCAGCTGGGCTTCGGCGTGTTCCAGATCGAGCCCGAGAACACCGCCGACGCCGTGCGGACCGCCATCGAGGTCGGCTACCGGCACCTCGACACCGCCCAGATGTACGGCAACGAGGCCGAAACGGGGCAGGGTGTGCGCGATTCCGGCGTCGACCGCGACCAGGTGTGGATCACCAGCAAGCTGAACAACGGCTTCCACCGCCCCGACGACGCCCGCCGCTCCTTCGACGAGACCCTCGAGAAGCTCGGCACCGACTACGTCGACCTGTTCCTCATCCACTGGCCGCTGCCCACCCGCTACGACGGCGACTACGTCTCCACCTGGAAGGTGCTCGAGGAGTTCCAGCGCGACGGCCGGGCCCGCAGCATCGGCGTCTCCAACTTCCAGGTGCCCCACCTCGAGAAGCTGGCCGCGGAGACCGACACCGTGCCGGCCGTCAACCAGATCGAGGTGCACCCGTACTTCGGCAACGAGCAGGTGCGGGCCTACGGCTCCGAGCACGGCATCGCCACCGAGGCGTGGTCGCCCATCGCCCAGGGCAAGGTGCTGGACGATTCCGAACTCGAGCGCATCGCGAAGGACGTGGGCAAGTCCACCGCCCAGGTCACGCTGCGGTGGCACATCCAGCGCGGGGACATCGTCTTCCCCAAGTCCGTCACCCGCGAGCGCGTCGAGGCCAATTTCGACATCTTCGACTTCGAGCTCGACGACCGGCAGATCCAGGAGATCTCCGCGCTCGACAAGGGCGAGGACGGCCGCACCGGCCCCAACCCCGACACGTTCGACATGATCCCCGACTGAGCGACACCGACACGACCGGCCTGCCCGGAACGAACACTAAGCACGAAAAGCCCGGTTCACGGACCGCGCCTCGTGTGGCGGAGGCAACGGGACTAAGGTGAGGCACCGTGACCTCACACTATGACGTCGTCGTCCTCGGAGCCGGTCCCGGTGGATACGTCGCTGCCATCCGCGCGGCGCAGCTGGGCCTGAAAACCGCCATCGTCGAGCAGAAGTACTGGGGCGGGGTGTGCCTCAACGTGGGATGCATCCCGTCCAAGGCTCTGCTCCGCAACGCCGAACTGGCGCACCTGTTCACCAAGGAGGCCAAGCAGTTCGGCATCTCCGGTGACGTGTCGTTCGACTTCGGCGCTGCCTACGATCGCAGCCGCAAGGTCGCGGAGGGCCGCGTCAAGGGCATCCACTTCCTGATGAAGAAGAACAAGATCGACCAGTTCGACGGGAAGGGCTCGTTCACCGACGCCAACACCATCTCCGTCGAGCTGAGCAAGGGCGGCACCGAGACGGTCACGTTCGACAACGCGATCATCTCTACCGGCAGCACCACCAAGCTGCTGCCGGGCACCTCGCTGAGCGAGAACGTCGTCACCTACGAAGAGCAGATCATGACCAAGGATCTGCCGGGGTCGATCCTCATCGTGGGTGCCGGCGCGATCGGCATGGAGTTCGGCTACGTCCTGAAGAACTACGGCGTGGACGTCACCATCGTCGAGTTCCTCGACCGTGCGCTCCCCAACGAGGACGAGGACGTCTCGAAGGAGATTGCCAAGCAGTACAAGAAGCTCGGCGTGAAGATCATGACCGGCGCCGCGGTGCAGAGCATCGACGACGACGGCAGCAAGGTCACCGTCGCGATCAAGAACAACAAGTCCGGCGAGACCGAGACGGTCACCGTGGACAAGGTCATGCAGTCCGTGGGCTTCGCTCCCCGCGTCGAGGGCTACGGCCTGGACAAGACCGGCGTCGAGCTCACCGACCGCGGCGCGATCGCCATCGACTCGGTCATGCGCACCAATGTCCCGCACATCTACGCGATCGGTGACGTCACCGCCAAGCTGCAGTTGGCGCACGTCGCCGAGGCGCAGGGCGTCGTCGCCGCCGAGACCATCGGTGGGGCCGAGACGCTGCCGATCGACGACTACCGCTTCATGCCGCGCGCGACGTTCTGCCAGCCGCAGGTGGCCAGCTTCGGTCTCACCGAGGCCCAGGCCAAGGACGCGGGCCACGACATCAAGGTCGCCACGTTCCCCATGACGGCCAACGGCAAGGCGCACGGCCTCGGCGATCCGACGGGCTTCGTCAAGCTCATCGCGGACACGCAGCACGGCGAGCTGCTCGGCGGCCACCTCATCGGCCCCGACGTCTCCGAGCTGCTGCCCGAGCTCACGCTCGCGCAGAAGTGGGATCTCACCGCCACCGAGCTGGCCCGCAACGTCCACACGCACCCGACGCTCAGCGAAGCCCTGCAGGAGGCCATCCACGGTCTCGCCGGGCACATGATCAACTTCTGATCGTCCGACGTTAACACCCCGGCCGCTCGCGAGCGGCCGGGGTGTTGCCGTTCCCGCTACGTGTAGTCGCGGGGAATACGCAGGGTGCGAATCGTGGTGGCGAGCCCGTCGTACTGCGTCACCAACAGGACGAACTCGATGCGCTGACGGTCGGTCAGGTACGCCCCGAGCCGCGTCCACGTGGCGTCGGCGAGGTCCTGCTCGGCGAGGAGTTCGTCGACGGCGGTCACGACGGTCCGAGCCCGCTCGTCGAGGTCCCCGTGCGTCCCGGCGTCGGTGTGCTCCAGTGCCGCGATCTCCGCGGCGGTGAGGCCGGCCCGCCGCCCGAGCCGGCGGTGGTGGTCCTGCTCGTACCCGCACTCGCGGACGGCGGCCACGCGGAGGATCACCGTCTCCGCGTCCCGCCGTGCGAGCGTGCCGAAGGGCATCAGCCGGGCGCTGTAGACCAGCCACGCACGGAACAGTCCGCGGGTCTGCCCGAGCGTGGAGAACAGATGCATGTCCGGTGCCCCCACCACACGGCTCGCGAGACGCGCGATCGCGAAGTTGATCGGGCGGAGCGTGGACAGCGTGCCAGCGGGGATGCGACCGGTCATGCGGCCGACGCTACGGGACCGGCCCGTCACCGGTCCCGCAGAACGTACGGTGACACCGAACTGCGATGGGCATCGATGTCGAGCGCTTTCCCCAGCGGCGGGAACGCGCGCTGGGGGCAGTGCGCGCGTTCGCACACCCGACACCCCGCGCCGATCGGGGTCGCGCCGCGCGCGGTGTCGAGGTCGAGGCCGTCGGCGTAGACGAGTCGCGACGCGTGCCGCAGCTCGCACCCGAGGCCGATGGCGAACGTCTTGCCGGGCTCGCCGTACCGCGCCGCGCGTCGTTCCACGGTGCGGGCGATCCACAGGTAGCGACGCCCGTCGGGCATCTCGGCGATCTGCGTCATGATGCGGCCGGGGTAGGCGAAGGTCTCGTAGACGTTCCACAGCGGGCACGTGCCGCCGCTCGACGAGAAGTGGAACCCGGTGGCGGACTGGCGTTTCGACATGTTGCCGGCGCGGTCGACGCGGACGAAGGAGAACGGCACGCCGCGTAGCGACGGACGCTGCAACGTCGAGAGTCGGTGACAGACGGTCTCGTAACTCACGGCGTAGTAGGCCGACAGCCGCTCGATGTCGTAGCGGAAGTCCTCGGCCACCTCGTGGAACCTGGTGTAGGGCAATACCGTCGCCGCGGCGAAGTAGTTCGCCAGCCCCAGGCTCGCGAGCGCGCGGGACTCCTCGCCGGAGAAGTTGCCCTCGTCGACCAGACGGCGGATCAGATCGCCGTTCTCCAGGTAGGCGAGCTCGGCGGCGAAGCGAAAGACCTTCTGCCCACCGGACAGTCGCGGCGAGATCTCGAGCAGCCGGGTGCGGGGATCGAACCGATGCAGCACGCCCTCGCCGAGGTCGATGCGCTCGACGATGTGCACGTCGTAGAGGTTGCGGAGCCGCTTGGCGATCTCCGCGGCGATGTCGGCTCGGTGGAAACGCAGCCGGTTGGCCAGATCCTCGGCGGCGGTGTCGAGTTCGTCGAGATAGTTCTGGCGCCGGTAGAAGTAGTCCCGGACCTCCTCGTGCGGTTTGGAGATCGCCCCGCTGCCGCTGCCGTCGGCGAACCGGTCCTCGGTGGCCGCCGCCAGCTGTGCGGAGGTGTTGCGGTACCGGCTGTGCATGTCCACCATCGCCCGCGCAAGGCCGGGATGCGCGGAGACGAACGCCGCCAGCTCGTCGACGTCGGTGGGCACGGCGACGTCCTGGTCGAGCGTGACCTCGCGGAGTTCGGCGATCAACCGCGTGTCGTCCTGGGTGGAGAAGAACGTGGTGTCGACGCCGAACGCCGTCGTGATGCGGGTGAGGACGGCGGCGGTGAGGGGCCGGACGTCGTGCTCGATCTGGTTGAGGTAGCTCGCGGAGATGTCGAGGCGCGCGGCGAGGGCGGCCTGGGACAGTCCGCGCTCGACGCGCAGCTGGCGCAACCGCGCGCCGACGTACGTCCGGGCCATGGACCGAGCCTAGAAGCCCCGCCGGCGGGGGCAAACAGTACGAACGTACGGTGACGTCGGTCACAGTGCGCGCCGGCGCCGAGTGCGGCGCCGGCGACGGCATGGGGCCCGCGCGCCGCCGACGGGCTTTCGTGCATTTCGTTCCCGACGTGCGGCGATGCGGTTACCGGCGGGTAGGTCGGCGGCGTCTTGGCGACGCCGATCTTCGCAACATTCGCAGTATGCTCGTACTGCTTAGCCGAACTTTACAGTCTCAGCAGGTAGACACCATTTTTCGCCTGTGCCATCGTGGTCTCGTACATCCGATCCGCCTGACAACCCTGCGAAGACCCTGCGGGGTCGGCGCACGTGGCCGTCGGCGGACGAAACCGAAGAGACGGAGCTGTCGATGTCGACCACCGGTACCCCCAGGACCACCGAAGAGATCCAGAAGGATTGGGACACCAACCCTCGCTGGAAGGGTGTCGAGCGCAACTACACCGCCCAGCAGGTCACCGACCTCCAGGGCACGGTCGTCGAGGAAGCGACCCTCGCGCGTCGCGGCTCGGAGATCCTCTGGGACCTCGTGAACAACGAGGACTACATCAACTCCCTCGGTGCCCTCACCGGCAACATGGCCGTGCAGCAGGTGCGCGCCGGCCTCAAGGCCATCTACCTCTCCGGCTGGCAGGTCGCCGGTGACGCCAACCTCTCCGGCCACACCTATCCGGACCAGAGCCTCTACCCGGCCAACTCCGTGCCGTCCGTCGTGCGCCGCATCAACAACGCGCTGCTCCGCGCCGACGAGATCGCCAAGATCGAGGGCGACACCTCGGTGAGCAACTGGCTCGCCCCCATCGTCGCCGACGCCGAGGCCGGCTTCGGTGGCGCGCTCAACGCCTACGAGCTGCAGAAGGCCATGATCGCCGCCGGCGCCGCCGGTGTGCACTGGGAGGACCAGCTCGCCTCGGAGAAGAAGTGCGGCCACCTCGGTGGCAAGGTGCTCATCCCGACGCAGCAGCACATCCGCACCCTGACCTCGGCTCGCCTCGCGGCCGACGTCGCGGACGTCCCGTCGGTCATCATTGCCCGCACCGACGCCGAGGCCGCCACGCTCATCACCTCCGACGTCGACGAGCGCGACCGCGAGTTCCTCGACGGCACCCGCACCGCCGAGGGCTTCTTCGGCGTCAAGAACGGCATCGAGCCCTGCATCGCTCGCGCCAAGGCCTACGCCCCCTACGCCGACCTCATCTGGATGGAGACCGGCGTGCCGGACCTCGAGGTCGCCAAGAAGTTCGCCGAGTCGGTGCGCGCCGAGTTCCCGGACCAGCTCCTCGCCTACAACTGCTCGCCCTCCTTCAACTGGAAGGCGCACCTGGACGACGCCACCATCGCGAAGTTCCAGCGCGAGCTCGGCGCGATGGGCTTCAAGTTCCAGTTCATCACCCTCGCCGGCTTCCACTCGCTCAACTACGGCATGTTCGACCTGGCCCACGGCTACGCCCGCGAGGGCATGACCGCCTTCGTCGACCTGCAGGAGCGCGAGTTCAAGGCCGCCGCCGAGCGTGGCTTCACCGCCATCAAGCACCAGCGCGAGGTCGGTGCGGGCTACTTCGACCGCATCGCCACCACGGTCGACCCCAACACCTCGACCGCCGCCCTCAAGGGCAGCACCGAAGAGGGCCAGTTCCACTGAGCTGAGCCGCCTCTCCGAGGTTTCTTCGCACCAGTCAGGCGGTCCGCAGCTTCCGTTGCGGGCCGCCTGACTCGTACCCATGGGCTTCGCCCGTACCCCAGCAGAGTTACCCCCACCTCACCTGTCGCCGTTGTCGCGCGCCGACCCCGGCCGACGGTCTGCGGCTGGTGAGGGCGAACGAAGGAGTTCGTAGTGTCCAGCGAGAAGATCGAGCGCGTCGGCATCGTCGGCGCCGGGCAGATGGGAGCCGGCATCGCCGAGGTGTGCGCTCGCGCTCGCGTCGACGTCCTGGTGTTCGAGAAGACCGCCGACCTCGTCGACGCCGGTCGTGCCCGTATCCGCAAGTCCCTCGATCGCGGCGTCTCCAGCGGCAAGATCACCGAGCGCGAACGCGACCAGGCCGCCGACTGCCTGCGGTTCACCACCGACCTCGGCGACTTCGCCGACCGGCAGATCGTCGTCGAGGCCGTGCTCGAGAACGAGCGCATCAAGACCGAGATCTTCGCCGAACTCGACCGCGTCGTCACCGACGCCGACGCCGTGCTGGCCTCCAACACGTCGTCGCTCCCCATCACCCGGATCGCCACCGCCACCGCCCGCCCCGAGCGCGTGGTCGGGCTGCACTTCTTCAATCCCGTACCGGTGCTGCCGCTGGTCGAGCTGATCCCGTCGCTCGTCACGTCCGACGCGGTGGTCGCCCGCGCGGAACGCTTCGCGGCCGACGTGCTCGGCAAGCAGGTGGTCCGCGCGACGGACCGATCCGGCTTCGTCGTCAACGCGCTGCTGGTGCCGTACCTCCTCGCGGCCGTCCGGATGGTGGAGTCGGGCTTCGCCACTCGCGAGGACATCGACAAGGCGACCGTGCTCGGCCTGGCCCACCCGATGGGACCGCTGACCCTGTCCGACCTCATCGGTCTCGACACGGTGAAGTCCATCGCCGACTCGATGTACGAGGAGTACAAGGAACCGCTGTACGCCGCTCCGCCGTTGCTGCTGCGCATGGTGGAGGGCGGTCTGTTGGGCAAGAAGACCGGGCAGGGCTTCTACACGTACGAGAACGGACGCATCGTGTCCTGACCGGCGACTATCGACCGGTTCGGTGACCTCCGAGACACCGTTGACGACACGTCACGACGGCCCGGACCCCCGCTCCCACCGACTCGGTGGGAAGTCCCGGGGGGCCGGGCCGTCGTCTGTATCCCGTCACGGAACCCGGCGTAAACCGACCTCGGCCCTGTTTCGGGCGGCTAGTTTTTCGGAGGTTCGCGGGGGACATCGCGGACCGGGGGGAACAGCACACACCGGGGGGTCACCATCGCCGGCACCGAAGCCAGGGCACGGTCCGAGAAGCGGGCAGGCACGTGGGCGCGATCGCGCGTCGTCACCAGCATGCGCACGTTCGGACGGTTCGCCGACCTGACCGCCGCCGCGTTCGGCTATCTCGCTCGCGATCTCGTGGCGCTGCGATTCGCGTGGCGGGAGGCGCTCGATCAGGCCTGGTTCATGGTCACCGTGACCGTGCTGCCCGCCGTCCTGGTGTCCATTCCGTTCGGCGTCATCGTCTCCGTCCAGGTCGGCAGCCTCACCTCGCAGATCGGCGCCACCTCCATCTCGGGCGCCGCGGGCGGACTGGGCGTCATCCGTCAGGGCGCCCCGATCGTCACCGCGTTGCTGCTCGGCGGGGCCGCCGGCTCCGCCATCGCGGCGGACCTCGGCGCCCGCACCGTGCGCGAGGAGATCGACGCGATGCGCGTCATGGGCATCGATCCCGTCCGCCGCCTCGCCGCACCGCGACTGGCCGCGATGATCGTCGTCGCGCCCCTGCTCTGCTCGCTGGTGATCTTCATCGGCCTGGTGTCGGGCTACGTGGTCAACGTCGGATTCCAGGGCGGTACGCCCGGCAGCTACCTCGCGTCGTTCGCCTCCTTCGCCTCCACCACCGACCTCGTGGTCTCGATGGTCAAGGCGGAGATCTTCGGCATCATCGTCGTCCTCGTCGCATGCCAGCGCGGGTTCGAGGCCACGGCCGGACCGCGCGGCGTCGCCAACGCGGTGAACGCGTCCGTCGTCGTCGGGGTGATCGCGGCCTTCGTCGTCAACGTCCTGGCCACCCAGCTGGTGACCATGTTCTTCCCGCAACGGCTCGGGTGACGCGATGACCGTTGCACGGTACTCACCGCTCGGCACCCCGGGCCTGCGCCGCTCGGGCGCCCGCGTGGTCCGCATGCCCCTCTCGGCCGCCGAGCACCTGGGCCATCAACTCACCTTCGTGTGGCAGGTGCTCGCCGCCGTCCCGCACACCCTGCGCGCCTACCGCCGCCAGACCATGCTGGTGCTCACCGACATCACCTGGGGCAGCGGCGCCCTGGTGGTCGGCGGCGGCACGGTATCGGTGCTGGTGATCCTCGGTGTCGCCGTGGGATCGTCCATCGGCATCGAGGGCTACAACGCACTGAACCTGGTGGGCATGGGCCCGCTGACCGGCTTCATCTCCGCCTACGCCACCACCCGCGAGCTGGCCCCGATGATCGCGGCCATCGGCTTCGCCTCGCAGGCCGGGTGCCGCATGACCGCCGAGATCGGCGCGATGCGGATCTCGGAGGAGATCGACGCGCTCGAGGTGGTCGGTATCCGCTCGATCCCCTTCGTGGTCACCACCCGCGTGATCGCCGGCGTCCTCACCATCGTGCCGCTCTACCTGCTGACGCTGGTGCTCGCCTACGTCTCGTGCTCGCTGATCGTGAACCTGTTCGGCAACCAGTCGTCCGGCACGTACGACCACTACTTCTCGACGTTCCTCAGCCTGCCCGACCTCGGCTGGTCCCTGCTCAAGGCCACCGTGTTCGTCGCGGCCGTCATCCTCATCCACGGCTACCAGGGCTACTACGCCACCGGTGGTCCCGAGGGTGTCGGCCGCGCGTCGGGGCGGGCCATCCGTGCCTCGCTCATCGTCATCGTGGTCCTCGACATGGTCATGACCGTGGTCATCTGGGGCTCCGACGTCGGCATCAGGATCTCGGGGTAGCGCCATGGCAGTCTTCGACGACCTCTCCAAGCGGTCCGCGGGCCCGCGCGCACTCCGGGTGCGTGGCCTCGCCGTGGCGGTGATTCTGGTGCTCGTCGGTGTGGTCCTGACGTCCTACGCCCGTGGCGAGTTCGAGTCCCGGTTCGACGTGACCTTCGACAGCGCGAGCGTCGGCGACGGCCTGGCCGTCGGATCCGACGTGAAGTACCGCGGCCTGCCCGTCGGTCGGGTGGACGAGATCGAGCCGGTCGGCTTCGGGCGGCAGCGCGTCCACGCGCACATCGAACCGGCCGTGGCGGAGGTGCTCACCGACGACCTGACGGCACGGTTCTCCTCGGCCACGGTGTTCGGCGCCACGGTGATCGAGCTGTTCTCCGAGGGGCGCGGCGCGCCCCTCGAAGAGGACGCCACCGTCGAACTCGGCGACGACAGCGAGACCGCCACCGTCACCGGCGTGTTCCGGCGGCTCGCCGACCTGACCGACGTCCTCGACGCCGACAACACCGACCGCGTCCTGGACCTGATGTCCCGCGTCTCGACCAACTTCGGCGACGGCCTGAAGCCCTTCTTCGACACCGCGCAGATGATGGCCGAGACGCAACGCTCGCCGCTGTCGTGGAAGCTCGTGCGCGGCGCCGAGCTCGGCGACGGTCTGCGTGAATCCATCGGCCCGCTGGTCGACGTGATCGCTCAGGTCGTGGACTCGAGCGAGTACTTCGAGAATCCCGTGAACCGGGACCGGGCCATCAAGGCGATGACCGGACTCGGCAGCGGGCTGAGCATTCCTCTGGGAGATCTGTTGCGCGAGAACCAACCGTATCTGGCACCGCTGCTCGACACGTTGCTGGACGTTCTCATCCCGGTGGCCCTGTCCGCCGGCACCCTCGCCCCCGCCTACCAGCGGGTGCCGAACGTCCTGCAGGGCGTCGAGGACGCGTTCCCGACGGTCGACGGCCGCACCCAGCTGCAACTGCAGGTGATCGTGAACTCGATGCCGACGATGGCGGGACCGGTCGAGGCGTTCCTGGGCCGGGCGGGGGCGACGCCGTGAGCCGGTCCTCCGCCGTGGTCTTTCCCGTCGCGACGGTGGTCAAGCTCGCCGTGTTCGCGCTGGTGGCGATCCTCTGCCTCGTGCTGATCGGCAACGCGCTCGGGGGCAGTACCGGCCCCGACCGTGCGCGTTTCGACGCTCGGTTCGACGACGTCTCCGGCCTGTACACCGGCGACGACGTGCGCCTGTCCGGCGTGCTGGTCGGTTCGGTCACCGGGATCGACCTCGACGGGGACCGCGCCAGGGTGAGCTTCGAGGTGGACGGCAACCGTCCCGTCACCAGCACCACCAAGGCCGCGGTGCGCTACCAGAACCTGCTCGGTCAGCGGTACCTCGAGCTGATCCAGGACGACACGGCAGGGACGCCGCTCGCGTCCGGCGCGTCGTTCGCGCCCGAGAACACCGTGCCCTCGTTCGACATCACCACGCTGTTCGACGGCTTCCAGCCGATCTTCGAGACCATCGACACCGAACAGGTCAATCGGTTCACGCAGAACGTGCTGGACCTGGTGCAGGGCGACGGGGCCGGACTCGGGCCGGTCCTGCGGGATCTCGACGGGCTGACCACGTACACGAAGGAGCGCGAGCAGATCATCGTGCTCCTGGTCCGCAACCTCGGGGCGATCTCGGGCGTGGTCGGTCAGCGGTCCGAGCAACTCGGCCGGCTCTTCGCGGAGCTCGATCGCGTCGTGTCGTCCTTCGCCGACAAGGCGGACACGCTCATCGCCAATCTCGACGACATCAACGCGGGCCAGGGCCCGTTCCTGAACATCGCCGAGCAACTCCGCGACACCTACGACTCGGAGTACGGCCCCGTCGACGCGCTGTTCCGCCGGCGAGTGCCGGGGGCGAAGCAGATCGTCGACCTGCTCGCGTTGGTGCCGAGTCTCCTGCGCGGGGTCGACCGGTCGCTGCAGTCCGGTGGCGCCGAGGGGCAGCCGGCGAGTGGCCCGGGCGGGGGCGAGGTCTACGCCTGCTCGTCGGGCCAGGCCGACATCCCGGGCATCGGCTCGGTCGTGCTCGGCACTCAGCGATTGGTGGTGTGTCGATGAGTTCGCTCCGAGCGGGCAGTCAGACGGTGTGGGGCCTGGTCGGTGTGGTGGTCGTGGTGCTCGCCGTGGTCGCGACGACGATCGTCTACGTCCTGCCGCTGGGTCACCGGACCTATACGGCCGCGTTCGAGAACACCGGGGGAGCCCACGCCGGCGACGACGTCCGCATCGCCGGAATCTCCGTGGGCACGATCACCGGGATGCGGCTGGCCGACGACCACGTCGAGGTGTCCTTCGAGGTCCGCGAGGACGTCGAGCTCGGCGACGCGACGTCGATGGGCGTCCGGCTCCTCACGCCGGTGGGCGGTCACTACTTCGCGCTCCGCCCCGGCGGAACGGGCGAGTTGCCGGACGGGCGCATCCCGATCGAGCACACCACGGTGCCGTTCTCCCTCTCCGACACCGTGGAGGCGGCCACGCCCATCCTGCGCGATCTGAACGGAAAGACGTTGCGCGAGAACATCGTCGAGCTCGACGCGGCCGTGCAGGCGCAGCCCGAGTCGATCCGCCGGATCACCGACAACCTCACGTCCCTGACGGCCGCCCTGGCGGACCGTCAGGACGATCTGACCCGCGGCCTGAACGTCACCGACGAGTACCTCGGTGCCCTGGCCACGGACCGGGAGGTGCTGCTGTCCTTGCTGAACAAGCTCGCCACCATCACCTCGAAGCTCGGGGCCAAGCGGGCCGACGTGGTCGCCGCGTCGGAGAAACTGCGCCGCCTGTTCACCCTGCTGCACCGGCCTATCGTCGCGCTCGACCAGGGACTGGGCCCGACCATCGAGGAACTCGAGGCGCTCGCCGCCACCCTGCGCGAGCAGACCGTGACGCTCGACGACGCCATCACCGCCGGGCGCGAGTTCACCGATTCCATGTCCGAGATCTTCGCGACCGACGCCGGTGCCGTCGTCGATCGCGGTGACGACGTCATCACGGGTACCACGCTGTGCGTGCCCGTCCCGGGAAGGGGGTGCTGACGTGGCCGGAGCACGCAAGGTCGTGATCGTCGGTCTGGTCGCCGTCCTGGTCGTCGGAGCCGGCACCGCGGCGTCGTCCGCCGCCCGGCTCGTCACGACCACCCGCACCGAGATGTGCGCGGACATGACGGACTCGGTCGGCCTGTACGAGGGCAACAACGTGACGATGCTCGGCATCCCGGTGGGGGAGGTCCGCCGCATCGAGCCACGCGGCGACCACGTCCGCGTCACCATGGCGGTGGACGAGACCCTCGCCCTTCCGGCGGACGTCGGGGCCGTCACGCTCTCCGACTCGATCGTCACCGACCGTCGCCTGGAGCTGACGACGCCCTACCGGGACGGCGCCCGATTCGACCGCGGGACGTGCATTCCGCTCGATCGCACCCGCACGCCCATCGGCATCAGCGACACCCTCACGGCGGTGAACGATCTGGGGGCGGAGCTGTTGGGCACCACCTCCACCACCGATCCGGTCGCGCCGCGGCCGCCGGAGGAGCAGGTGCTCGGCGACACGCTCCGGGCCCTCGACACCGCGCTCGAGGGCAGCGGGGACGAGTTGGGCACGGCGCTGTCGCAGATCTCGGCGCTGGTGGGCAATCCGGCGAACAAGGACACCCAGGTCCGCCGGATGATGGACAACATCGACCTGCTGACCAACACCCTGGTCGAGAGGTGGCCGGACATCGCGCAGCTCGTCGCGAACCTGAAGCAGGGCCTCGGTGCGGCGGGGGAGTTCTCGGAGAACTTCGCCACGGGCATCGACCGCACGGTCGAGTTCCTGCCGATCCTCGAGCGCGTGCTCCCGAAGGTCGCGCCGACGCTCTACCGAGTGCTCGACGTCGTGATCCCCATCGTCGCGATCGTGGTCAACCGCGCCGGTGACATCGCCAGCATTCTCTCCCGCGTCCCGCGGGCGGCGGAGCAGACCGCCGCGCTCACCGACACGGCCACCGGCGCGGCCCGGTTGACGTTCGTTCCGCCCAAGGTCGCGCCGGTCGACGGGACCTCGGTCGCCGTCGACCTCGTCCCGATGGTCCTGGGAACGGCAGGCACCCGATGACACGACACTCGAGACCGCTCCTGCGCGGTATCGCCGCCCGCGCGGTCGCCGCGGGTATCGCCGCCGTGACGGCCTTCTCCGTCGCCGGCTGCGGCGCGTCCATCGCGGACCTGCCGCTGCCGGGAAATTACGTCCCCGGTCCGACGTACCGAGTGGACATCGAGTTCTCCTCGGTGCTGAACCTGCCGGATCGTGCCAAGGTGGTGCTCGACGGCGTCGACGTGGGACTGCTGAACTCGGTGACGCTGGTCGGCACCACGGCCGTCGCCGCCGTCGACATCGACCGGACCGTCGACCTGCCTGCGGCCACCCGCGCGGAGCTGCGCCAGGGAACCATCCTCGGCGAGATCTACGTCTCGCTCCAGCGACCCGCGCCGGATGCCCCGCAGGGCGGCACCCTGCAGGACGGGGACACCATCCCGCTCGAGCGGACGGACCCGGCGGACAACGTCGAGGACGTCCTGCGCGGGCTGTCCGAGGTGGTGGCCGGCGGCAACATCGTCGACTTCCAGCGGTCGATCGACCGGTTCAACCGCGCGATCCCCCCACCCGAGACGGTGGATCTCATCAACGAGAAGGCACGTCAGGCGCTGACCGACCTGTCGAACGGCGACGCGGAACTCGACCGCATCCTCGGCGCCGCGGAGACGGTGTTCGACTCCTTCCGGGCCCGGACCGACACGCTCGACACGATGCTGACCACCGGGCCCGATCGCGTTGGCGGCCTTGCTGACTCGCTGCTCGTCGTCGTCGACTCCCTCATCGACCTCGGCTACATGTCCCGGAGCATCGGGGGCGTGATCAACCCGGTGTACGGCGACCTGCGCTCCGTCATCTCGACGATCCAGCCGATGGTGCGCACGCTCGCCACGGCCGACCTGACCGCGCCGATGCTGGCGTCGCGCATGGACGCCCTCCTGCGGGAGCGGTTGGTGCCGTTCTTCTCCGGGGCGCCGAACGTGCGGATCGCGTCGGTGTCCGGTCCGCCCGCACCGGGCGCGGCGCCGGTGGACCGGGCGAACGAGATGATCGCGGTCCTCCGCGGGATCGGATTCGTGCGATGAAGTCACTGTTGTCCGTGGGCGCGCTGACGGCGGTCGCCGTGCTGGGCGTCGCCTATCTCGCGCTCGGAGTGCTGGACATGGATCCGCGGCGGGACCACCTGAGCATCACCGTGCCGCTCACCACCTCCGGTGGCCTGATCGACACCTCGCAGGTCACCCTGCGCGGTGCCGCGATCGGACGGGTCGAACGCATCGACGCCGGCCGCGACGGTCTCGAGGCCGTGGTGCGGGTCGACGCCGCCGAGCCGATCCCGCAGGACACGGAGGTGCGCGTGTCGAACCTCTCCGCGGCCGGCGAGCAGTTCCTCGACTTCCGTCCGCGCACCGCCGACGGGCCGTACCTCGCCGACGGTGACACGGTCGACACCGGCAACGTGGTCGTCTCGCCGAGCGTCAGCGACACCCTGGCTGTGGCCGAGGCGCTGACTCGGGAGATCGACTCGGAGGCGATCGGCGGCATCGTCGACACGCTCGACACCGCGACGCGCGGACGGGAGCCGGAGATCGACAACATCGTCGAGGTCCTGCGCCTGCTCTCGCTCACCCTGCGCGACAAGCAGGACGTGGCCCGCAGCCTGTACTACAACCTGCAGGTTCTCGGCGAGAACGCCTACGCCGACTCGTTGGGTCCGCGCCTCGCCGACATCGTGCCGGAGCTCGAGCTCTCGGGCAGCGGACTCGAGCACCTCATCGGCTCCTATCAGGACTACTCCTACGTGGGCGAGACCGTGTGGGACGGCGAACTCGCCCGACTGGTGCCGAAGATCTCCGAGTACCTCGGCCCGCTCCTTCCCGACATCGGGTACATCGCCACCGTTCTCGGCCCGGCCACCCGGACCATCCGCCCCGTGCGCGTGGACGCGGGTTCCCTCGTGACCATGCTCGAGCAGGTGTTCCCGCGCGGTGGTCCCGCCCGCGTCGCGGTCACCCTGCCGCCGAACTGACCCACTGCAGACGTGATCCGGCCGCCCCGTTTCCGGATCGAAAGGACAACCATGACCACTCGAGTCGACACCGACCTCTCCGAGTCCGACTTCGTCGACCGCGACGGCGCCGGGGAATCCACGGCCGAGTCGGCCGCCGCCGAGTCCACCACCCCTGCCGAATCGACCGGCGGTCCGACGGGCCGCACCCGCGGGGGTCGTCTGACCGTGGTGCTCGCCGTCGTCGCCGCGCTCGAGGTGATCGTCGCCGCGCTCGCCGCCTGGCAGTGGCGGTCGGCCGCGGGAGCGCTGGACGCCGAGCGGGCGGCAGACGCCGACCGCGCCGCCGCCGTGGACGTGGCCCGCGGGTACACCGAACGGTCCCTGACCTACGACCACACGAACATCGACGGCTTCTTCGCCGGTGTGGAGGAGGGCACGACGGACGCGCTGCGGGAACGCTTCGACGGCGTTCGCGAGGTCCTCACGCAGATCATGACCGACTCGCAGGTGGTGGCCTCGGGAACCGTGAACGCCGCCACGGTGACCGCGCAGGACGGCAACGTGTACACCGTGAAGGTCTTCGCCACGCAGACCACGCAGAACCTGCAGCAGCCGGAGCCGGGCGCCGTCCCGACCCTGCTCACGGTGACCGTGGAGAAGAACGGCGATCAGTGGTTGGTGTCGGACTACGGGGCGGACACCGGAGCGGCGTAGCTTCCCGGGGAGTCCCTATCTCTTGCGGCCGGTGACGAACTGCGCCGCGCCGTGGATGCGCTGCTCCACCGCCTCGAAGCCCGCTCGGTGCAGCACGTCGGTGAAATCGTCGGCACCGAACACCGTGAGCCCGCTCGGACGGACCGCCGTCGCCATGGCGTCGGCCACCACGGCGGGACCGCGGCGCACGGTGGTCATGACGGCGAGGCGGCCACCGGGCCGCAGGACACGCACGAGTTCGGCGAACACCCGCATCGGTTCGGGGACGAGGTAGAGCGCGGCGTAGCAGCAGACGGCGTCGACGGAGCCGTCCTCGAAGGGCAGCTCGCGGGCGTCGCCGAGGACGTAGGCGACGTGGTCGGCGAGATCGGTGCTGCCGGTGCTGTCGGTGCGCACTGTGCGGACCGTGTCCGAGGCGGCGCGGGCCAACATCGGTTCGGAGTCGTCGAGGCCGATCACCAGGGCGTCGCGGCGACCGGCGTCGGCGAGGGAATCGGCGAGGAACCGGGTGAAATTGCCCGGTCCGCAGGCGACGTCCAGCACGACGCGCGTGCCGTCGTCGACGAGTCCCAGATCGCGGACGGCGAACGTGCGCTCGACGTCGACGGTGGGTCCGCTCACGCCCATCCAGAGACGAAAGAGCGGGCGCCAGGCCCGTTCGTAGATCGAAGCGAGGGGACCGAATCGCATGAGGCGCTGGGCGGCTCGTGATTCGGTGGGGCCGTTCTCGGGTCGGCGGACGTCGAGGACGCCGTCGGCGCGGAGGGTGCTCGGGGTGTCGGGACGGAAGAGCGATCGGGTGCGGTCCACAGCGCGCGCGTCGGCCATGAGAACACGGTAGGTGGGGTACTACAGTTCGGCCATGGCATCCATCACCCTCCCCACCGTCGCCGGAGTCGCGTTGGCGGCGACGGGCGCAGCGCACTTCGTGGCTCCCGACGCCTTCCGTCCGATCACCGAGCCGGTGTTCCCGGACGACACGCGGACGTGGACCTACCGAAACGGGGCGTCGGAACTGGCGATCGGGACGGCGATCGCGATCCCCGCGACGCGGAAGATCGGTTTGGTGGGCCTGGCCGTTTACGTCGGCTTCCTGGGATTCCGCGCCGCCACCGCCTGACCGGACAGAACCGCGCGGTACCCCAGCGACCGACCCGACCACACCGCGTCGACACGCGGGAGTTTTCGGACGACACGGACATTCCGAGGTGACCCTGGCCCGGTGTTGTTTACGAGTCAACGATGCACGGGTAGGCATGTGGACATGTCCACAGCTACCGCTTACCAGGCCACCGCACCCGATGCTCCGCTCGAGAAGACCACCATCGAGCGACGCGAGCTCGGCCCGCACGACGTCCTCATCGACGTCAAGTTCGCCGGCATCTGCCACTCCGACATCCACACCGCGCGCAACGAGTGGGGCGGCACCACGTACCCCGTCGTGCCCGGACACGAGATCGCCGGCATCGTCGCCGAGGTCGGCTCCGAGGTCACCACTCGCAAGGTGGGCGACCGCGTCGGCGTCGGCTGTTTCGTCGATTCCTGCGGCAAGTGCGAGGCGTGCCAGGACGGGGACGAGCAGTACTGCACCAAGGGTGTGGTGCAGACCTACAACTCGGAGACCTACGAGGGCGAGTTCACCCACGGCGGCTACTCGACGCAGATCGTCGTGACCGAGCGCTTCGTCCTCGGCATCCCGGAGGGCGTCGACCTCGACGTCGCCGCACCGCTGCTGTGCGCCGGCATCACGCTGTACTCCCCGCTCAAGCACTGGGGTGCGGGCCCCGACAAGAAGGTCGCCATCATCGGCATGGGCGGCCTGGGCCACATCGGCGTCAAGATCGCCCACGCCCTCGGCGCCCACGTCACCGTGCTCAGCCAGACGCTGAGCAAGGAGGAGGACGGCAAGCGCCTCGGTGCCGACGAGTACTACGCCACCAAGGACACCACCGCGCTGAAGGATCTGCGCGGGAAGTTCGATCTGATCCTGAACACCGTCTCGGCCAACCTGCCGATGGGCGACTACCTGGGACTGCTCGCCCGTAACGGCACTTTGGTCGAGCTGGGCGTGCCGGAGAAGCCGCTCGAGGTGCCGGCGTTCAACCTGCTGGCCAACCGACGCTCGTTCGCCGGCTCGATGGTCGGCGGCATCGCCGAGACCCAGGAGATGCTCGACTTCTGCGCCGAGCACCACATCGGCGCCGAGATCGAGGTCATCCCCGGCGAGAAGATCAACGAGGCCTACGACCGCGTCGTGAAGTCGGACGTGCGCTACCGCTTCGTCATCGACACCGCGACTCTCTGATCGCCCGTAGCAACCGCGACTCTCGGATCGAACCGTTCGAAGGCAGCGCCGTCAGCTCTCCCGGAGCAGGCGGCGCTGCTCTTCGACGTCGAAGTCCGCTGCGGGCCAGTCGAGGTCGAAGCCGTGCAGGGCTTCGACGAGCAGTTCGGTGACGGCCACCCGGCTGTACCACTTGCGGTCGCAGGGCACCACGTGCCACGGCGCGTACTCGGTGGAGGTTCGCTCGAACACCGCGTCGTAGGCGGCCATGTAGTCGTTCCAGTAGCCCCGCTCGGCGACGTCCGACGGGTCGAACTTCCAGTACTTGTCCGGCCGCCGCAGGCGTCGCGCGAGCCGTTCCCGCTGCTCGTCCTTCGACAACGCCAGTGCGACCTTGATCAGCGTGGTGCCGGACTCGACCACGCGCTTCTCGAACGCGTTGATCTCGTCGTACCGGGCCTCCCAGACTTCGCGCGGAACCATGTCGTGCACCCGCACGATCAGCACGTCCTCGTAGTGCGAGCGGTCGAAGACTCCGATCCGCCCCGCGGCGGGCAGGGCCTTCTCGATGCGCCAGAGGAACGGATGGGAGCGTTCCTCCTCGGTGGGCGCGGCAAAGGACGTGTGGTCCACACCTTGCGGTTCCACCTGTCCCAGAACGTGTTTGACGATGCCGCCCTTGCCGGAGGTGTCCATCCCCTGCAGCACGAGCAGCACGGAGCGGTGATCGCCGGAGCGTCCGTTCGCGTACAGCTTCTCCTGCAGTTCGCGCAGATCGGTGGCGCGCGAGTCCAGCCACGCCTTGCCGTCCGACTTCGATCCGGTGAATCCCGGCTTGGCGTACGTGTCGACGTCGGCGAAGGACACCGACGGGTCGACGCGCAGGATCTCGGTGGCCGATCCCGACCACCCGGTGCTCGAACTCATGGCGAGAACTGTGGGGCGCGCGTGAAGGGCTAGTGCAGCTCTTCGCGCAGTTGCGCGAGCGTGCGAGCGAGCAACCGCGACACGTGCATCTGCGAGATGCCCATCTTGTCCGCGATCTGCGTCTGCGTCATGTTGCCGAAGAACCGGAGCAACAACACGTTTCGCTCGCGCTCGGGCAGCTTCTCGAGCAGGGGACGGAGCGCCTCGTGGTTCTCGACGTTCTCCATCTCCTTGTCGTAGTCACCCAGGGTGTCCGCGAGGGAGAGTCCTTCGGAGTCGCTGCCGCTCGACGCGCTGTCCACGGACAGGGTCTGGTACGCGTTGCCGGCCGTGAGACCCATGGCGACCTCGTCCCGGTCGAGATCCAGGTACTCGGCCAGTTCGGACACGGTCGGGGACCGGCCCTGCGTCTGCGACAGGTCCGCCACCGCACGCGAGAGCTGCAGGTGCAGCTCCTTCATGCGGCGGGGTACGCGGACGGCCCACCCGGCGTCGCGGAAGTGACGACGGACCTCGCCCATGATCGTCGGCACCGCGAAGGACACGAAGTCCGAGCCGCGCTCGACGTCGAACCGGTCGACCGCGTTGACCAGGCCGACGCGCGCGACCTGCACCAGATCGTCGTGCGCCTCGCCGCGGCCGTCGAAGCGGCGGGCGATGTGCTCGGCGAGCGGGAGGCACCGGGTGACCAGCTGATCGCGGAGGACGCGGCGCTGCGGGTCGCCCTCGGGCAGCGCGCCGATGGCCGAGAACTTCTCCGCGACGTCGGCGTACTCGTCGGCCGACCGGCGGGACTTGCGCTTGCGTTCGCTGGTCGTCACTCGTCCAGGCCGTGCTTGCGCTTGGAGAACTCGATGGTCGTGGACACCACGCCCTCGTGTTCGGTCTGAGAGGTGGACACCGTGTCGGTCAGCGCGTTGAGCACGTGCCAGCCGAAACCGCTGGCGTCGAGATCGGCACCGGGCTCGGTGGTGGTGGTGACGGCGACGTCGAGCACGTCAGGACCGGGCGTGAACGCGCAGACCAGACGGGCCCCCGGCGTGGCGCGGACGATGAGGCGGCTGCACGACTCGTCGATGGCCAGGCGGATGTCCGCGATGCTGTCGAGGTCGAAGTCCTCCTGTGCCGCGAGGGCCGCGGCGACCGCACGCGTGACGGAGAGCTGGCTCGGGTCGGCGAGCACTCCCAGCTCGATGGTCGACGCCGACCCGGCGGAGTCGGGGTCGGTGGTGATGGCCCGTGTCATGAGGTTTCCCGCTTTCCGGTCCCCCGCGCGGACGGTGCGCGGCGGACGCTCTGCTGCGAATGTATCGGTGGCCGACCGGTGCTTCCTCGGCGGGTACCCACGGTGGACGACAGGCCCACCGCGACGGAGTACCGGGAGGGGCTACCCGCGGCCCCGAATCGGGAAACCGGTTGGCATCGAGTTCCAACCGGCGTAGGTTCGTCAGCAGGTTGAGTCAGCAGCCGACGTACGAAGCACCGTCGATGGTTGCCGTAGATCCCTTTTCTCGAGTCCCCCGCCTTTCTCTCGCGGCCGGACATCTCCCGCCGGGGCTGCTCTTCTCGCAGTCCACTCCGGGCGGCACCCGCAGATCCGTGCTCAGCAGCTCGATCGGCACTTGGAGTCACTCATGACCGTTTCGACGATCGCATCCGATCCCCGTACCACCGTTCTTCCCCTGTCCGACGGAACCCTCACCGTCAGCCGCACCGACACCACGACGACGTACCGGGTCGGCGGCAGCATCGACCTTGCCAACGCGGCCGACCTACGTGACGCCCTGCGCGACGCGCCCGCCGACGACGTGGTGCTCGACCTCACCGCCGTCGACTTCTTCGGCACCGCCGCGCTCACGGTCGTCGCCGCGCTCGACGTGGCGTGCGAGGACCGGGGCAGCCGTCTGACGCTGCGGGTCGGCGACGCCGTCGCTCGCGTCATGGGGGCCGCTCGGTGGGAGCCGTCCGCTCACGTGGTCGACGTGCGCGGATAACGCACCGGCAGGACCGGCCCGTGGCCCCGATCGGATTCCTCCGGTCGGGGCCACGGGTATTCTCGGCCCATCATGAACCCCGATTCGTCGGACCCGGTCGCGGCGCTCCGCGAGGTGGCCTTCTGGCTCGAGCGCGCCCGGGCGGAGACGCGCCGAGTGAAGGCCTACCGCAACGCGGCCGACGTGCTCGCGGCCCTGACCCCCGAGCGTCGGGTGGAGATCGCCCGCCGGGGTGACTGGACGTCGCTCCGAGGCATCGGACCGAAGACGGCCGCCGTGGCCGCGGCCGCCGCGGCGGGGGACGTGCCCGACTATCTCGCGGAGTTGCGGGCCGACGCCGAACCGATCGGCCCGCATGCCGGCGGCGAGTTCTCCGCCGCGGCGATCGAGCTCGTCGCAGCGGTCCGCGGTGATCTGCACACGCACTCGAACTGGTCGGACGGGGGCAGCCCGCCGTCGGAGATGGCCGCGACCGCGCGTCGCCTCGGCCGCCAGTACTGGGCGCTCACGGACCACTCGCCGCGCCTGACCGTCGCGAACGGCCTGTCCGCGGACCGTCTGCGAGACCAACTCGAGCTGCTCGCGAACCTCGCGCGCGCGGTCGAGGCGGACGGGGGCCCGGAATTCCGCATCCTCACCGGAATCGAGGTGGACATCCTGGACGACGGGAGCCTCGACCAGGATCGCGAGCTGCTCGCGGAATTGGACGTGGTGGTGGCCAGCGTGCACTCGCACCTTCGCGCCGACAGCGCCACCATGACCGCGCGGATGATCGCCGCGGTCACCGACCCGGACGTCGACGTGCTGGGCCACTGCACGGGCCGGTTGGTCGAGGGCGGACGCGGGACCCGGCCGGAATCGACGTTCGACGCCCGAGCGGTGTTCGAGGCCTGCCGCGACGCCGGCACCGCCGTCGAGATCAACAGTCGGCCGGAACGTCGGGACCCGCCGGAGCGGCTGATGGAGCTCGCTCTCGAGATCGGCTGCCTGTTCGCGATCGACACCGACGCGCATGCGCCCGGCCAACTCGACTGGCTGGGACTCGGCTGTGCCAGGGCGGCGGCCGTCGGCATCCCGCCGGAGCGCATCGTCACCACCTGGCCGGTGGACCGGTTGCTCGCCTGGACCGCGGACCGACCGTGACCGACGCGCTGGTGGCGGCCGTCGCCGCCGTGGCCGACACCGCCGCCAACGGGGTGATGATCGTCGAGTCAGGTGTGCTCCGCTACGCCAATCCGTCGGCGCGGGACTCGCTGGCGCCGGGAGCGGACGCGATCTCGCCCGTGCTGGCCGCCATCGTCGACGCGGCCCGCCGCAGCGGTTTCTGGTCCGGCGCCGTCACCGACCCCGCGGAGGTTCCGGGCGAGCTGATCGCGTCGGCCTGGATGGTCGACGCCGGCCGGGGATCCGACGTCGCGATGGTGGTCGTCAGCCGCACCTCCGTCTCGCCCGACCCGCCGGCGGAGGTCGACCTGCAGGACGTCTCCGGCGACGTGCGTCGACGCGCGCTGGAACAGCGGGTGGTGTCCGCCCTCCATCGCATCTCCGTCACCGGCAGCACGGATCACCTGGCCAACGCGATCCTCGAGACGGTGCCGCCGTTGTTCGACGCCGAGCACGTCCTCATCCTGCGGCCGAGCCCGGACGGCGAGAAGATGGCGGTCCTGGGCGCGACCGGCCGCACCACCGAGGAACTCGACGGGGTGCAGGTCCGCGCGAGCGGGATCGCCGGATACGCGATGCGCGAGGGCGGTCCGGTCGTGTGCGTCGACACGGCCCGCGAGACGCGATTCGACACCTCCGAGATGCAGCAGTTCGGCCTGCGCAGTGCGGCCGCCGTCCCGGTTCCGGGGTCGCCCGAGAACTGGGGCGTCCTCGCCGTCTACCGCGAATCGACCGGTGTGGTGACGCCGGACGCGCTGACGGTGCTGATCATCCTGGCCGACGTGCTGGGGGCCGCCGTGCACCGCACGGACCTCGAGAACCGACTGCGGCACCGCAGTCTGGTCGACCCGGTGACCTCGCTGGACAACCGCACGTCGGGATACCGCCGTCTCGACGACGCTCTGGCCGTCGGACGGGCCGACGGTCGTCTGACGGCGGTGGTGCTGATCGACCTCGACGGGTTCCGCAGTGTGAACGAGACCTTCGGCTTCGCGGCGGGTGACGCCCTGCTGGCCGCCGTGGCGCCCGTCCTCAGCGGCGCCGCACGACCCGGTGACGCGGTGGCTCGACTCGGGGCGGACCAGTTCGCGGTCGTCTGTCCCGGCCTCACCAGCACGTTCGACGCGACCGCACTGGCTGCGTCGATGCTCGCCGTGTTCGCCGAGCCCATCTCCGTGGACGGACGCGACACCGTCGTCACCGCGTGCGCCGGCGTCGCCGTCGGGCACGGCCACCGAACCGCCGCCGACCTGGTCCGTGAGGCGGACATCGCCGTGAGTGCCGCGAAGCGTCGCGGACCGGGCCACGTCGAGGTCTTCGACTCCGCGGCCGGTGGCGCGTTGCAACGACGCTGGGCCGTCGCGACCGACCTGCGGGCCGCGATCGACGCGGACGAGATGACCGTCGTCTACCAGCCGGTGTTCGACATCGAGATCGGCGTCCTGGTCGGCGTCGAGGCGTTGGCGCGGAGGACGTCGCCGACACTCGGTCCGTTGGGTCCCGACGAGTTCGTGCCGGCGGCCGAGCAGGCCGGGCTGATCGCCGCGCTCGGCGAGCGGGTGTTGCGGCGCGCGTGCCGGGACGCCGCCGCGTGGCAACGTCTGCTCGGCGCGGGCGCGGAGCGCAGACCGCCCTCGGTCGACCTGCGGGTGAACGTCAGCCCCCTGCAGCTGCGGATGCCGGGGTTTCTCGCCACCGTGGACGACGCGCTGACCGACTCCGGACTCGATCCGTCCACGTTCGGCATCGAGATCACCGAGTCGGTGTGGCTCGAGGACAGCGACACCGTGCGGGCGGCGCTGCGCGGCCTGCACGAGCGTGGGATACGAATCCTGTTGGACGACTTCGGTGTCGGGCAATCGTCGCTGGGCTCGGTGACGCGCTTCCCGCTTCTCGACGGCGTGAAAATCGACCGATCGTTCGTCGCGGGACTGCCGGTGGCGCGATCCGAGGCCGTCATCGGGGCGGTGGTGTCCGTGGCCGAGGCGTTCGGCCTGGACGTGATCGGGGAGGGCGTCGAGACGCCGAGGCAACTGGCGACCCTGCTGCGCTGCGGGTGCCGACGCGCCCAGGGCTATCTGCTGGGTCGCCCGACCGACGCCGACTCGGTCGCCGAGCTGGTGCGCGCGGGCGGGATGCTCGCCGCCTCGAACCCGTCCCCCTAAGCTCGGGGCATGGCACGGAAGTACGCGACCGCCGAGCGCGTCGACCTCGAGACCCTGCACCGCTTCGTCGCCGACCGGCATCGGGCGACGCTGGTGACCCATCGTCGGTCCGGTGGCCTGCAGATCTCGCCGGTGACGTGCGGTCTGGACGACGCCGGGCGCATCGTGATCTCCACCTACCCGCAGCGGGCCAAGACGGTGAACATCCGCCACTCGTCGTCGGTGACGCTGTGCGTCCACTCCGACGACTGGGACGGACCCTACGTGCAGATCGACGGCACCGCCGAGGTGCTCGACCTGCCGGATTCGGTGGAGCCGCTGGTCGACTACTACCGCTCGATCGCCGGCGAGCATCCGGACTGGGACGAGTACCGCGAGGCCATGCGCACCCAGGGCAAGTCGATCCTGCGCATCTCGATCGACACCTGGGGGCCGGTGGCGACCGGGGGTTTCCCGGCCCCCACGGACGAGTCCTGAGTCAGGCCCCGCTCGGACGCCCCTCCGCCTCGGCCACCGCGGTGACCAGGGCCTTTCCGAACGCCGGCAGGTCGTCGGGGTTCCGGCTGGAGATCAGGTTGCCGTCCACCACGACCTCCTCGTCGACGACGGTGCCGCCGGCGTTGCGAATGTCGGTCCGCACGCTCGGGTAGGACGTCAGGGTGCGTCCGCGCACGACGTCGGCCTCGACCAACGTCCACGGCCCGTGGCAGATGACGCCGACCGGACGTCCACTGCCGACGAAGTCCCGGACGAACGCCACGGCGTCGGCGTCGGTACGCAGGGCGTCGGGATTGGTGGTGCCGCCGGGCAGCACCAACGCGTCGTAGTCGTCGATCGACGCGTCCGCGACCACGGCGTCGACCGCGAAGGTGTCCGCGGGGTTCACGTCGGACTCGTAGGCCTGGATCTCGCCGTGGGTCAAGGAGATCAGCACGGTGGTGGCGCCGGCCTCCTCGAGGGCGGTGCGGGGGTCGGTGAGCTCGGCCTGCTCCACGCCGTCGGTGGCGAGGAAGGCCACGGTGCGGCCGGTGAGCGAGGGGGATGCGGTCGATTCGGTCATGTCAGCAGAGCTACCCGGGCGCGGGGGACCGGAAACGGCGCCTCGGCCCGGCCACGACCGTGCCGCCGCGGGTGACTCCCGCCACCTCGGCCGGTGCGGAGATTGAGGCCCCGCCCCGTCGGGTACCGGGATGGCGAACACCGAACGCGACACGAATGAGGACTTCCCGTGAACGAGGACCCCCGGTGACGACCGTGCCCCCGCCGGTAGAATCGTCGGCCCGAGCGGCGGAGACGGCTGAGGCCACCTGCCTCTTCGAATCCGCCGGCGCGGGCGCCGTCGTGCTGCTCGCCCTGTGCGTGGGCATGGCGCTGTTCGTCGCCGCTGCGCTGAGCTCCGTGGCGCTCGGCGCACTCGTCGGAGTGCTCATGATCGGCACGGCCGGGGTCATCGCCGTGACCGTGCCGATCGACAGGACCGGCTAGACCGGACCGAACCGCCGCAGTGACCGGACGAGCGAGAGGAGCGACCCCGTGACCCAGCCGACCGAGAACAGCACCGAACTGCCGATCGAGGATGCTCTCGAGCAGCAGCGAGACCTGACCCCCGACGCCGCCGACCTGCCCGGGTCGCTGTCCCGGCTCGAGGTGTCGGACGCGGACTTCGTCGAGCAGAATCTCGACGTCCCGCTGGACGACGACGACTACGACCGGGGCTGACCCGCGCTGTCGTCGACGGCGCCGTCCACGAGCGGGTGGTCGACCGAGTTGAACCGTGCCGGCGACCCGCCCGCGGCGGCGACGCCATGGATGCCGCCCCACACCATCATCGTGAGGTAGTCGATCAGATCGGTCGCCGACATCGACCGGTTCGAGATCCACCAGTGCGTGGCCAGCTGGACGCCGCCGACGATGCCGTAGGCCCACGGCAAGGACCCGCCGGAGTCCATGTCCATGCGGCGCAGCCGTTCCCCGAGCACGGTCGAGAGCAACTCGGCGATCATCCGCTCGGACTCGGCCACGACGTCGCGGTTCGGGCCCGAGCTGGTGCTCATCGCGTAGAGGTAGACCTCGGGATCGTCGGCGACGGTCTCGACGTACGCGGTGACCACGCGACGGGTCAGGTTGTACTCGTCGACGTCGACGGCGATCGCCTCGTAGATGCGGGGCGCGAGGGTGGTCTCCACGTACCGCTCGAGCGTGGCGTTGGTCAGATCGTTCTTGTCGGTGAAGTACCGGTAGAGGACGGTCTTCGAGATGCCGATCTCGGACGCAATCTCGTCCATGCCGATGGACCGCCCGCGGGCGCGGATGGCGGCCAGGGTGCCGTCGACCAGCTCTTCCCGGCGTGCGATCTTGTGCTCGCGCCACCGGCGCTTGCGGCCGTCCGGCTTTCCGTCCCCGTCGTCGGCCTCGGCTGCCGATCTGCTCGCCACGCGTGGTTGCTCCGTCCCGATCCGACGCACTCATCCGATCCGGTCGGGATCGGCGCACGTGTTCGACGCTCACGGCCCTGGTCGGGCGCGCCCGTCCAGTTTAGTGCCCGCGGCGACGGGCAGAATGGGCCGGTGCAACTGATGAGCTTCGACGAGGACGTCAAGCGGCGGGATCTCCGCAGAATGAAGGGCGTCGCCACGGGCTTCCTCGTGTTCGCCACCGTCGTCTACCTCTACTGCCGCTGGCAGGAAAGTCGCGGCGCGGGCGACTGGGTGGGCTACGTGCGCGCCGCCTCCGAGGCGGGCATGGTGGGTGCTCTGGCGGACTGGTTCGCGGTGACCGCCTTGTTCCGGCATCCGCTCGCGTTGCCCATTCCGCACACCGCGATCATCAAGCGCAAGAAGGACCAGCTGGGCGCGAGCCTCGGCTCGTTCGTGGGAACCAACTTCCTCGCCGTCGACGTCGTGACGCAGAAGGTGCAGGCCGCGCGGGTTCCCCTGCGGCTCGGGACCTGGCTGGCCGAGAAGAAGAACGCCGAGCGCGTCGCCGAGGAGACGGCCACCGTGCTGCGCGGCGTGCTCGACGTGCTCGACGACGAGGACATCCAGCAGGTCATCGACAACACCATCGTCAAGCGACTCGGCGATCCGCAGTGGGGCCCGCCGATCGGGCGAGTGCTCGCGTCGTTGCTCGAGGAGAACCGGCAGAAGCCGCTCGTCGACCTGCTGGCCGAGCGTGCCCACGAGTGGGCGCAGAACAGCCTGCCGACCATCGATCGGATCGTCAGTCGCGATTCCCCGTCGTGGTCGCCCAAGTTCGTCGACGTGCTGCTCGGCGAGCGCATCCACCGCGAACTCGTCGACTTCACGTGGAAGGTGCGCTCAAACCCGCAGCACGAGTTGCGTCTGGCGGCCGACAAGTTCCTCGTCGACTTCGCGAACGATCTGCAGCACGATCCGGAGACCATCGCGAAGGCCGAGTCGATCAAGTCGGAGATCATGGGCCGCGACGAGGTCACCGGGCTGGCCGCGGCGTCGTGGAAGGTGGCCAAACGGCTCATCGTGGACTCGGTCGACGATCCGAACAGCACGCTGCGCGCGACTATCGCCCAGAACGTGCAGAAGTTCGGGCTGCGGCTGCGGGACGACACCGCCGTGCGGGAGAAGGCCGACGGGTGGTTGCTCGCCGGTGTGCGCTACATCGTCGAGAACTACACCGACGAGATCACCACCGTCATCACCGACACGGTCGCGCGCTGGGACGCCGACGAGGCGTCGCGGAAGATCGAACTGCAGGTCGGGCGGGATCTGCAGTTCATCCGCATCAACGGCACGGTCGTCGGGTCGCTCGCCGGACTGGCCATCTACACGGCGTCGGACCTGCTCTTCGGGCACTGACGCGCCGGTGTGATCGGCGTTACGCACACACTGCTAGCAAAGTGCTTGCTCTTGCTAGCACCCCTCGTTATCGTGGTCTTCGCACGGCACGGCCGATCACGGGAGGTGCAGCGATGGCGAACTCGGACACCGACAGCGGTGGCGACGCGCAGTCGTCTCCCGGCGATCTCGCGGCGCGAGTCGTCAGCACCGCGACGTCGGACATCGGGAGCTTCATCCGGTCGCAGCGGGAGTCGGCGCAGGTGTCCCTGCGTCAGCTCGCCCAAACGGCCGGTGTCAGCAATCCGTATCTGAGTCAGATCGAACGTGGGCTGCGCAAGCCGTCCGCGGAGGTACTGGCCTCGATCGCGAAGGGTCTTCGGGTGTCCTCGGAGGTCCTCTACGTGCGCGCCGGTCTGCTCGAGGAGCGGCCGCACAGTCCCGTCGTCGACGCTGTTCACGGCGACGAATCCATCACCGAACGGCAGAAACAGGTGCTGCTGGAGATCTACTACTCGTTCCGGCGTGAGAACGACGCCGGACCCGAGGACGAGACTCCCGGCCGCACCCCGATGACCCCAACGACCACAGGAGAGTGACATGACCGATCCCAAGTTCGACAACGTCAAGACCCCGCTGTACGCCGCCGTGGGTGCCGGCGACGCCGTGGTGCAGGCCGTGGCCGATGTGGTGGCCCAGGTCCGCAATCGCGCCGAGAGCACGCAGGCCGACGTGGGCGACCGCGTCGACACCGCCCGCGCCCGCCTCGCGGACCTGCAGGAAGACGTGACCGAGAGCGTCGAGACGCTCCGGAACCGACTCGAGGCGCTGCCGCAGGAACTGCCGGAGGAGATCGCCGAGCTGCGCGAGCGCTTCACCCCCGAGGAGCTGCGCAAGGTCGCCGAGGCGTACCTCAAGGTGGCGTCCGACCTCTACACCGCCCTCGCGGAGCGCGGCGAGGAGACCGTCGAGCGCATCCGCAAGAACCCGCAGATCGAGGAGGGCCTCGAGCGCGCCAACAAGGCCGCCAACGACGCCGTCGACCTCACCGAGGACACCCTCGGCACCGTCGCCTCGCAGACCCGCGCCGTCGGTGAGCGCGCCGCCGCGCTGGCGGGCCGCGCCTCGACGCGAGTCCAGGAGGGCGCCGACGAGGCCGCCGAGGCCATCAAGGACGGCGCCGACGAGGTCAGCGAGAACCTCGACGAGGCCGGCAGCAAGGCCAAGACGGCCGGCCAGAAGGCCTCCGACAAGGTCTCCGGTGCCGCCGGCACGGTCGAGGGCAAGACGCGTAACGACGCGAACTCGCCCATCAAGAAGACGCCGGCCAAGAAGACCACCCCGGCCGCGAAGTCGACCACCCCGGCGAAGAAGACCCCCGCCAAGAAGGCCACCCCGGCCAAGAAGAGCACCAGCTGATCGGCTCCGCCGACGCGTCCCGGCCCCCGCGCACCGCTCGTGCGCGGGGGCCGCGGTCGCTCTAGAATCGGACGTATGCCCCTCGCCACCAGCGCGACCAGCGCCATCGAGTACGTCCTGCAGCTCATCGCGCTGTTCGGTGTCGCGTTCGCGTTGTTCCACGCCGTCCGTCAGCGCGGGGACGCGTTCACCGCCGCGGACAAGCTGAGCAAGCAGGGATGGATCGCGATCCTCGTCATCGCTCTGCTCGTGCTTCTCGTGGTGCCCGTCATCAACTTCATCGGCATCATCGCCGTCGTCGCCATGGGTGTGTACCTGGTGGACGTCCGCCCGAAGGTCGACGACATCCAGCGCGGACCGCGCTGGTAGGTCAGGCCCGGCCGGTCGCGGTCAGCCACAGCAACGCTACGTTCAGGGCCACGATCGCCCCGGTGGCCAGCGTCGCCAGGGTCACGGTGGTGCGCGAGTTCACCCGGTCGCCCATGACGCCACGGTCCGACGTGAGGCGGACCAGCGGGATCAGGGCGAACGGGATGCACATGCTCAGCACCACCTGACTGAGCACGAGAGCCAGCGTGGGATCGACACCCGCACCCAGCACGATCAGCGCGGGAATCAACGTCAGGACGCGCCGGAGCTGCAGCGGGATCCGCTTGCGCAGCAGGCCCTTCATGATCTCCGCTCCCGCGGCGCAGCCGACGGCGGTCGAGGCGAGGCCCGACGTCAGCAGTCCGACGGCGAAGACCGCGGCCACCGACGGCCCGAGCGTGCTCTGAATCGCGGCATGCGCGCCGTCGATGGTGTCGGTGCCCTCGCGGCCGAGCAGCGAGGACGCCGCGAGCAGCAGCATGCCGATGTTCACCGTGCCCGCGACGATCAACGCGAACGTCACGTCCCACTTGGTCACCCGCAGCAGCCGATCCAGCTTCACGGGATCCGTCTCCACCCCGTGCCGATCTCGCGCCAACGCCGAGTGCAGGTAGATGGCGTGCGGCATCACCGTCGCGCCCAGCATGCTTGCGGCCAGCAGGACCGACCCGCTGCCGTCGAAGCCGGGGATCAGGCCGCCCGCGACTCCGGCGGCGTCGACGTCGGAGAAGAAGAGCCCGGTGAGAAAGCCGACGGTGATCACCGCGAGCATGCCGATGACGACGAACTCGAACGTGCGCTGGCCGCGTCGGGACTGGACGGCCAGCACGATCATCGACACCACGCCCGTGATCAGGCCGCCGATCGGAAGCGGGATGCCGAAGAGCAGCCGCAGGGCGATGGCTCCGCCGATCACCTCGGCGATGTCGGTGGCGACGGCCACCGCCTCGGCCTGCACCCAGAACGCGCGTCGTGGCCACGGGCGCATCCGGTCGCCGAGAACCTCGGGCAAGGAGCGCCCGGAGACCAGGCCGAGCTTGGCCGACAGGTACTGGACCAGTACCGCCATCGCGTTCGCGGCCACCAGCACCCAGACCAGCAGATACCCGTACCGCGCGCCGGCCGTCAGGTTGGCCGCGACGTTGCCCGGATCGACGTAGGCGATGGCGGCGACGAACGCCGGGCCCAGCAGCATCACCGAGCGGGTGCGGCCGGGAACCGCCGCACGAAACGCGAGTCGATCGGACATGGCGGTCAGTGTAGGGGACACCGGACGCAAGAGTTCGGCTACCCGAACATTGCCGGCTCAGGCTGGTCTCAGGTGCGCGGAGGACACTGCCCACCATGCCCGCCTTCCGGCGCACCCGGTGGCCGCACACCGTCCGGCGGAGGTGGTGGCCCGACACCGCACGGTGGTCCCTGGTCCACCGACTGCGCGTGCAGATCGGCCTCACGACCATCGTCCTGCTGGCCGGCTTCTCGCTCTGCACCCACGTCGCCGCCCAGCATCTCCTCTCCTCGCGTGTGCAGACCGAACTCACCTCGCGCATCACCGGCATCGTCACCGCCTCCGCCACGGAACAACGCCTCGCGACGGCCACCACCCTGTTCCGGCCGATGGACGGCAGCGCCCCGGTCGACGCGATCTACCGTGACGGCGCGCTCCTCACCTCCTACCCGGTGGGCGGCCACGGCCCGTTCCTGGCCTCCGACGGCGGACCGTCGTCCCTCGCCCGCGAGCTCGCGTCACGCGCGACCGACACCGTCGCGTTCGTCGACGTCGGGGACTGGACCATCGGCTACGTGACCGCTCCCGGCACCGGGAGCGACGGCGACGCCGGGGGACCGGCGAGCGTCGTCATGGTCGCCAACTCCCTCGACACGCTGCACGCCCAGCTGCGCCGACTCGACGTCGCGCTGGTCATCTTCACGGCGGCGGTGTGGCTGGTCGCCTACGTGCTCACCGCCGTCGTGCTGACGACGGGGCTCCGGCCGGTCCGGCGGCTGCGGCTCGCGTTCGAGCGGGTGGTGACCACGGCGGACCTCGCGCCGGTGGCCGTCGTCGGCGACCGGGAACTGGCGGCGCTCGCGGTGCGGTTCAACGCGATGATGGACGCCGTCGACTCCTCGAACCGCGCGCAGAAGGACCTCGTCATCGCGGCCGGGGAAGACCTGCGTCAGCCGCTCGCCGACCTGCGCGAGCGCCTCGATCGCGCGGAACGCGACCCGGACGACACCACGATCTACCGCGACGCCGTCGCCCGGATCGACGATCTGACCGCCACCGTCAACGGGCTGGTCGACGGTGCGCGACGGGCGGCGGGGAGCGATGTCACCGAGAAGCCGAGAAAGACGTGACCTAGGGTTACGGCCATGTCCACGGAGAAGAAATCCGTCGTCCGGGCCGTTCCCGTGCTGGCGGGCGCCCTCGTGATCGGTGGCGTCCTGCTCCGCCGCCGACGCTCGTCGCCGCCACCGTCCGCGCGGCTCGCGGACACCGACGTGCTGCTGCGGGCGCCCGACGTCGCACCGCGCACGGTCGACGTCGTCACGGACGACGGTGCCCGGCTCCGCGTTCTCGAGTACGGCGATCCCGATGCCACCCCGATCGTCCTCAGCCACGGGTGGACGTGCTCGGCCGACTTCTGGGCGCCGCAGATCAACGACCTCGCCGACAAGTTCCGCGTCGTCGTCTACGACCAGCGCGGCCACGGCCGCAGCGAGGTCGGGACGCGTCCACTGGACCCCGACGTCCTCGGCGACGACCTCGCCGCCGTGCTCGCCGCCACCGTGCGCCCGGGTGCACCCGCCGTGATCGCCGGACACAGCATGGGCGGCATGTCGGTGATGTCCTGGGCATCCCGATACCCCACCCAGGTACGCGAGCGGGCCAAGGGAATCCTGTTGGCGGACACGGCGAGCGACTCGCTGGTCCGCGAGACGACCGTCATTCCGTTGCCGCCCGGCGTACCGCAGGTGCCGGCCCGTCTCGCGGCGTCGGTGCTGGGATCGGCCCTGCCGTTGCCGGCGACGCGGCTGTCGACGCGAGCGCTGCGTTACGCCACGATGGGCGCCCGATCCACCCCGGCGCAGGTGGCGTTCTGCGAACGCGTCGTCCGGGAGTGTGCCCCGCGCACCCGCGGGATGTGGGGAGCCGTCCTCGGCACCGTCGACATCGCGGACGCGGTGACCAACATCGACGTGCCCACCGTCGTGGTGGTGGGAACCGAGGACCGCCTGACGCCGCCGATCCAGTCCCGTCGTCTAGCAGAGAAGCTCGACCGCGCGAACGTGCTCGACGAGCTCATCGAACTGCCCGGCGTCGGCCACATGGCGTCGGTCGAGGCGATCGCGGAATTCGACGCCGCCCTGGTCCGGTTGGCCGACCGCTAGCTGAACACCACCGTCTTGCGGCCGTGCACCAGGACGCGGTCCTCGAGGTGCCAGCGCAGTCCGCGCGCGAGGACCAGTTTCTCGATGTCGCGGCCCTGACGGACCATGTCCGACACCGCGTCGGCATGGTCGACGCGGATGACGTCCTGCTCGACGATCGGACCCGCGTCGAGTTCCGCCGTCACGTAGTGGCAGGTGGCGCCGATGAGCTTGACTCCGCGCGCGAACGCCTGGTGGTAGGGCCGCGCGCCGACGAACGACGGCAAGAAGCTGTGGTGGATGTTCAGGGCTCGACCCGCCCAGTGGTCGCACAGGTCCTCGGGCAGCACCTGCATGAACCGCGCGAGCACCACGGCGTCGGGATCGTAGGAGTCGACCAACTCCCGCAGCTGGGCGAACGACGGCCCACGCTCGGCCGGGTCGGACGGGAACGGCACGTGATGGAACGGGGTCCCGTGCGCCCGGGTGACCGCCTCGAGGTCGGGGTGGTTGCCGATCACGGCGTCGATGGTGGCCGGCAGCTCGCCGCCGGCCGCGCGGCCGAGCAGATCGTGGAGGCAATGTCCCTCCTTGCTCACCAGCAGGACCACGCGCTTGCGGATCGACGAGTCGTGCACGGCCCATTCGGTGTCCGGCCCGATCTCCGCCGCCACGGTGGCGAAGCGCTCCCGGAGCTCGTCGACCCCGATGTCGATCGACGCGGCGTCCACGGCCTGACGGGTGAAGAACCAGCCGCTGTCGGCGTCGGCGTGATACGCCGCCTCGACGATGGATCCGCCCAGGTCGGCGAGGAACGTCGCGATGCGCGCGACGATGCCCGTGCGGTCGGGACAGCCGAGGGTGACGACGTAGCGGGAGGCGTGCGACATGCCCGACAGTCTTTCACCGAGCGCGGAGCTGGTTCGCACCGGTCGCATGCGAGCATGGCCACCATGGAGCTCACCCGCGACGCCGTTGCCCGACTGGTCGATCACACCCTCCTCAAGCCCGAGGCCACCGACGCCGACGTGCGGGAGCTGGTCACCGAGGCCACCGAGCTCGGCGTGCTGGCGGTGTGTGTGTCGCCGTCGATGCTGCCGCTGCGGAACACCGGTGACCTGGTGGTCGCCGTCGTCGCGGGCTTTCCGTCTGGTAAGCACCACTCGTTGATCAAGGGCTCCGAGGCCCGCCTGGCGGTGCAGCAGGGTGCCGCCGAGGTCGACATGGTCATCGACGTCGGCGCCGCCGTCGCGGGGGACTTCAACGCCGTGCTGGCCGACGTGATCACCGTGCGCGAGGCCATGGGCGACACCGCCGTCCTCAAGGTCATCATCGAGTCCGCCGCGTTGCTCGCGTCGCCGCAGGGCGAGACCGCCGTGGTCGAGTGTTGCCGGGCCGCCGAGCGCGGCGGTGCGAACTTCGTCAAGACGTCCACCGGCTTCCATCCCGCCGGCGGGGCGTCGGTCCGGGCGGTCGAGCTCATGGCCGAGACCGTCGGGGGACGCCTGGGCGTCAAGGCGTCCGGTGGCATCCGCGACGCCGACACCGCGCACGCCATGATCGAGGCCGGCGCGACCCGCCTCGGGCTCTCGGGCACCCGCGCGGTGCTGGACGGATTCCCCGTCAGCAGCTGAGAGCCTGCTCGCCGCTGTCCGCCTGCGCCGGAGGGATCTGGTACTGCCCGCCGGAGAGGGTCAGCTCGATCCCGGTGTCGGTGACGGTCAGGGTGTCCGGCGTCATGCCCAGCGGGAACGTGGTCAGGCTGTCGGTGAGGATGCCGACGACGCTGTCCGCCAGATCCGTCGGGATGCCGATGCCGAGGATCGACGCGTCCGTGGTGCGGACGTCGATGGTGTCGCCGGACACGGTGGGTGCGACGGTCAACGCCGCCAGGCCGCCGACGATGTCGAAGCGGAGCGTCCCGGCGCCGGGGTCCGCGGTGACGCCCGAGACCACGGAGCCGATGCCCTGCTGCTGCAGCGTCGCCAGGATGCCGTCGGTGGACCAGACGACGTCCGCGGTCGAGGACCCGATGGTGCCGCCGGACGTCTCCGACGTCTCGAGGTCGACGTCGTTCACGGTCGCGCGCACCTGCATGTCCTGTGCCGGTCCGAAGCGGGAGTCGTCGCTCGAGATGTCGACGGACGAGAACGACTTCGTGACCAGGGACAGCAACACGGGTTGCCAACCGAGGTCGACGTCGACCTTGGACCCCAGGTCGTTCTGGAACTGTGTGGCCAGGCACTGGCTCACGCGGTTACGGGCGTACACCTCACCGCCGATCAGCGCGGCGACCAAGGCGATCACCACCACGGCGGCGACGAGAGGGAGCCGGGAGCGTCGCCGGGGAGCGGAAGTCGTCATGCAGACCATTGTGCGGGACGTTGGTGTGGCAACTCTGAGGACGGGATGGGTGACACGACCACACGTGAGGCGCCCCGCGCTGTGACAGGCGACACATCGCGGGTAGTCTGTGACCATGTCCGGAGACGACGTGGTGGAGCGGCTCGACTGCCTCGTGACGGAGCAGGACGGGTTCTTCACCCGCGCCCAGGCGCTCGACGCCGGGTACCGCTCGGCCGACATCGCCACCCGCGTGAGCGAGGGGTCCTGGACGGTGGTCGAGGCGGACCTGCTGCGCGTGGCGGACTGGCCGCGGCACGCGTTCGAGGAATTCTCCAAGTGGTGTGCCTGGCTCGGTGCGTCGGCGGTCATCTCGCACCAGAGCGCGTCCGAACTGCACGGCATGGGCAGCCTGCATCCGCAGTTCGTCCACGTCCGGGTCGCGGGCACCGCCGGTCCGCACGATCAGCGGCTCGCTCTGCACCGCGGTCGGCTCGTCGGTGACGACATCGAGTTCACCGGCACCTTCCGGATGACCACCCCCACCCGCACGGTGCTCGACCTTGCCGCCGGCGGCATCTCCCAGTTCACCCTCGACGAGGTGGTGGCCGACGGGTTGATGCTCGGCCGGCTCGACCCCACCACCCTGCGCAGACGCGCGGACGAGGCCGGGGACCGCGTGCGGGATCGGGTGGAGGCGTCCCTGCGCTGAGGCGTCGACGGGGGACCTACGCCGGTGCCACCGCCGACCAGGGCAGTTCGAGCACGTTGTCCCGCAGCCGCCGGCGGAACGGCCGCAGCGGCATGCCCTGCTGAGCCAGCAGATCGGCCGCGTGGCGCCAGCGCACCCGCGGACCGTAGACGGCGAGAGGGGCCGCGACGTCCCACGCGCGATCGGCCCGCAGGAGGACGTCGTGGATGCGCTCGCCGGGCACGTTGCGGTGGATCAACGCCTTGGGCAGCCGCTCCGCGATGTCGGAGGGGCGGGGCAGATCGAACGGGTCCCACGCCAGGGTGAGTGACCGCGGACCGTCCGCGCCGACGGTGACCCACGCGGCGCGTCGGCCGAGCTCGTCGCAGGTGCCGTCGATCAGGAGCCCGCCCTCCGCGAGTGACGACGTCACCCGCGCCCACGCACCCGACACCGCGTCCTCCGGGTACTGCCGCAGCACGTTGAAGGCGCGGACCAGGTGTGGACGCAATCCCGCGAGCTCGAACCCTCCGTGCCGAAAGCGCACACCGTCACGGTCCGGCACCACCCGGCCGGGATCGATTTCCAGGCCGACGACGGCGACGTCCGGACGGACGGTGCGGAGCCGCTGCGCGAGTTCCACCGTGGTGACCGGGCTGGCGCCGTAGCCGAGGTCGACCACCAAGGGGTGCGCAGGCGCGCGGAGCACAGCTCGCACGGTCGGGTGGTGGACCAGGCGACGGTCGCTCCGTCTCAGCCGGTTGATGTTGGTGGTGCCACGGGTGACGACACCCTGCGGACCGGACCCGGCGCCGGGCACGGGTCAGGCGTTCTTCTTCAGCCAGTCGTGCGTGACCTCGGCTTCACCGCTCCACAGGTCGCGCAGGTTGACCAGCATGAGCTGCTCGAGCTTGCCGCCGACGAACGGGATGTAGACCTTCGCCTCGCTGGTGGTGCGCAGAGTCGATCCGGTCTCCGTGGCGAACAGCTCGGTGACGCCGGTGAGCGACCCCGGCCCGGCGGGAATCGACGCGTCGTACTTGCCCGAGGTGGTCTCGCCGTACGCATCGTGATGGATGTTGCGCGTGATGACCATGTCCTTCTTCATCACCGTCTGCGCGATGTCCGGCAGCGTGTGGCGCGGAATGATGTGGCGCATCGTCACGTCGATGCCGGCATCCGACACCGTGAACGACGTCATCTCGTTCTCGGAGTACTTGCGCAACTCCTCGACGATCGCGTCCCAGTAGCTCTGCGACGTCAGCGCCCCGTACACCTGCTCGGTGGTGAACGGGAGACGTGCGGAGTAGTTCATGCGTCGTGCCATGAGCGGCAAGGCTACCGGTGGCCTCGAGGCGCGGGAAATCTGCGCTGGTCATCCGGCTTTCCGGTGGGTGCATGGGGTCCGTCACGAAGCCGGGCCGAGACAGCCCGACCGATCAGGTGTGCTCGGGAGCCCAGGTGTCGGTGAATTCCTGCTCGGCGTCGATGAGGGCGAGGATGTGCTCGATCACCGCGGACTCGATCTTCCCGCCGATGAGCGGGACCTTGACTTCTGCGGCGCCCGTCGCGGTCATCGTGCAACCCGATCCCGTCGACCGAAGAGTCAGCGTGCCCGTGATGGTGGCCGGGGCGCCCTCGACCTTCGCCTCGAAGCGCCCGGCCGAGCCCTGCGCGTCCAGCGACCCCCAGGACTCGACGCGGCGAATCACCAAGTCGCCGGACCGAATGCTGGTGAGCGCGCTGGGGAGGAACTCCTCGGCGATGGCCTGCGTCATCGCCGCCCGCACCGTGCGCGTGTCCGGGGTGTCGCCTTGCACGACCACCTCGTCGAGCGTCGCCTTGGGCCCACCGATCGCATCAAGCCGGGCCTGCCAGTACCCCTCGGTGGTCAGCGCGGCGTGCACCTGCGCTGCGGAGAGCGTGGACGGGACGGTGTGGTCGAACTTGCGTGGCATTCGGTGAGATTAGCGCGTCGAACGGCCGTGCGGATCAGACCTTCTGCGACCGCAGCTCGTGGCCCTTGGAGGTCAGGCATTTGCCGGTCTCGAGGTTCCAGTCCCACCCGTGCAGATTGCACGTGAGCGTCTTCCCCTCGATCACGCCGAACTTGCCCAGATCCGCCTTGAGGTGCGGGCAGCGACGCTGGATCTCCCAGCCGTCCTTGACGATGGTGGCCGAGTCGTCGTGGGCCTCGGCGAACCACCCGTCGGCGTAGGCGATGCGCTCGTCGGTGAGGCACTTGAAGAACGTGTAGAGGAACTCGTTGTAGCCGCCGACGCGCTTGGCCTTGAAGCGGGTGGACAGGAAGATCGAGTTGACCCAGTCCGGCTCGTCGTCGCGCACGACCGTGCGCACCAGTTCGGCGGGAATCTCGAAGGAGTAGCGGAACTTCTCGTTCTGGATCGGCTCGCGCACGATCCGCTTGGGGAAGTCGAGCACGACGGTCTCGCCGCCCAGAGCCAGCTCCACCGGGTAGCCGATGCCGTCGCAGATCTGGTCGGTCTGGGCCATGATCGGCTCGAACAGCTCGCGCAACGGGCCGAGCAGCGGCTCGCCATCGGCGGGCGCCCACGCGGCCTTCTCGGCAGCGATCACGTCGGCCTGACGCTGCGCGTACGCCTCGATGTAGTCGGCCTTGCCGGTGGTGAAGATGGCCTCCACCTCATCGGTGGGCAGCGGGTGGACCAGCTCGTTCAGCTCGGACCCCGTGAAGTCGGCGGTGGTCCCGGGCATCATCAACAGACCCTTGTCGTGGCCGTGCTTGCGCATCTGATCGAGGAAGACCATCTGGTCCGGGAAGATGTTGGCCGGGTCGTCGTAGACGTCGTTGAGGCCGCGCAGCTCGTCGTCGAGGAAGCAGGGCGGGCCGGCGGACGGGATGACCCAGGTGGCGCCGACCTGCTCGATGTACTGCCGACACCGGTCCATCTGCCGCTGCCGCTTCTGTGTGCCGAAGGCGTCCTTGGCGCGCTGCGGCATGTCGTAGACCATCGGGTACCAGATGGCCCCGGAGTACTGCAGCATGTGCACGTCGACGTGTCCGAAGGCCTCGGTGATCATGTCCAGGTCCACCGGACGGGCGTCGTTCATGTTGAACGCGACGGTCTCGCCGTCGCTCACGATCAGGCCGGAGTCGCCGATGGGCCCGTCGGCGGGCGCCCGCAGCGCCACGATCATGACGTCCAGCTCGCCCTTCGGCCCCGACACCGTCTGCTTCACCGAATCGGTCGTCTCGACGAAGGTGTGGAAACCGAGCTTCTCGAGCTCGGTCTTCAGATCCGGCACCGGGTAGTCCGGCAGCAGCACCACGGCGTCCTTGTTCACGTGCGCGGCCAGGTGCTTCGGGTCGAAGTGGTCCTTGTGCAGGTGCGAGACGTAGAGGTAGTCGCAGTTGCCGAGGGTGTCCCAGTCGAGCTGCGAGTTGTCCGGGAACGGGAACCACGAGGTGAAGTAGGCGGGGTTCACCCACGGATCGCACAGAATGGTTCCGGCCGTTGTCGTGATGTGGAACCCGGCGTGTCCGACGCTGGTGACCTGCACGTGATCCTCCCGAAAAGCTGACGCTGAATCTCCTCCATGGTAGGTGCGACGATGCGATGCTCCGGACCGGCCGGGTACCGTCACACCGGTGACCAGCAGTACCGCCCCCCTCGCGACGGGCCCGAGCACCGGCGATCCCGTGTGCTTCCGCGACCTCACCACCATCCGGGTGGGTGGCCCGATCCGCACTCTCGTCACGGCGACGACGTCCGCCGAGCTGGTGCGTGCGGTCCGGGAGGCCGACGCCGCGGGCACCCCGATGCTGCTGCTCGGCGGCGGATCGAACCTGTTGGTCGGCGACGAGGGTTTCGACGGCACGGTGGTCCGGATCGCGACGACGGGCCTCGAGGTCCACGACACCCGCATCCGGGTCGACGCCGGCGTGGAGTGGGACCTGGTGGTTCGAACGGCACTCGACCACGGCCTCGCCGGTCCCGAAGCGCTGTCCGGCATCCCCGGCACGGCCGGCGGTACCCCGGTGCAGGACGTCGGCGCGTACGGAACGTCGACGTCGGAATGGCTCGAGACGGTGACGATCCTCGACCGGCAGACCGGCGAGGTCGAGGTCTGGGACAACGCCCGCTGCGGTTTCGGATCGCACCGATCGTCGGCCTTCAAGTACACCGATCGCTACGTCGTGGTGGATGTCACGTTCCGGTTCCAGCGCAGCGAGATGTCGGCACCGGTGCGGTACGCGGCCCTGGCGGAGCGCCTCGGCGTGCGCATCGGCGACAGTGTGTCCGCCCGCGAGGTCCGCGACGCCGTCGTCGCCCTGCGGACCGACCGCGGCATGGTGTGGGACGTCGCCGTCCAGGACTCCTGGAGCGTCGGATCGTTCTTCCTCAACCCCATCGTCGAGTCCGTTCCCACCGACGCGCTCGGATCGCCCCAGTTCACGGACCCCAAGGGCATCAAGCTCAGTGCCGCGTGGCTGATCGAGCACGCCGGCTTCCACCGGGGCTACGGCGCGCACTTCGGGCGCGGGACGGCGACGCTGTCCACCCGCCACGTCCTCGCGATCACCAATCGGGGCGACGCCACGGCGGCCGACGTCGTGGCTCTCGCCTCGCACGTACGTGCCGGAGTGCGGGAGAAGTACGGGATCACGCTCACGCCGGAATGCCGGTTGGTGAACTGCTCGCTGGACTGACCGTGTCGTACCCGGCGGTATTCTGGTCCGAGTGAACAGGATTCGTTTCGCGGTCGCTCTCGTGATCACGGCGCTGCTCGCCGTCGTCGCGCTGGTGGCCGGCTGCACCGTGGGGGGCTCGTCGGGCGGCGGCCAGGCGGCCGCCCCGACCACCGGGGCCGCGCCCGTCGCGCAGGTGACGTACACCCCCGGACCCGATGCGACGGACGTCGCGCCGACGGCGCCGATCTCGGTGTCGGTGACCGGCGGGACCCTGCAGGGCGTCGCCCTCACCACCGCCGACGGGCGCGCGGTGACCGGCTCGCTCGATCCGTCGTCCACCGCGTTCACCGTCGGCGAGCCCCTCGGGTACGGCGCGACGTACACCTGGTCCGGCTCCGCCGTCGGCACCGACGGTAAGACGGTGCCCGTCGAAGGCACGGTGACCACGGTGCAACCGTCGTCGGTCACGTCCGTGTCGACCAACATCGGCGACGGCCAGACCGTCGGCGTCGCGGCGCCGATCATCCTCACGTTCGACGACGTCGTCGCCGACAAGGCGGCCGTCGAGAAGGCGATCACGGTGACCACGACGCCGCCGACGGTCGGATCGTGGGCCTGGCTGCCGGACGAGCAGGGCTCCCGACTGCACTGGCGCCCGCAGAACTACTGGGCGCCCGGCACCGCCGTCCACGTCGACGCCAAGCTGTACGGCGTGAACTACGGCGACGGCGCCTACGGCGAGTCCGACGTCACGCTCGACTTCTCCATCGGCCGCAACCAGGTGGTGATCGCCGACGCGACCAGCCACCGCATGCAGGTGGTTCGCGACGGCGAGACCGTCATGGACATCCCGGTGAGCTACGGCCAGGGCAACGAGGACCGCAACGTCACCCGCAGCGGCATCCACGTGGTCACCGAGAAGTACGAGGACTTCCTGATGTCCAACCCGCCGTACTACGAGAACGTGCGGGAACGCTGGGCCACGCGCATCTCCAACAACGGCGAGTTCATCCACGCGAACCCGCTGACCACCGGCGTGCAGGGCTCGTCGAACGTCACCAACGGCTGCATCAACCTCTCGACGGAGGACGCGCAGACGTACTTCCAGATGGCGATGTACGGCGACCCCGTGGAGGTCAGCGGCACGCGGATCGATCTGTCGGCCGCCGACGGCGACATCTACGACTGGGCGGTGGACTGGGCCACCTGGCAGTCGTGGAGCGCGCTGGCCTGATCGGTCTCAGGACTCCCGACGGGCGAAGCGGCCGCCCGACGCCTGATCGCGCGGCCGCACGACGATCGTGTCGAGATCGACGTGCGACGGACGGGACGCGACGAAACCGATGATCTCGGCGATGTCGGCGGCGACCAACGGGTCGATGCCCTGGTAGACCTCGGCGGCGCGATCGGCGTCGCCGTCGAAACGCACGAGCGAGAACTCCGTCTCGACGGCGCCGGGCGCGATTTCCGTCAGCCGCACCGGCTGCCCGAGCAACTCGCCGCGCAGGGTCCGGTGCAACACGCCCTGGGCGTGCTTGGCGGAGGTGTAGCCGGCGCCGTTGTCGTAGGTCTCGAACGCGGCGATCGACGTGATCGACACGATCAGACCGTTGCCGGAGTCGATCAGCTTGGGCAGCAGGGCCCGCGTCATGCGCAGCGTGCCCAGCACGTTGGTCTCCCACATCCAGCGCCAGTCGTCGAGGTCCGCGTCGGCCACCGGGGCGAGGCCCTTGGCGCCGCCCGCGTTGTTGATCAGGACGTCGACGCGGGGGAGGACGGAGACGAACGCGGCCACGGAGTCGTCGTCGGTGACGTCCAGCGCGAGGGCCGTGCCACCGATCTCCTCCGCCAAGGTCTCGAGCCGATCGACGCGCCGGGCGCCGACGACGACGTGGTACCCGTCGGCCGCGAGCTTTCGTGCCGTGGCCTCGCCGATGCCGGAGCTGGCTCCGGTGACGACGGCGGTGGGGGTGGTGGACGGGTCGGGTGCAGTCATGAGTTCAGCGTAGGACCGCTCAGCCGGCCAGCCGGTCGGGGCCCGGGAGCGCGCTGTATCCCGACGCGTCACCCGCCGCGACGCGTGAGTACTCGCCGTGGACCGACACCGGAACGTCGCCGGCGAGGGTGATGCGCTCGAGGCGGCGGTACTGGTCGTCGTAGTCCGCCACGGCGTAGTGCTGGGTGGAGCGGTTGTCCCAGATGGCGAGGTCGCCGAGTTGCCAGGACCACCGCACGGTGTTCTCGAGCCGGGTGACGCGGTCCTGGATCAGGTCGAATACGGCCCGGAATTCCTTCGAGGAGAGACCGTCGAAGGACTTGGCGAAGTGGCCGAGCACGAGGGACCGCTTGCCGGTCTCGGGGTGCACGCGCACCACCGGATGGGAGACCTCGAAGTACTCGCTGCGGAACTCCTGCCGGTACCGCGCGGCCTCGGGGGAAATCGCTTTCTCCGCGGCGGTGGCGGCGTAGTCGAAGACGTTGGTGTGGACGGCCCACAGGGAGTCGGCCAGGGCCTGCAGCGCGGGCGGCATCTGCTCGTAGGCCGCGGTGGTCGAGGCCCACGTGGTGGTGCCGCCGTAGGGCGGAAGGGCGACCGGCCGCAGGATCGACGCCTTGGGAATGCGATCGACGAAGGTGACGTCCGTGTGCCAGCTGTTCGCCTTGTCGTACGTGGAGTCGATGGCGAGCGTGCGGACGCCTCGCGAGCGCACCGTCGGGTGCGGGGTGGTGGGGACGCCGAGACGCTCGGCGAACGCGTACTGCACCTGCTCGTCGACGTGATGTTGATCACGGAAGAAGACGACCTCGTGCTCGAGCAGGGCGTCGTACACGGCGGCGACGACGTCGTCGGGCAGGTCTCCGGCCACGGTCACACCGTCGATACGTGCACCGATGTTCGCGCCGAGCTTCACGATCTCCATGGCGTGATGATCGGTGCCGACCAGGGGTGTGTCGACGGTTGGAATCACCTCGAGCGGAACCGGTGGTGCTGCAGGTCGCCGGTTTCGGTGCTAGTTTCGGCCACATGGCAGCCCCTCGGACCTCCGCTCCCCGGGTCACGTATGTGACCGCGGCGCTGGGCTCCCGTCTGCCCCTTGCTCGTGAACTGTGTTGTCGCGGCGGCTTCTCGGCCTGACCGCGCGCTCCTCGCGTACGGATCGGCCATCGGTGGCCGGTCGTGGACCGGCCTGTCAGCCCGTCCACCTCCAGTACCGACGAGGGACCCATGTCTGTTCCGACCGTGCACGCCCGTTCCGCGGCGTCGCTTCGCTCCCGTTCCCGCACTGCCGCAGCGCACCCGCTACGGCGCAGTCCCGCCCGTGTCATCGCGCCCGAGATGCGGGTGTCCGACGCACCGGCGTCCGTCGTCCTCCGATCCGTCGTCCGCCGCGGACCCGTCTCTCGTGACGTCGTCGTCGGCGACACGGGAATCTCCACCGCGACCGTCAACCGCCACGTCACAGCGCTGATCGGCGCCGGCCTGCTCCGTGAGCGTGCCGATCTGTCCACGGCCGGCGCCGTGGGTCGTCCGCGCATTCCGGTCGAGATCGATCACGAGGGCCAGTGCACGCTCGGCGTCCACATCGGCGCCACCACCACTCGCATCGTCGCCGTCGACCTGCGCGGTGTGGTGCTGGGCGGCGTCGAGGTGGCGACGCCCGCCGGCGCGGCCCCGGGCGCGTTGCGATCGCTCGCCGAGAGTGCGGCGGCGTTCGTCGGACGCTGGCATCGGCGGCGCATCCTGCTGGTGGGCGTGGCCATCGGCGGCCGGGTGAACACCCGGACCGGAAAGGTGGACCACCCGCGACTCGGCTGGACTCAGGCCCCCGTGGGCGCCGCCTTCGGCGAACGCCTCGGCAGCGTCGTCTCCGTCGCACCCCACGTCGAGGCCATGGCGGCGTCGGAGTTGCTGCTCGGTGGGCCGGCCGGACCGGCCCGCGAGAGCGGCACGTCACTGTACTTCTACGCGCGCGAGACCAGCGGTCTCGCCATCAGCATCGACGGACGGGTCCACACGCCGTCGGGCGGTCCCGGCTCGATCGCGCACCTGCCGACGGGCTCGTCGGCGGTGTGCGACTGCGGCCGGACGGGATGCCTCGACGCCACGGTCAGCGACCGGGCGATCGTCGCCGCGGCCCACCGCGCGGATGTCCTCCCGCCCACGGAGCGGTCCATCGCCGCGGTGTACCTGGCCGCGCGCACCGGTGTGGCGGCGGCGCAGCAGCTGCTCGACGAGCGCGCGGACGCGCTGGGCCGGGCTCTCGCCCTGGTGCACGACGTCCTCAATCCCGACAGCGTGCAGGTGGGCGGGCAGGCGTTCACGGCCTACCCGCCCGCGATGGAGCGCGTGGAGGCGTCGTTCGCCCGGCACAGCGCCCTGGCCACGACGGGGTCGACCACGGGATCGATCAGAGTGACCGGTTTCGGCAAGCGCGTGCAGGACTACGCCGCCGCGGCGGTGTCCCTGGGCCGATCTACGCCGATCCGGTGGGGACGATGCGCAAGATCGGCGCGGGCGCCTGATTCAGGTCCCGGCGGGCGGGAAGGCGCGCAGGTACTTCTCCCGCTTGCCGGGCTGGATGCTGGCGCGCGTGACGTCGCCGTCGTAGTGCGCCACCACCCGGCGGTCCATCAGCGCCCGCCACAGCGGCGGGAAGTACGCCACCAGGATCAGCGGCGCGTAACCGGCCGGGAGCTGCGGCGATTCCGGCATGCTGCGCAGCACCTGGTAGCGACGGGTGGGATTGGCGTGGTGATCGCTGTGCCGCTGCAGGTGGTACAGGAAGATGTCCGAGACGGCGTAGTCGCTGTTCCAGCTGTGCTCCGGGGTGCACCGCTCGTAGCGGCCGTTCTCCTTGGTCCGGCGCAGCAGACCGTAGTGCTCGAGGTAGTTGACCGATTCGAGCAGCGAGATGCCGTACACCGCCTGCAGCACCAGGAACGGCAGCAGGTCCGGGCCGAAGATCGCGCACAGGGCGGCCCACAGCACCGCGCTCATGAGCCACGCGGTGAGGTTCTGGTTCGACCACGAGAACGTGCGCTTGCCCTCCCGAGCCAGGCGTTCCTTCTCCAGGGTCCAGCTGGAGCGGAAGCCGCCGACGATCGAGCGCGGGTAGAACCGCCACAGCGTCTCGCCGAGGCGGGACGACGCCGGGTCCTCGGGCGTGGCCACCCGGACGTGGTGGCCGCGGTTGTGCTCGACGTAGAAGTGCCCGTAGAAGGTCTGCGACAGCACGATGCGCGAGAGCCAGCGCTCGTAGTCGACGCGCTTGTGCCCCAGCTCGTGGGCGGTGTTGATGCCGATGCCGCCGACCAGGCCGACCGTCAGGGCCAGGCCGATCTTCGACACCAGCGGCAACCCGTCCTCGAGGCCGAGCCAGGTCAGGCTGTCCGCGGTGAGCAGGTAGCTCGAGAAGATCACCCCGAAGAACTGCATGGGGATGTAGGCGTAGACGCAGCCGCGGTACCAGAAGTCGGCCTCGAGGGCCTCCACCAGATCCTCGGGCGGGTTCTCGTCGAACGGCACGACGAGGCGATCCGCGATGGGCACGATCACGTACAGGAAGATCGGCCCGGACCACCACGCGATCTGCGAGACGTCGGGCGCCCACCACTGCAGGCCGTAGACCAGGCCGACGGCGATGGCCGGCAGCATCGGCGCGATGAGCGCCCACGGCCAGTAGTACCGGTTCAGATCGCGCCACTCACCGGTCTTCGGTGAGACGGAACGCTGGTGCACCTCGGTCACGACGACAGACCCCCTGCGAGAATTCGTGTGCAGCCAGCGACGTTACGACGCTGCACCGACCGGTCGACCCGCCCGGCCGGGCTTCCTGAGATCCCACAACGTCGGTCCCCTTAGGTTGGTGGCATGGCCATACGAGAAGCGTTCGGGCGCGACGGCACGTCGCTGGTGTATCGGGTGACCGGCGATGCGGCGGCTCGGCCGCTCGTGCTGGTCCACGGCTGGGCGCAGAACTCCGCGTGCTGGGGCGACGAGCTGCTCGCTGACCTCGCCGAGCGCCACCGGGTGATCGCCGTGGACCTGCGCGGACACGGCTACTCGGGCGCCCCCGAGTCGGGTTACGACGACAGCGCGCTCTGGGCCGGCGACCTGCACGCGATTTTCGAACAGGAAGGCGTTCGCTCCGGCGCGGTCCTGCTGGGGTGGTCCTACGGCGGGCTCGTGCTGTGCGACTACCTCTCGGTCCACGGCACCGCCGCCGTCGCGGGCGTGATTCTCGTCGGTGCCATCACCTCGATCGGCCGCGACAAGCCGGGCGGCACCGTCGGCCGCGCCATGCGGGCCGCCATCCCCGGCGCGACCAGCGAGGACGCGCGCGTGGCGATTCGCGCGCTCGGCAGCTTCGGTACCGCACTGACCGGTCCCGACGCGAGCGGCGTCGCCACTCAGGCGCTGTTCGGCACGTCCCTGACGACGCGGCCGCGGGTCCGGTCCGCCGTCTTCGCCCGCGACGTCGATCACGACGCCACCCTGCGCGCCCTCGACGTGCCGACGCTGGTCCTGCACGGCACGGCGGACACCGTCGTCGACGTCGCCTCGGGTCGCCACGCCGCCGAGCTCGTTCCCGGTGCGACGACGTCGTGGTGGGACGGCGTCGACCACGGCCCGTTCGTGGCGGATCCGGCGCGGTTCCTGGCCGAGACGACGGCGTTCACCGAGGCGCTCGGCCGCCTCTGACCGCGCCGGTGCGGTCCGCCCGGAACCGGGCCGGGCGTCCCACCGGAACGGCCCGTGGCGCCCCGCCGGAACCGGACAGGGCACACTGGAACGGTGGTCCGCCGACGCAGTCCCGACCGGGTAGCCGTGCTGTCGCTGCACACGTCTCCCCTGGCGCAGCCGGGTACCGGGGACGCGGGCGGCATGAACGTCTACGTCCTGGCCACGGCGAAGGCCATGGCCGCGCGGGGCGTGGAGGTGGAGATCTTCACCCGGGCCACGTCGTCCCGCGACGAGCCGGTGGTCGAGGCGGCCGACGGTGTCCTGGTCCGCAACATCGCGGCGGGGCCCTTCGAGGGACTCGACAAGAACGACCTGCCGACGCAGCTGTGCGCGTTCGCGGCCGGTGTCCTGCGCGAGGAGGCGCGGCACGAGCCCGGGTACTACGACATCGTCCACTCCCACTACTGGCTGTCCGGTCAGGTGGGCTGGCTCGCCCGCGATCGGTGGCGAATTCCGTTGGTGCACACCGCCCATACGCTCGCCGCGGTGAAGAATCGGTCGGTGGCGGCGGGCGATCGTCCCGAACCCGCGGCGCGGGAGATCGGCGAACGGCAGGTGGTCGCCGAGGCGGACCGCCTGACCGCCAACACCGCCGACGAGAAGGAGGCGCTCGTCGCCGCCTACGGAGCGGACGAGGACACCGTGGACATCGTCGCTCCCGGAGCCGATCTCACGCTGTTCTCGCCCGGGGACCGGGGCGCCGCCCGCGCGAGTCTCGGTCTGGCGCAGGACGAGATCGTCGTGACGTTCGTGGGACGCATCCAGCCGCTCAAGGCGCCCGACGTCCTCGTCGCGGCCGCCGCCGTGCTCGTCGATCGCGACCCGGGACGGCCGCTGCGCGTGCTCGTCGTCGGGGGCCCGTCGGGAACCGGTCTCGAGCGGCCGGATTCGCTCATCGACCTCACTCGCTCCCTCGGTATCGCGCATCGGGTGACGTTCCTGCCGCCGCAGCCGCCGGAGCGACTCGCCGACGTCTACCGCGCGTCCGACCTGGTTGCGGTGCCCAGTTATTCGGAATCCTTCGGGCTCGTGGCGATCGAGGCGCAGGCCTGTGGCGTTCCCGTCGTCGCCGCCGACGTCGGTGGCCTCGGCGTGGCCGTGCGGTCCGGTGAGACCGGGGTACTGGTCGACGGGCACGACGTCACGCAGTGGGCCGACGCCCTCGACTCGGTGTTGCGCGACGACGATCTGCGCGGGCACCTGGCGTCGAATGCTTCACGGCACGCACGGAACTTCTCGTGGGACCACACCGCGGACGGGCTGCTCGAGACGTACGAGCGCGCGGCGTGGCGGTTCGGCCGCACCGGCGGCGTGGACCGGCCGACCGGAGAGTTCTCCCCCCGCCGCCCGCGCGGGCTGTGGAGGATGCGGCGAGCGGGATCGGTGGGAGCGCGATGACGACACAGGACGGAACGAACGACCGGGCAGGGACGATCGAGCGGACGGCGGCGCTGATCGCCGACGTGCTCGCGGACCGCGAGTTGGATCACCACCGGGCGTCGGCCACCGAGTTCGTCGTGGAACTGCCCGGCGAGCGCAAGCTCAAGACCACCACGCTGCTCACCGTCGGGAACCACGGAGTGCGCGTCGAGGCGTTCGTCTGCCGCAAGCCCGACGAGAACTTCGAGGGTGTCTACCGATACCTGTTGCGGCGCAACCGACGTCTGTACGGCGTGCACTACACGATCGACAAGATCGGCGACGTCTACCTGGTCGGTCGGATGTCCACTCACGCGGTGACGGGCGAGGAGATCGACCGCGTCCTGGGTCAGGTCCTCGAGGCCGCCGACGGCGACTTCAACGTCCTGCTCGAGCTCGGATTCGCCGCGTCGATCCGCCGCGAGTGGGAGTGGCGCGTCTCCCGCGGCGAGTCGCTGCACAACCTGGAGGCGTTCCGTCACCTGGTGGAGCCGCAGGAGTCGACCGGGGGCTGGCCGAATCCGCGGTGACCGGGCCGGTCGTATCCCGACGGACCGGGCCGGTCGTATCCCGACGGACCGGTCCTCGAATCGGACATCCCTCGACTACGCTGCGGTTGTGACACCTGTCACCCGACGGAGGCAATCACCGTTGGTGTGACCGGGCGTGCACACTAAGATTCACCCCGTAGTCGTCCCCGCGCCGTATCGAGGAGATCCATGAGTTTCCGCAGCCCGTATCCCGACGTCGAGATCCCCGAGAAGAGCGTCCACGAATTCCTCTTCGGCGACCTGAGCGAGGACGACCTGTCGCGTCCCGCCCTGATCGACGGACCGTCGGGCGCCGTCACCGACTACCGCACCCTCGTCGCCCACATCGACCTCGTCGCCGGCGCACTCGCCGCCCGCGGCGTGCAGGTCGGGGACGTCGTCGCGCTGCATTCGCCCAACGTGCCGGCCTTCGCCTCGGTCTTCCACGGCATCCTGCGCGCCGGCGCCGTCGCCACCACGGTCAACGCGCTGTACACGGCCGACGACATCGCCAAGCAGCTCACCGACTCCGAGGCCACGATGCTGTTCACGGTCTCTCCGCTGCTGCCGCAGGCGAAGGCCGCCGCCGAGCAGGTCGGCCTCGCCGCGGACCGGATCGTCGTGCTCGACGGCGCGGAAGGGCACGAGTCGCTGAAAGACCTGCTGACGGAGGGCAACTCGGCTCCCGATGTGAGCTTCGACCCCGCCACCCACCTGGCCGTGCTGCCGTACTCCTCGGGCACCACCGGGCGGCCGAAGGGTGTGATGCTGACCCATCGCAACCTCGTCGCCAACGTCTCGCAGGTCCAGCCGCGCATGGGCGCCGGCCGGGACGACGTCCTGCTCGCCGTGCTGCCGTTCTTCCACATCTACGGCATGACGGTGCTGCTGAACCTCGGCCTGAAGGTCCGCGCGACGCTGGTCACCATGCCGAAGTTCGACCTCGAGATGTTCCTGCGCCTGACCACCGAGAAGAAGATCACTTTCCTCTTCATCGCACCGCCGGTGGCCGTCGCGCTGGCCAAGCACCCGCTGGTGGAGCAGTACGACATCTCCAGCGTCCGTTGCGTCTTCTCCGGCGCCGCAGCGCTCGACGAGAACCTGGGCAACGCCGTCGCGCAGCGGCTGCACACCAAGGTCCGCCAGGGCTACGGCATGAGCGAGCTGAGCCCGGTCTCGCACGCCATCCCGTTCGACGGCGACGACGTGCCGCTCAGCAGTTGCGGTGCGGCCGTGGCCAACTCGGAGAACAAGATCGTCGATCCCGCCACCGGCGAGGAGGTCGCTTACCCGGCGGCCGGGTCCGCCGAGGTCAGCGCGCCCGGCGAGCTGTGGATCAAGGGACCCAACGTCATGGTCGGCTACCTGCGCAACGAGCAGGCCACCGCGGACACCCTGGACTCCGACGGCTACCTGCACACCGGCGACATCGCCGTCGTGGACGGCAACGGCAACGTCAGCATCGTCGACCGCCTCAAGGAGCTCATCAAGTACAAGGGCTACCAGGTCCCGCCGGCCGAGCTCGAGTCGCTCCTTCTCACCCACCCCGACATCGCCGACGCCGCCGTCATCGGTGTGCTCGACGACGAGGGCGAGGAGGTGCCGAAGGCGTTCGTCGTGCTGCAGCAGGGCGCGTCGCTCACCGAGGACGACGTCATCTCCTTCGTCGCGGAGAAGGTCGCGCCGCACAAGAAGGTTCGCCGCGTGCAGTTCATCGACACGGTGCCCAAGTCGGCCTCCGGCAAGATCCTGCGCAAGGACCTGCGGGCCGCCGAGACCGTCTAGGAACCGTTTCTCCTCCCGCCACCCCCGTCCGCCTCGTGCGGGCGGGGGTGGTGCGCGTTTCGACACAGTATTGTGGCCGCTTCTGCGAGATCGTCGATCTCGGCTCGATTCCGTGGGAAAACTCGCGCGGCACGGTAGTAATGAGCCATGGACACGACCACGATCGACACACCCCAGGGCCAGGTGCGCGGACGCACCGAGAACGGTGTCACCGCGTTCCTCGGGGTGCCCTACGCGGCGGCGCCGTTCGGACCGAACAGGTTTCGAGCACCCACGGCGCCGCCCTCGTGGGACGGGGTGCGGGACGCTCTCGATCACGGCGCCACGGTTCCTAAGGTCGGGTACCGGCCGCCGACCAGCGAGATCCTCAGCGAGCCGGAGGTCGCCGGCGACGACTGTCTGAACGTCGCCGTGTACACCCCGGACCCGGGTGGGTCCGCGCCCGTGTACGTCTGGATCCACGGCGGGGCGTTCGTCAACGGCAGCAACGCCGTTCCGGCCTACGACGGATCGGCGTTCGCTCGCGACGGCGTGGTCGCGGTGGTGATCAACTACCGCCTCGGTGTCGACGGGTTCGCGCGGATCGACGGCGCTCCGGCCAACCGCGGTCTGCTCGATCAGGTGGCGGCCCTCGAGTGGGTGCGCGATCACATCGCGGCCTACGGCGGCGACCCGGCGCAGGTGACCGTGGCGGGGGAGTCGGCGGGGGCGATGAGCGTCGCCACGCTGCTCGCGATGCCCCGCGCCGAGGGCCTGTTCCGCCGCGCGATCCTGCAGAGCGGCGGCGGACACAACGTGATCGCGGAGGAGACCGCGAGCAGGGTGGCCGCGGCGCTCGCGTCGTCGCTGTCGGTGGAGCCCTCGGTCGACGGCTTCGGATCCGTCTCGGTGGATGCACTGCTGGACGCGCAGCGGTCGCTGTCGGACCGGGTGGCGGCGGAGGCGGCGTCGGGGGCGTGGGGCGAGCTGGCGCTGAAGATGATGGCCTTCCAGCCCTACGTCGACGGCGACGTGGTCCCGGCGGAGCCGTACTCGCGCATCGCGGACGGCGCGGGTGCGGAGGTGGAGATCCTGATCGGTACCACCAGCGAGGAGCACGCCTTCTTCCTGGTGCCCGCGGGCATCGTCCCGCACATCACCGAGGACTATCTCGCGGCGATCCTCGCGGGGTACCGACTGAACCCCGCGGCTCTGGACGTCTACCGCGCGCAGCTGCCCGACGCCTCGCCGGGCGAGCTGATGATCGCGATCATGACGGACTGGTTCTTCCGGATGCCGGCCGTGCGGATCGCGGAGGCCCACCCCGCGCACGTCTACGAGTTCACCTGGCGTTCGCCGCTCTTCGACGGGAACCTCGGGGCCTGCCACGCGCTGGAGTTGCCGTTCGTGTTCGACGTGCTGGACAAGCCGGAGACCGCCCGCATCACCGGCCCCACACCGCCGCAGGCGCTGGCGGACGAGATGCACCGCGCCTGGGTCGACTTCGTCCGCACCGGCAACCCCGGCTGGGGGCGGTACGGCACGGCGCGGACGGTGAAGATGTTCCCCGGCACCACGGTCGACGATCCGCGCGCGGCGACGCGGGAGGTGTGGGACGGCGTCCGGTGACAGTGTTCGTGCGAAGTCCATGCGTTCGTCGAACGAGCGTCCGTGCGTACGACGTGGCCGGTCGGCGCTCGTGAGAAACTGACGCCATGAGCATCGGAACTCTGATCCTTCTGCGCCACGGCGAGAGCGAATGGAACGCGTCCAACCAGTTCACCGGGTGGCAGGACGTGCGCCTGACCGAGAAGGGCGAGGCCGAGGGGCGGCGCGCCGGTGAACTGCTCAAGGACGCCGGGGTGCTGCCGGACGTGCTGTACACCTCGCTGCTGCGCCGCGCGATCAGCACCGCGAACCTCGCGCTGGACGCGGCCGATCGGCATTGGATCCCGGTGGTGCGCGACTGGCGTCTCAACGAGCGCCACTACGGCGCGCTGCAGGGTCTGAACAAGGCGGAGACGAAGGAGAAGTTCGGCGACGAGCAGTTCATGCTGTGGCGCCGCAGCTACGACACCCCGCCCCCGCCGATCGAGGCCGGCAGCGAGTACAGCCAGGACGCCGATCCCCGCTACGCGGACCTCGAGACGGTCCCGCTCACGGAGTGCCTGAAGGACGTCGTCGAGCGGTTCGTTCCGTACTACGAGGAGACGATCGTCCCCGAGCTGCGTGCGGGTCGCACGGTCATGGTGGCCGCGCACGGCAACTCGTTGCGCGCATTGGTGAAGTACCTCGACGGCATCTCCGACGCCGACATCGCCGCGCTCAACATCCCCACCGGCATCCCGCTGCAGTACGACCTCACCGAGTCCGGCGACAAGCTCGTCCCGACGACGCCCGGTGGCGTCTACCTCGATCCGGAGGCCGCTGCGGCGGGCGCGGCCGCCGTGGCGAACCAGGGCGGAAAGTAGCCCCCACGTGAACGCTGCGCGAACGGGCGTCGGACGCCGTGTGACGTCGGGAAAACCCGGCCCACCGTGCGACGACGCCCGTTCCGACCGCCGTACGATTCGCCCGTGAACACCCCGACCGTCGTCATCCTCGTCGCCGTCGCGGCGTTCGGTGGCTACCTGGTCGGTGGCGTGCTGGTGCCCTATCTGACGTCCGTGCGGGCGCAGCGGCTCAAGCGCGAGAACGGGCTGACGATGTCCCAGGTCCTCGACCTCATCGTGCTCGCCGCGCAGAGCGGGATCGCCGTGGTCGACCAGTTCCACGACGTCGTGCTCTTCAACCCGCGCGCGGAGGAACTGGGCCTGGTGCGGGCTCGCTCGCTCGACGAGCGGGCGTGGAAGGCCGCGACCCGCGTCCTCGAGACGGGGGAGGGCGTCGAGGTCGACCTCACGGTCCTCGATCAGCGAGGCCGGCCCGGCATCGCGGTCCGCGGCACCGCGCAGCTGCTCAGTCGGGAAGACAGACGCTTCGTGGTCCTGTTCGCCGACGACGATTCCGAGCAGGTGCGGATGGAGGCGACCCGTCGGGACTTCGTCGCCAACGTCAGTCACGAGCTCAAGACCCCGGTGGGGGCCATCGGCCTGCTGGCGGAGGCCCTGCTGGAATCGGCCGACGATCCGGCGTCGGTGCATCACTTCGGCGAGCGCATGCTCGACGAGTCCACCCGGCTCGGCAACATGGTCAGCGAGCTGATCTCCCTCTCCCGGCTGCAGGGCGCCGAGAAGTTGCCCGATCTCGACGTGGTCGACGTCGACACCGTCGTGCGCAACGCCCTCGCCCGCTCGGAGCTGAAGGCCCAGGCCGCGGGCATCACGGTCACCACCGATCACCCCAGCGGGCTCGAGGTGCTGGGGGATCAGACACTCCTGGTGACGGCCCTGTCGAACCTCGTGGAGAACGCCATCGCCTACTCCCCGCAGGGAGCGCCGGTCACGGTCACCCGCTCCCAGCGCGACGTCGACGGCCAGCGCATGGTGGCGCTGTCGGTGACGGACCGCGGCATCGGCATCGCCAAGGAGCATCAGGAGCGGGTGTTCGAACGCTTCTTCCGCGTGGACAAGGCCCGGTCGCGTGCGACGGGCGGGACCGGCCTCGGACTCGCGATCGCCAAACACGTCATGGCCAATCACAACGGCCGCATCGAGCTGTGGAGCAAGCCCGGCACCGGGTCCACCTTCACCCTGCTGATCCCCGCTCACATCGAAGACGACGGAGAACCGTCATGACCGCAAAGGACATCCCGTGACGAGTGTGCTGATCGTCGAGGACGAGGAATCGTTGGCCGACCCGTTGGCCTTCCTGCTGCGCAAGGAAGGGTTCGAGGCGACGGTGGTGGGCGACGGCCCGTCCGCACTGGCCGAGTTCGACCGGTCCGGGGCGGACATCGTCCTGCTCGACCTCATGCTGCCCGGCATGAGCGGCACGGACGTCTGCAAGCACCTGCGGAGCCGCTCGGGCGTGCCGGTCATCATGGTCACCGCCCGCGACAGCGAGATCGACAAGGTCGTCGGCCTCGAGCTGGGAGCGGACGACTACGTCACCAAGCCGTACTCCTCGCGCGAGCTGATCGCGCGGATCCGGGCCGTGCTGCGCCGCGGCGCCGACACCGAGGAGATCGACGACACCTCCGTCCTGTCCGCCGGCCCGGTGCGGATGGACGTCGAGCGGCACGTGGTGCAGGTGAACGGTGAGACGATCACCCTTCCGCTCAAGGAGTTCGACCTGCTCGAGTACCTGCTGCGCAACTCCGGTCGTGTGCTGACGCGCGGTCAGTTGATCGACCGGGTGTGGGGCGCGGACTACGTCGGCGACACCAAGACGCTCGACGTGCACGTCAAGCGGCTGCGCTCGAAGATCGAGGCGGACCCGGCCAAGCCGGTGCACCTGGTCACCGTGCGCGGACTGGGCTACAAGCTCGAGGAGTAGCCCGGCAGGTGCGGCCTCAGGTCCGGGAGGCCTCGCGCGTGGCGGGATGGACGGCGATCAGGCCCAGCCCCTCCCGCCGACGGCACAGCGCCGCGAGCTCGGTGTAGACGTCGATGCCGAGGAGCTCGGTGAGTTCCGGAGCGTAGGACTGCCACACGGGCTTGCTGCCCACGTGCGCGTCGGGGGACCCGGTGCAGTACCAGGACAGGTCGGCGCCGCCCTCGCCCCAGCCGCGCCGGTCGTACTCGCCCACCACGGTCTGCAGGATCTCGACGCCGTCGGGGCGGGTGACCCAGTCCTGGGTGCGTCGGACGGGCAACTGCCAGCAGACGTCGGGCTTGACGGTCAGCGGTTCGACGCCGGTGCGCAGCGCCATGCGGTGCAGGGCGCAGCCGATCCCGCCGGCGAAGCCCGGCCGGTTGAGGAAGATGCACGCGTCCTTGTACTTCCGGGTGCGCACCGCCTGCTCGCCCTCGAGGTCGTCGATCTCGGTGTAGCCCTTCTTGCCGTGGCCCTTGTCGAAGAACTGCCAGTCCTCCTCCGTCAGCATCGCCACGGACCGATCGAGCTTGGCCCGATCGTCGTCGTCGGAGAGGAACGCGCCGTGCGAGCAGCAGCCGTCGTCCGGCCGGCCCGGCACCGTGCCCTGGCAGGCGGGGGTGTCGAAGACGCAGGTCCACCGCGACAGCAACCACGTCATGTCGACGCGAACGAGGTGGGCGGGGTCGGTGGGATCGGTGAACTCCACCCACTCGCGCGGGAAGTCGGGCGGCACCTCGGGCGCCGGATCCAGCTTGGCCGTCGCCACCGGTTCCAGCACGTCGGCCGGACGCTCGGTGACATCCTTCGGAGCACGTGTCACAGGCCACGACGCTAGACCCAGTACGGTGTTCGATGTGCGGCTAGGGGTGCTCGACGTCGGAAGCAACACCGTTCATCTCCTCGTGGTCGACGCCCATCGTGGTGGTCACCCGACACCGATGAGCTCCACCAAGGCTGCGCTGCGCCTCGCGGAGAACACGGACGACGCGGGCGACATCACCGCCCAGGGCGCCGACCGACTCATGCGGACCGTGGCCGATTTCGCCGGAATCGCCCGATCGTCCGGCTGCGGTGAACTCATGGCCTTCGCGACGTCCGCGGTGCGCGACGCGCGCAACTCCGACGCCGTGCTCGGCCGCGTGCGCGACGAGACCGGTGTCGACCTGCAGGTTCTCTCCGGCGAGGACGAGTCGCGTCTGACGTTCCTCGCCGTGCGCCGCTGGTTCGGCTGGAGCGCCGGCCGGATCCTCGACCTCGACATCGGCGGCGGATCGCTCGAACTCAGCACGGGTATCGACGAGAACCCCGACGTCGCGATGTCCCTCCAACTCGGCGCCGGGCGCCTCACCCGCGACTGGCTGGACGAGGACCCGCCGGGCAAACGTCGCGTCGCCGTCCTGCGGGACTGGCTCGACGCCGAACTGGTGGAACCGGCGAAGGCCGTCCTCGCCCCCGGGCTGCCGGACCGTGCCGTGGGAACGTCGAAGACCTTCCGTTCGTTGGCCAGACTGACCGGAGCGGCACCGTCGGCGGCCGGCCCGCGGGTCAAGCGCACGCTGACCGCGGACGGCCTCCGTCAGGTGATCTCCTTCATCTCGAGAATGACGGCGGCGGATCGCGCCGAGCTCGAGGGAGTCAGCGCCGACCGGTCACGGCAGATGGTGGCGGGCGCGTTGGTGGCCGAGGCGGCCATGCGCGCGCTGTCACTCGACACCCTCGAGATCTGCCCGTGGGCGCTGCGTGAGGGGCTGATCCTGCGCAAGCTGGACACCGAGTCGTTCGGTGACGTCGTGCCGACGACGGCGACGTGACCGGGCGAGTGGCCCCACCGGAACCGAACGACCGAGACCGACCGACGAGAACGACCAGGTGAGTGAGACAGGGCGCGAGATGACCGACGACAACACAGGCGGCACCACCGGCCCGGTGTCGGTGGCGGAACTGCTCGCCCGCAACGGCGCGACCGTGGGCACGGGCGGCCGCCGCCGCCGCGGCATGGCCGGCGGCATCTCGGTCGCCGAGCTGACCGGTGAGATTCCCGTCATCCGGGACGAGGCGCCGGCCGACGAGGACCGGGCCGACGAGGACCGGGCCGACGAGAACAGGGTCGACGAGGACCGCACCGAGGAGACCCCGGCCGTCGCCGAGGAGCACCCGGTCGAGACGGAGACCGAGCCGGTGGCGGAGTCCCAGCCGGAGACCGAGCCGGTGGCGGAGTCCCAGCCGGAGCCCGAGCCGGTGGTGGAGCCCGAACCGGAGCCGGTGGCCGAGACGGAGACCCGTCGTCGTCCCACCCCGGCCTTCGTCCCGCAGGAGGAGCCCGCCCTCTTCTCGGGCGCCCCCAGCGTGGCGGGGGACCGGCTGCGCGACTCCGTCGCGCGCCCGGACCGGCGTGCGGAGCCTGAACCGGAGCTCGAGCCGGAGCCCGAACCCCAGCCCGAGCTGGATCTCGGCCTCGAGCAGGACGCCGAGCCGGAGACCACCGTGCTCACCCGCGTCGACGCCGACGTCGAGGCAGCTGCCGACGCAGAGACGGACAGCGAGACCGCGCCCGACGAGGCGGCGGACACCCCCGCTCCCGCCCGGTCGCGCGGACCGGTCCGGCAGTGGTTGTCGCTGGTGGGGCAGGGCGCCGTCGCGATCGTGCTCGGCGCGCTGCTGTTCAAGGGCTTCGAGCGGCTGTGGGAGATGCTCCCGTGGGTCGCGCTGGTGCTGGCGTTCTTCGTGATCGTCGGTCTGGTGGCCGTGGTGCGTGTGCTGCGCCGCACCGACGACATCGTCTCGATCCTGCTCGCGGTGGTGGTGGGTGTGTTCGTCACGCTGGGCCCGCTGGCCTTCATGCTGTCCACATGACGGTGCCACCGAGTCGGCCGACGACTCCGGTCGGGCTGTCGACGGCGTCGGTCTATCCGCAGAACACCGAGTCCGCGTTCCGGTTCGCCGCCGAGCTCGGGTACGACGGCGTCGAGCTGATGGTGTGGGCCGAGCCGATCAGTCAGGACCCCGCGGCGATTCGCCGTCTCTCCCGCACCTACGGCGTTCCGGTGCTGGCCGTGCACGCGCCGTGCCTGCTCATCACCCAGCGAGTGTGGGGGTCGGACCCGGTGGCGAAGCTGGCCAAGACGGTCCACGCCGCCGAGGCGCTGGGTGCGCGCACCGTGGTGGTGCACCCGCCGTTCCGGTGGCAGCGCGCGTACGTCGATGGCTTCGCCGAGCAGACGGCGGAGCTCGAGGAGGCGTCCGACGGTGTCGTGGTGGCCGTGGAGAACATGTTCCCGATGCGGCTCGATCGACTGTTCGGCGCGGTGACCGGCTCGGCGCGGCGCCTGGAGCGGCGTGGCGGTCGGCCGGGACTGGGCGTATCCGCCTTCGCGCCGTCGTACGACCCGACGGACGTCGGCTTCGCGCACTACACACTGGACTTCTCGCACACCGCGACGTCGGGACTCGACGCCGTCGACCTCGCCGACCGCATGGGTCGCGGGCTCGCACACTTCCATCTCGCGGACGGCCGCGGCGCGTCCGTCGACGAACACCTGGTGCCCGGTGACGGCACCCAGCCCGTCGCGCAGGTCCTGCGCCGCGTCGCCGAGCGAGGCTTCGACGGGCAGGCGGTGGTGGAGATCAACACCCAGAACGCCCGCACGGCGGCCGAGCGCTCCACCGCCCTCGAACGGTCGCTCGCCTTCGCCCGCACCCACCTCGGCCGGCCCTCACGGTCCGCCCCGGCAGAACCGAGTACGTCGTGACCGATGCCCCGTTCCGAGACCTGACGACGCTGGAGCGGGTCGAGACCGACGTCTTCGCGGGCACGATCGATCCGACGTGGACCATCGGACCCAAGGTGCACGGCGGCGCGATGATGGCGGTGTGTGCCGCGGCCGCGTCGCAGCGTCTCGCGAGTGACGACGACCCGGCCGTGCTCTCGCCGCTCGCGGTGAGTGCGAGTTACCTCGCGGCGCCCGATCCCGGTCCGGTGACCGTCACCACGACGATCCACAAGCGCGGTCGCCGCGTCGCCCACGTCGACGCCGTCCTGAGCCAGGGCGACCGACCCGCCGTGCGGTGCGTCGTCACCCTGGGCACACCGGACACCGCCGCGCCGGTTCACCGGGAGCACGACGGGCCGCTCGCGTCCGCCCTGGCGATGGACCCGACCCCGCCGGACGCCGCCGCCCGCGTCGCGCCCGGACATCCGATGGCCGACGTCGTCCACGTCGCCCGCGGCTGCGACATGCGGCTCGATCCGACCGCCGCGTATTTCCTCACGGGCGCACAGGGATCCGCCGAGATCCGCATGTGGGTGCGCCCGCGACCGGACGACGAGGACGATCCCGCCACCGCCGCGCTCTTCGCCGTCATGACGGGCGACATCTGCCCGCCGGTCACGATGAACCGCGGGCTGTTCGGGTGGGCGCCGACGGTGCAGTTGACGACGTACCTGCGCCGCACCCCGACGCCGGGATGGCTGCGCGTGACGTCCTCGTCGGCCGTCGTCGGGGGACAGTGGTTCGAGGAGGACCACACCGTCGTCGACGAGACCGGCGCGCTGGTGGTGCAGAGCCGTCAGCTGGCGATGGTGCCGCTCCCGCAGGCCTGATCGGCGCCGTGAGAACCTGTCACCCATGACGAGAATCGCGGTGATCGGTGGCGGCCGAATCGGAGAGGCGTTGATCGCCGGGCTGATCGAGGGGGGACTGCCGACGGGCTCGGTGGTGCTGGCGGAGAAGCATCCGGCGCGCGCCGAGGCCGTGGCGACGCAGTTCGGCATCCGTGCGACCAGCGTGGTCGACGCCGTGGAGGGCGCCGACGTCATCGTCGTCGCGGTCAAGCCGGACGACGTGGACTCCGTCGTCACCCAGATGTCGAAGGCCGAGCTCAACGGCGAGCGCGAGCAGATCGTGGTCTCGATGGCCGCGGGAGTGCCGGCGTCGCGGTACGAGCCCAAGCTGCCCGCGGGCATCCCGATCGTGCGGGTCATGCCCAACACCCCCATGCTCGTCGGCGAGGCGATGAGCGTGCTGGCCCCGGGTCGGCACGCGCGGTCAGAGCACATCGAGGCCGTCCGCAAGCTGCTGGGCACCGTCGGCCGCACCGCCGTGGTCGCCGAGGACAAGATCGACGCGGTGACGGCGGTGTCCGGTTCCGGGCCCGCCTACTTCTTCCTCATGGCCGAGGCCATGGTGGACGCGGCCGTCGGGCTGGGTCTGACACGCGAGACGGCGACGACGCTGGTGACGCAGACCATGGTGGGCTCGGCCGCGATGCTCGACCGGTCCGACGAGTCGGCCACCGAGCTCCGCGCCGGGGTCACCTCGCCGGGGGGAACGACGGCCGCCGCCCTCGCCGAACTGGAACGACGCGGGTTCCGCGCCGCGGTGTTGGACGCCGTGGAGGCGGCCAAGGCACGCAGCGTGGTGCTGGGGATCCCGCCCGACGGGACTCCGCTCCTCGGCTGATCGGGTCGGCCCCGTCGGTAATTCGGACGAAATCCACCCCCACCCGTCGCAGAAGTCACAGGTGTCCCGCTAAGCTCGGTCGCAGCACGTGCGTGTCTGTTCCGCCGGAGGGGAAGCCGGCGGCGCGGACGTGCCGGAGGTATGTGAATTTCATGGAATCAGTGGACAAGCCGTCCGGGTCGGGTTCGAAGAACTCGTCGCACGACGGAGGACCGGCCGTGGCCGGCACGCAATTCCTCACGGTGGCCGAAGTGGCGTCGTTGATGAGGGTGTCCAAGATGACCGTGTACCGCTTGGTGCACGGTGGCGAGCTGCCGGCCGTTCGGGTGGGCCGCTCGTTCCGAGTGCACGCGAAGGCGGTGCACGACTACTTGGAGACCTCCTACTTCGACGCCGGCTAGGTGTAGTGACCTGACACGTTGTTCTCAGGCGGTCAGTCGGGTGATGGGTGGGTGTCCGCCGAGGGCGGAGTGGCCTCGTCGAGTGTTGTAGCGGAC
>NZ_FOJN01000009.1 GCF_900111805.1 Rhodococcoides kroppenstedtii
GGAACTCCTCTGGATGTGCAGCGGGCATGGCTCGGACTCCTCTCCTGCAGCAGCAACGCTACAGATCAGGTGTCCGGAGAACCGGGTCAAGCTCCTTCGACGGGGGCGGTGCCAGCATCGAAGGCTTGACATCCGCCGACGAAAGCCTGAACACACCGATCCACCAGGAGGTCCCGGACCAACCCGCCAAGACCCCGCAGCCGGTCGACAAGTACGCGCGCACTCTTCTCGCCCTCGTCGGCATCCCGACTCTCGTGGTCTTCGTCGGTCAGTGGATACCGGAATTGGGGCGCTGGTCCTTCTTCCAGACCATCTCGGATCAGGTGGCACCCGTCGTCGGCGGCGGGCCGATCATGCCGGAAAGCGCCTTCGGGTGGCCCGGTGACCACAGTGGCTTCCTGCCCACGATCGGACTTCTGTCCGTGGTCGTCCTCCGACTGAGCCTGCAGATCAAGAGCGACATCGCGCGCATCGTCGTGGTGCCGGCGGCGGGGTCGGCGGCGGTGTCGTTTGCGCTCGGTGCTGTCGTCGCGCTGTTCACCGGAGGCATTCCTGACGGCACCGTGGGCGTCCTTCTGAGCGGTCTCGCTGCAGCAGTCGCCGGACGCATTGCGTACCAAGTGATGTCGACACCCGTCGACGCTCCCGTTCCGCCGCGAGGCCTGGCCTCGGTCGCGGCGATTGCCACCGGGGTGACCGTGCTACCGGCGATCGCGCTGGGTCGATGGGCCACAGCGGAGCCACTCGTGGATGTCGCCTCGAGCCTGCCGCGGGAGAACTCCGACGTCTTCCTCTGGCTCTTCACGGACGTCGCGACCCTGTTGCAATGGGTCACCGGCGTGGCGCTCGCCGCATTTGTCGCCGCACTCGTCGAGACGGCGTCCAGTGTGGGTCGGCATTCCTTGGTGCGGCCGATCGTCGTCGCGGTCGTGGCCCTCGGCGTGCTGATCGTCGCCGGCGGCGCAGCCGCCGACGCGAACACCGACGTCGTCTCGCGCTTCTTCGCCACGTACTACTGAGCGATCGACACCCGACAGGCTCCGACAGACGAGGCCCGGCGCGCCGTGTGACGCGCCGGGCCTCGTTCTGAACTCGGGTCAGACAGGTGTCGAGGCGTCACCGCTGACGGGCAGTGCCGCCAGCGCTCGACGGATTCGCCACCGATGCGCCATGATTCGATCGACTCCGATGACCATCCCCCCTTGATTGATCCAATGCGAGGTCCACACGCTGACCTGAACGCCTTCGGGAAATTGTTCCGCGTCGATCGACATAGTCGGTTGCACTCCGAAGGACCGGACGCCCAAACCCATTCCACGGGCCTTGTAGTTCAACTGCCCGGGGCCGTCGACCTGCTTCCACAACGGCCCGAAGAGAGATGCCACCGCCCGGAGGACGACCTCGTCGGTCGACGCGACGAGGAAATCCTCCTGGTTCCGCGCGCGAGCCGAGAACACCAGCGCAGCAACCCATGTCGCGAACACGAAAGCCAGGAAGAGGACGAAGACGGTGCCAGGACTCTCGGTGACGAACCAACCGGACAACAGAACGACCGCACCCAGCACGGACCAAGCGAGCATGACCATGAGATCTCCTTACAAGAGTGTGGGAAGGGCAGTCACGCGAGCGCTGTCATCGGTGCTGTGAGCACGGCGCGCCCCCGTGTCCTCGGCAGGACGTGCAGTGACCGAACATCCCCCACACTTTGCCCTCACCCTTGCAGGTACTGCATCGGCGCTCGCGGCATCGCGAGCAGCGGTCGTCGTAAGCCATGTTGCCTCCTTGCAGAATGCGCTGACTGCGCACTCCGGAGACTAGGACGCTCGAACCTGTTGCAGGAGAGTCCGTTCGAACGACAGCGACATGGCAGAACCCCCTACCCCACCAACCCCCGCCCGTTCTCACGCACCACGTCCCGCGCCCAGTCGTCACCGAGCCCGAGTTCCATGACGGCCCGGAGGGCGTCGGCGTAGGGGTACGGGATGTTGGGGAAGTCGCTGCCGAACAGGATGCGCTTCTGCAGGTCGAGCAGCCTCGGGCGCAGGTCCACCGGGAAGGGCGCGAGCCGCTCGGTGAACGCGGTGAACACCATGGTGGTGTCCAGCCGCACCCTCTCGTACCGGTCGGCGAGGTCCAGGAACTGCGCGTACTCCGGCATGCCCATGTGCGCGATCACCAACGGCAGGCGGGGGTAACGACGCATCAGGGTCTCGACGGGGTCGGGACCGGTGTAGCGACCCGGCTCGGGACCGGACCCGCAATGGATCACCACCGGGACGCCGGCGTCCTGGATCGCGCCCCACACGTCGTCGAGAAGCGGGTCGTGGACGTCGTAATCCCCCACCTGCACATGGCATTTGAAGACGCCCACGCCGTCGTCGATCGCCGTCCGGACGTACGACGCCGCCTCGGCCTCCGGATAGAACGTGCCGGTGCGGACGCAGTCCGGCGTTCGATCCGCGAACTCCCCGGCCCACCCGTTCAGCCACTGCGCCATGCCCGGCTTGTGGGGGTAGAGCAGGGAGGTGAACCGCTCGACGCCGTAGGCACGGAGCCGCTGGGTCCGCGCGTCCTCCTCGGTGCGGTACTCGATGGGCCAGGGCTGACCCAGCCGCGGCTCGACCGCGTCGAAGTAGCCCCACACCTTGGCCAGCACGTTGTGCGGCATGAAGTGGGTGTGGATGTCCACCATCGAGTCCAGCCCCAGGTCGGCGAGGAGCGCGCGAACGCGGGCGACGTCGTGATCGAGTTCCGGCACGCCCTCACTATGGCACCGCGACCGGACCGACCCCAGGGGTGCTCCGATGGCCTCGGAGGAGTAGAGACATACGCATGAAAGCAACGTTCATGTACGCCGCCGGGGACGTCCGTGTCGAGACCGTGCCCGACCCGCGGATCCTCGAACCGACCGACGCCATCGTCCGCGTGGTCCGCGCGTGCGTGTGCGGCTCCGACCTGCACCCCTACCACTCGCTGAAGCCCCGCAGCGAGGGCCGGCCCATGGGGCACGAGCTGATCGGCGTGATCGAGGACCTCGGCGCCGAGGTGACGGGTCTGCGCAAGGGCGACTTCGTCATCACCCCGTTCACGTACTCCGACAACACCTGCGCGTTCTGCCGGGAAGGGCTGCACACCTCGTGCGTCCACGGCGGCGGCTGGGGCAGCGCCGAGACCGGCGGACTGCAGGCCGAGTACGCCCGCATCCCGCAGGCATCCGGAACGTTGGTGGCGGTGCCGGGTGTCGACGAGCACTCGGACCTGCTGCCGTCGCTGCTCACGCTCTCCGACGTCTACCTCACCGGCTACCACGCCGCGGTGATGGGCCGCGTCGAGCAGGGCAAGACCGTCACGGTCATCGGCGACGGCGCGGTGGGCCTCTCGGCGGTGCTGGCCTCCCGGCAGCTCGGCGCCGAGCGCATCATCCTCATGGGCCGGCACACCTCCCGCACCGACCTCGGCCGCGAGTTCGGCGCCACCGACGTGGTGGCCGAGCGTGGCGACGAGGGCATCGAGAAGGTCAAGGAGCTCACCGGCGGCGAGGGCAGCCACGTGGTGCTCGAAGCCGTCGGGCACATGCCGGCGTACGAGCAGGCCTACGGCATCGTCCGTCCCGGCGGCGTCATCTCACGCGTGGGTGTGCCGCAGTACCAGGACGCGCCCGTGGGGTGGGCCTCGCTGTTCGGCCACAACGTGACGCTGACGGGCGGCGTCGCTCCCGTCCGCGCCTACCTCGAGCATGCCATCCCGCAGGTGCTCGACGGGACCATCGCGCCGGGCAAGGTGTTCGACCGGTCCGTGCGTATCGACGACGTCCCGGACGCGTACCGCGCCATGGACGACCGTGAGGCTCTGAAGGTGATGATCGACTTCGGGTGAACCGGCCATTCCGGGTCAATCCCCCGTGTCATTCGTTCGGAGGACACCGATTCCCCTGTTCTTGCGGCGGAAACCGGGATACGGGACACTCGCGGTATGGCGAAGAGGACGTCCACCGTTCGTGACCCCCGGAAACCGCGACCGCTCGAGGCCGCGCTGCTCGGTGTGAGCGGCGTGGTCCTCGCCGGCCTGCTCGCGCTCTGCGCCGCGAAGGGCCTGCTGTAACCACGCGCGCTACACGCGCGTGAGCAGCGTGTTCTTCGTCTTGGACTCGAACCACACCAGCTCGAGGTAAGCGCCGGCGCGATCGGTCTCGGACCGCTCGTCGGCCCGGCGAATGGCGTAGCCCATCTTGACGCCGAGCACGACGGCCCCGACGGTCCACACCGCGAGAACGGCCACCGCGACGATCAGCCACATCATGTGACCCATTCGACACCGGTGCGGGAATGGATCGCCCGGCCCGGAATTCGGATCACGTGCGCCGCGCCGCGGGTCCCCACAGCTGGTACGCCGACCCGACGGCCACGATCGGCCAGCACACGATCGCGATCCACACGCTCGCGGCCCGCTCGCCGATCGACAGGTCGTAGATCGCGAGAATGGTGAGCGCGGCTCCCACCACGAACGTGAAGACGTTCAGCTTTCTACGGTTTTCCGCCGAAATAGCCATGACCGGGAAACTACGACACCCCTGCGGTGCCTGCTACTCGAGTTTTCCCCGCATTGTTGGATTTCGTCACCGCTGGACGTCGAAAACCTGCTTCTGAATTCCGTTCGAATACACCTCGTGCTCGACCAGAGTCAGCTTCTGCAGATCCTTGTCCGTCTCGCTGAACAGCCGCCGGCCCGCACCGAGCAACACCGGGAAGACCAACAGGTGGTACCGATCCACCAGTCCCGCGTCGGCGAGCGACTTGCCGAGCGTCGCGCTGCCGTGGACCGCGATCGGCCCGCCGTCGGTCTCCTTGAGCGCGGCCACGTCGTCGACGGAGCGGAGCACGGTGGCCGGCCACCGCTCGTCGTCACGCTCCAGAGTCGTCGACACCACGTATCGCGGCATCGCGTTGTACTCGGCGAAGTCCGCCATGGTCGGCCAAACCGGCGCGAACGCCTCGTACGACGTGCGACCCAGCAGCAGGGCCGTCGTCTCCGACTGCTCCCGGCCCTTGATCTCGTACGCGGCCTCGTCGAACTCCACGGCCTGGAACGTCCACCCGGAGTTGCGGTAGCCGGGCTCGCCGCCCGGCGCCTCCATCACTCCGTCGACGGACACGAACGCGGTGACGATCAACTGGCGCATGACTTCTCCTCCACTGACGGACTCTTACGTCTTCCGACTCGCGTCGTCACGAAAACTCACCGCGGCGCGCGTCAGGGCGCGGCGAACCCGGCGTTCTCCAGCACCGCACGACCCTCCGGGCCGGTCAGCAACTCCTCGAATGCCCGTGCCGCCGCAGCGTTTCGCGACTCCCCGAGCACCGCGACGGGGTAGGTGTTGACGGCCTGCGCCGACTCCGGGAACGGGACGGTCGCGACGGCCTCCCCCGCGCCCGACGCGTCCGTGACGTACACCAGACCGGCGTCCGCTTCGCCGGCGGTGACCTTGCCCAGCACGTCGGTGACGGCCGATTCCTCGCTGACCGGGGTGATGTCGACCCCCGTGGCCGACTCGAGCGTCGCGGTCGCGGACCCGCACGGCACCTGCGGCGCGCAGACGACGACCTTGGCGCCGGGGGTCGCGAGATCGGCGAACGACGTGATGCCCGCCGGGTTGTCCGGCGGGGTGACGATGGTGAGGGTGTTGGTGGCGAAGTTCGTCGGCTCGCCGGCGATCAGCCCGGCGTCGACCGCCTTCGTCATGTTGGCGGTATCCGCGGACGCGAACACGTCGCCCGGTGCGCCCTGGGTCAGCTGGGTGACCAGGTCCGACGACCCGGCGAACGTGAAGGTGACCGTGGTGCCGGGGTGCGCGGCCTCGAACTGCGCCCCCAGCTCGGTGAACGTCGCCTTCAGCGACGCCGCCGCGAACACCGTGATTTCGCCGGTGATCGCACCGTCCGCACCTCCGGTGGCGTCGTCGGTGTCCGACGACGAACATCCGGCCAGGACGAGGGACGCGGCGGACAGCGACGCCGCGGCGACGCGGAACGTGGTGGTCACGGCAAGAGGGCCTTTCGGGTGAGGAGCGGGCTCTCCCGCCGTCGGGGACGATACGGGGCGCCGAGTCACGTCGGCATCGACACGCCCCGCCTTTCCGCACTTCGGCGTCCGTACCGACCGGAACGACGACGCTATTCGGACCCCATATCCACCACGGGCTCTGGTAAACGTTTTGCCGTCCGAATATGCTTGCGTCAACGAATCTGTCATCACCTGTTGGATGTCATCCGGGGTCGGGCCGGGTGGCCCCGGCGATGGAGCGTGGAATCGATGTTGCGCACCCCGGCAGCCGTGCCGACCCGCGATCGTATCGCCCGGTCGTCGCGTCGCGCCGTCGTGATGCTCATCGTCGTCGTGGGATCCGCCGGAACCTTCTCCGCTCTGTCCGGCGAACTGCGCCCCGGCGGGCTCTGGGTCGTCGCCGCGGCATCCGCGACCACCATTCCCGTCGCGTACGCCTGGCGGCGGTGGTTCCGACGGTGGGACGCCATGGCACCCCTCTTCATCCTGTACTCCGACATCGGCATCACCGCGGTGCTGTTCAGCTTCGAGTCCTCCTGGGACGCCCTGCCCGGAGCCGTGCTGCTGATCCTCGTCTCGCTGTTCGGCGTGGTGTTCACCACCAGCCGGGTCCTCCGGATGCACATCGTGTTCTCCGTGGTGGTCACCCTGGTCCTGGCCGCCATGGCCGCCGACGAGGCCGACCCCATGCTGCTCGCCGCCCGCACCGTCACCATCCTGGGCGCCAGCACCACCCCGTTCCTGGTGCAGCTCTACGTCGCGTACCTGCGCGACCAGGTGTCGACCTCACGCCGCGACACCACGACCGGTCTGCTGAACCGCCGCGGCCTCGAAGCCGCCATCGGCCAGGTCCAACAGTTGCGGACCGCCGACCTCACCATGGGCGTCGCCCTGATCCACGTCGCCCTCGAGGACATCGACGCCCGTCACGGGCGCACCACCGCCAAGGAAGTGGTCGCCGAACTGACCGGGGCCTTGCGCGAGAGCGCCCCCGGCGCGCTGATCGCCCGCATTCGGCACGCCGAGTTCGCCTGCGTTCTGCTGGGCGGCGCCGACCGCGTGGCCGAGGACCTCGATGCCCTGCGTGACGACGTCGAATCCCTCCGGCTGCGCAGCGCGCCCACTCCGCTGACGTGCACGACGTCCCGCGCGCACCTCGGCGACGGCACCTCGCGCCTGGTGGTGCTGGGCCGACTGATCGCCTCGGCCTCGCTGGCGCGGTACTCCGGCACGCTCGAAGGCGACGAACGACGCCCGGAGCACGACCACCTCGTCGACCTCCTCGCCGACGGCGGCCCGACCATCGTGTTCCAACCCGTCGTCCGCGTGGGGGACGGAACCGTGGCCGGATACGAGGCCCTCTCCCGCTTCCCGGCCGGCCACGGCACCCCGCAGACGTGGTTCGCCGACGCCGCCGCGGCCGGCCTGCAGACTCCCCTCGAGCTGGCGGCCGTGCAGCGCGCCGTGCTCGCCTCTCACCACCTCGAGCCGGACGCGTTCCTCGCCATCAACGTCTCCGCCGGCACCATCATGGCGGCGGACCTCACTCGGCTGCTGCTGCCCCTGGCCACGCAGCGGCGGGTGATCGTCGAGATCACCGAACACGACCTGGTGCGCGACTACCACCAGCTCACCCTCGCCCTCGACGACCTGCGCGCCGCGGGCCTGTCCATTTCCGTCGACGACGTCGGCGCCGGCCACTCGGGCCTGCGTCAGCTGGTCGAGATCAAGCCGGACGTGGTCAAACTCGACGCCTCCATCGTCCGCGGCCTCGACCACGACCCCATGCGCCGCGCCGCCGCGAAGGCCCTCACCTCCTTCGCCGGTGACATCGGTGCGGAGTGCATCTACGAGGGCATCGAGACCGAGGACGAACTCGAGGCGGCCCGGGCCCTCGGCGCCGGCCTCGTCCAGGGCTTCCTCCTCGGCCGACCCACCGCCGTGCCCCTGTCCGTCGAACACACCGCCTGACCCGCACCTACGCTGACCGTCGTGACCTCCCGAGTGGCCGCGCAGTACGACGCCATCGCCCACGACTACGCCGCCGCCTTCCCCACCCTCGCGCCGTTCGATCGCGGGGTGCTCGCGTCGTTCGCCCGCTCGGTGACCGCGGCCGGCGGCCGGACGGTGCTCGACGTCGGCTGCGGCCCGGGCACCGCGGCGCGGGAGCTGGCGGCTGCGGGGCTCTCGCCGGTGGGGCTGGACCGGTCGGCGGCGATGGTGCGGCTGGCCTCGCTGGAGCGCGTGGTGATCGGGGATCTGGGGGCGCTGCCCGTGCGGGACGGAGCCGTGGACGCCGTCTGTGCCTGGTACTCGCTGGTGCACACCCCGACGGCCGAGTTGCCCGCCGTGCTCACCGAGTTCCGCCGGGTGCTGCGCGACGACGGGTGGCTGCTCCTGGCGTTCCAGACCGCCGCGCCGACGCTCGAAGTGCGCGAGGCGTGGGGGCACGAGGTGTCGCTGGACTTCCTGCGCCACGACGTCGGCGAGGTGCAGGAGATGCTCATGGACACCGGCTACGTGCTGCACCGGGACGCCCTGCGCTCCGCCGACAAGCGGGCCGGGGAGAGCGCTGCGCAGGCGTTCGTGGTGGCGCGGTCGCGGGATCACCTGGAGCTGCGGCCGGGGCGGGGGTGTTGAGCGGGCGCCAGTGCACACAGGTCGCCGGATTCGGCGGGATCCCGTCGAATCCGGCGAGTTGTGGGCAACCAGGCCCGGTCTACCGCGCCGCCACCAGTCGAGGGGCGCTGCGCACCCGACGGCCCCACCGTTGACCGCGCAGCAGGATCGCGGCGAAGGCGGGGACGCCCACGAGCGCGGTGACCACCCCCACGGGGATCTCCTGCGGGCTGAAGATGCTGCGCGCCAACGTGTCCGCCCACACCATGAACACCGCACCCATCGCCATGGTGGTGGGCAGCAGGCGGCTGTGCCGGGGCCCCACCAGCAGCCGCGCGGCGTGCGGGAGGACCAGCCCGACGAAGCCGATGGCCCCCGCCGCGGCGACGATGGTGGCGGTCATCAGCGCCGTCACCCCCAGCAGGATCACCTTCAGCCGCAGAATGGGCACGCCGAGGGCGGTGGCGGCGTCGGACCCCAGGGTCATCGCGTCGAGGGAGGGCGCCGCGATCACGCACACCACCATGCCGAGTCCCACGGCCCCGGCGCAGGCCCACACGTCGGCCCAGTCCGCGCCGGCGAGGGAGCCGAGCAACCAGAACAGCACTCCCCTGGTCTGCTCCGCGTCCGCCGAGGACAGCACGATGAACGACGTGAGCGCCGAGAACAGTTGCGTCCCGGCCACTCCCGCGAGGATGACCGGTCCGGTGCCGCCGCCCGCACCGGTCGCCAGCATCATCACCAACACGAAGGACACCAACGCCCCGACGAACGCTCCGGACGACAGGGACAGCACGCCGGCGCCGATCCCCAGCACCGCCACCGTGACCGCACCCGTCGAGGCCCCGGACGAGATGCCGAGCACGAACGGATCCGCCAGCCGGTTGCGCAGCATCGACTGCATCACCGCCCCGCACAGGGCCAGGCCCGTCCCGCACAGTGCCGCGAGAACCGCACGGGGCAAGCGCATCTCCCACACGATGCCGTCCTGGATGCGGCTCACCTCGGCGGCCGGGCCCCCGAGGTGAGCAACGACGACGGCCACCACGTCGGCGGTGGTGAGGTTCGCCGGGCCCACCGTGATCGACACCGCGATCGACGCGAGGACGGCCCCCAGCACGCCGAGAACGACTGCGGCGTGCTTCACGCCGTGCCCCACTCCTTCAGTGCCGCAGCCACTTTCTCGATCCCGTCGACGGTGCGGATCGACGGGTTCAGATCCGCCCCGTTGACGACGACGTAGCGACGGTCGATCACCGCCCGCATCCGGCTGGTGACGGGGTTGGATTCGAGGAACGCGATCTTGCTCTCCAGCGCGTCGCCGTCGATGGTGCGGCGGGACAGGTCGGCGAGGACCAGCACGTCGGGATTGCGGTCGGCGACGGCCTCCCACCCGATCTGCGGCCACTCGTCGGTGGTGTCGGCGAAGACGTTCCGCGCCCCCACCGCCGACGAGATGACGCCCGACGCCCCGCAGCACCCCGCCATGTACGGGGCCGCGACGTCGGAGAACCAATACGCGACGGTGGGGTCGCCGGGCGGGACGCCGTCCGCGGCGCGCTGCGCACGCTCGGTGAGGTCGGCGACCAGCTGCTCCCCGCGCTCCGTCACGTCGAAGATGGCAGCCAGGTCTCGGATCTCCTGGTACACCGTCTCGAGACGCAGCGGCTCGGCGCGGGCGCCGTCGGCGTTGACGCTCGTGGCCGCCATGCCGACGCAATCCGTCGGCGACAGGTAGGAGGGAATGCCGAACTGCTCGAACCGATCTCGATCCGCCACTCCGCCCGGGCCGAGAGTGCCGCCGAAGGAGGCGCTGACGAAATCGGGGTCGGCGTCGGAGACCACCTCGAGGGAGGGCTTGTCGTCGGCGAGCCGGGGAACCCGGGCGTTGTCCTCGGCGAGGTTCTCGCGGACGGGGTCGGTCCACGTGGCGGTGCCCACCAGCCGGTCGGCCAGTCCGAGCGACAACAGGATCTCGGTCGAGCCCTGGTTCAGCGACACCGCGCGTTGCGGCGGGGCGTCGACGGTGACCGTGCGGCCACAGTTCTCGAGGGTGAGGGGAAAGCCGTCCACGGTGGGAGCGGCGGCGTCGGAGGTCGACGCAGAGCAGCCTGCGGCCAGCACCAGGGCTGCCGCAGCGGTGAGTGCGGTGAGTCGTGACATGTTCTGTTGTGCCGTCCTGCTACGGGCCCGTGCGCGGAGCCCCGAGGGTGGTGTCGGCCGGCGAGCGATCGGACTTCGGACCCCCACCCGGGGTCCGTCACCGTTGCGCGCCAGTCCCGGATTCCCACCGGGTTCCCTCGCCGGACGACGCGTGCCCGGTCACCCTAACCCGGACACCTCAGTTCACGAACGGCACGTTCACGAAGCTCGGCCGGGTCGGGTCCAGCTGGATGTGCTGCGGCGCGAGACCTGAGTCGGCGAGCATCGGCCCCAGCGGGAGGTAGCGGGGGACGGACGCTGCCATGACGTCGAGACGCAGCCGGTGGCCGGGTTGGATCACGGCGTCGGTGGGCAGCAGGCCAATGTCGACGGTGGTGGGCTCGCCCGGCACGACGGTGCGGCGGGTCTCCAGTGTGAGCGCGGGCGTCGCGTCGACGTAGTCACCGTTGGCGCTGCGCGTACTCCGTGCGTCGTCGATCGCGCGCAGCGATGCGGTGATCGCACCGTGCGTGAGCGGGGTGGACGTGCCGTCGGGGGCGACGTCGTTCAGCGTGGCCACCCAGAACCCGTCCGGGCGATCGAGGACGGTGTTCAGCCGGACGTTGGTGGCCCCCGAGATCTGCGTCGGCGCGGTCACCGGTGCCCCGGTGAACGTCAACGCCTCGGCCTCGGCGAACCGTGAGTCGCGGGTACATACCGACCCCAGAATGGCGGCGGCTCCGGCGGTTCCGAGCGCGGCGTCGCGGGAGCACAGCCCACGCAGACCCGGCGCGACGGTGAGTCGGGCGGTGTCCGGCACCGGCGCCTCGGTAAGGCTGCCGTCGTACCGCGCGTGACCGGCGGTGCCGCTGGGCGCGGCCGAGAGGTACATGCGCTGAGACTCCGCGCCCGCCCGCGGGAACTGCGAGGTGGTGGTCCAGCCGCCGCCCTGCTGGAAGAGCGTGACGGGGCCGTAGTTCTCGATTCCGTTGTCGATTCCCTTGAGCCAGCGGTCGAACCACGCGCGCTGCAGGGCGTCGAGCCGCGGCGGGTTGCCCGGGCGACCGAAGCCGGCACCGGGGTTCACGTGGTAGCCGTCGCCCATGATCAGTTGCTTGCTGCCCGGCTGAAGCGGGATGTCGTCGTAGATCCGCGGAACCGAGCCGGTGAAGATGTCGTGCCAGCCGCCGTAGAGCAGGGTGGGGACGGTGACGGCCGTCGCGTCGGCGCTGCGGTCCGCGTAGAACTGCCCGTCCTGCGCCACGGACAACGTCTCGGGCCGGACCTGGTCGATGGTCGGCGCGGTCAGCGCGTTGATCAGCTCCGGCACGAGGATGGCGGGATCGTCCAGCCGGGACTGCAACCAGGCCGGATCGAACCGGCCCTGCAGGATGGACTGCACGTCCGGCACGAACTTCAGCGCGTTGACGAGCACCAGCCAGAGCGGCATGAACCCCACGCCGAGCGCACCGCCGGTGCCGACGATGTCACGCAGCAGGTCGGTACTGGGCTCGACGGGGAAGATCGCCTTCAGGGCCGGCGGTTGCAGCGCGGCGGCCTGCACGGAGTTGATGGCGGAGTAGGAGATTCCGCTCATCCCGACAGCGCCGTCGGACCACGGCTGCCGGGAGATCCAGTCGATGATCTCCACCGAGTCCTGCTGCTCGCGCGGGCCGAGGACGTCCCACGTGCCCTGCGAGAAGCCCGTCCCGCGGGCGTCGACCACCACCTGCGCGTAGCCGTTCTGCACCAGGTTGCGGTTCACGCCGAAGATGCGCAGGCCGCCGCCGTCGACGGCCTGCGTGAGCTCGGTGATGCCGTCGAAGGGCGTGCCGGCGAAGTTCAGCCCGGCCAGAAAGTCGAGCACCGGCTCACTGACCCCGGGGATCTGCTGGATCGAGTCGATCAAATTGCCGGCGAGCTTGGTGTAGGGCGTGATGTTGAGAACCGTCGGCAGATCCGTCTCCACCGGCCGGCCCTGCGCGTCGGCCGGGCGATAGACGTTGGCCTTCAACACCGTTCCGTCGCTCATGGTGACGGGGACGTCCCAGTCGATGGCCACCTGCGGATACTGCGGCGGCGCGTCGGCGGCGGCCGTCCACGCGGCGGCGGCCGCTCCACCCGTGGGATCGGCGGCGACGGGGGTGGCCGCCGCTCCGATCAGGACCGTGAGCGCGGTGCCGAGCACAGCGGCGGACCGAACGACACGCGAGAACCCCACCGAAAACCCCCTGATGGTCCGTGCCCGACCCCCGAGCACCCGCCGGCGAGAGCGGTGCCCGGGAGCCTAGCCGAGCGGTCCGACAGTCACGCTCCGAACAGCAGATACAGCCCGAGGAAGGTGTAGAGCACCATCACCATCATCAGCGCCAGCTCGCCCGTCAGCACGTGGCGCTTCGGCAGGATGCGCAGCGACGCATCGTGCGCCAAGGTGACGCCGACGATGTGGCCGATCACCACCGCGAGCACCGTGACGCTCGCGAGGACCGACGGGTGCGAGGACAGCGTGTAGTTCACCGACGCGTCGGCGATGCCGAGGGGATTCCAGCCGCGGTCGAACGGGTCGAACAGCGTGAAGACGCTCTGCTGCCCCTTCTCGACCAGATAGGTCAGGTAGTGCGCCACGAAGTAGCCCACGACGATCGGGATCAGCGAATGGGCCAGCAGCCCCGGTAGTGTCGCGCGTTCGGCGCGGGTGACCCCGCCGGTGGTGCGTGCCGCGAGCCAGAACGCCGTGCCGACGATCGCGATGCAGGCGAGTAGGCCCAGCGTGCGGGCGACTACCGGGTCACCGGCTCCGCGGGCCAGGTCCTTCCAGAACGGTGTCTGCGCCAGGGAATCGAACGCCGTCGACCCCAGCAGCGTCGCGATCACGGCGACGGTGCCGCGACGGATCGGCAGCGACGAGGCGTTGTCCAGCGGGCTCACCGCCGCGAGCTGCCCCGACTCCCGGTCACGACGCAGCCAGGACAGGCGGGCCACGACGCCGGAGAACACCTCGAACGGATCGGCCGCGGCGAACCACCGGTCCCCGAACACCAGCGCGCCGACCAGCAGCACCGCCACGTAGACCAGGCACCAGAGTCGCACCGCCGCAACCGAACCCGGATCCGACGACGCCAGTTCGAGCCACACGAAGGCGAACAACCCCACGACCGCGGGCACCACCCCGACGGCGGGCAGCGTCGTCACCCCACGAGAAGGGTTGCGGCGCAGCAGAACACACACCCCGCGGTGCAGAGCGCGCACCGGCGAGACCACCCGCCACACCGGGCCGGCGATCAGCGAGGCCGGCACCAACCCCACCCAGACGAGGACGTAGAACACCCCCATCAGGGCGTTCGACGAATCCTGCGGACCGAGCAGCGACGCCGCGCCGACCCAGGCGGCGAGGGCGACCGACAGGACGCCGACGACGCCCCGGACCACCGGGGAGTCGACCACCCGCGTGAGACCCGGCAGCACGCGACGGACCCGACTCGCGTCGAGACGCGGAGTCTTCCACGCCACCAACAGAATCGCGAAGGATGCGGCGAGCGCCCACGCCCCGCCGATGAGGGCGTAGGTGACGGGGATCGGTAAGTCGGTGGACCCGCCGAGGCCGTGCGCGAGGAGGTCGGTGTGGCCGAACGTCACGGCCGGACGAGCACCGTGGCGACGGTGACGCCTGCGTCGTGCAGTTCGATGTCCACCGAGCCGGGAACGTCGACGGTGAAGCGGAACTCCTGGTCCTCACCGACCGCGACGGGGAAGGTGTACTCGGGCACGGAATGCACGTGCAGCTCGTCGACCGCGTCGCTGTCGACGGTCAGCACGATCTCCCGGCCCACGGTGCCCTCGATCCGCTCGTCGGTGGGCGTGACCTCCCCACCGGCGATGCTGACGTCGATGTCGGTGGAGTCCGTGTCGGTGGCCTGCTCACTGTCGCTCTGGACGACGGTGGTGTCCACGGTGGACGAGACGTCGTTCGGTGCGCTCGGCGTCTCGCTCTCCGCACCGCAGCCCGCCACCACCAGTCCCACGGCGGCCAGCGTCGTCACCAGTCGGCGCGTTCTCGGCGTCGTCACGAATCCCCCTCGTCGGGCTTCCCGGGCCGTCCCCGGCCCTCTTCTCGGTCGTTGGCGGCGGCGAGGTCGTCCTGCGCCGCGGCCTCCTCGTTCTCGGCACGCTCCGCACGTCGGTCGCGCACCACGATGAATCCCACGACCCCCGCGATGATCAACGCGGGGACGAACGCCGGCACCGCCAGGATCAGCGGGTGGTCCGCCATCCAGACGGTGCCGGGCGGTGGTCCTGTGACCGTCATACGCGCGTCCGGGGCCGCTCGTCGGTGCTCGCGGTGTTGCCGGGCGAGCGCAGGCTGATGCGCGCCGCACCCCAGGCCAGCGCCCACAGCAGGGCGGGGGAGCAGGCGAGCACCACCAGCGAGGCCGCGGTGAACAGCCAGGCCGGGTGATCGAAACTGCGCTCGCGCTGGAGCAGCTTGGTCTCGTACTCGAGGGGGCGGGTGAACTCCGCGAGCGCGGGCACCTCCTCGGCACCGATGCCCTCGTCGGCGGCCATGAAGATGGGCGCGCCGGCCATGGTGCGGCCGTCCTGCACGCGCAGGAAGGTCTTCCACGTGCCGTCGACGGGCATCGGGCGGGTGGAGCGGTAGTCGCCCGGTCCGGTGCGTTCGAGGTTGTCGACGACCAGTCCGTTCAGCGTGTCGCCCGCGCCCTGCCACGCGAGGAGCGAGACCCACTCGGGGTCGTCGGAGATCAGGTCGGACGGGCTGATCTGCACGGTGGCGTTCACCATGCGAAAGCCGTCCTCCCGCGGGGCGTCGGTGAGCTGCACGGTGGCCTGCGCGTTCTGCGGCACGTCGATCATGAGTCCGTTGGCGACGCTCGCCGAGCAGACCACCACCATGCCGAGCACGATGGAGCGGCGAATCGCGGGGCGGGGCAGTCCGTCTCCGCTGAGGGCCTGCGCGAACAGTCCGCCGGTGAGGCCGACCAGCACGCCCGTCGGGATCGTGGTGGCGAGGGCCTCGAGCCACATGCTCGTCGGCCACGGGTAGAGGTACATGGCCTCGACCCACAGCGATTCGAGGTAGACGCCGACGGTGCCGACGGCGAGACCCGCGACGGCGCCGAAGAGCAGACGGCGCTTGGTGAGGGCGGTCAGGCCCAGGATCTCGACCACGAGGGCCATGCCGAGGTAGAGCGCGAACGTGCTGTGCGGCTCGCCGAGCACGGGCCCGACGATCAGCGCGGTGATCCAGCGGACGACCGCGGCGAACGCGACGGCGAACAGCGCGGCGCCCCGGCCGACCATGAGCACGGCGGCGATCAGGGCGAACGCACCGGCGGCCGTGATGAGCAGTGGCTGGAACACGAGGCGGAACTGTTCGACCCCGAAGTCGTACTCGATCTGGAACACCGACAGGCCGATGACGAGGCCGCCGAACGCCGACGCCCGCATGAACCAGGTGATGACCGCCCGTCGACCGGATTCGACGCCGACGGCGGGACGGGTCTCGGTGTCGCCGGTGGGATCGCCGGCGGACTCGGGATCGGTGGCGACGTTGCCGGCCATCGCGACCCGGCCCTCGTGCTCGAGCAGCAGCACGCCGACGAGGGAGAGCCCGGCACCGCCGATGAGCATGAGGTGCGTCGGGCCCCAGAGGGTGACGTCCTGCCCGAAGATGCGGTGCCAGATGTCGTCGAGCGGGAAACCGATCAGCGCGTACAGGCCCGCACCGGCGATGAGCAGACCGCCGGTGGGGGCGTACCAGGTGCGCGTGATCTTCACGGCCGACGGGCCGGGCTTCTCGTCGATCGGCAGGATGATCGCAAGGCAGCCGGCGATGAAGAGGAAGAACAGCCCGACGAGGATGAAGTAGTGGGCCGGGTTCGCCAGCGGGCCCTCGTCGCGGCCGCGGCCGATGTGCAGGCTGACGTCCCAGATGAAGCCGAAGAACGCCGTGAGGATGGTCGAGACGAACATGACCATCGGCAGCGCCACCCAGCCGGGCCGGTTGGTCTTCTCCCCCGCGAAGTCCGCGAGCCGCTGCAACCACGTGATGCGGCGGGTGCGATGCATGACCGCCAGATACAGCAGGAAGAGCGAGATCACGCCGGCCGCGGCACTCATGCCGATGACCTGATCCAGCGCGGCCCCGCCGCCCTGTGGTGCGGCAGCGATCAGGTTACTCGAGGTAACACCTACATCGTTCACGACACGGATTATGTCGGCAACCGGCCCCGAGCACCAGACCCTTCGTCGATTCCACGGCACGAGAACGCCGGCCTCGTGGCCGACCAACGGGTTCTCGTGTGCACACGTGCGAACATGTTGGTACTGTCGCGTCCATGTGGACCGTCCTCGGCAACCCGCGATTCCGCCCGCTCTTCGCCGCTCAGGTGGTGGCCCTCGTCGGCACCGGGCTGCTCACCGTCGCCCTCGGCCTGCTCGCCTACGACCTCGCGGGCACCGACGCCGGAGTCGTCCTCGGCCTCGCACTCGCCATCAAGATGGTCGCGTACGTCGTCGTCGCGCCGATCATGTCCGCTGCGGCGCACCGGGTTCCGCGACGCACCCTCATGGTGAGCGCGGACGCGGTGCGCGCCGCCGTCGCTCTCGCCCTCCCGTTCGTCGACCAGGTCTGGCAGATCTACGTCCTGATCGCCGTCCTGCAGTCCGCCTCCGCGACCTTCACGCCCGCGTTCCAGGCCGTCATCCCCACCGTCCTGCCCGACGAGCGTGACTACACCCGCGCCCTGTCCCTCTCCCGGCTCGCCTACGACCTGGAATCCGTCCTCAGCCCCGTCCTCGCCGCGGCCGCGCTCCTGGTGACGAGTTACCACTCGCTGTTCGTCGGCACGCTCGTGGGATTCCTCGGATCGGGACTGCTGGTGTGGCGTGGTCTCGCCCGACGGGCCGACGCACCCACCGACCACGCCGACGCCCCGAACCGCCGCGCCCGCGTCACCGCGGGAGCCCGCCTCATGCTGGCCGACCCCGTGCTCCGCGGGCTGCTCTGGCTGAACGCCGTGGTGGCGTCGGGAACCGCCGTGGTCCTCGTCGCCACCGTCACGATCGTCCGCGACGAGCTCGGCGGCGGCGAGACCGCCGTCGCGCTCGCCCTGGCCTGCTTCGGTGCGGGCTCGATGGTCACGGCCCTCGCCCTCCCGCGCCTGCTCGATCGGGTGCACGACGTCCGGCCGGTCATGATCGTCGGCGCCGCCGCGGTGGCGACCGTTCTCGCGCTCGTCGCGGTCGGTTTCACCGTCGGCGGCGGCTGGGCCGTCCTGGCGACCGGCTGGACGCTGCTCGGCGCCGCGACGTCGGCGATCTCCACCCCGACCGGCCGCGTCCTGCGCGATCGCACCGCCGAGGCCGACCGGCCCCTCGTCTTCGCCGCCCAGTTCTCCCTTTCGCACGCCTGCTTCCTCGTCACCTATCCCCTGGCGGGCGTGCTCGCGTCGACACCCGTCGCTGCCCCGGCCACGGCGGCGGTGCTCGCTACACTCACCGCAGCAGCAGCGGCGCGGACCTGGCCGCGCACGGTGGCCGAGCCGGTCCCCGTGTGACTCCGACGAGCAGGGTGGTGACGGCGATGGCCGGCGAGCAGGACCGCACCCGTCCACCGTCGCTCGTTCATCCCGTCGACCCCGACACCGCGCGACTCGACGCCGCCACCAACACCTTTCGCATGCTGGCCGACCCCACCCGTCTGCACATCCTGTGGACCCTCACCGACGGCGAGGCGGACGTGACCGCCCTCGTCGACGCATGCGGCGCCTCCCGCACCGCCGTGAGTCAACACCTGGCGAAGCTGCGCTTCACCGGACTGGTGGACACGCGTCGAGAGGGGCGACGCGTGGTCTACCGCATCCGCGACGGGCACCTCGCACGGTTGGTGCGGGAAGGCATCAACCACGCCGACCACGTCGTCACCGGCGAGCCGCCGCACGAGTGACCGGCGGGCCGCCGCACGAACGACACTGCGTCACCAGCGTTCCCAGTGCACCGCGTCTGTCAACGGTCGCCGGGGCCGCCAGCCGAACCGCTCGAGATCGGGCACGTCCTGCAGCGTCTCGACGGGCCCGACGCACAGCCACGCGACCGGACGCGACGCCCCGCCGACACCGATCAAATCCCGCAGGAACGGCTCGTCGTAGAACGACACCCACCCGACCCCGATCCCCTCGGCCGTCGCCGCGAGCCACAGGTTCTCGACCGCCAGCGCCACCGACAGCAAGCCGGTCTCCCGCACCGTCGCTCGGCCGAGCACGTGCTCACCGCCGCGCGCGTCGTCGTAGGTGACGACGACGCCCGTCCCGCTCGTCTCGATGCCCTCGATGCGGATCGGGTCGAACGTCGCGGCCCGCTCCGGCGGCAACGACGCCGCGAAGTCCGCCCGACGCGCGGCGACGTGCTCGGCGAACCGGCGCAACGTGGCCCGCTCCCGCACGACGACGAAGTCCCACGGTTGGGTGTTGCCGACGCTCGGCGCCCGGTGGGCGGCCTCCAGAACACGCCACAGCACGTCGTCGGGAACGACGTCGCCGGTGAATTCGCGACGCACGTCACGTCGTCGGGCGATCGCCTCGAACACGTCCATGTCCGAGACGGTGCCAGACGGGGCATACAGTGTCGGCAATCGTCTCGAGAAAAGGGGCAAGGTGGTGTCTTCGGCGACGCCCGGACGCGGTCAGCTGACCCGTACGGTCATTCTCCGCGCCGGTATCGACTTCATCGATCGCCACGGTGCACGCGATCTGACCATGCGCCGATTGGGGTCCAGCCTCGGCGTCGAGGCCATGGCGCTCTATCACTACTTCGCCGGCAAGGACGATCTGCTGGACGGCATCGTCGAGCAGGTCATCGACGATCTGGACAGCGATCCGCAGGTGCTCGCCGAGGGCGCGGACGGGTGGCGGGACTACCTGACCCGACTCGCCCACGGGGTCCGCCGCATGGCTCTGGCTCACCCGCAGGTCTTTCCGCTCATCGCCACGCGCCCGTCCGCGGCGCCGTGGGTGCGTCCGCCGCTACGCAGCGTGCGGTGGCTCGAGAACTTTCTCGCCAGTCTGATGGACTTCGGGTTCGACGCTCCGGCGGCGGCAGCGGCCTACCGCTCGTACACCAGCTTCCTGCTCGGTCATCTGCTGCTCGAGGTCGCCGGGACCGACGACGCCGATTCGGCGGGGTCGGACTCCCTCGACCCGACCGACTACCCCACCGTGGTGGCTCTGCGGGACGACCTCTCGCGCGATCCCGGCGACGCGGACTTCGAGGCGGGACTACAGGACCTGCTGACGCGGCTCGATCCGGCCGACGCAGTCGGTCGCGAGCCCCGAGGGGGGTAGCGTCACCGACGCACGGCCGTGCACGGACCCGATCCCCGTTGCGGTGCTCGTTCTCCGCCGACGAAGGGCTCACCATGACCACCGGTACGAACGCGGACGACCCACTTTCCACACCGTCCACGGACGAGGTTCTGGCCACCCTCGCCGAAGCGCTGAAGGACCTCGACTCCGTCGTTCGCTCCTTCGAGCACGCCGACGCCGAGCTGGCGTCCATCTGCGCCCGCGTGGTCACGGCGGTGCCGGGAGCGGACGCGGCGGGGGTGACCGTGCTGCGGGACGGCACCGCCGTCACCGCCGCCAGCACCGAGGCCTTCGTCCTGGCCATCGACGCCGCACAGTACGAGCAGCAGGAGGGTCCCTGCGTCGACGCGGCAGTCACACGCGACATCGTGCGCGCCGACCGCGCACAGGCCGCCGAGCGGTGGCCGTCGTTCGCCCGCGCCATCGAGCGGGTCGACGTCACGAGCTTCCTGTCCGCTCCCATCACCGCCGGCGAGGACTACGTGGGCGCCCTCAATCTCTACGGTCACCACGGGCACGATTTCGACACCGTCGACGAACAGGCCCTGCGCGTCTACGTCCGGGCCGCGCAGTCCGTTCTGTCGGCCGACGAGCGCGCCCAGCAGGCCGCCCGGCGCGTCGAGGGGTATGCCGCCGCCATGGAGTCTCGCGCCGCGATCGAGCAGGCCAAGGGTGCGTTGATGATCGCTCTCGGCGTCACCGCGGACAAGGCGTTCGATCTGCTGCTCTGGCGGTCTCAGACCACCAACGTCAAGGTTCGCGATCTCGCGGAACAGTTCGTCACCGACCTGGCGACGCTGGACACGGCGCCCGGCGCGTTCGCCGACGAACTCGGCAAGGTGCTCATGACGGTCCACCAGCGCGTGCTCGAGCAGTAGACGGGTCCTCGCCGCGTCGGAGCACTCAACCGCCGGTGGAGTCCGAGGTGTCCTGCCCCCGGTGGAAGCGCGCCCGCCGCTCGGTGACGTCGACGGCCAGGTCCTCGACGGGCCGCCGCGCCGCGTAGGCGGCCGCGCGCAGACGGGAGAGGGCCTCGTCCGGCGACACCGACAACTGCACCATGATCATGCCCACGGCCATGTCGACGTGCGGTCGCAGCCGGGGGAAGCCCGGATCGCCGGACTCGCTGCGGGCCACCATCTCGAGCAGGGTTCGGGCGATCTCGGCGGCACAATGGTCCACCGCGTCGAGCTGGCGCGCCGTCAACGCCCCCGCCCCTCCGCGGTGCAGCTCCAGCACCCCGATGGGCGCCCGGGCGGCCGACAGCGGCACGGCGACGATGCTTCCCACGCCGATGCGCTTCGCGTCTCCGGAGAATCCCGGCCAGCGGCTGTCCGCCTCGCGCGCGACGTCGTCGACGAGGACGGGCGACCCGGTGCGCAGCGCGTCGAAACACGGGCCGTGGCCGGTGGCGAACTGCAGATCGTCGAGGGCCAGCGCGACTTCGTCCGTGGCATAGAGGACGTCGTGAGCAGCATTGCTGATCAGAGCGACCGACGCGCCGTCACAGGCGGTGTAGCGCACCAACGGCCGACAGAGATCGGCGAGCGCACGGACCGCGTGGGCCCCGTCTGTGCGCCACATAACCGTGCTCCCAGTCCTCGACCGCCTCGTCGACCATCGAGTGCCCCCACGACGACCTTCTCAACCGGGACGACGGCATCCGATCGACCGGCGGTCGACGACGCCGGGTCAGTAGGCGCCGTCGCTGGACGCGACCGCCTTGATGGTCTTGAGCACGATGAGCATGTCGCCGGTCATCGACCAGTTCTCGACGTAGCTCAGGTCGAGGCGGACCGCTTCCTCCCAGGACAGGTCGGACCGGCCACTGACCTGCCAGAGACCGGTGAGGCCCGGCTTGACCAGCAGGCGTCGACGCACGTCACCGTCGTACGTCTCCACCTCGCGGCGCAGCGGCGGACGGGGACCGACGATCGACATCTCGCGACGCAGGACGTTGAACAGCTGCGGCAGCTCGTCGATGCTCAGCCGACGCAGGACGCGTCCGACCGCGGTGACCCGCGGGTCCTCCCGCATCTTGAACAGCACGCCGCCGTCGCTGTCGTTGAGGGCGAGCAAGTCCTCGATCCGCGCGTCCGCGTCCTGCACCATCGAGCGGAACTTGATCATCTGGAACGGCGTGCCGTCGAGACCCATACGCTCGGACCGGTAGAAGACCGGACCGCGGCTGGTGACCTTGATCAGCACCGCGACCACCAGGAACAACGGCAGGACCGCCAGCAGTGCGGCACAGGCGAAGACCAGGTCGAACGCCGTCTTTCCGAACCGGCTGGCGCCGTTGTACTGCGGCTTCTCGACATGGATCAGCGGCAGGCCGGCCACGGGCCGCATGTGCAGTCGTGGGCCCGCCACGTCGACCACGCCGGGCGCGACCACCAGGTCGACGTTCTTCTTCTCGAGGTCCCACACCATGCGGCGGATGCCCTCGTGACCGATGTGATCGGTCGCGGTGACGGCGACGGTGTCCGCGCCCGACGCCTCGATGGCCGCCAGCACGTCGTTCTCGTCACCGAGAATCGGCAGCGACAGCCCGTCCACCGACAGTTGCTCGTCCGCCACCTGCTGGGTGCGCGGGAGGCAGACGCCGACCACGGCGTATCCGGCCGACGCGTCGCGGGCGAAGGACCGGGCCATCGCGTGCGCGGACGCGTGACTGCCGACGATGACCACCGACGTCGTGAACCGGCCCTCGCGCCGCTGCCGGGCGAGGTGGCGGCGGAACAGCCAGCGGGAGACCAGCAGACCGGCCAGGCCGAAGGGCAGCGCGATCGCGAGATACCCGCGGGCGAACTCGATGCGCAGGAGCAGCGAGACGATGGCGACGAGGCCGAACAGGCGGAACGTGGCCGAGAGGATGCGCCGGTACTCCTCGGCGCCGCTGCCGAGAACACGCGGCGATCGCGTCCGGAAGATGGACAGGAACGCGAGCCACGTTCCGGCGAGCAGGACCGACACCACCGTGTAGTCGACGGACGCGATGGACGCGAGGTGGGGTGCGCCGAACCGCACCACCTGCGCGCAGACGACGGCGGCGATCACCACCACGGTGTCGGCCAGTCGCACGCGGTCGATCAGACCGCGTTCCCACTCACGGCGCGACGCCACCCGGCGGGGGCGACGAATTCGCCCGGAGGACGACGAATTCTCGCCCGATGCGTCACCGAGCGACACACTTTCCGCGAAGTTGGGTGCAGACACGCGCGAACCTTTCAAGCCGAGAGCGGGCACGGCCGGTTCATCGATCCGACTCGTCAGTCCGTTACCTTATTGCCTGTTCGCAGGACCTGCACAGTGGAGCACAGTGGCCGCGCTCACATAGTTGGATCTCACGAAAAGCAACCGATCGAACGACGCGATCGCCCAATTCAATTCTTTCGCCCACTGACGAAGAAAACGATTCTGGACGCGACATCCACGATTTGATCGGCATACCGCTCGAAATACCGTCCCAGCAACGCCACGTCGACCGCATTGACGACATCCGGTCCGTCCTCGGCCACCACCCGGCCCACAACGACCGACTTGAGTTCGTCCACCCGATCGTCCATTCGATCGAGGTCCTCGACGTGCTCGAGCTCGCTCGACCGCAATGCCGCCACGATGCGCTCGCACATCTCCAGGCACAGTCGCGCCATTTCCTCGAACGGCTCGATCAGATCGGTGGGAACGATCGGCTCGGGAAAGCGGCGCCGCGCCGCCTCCGCGATGTGAACGGACAGACCGACCATTCTCGCGAGGTCGCTGCTGATCCGCACGGCGGAGAAGACCCGGCGGAGATCCGCGGCCACCGGCGCCTGGAGGGCCAGCACCTTGACGGCCTCGTCCTCGCAACGGGTGCCGAGTTCGGCCAGCGCCTCTCCGCGCGCGATGACCTCCTCCGCGGCCCGGAGATCGGCGTCGAGCAGCGCCCGACTGGCCCGCCGCATCGCCTCCTCGGCGCCGGTGGCCAGCTCGCACAGATCGGCGTTCAGATCGCCCAGCTGGGCGGTGTAAGCATTTCTCATCGTCGACTCCCGACTCCCGACACCACGACCCCTCGCCGGACGTGGGATACGCCCGGCTCCGGTCCGCGGTGCCCGTTCACGCGGCAGCCACGTTTCCTCGAGCCGCTGACGTCTGTCCGTTCCGCACGCCGAGACGCGCTCCGATCACACGAGACCGAGAGCGCGCACGTCGGCCGCGGGCACAGCGCGAGAGTAGAGGAAACCCTGGACCAGCGTGCACCCATTGTGCCGCGCCGACCTCGCCTGTTCCTCCGTCTCGATCCCCTCGACCACCACGCTGCGCTCGGTCACCGAGGCGAAGCCCGTCAACGCGCCCACCAAAGTGTCGCCGTCCGGCGAGCCCATGCGGTGGCTCAGGGCCTTGTCCACCTTGAATCCGTCGACGGGCAGCTCCATCAGACGTTCGAGGCTCGAATGACCGGTCCCCAGATCGTCCAACACCACGCGATAACCCCGCAGTCGGAGATCCCGCACGAAGGCCACCGCCCGCGGCGAGTCCGTATAGGACCGGGTCTCGGTCAATTCGAAGACGACGCGCTGCGGCGGCACCGCCGACGCGGCGACGATCTCGTCGAGCTGCTCGACGGACCTGGCCACCCCGAGATGCCGAGCGCAGAGGTTGACGTGGAGATCGAGCGTCGGCACGTCGGTCAGCCATTCAGCGAACGCCGCCAGCGCGCCGGCGAGCACCGTGTGATCGACGTCGATCTCGAGGTCGGTGTCGGCGACGGCGGAGAAGAAATCCTCCGGCGGCACCACGTCGACACCGGTACGCGTCGGCCGCAGCAGACGCGCCAGCGCCTCGAACGCGACGACGTCTCCGGAGTCGAGATCGACGATGGGCTGGAACCACGGGACGATCTCGCCCTCGCCCAGGACCGCGCCGGGACCGCGGGGCGCCCACGTCGACCGACCGTGCCCGCGGATCGCGTCGAGGTGCGACTCCACCAGGCGCGCGAAGTCGGACAACGTCGACAGGACGTAGTCACCGGCGGGATGCGGCTCGGTGTCGACGACGCACAGCGTCCCGATCACCAACCCCTCCCGCCCCACGAGCGGTACGGCGACGTAGGACCGGTACTCGAGTCGCACCAGGTTGGCCGCCGCGGCGGCGACCAACGGGTCCGTCGACCGCGCCTCCCGACGGCTGTCGCTGATCGCGACGGGCCGACCCGCGTCGACGACGAGGGCGCAGGTGGCGTCGTCGCGGGGCATCACGGTCGGACCTCGATCGCCGTGCTTGGCGACGGTGTACTGCCGGTCCTCGTCGATGATGTTCACCATGGCGGTGGCGAAGCCCAGGGTGGTGGCCGCCAGCGACAGCAGGGTGTCGAGCGACGGGTCCTCGACGGAGAAGTCGACGTAGTTTCGTGCCGACTCGCTGCGACGGCGCTGCGCCGTTCTGAACATCGGCCGCTCCGTTCCGTCGAGTCGATCCCACTGCCTGCCGCACCGGTCACGCGCGCCGATGCGACGTGACCGGGATCACGAGTTCCCTCGTGCATGGATTCGGTACCACTGATGCGAGGTATCGGTGCGGAGAAGAAAAAAGTTTCAACTTCTCCGTCGTCGGTCCAATTTACCTGGTCGTAAACCGTCGTCGTGACCGGTCTGTGACGAACTTCCCGTGGCGGCCGTGTGAGAGAGGGCCCTGCAGTGGGTACAGACGGCGCATGACGGCAGGGCTCGCGCAGCACACGGACACCGCGGAGGCGATGCCCGCCCCCGAATTCGCCCTGGTCGACATCCCGGCCGAACCCCGGCGGCTGTCGTCCGTGCGTACCGACGTCCAGCGCTGGCTCGAGACCCACGGGATCGACGACGAGCGATGTCAGGACATCACGCTGGCGACCTACGAGGCGCTGGCCAACAGCGTCGAGCACGCGTATTGCAGCGACGCCGCCCGTGACGACGCCTGCACCGTGACGCTGCACGCCGTGGTGACCGACAGCCGCACCGTTGCCGTCGACGTCGCCGATCACGGCCGGTGGATGGACCACGAGGACGATCCGCGACGGGGGCGAGGACTTCCGCTCATCCACGCGCTGGCCGACCACGCCACCGTCGACACCTCGTCGGAGGGGACCGTCGTGACGATGCGCTGGCACCTGTAGCTGCCGCGCGAGTTCTGCCACACGATCGAGATCGAATCCGCGGATCCGCTGATGCCGGCGAGACAATGCGGGAAAACTCGCACGGGCCTACGACGCGGACGCGAACCGGTGCTGCGCCGAGACGGTCCGCGCCGCCAGTACCGCCGCTCCCCGCGCCGCCAGTGACTGCGGCTCCGCGGGCATGACCAGCGCTTCGCCCCACTGCTGCGCGAACACGCCCCGCACGAGCGGCAGGTTGGCCGGCCCACCCACCAGCACCACCGTGTCCACGCGGCGTCGGCCGCGAGCCACCACGTCGTACACCCACGACGACACCGCGGTCACCGCATCGAGCACCAGGCGATCGACCGTCGTCCGGAACACCGTCACCGATCCGCCGAGGAACGGGCCACCCACCTGCACCGCACGGTGCACCGCAAGCATCTCCAGAGCCCATTCGACTCCGTCGTCGAGAGTGGCGTCGGCGCTCGGGGTGCGCGGGGCGGACGTGCCGTAGGCCGAGAGCAGGTGTTCGCGAACGGCTGCGGCCACCGTGGCTCCGCGGAACGCGTCCGACCACTCGGCGTCGTGCACGATCCCGCTGCCGACGTCGACCACGGACACCGACGTCCCGGACTTCCCGATGTCGACCACCGCGATCGTGGACTGAGGTTCCACCAACCCGCGCAGAGTCAGGTAGGTCAGCTGGGCGCCGAGCTCCGACGCGACCCGCACGCACCCACCCTCGTGCAGAACGGTCGCGGCGGACCCGACCCGGCAGCGCGGATCGTCCGGGACGACCAGGACAGCGCTCTCGCGGTTGCCGGCGTGACGTGCGCAGACCGAATCGACGATCTCCACCGCGGCCTCGAGCCGGTCACGCCCCCGAGGAACCGTGACCGACTCGGTGCCGAGCAGCGCACGACCCATCGGGTCCATGATCGCCGCACGAACTGCGGATGCACCGAGAGAGACCCCCACCACTGCTCGCATCTGCCCGCCCCGTGTCGTCGCCCTGCGCCGTCGGGACGAGCTTAAACCTGCACGGCGGATGCACCGTGCCCAATTTGTGGAGTTTTGGTTTGTTTCACTACCCGGCGTTCACTCGCCGTCGGTGGACTCGTCGTTCGGCCCCGGGTCGGGCTCGGGCTCGTTCGGGGTGGAAGGCTCGGTGTCAGAGGGCTCGGCCGTCACGACGGGCGGGTCGACCGTCGTGCTGCCACCGCCGGTGCTGGGCGTCCCGCCGCCGGTACCGGGCGAGCCGGTGCCGGGGGTTCCGGTGCTCCCGCCGCCTCCCCCGGTTCCACCGCCGGACGTGCCACCGCCCGAGGCGCCGCCACCGCCCGACGTGCCCCCGCTCGACGAGCCTCCGCCCGACGAGGTGCCACCACCCGACGAGGGCGACCCGCCGGCGGACTGTGGGCGCGGCACGGACGGCGCATCGGGACGCGCCGCCTGCGACCCCGGGGGCGCGGGCACGGCGAGGCGAGGCTCGACCGCTCCGGCAACCCCACCGACTCCGGACTCCGCGTTCTCGCTCCCGGGGGCCGACGACGGTGCCGGCGCGCTCGACGGCGGCGTCGCGACGCCGGGGGTCGACGGGGCGTCGGTGCCGGCCGTTCCGTCCGATCCGTCGGACGTCGCGGACTCGACCGCACCGGGCGCCGGCTCCGACACCACACGGGGTGCGGTGGTGGCGGCCCACACCGTGACGGACGCCGCGATCAGCGCGGCGGCGACGCCCGCTCCGACGACCGCCATGCCGCGCCGCCGCGGCGAGGCGGGCGGCGGCGCATCGGGCGCGTCGGGAATCAGCACGGGGGCGGCCACGGTCGCGCCACGATCAGCCCACAGCGCCGCGTCCACCGGTGCGCCGTACCGACCGTCGGGGTCGACGCTCGACAGACTGTCGAGATCGACGAGCGCGACATCGGCGAGCAGGTGGTGCTCGAGTGCGCGAGACACGCTGTGCCACAGGGACGGATCGCCGAGCGCGACGGCGGTGCGATGCACGCCGAGGTCGGCACGCTTGGCCCGCAACGACATGACGCCGATCGCGGCGGCGACCGCGTCGCCGACGTCCCCGTCGCCGAGACGGGTGGTCCGCTCGTCCACCGGGCCGAGCTGCGGCAGGTCCACGTCGACGAGGGCGGCCGTGACGGAGTCCTCGTCGACGACGACCCCTAGGGCGATGTGCATGCGCGCAGCCTTCCGTGACCGCTGGTGACGATGTCCATGTCAGTGAGTGGGGGTGGTGGTGGGCTTCGGGGGAGCCGACGACGTGCTGGGGCGAACGGTCGTGGTCGCCGCCGGCGGGGATGTGGTCGCCGATGTGCCGGGCGCCGAGGTCGAGGCCGGGGGACGCGGCGTCGGGTCGTCGTCACGGTCGCGGGTGGGCGTGGTGTCCCGGCCACCGCCCCCGTTCGCCGCCGAGGACCGTCCGGGCCCGCTGGGGCCGCCCGCGGCGGGCGCAGTGTCCGGTCGCGCCGACGACGGCGCCGAAGCGGACGGCTGCCGCGGATCGGTCGACGTGGTCACCGACGGGGGCGAGGTGACGGTGCCGGCGACGTCCGTCAGGGGGAGGGTGGGGGCCGTCGTGGCCGTCGTGGTGTCGGTCGACGTCGGTGCCGGCGCGGCGCCTTGCGGGCGGGTCTGCGCGGGGGTGGCGTCGGGCGTCGACACACCCGAGGTGGCCACGACGCGATCCGTCGCACGGACGTCGACCGGTACGCGCTCCGACGCCCCCGCCGCCGCGCCCAGGGTGGCGACGGCCACCAGGGCCGCGGTTCCGGCGACGGCGGCGACCCGCGGGGATCGGCGTCGCTCGGCCGCAGCGTGGGCGCCGATCGGCGCCGGACCGGTCTCCACCGCTTCTGCAGCGGGGCGCTCGACCACCGGAACCCGTTGTGCGGGAATGCTTCGCGGCGCCGCGAAGAGCCGGGCCGACGGGATCACGGTGGACAGGTTGGCGGCGCCCATTGCCGAGAACGCAGCGGGGTGCCGCGGCGCGCGGACCGGGGCGGCGGTGCGGTGGGCGATGACGTCGACCACCGACGTCGACTCCGCGCACCCACCGACCAGCAGCACGACCTGCGCGCCGAGGCGCACCGCGTCGTCGATCAGGGGTTGGACGCGCACCGCACAGTCGGCCACGATGGCGTCGAACTCGCTGCGGCGCAGGCGAACCGGGTCGGTCACGAACGGTCCGGACAGATCGACGGCCCGCTCGGTCCCCAGCATGCGCACGGCCCGATCGGCGGCCGCGGCGAGGCCGGCCATCTCGGCGGACCCGCCGCGCTCGGCAGCACCGTAGGTGGACCAGAGGTACGAGGTGACGGCCATGGTGAGGGCGTCGCCGGAGAATTCGTCGGTGCCGACACTGGAGATCAGACGCCCGGTCAGCGTGTCCAGCAGGTGGATTCGCGTGCCCACGCGGCCGACGTCGACCACCGCGATCACCCGCGCGTCGTCGACGCATCCCTCGACTCGGGCCGCCGCGAGGAACGCGTCGCACTCCCCGACCAGGCGCACTCCGCCGCGGCCGACCCAGTCCTCGGGATCGCCGCCGATCGCCATGACCGGCGCGTCGTGACCCGCGGCCGCAGCCAACTCCAGGGCGGCGTCGCACGCGTTGTCCAATGCCCGGTCCATGGACACGGGGCGTTCGGTCACCGCGAGCAACTCGCCGGTCTCGGACACCGTCGCGCCGCGGACGACGCCGGTGCTCATCGTGACACCGAACAATTGGGCTGGCATGAGTCACCACCATCGGTCGTGAATACGGACAGACCGATAGTACGGGCTCAAACCGGGCGTATCAACGTAATGTCCGGATGAAACCGACCGAAAGTCTAGGTTCGGAAGTTCAAGTAGGCCTTCGAGGGCGTCGGGCCGCGTTGTCCCTGGTACTTCGATCCGAGCGTCGACGAACCGTACGGCCGCTCGGCCGGGCTGGACAGCCTGAACAGGCACAACTGGCCGATCTTCATGCCCGGCCAGAGGGTGATCGGCAGGTTGGCCACGTTGGACAGCTCCAACGTGATGTGGCCACTGAAACCGGGGTCGATGAACCCCGCCGTCGAATGTGTGAGGAGTCCCAGACGTCCCAGGCTCGACTTGCCTTCGAGGCGACCCGCGAGATCGTCCGGCAGGGTGATCGCCTCCAGCGTCGACCCCAGCACGAACTCGCCCGGATGCAGCACGAAGGGCTCGCCCTCGCCCGGCTCCACCAGCGTCGTCAGATCGTCCTGCTGCTGCTTCGGATCGATGTGGGTGTACTTCGAGTTGACGAACACCCGGAACAGCGAATCCAGCCGCACGTCCACGCTCGACGGCTGCACCATCGACTCGTCGAACGGGTCGACACCCAGTCGCCCGGCCGTCACCTCGGCCCTGATGTCACGATCGGAAAGCAGCACGCGGCCAGGCTACTGACCCGCCGCGACCTCCTGATAGCCTGGGCGCTGCACGGCCCCACCGGTCGCGCGCGCCGATGTAGTTCAATGGCAGAACATCAGCTTCCCAAGCTGAATACGCGGGTTCGATTCCCGTCATCGGCTCCACCGGCCCCTCTCATCCGGCCCCGTTCCCGCCGCGCCCGTACGCTGCGCGCATGACCGAACGCGTCGTCTCCGCCCGCCTCGATCTCGAGGTCACCGATCCCACCACGCTCGAACTGCAGATCGCGGTGGCTCCACTGCCGGGTGCGGACGTCGTCGACACGCTGTCGATCACCGTCGACGGCGAGCCCGCCGAGGTGACCGAGTTCGCCGGATCCCACGGCACGCGGGTGCACCGACTGCCCGTGAAGAGCGGGAAGGTTCTGGTGCAGTACGACGCCACCGTCACCGGACTCGCCGATCCCGCCCCGACCACCGAGCTCGAACGCGCCATCTACCTGCGGCCGAGCCGCTACGCCGAGGCGGACAAGTTCTTCGGGTTCGCCGCCACCGAGTTCGGCAGCATCGAGGACGACGCGGACGTGGTGACCGCCGTCGCCGACTGGGTGGGTGCCCGGCTCAGCTACGTGCCCGGCAGCAGCGACCCCATCGACGGGGCCGCGGACACACTCCTGGCCGGGGCCGGCGTCTGCCGCGACTACGCCCACCTGGTCGTGGCGATGCTCCGCGCGCTGAACGTGCCGGCCCGACTGGTCGCCGTTTACGCCCCCGGGTGCGATCCGATGGACTTCCACGCCGTCGTCGAGGCGATGGTGGGTGACCGGTGGCTGGTGGTCGACTCGACGGCGCTGGCCCCGCGGCAGACGCTGGTGCGGATCGCCACGGGACGGGACGCCGCCGACACGGCCTTCCTGACCAACTACCGCGGCGCGATGACGCTGAACTCCTCCGAAGTGACCGCCGTGGTGACGGAGGGACTGCCCGTCGACGACGGCAGGGAGGCCGTGGTCCTGCGCTGACGGGGCGTCTCGGACGCGGGGTTACTGTTACCCGAGGGACCGAACCCGTCCCTGCCACTCGGGGCCGAGGGAAGCGGAGCGACATGAGCGTCCAGCACGAGGCGGCGGAGCCGAGCACCCCGGACGAGGTGCCGTTCTCCCCGCGGCCGGTGGGCCTGCCGTCGACCGATCCCTTCTACCGCGTGCCGAAGGGGTTCGAGAGCGCGGAGCCCGGTGACGTGCTGCGGGCGCGACGGGTGGAGGTCGGGCTGTTCTCACTGGTCCCCCAGCGCATCGACGCGTGGCAGCTGCTGTACCGCACGTCGGACCTGCACGGCGATCCGTCCACCGCGGTGACCACCGTGTTGCTGCCCGCGGGAGCGCGACCGGACGAGACCAGGCCGGTGGTGTCCTATCAGTGCGCCATCGACGCCGTGAGCGACCGCTGCTTCCCGTCCTACGCGTTGCGACGTGGCGCCCATGCGCTGGGTTCGCTGCCGCAGGTGGAGATGGTGGTGGTGCGCTACGCGTTGCGACGCGGGTGGGCCATCACCCTGCCCGACCACGAGGGTGCCGACGGGCGGTGGGGTGCGCCGGTGGAACCGGGCTACATCACGCTCGACGGCGTGCGCGCCACCCTGTCCTTCGAGCCGGCCGGACTCGGCCCGAGCAATCCCGTTGCGTTGTGGGGCTACTCCGGCGGCGGACTCGCGACGTCCTGGGCCGTCGAGGCCGCGGGCACCTACGCCCCCGAACTGAACATCGTCGCGGGTGCGCTCGGCTCACCGGTGGGCGATCCCGCCTCGGCGTTCACACGCCTGAACGGCGGGCTCTTCGCCGCGCTGCCGACGATGGTGGTCGAGGGACTGCGCCGGACCTACCCGGACCTCGCGCGGATCATCGACGAGACGGTGGCCGAACCGGGTCAGGACATCCTGCGCCGCTTGCAGAGTCGGACCACGGTGCACGCGACCCTCGCGCTGATGATGCACGATCTCGATCGCTACACCCGAATTCCCCTGGCGGACATCATGGCTCGGCCAGAACTCGTGCAGATCTTCCAGGACATCCAGCCGGGCAAGTCGGCGCCGAGGTTCCCGCTGATGATCAATCAGGCGGCCTACGACTGGATCATCGCCTGCGACGACGTCGACGGTCAGGTGCAGCGCTACCGCAAGGCCGGAGCCCACGTGCGCTACGACCGCGACCGGCTGGCCGACCACATCTCGCTGCACCCGCTGACCGCATCGGTGGTCATGGAGTGGCTGGCGGATCGATTCGCCGGGCGGCCGTTGGACGCGCCGTCGGACACCACCCGCTGGTCCACCGCGCTGACTCCGCGGGGGCTGCGCGGACTGCTCGGCCTGGGCGTGTCGACGGGACTGGCCGCGCTGGGCCGCTGACCTCTGCCCTGGCCGACGGGCCGACGCGACTCAGCCGGCGTCGTCGGTCTCGGCCGGCGGCACGGAGTACCCGGGGATGTCGTCCGACTCGGTCCCCGACTCGTCCGGCTCGGCCGCTCCGGACTGCTCCCCCGAGTGCGGGGTGCCGAAGTCCGGTGGGCCCATGGCCTCGCCGTATCCCGACAGGTCCGGTGTCGTGCTCTCGCTCATGGCAGTCCTCTCGATCCGGTGGTCACGCGCCGAGCTTGGCGACGACGTCGGTCAGGGCGGCGGCCGCGCGGGCGACGGCCTCGGAATCGGGCCGGTCGCCGAGCTCGCGAACCAAGGCTGCGCGCGTGGTCACCAGCAGGTCCTCCCCCTCGTCCTCGGTCACGACCACCTCGGGCACCCCTCCGGAATCCCCACCGGAACCACGCAGCACCAGGACGGCACCCTCCGCCCCGCCGAGCAGGTCGTCGACGTCCTCGGGGCGCACCTGCGGCGTCACGGCCGTGCCTCGTGCCCACGACGCCCGTGGGTGCGCCGGTCCTCTTTCATCTCGGCCTCGAACACGTGCCGCCGACCGTCCATCAGGCGTTCCCGGATCCGCCGCTCGTGGTCGCGCACGGTGGTCCAGTAGCCGTCGTCGAAGTCCTCGACGATCTGGAAGGTCCACCGGCCCTCGAGCACGTTGCGCCCCACCACGTTCCGCTCGAGTTCGTCGGCCTCGTCGGGGTGGCCCGCGTCGCGCAACGCGTCGGCGGCCTCGCCGAGAGTGAGGTCCGCCCGGCCCATCATCTGGTGGAAGTCGTAGAGAGCACCGCGAGCGCGCTCCACCCATTCCAGCGCCTCGGACACCGACCCCACGGCCTCGACGGTCTCGTCCGAGACCCCCTCCGGCCGTCGATGATCGGCCAGCATCTTCTCGCGATCGTCACTCATGACGGCCGTGTACCCCCGGCCGAAGCGGTCAAGCCCCGCTGCGCTGCGCAATCTCCGCAGACGCCCCAGAAGAAGACGTCGACCCCGTCCACTCGGAAATCGGGCACGTCCGATCCGGTCGGCGCGAGGTCCACTCCCGGCACGATCGCGGTGTCGAACAGACGACGGCAGTGCCGGCACATCAGGTGATGGTGATCGTCGCCCTCGATCCGAAGCTCGTACAGGGCAGCGGAATCGGCCGGCTCGACCCGGCGCAACAGTCCGACGGCCACCAGCGCGTCGAGGTTGCCGTAGACGGTCTGCCGGGACAGGCCCCGGTGACGCAGGGTGCGCGCGACGAAGCCGGCGTCGACGTGGGGATGCGAGGCGATGACGCCGAGGACCAGCAGGCGTGGCACCGTCACGCGAAGACCGCGCTGGTGCAACACGTCCCGCCACTCGGCGTCGGTCGGCCCCGGACGGGGAGCCTGATCTGGTGTAGTCGGATGAACGTCCACGGGCGCCGAATAACCCCGACGAACGCGACCAAACACCCGTCGGTCAGGTGTTCTCGCGCGTCGCCCGAACCTTGCGTCGATGGCTCGTGTCGCAGAACGGGTAGTTCTTGCTTCGCCGACACGCGCAGAGCGCCACCATGAATCGATCCGACCGGACCGAGGTGCCGTCCTCGAGTTCGACGTCGACCGGGCCCTCGACCATCACCGGACCACCGGGCACCACCCGCACCCGGCGTACCTCGCGCCCGTCGGACCCGTCAGGCACGGCGAGCTCGCACGACCACCAATTCCTCCGAACGGCGGCCCGGCTCCAGCTTGCCCGACGCCTCCAACCAGGCGGCGCGAGAATGCATGACGGGGCCGAACGCGATGCGACGGCGGGCCGCGACGTCCGCGACGGCACCCGCCGCGGTGAGACGGCGCAGCGTCTCCGGTACGCCGGAGAACTCGGAATGGACGATCAGCATGGTTCCGTCCGGCGTGAGCAGCTCACGGACGGCGTCGCACAGCGGGTCGAGGACCACGCGGCCGTCGTCACCGGCGTCCCAGGCGCGGTGAATCCCGACGCCTTCGGGCCGGTTCGGCGACGGCACGTACGGAGGATTGGAGACCACCAGATCGAACGGCCGCTCGGCGAGCGCGTCGGTCAGGGTGCCGCGCCGGGCGTCCACCTCGGCACCGATCCGTCGGGCGTTGTCGGCGACGCAGGCCACGGCACGGGGGTTGATGTCGTAGGCGAGAACCTCGCGTGCGCCGAGCAGTGCGGCCTGGATTCCCAGGACGCCGGTGCCAGTGCACAAATCGAGAACACGGGCGTCGAGCGGCGCCGAGGCCACCGCCATGACGTCGCAGAGGAAACGCGAATCGTCCTGCGGTGCATACACACCGGGGTGGGCACGGACAAGGTCCATCGCATCGTGGCGAACTGTGGTCACAGAGCTGCCTCTCGTCGGTCTCGCCCGGCGACCGTCCGCTCGGCGGCTCGCTCCACCGCCCGCTCCCGGTCCGCACCCTTTGCTCGAGTCCGTTGATGGGCATGTCCACCCGTGGGCCCGGGTGGGTCACCCACGGCGACACCGTGGGTCACCCACGGGATCCCCCCTGGGCGTCACACGCATGCCCCGACCCCGGGGGCTCGAAACCGACGACGCCGGAAAATGCGCCGACACGGATCTGGCACTCTCCACCCGAGAGTGCTAATCTCGGTGCTGCACAGCTGGTAGGAGCCTCCACGCGGGGTGGAGGCCGCTGATGTGATGGAGGTGAGTGCTGTGCTTCGCTTCGATCCCTTCTCCGACATCGACTCGGTGGCCAAGCAGCTGCTCGGTGCGTCCGCAGGATCGCCGCGCGTGCCCCGGTTCATGCCGATCGATCTCTACAAGTCGGGAGACCACTACGTCCTCAAGGCCGATCTGCCGGGCGTCGACCCGGGTTCGGTGGACGTCGACGTCGACAACGGCATCCTGACGCTGCGGGCGGAGCGCACCGCACCGAGCGATCAGGGCGTGCAGTGGATCACCTCGGAGCGGTTCTCGGGCAAGTACATGCGTCAGCTGAGCCTGGGCGAGGGCATCGACACCGAGGGCATCGCGGCGACGTACGACAACGGCGTGCTCACCGTGACCATCCCCGTCGCGGAGAAGGCCAAGCCGCGTCGCATCGAGATCGGACGCAGTTCCGACGGGCCGCAGCAGGTGGAGACCGGCGGCCGCACCGAGGTCACCTCGGGGCAGTGAGGTCGAGGCGCGCCGGGGCGGGTCGCCCGCCCCGGCGGGCCTACCACCTCCTGGCGATGAGGGTGGCGATGCGCGGAATCTCCTCCGGCGGTAGGGGTTCGAGCCCCACCACCACCTGTCGGGTCAGCAGCCCGTCCACCGACATGGCGAACAGTTCCGCCGACGCGGTGGTGGCCGGGTAGCCCGCCTCGGTCATCTTGTCGACGATCAGTGCGACGAAGGCGGCGAGTTGGCGGTCGAAGACCGCCTTGATCTCCGGCCGCACCAGCCCTTCGCCCAGGAGATGATGCCGGGCGATCACGCGCGCGCGGTGGTCGTCGCTGCACATGTCGGTGACGAATCCGACGATCGCGTCGACCACGGCGTCGAGGTCCCAGCGGTCGAGGGCGAAGTGCGCCGCGGCCACCGCCATGTCGCGACGGAACACTTCCTCGAGGGCGAGGGACAGCAGCGTGGCGCGGTCCGGAGCGTGATAGTTCACAGCACCGGCGCCGAGGCCGGTGGCCTGATCGACGGCGCGATGGGTGAATCCGCGTGGCCCGCGCTCGGCCAGAACGGCGACGGCGGCCCGGGCGATCAGCGCGCGACGGTCCGGTTTGGACACGGCCGTCGCACCCTCGTCTCGGCCCCGCGTGATCACGGCCGTGACTCTACGGTCCTGCACGGTGATGCGGGCGCGCACGTCGCATCTGCAACCCGAGTGTGACCCGCAGCGACGGGGACGACCCACCGGCCGTCACCGCCGCTCCCCCGACTGCGACCGCCCGCCCCCGGTCCCGAAGAACGACACGGACCGGGGCCGTCGGCAAACCCCCATTACCGACCGGCGAACCGGCCGACCAGGTGAATCGACCCAAATTCACCGCGGGGGTTTGACAGGGCGAAACCCTACGCCGTCTTCTTGACAGATGTTGAGAAACTGCGTCATCGGCCGCCGCGCCGCACTGGGTCTGGCCGCCGCGGCGGGCCTCGGCGTCGCGTCCACCACCGTCCCCGGCGGCCGTGCCGCCGCCGCACCGCTGCTGCCTCCTACGTGCGCCCCGCGCTATCCCGGATACCGGGACGCCGACTTCGCGAAGCCCTACGCCAAGTACTTCGAGCCGCGGACGGCGCCGCCGCAGACCGTCGTCCAGCAGGCCTACGCCGGACCGGCGCTCACGCCGACGGCCGTACCCCGGTTCGAGAGCCTGACGCGCGACCTCGGCCCGACCGGCCTGTCCCCCATCGAGACCGGCTACGGCCGCTCGCCCGACGGCGTGGTGTTCGTCGCCGTCCGCACCGAGATGCCGCGCGTCACCGCGGCCATGTGGGACTGGTGGTTCGGCTGGCACTCCACCGAGGCGGCCCGCTACAAGCTGTGGCACCCCGACGCCCACCAGTTCGCGGCGCTCGCCGAGGACCGCACTGGCCGGCCGATCCCGGACAAGCAGAAGTACATCGGCAACACCACGTTCGTCGACGAGTACGTGGGACCGAAGCTGCAGCAGCTGGCCATCAACTTTCGCGATCCGGTGGCGCACGGGTTCACCGTTCCCGCCGATCAGACGATCGTGTTCGGCCGCGTGGGAAGCAGTATCGCTCCGGTCGACCTGGGCTGGCTGGCGCACCAGGTGCGTCCGATACCCGGCGGCGCAGAGATGCGCAGCCGGTTCTTTCTCAACATCCGCGGCCTGAAGGTGCCCGACGTGGTGCAGGCCGCGTGCGCCGTCGCCCGCGGGCCGGCCGTCGATCCGAGCGACCTGGACCTCTCCCTCGAGCTGGGCCGGGATCTGCTCTTCCACTGCGGCTCGGAGATGAACCACCTGGCGCGGTTCCTGCCCGAGCTTCACGCCGAATTCTCCTGACCACCGCTTGAGCCGGTGACGAGCGGGTATTCCGCAGGTTCCTCTCGAAAGGCATCTGCGTGCGCATTCTCGTCACCGGCTCCACCGGGTACATCGGGTCCCGGCTCGTTCCGATCCTCCTCGCCGACGGCCACGACGTACTCGCCGCGATGCGCGACGACGGCAAGGCCGACTCCTTCAGCTGGGGTGACCGCGTCACACCGGTCCACTTCGACATCACCGACACCGACTCGATCGACGCGGCCCTGCGCACCGCCGACGCCGTCGTCTACCTCGTGCACTCGATGGACGACGGCGATTTCGTCCGGAAGGACCGCGAGGCCGCCGAGGCCGTGGCCCGCGCCGCCGAGAAGCACGGCGTCGACCGGATCGTCTACCTCTCCGGCCACGTGCCCGACGATCACACGGAACTCTCCGATCACATCCGCTCGCGCCTGCAGGTGGAGGAGGTCTTCACCGAGTCCTCGGTCACGTCGACCGTGCTGCGTGCGGCCATCGTGCTCGGCTCGGGTTCGACGTCGTTCGAGCTGGTACGACGCATGGTGGAGCGGCTCCCCGCGACCCCGGTGCCGTCGTGGATGGTGAACAAGGTCCAGCCCATCGCCACGGCCGACGTGCTCCAGGTCATCGCAGCCGCGCTCGGCGAGCGGCCGATGCCCGGCTCCTTCGACATCGGCGGCACCGAGGTGATGACGTATCCCGAACTGCTGCAGCGGTATGCCGCGGTGGCCGATCTCGCCCGGCCGCAGTTCCGCGTGCCGTTCGTGCCCACCCCGGTGGTCGGGCGCGCCGTCGCCGCCATCACCGGTATGCCGCGCGGAACGGTGATCTCCCTGGTGGACAGCCTCCACCACGACATGGTCGCGCGGCGCGGCAACGCCGTGACCAGTGACTTCGCCGACGCCGTGGGGGACCCGATCGGCGTCGACGACGCCATCCGTCGCGCGCTGACGGTGACCGCGCACGACGGCACCGACGCCGAAGGCACCACGGATCCGCAGGCCGCCGCCGATTCGGACCCGTCCTGGGCGGGCGGGTTCGTGTCCATCGAGGACGGTCGGGTCCGGCACGACGCGTCGGGACTCGCGGCGGTACTCGCGCGAAGGCGCTGACCCGGGCGATCGCGGTTCCCGGGCCGATCCGCGGGTACTCGGCCCGGCATGACCGACGACGCCACCGCATCCTCTCGCCCCCTCCGCGACCCCGTCCACGCCTACCCGGCACCGGACCGCGCTGCGCAACAACCGATTCCGCATCCCGGCCTCACCCGTGACCTGGTCACCACGCCGGACCACGGCGAGTCGTCGTACCGCGGGTCCGGTCGACTGACCGGCCGACGCGCCCTGATCACCGGGGCCGACTCCGGCATCGGCCGCGCCGTCGCTCTCGCGTTCGCCCGCGAGGGCGCCGACGTGGTGCTGAGCTACCTCGCGGACGAGGAGGAGGACGCGCAGGAGACGGCCCGTCTGGTGGAGGAGGCCGGCCGCAAGGCCGTCCGTGCGCCGGGCGACATCCGGTCGGAAGACTTCTGCGCCGAGCTGATCGACACCACCGTCCGCGACCTCGGCGGCATCGACATCCTGGTGAACAACGCGGCGTATCAGATGGCGCAGAGCGGCGGCATCGCCGACATCACCACCGAGCAATTCGACCGCGTGCTGAAGACCAACCTGTACGCGCTGTTCTGGCTGTCCAAGAAGGCCGTCGCCGTCATGGAGCCGGGGTCGACGATCGTCAACACCTCGTCGGTGCAGGGGGTCAGTCCCTCCCCCGAACTGCTCGACTACGCCACCACCAAGGCGGGCATCATCAACTTCTCCAAGGGCCTGGCGCAGGACGTCGCGTCCCGCGGCATTCGCGTCAACGTGGTGGCGCCCGGCCCCATCTGGACCCCGCTGATTCCCGCCACGATGCCGCCGGACAGCGTCGAGGGATTCGGCGACCAGGCCCCGTTGGGCCGCGCCGGACACCCCGCCGAGCTCGCCCCCGCCTACGTCTATCTCGCATCCGACGACAGCACCTACGTCACCGGCCAGGTCATCGGCGTGACCGGTGGGTCGCCGATTCTCTGACCGCATCCGCATCGCAGCGGACCACCACCGCACCGGACCACGAACCCGAGGAGCCGATCCCATGAAGGCAGTCACCTGGCACGGCAAGCGCGACGTCCGCGTCGACACCGTGCCCGATCCCCGCATCGAACACCCCACCGACGCGATCATCGAGGTCACGTCCACCAACATCTGCGGATCCGACCTGCACCTCTACGAGGTGCTGGGCCCGTTCATGAATCCCGGCGACATCCTCGGGCACGAGCCCATGGGCATCGTGCGGGAGGTCGGCAGCGAGGTCACCGAGCTGTCGCCCGGCGACCGCGTCGTGATCCCGTTCCAGATCTCCTGCGGCAGCTGTCACATGTGCGACAAGCTCCTCTACACCCAGTGCGAGACCACGCAGGTCCGCGACACCGGTATGGGCGCAGCGCTGTTCGGCTACTCCGAGCTCTACGGCTCGGTGCCCGGCGGCCAGGCGCAGTACCTCCGCGTTCCGCACGCGAACTTCACCCACATCAAGGTCCCGGAAGGACCGGCCGACCAGCGCTTCGTCTACCTCTCCGATGTGCTGCCGACGGCGTGGCAGGCCGTGCAGTACGCCGACGTGCCCGACGGCGGCACGCTGGCCGTGCTGGGTCTCGGTCCGATCGGTGACATGGCCGCGCGCATCGGAACCCACCTGGGGTACCGCGTGATCGCTGTCGACCTCGTGCCGGAACGCCTCGCCCGGGCGACCGCGCGGGGCATCGAGACCGTCGATCTGCGCGACGCCAAGGGCCGGGTCGGCGACGCGATCCGCGACCTGACGGACGGTCGCGGCACCGATTCGGTGGTGGACGCCGTCGGCATGGAAGCCCACGGATCGCCGGTGGCGAAGGTGACGCAACAGCTCGCCGGGCTGCTTCCCGACGCGCTGAGCAAGCCGATGATGCAACGCGCCGGAGTGGACCGGCTCGACGCGCTGTACTCGGCGATCGACATCGCCCGGCGCGGCGGGACCATCTCCCTGTCGGGCGTGTACGGCGGCGCCGCGGACCCGATGCCGATGCTGACCATGTTCGACAAGCAGCTCCGGCTCCACATGGGCCAGGCCAACGTCAAGCGGTGGGTCGACGACATCCTGCCGCTGCTGACCGACGACGATCCGTTGGGCGTGGACGACTTCGCCACCCACACCGTCCCGCTCGACGACGCGCCGCGCATGTACGAGGTCTTCCAGAAGAAACAGGACGGCGCGGTCAAGGTCGTGCTCACCCCGTAGCAGCCGCGGTCGCCGACCCGGCCACGCACACAGCGACGCCCCCGCCGTTCGGCGGGGGCGTCGTGGTTTCGTCCGTCAGCGCAGGCGCGGGGCGCACGGCGTCAGCGCGGTGCCAATTCCGCCGCGTCGGTGACGACCGGAACGCTGCGGTCCAGGCCGAGGATGGTCAGCGTCCGCATCACGCGAAGTGACGGCGCGATAACGGCCTCGATACCACCGGGCAGGTCACGCAGCACGTTCTCCAGGGCGGTGACGCCGGCGCTGGAGAAGAACTCGACCCCGGAGAGATCGAGACGAACGGTGGTCGAGGCTGCCACCGCACCGCGGACGGTGTTTTCCAGCCGCGGTGCGGTGACAAGATCGATGTCGCCGGACACGTGGACGATTGCGTCGGAAACGTGCAGGTCGAACGGGGTGTCCACCGGGTCGGCGAGCAGGGTGGCGAGAGAAGCGGGAGAGTCCTGGGTCATGTCGAGTCTCTCTTCTTGCACCCGGCGGCGGCGCTGCCGGGCGTGACGCGTCCGGCCCGTCTCTGGACCGCTTTGCATGCAATCCTGATCGACCGGAGTCTCGTCCCGACCGCCCTGGATGTCACGAAAAGGTCACGACAGATCACGAAAAGGTCACGGTGGTGATGGGGCCGAAGCGACCGGAGATGATGTGGAGCATGTCACGAACGAGCGTTCTCGAAACCTTCCTGGCCGAGCACCCGGCGTCCACAGCCGACCGGGCCGTCACCGACTACGCCGGCCTGCAGGCGTGGTCCGTCGCCGACCCGGCAGCGTTCTGGGAGTCGGTGCGGTCGTTCTTCGACATTCGACTGGGCGGCGACCTCGAGGACGCCGTGATCACTCCGTCCGACGATCCCCGAGTCTTCTCCGGCCGGCAGTTCTACCGCGGCACCACCCTCAACTACGTCGAGACGGTCCTGCGCCACGCCGACGCGCGGCCGGACGCCGTCGCGATCGTCGACGACGCCGAACCGGGTGGCCCCGACACCCGCACCGTGACCTGGCGCGAGCTGGTCCACGAGGTGTCGGTGATCGCCGACGCTCTGCGCTCGCTCGGCGTCGGACGCGGTGACCGCGTCGCCGGCTACGTCCCCAACACCGCCGAGGCCGCGATCGCGTTCCTCGCCACCGCGTCCCTCGGCGCCGTGTGGACCTCGTGCGGGCAGGACTACTCCCCGGCCGCCGCCGCGGACCGTCTCGGTCAGACCGAACCGGTGGTCCTCGTCACCGCCGACGGGTACCGCTTCGCCGGCAAGGACCGCGACCGCCGCGACGCCGCGGCGGAACTGCGCGACGCCGTCCCGAGCCTGCGCCACGTCATCGCGTTCTCCCGTCTCGGCACGGCCGTGCCCGGGGCCACGTCCTGGACCGACCTGATGCGCGACGGCGACGACGTCTCCACCGTGGTTCCCGAGCCGGTGCCGTTCGACCACCCACTCTGGATCCTGTTCTCCTCCGGCACCACCGGCAAGCCGAAGGGCATCGTCCACGGACACGGCGGGGTGGTGCTCGAACACGTCAAATCCGCTGCGCTGCAATCGGACATCGGACCCGAGGACGTGTTCTTCTGGTACACCTCGCCGAGCTGGATGATGTGGAACTACCTCCTCGCCGGGCTGCTGTGCGGAGCCACCGTGGTCTGTTACGACGGCAGTCCCGCCTCGCCCGCGACGGGCACGCTGTGGGAGCTCGCGGCCCGGCACCGGGTGACCGTGCTGGGCACGAGTCCCGCCTACCTCGCGCAATGCGAGACCGCCGGACTCGAACCGGGACGCGACCACGATCTCCGCCTCGTCCGCATGCTGGGCGTGACCGGATCGGTGATGCCCGCGTCGGCCCACACCTGGGTGGAACAGCACGTCGGCGACCACGTCCACGTCGCGTCCATCTCCGGCGGCACCGACGTGGTGAGCGCGTTCGTCTGCGCGCCCACCGACGTGCCGGTCCGACCGGGCGAGATTCCCGCCGTCGCCCTCGGCGTTGCTCTGGAGGCGTGGAACGACCACGGCGAGAGCGTGATCGGCGAATCCGGCGAGATGGTGATCACGGCGCCGATGCCGTCGATGCCCGTGGGGTTCTGGAACGACGAGACCGGGGACCGCTACGCCGACGCCTATTTCTCCACCTTCCCCGGGGTGTGGCGGCACGGCGATTCCATCACCGTCACCGAGCGTGGCGGCGTGATCATCCACGGCCGGTCCGATGCGACGCTGAACCGCAACGGTATTCGCATGGGCAGCGCCGACATCTACTCCGTGGTCGAGCATCTGCCCGACGTCGAGGAAGCCCTCGTGGTGGGAGTCGAGCGCGCCGACGGCTCGTACTGGATGCCGCTGTTCGTCGTCCCCGCACCGGGCCGCGAAGTCGACGACACGCTGCGCGAGACCATCGCGACGGCGCTGCGGACCGAGGCCTCGCCCCGCCACGTTCCCGACGACATCGTCGCCATCCCGGCCGTCCCGCACACCCGCACCGGCAAGAAGCTCGAGATCCCCGTCAAGAAGGTGCTGCTGGGCGCGGACCCCGCCGTCGTCGCGGACCCCGAATCGATCGACGACCCCGACGCTCTGCGGTGGTTCGGCGAGTACGCCGCACGGACGCCGGCGGGGTCGGGCGGCGCCTGACCGGCGGATCGGGCGGCGTTCGACCGACGGGGCCCGGCGGCGGTCAGCCGACGGCGGCCTGCAGGGCTTCCGCCGCGGTCAGGGGCGCGCGGCCCAGCACCCGCGCGAGATCGTCCGAGTCCGAGAACAGGTCGCCGCGGGCGATACCGGCGTCGGCGTTCAAGAGCAGGTCCACCACCGGCGCCGGCAGTCCGGCGCCGGTGAGCACCTCGGCGTGCTCGGACGAGGTGACGTTGCGGTACGCGACCTCGGCGCCCGACACCCGAGCGATGGCATCGGCCAGCTCGGAGTAGGTCACGGCCGGTCCGGCGAGTTCGAGCATGGTGCCGTCCTTCACGTCCGCCGAGCCGTCCGGTGCGCTGATCACCAAGGCCGCGGCCTCGGCCAGGTCGGCGCGCGCCGCCCCCGCGATACGGCCGTCATCGCCGCTGCCCAGCAGCACCCCGCTCTGTGCGGCGGACTCGATCGAGGACGCGTAGTTCTCCCAGTACCAGGTGTTGCGCAGGACGACCGCCGCGACGGGCGAGTCCGCGAGCATGCGCTCGGTGGCGACGTGCTCGGGCGCCAGTCCGATGGTGCTGGTGTCCGCCTTCAGCAGGCTGGTGTAGGCGATCAGCGACACGCCGGCGGCCTCGGCGGCCGCGATGACGTTGCGGTGCTGAGCTTCTCGCTGTCCGACCTCGGATCCGGAGACCAGCAGGAGACGGTTCACTCCGTCCAGTGCCGTGCGCAGCGCGCCGGGATCGGTGTAGTCGGCCACCCGCACGGTGACACCCTGCGCGGCGAGGTCCGCTGCCCTGTCCGCGTTCCGGACGACGGCGACAACGCTGTCCGCCGCGACACCGCGTGCGAGCAGCGTGCGCACCGCCGCCGCGCCGAACTGTCCCGTTGCTCCGGTGACCGCAATGACCGTCATGATCGCTCCCTGTTCGTGGCGGCAGGGCCGAGCGCCCTGCCGGCGACCACTATGCACTTACTTTTCGTGTGGTGCAAGCGCAAACGTCAGTACACGTGAAGACGTCAGCGGCGGGCGTAGACTGGCGCGGTGACCGACCCCCAGTACGCCGTCGACGTGTTCTCGCGTCGATGTCCCTCGCGCGAGACGATGCAGGACATCACCAGCCGGTGGGGCGTGCTCGCCCTGGCCGCGCTGCACGACGGCCCACACCGCTTCGGTGAACTGCGCCGCCGGGTGGACGGAGTCAGTGAACGCATGCTGGCGCAGACGCTGCAGCGCCTCGAGCGCGACGGGTTGGTCGCCCGCACCGTGCTGACGCAGATCCCCCCGGCCGTGGAGTACACCCTGACCGATCTGGGGCGAGCCACCGCCGCACCTCTGGTCGCCCTCATCGGCGTGGTCGAGCACCGCATCGACGAGGTGATGACCGCCCGCGCGGAGTACGACCGGCGCACCGCCGGCGCAGGTGGCTGATCGCACCGCCGGAGCCGGCTGATCAGGACCGCCGGCGGGGCGGCTGATCGCGACCGCCCGCGCGGGCGGGGTGGTCAGGACTGTCCGCGTCCGGTCTCGTTCTGGAGCTCGTCGATCTTCTGCGACGCCTCCGCTTTGGTCAGCCCGTCCGGCACCGTCTCTCCGGCCTCCTGCGCGAGCGTCTCGAGGTAGCTGCGCTGCGCCCCGGTAATGGGCTCGTCTCCGGTAACCCAGTCCGACGGGTCCTTCTCCGCGTTCTGCTCGACCGGCGTGGTGTCGTTCTGCGTGTTCTCGCTCATACGTTCGACGTACCCGTCGTCGCTACCGGGCAAACACCGGCAGGATGGCGACCGTGTGGTATGGAAATGCGTCCACGCCGTTCTCCTTTCGAGACAAAAGGTGAATCGAGGCGCCGAATTCGAAACGAACGCGCGCATTGTCAGCATTTATTCAGCAAGCGGTGCTAGAAACGATCCTGTGATGGTCCTTCTGATAGTCCTCGGTGCCTGGGTGGTGCTGGGCGCGGCCGTCGCCGCCGTGGTCGGGCGCTCCGTGCGGCGCGCGGACCAGGAAGAACTGGGCTCGGATCGACATTGGGACATCACGGCCATCGAGGACATTCGGCACCGTTCCGCCTGACCCGCACGCCGCTACAGGAACGGCGCGGTCACAGCACCATGCGCGGCGATCCCGCCGCCGGATCGAGCGTCCGATAGGCCGACGCCAGTCGACGTACCGCCTCCGTAATGCGGTCGCTGCTCTGGGTGAACGGCAGTCGCACGTAGTGCTCGAACGCCCCTTCCACCCCGAACCGCGGTCCCGCCGCCACCACCACGCCGTGCGCAGGAGCCACCGCCGCGAGCGCCGTCGACACCGGTGCCGGCATCCGCAGCCACATCGACAGACCGCCCGGGGGCGAATCGACCCGCCAGTCCGGCAATTCCTCGCCCACCGCGTCGAGCAACGCACCACGACGACGCCGCAGGACGTCGCGGCGCGGCGTCAGGACGTCGTCGTGACGCGCGATCAGTTCCCCGCACGCCAGTTGATCCATGATGGGCGTGCCGATGTCCTCTGCCGCACGGGACGTCGCGAGTCGGGAGACGAGCGTCGGCGACGCCCTGATCCACCCGACGCGCAATCCGCCCCAGTACGACTTGGACGCCGAACCCACCGTCACGACACCGTGGCCGTGGGTCGCCGCGGCCACCGGCGGCGGCGGTGGCGCGTCGAGCCACAGGTCGGCCATGGACTCGTCGACCACCAACGTCGCGCCCGTGCGGCGCGTCATGCTCACCAGCTCGCCGCGGTCCTCGCGGCTCATCACCGCACCCGTCGGGTTGTGAAAGTCCGGGAGCACGTAGACGAGCGACGCGCCGGTCTGCCGGATCGCGTCGTGCATCGACCCCAGATCCCACCGGCCGGGAGACGCGTCCGCCGGCAGGAGCGGAACCGGCACCGCACGGGCCGCGGTGCGCCGAATCGCTTCCAGCGCATTGGGATACGTCGGATGGTCCACGACCACCCGATCTCCCGGTGACCCCAGGACCTCGAGCAGCAGGCGCCAGGCCTGCTGCGCACCCGAGGTCACCATGATCTGGTCGACCTCGGTGGGCACCCCGCGCTCCTCGTAGCGGCGCGCGATGGCGCGGCGGAGCACCGTCAGACCCACGGGGTCGATCCCGTGGCCCGAGTAGTACGCCGGAAGTGCCTGCAGCGCAGCCTGATACGCCGCGGTCACCGCCTCGGGCGGGGCCGTGACGGCAGCGTGGGTCATGTCGATCGCGGCCGCACGGGTCGTGCCGGTGAGCGTGGAGGTCGGGCCGAACGATGCAGCTCCGGCGCTCGGCGGAACCGACGCCCACCCCTCCGGCCGCGGCGGCAGCGCCACCGTGCTGCGCGACCCCTGGCGGGACTGCAGGTAGCCCTCCTCGCGCAACGCGGCGTAGGTGTTGGTGACCGTCGTCCGCGACAACGCGAGCACACCGGCCAGGTCCCGCTCACTGGGCAGGGCCACACCCAGCGGGATGCGGCCGTCGTTCACCAGGAGGCGGATACCGTCGGCGAGGGCACGGTAGACGGGACGATTGCGCGACGTCGGGCGCCACTGACCCAGGTCACGAGCGAGCGTCGACGCTCCCAACACACGGGCCACCGACCCCACCGTAGTGGGACGCGGCCGCTCAGCCCATCAGGAAGGCGCCCACACCGGGGAGCCAGCCCACGGTTCCGCCCTCGAACGAGTTGTAGCGACCGTGACCGGTGGGGGTGCGCTTCTCGTTGCTGAGGGGGTAACCGAGCGTGCCACTGGGTCCGCCGTGGGCCAGATACCAGGCCAGGATCTCCCCGTGCACCTCGTGGGCGCCGCCGTCGGGCAGCGCGAACACCGTGGCGTGTTGAAACTCGAGCAGGCCGCCGCCGCGCGGGGCCAGCATGAGGTCACCCGTCCGCCGACCGATCCAGGGGTGTTCCAGGGCGAACCGCTCGAACTGGCACTCGAAGACCTCGAGACCCGCATAGGTCTCGGACGAGTTGACGGCGCCTTCAACGCTCACGGTGGCCTCCAGTGACCCCGGTCCCGACCAGGCCGAACCCGACAGGGTGGTCTCTTCGGGACTCTGGGCCACAGTATGCGCGCTGCCGTGAGATTTCACAGCCGGAACGCGACAAGTCGGACCGTGTCGCGTTTCGGTGCGCAGCGCAGCGGGGGGGCTCAGCCCAGAATGTCTCGCCGCACGATCGTCTGATCGCGGCCGGGGCCGACCCCGATGTAGGACATGTGCGCCCCGGACAACTCCTCGAGCCGCAGCACGTACTTCTGCGCGTTGACCGGCAGGTCCTCGAAGGTGCGGGCGCCCGAGATGTCCTCCCACCAGCCCGGCATCTCCTCGTAGATCGGCGTCGCGTGGTGGAAGCCGGTCTGCGTCATGGGCATGTCGTCGTGACGTTCGCCGTCCACGTCGTACGCGACGCAGATGGGGATGGTGTCCAGCGACGACAGCACGTCGAGCTTGGTGAGGAAGTAGTCGGTGATGCCGTTGACCCGCGTCGCGTACCGGGCGATGACCGCGTCGAACCAGCCCGTCCGGCGGGCACGACCGGTGGTCACCCCGACCTCACCGCCCTGCTTGGCCAGGTACTCGCCGGAGTCGTCGAACAGTTCGGTGGGGAACGGCCCGGACCCGACGCGCGTCGTGTACGCCTTGAGAATGCCGAGCACCGTCTCGATGCGACCGGGGCCCACACCCGAGCCCACCGCGGCGCCGCCGGCGGTGGGGTTCGAGGACGTGACGAACGGATACGTGCCGTGGTCGACGTCGAGCAGCGTGCCCTGCGAACCCTCGAGCAGCACGGTCTCGCCGCGCTCGAGCGCCTGGTTCAGCGCGAGCCGCGTGTCGGCGATGCGGTGCTGGAACCCCGCCGCCTGGCCGAGCACCTCGTCGACCACCTGTGCGGGGTCGAGCGCCCGGCGGTTGTAGATCTTGGCCAGCACCTGGTTCTTGAATTCCAGTGCGGCCTCGACCTTCTGGGTGAGGATCTTCTCGTCGAGCACGTCGGCCGCACGCACTCCGACGCGGGCGATCTTGTCCTGGTAGCACGGGCCGATGCCGCGGCCGGTGGTGCCGATCTTGCGGGCGCCGAGGAAGCGTTCGGTGACCTTGTCGATGGCCACGTGGTACGGCATGATCAGGTGCGCATCGGCGCTGAGCAGCAGGCGAGAGGTGTCCACGTCCCTCTTCTCGAGCCCGTCGAGCTCGGTGAGCAACACACCCGGATCGACCACCACACCGTTGCCGATCACGTTGTTCACCCCGGGCGAGAGGATGCCCGACGGGATCAGGTGCAGCGCGAACTTGTCGCCGCTGGGGAGCACCACGGTGTGGCCGGCGTTGTTGCCGCCCTGGTACCGGACCACCCACTGCAGACGCTCACCGAAGAGGTCCGTGGCCTTGCCCTTGCCCTCGTCGCCCCACTGGGCGCCGATGAGGACGATTGCCGGCATGTGTGCTCCTACGACTCGGGTGTGCAGCCGGATGTCCCGGACTGCGGCCGTCGAGCGAGAAGCGTGCCGCGAAGAAGCAGGCTCCACCGACCGTGGCCGGTGACACAGTGTAGCCGTTCCGGTTTTCCCTACCTCACGGTCTTCTGTCGCGGTGCTCGGGTCGAAGCGACACGCAATCGAGACCACCGTGCCCTGTTTCCGGTCCGTCGACGCACCGGGTGCGCATCTATGGTGGACGCACCTGCCCGACCGACAAGGAAACCACCGCGTGACTCCGTTCGTCCTGCAGTGCGGCCAGACCCTGGTCCCCATCGCACTGTCGTCGCTGGCCCTGATCACGGCCTCCGTCGTCCCCACGCGATCGGACTGCGACGCCGCGCTGTCGGAGATCGACGGGATCGCCGACGCCCGCATCGTCGTGCTCGGCACCGACGCCGCGCTGGCCGCCGTGCTCACACGCCTCATGCGCAAGGACCGTCTCGACGTCGAACTCGCGTACGTTCCGGAGACGGCGTCGGAGGCGAGTCACCTGTACCGCATCGGCACCGGCTCCCGCGCCGCCAAGGTCGCCCTGTCCGGTACCGCGACGCCGGTGCCGTTGATTCGCGACGACCTCGGGACCGCCGTCGTCGGGCGCGCCACGCTGACCGGGCCGTCGGGTGTGCTCACGGGCGAGGCGTACGTCGACGACACCCGCCTGTTCTCCGGGTCGGTCCCCGGCGTCGAGGTCACTCCCACCCTGGAGATGCCGGGACTGCGCGCCCGCGTGCAGGGTCGACGCGGGTTGTTCCGGGCGAAGTGGGTGAGCGGGCGCGCGATGCAACTGGGCACCCCGGCCGCCCGGCTGACCAAGGACGGCGTGGCGTCGACGCGCGACGCCGTGCGCTCGACGATCTACCGCCACCACGAGCAGTGGTTGTTGGTGCGCTGACGATTCTGTGCAGAAATCCGCGCTGGGCGCGGACTACTGCACACGATCGGCGGTGAGGGCGCGCCGCAGCTCGGCGGCGTTGCGCGGCCGGACGTCCGGGGGCAGCACCCCGTCCGCCGCCAGCTCGGCCGCCAACGCCAGCGGCCACGGCACGTGCAACCGGGCCCGGGCGAGCAGTTCGGCGTCGGACAGGACCGTCACCGGATCGCCCTGCACCACCGTGCCGTCCACCACCACGGCTACCGAGTGCGCCCAGTCCAGGGCGAGTGCCACGTCGTGCGTCGAGAGGACGACGGTGGTGTGCGCGCTCTCGAGCCGGGCGACGGCGTCGAACATCTCGACCTCGGCGCGCGGATCGAGCCCCGCCGTCGGTTCGTCCAGCAGCAACACGCACGGACGCATGGCCACGGCCCCGGCCGTCGCGACGCGCTTGCGCTCGCCGTAGGAGAGCTGGTGCACCGGGCGGCGACTCAACCCGTCGATACCCAGCAGCGTCAGGGCCGACTCGACGCGCTCGCGCACCTCCGCGGCGGGCAGGCCCAGATTGGCCGGCCCGTATGCGACGTCGCGGTAGACGTCCGCGGAGAACAGCTGATCGTCCGGGTCCTGCAGTACCAACTGGACTTCCTGCCGGTGCGCGCGCAGCCCGGACCTGGTGTGCCGCAACGCCTCTCCGTCCAGTTCCACCGCACCCGACGCCGGCTTCACGGCCCCGGCGAGGCACCGCAGCAGCGTGGTCTTGCCGGACCCGTTGGCGCCGAGGATCGCCGTCCGCCGCCCGGCGGGGACGTCGAGGCTCGCGCCGCGCAGGACATCACGACCGTCGTAGCCGACCGTGATCGCCCGCGCCGCGAGAGAGCGATGACTCACGAGACCCCCAGGGACACCACGACGACGACCACCATCACCGCGACCGCCGCGGTCAGGAACCGCGGCGAGCTGCGCGGCGGCGGAACGGCATCCACGGGATCGGCCACCCCGAACTCTCGGCCCGCGAGGCCGTCCTCGAGCCGGGACGCCCGGTCCCACGCCGAGGTCAGTACTGCGGCGGTGAGCAGCGCGGCGGACTGCATCGAGCGGCGCGGGGTGGAGTACCCCAGCCGGGCGACCTGGGATCGGCGGACCGACCGCAGCGAGGTCAGAAGCACGAACAGCAGCCGGTAGACCAACCCCGCGACGTCGACGCACGCCTGCGGGACGCGGGCGCGCCGCAGGCCGGCCAGGAGATCCACCATCGGGGTGGTCACTGCGAGCAGGATCATCGCCGACGTGCCCGCGACGGCGTGCGCGGTCACCTCGAGCGCCCGACGCACGCTCTCGTCGGTGACGCCGACGCCCCAATCCGGCGCGCCGCGCACCGTGATCGCCACCGAGACGCCCCCGATCACGACGAAGGCGGCCGGCGCCGCGAGAGTGCGCAGCAACAGCGGCCACGGAGTGCGGGCCAGTGCCGTGGCGGCGGTCAGCGCGACCACGGTCACCAGCACCGAACCCGGCCAGGCGGGCAGCACCGCCGCACACAGGACCAACCCGAGCGCGAGCACCGCCTTGTCGACCACCGCGCGTCCGCGCCACGCACTGGCCCAGGCGGCGTCGTCGACGGCGAGACCCTGCACGTCAGGAACCGTCCGGCGGCGCCTGCACCCGCTCCACCGCGCGACGGGCCTTCAGGGTGGCGATCACGTACCCGAGCACGATGCCGCCGAGGGCCGCCTGCAGCGCGAACAGACCCGACTCGACCTCGCCCGACGTGGGCGCGAACACCGACTCGAACCACGGCTCGTAGTCCGGATGGTCGGCCTCTATCCGTTCCGTGGCCGCGGTGTCGGTCCCGACGAAACGTTCGCCGTCCACGCTGCGGCCCGAGTCGATCGCCAGCGCGATCCCGACGATCGCCACGATGGCCGCGACCAGAGCCAGGTTCACCCACCGGCTGCGGCGAGCATCGCGCCCACGGCCGGATTCACCGGGCTGGATCTCACCGGACATCGACGGCCTCCTTCCGAGCGAAGAACCGGAACACGCCGAGGTCCCGCAGTTCCGGCGTCGCCACCGACCGCAGGACGCGGAACACCAGGACGCCCAGCAAACCCTCCGCGATCGCGAGCGGAATCTGGGTGATCGCGAAGATCGACAGGAACTTCACCACCGCACCGGCGATGCCGCTCTGCGGATCGGGGAACGCCAGGGCGATCTGCACGCTCGTCGTGCAGTAGGTGGCCAGGTCGGCGAGGGTCATCGCACAGAACACGGCCAGCGAGATGCCGCCACCGAGCCGCCCGACCAGGACGAACGCGCCGTAGCCCACCCAGGGGCCGACCACCGCCATGGAGAACGCGTTGGCGCCGAGCGTCGTCAGACCCCCGTGCGCCAGCAACAACGCCTGGAAGAGCAGCACCACCGTGCCGAGGAAGGCCATGACCGGAGGTCGGAACAGCACCGCGCCCAGCCCGGTGCCGGTGGGGTGGGACGAGCTGCCGGTGACCGACGGCATCTTGATCGCGGACAGGACGAACGTGAACGCCCCGGCGGCGCCGAGGAGGAGCCGGCTGCGGGGGTTCTCCCGCACTTGATGGACGACGGCGCGGGCGCCGTGGACGACGAACGGTGCAGCGGCGCAGGTCCAGACCGCGGCGTGCACCGGCGGCAGAAAGCCTTCGGCGATATGCATGGAGACGGACAACCCTTCTCGGATGACGCGTCCGAGGTCGACGGGACACGTGCCGGGACGGCGATCCGACTCACGACCGGCGCCCGCGGAGAAGGGCCCGTTCGCTCACGGTGGCGCGACCGTCCCGGAGTTCCACCGGGTTTCCCGCACCAGCACGGCGCAGGGCCGGGGCTCGGTCCTGCGCGGTCATCGTGGCACAGAACGTCGCGCGGCAGAACTACCAGGTCATCTCGTCACGGCACACCGCACCGTGCGCCGCCGGCTCGATCTGCACGGTGGCGTGGTCCAGGCCGTAGGTGGAGAGCAGGTCCTTGCTCCGGGCGAGGAGCACGGAACTCGACCCGTTCGAGGTCAGGTGGACCGTGGCGACGTCCATGCCCGTGGTGAGAGTCCAGACGTGCAGATCGTGGACGTCCTCCACACCGGGCAGGGCACGCAGGTCGGCCTCGAGGGTGACGACGTCGACGGACGACGGGCTGGCCTGGGTGAGGATGCGCAGCGACGCCCCGGCGAGGCGGACCGCGCGCGGGACCACCCAGAGCGAGATGGCGACACCGACGACGATGTCCGCCCACGACCAGCCGATCAGCGTGAGGGCGCCTGCGATCAGCACCCCGACACTGCCGACGGTGTCGGCGAGGACCTCGAGGTACGCGCCCCGGACCGCGAGAGAGTCCTTCGCGTCGGCGCGGATGAGGAGCATGACGACGACGTTCGCGGCGAGTCCGGCGGCAGCCGTCGCCATCATGATGCCGCCGGGTAGATCGGGCTGATCCCCGATGCGCCGGATCGCCTCGACGAAGACGAACACGGCCACCCCGAGCAGCAGCACGGCGTTGACGACGGCGGTGAGCACCTCGGCGCGATGCCATCCGAACGTGCGGGCGGCGGACGACGAGCCCCGCTGGGCGAGGGTCAGCGCGGCCAGACCCAGCGTCATGCCGACGATGTCGGTGAGCATGTGGCCCGCGTCGGCGATCAGGCCGAGGGACCCGATGGCCAGGCCGACGGACAGTTCGAGGGCGAAGAACGCGACCAGGACGACCCAGGCGATGCCCATGCGTCGCAGGCGCCCGCGCGTCGGCGTCTCTCCTCCGGTGTGCACCTGACCGTGCCCGTGCCCCGCTCCCATGCCGACGACCATACATGCACAGTTCTGCATGTGTGTAGTCGACGAAGCCTAGTCGTGCCGCTCCGGGGGTACCGCCGGGTTCGGCACCGTGGGCGGCAACGTCGCCATCGCCGAGATGCGCGAGAGCCCGGCGACCTGCAGCAGATCCACCACGATCGACCGGATCTGCGCCAGGACCACCGTCGCCGACAGACCGGCGTCGCGCATCAGCTCGGCCTTCGCGCCCACCGCGACGTGCCGGAGCACGCGCGCGGCCTCGGCCTGATCCGGTTGCTCGCCCGGATCGGCCAGCATCATCTTCCGCAGCACCTCGGTGGATTCGGCGAGTTGCTCGACCAGCTTCACCAGCCGCGGGTCCAGGATCTCGTCGTCGCGCACCAGGGACAACGACCGCCGGGCCAGAACGCGGATGTTGCGCACCGCGTTGTCCAACGGGTCCGCCGTCGCGGCCAGCCGCGCGAGCCGCTGGCGCGAGTTCCAGTACAGCGGCGAGATCCGGCTGATCTCCCGGCCGCCCTTGAGGTCGGTGCGCAGCATGTCGATCGCCGGCTGCGTCGCCCGCGCCGCCTTCAGCGCCTTCTCGATGGACTTGGGGTCCTGCGCGGAGAGCCCCTCGGCGACCAGCCCGAGCACCCGTCCCGCCGTTTCGATCACCGTCGCCGCGTCGCCGCGAGCGCGCCGGACCGGATGGGTCGGCACGACCGCCACCACGGCCAGACCCACCAGACCGCCCACCAACGCGTCGACCATGCGGTTGTATCCACCGGCGTCCCCGGGCGGGATGAGCGTCGCCACCAGCACCGCCGACGACCCGGCCTGCATCGCGATGATCGCGCCGCTGTCCAGGAACACCGCGGTACCCATCGCCAGGGCGACCACCAGCGCGATCTGCAGCGGGCCCGTCCCGATGAGCGCGATCAGCGCGTCGCCCACCCCGATGCCCACGGTCACGCCGGCGACCAGCTCGAAGGACCGCCGCATCCGGGCGCCGAGGGAGACACCCAGGGACACCACGGCTGCGATCGGCGCGAAGAACGGCGTGACGTGCCCGACGATCTCCGTCGCCACGAACCACGCGATGCCCGCCGCCAGCGCGCACTGGACCACCGGCAGGCCGGAGAGTTTCAGCCGGTCGACGGACGCCTCGAACCGCGACCGGCCACGACGACGCAGCCGCGCCGCCTCGAACGGCGACCGCTCGCCCCGGCGCAGGCCGAGTGGACTCACGGCAATGACCGTCTCATGTGCGCCGGCGCGACCTAGCCGACGCCGAGCTCGTCCGCGGCGCGCGGATCGCAGTCCTCGAGCAGGTCGAGGCAGCGGGCGTACTCGTCGGTCTCCCCGATGGCCTGCGCGGCGCGGGCGAGAACGGCGACGCAGCGCAGGAACCCACGGTTGGGCTCGTGGCTGTAGGGCACCGGACCGAAGCCCTTCCACCCGTTGCGGCGCAGCTGGTCCAGGCCGCGGTGGTACCCGGTGCGGGCGTAGGCGTAGGCGGTGATCGTGCGCTCGTCGGCGAGCGCGGCCTCGGCGAGGTACGCCCACGCGATCGACGCCGTCGGGTGGGCGGCCGCCACCGCCTCGGGGGCGGTGTGGTTCAGCAACAGCGACTCGGCTTCGTCGTCGCCGGGGAGCAAGGTGGGCTGCGGTCCGAGCAGGTCTCCGAAGGACGTCATGGGTGCAGTCTTCCACGACACCCGTCGGCGACGAGCGCGCGTGCACGGCCGTCGGCACCGTGAAAGTTAAGCTGCGGGGCGTGTCGCCCAGCACCCCGCCACCGGCCCGGCCGCAGTACATCCCGCCGCGCGAACCCGCACGCGAGCCGCGGGCGGGCCGCCCAATCGAGCCACGAACGCGACGGCCGATCGGCCGATGGGTTGCGGCGCTGGTGATCGCCGCGCTCGTCGTCGGCGGCGTCGTCGCGTTCGCGCTGCTGCGCGGCGGGACCACCGCGACCGGAGCGTCCGACGAGGACCGCATCCGCGTGGCGATCGACGACTTCACGACGGCGCTGCGTGACGGCGATCTCGCCGGCCTGCGGGCCGGCACCTGCGGACCGCTGGCGTCGTTCTACGGCGGCATCTCCGACGAGGACTTCGCCGCCACACACGACGCCGCGGTGGCGTCGGGCTCGATCCCCGAGATCCTGAGCGTCGACACCATCCAGATCACGCCGGCCGAAGCGCCCGACGTCACCACCGCCATCGCGCAGGTGACGGCCCGCGGGGGGAACGAGACCGCTCCCTCACCGCGGACCTTCGACCTGGCACTCGAGGACGAGACCTGGAAGGTCTGCGCCTGACCCGTGCGCCTTTTGCACATCCAGGGATGCGCAAAAGGCGCACGGGCGCGAAGCGCACTACGCGGAGACGCTGCGTCCGGCCGACTTCAGGTCGTTGCACGCCTCGACGACACGCGCCGACATACCGGCCTCGGCCTTCTTGAGGTAGCTGCGCGGATCGTAGGTCTTCTTGTTGCCCACTTCGCCGTCGACCTTGAGGACGCCGTCGTAGTTGGTGAAGAAGTGCCCGGCGATGGGGCGCGAGAACGCGTACTGGGTGTCGGTGTCGACGTTCATCTTCACCACGCCGTACTCGAGGGCCTCCTCGATCTCGCTCTTGGCCGAGCCCGATCCGCCGTGGAAGACGAAGTCGAACGGCTTGGAGCCGGCGGGCAGACCGAGCTTGTCGGTGGCGACCTTCTGGCCGTCGGCCAGCACGGACGGCTTCAGCTTCACGTTGCCCGGCTTGTACACACCGTGGACGTTGCCGAAGGTGGCGGCCAGCAGGTAGCGCGACCCGGCGTCGCCCGCACCGAGGGCCTCGACCGTCTTGAGGAAGTCCTCGTTGGAGGTGTAGAGCTTGTCGTTGATTTCCGCCTCGACGCCGTCCTCCTCGCCGCCGACCACGCCGATCTCGATCTCGAGGATGATGCGCGCGGCCGCGGCCTTGGCCAGCAGGTCCTTGGCGATCTCGAGGTTCTCGTCGATCGGGACCGCCGAGCCGTCCCACATGTGCGACTGGAACAGCGGGTTCTTGCCGGCGTCGACACGCTCCTGCGAGATCGCGATGAGCGGACGCACGTAGGTGTCCAGCTTGTCCTTGGGGCAGTGGTCGGTGTGCAGCGCGATGGTGACGTCGTACTTCGCCGCGACGACGTGCGCGAACTCGGCCAGCGCCACCGCGCCCGTCACCATGTCCTTCACCCCGAGTCCCGACCCGAACTCCGCGCCACCGGTGGAGAACTGGATGATGCCGTCGCTGCCGGCGTCGGCGAAGCCCTTGATGGCGGCGTTGATCGACTCGGATCCCACGCAGTTGATGGCGGGGAAGGCGAACGAATGTTCCTTGGCGCGGCCGAGCATCTCGGCGTAGACCTCGGGAGTGGCGATCGGCACGGAAGAAACCTCCACGGTGAGCGGGAGCACCTCGGGTCGGGTGCCTCGGTAGCAGTATGGCAAGACCGGACGACGCGGGTTCGCCCTGCGCCCGACCTACCCGCCGGTAGAGCACGCGAGGGTGCCGGGAGCCGCGCCGAGAGTCCGGGCGCGCAGCGCTGAGAGTCCGGGCGCGCAGCGCTGAGAGTCCAGGCGCGCAGCGCTGAGAGTCCGCTGTGAGTCCACACGCGGGGCGCTGCCGACCGCACACGCCGGTAGGGTTGTCGCCGTGCATACCCTGGCCGCCTCCACGACCGACCTCGCCCTGCTGCCGAGGTTCCTCGACCCGGTCAACCTGCTGAACTCGTTCGGCACCTGGGTGTTGGTGGGCCTGCTGCTGGTGGTCTTCATCGAGTCGGGACTGCTGTTCCCCCTGCTCCCGGGCGATTCGCTGCTGTTCACGGCCGGTCTGATCGCGGCGTCGAAGTCCACGGAGGTGGCGCCGTTCGCACCTCTGTGGGTGCTGATGGTGACCATCCCCATCGCCGCGATCCTCGGCGACCAGGCCGGCTACTTCATCGGCAAGAAGGCGGGCACCGGCCTGTTCCACGACGACGCCCGTTTTCTCAAGAAGAAGTACATCGACGAGTCGCACGCGTTCTTCGAGAAGCACGGCCCGATCACCATCTTCCTGGCCCGCTTCGTCCCGATCGTGCGCACCTTCGCCCCGGTGGTCGCCGGCGCGTCCGCCATGCGCTACCGGGTCTTCATCACCTACAACATCGTCGGCGGCATCGTGTGGGGCGCGGGCGTCACGCTCCTGGGCTACTTGCTGGGGCAGATCGCGTTCATCCGCGACAACGTCGACATCATCTTCCTGCTCATCGTGGCCGTCTCGGTGCTGCCCATCGCGTGGGAGGTGGGCAAGCGCATGATCTCGTCGCGCCGCACCCCGCTCGGTGAGGCCGTCGACGCGTTCGACGGGCAGCTCGACGGCAAGGTCGAGCCGTCCAAGTGGTCGTCCACCGAGACGACACGGCCGCAGTCGCAGTCGCCGGCCCGTCCCGACGGCGCGAGCTGACCGACTCGATGACGCACGACGTTCTCGCCTCGGGCGGGCTCGGATTCCTCGAGTCGGCCGGACCGGCCCTGGTCTGGCTGATCGTGGTGTCCTTCGTCTTCCTCGAATGCGCCGTGATCCTCGGACTGTTCCTGCCGGGCGACTCGCTGCTCATCACCGCCGGAATCGGGCTGGCCGGGCACGCCTCGGGGGTCTCGCACGTGTGGGCGCTGTCGCTGGGCGCCTTCCTCGCCGCCATCGTGGGCAACCAGGTGGGCTACGTGATCGGCAAACGCACCGGACATCGCCTGGTCGCGCGCAAGAACGGCAAGTACATCAACGTCGAGAACCTCGAGAAGGTCAACCGCCTGCTCGAGAGGCACGGATTCTGGGCCGTCCTGGTGGCCCGGTGGATTCCGTGGGTCCGCACGCTGTGCCCGATGGTGGCCGGCGCCGGCAACATGAACCACCGCCGCTACACGATCGCCAGCACGCTCGGCGCGCTCATCTGGGCGCCCGTCCTGCTGCTGCTCGGGTTCTACTTCGGGTCCTGGCTGGACCGGGTGCCGTGGCTGTTCCCGACGGTGCTCACCCTGATGATCGTGTCGATCGTGTTGGGCACGGCGTTCGGCATCTACCAGTACCGCAAGGAGATGCGACGGCCGGCGGTGACGACCGAGGTCCACGACATCGACGCGTGAGGGGTTCTCAGGGATCCACGCGGGCCGCGGCCTCGAGCACCATCCATCCGCCGAGTTGCACGGACAGGTCGCGTTCGGGAACACCTGACGACAGCACGGTGCCGCCGGCGAACCGCGCGATCGGTGCGCCGTAGGACGGCAGCGTCGCCACCGACGTCCAATCGTGCCCGAAGAGCGGTAGTCCCTCGATGGAGAGGCAGTTCTGCCACGCGGCGTCCGCGGAGGCGAGCACGATGTCGCGGGCGGTGGCGCGGGCCCGCTCGTCGTCGTCGGTGTCGCCCGGCAGCGACGTCGCCACGAGGGACAGGTAGCGGGCGAGGATGCCGTTGAACAGGCCACCGTCTCCGCCGCCACCGCCGGTGATCACACCGCGCTCGGTGAGATGGTCGGCGACCGCGTCGACCAGCCGGTGCACGCGCTCGCGGTGGCGATCGTCGCCGACGCGCACGGCCAGTTCCGTCTCGGCACCGAGGACGACGCCCTGGCAGTAGCTGTAGACAGGTGTCTCGAGGCGCCCGTCGGCGTGGATGCCGTCGAGAATCAGGTGGGTGTCGGGGTCGACGAGGGTGGCGTCGATCCAGTCGGCCATCGCCTGCGCGCGCCACGGTTTCCCGGTGCGGGCGAGGAAGATCGCCGCCGGGCCGTTGGCGGGCACGTTGTAGAAGTCGCTCTTCTTCGCCCAGCGGATGCCGCCGCCGTGGGCGGGGTCCCAGGCCTCGAACAGTTCGGTCTCGAGGTCGGCGATGGCGCGGCGGTTGTCCACCAGGTGGAGCCGCTGCGCACGTTCGAGCGCGAGACCGAGCCACGCCATGTCGTCGTAGTAGGAGTTGGTCCAGCCGGTGAGGTTGCGGACGCGGTGCGCCCGCGCGACCCGGGTGAGACGACGACGGCGCCGCGCGGTGGGCGCGCGCTCCTCGGCGTCGACAAGGTTGTCGATCAGGTGCGCCTGCCACCAGTAGTGCCACCGGGCGAAGACGCGTTCCCGACGGACGGGCGGCCAGGCCACCACCCCCAGCGCGGTGCCCGGCAGTCCCCACAGCCGACGGACGTGGCGGGAGATCACGGCCTCCTCGGCGGCGTCCGCGCGGAGGGACCAACTGTCGTGCATGCCGTCGATCTTGCCAGCCCCGCCGGAGTCGGTCGGCTACCAGGCGCGGCCGAGGTCGGCGTGCTGCCCGACCCAGGCGTGCATCGCGATTCCCGCGGCGACACCCGCGTTGATGCTGCGGGTCGAGCCGAACTGCGCGATGGACACCGTCAGACGCGCACCCGCGCGGGCGGCGTCGGTGACCCCGGGGCCCTCCTGCCCGAAGAGCAACAGGCACCGCCGCGGCAGCTCCGTCGTCTCCAGCGGAACCGCCCCCGGCACGTTGTCGACGGCCACCACCTCGAGGTCGTGCTCCGCGGCGTACGCGACGACGCCGGCCACGTCGTCGTGGTGACGGAGGTGCTGGTAGCGGTCGGTGACCATCGCGCCGCGACGGTTCCACCGTCGTCGTCCGACGATGTGGACGGCCGCGGCGCCGAACGCGTTGGCCGTGCGCACCACCGTGCCGATGTTGGCGTCGTTCTCGAAGTTCTCGATGGCCACCTCGAACGGGTGCCGGCGCGCATCCAGGTCGGCCACGATGGCGTCGCGACGCCAGTAGCGGTAGGCGTCGACGACGTTGCGACGATCACCGTCGTCGAGCAACTCGGGGTCGAACCGCGGATCGGTGGGACGAGGGCCGTCGCGCGCCTCGTCCCAGGGCGGCGCGCCGCGCGGGTGCTCGCCCCACTCGGTGGCGCCGGGAGCGTCGGGAGGGGTGTCCGGCACCGATCAGGTGTGCGACAGGCGGCGGTTGACCTCGCGGGTGAGCCAGACGGGCGAGAAGCGAGACCCCATGGACAGGGCCTTCGACGGCAGACCCACCGGGAAGTGCACCTTGTGGTAGATCCGCTTGGCCGGCTGCGTCGACTTGTAGATGGCGTCGGCCACGTCCTGCGCGGTGAGCTTCACACCCAGCGAACCCGTGGTGCCCGTGCTCACGCCCTCGGTCATCGCCGTCTGCACGAACAGCGGCCACATGGCCTTCACCGAAATATCGTGCTTGTGCCACTCGAGGTCGAGGGCCTCGGTGAGACCGCGCACGGCGAACTTGGTGGCGCCGTAGGTGGCGAGCTCCGGCTGGCCGTAGATGGCCGACGCCGAGCAGAGGTTGACCACCTGCGCGCCGCGCGTCTTCTTCAGGTACGGAAACGCCTCGTGCAGACCGTGGATCACGCCCATGACGTTGATCTCCACCTGCTGCCGATGGATCTTCAGGTCCTGATCGGCGAACTCACCCGCGCGCAGGATGCCCGCGTTGTTGATCAGAACGTCCAGCCGGCCGCCCGACGCCTCGTCGAACTCCTGCAGCCGCGCCGCGAACTGCTCCGGATCGGTCACGTCCAGCGACCCCGTGGTGGAGGTCGAGCCCTTCGCGGCGATCTCCTTGGCCAGCGAGGCGAGGCCCGTCTCGTCGATGTCGTACGCCCCGACGTGGAAGCCTCCGGCGGCGTACGTCAGCGCGGTGGCACGGCCGATTCCGGCAGCGGCGCCGGTGATGAAGACAGTAGGTTGGGACATGGTTCCGAACAATAGAGGGTGCGCGGCACGGGCGACAGAGCTCCGCCCGAGAAACCTACTGCCGAGTAGCACCGGTCATCACCGGGAGGGGACGAGTGCCGGTCCACACCATCGTCGAGTCTCCGATCGGTCCGCTCACCGCCGTCCGTGACGGCGCCGCGATCACCGGGCTCTACTTCCCCGCGCATGCTCCCGCCCCGGCGCCCGCCCGGCTGGGCGAGCGTGACGACGCCGGGTTCGACGACCTCCGCGACCAGCTCGCCGAGTACTTCGCCGGAACGCGCCACGCGTTCGATCTCGAGCTCGCGCCGTCGGGAACCGACTTCCAGGTCGACGTCTGGGGCGCGCTGCGCACCATCCCCTACGGGACGACGTGGACCTACACCGAGGTGGCGACGGCCGTCGGTCGGCCGGGGTCGGTCCGCGCCGTCGCCGCGGCCAACGGTCGCAATCCGCTGTCGATCGTGGTGCCGTGCCACCGGGTGATCGGGGCGTCGGGCTCCCTCACCGGCTTCGCCGGCGGTCTCGAGCGGAAGCGGTTCCTCCTCGACCTCGAGAGCGGCGACCGGTTGTTCTGAGGGGCTCCGACAGGCCCCGCACCAGCCGCCATTGCGCCGCCGCGTAGGTGACGAGCACCGCGGCTTCCAGGGCGTCGGCGTACCGGGGCGAGCCGGCCCGGCGGGCGAGCACCAGGGCGTCGGAGATCAGGAACAGGGTCGAGCCCACGGCCGCGTCGCGAGAGCCGTCGGCCCCCAGCGTGGCCGTCGTCGCCACCAGCCCGCCGTACGTGGCGGTGACGGGCAGCATTCCGGGAGCCCGTCGTCGGGCGATCGCGACACCGCCGGCCCACCCGGCCGCACGGGTCGCCGCGACGACCGGCCGAACCCGAGAACCGGTGCGCCACAACCTTCTCGACCACGTCGACTGCATCACGGCGAAACAGGCGGCGCCGAGACGGACCCGACGGTCGTCGTCGGGCTCGATCATCGCGACGTCGCCCAGCGTGGCCGCGGCGAGCCCGAGCGCGAGAGTCGGATCGCCGGTCGCCCGTGTCCGGAAGGCGAGGATCGGCATCATCGCCGGCTTGGCGACGTACTGCAGTCCAGGTCGGTGCGTGACGGCGCCGACCACGGTCGCGGCGGTCGCGGCGACGTACGCGAGGGCGTTGCGGTCCCGATCCGACATGGCGTCACCGTACGCGGAGGAATATCATTAGCATCGGTAACGTTATGCCGTCTCGTCCCGTCGATCGAGGAGAGGAAGCCGTCGTGCACGGATCGGTGAACCAGGAGCAACAGGGCAGCCTGCTGCAGCAGCCGCGGGCGGTCTGGGCCGTCGCCTTCGCGAGCGTCATCGCCTTCATGGGCATCGGGCTCGTGGATCCGATCCTCAAGCCCATCGGCGAACAGCTCGACGCCACGCCCAGCCAGGTGTCACTGCTCTTCACCTCGTACATGCTGGTCACGGGCATCGCCATGCTCATCACGGGCGTCGTGTCCTCGCGCTTCGGGCCCAAGCGGACGCTCATCGCGGGGCTCGCGATCATCATCGTGTTCGCCGCCCTCGCGGGATCGTCGTCCACCATCGGGCAGATCGTCGGCTACCGCGCCGGCTGGGGCCTGGGCAACGCCCTGTTCATCGCGACCGCCCTCGCCGCCATCGTCGGCGCCGCGAGCGGCGGAGTCGCCCGCGCCATCATCCTCTACGAGGCCGCCCTCGGCATCGGCATCGCCACCGGTCCGCTGGTCGGCGGACTGCTCGGCAGCATCTCCTGGCGCGGACCGTTCTTCGGCGTCGCGGTTCTCATGGCCGTCGCGGTGATCCTGCTCGTCGTCATGCTGCCCGATACGCCCGCACCCGCCCACCGCACCTCGCTGGCCGATCCGTTCCGTGCCCTGCGGCACCGCGGTCTGCTCACCGTCGGCATCACCGCGCTGCTCTACAACTACGGCTTCTTCACCCTGCTCGCCTACACGCCGTTCCCGTTGGACCTCGGCACCTACGCGGTCGGGTTCATCTTCTTCGGGTGGGGTCTCGCCCTCGCGGTGGCGTCGGTGTTCCTCGCCCCGCGTCTGCAGCGCCGCTTCGGCACTTTGCCGATGATGATGGTCGCCCTCGCCCTCTTCGCCGCCGACCTCGCCGTCATGGCAGCGTTCACGGAGTCGAAGCCCGTCCTGATCGTGTGCGTGGTCCTCGCCGGACTCTTCCTCGGCGTCAACAACACCCTCATCACCGAGACGGTCATGGTGTCGGCGCCCGTCGAGCGGTCCACTGCCTCCGCGGCCTACAGCTTCGTCCGCTTCGTCGGCGGCGCCGCTGCCCCGTACCTGGCCGGCAAGCTCGGGGAAAGCCATGCGTCCCTGCCGTTCTGGATCGGCGCGGCCTGCACCGTCGCCGCCATCGCGGTCCTCTCCACCGGCCGCCGCGTCCTCGCGCACGTGGACGAGCACGAGCCCGCCCCGCACAGCATCGACGAGGCGCGTGCGGTGACAGTGGGCGACTGAGGGTGTTGCGCGCGATCGTGGAACCTCGGCATCGAATTCCGGTGCCGAGGTTCCACGGTTCACGCGACGAGGCGGTAGCGGTGAAGAGCCGCGCCGCTGGGGAACTGCCGGAGTTCGAGCGGCTCGAGCCGCTGCGGCGGGGTGCCGTCGAACAGCCGGGCACCCGATCCGCGGGCGTAGGGCTGCACGAACAAGCGCACCTCGTCGACCAATTCCGTCGCCAAGAGAGCACGGCACAGCGAGATGCTGCCGGTGCAGACGATGTCCGATCCGGGACCGTTCTTGATCTCCCGCAGGTCCTCGCGCCAGGTGGGTCCCAGCACGGTGGAATTGCCCCAGCCCGGGTCCGTGAGCGTCGAGCTGACGACGAACTTCTGCACCGCATTCAGATGCGCGGTGACGCCCGTCGTGTCGTCGGTCTTCGGGCCCCAGTAGTCGCGCATGCCCTCGAAGGTGATGCGACCCACCAGGAACCCGTCGGACGCGTCACGCTGGGCGGCCAGAGCCGCGTCGGTCTCCGGATCGGAGCCGGCTCTGCCGAACCAGTCGTCCGTGGCCTCGACGACACCGTCGACCGTGATGTTCTGGGTGATCACGACAGTGCGCACCGGAACAGTCTGTCCGATCTTCGCAGCTACTGGGTCCGATCGGGGTTCTCAGCGTCACTACAGTCACAATGGCCTCACCGTTCCCTTTGGTAACCATTCGGTGACGATGTAATCCTCGGGTAAAGGTTTACCCCGACCGACAGGTACGTTTCCTCGTGGTCGGGGGACCACGCACACACCGTGCCCGTAGAACCGAGGACCCACTTCATGTCGCAGTCGACACTCCGCTCACGGCGTCGCCGTCTCGCCGCTGCCGGCGCACTCGCCGTGTCCATCGCCCTCGCCGCGCCCAGTGTCGCTGTGGCAGAGCAGCCTTCGGGGTCGGAGACCACCTCGCCGTCCGTCACCCCCGCCCCGGAGAGCACCGCGAGCGAGACACCCGCACCGGCCGCCGAGACGCCGGCGGAGACCACCACGCCGACCACCACCGAGGCCGCTCCGACCCCGCCGGTCACGGGCGCCGTCGTCGTCGACGAGGACGGCAACACCACCATCACCATCGACATCCGCCCGCAGCTCACCGACGAGCAGAAGGCCGCCCTCGACAACGCGGGCAAGGCCACCAAGGCCGCCGCCGAGGCGCTGGCCAAGGCGCGCGCCGCGTTCGAGGAGGCCGTCGCCGCCCTGCGTGACGCCGCCGATCCGGCCGCCGAGGCCAAGGCAGAGGACGCCAAGGCCGAGGTCGAGAAAGCGGAGACCGAGGAGGCGAAGTCGATCGCGGAGCAGGAAGCGATCGTCGCCGAAGGCCTTGCCGCACAGGCCGAAGAAGACAAGAAGGCGGCCGACGAGAAGGCCGCCGCCGCGCAGGAGGAGGCCGACAAGGCCGCCGCCGACGCCGAGGCCGCCGCGAAGGACGCGGACGAGAAGGAGTCCGACGTCGAGGCCGGCACCGGTGACCCCACCGCCGCCGAGGCGGCCCGCGCCGACGCCGACGCCAAGGCCGCTGCGGCCGAGGAGGCCCGAACGAAGGCCGACGAGGCCGTGAAGGAGGTGCAGGACGCCGCCGCAGCCGTGGGCGACGCCCTCGCCACCCTCGACGCCGCCAAGATCACCGAAGCACTGCAGTCGGCACGCGCCAAGGTCGCGGCAGTCGTCTCCGCCGCCGTGAAGGCCGCCTCCGCGCAGGTCGCCGCCACCGTCGCCGAGGAGCGCGCGAAGGCCCTCGAGGCCACCGCGAGCGCGGAGGAGAAGGCCGCCGCCGAGAAGGACGCCGCCGAGAAGGACGCCGCCGACGCCAAGGCCGCCGCCGACGAGGCACAGAAGGAAGCCGACGACGCCAAGGCCGAGCAGGATGAGGCCGTCGAGAACGGGGAGAAGGAGGAGACCGACGTCGAGATCGGCGAGGAGACCACCGAGGACGTGCCGGTCACCGTCGTCGACGAGAACACCGTCTCCGTCGACGCCACCGGCACCCAGCTGATCGGCGTCTTCACCGAGTCCGACACCGGCCGCACCTTCCGTGCGGTCGACTACTTCACCACCGACGCCGACGGCAATCCTGCTGTGGCAGGACAGCTTCCGGCGGTCAGCCTCGCGCTGGGCGACGGCTCGTCGACGACGACGGCGGCCGGCTCGTCCGACTCCGACTCGTCGGTGGTCCCGGCCGTCGTCGCCGGTGTCGTGGTGGTCGGCGCCGCCGCGGCCGGTGGCACGCTGCTGGTGCGTCGTCGTCGCTCGGCGCAGTAGATGATCCGACCGGCCGGCGCGACACTCGCGGCACTCGCGTTCGTCGGGCTGGTCGGTTGCGGAACTTCCGAGTCGACCGGTCCGGTGGCCCCACCGGACCGGTCGCCGGTCGCGTCGCAGCTGACGGCGGCACCACCGTCGGAGCCCGCTCCCCCGACGTATCTGGAACTGCGGGGGGCCGACGGCGCCACGTACCTGAGCACGTCGCTGCACCCGGACCCGGTCGTTCGCGACGCCGACGCGGTCCTGAACCCCGTCGACGAGCGGCCGGCGTGGTGGGGCGAGAGTGGTCTGCCCGGCTCGGCGGAGACCGTTGTGGTTGCGGGACACAACTATTCGCAGAGCGCGGCGCCGTTCCGCGCACTGCGGGTGGTGCAGGCCGGGGACCTCGCTCTCCTGGCCACCCCGGCGGGGACCCACACCTACCGAGTCGAGTCGGTGGGACCCGTCGCCAAGGGAGCGCTGTTGTCCGACAACGCCCTTCGCGCCCAGGTGCCCGGCCGGCTGGTGTTGGCCAACTGCGACGTGCGGGACGGGCGCCCCACCGACGACAACTACCTGGTGGTGGCACAGGCCGTCGTCGACTGAGGGGGCATACTGGAGTGTCCGCGTCAGCCTCGACCAGGAGTTCCCCATGCCGACACTCGCCTACGTCATCGCCGGATCCGAAGCCACCGGCGGCGCCGGCCTGCAGGCGGACCTGAAGACCTTCGAGCGGCTCGGGGTCTACGGCGTCGGCACGATCACCTGCATCGTCTCGTTCGACCCGAAGGCCGACTGGGGCCACCGCTTCGTGCCCGTCGACGGCGGCGTCATCGCCGACCAGATCGAGGCCGCCACCTCCGCGCACGCACTCGACGTCGTGAAGATCGGCATGCTCGGCACACCGAACACCGTTGCCGTCGTGGCGGACTCGCTGGGCACACAGTCGTGGCGGCACGTCGTGGTGGACCCGGTGCTGATCTGCAAGGGCCAGGAGCCCGGCGCCGCCCTCGACACCGACAACGCTCTGCGTGCCGACATCCTCCCCCGCGCCACCGTGGTCACCCCCAACCTCTTCGAGGCGCAGACCCTGTCCGGCATGGACAGCATCACCACCGTCGACGACCTCGCCGAGGCAGCCCGGCGCATCGCGGACCTCGGGCCGCAGTACGTCGTCGTCAAGGGTGGGGCCGGCCTGCCCGGCGACGAGGCCGTCGACGTGCTCTGGGACGGCACCGACGTGCACGTCTTCCGCGCACCCAAGGTCGGTGAGGAGCGGGTCTCCGGCGCCGGCTGCATCTTCGCCGCCGCCATCACGGCCGAGCTGGCCAAGGGGTCGTCGGTGTACGACGCCGTCCGGGTGGCCAAGGACTTCGCTCACGCCGGGATCGTCGGCCGGGTCACCACCGCAGCCCCCTTCACCGCCGTCGGGTGGCAGGGGTAGTCGTTCCGATCTGGCGGCAGCCCGATCCGCGCGTGTTTCAGCAATACGCGTGAGTTGTAGCTAGGGCGGATCGCTGGAAGTTGCGCGGATCAGTGGCAGTCGGCCGTCCGGCCCGATCCGCGCAGTTTCAGTCGGGCGTAGGCGCAGCAGCCCGACCCCGACCCGATCCGCGCGCGTTCCAGCCGAGAACACCGCGGCGGAGTCTGATCCGCGCGGGTTCCAGCGATCCGCGTGAGCTGTAGCGAGGGCGGATCCCTGGAAGTCGCGCGGATCAGTGGCAGTCGGCCGTCCGGCCCGATCCGCGCCGGTTTCAGTCGGGCGTAGGCGCAGCAGCCCGACCCCGACCCGATCCGCGCGCGTTCCAGCCGAGAACACCGCGGCGGAGTCTGATCCGCGCGGGTTCCAGCGATCCGCGTGAGCTGTAGCTCCGGCGGATGCCTGAAAGTCGCGCGGATTGTCGGCACTCTCGACGCCGCCGGGTCCGGACACCTCGTGGGCAGCGCGCCGCGATCCGCTGCCCGTCCAGTCATCCGCCCGTGTTGCAACCGGCGCGGATGACTGGAGGGAGCGCGGATCAGGCCGACGGGGTGGGAGCACCCTCGGACGGTGCGGGCGGGGTGGGAGCACCCTCCGGCGGTGCCGGCGGGGTGGGAGCACCCTCCGGCGGGGTCGGTGCACCTTCAGTCGGTGCCGGCGCACCCTCCGGCGGCGCGGGCGGAGCACCCTTGCCCGGTCCACCCGGCCCACCCGGTCCACCCGGCCCGCACTGACCCGGCCCGGGCGGGGCGGGCGGCGCGGGGTGCTCGCCCGACTGAGGCGCGGGCTGATCCGTACCCGGCGCCTGGTCGGAGCTCGGGGCCTGTTCGGTCGTGGTGGGGGCGGGCGGCGTCTGGCCGGGTCCGTCGGCGAGCGCAGTACCGGTCACACCGAGGGCGAGGCCGCCGGCGAGGGCGGCGCCCACGACGACACGGCGGGAACGCAGTGACAACTTCACGAGCTACTCCTTCTCGGTCGGGCACCCGGTCGGGCGCCGCTGTCGAGAACCGACGATCGGCGGCGAACCTGAAGTGGCCCTGAATTCGGTGCCGTCTTCAGCGAGCCTTCAGGAGCGCACCCGCACACTGGTGAGGTGACGGAACCACGCCCCGCTCCCCGCATCCTGGTCGTGGAGGACAACGACGCCCTCCGCCTGTCCGTGGCGACGGCCCTGGAGAGCACGGGGGCACGGGTCCGCGCGGCGGCGGACGGTGCAGACCTGGAGCGGCATCTCACCGAGTTCACCCCGCATCTGCTGGTGCTCGACGTGATGTTGCCGGGCCGCAACGGTGTCGAGTTGTTGCGCGCAGCGCGCTCGCGCCGAGACGTGGCGGTGATCCTGTTGACCGCACGGGACACGGTGGACGACAGGGTCGCGGGTCTGACGGCCGGCGCGGACGACTACGTGGTCAAGCCCTTCGCGATGGCGGAACTCCTTGCGCGCGTGACCTCGGTTCTGCGCCGCTACGACGCGGTGGCCACGACGATCGAGTGCGGGGATCTGGTGGTGGACACCGAGTCCGGTGACGCGACGCGGGCGGGACACACCCTGGATCTGACGGCGACGGAGTGGAAGCTGTTGTCGTACCTGGTCTCTCAGCGAGGGCGCACGGTCAGCAAGACCCAGATCCTCACGCAGGTATGGGGTTACGACGCGTACGACGAGAACCTGGTCGAGGTCCACGTCAGCGCCCTGCGTCGGAAGCTCGAGGAGCACGGCGATCGCATCCTGCACACGCGCCGCGGCATCGGCTACGTCCTCACCGCGAGCCCGACATGACCGGCCTGCGCACCCCGTCGCTACGCCGCCGCCTCGTCCTGTCCGTGATGGCGGTGGTGCTGGCCCTGCTCGTCGGAATCGCCGTGGCCGCAACGCTGTTGCTGCGTCACCAGCTCGAGGCGTCGGCGGGCGACAGTCTGGCCGGACGCGCGCAGACCGCGCAGCGTCTGCTGGACAACGGAGCCGACGCGGCGGAAATCGTCTCGGCCACCCAGGGCGAGAACGTCGCGGCCCAGCTGGTCACCACCGACGGCCGGGTCGTCGGTGACCTCACGCTCCGAGCGACGACGCCACCGCCCGCCCTGCGCCCACCGAACGGCGGCCCGCCCGGACCACCACCACCGGGTGACGACGTGCCGCGGACGGTTGCCACGCGCGTGTCGACGACGACGCTGTCGGACGGATCGGTCCTCACCGTCGCGGTGGACGCGTCGGGTATCGCCGCGGTGCAGCGGCAGCTCCTGCTGGTCCTGATCCCGCTGGTCACCATCGCGGCGTTGGTGGCGGCCGCTCTCCTCACCGTCGTCGTGGGCGCGTCGTTGAAACCGTTGCGCGGCATGACCTCTCTCGCCCGATCGATCACACGCGGCCGCCGCGGCGAGCGGCTCTCCCCCACCAGAACGGACACCGAACTGGGCGAGACCGCGTTGGCGTTCGACGAGATGCTCGACGAGCTCGAGGGGGCGGAGGCGCGAGAGCGTGCCGAAGCGGAGCGCACCCGACGATTCGTCGACGACGCGGCGCACGACCTCCGCACGCCGGTGGCAGGGATGTCGGCTGCGGCGGAGACCCTCCTCCGCGCGTCCGACGCGGAACGGGAGACACGAGAACGGCTGCTGACAGCGATGATTCGCGAATCCCGTCGGGCGTCGGCGTTGATCGACGATCTGCTGACGGTCGCCCGGTCGGCGGACGAGGTGACCCTGGACCGTCGCCCGCACGACGTGCTGGAGATCGCACGTGCGGACGCCGAGCGGGTCCGGATCGGCCGACCGGGAACGACGGTGGTCGTCGCCGGGCAGCCCACGACGGCGATGATCGACGCCCCCCGCGTCGCGCGAATCCTGGCCAACCTCACGGACAACGCCGTCCGGTACGGGCCGCCCGGCGGGGCGGTGACCGTCACCGTCGACCGCGACGGACCCGACGCCCGCATCCGCGTGCACGACGACGGGCCCCCGCTCGACGACGCGGACCGCGAACGCATCTTCGATCGCCTGGTGCGCCTCGAGACTGCCCGGTCGACAGCGGGATCGGGGCTCGGGCTGACCATTGCCCGCCGGTTCGCGCGCGCCCACGGCGGCGATGTGCGCTACGACGGGTCGGCGTTCGTCGTCACCCTCCCGATCGACGGCCGACCGAACGACGGCCGAGCGAACGACGGCCGAGCGAGCGACGACCGACCGACCGGCCCACGACCGGGCGGCGAACGACCCGCTTAAAGCCCCAGATCCCCGAGCCCGAGCAGCGACCGGTATTCGAGGCCTTCCGCTGCGATGACGGCGTCGGCACCGGTGTCGCGGTCCACCACCGTGGCCACGCCGACCACCTCGGCACCGGCGTCGCGCAGCGCACGCACGGCGGTCAACGGCGAGTTGCCGGTGGTGGTGGTGTCCTCGACCACCAGCACCCGCGTGCCGACGACGTTCGGCCCCTCGATCTGCCGCTGCATGCCGTGTGCCTTGGCCGCCTTGCGGACCACGAAGGCGTCGATCGGACGCCCGGGGGCGTGCATGACGGCGAGCGCGACCGGATCGGCACCCATGGTGAGTCCGCCGACCGACGCGAAGTCCCAGTCGGACACCAACTCTCGCATGAGCACGCCGATGAGGGCCCCCGCGCGATGGTGCAACGTCGCGCGGCGCAGGTCGACGTAGTAGTCGGCCTTCTTGCCGGAGGACAGGGTCACCTCGCCGTGGACCACGGCGAGCTCACGGACCAGTCGGGCCAGTTCGGCGCGTTCGTTGCTCACGACCGGTCAATCTACTCACTCACGCCGCGAGCGCCGGGGCGGGCACGTCCGGTACCTCGAGGACGCGGACGGGGGCCGTGGCCGTCTCGACGAACAGGTCGGGGGCGCCGATGCCGAGCGTCCGCACCACCGGCCCGGTCAGCGGTGAGCGCACCAGACCGGACAGGGCCGCCGCGTGCGCGTTGTAGACGCGGACCGCCCCGGCGATCCGCCGCTCGAGCGCGTCGAGTTCGGATGCGGCCGAGGTGAAATCCCACCGGACGCGGCCCGATTCCCGACCCGCGCAGACCAGGTGGTGCACGGCCGCCGACAGGGCGTTCTCTGCAGCGGCACGGGTGCCGAGGTCGACGCGGCGCTCGCGCACGATCGCCGACCAGGACCGCGCGCCCACCGCCTGGTTGATCGCCTCGCGGTCGAGTTCGGCGCCGACGGCGGCGCGGGCGAGCTCGGGGACCAGCAGTCGGCGGTGGTCGAGCGCCACCTCGAGCAGATGGAGCCCGGCCACCACCGTGTCCACCGTGCGACGCGCACGACGCACCACGGAGACCAGCCACGCCAGCGTCACGACCAGCGTCGCCGCCACCACCGTCAACACCACAGGAGCCACAGAAGTCACACGACGAACATAAACCGGCCAAACCCCAACCGTCGACCTGAGGTCGAGAGTCAGTGAGATGTACCCGGGACGCCTACGTCCGTCCCCGCGCGCTCCCCACGCTCGAGGCGCTCCGACGTGCGAGCGACCGCGGGATCAGCCGCGACGCCGTCGTGAGTGCCTTGTACTGCAGCCCGGGCACGCTGAGCACCCGGCCCTTGTCGAGGTCGGCGAGCGAGGCGTCGACGACCTGGTCCACCGACAGGTACATGAACGAGGGGATCGACGACATCTCGATGCCCGCCCGCTGGTGGAACTCCGTCCGGACGAAGCCGGGGCACAGCGCCTGAATGCGCACACCGGTTCCGGCGAGGCCCCCGGACAGCCCCTCGGTGAGAGAGACGACGTACGCCTTGGAGGCCGAGTAGGTCGAGCCGCGCCCCGAGAGCAGGCCGGCCACGCTGGCCACGTTGACGATGGTTCCCGACGCCGCCTTCACCATCGACGGCAGCGCGGCGCGGGTCAGCTGCACGACGGCGGTGACGTTGACGTCGAGCTGCGACTGCAACAGTGCGGGGTCGGCGCTCCAGAACTCGCCCGACGTCCCGAAGCCCGCATTGTTGACAAGGAAGTCCACCCCGGCGGCGGCGCGCTCGACGGTCGCGTCCCGGCCGTCGGCGGTGGCGAGGTCGGCCACCAGCACCTCGGAGTCGGCGCCGTGCCGGTCCTTCAACTCCGCGGCGAGGGCCTGCAACCGGTCCTCGTCGCGGGCGACGAGCACCAGATCGTGGCCCCGAGAGGCGAGGCGGCGGGCGAACCCGTCACCGATGCCCGACGTGGGGCCGGTGACGAGCGCGACGGGCTTTCCGGACCGAGAGGGACGCGTCATGAGCTCGACCCTAATCGGTGAGGTTGCTCACTCGTCGGCCGCGGAACGGCTTTCGGAGATCGCACGACGGGGTGGGAGGACGTGAAGGAGTCCCGACAACCGGGTGACGGTGTCGATCGCCGCGTCCCAGTCGCGTCCGGAGCTCTGCAGCGGAAGGGTCCCGAGGGTCCATTCGCCCTCGCTCCAGAGCAGCTGCACCGCGCTCGGGACCGACTCGGTGAACGCCGCCATCCGGCGGTCGCACACCCGACGCGCGACGTCCAGATCCGTCGCGAAGACGATGCGGGGGCCGAGCGCGCCGAGCAACGCGAGATCGGCGTCCTTGGGCGGCGGATCGGTGCGCGAGCGCAGATCGAGGTCGACGTCGGAGCCCACCTCGCGGCGCACCGCGACCACCGTGACCGTGTCCTCGAGGTCGAACAACAGGAACTTCTCGCCCCGGCGCACGCCCTCGACGACGTCGACGGCGGTGAGGAATTCCTGGTTCGCGAGGGCCGCGCGGGAGAACTGCCCGGGCAGTGCGCGGTCGGACGGGGTGTAGCGGTAGCCCTGCGCCTTGGCCCACATCTGACGCACCCGGCCGAGCTGCCCGCGGCGGGCGTGGTCGATGTACAGCAGCGCGATCGCACCCGCGAGCGCGATCAGAGCGAGGCCGAACCACACAGCTGTCATCGCCCGCAGTCTAACGCCCGGGCGACACTCCCCCGTCCCGCCGGGCGGCGCTGGCGCGGGCCTTCTCTACCCGTCGGTATACCCGCCGGTAACGCATTTTCCGAGGTCAGTGACCGATCATGACCTCCCGGCGGCGTCGTTGGTTGTACTCGCCAGTACGGTTCGAGGCCGTCACACTGGTCCGCGAGAGTCGACGAGGACACGCGGAAGCGAGCGTCGGCCAGACCACACCGAGACCCATTCCCTGACACCCGGCGGAGCGCATGTTCACACGTATTGCAGTTGTCAACCGAGGCGAGGCCGCAGTGCGCCTCATCCGAGCCGTACGCGAACTCAACGCCGACGCCCCGGAGCACCCCCTCACGGTGATCGCGCTGCACACCGACGCCGAGCGTCGGGCGATGTTCGTGCGCCAGGCGGACGAGGCCGTGACCCTCCGCAAGGCCGGCCCCGGCAACCCCTACCTCGACCACGCCGAGCTCGAACGCGCCCTGATCGAGGCGCGGGCCGACGCCGTGTGGGTCGGCTGGGGCTTCGTCGCCGAGGACCCCGCCTTCCGCGAGGTGTGCGACCGACTCGGCATCACGTTCATCGGTCCGACCGCCGAAGCGATGCGTCTGCTCGGCGACAAGGTCGAAGCCAAGATCCTCGCCGAGAAGGTGGGCGTCCCCGTCGCCCCGTGGAGTGGCGGTCCCGTCGAGACGCGTGCCGACGCGCGTCGTCACGCGGCGGCCATCGGCTACCCGTTGATCATCAAGGCGCGCAGCGGTGGTGGCGGTCGCGGCATCCGCAAGGTCTACGCCGAGGACGAGCTCGAGCTGGCGCTCGAGCGCACCCAGGGCGAGGCCGAGCGGTCCTTCGGCGACCCGGTGGTCTTCCTCGAGCGGCTGGTCACCGAGGCCCGCCACGTCGAGGTGCAGGTGATCGCCGACCAGCACGGCAACGTGTGGGCGCCCGGTGTGCGCGACTGCTCGATCCAGCGTCGCAACCAGAAGGTCATCGAGGAGTCCAGCTCGGCCGTCCTCACCGCCGAGCAGGCCGACCACCTCCGCGCGGTCTCCGCCGACCTGGTCCGCGCGGCGGGCTACCACGGCGCCGGCACCGTCGAGTACCTCTACCAGCCGGATCAGAAGATCTTCACGTTCCTCGAGGTCAACACGCGTCTGCAGGTCGAGCACCCCATCACCGAGGTCACGACGGGCATCGACCTGGTGAAGCTGCAGATCCGCACCGCCCGCGGCGAGAAGCTCGAGGGCGACTGCCCCGGCGAGTTCGGCCACGCCGTCGAGGCCCGCCTCAACGCCGAGGACGCCGACAACGGCTTCGCCCCGGCCCCGGGCAGCGTGCAGCTGCTCAAGTTCCCCCTCGGCTCGGGTCTGCGCGTCGACACCGGTATCGCCCAGAACGACGTCATCCCACCGGATTACGACTCCATGGTCGCCAAGGTCATCGCCTGGGGACGTGATCGCAGCGAGGCGCTCGCCCGCCTGCGGACCGCCCTGCGCGAGACCACCGTCGTCATCGACGGCGGCACCACCACCAAGTCGTTCCTCCTCGATCTGCTCGACCGCGAGGAACTGATCGACGCGACCGCCGACACCGGCTGGCTCGATCGCACCGGCGCCGGGACGGCCGACGGACCGACCCGTGTCGCCGACATCGCGCTCGTCGCGGCGGCCGTCGACGCGTACGACGCCGACGAGGCCCGCGAGCGCGCCAAGTTCCTGCTCTCCGCCCGCGGCGGACGCCCCCGCGCGAGCCACGACATCGGCCGCACGGTCGAGTTGAACTACCAGGGCCAGGGTTACCGCATCACGGTCGGCCAGATCGGTCCGCACCGTTACCTCGCCGTGGTCGACGGCCAGGAACTCACCATCGACCTCGAGCGGCTCGGCGAGTTCGAACGTCGCGCCGAGGTCGACGGCACGCGGTACTCGCTGGTGACGGTGCCCGGCCCGGCCGGCTACCTCGTCGAGGTCGACGGTGTCAGCCACCAGATCACGCAGGACGAGGCCGGCCTGGTCCGCGCTCCCGCACCCGCCGTGGTCGTCGCCGTGCCGGTCGCCGTGGGCGACGAGGTCGAGGCGGGCGCCACGCTGGTGGTGCTCGAGGCCATGAAGATGGAGACCGCCGTCCGCGCCACGACGGCCGGTCGGGTCACCGAGGTGCTGGCCACGGTCAACGCGCAGGTGGACAACGGTGCGGCACTGCTGCGGGTCGAGCCCGTCGGCGAGCAGGCCGCGGCGTCCACGACCGCGCGGGTGGAGTTCCGCACCCCGTGCAGCGACGTCGACCGCGACGACCGCGCCGCGGCGCTGGCCCTCCTCGACGAGGTGCGCGCGCTGATCGGCGGCTTCGACGTCTCCGCGGCGCGGGCCCACGCCGTGCTCGGCGAGTACGACGCGCTGCGCGGCGCCCTGCCGCGACGCGACGCCGATCTGGTGCGATCCGAGCTCGACCTGCTGACCACGTTCGCCGACGTGTGCGAGCTGACGCGCAACCGGCCGACGATGGACGAGGAAGGCACCGACGAGCGCGTGCACAGCCCGCGCGAGCACTTCCACGCCTTCCTCGGCTCGCTCGACCCCGACGTGCACGCGCTGCCGGACTCGTTCCGCGACAAGCTGACTCGCGCGCTGCGCCACTACGACAAGACCGATCTCGAGCGCGGCCGCGATCTCGAGGAAGCCGTCTACCGGCTCTTCCTCGCCCAGCAGCGCATCGAGAATCAGGTCCCCGTCATCGCCGCCCTGCTCGACCGCTGGATCGCCGACCCGTCGGTGGCACCGGACGCCACCCGTGACGTGGCCGAGGTGCTGGACCGGCTGGTCGTCGCCACGCAGGTGCGCTACCCGGTGATCGGCGACGTCGCCCGCAACCTCCGCTTCCAGCTGTTCGACGAGCCGCAGATCCGCAAGGCCCGCGAGCAGGTGTACGACGGCGTGCGGGGCTCGCTGCAGTACCTCGCCGAGCGTCCCGACGCGGACGATCACCAGGAGCGCATCGACGCCCTGGTGGCCACCGAGGAGCCCCTGGTCGAACTGCTGTCCCAGCGGGTCTCGGATCCGGGCGCGCTGCTCGAGGTCATCACCCGGCAGTACTACGAGATCCGCGACTTCGAGGACGTCAAGGCGTTCGATCGCGAAGGGCGGCACTACGTCTCGGGCACGTTCACGCTCGTCGGCGGCAAGGTCTCCCTCCTCGCCACGATGACCGATCGCGCCGGCCTCGCCGACACGCTCGACGCCGTCGCCACGACGGCCGGACCGGAGCCGCAGAACCTCGCCGTCGACCTGTACCTCTCGTGGGCCGACGCGCCGGAGGACGGCGACGCCCTGGCCGCCGATCTGCAGACCTCCCTCGCCGCGCACACCGCGGTCACCGGCTGGCGCCGGGTCACCGTCACCGTCTTCGGTCGCGGCACCGGCATCACGCACCAGGTCACCTTCCGCCCGACGGCGGACCGCTCCGCGCTCGCCGAGGACTCGTCGCTGCGCGACCTGCACCCGCTCACCGGGCAGCGTCTGGATCTGTGGCGCCTGAAGAACTTCGACGGCGTCCGCATCCCGTCGACGCCGGGCACGTTCCTGTTCGACGTCGTCGCCAAGGACAACCCGAAGGACGAGCGCCTCATCGCGCTCGCCGAGATCCGCGACGCCACGGTGCAATTCGACGCCGCGGGCAACGTGCTGTCGGTCCCGGCGATCGAGCGCACGCTGTCCGCGTGCCTCGACGGCATCCGTCGGGCGCAATCGCGTCGCGGCAACCGCCGTCTGGATCACAACCGCGTGGTGCTCTACGTCTGGCCGGTGCTGGACCTGCCGCTCGAGAAGTTGCGCACCGTCGCACGGCATCTCGCGCCGCTGACGGTCGCGGCCGGCCTCGAGGAGATCACGATGATGGCGCGGGTGTCGGTGCGTCCCGGCGCCGAGCCCACCCGCCAGGCCCTGCGGTTCTCCTACCGCCCCGGCACGGGCGTGGTCACCCGCATCACCGAGCCGCCCACCGAGCCGATGCGCCCGCTGGACACCTACACCCAGAACGTGCAGCGGTCCCAGGCCCGCGGCACCGTCTACCCGTACGAGTTGATTCCCGTGCTCACCAAGCGCGACGGATCGTTCACCGAGTACGACCTGGACGAGACCGGTGCCCTGCAGCCCATCGCCCGGCCGTACGGCCAGAACACGGCCGGCATCATCGTCGGCCTGATCTCCACGCCGACGGCGCTGTACCCCGAGGGCATGACCCGCGTCGTGCTGTTCGGCGACCCGACCAAGGCGCTCGGCACCGTCGCGGAAGCCGAGTGCGCCCGCGTCGTCGCCGCCATCGACCTCGCCGAGGAGATGGACGTCCCCGTCGAATGGTTCGCGCTGTCCTCCGGCGCCACCATCTCCATGGACTCGGGCACCGAGAACATGGACTGGGTCTCGCGCGCCCTGCGCCGCATCATCACGTTCACCCAGGCCGGTCACGAGATCAACGTGGTGGTCGCGGGCATCAACGTCGGCGCGCAGCCGTACTGGAACGCCGAAGCCACGATGCTCATGCACACCAAGGGCATCCTGGTGATGACGCCCGAGAGCGCGATGGTGTTGACCGGCAAGCAGTCGCTCGACTACTCCGGTGGCGTCTCCGCCGAGGACAACTTCGGCATCGGTGGGTACGACCGCGTCATGGGCCCGAACGGGCAGGCGCAGTACTGGGCCCCGAACCTCGGTGCTGCGTGCGACGTGCTCTTCGCCCACTACGAGCACGCGTACCGCGCACCGGGCGAACGCTTCCCGCGTCGTGCCGCCACCACCGACCCCGTCGACCGCGACGTGCGGACGTACCCGCACGTGCACCCGTCGAGCGACTTCGAGACCGTCGGCGACATCTTCTCCGCCGAGCGGAACCCGGAGCGCAAGAAGCCCTTCGACATTCGCACGGTCATGCGCTCGGTGGTCGACCAGGACCACGCGGTGCTCGAGCGGTGGGCCGACATGGCCGACGCGGACACCTCCGTCGTCTTCGACGCTCACCTCGCCGGCTACCCGGTGACGGTCGTCGGCATCGAGTCCCGCGCCATCGCCCGCAAGGGATGGTTCCCGACGGACGGGCCGGACCAGTGGACGTCGGGAACGCTCTTCCCGCGTTCGTCGAAGAAGACCGCGCGAGCGATCAACGCGGCCAGCGGAAACCGTCCGCTGGTGGTGTTGGCCAACCTCTCCGGCTTCGACGGCTCGCCGGAGTCCCTGCGCAACCTGCAGCTCGAGTACGGCGCCGAGATCGGTCGCGCCATCGTCAATTTCGACGGCCCGATCGTCTTCTGCGTGGTCTCGCGCTACCACGGCGGTGCGTTCGTGGTCTTCTCCGGAGCGCTGAACGAGAACATGGAGGTGCTCGCGGTCGAGGGCTCCTTCGCCTCGGTGCTCGGCGGTGCCCCCGCCGCGGCCGTGGTCTTCACCCGCGACGTCAACAAGCGCACCGCCGGCGACCCGTCGGTGCGTGACCTCGAGGCGCGGATGAACGACGCCGAGGACGACGCGGAGCGCGCACGACTGCAGGTCGAGCTGTCCGCGACCCGCACCGCCGTGCGGTCGCAGAAGCTGGGCGAGGTGGCCGCGGAGTTCGAGGCGGTGCACAACATCGAGCGTGCCCGCGAGGTCGGGTCGGTCCACCACATCGTGGCCGCCGCCGAACTCCGTCCGCAGATCGTCGCCGCGATCGAACGGGGTATGGCCCGGAGCTGACGCTCTCCCCTCCCCTGCCCCCGCCGGGCCCCGCCCCGGTGCGGGACGGGGCAGGGCGGGTCGGGGCAGGGCGGGTCGGATCAGGGCAAGTCAGAACCCGCCGCTGACGATGACCTCCGCGGTGATGGTGCCGTTCTCGAGCGGCGACCCTTGCACCACGACGGACGTGCCGGGCCGCAGATCACCGACGGACCCGGCGCCGAGGGCGAGGACCCGCGTCTGCGGGGTGGTCGCGACGGTCACCGTCGACCCCCCGATCGCCTCGAGCACCAGGGTCGTGCCGTCGTTGGAGACGATGCGTCCCACTGTCGCGCCCTGCGTCCCGAGCGCCTCGCCCAGACCACCGGGCAGCTGCTCGAGGCCCGGCACCGACGGCGTCGTCTCCGGTGCCGTGGTGGGCGGAACGGTGGTCGTGGTGGACGGCGCGGAGGACCGCGGCGTGATGGCGGGTGCGGCGGTGGTCGTCGACGACTGCGAGTCGTAGAGCAGCCAGGCTCCCAGCCCGACCAGGGCGATGACCAGGGCGGCGACGACGCCGACGATCAGTCCCTTGTTCGGCCCGCGACCGCCCCCACCGGACCCGTCGAGCGGCGGCGCCTCGCCGTACCGCTCGGGCGGGTACTGGCCGGGCGGGTACTGGCCGGTCGGATACTGCCCCGTCGCGTAGGGATCCGCCGGGTACTGGTCGGGTGGATACTGCCCCGTCGCGTAGGGGTCGGACGGGTACTGCCCGGCGGGCAGGGCCTCGGTGGGTCGGTAGCCGGTCTCGCCCCAGGCTCGGCCCGTTCCCTGCGACCCGTACGCCTCTGTCGGATCGGAGGTGTGGCCGAGGTACTCGGTGGGCTGATCGCCCCGGCCCTCGCGTCCGTCGCGGCCGTCGGATGTGCTGCTCATAGGGACGAGGGTAGGGAGCCGACGGCCCGACAATCACGTGCCCGGACGGGAATCGGGGCAAATGGGACGACTTCGGGCACCGGCGCGGCGGAGACGGGGCCGGTGTGGTCGACTCGGATTCTCACCTCTCACCAGGAGTGCCATGTCCACGGACCGGAGCCTCGATCCCCACACCGGATCGCTCGGGACCTCGCTGAAGCCCCGCCACGTCACCATGATCTCGATCGCGGGGGTGATCGGCGCGGGACTGTTCGTCGGGTCCGCGACGGCCATCAACCTCGCGGGGCCCGCGGTCCTGCTGTCCTATCTCTTCGCCGGTGTCCTCGTCGTCCTCGTGATGCGCATGCTCGGGGAGATGGCGACGGCCAATCCCGACACCGGCTCGTTCTCCACCTACGCGCACCGCGCGCTGGGGCACTGGGCCGGCTTCTCGGTCGGCTGGCTTTACTGGTGGTTCTGGGTGCTGGTCATCCCGGTCGAGGCGACGGCCGGGGCGTTGATCCTGAACTCGTGGCTCGGCGGCGAGCAGTGGATCTGGGCCCTGGCGATCACCCTCGCGCTGACGGTGACCAACCTGCTCAGCGTCGGCAATTACGGCGAGTTCGAGTTCTGGTTCGCGTTGATCAAGGTGGTGGCGATCGTCGCGTTCATCGCACTCGGCGTCCTCGCCATTCTCGGATTGCTGCCGGGCAGCAGCGTCAGCGGCGTGTCCAATCTGTGGGACAACGGCGGCTTCATGCCGTTCGGATTCGGCGCGGTGATCGCCGCGATGCTCACGACGATGTTCTCGTTCATGGGCACCGAGATCGTCACCATCGCCGCGGCCGAGTCCCCGGATCCGAAGAAGGGCATCACGCGCGCCGTCAATTCCGTCATCTGGCGCATCATGATCTTCTACCTGGGATCGATCTTCGTGATCGTGGCATTGGTGCCGTCGCAGGAACTCGACGCGCGCACCGGGTCGTACCAGTTCGTGTTGAGCGCCATGAACATTCCGCACGCGGACCGCATCATGGACGTCGTCATCCTCACCGCCGTCGCGTCGTGTCTGAACTCGGCGCTCTACACCGCGAGCCGCATGCTGTTCTCGCTGTCCGAACGCGGCGACGCCCCCGCGGCGGTCCGTCGGGTGTCCGGCCGCGGCGTTCCCTACGTCTCGGTGCTGGCGTCGACGGCATTGGGATTCGTTGCCGTCGTGGGCAATTACGTGCTGCCGGAGAAGCTCTTCGGCTACCTGCTCGCCACCACCGGGGCGGTGGCGTTGTTCGTCTACCTCACCATCGCGGCCAGCCAGCTGGTGCTGCGACGCACCCTCGACAGCGAGGGACGTCGGCCGCCGGTCCGCATGTGGCTGTACCCGTGGCTGACGTATCTCGCGATGGGCTTCATCGTGGTGGTCCTGGTGATGATGGCGATTCTTCCCGATCAGCGAACGGCCATCCTGTTCTCCGGCATTCTGGCCGCCGCCACGGTCGCGGCCGGAGTTCTCCGGCAACGGCACGGAACCTCGTCCGCGGCCGTCGACAACAGCGGCGAAACGACGGCGGCGCGGTAGTTTCGTCGCACCACCCGCGCAGCCCGCGTCGAGGTCAGGCCACCCGAAGCGAGTCCGACGTGATCAGTCAGCGGATCAGCCCCGATCCGGTTCTGTCGTTCCTGGTGATGACACCGAAACCGGCGGAGCGGTCGCGACTGATCATCGCCCTGGTGACCGTCCTCGTCGGCGCGTCCGGCCTGACGTTACTTCCGGCGGATGCCCTGCGACCGGGTGGGAACGTGGTGGTGATCGTTGCGGCGGCGACGACCCTCCCGGTGGCCGCGTTCTGGATCGCCGGGCGCCGGCCGCCGTGGTTCGAGACGGCCTTCGTCGCCTACGCCACGGTGGGTGTGGTCTCGGTGCTCGCGGTGTACTCCTCACCGTTCTCCGCGATCCCCTCGTGCTCGGCGCTGGTGCTGATCTCGATGTACGCGGCGGCGTTCACCTCGCCGCGCATCCTGCTGATCCAGGTGACGGTCTCGGCCGTCGTCCTGACGGCGTTCGCGGTGGGAGCCCTGACCTCGAACGTCGACCGATGGTTCGTGGTGACGCACCTGCTGTCGGTGGCGGCGCTCTTCGCCGCCCCCTTCGTGATGCGCTACTACGTGGCGTTCCTGCGACGTCAGGTGGACGAGTCGCAGCGCGATCCGGTGACCGGCCTGCTCACCCGGCGCGGGCTCTACAACCGGGTCACCGCCCTCGCCCGCGCGGTCCCGCCGGGACGGGCGCTCGGCGTCGTGACGGCGGAGGTCGTCGCCTTGTCCGACCTCGAGGAACGCTACGGACACGCCGTCGTCGACGATGTCGTGGTGGAGATGGCCGAGCGGCTCACGGCGTCGTCACCCGACGACGCCCTGGTCTCGCGTCTCGACGCCGACCACCTTCTCTCGGTCTTCCCGGTGACCGAGAATCGCGCCGAGTCCGCCGTGCAGCACGTCGCGGCGACGGTGACGACGACTCCGCTGCGCAGCGCACCCGCCGGCGTCCGTGTCGGGTCGGTCGTCGAACCCTTCACCGCCGCCGAGGATCCCGGCACACTTCTGCACCGCGCACTGTCGCGGGCGCAGGCCGCGATGCATCGAACCGCGCCGTCCCGGTCCGACGGCGACGTCCACCGCGCCGTGTCGACGTTGGTGGCCGACGGCGGGCCGCGCATCGTCTTCCAACCCGTGTGCGCCACAGCCGATCTCGCGATCGTCGGCTACGAAGCGTTGTCGCGCTTCCCCGCCGGCAGCGGATCCCCGGTCACGTGGTTCGCCGACGCCGAGACGGTCGGTCTGCGGGTGCAGCTGGAGATGGCCGCGATCACCAACGCCCTCCGCGACTCGACCGCGTTGCCGGCCGATGCTTTCCTGTCGGTCAACGCCTCGTCGGCCACGCTCGTCTCCAGCGAGCTGGCGGCGGCGATGACCGCCCACCTTCCCGTACGGCGGCTGATCCTCGAGATCACCGAGCACGACCGGATCGACGACTACGCGTCCGTGCGGGCAGCGATCGCGGCTCTGCGGGCGGCGGGGGTGGTGATCTCGGTGGACGACGTCGGGTCCGGGTACTCCGGACTGCGTCAGCTGGTGGAACTGGAACCCGCGGTGGTCAAGCTCGACGCCTCGATCGTGCGCGGGGTCGACCGCGACCCCATGCGACGCGCGGCGGCGGTGTCCATCACCACCTTCACGCGCGAGATCGGGGCGCGATCCGTCTTCGAGGGTGTGGAGACCGAGGCGGAGCTGGCCGTCGCCGCCGAGGTCGGAGCCGACATGGTGCAGGGATACCTGCTGGGTCGACCCGCGCCGCCACCTCTTATCGATAACCATTGTCGATAAGGGTACCGTGCCCGGCATGCCTGCACCCCTCCCCGTCACGGTCCTCGCCGAGATCTCCCGCGGTGACACCCTCGACAGCCGCGGCGCCGGCGTCGTCCCCGGTGACGATCGGTCCATCGCCGATCTTCTCGTCGACCAGGTCGAGTTCGCCGACGTCGTCCTGCTCACCAAGACCGACCTGGTCTCGGACACCCTCGCCGGGGCCACCGAAGCCGCCGTCCGCCGGCTCAACCCGGTGGCGGGCCCGGACACCTGGCGACGGTGGCCGGACCCGCTCCCACCCTGGACGGTGGAGACCCACCTGCACGCGGTGGGCTGATACTCAGGACACGACGAGCGTGTCGGCATCCGTGTCGACGTTCACGTGCACCGTGTCCCCGTCGGTGATCCGCCCGGCCAACAGCGCCTTGGCCAGCTGGTCGCCGATGGACTGCTGGATCAGACGACGCAGCGGACGCGCACCGTACTGCGGGTCGTAGCCGCGGACCGCCAGCCAGAAGCGCGCCGACGGCGACACGTCGAGCTCGAGCCGCCGCGCCGCCAGGCGGTGCTGCAGCTGGTCGAGCTGGATGTCGACGATGGACTGCAGCTGCTCCTCCGACAGCGGATCGAAGATGACGACGTCGTCGAGTCGGTTGACGAACTCGGGCTTGAACGCCGCCCGCACCGCCGCCATGACGTGGTCACGATCGCCGCCCGCCCCCAGGTTGGAGGTGAGGATCAGCAGGGTGTTGCGGAAGTCCACCGTGCGACCCTGACCGTCGGTGAGTCGACCCTCGTCGAGCACCGCCAGCAGGATGTCGAAGACGTCGGGATGAGCCTTCTCCACCTCGTCGAACAGCACCACGGTGTACGGCCGACGCCGCACGGCCTCGGTGAGCTGACCACCCGCGTCGTACCCGACGTAGCCGGGAGGCGCGCCGACCAGGCGAGCCACCGAGTGCTTCTCGCTGTACTCGCTCATGTCGATGCGGATCATCGCCCGCTCGTCGTCGAACAGGAAGTGCGCGAGCGACTTCGCGAGCTCGGTCTTGCCGACGCCCGTCGGGCCGAGGAAGAGGAACGATCCCGTGGGCCGGTTGGGGTCGGCGACGCCGGCCCGCGCCCGACGCACCGCGTCGGACACCGCCTGCACCGCCTCGTCCTGTCCGACGACCCGGCGACCGAGCTCCTCCTCCATCCGCAGCAACTTGGCCGTCTCGCCCTCGAGCATGCGTCCCGCGGGGATGCCGGTCCACGACGCCACGACGTCCGCGACGTCGTCGGGTCCGACTTCCTCCTTGAGCATGACGTCGCCCTGCGGGGCGCTCTCGGCGGTCTTCTCCGCGAGCTCCTTCTCGAGGGCCGGGATGCGGCCGTACCGCAACTCGGCGGCCCGGCCGAGATCGCCGTCGCGCTCGGCCCGCTCGGACTCGCCGCGCAGCGTCTCGAGCTGCTCCTTGAGGTCGCGCACGGAGTCGATGGCGTTCTTCTCGTTCTGCCACCGGGTGCTGAGCTCGGCCAGCTTCTCCTTGCTGTCGGCGAGTTCCGCGCGCAGCTTCTCGAGCCGCGAGCGGGACGCGTCGTCGGTCTCCTTGGCCAGCGCCATCTCCTCGATCTCGAGCCGCCGCACGACGCGCTCGATCTCGTCGATCTCCACCGGCCGGGAGTCGATCTCCATGCGCAGCCGCGACGCGGCCTCGTCGACCAGGTCGATGGCCTTGTCCGGCAGGAAGCGCGAGGTGATGTACCGGTCGGACAGCGTGGCCGCCGCGACCAGCGCGGAGTCGGTGATGCGCACGCCGTGGTGCACCTCGTACCGCTCCTTCAGGCCACGCAGGATGCCGACGGCGTCCTCGACCGACGGCTCCCCGACCACCACCTGTTGGAATCGCCGCTCCAGGGCGGCGTCCTTCTCGATGTACTTGCGGTACTCGTCGAGCGTGGTCGCGCCGACCAGCCGCAGCTCACCGCGGGCGAGCATCGGCTTGATCATGTTGCCGGCGTCCATCGCGGACTCACCGGTGGCGCCCGCGCCGACGATGGTGTGCAGCTCGTCGATGAACGTGATCACCTGGCCGGCGGAGTTCTTGATGTCGTCGAGCACGGCCTTGAGCCGCTCCTCGAACTCGCCGCGGTACTTCGCGCCCGCGACCATCGATCCGAGGTCGAGCGACACCACGGTCTTGCCGCGCAGGCTCTCCGGGACGTCGCCGGCGACGATGCGCTGGGCGAGGCCTTCGACGATGGCCGTCTTGCCGACGCCCGGCTCACCGATGAGCACCGGGTTGTTCTTCGTGCGGCGGCTGAGCACCTGCACGACGCGGCGAATCTCGGTGTCGCGCCCGATGACCGGGTCGAGCTTGCCGCTGCGCGCAGCCTCGGTGAGGTCGGTCGAGTACTTCTCGAGCGCCTGGTACGTGCCCTCCGGATCGGGGCTGGTCACGCGGGCACTGCCGCGCACCGCGGTGAACGCGTCCCGGAGCGCCTCCTCCGTGGCTCCCTGGTTCCGCAACAGCCGGGCGACGTCGGATTCCGCGCTCGACAGTCCGACCACGAGATGCTCGGTGGAGACGTACTCGTCGTCGAGTTCGGTGGCGAGGTGCTGCGCCGCGGTGATCGCCGCGAGGGCCTCGCGGCCGAGCTGCGGCTGCGTGGTGGAGCCGGTGGCCGTGGGCAGGCGATCGACCAGCGTCTGCGCTTCCTTGCGCACGACGCCGGGATCGACCCCGACGGCCTTCAGCAACGGACCGGCGATGCCGTCCGTCTGGTCGAGCAGGGCCACGAGCAGGTGAGCCGGGCGGATGTCCGGGTTACCCGCTGCGGAGGCCGACTGCAGGGCAGCGGTGAGTGCCGCCTGGGTCTTGGTGGTGGGAGTGAACGAGTCCACCGGTCACCTTCCTTCGTGTCGTGTTCCGTCGACGGGAACAACACTACCGCACCTGAGTCCATTCCACTCAACTTTCCTGCCGTCGCTCCGCGCAGGGGGTGCATCCGCGCACGTGGTGGCCCGCGAGACCGGCGCCCGATAGCATCGTGGTTCGCCACATCCGTCACATTCGGCCACCGTCGGGGGGGTGCTCCATGCTCGACGCCCGCGCGCTCGCGGCCGTGCGCGGCGGGCTGTCCTGCGTCCTCGACGACGAGCAGCGGCGCGACGCCGTCGCCCGCTCCTTCTACGCCCGCCTGTTCGCCGAGTACCCCGACTTCCGGGCCTTCTTCCCCGCCGGCATGGACCAGCAGCGACACCGACTGATGCGCGCGATCGCCCACGTCGTCGACCACGTCGAGGACGGGGCGTTCGTCCCGTTCCTCCACCAGCTCGGGCGCGACCACCGCAAACACGGCCTGACCGGGGCGCACTTCCTGGCCGCGTCGAACGCCCTCGCCGCCGCCGTGCGCGAGAACGCCGACACCTGGAATCCCGAGATCGACGCCGCGTGGCGACGCGTGGTGTCGGCCGTGTGCAACGCGATGGCGGTGGGAGCGGACTCGGAGGAACTGCCCCCGTACTGGAGCGCGACCGTCGTCGAGCATCACCGCGTGCTCGACGATCTCGCGATCGTGCGACTCGAGACCGACGGCGACATTCCCTTCGAGGCGGGGCAGTACCTCAGCGTCCAGATCCCGCAGCGCCCCCGACTGTGGCGGTACCTTTCGCCCGCCATCGCCCCGAACACGTACCGCGGCATCGAGTTCCACGTCCGTCGCGTCTCCGCGGGCTGGGTCAGTCCCGCCGTGGTCTCGGAGACGACGGTGGGCGATCGCTGGCTGCTCGGGCCACCGCTCGGCGGCCTGTCCGTCGACACGTCACCGAGCGCGGAGGACGTGCTCATGATCGCGAGCGGCACGGGCGTCGCCCCGCTCCGCGCCCAGCTGATGGCGCTGGCGATGCGGAGCAGCCCACCACGGGTCCACCTCTTCGTCGGCGGCGCCCACCCCAGCGACCTCTACGACCTCGACACCCTGCTGGCCCTGTCCCGCACCAATCCGTGGCTCACGGTCGTCCCCGTGGTCGAGAACACCGAGGAACCGTGGTGGCGCCCACCGACCGGCCGCGAACTCCCCCTCGGCGTCCACCGCATGCTCGTGGGCAAGGTGGGACCCGTGGTCACCCGCTTCGGCTCGTGGGCCGATCGGCAGATCCAGGTCTGCGGGTCACCGTCGATGGTGCGCAGCACTCTCTACGCACTGCGGAAGGCCGGGACGCCGATGACGAACGTCCAGCACGATCCCCTGGGGTACTAGTCGGTCCGTCTAGGCCGTCGCGGCGCTGTGGGCCAGGCGACGGAGCGGGGGCTCGGTCTTTGGCGGCTGTCGGCGCGGCGGCAATGTCGCGAGCAGCCGACGGGTCGATGCCGTGACCTCCGCCACGGCAGCCTCGAACGGCTCACGGCTGGCCTCGGACAGGGTGCGCAGTCCGCTGACCTTCCGCACGTACTGCCGCGCCGCGGCTTCGATCTCGTCCTCCGTCGCCGCCGGTTCGAGTCCGCGCAGCTCGGTGATGTTCCTGCACATGCTCTCGACGGTAGACCCGCGGCCGCTCGGAGGGAACACCCGAGAATCAGCGAATCACCCGATTCCCGTTCGATTCCGCCGCGAACCGCCCTGCGGTCGAATTCCCGACACTTCGTCCGGCAATTCGGTATTTCTCCCGATTCTCGCGGTCGAAATACGGGCGACGACGCTGCCGTGTGGCTCGTTCAGCCTATTGCGCGATTGTCCTGAATACTCTCCGCGACCATCCGCTCCGTCACACTCTCCGCGAGCATCCGCTCCGGCGCCGACATTCCGCCCCAGACGCCGTACGGCTCGCCCGCGGTCACGGCGTACTCGCGGCATCGCTGCAGCACGGGGCACTGCGCGCACACGCGCTTGGCCTGCTCTTCTCGTGCGGCACGCTTGTGTCCGCGTTCACCTTCGGGGTGGAAGAAGACCGCCGAATCCATGCCTCGACAGAGGCCGTGCATCTGCCACTCCCACGTGGTGGTCACCGGCTCCGGCAAACGAACGGGCTTGGACATGACACTCCTCGAACTCCGGCACTTACGACGCGCTCGACACAGTGGCAGTATGACATTACGCAGAAACAACTCAGAAGTTAACGGAGAATTCTCCGAAACAATCATCGGAGCCGAATGTCGTCGTCACGGGGTCGACGGCCTCGCCCGGTCGGCCCTCTCCCGATGCGCCACCGACCGCCTCGGTGGCCTAGATTCTGTCCGGTGAGCGCCGCCGACCTCCCCCTGACACTGCGCCGCGCCCTCGTCGGCATCGCGAGGGTGCCTCGACTGCTGGTCGCCTCGGACTACGACGGCACCATGGCGCCGCTGGTGTCCGATCCGCAGAAGGCCTTTCCGCACCCGGAGTCCGTACGCGCGCTCCGTGCGCTCGCCGGGCTCGACCACACCGACGCCGCCGTCATCTCCGGCCGCGCCCTGCGCGATCTCGCCATCCTCTCCCGCCTCCCCGTCGAGGTGCAGCTGGTCGGCAGCCACGGGTCGGAGTTCGACGCGGGCTTCGTGACCGAGCTCGGCGACGACGCGAAGGAACTCCTCGACCGGCTGATCGCGGAGCTCCGCAGCATCGCGTCGCAGGGCGAGCACATCACCGTCGAGACCAAGCCCGCGAGCGTCGCGCTGCACGTCCGCAACGCCGAGCCCGAGGTGGGCGAACGCGCCCTGACCGCCGTGCGCGACGGCGTCGCGCAGTGGGACGGCGTGCAGGTCACCGAGGGCAAGTCGGTGATCGAGCTCGCCGTCATCGTCACCGACAAGGGGCAGGCGCTCGACATCCTCCGCCACCGCGGGGGCGCGTCCGCGGCGATCTTCTTTGGCGACGACGTCACCGACGAGAAGGCGTTTCGTCGTCTGCACGGGCCCGACATCGGCGTCAAGGTCGGCCCGGGCGACTCCCTCGCCGAGTACCGCGTCGAGAGCACCGAGGACGTCGCGGCCGCACTCGCCTTCCTCACCGAGGAGCGTCGTCGGTGGCTTTCCGGCGCCGACGCGCCGCGCATCGAGCGACTCACCATGGTGGCCAGTCCGCGGTCCGTCGGACTGCTCACTCCCGACGCGTCCCTCACCTGGCTCTGCCACCCGGAGCCCGACTCGGCCGCGGTCTTCGCGCATCTGCTCGGCGGCGACGAGGCCGGCCACTTCACCGTGGGCCCGGCGCGGCCGTCCCTGCCGCTCAGTCAGCAGTACCTCGACAGCACGATGACGGTGCAGACACGCTGGGCCCGCCTGCAGGTCACCGACTACCTCGCGCACGATGTCGCACCGGGACGCACCGACTTCACCCGCGTCGTCACCGGGACGGCGAAGGCCGTGGTGACGTTCGCGCCGCGGCCCGAATTCGGCCAGGCGCGCATGCGTCTCGAACCGGAGGACGACGGACTGCGCATTCACGGCACCAACGATCCGATGGTGCTGCGGGCTCCGGGTCTCGACTGGTCCATCACCATCGAGCACGGGCAGGAGACCGCGCGCGCCGAGATCGATCCGTCGGACGGGCCCGTCGTGCTCGAATTACGCTGTGGGAGCGAAGATCTGGGACCCTCCGAGGTTCCGGAGCCGGAGCGCCGTGCGCAGGCGGAGGCGTACTGGAGCGACTGGGCGGCCGGCCTGTCCCTCCCGCCGCTCAAGCCGGACCTGATGAAGCGCTCGGCGCTGACCCTGCGTGGCCTGGTCCACGCCGATTCCGGGTCGATCATGGCGGCGGCCACCACCTCGCTGCCCGAGGAGATCGGCGGTGTCCGCAACTGGGACTACCGCTACTGCTGGCTCCGCGACGCCGCCCTCACGGCCTCGGCCCTGGTCTCGCTCGGGTCGACCGTCGAGGCCGAGGCCTACCTCGGCTGGGTGCACGACGTGCTCGCCACCGTCCCGGGCCCCGAACGCCTGCACCCGCTCTACACGCTGTGGGGGCAGACGCTGCCGCCCGAGGCCGTCATCGACGTCCTGCCCGGTTACGCCGGGTCCCGCCCGGTGCGCGTCGGCAACGCGGCCAACCAGCAGGTGCAACTCGACGTCTTCGGCCCGATCGTCGACCTGATCCACACCCTCGCGACCACCCGCAGCGCGGCCGGCGTCACCGACGCCGCCGAGGCCCTTCCGGACCGGGACTGGGAGTTGGTGCGTGCCATGGTCGATGCCGTCGAGCGGCGCTGGTCCGAGCCGGACCACGGCATCTGGGAGATCCGCGGCAACCCGCGGCACCACGTCTACTCGAAGGTCATGTGCTGGTTGACCGTCGACCGCGCCCTCACCCTCGCCGACGCCTACGGCCGCGAGGCGCAACTCGGCTGGACCACCCTCCGCGACGTCATCGCCCAGCAGGTCCGCGAGGAGGGCTGGAACGAGGAGGCGCAGTCCTACACGGCGGCCTACGACGGCACCGATCTCGACGCCGCCACCCTGCACATCGGCCTGTCCGGCCTCATCGACCCGGACGATCCCCGATTTCACGCCACCGTCCTGGCCACGGAAGCCGAATTGCGCAGCGGCGCCACGGTCTACCGCTACCACCACGACGACGGCCTGCCCGGCGGCGAGGGCGGTTTCCACCTCTGCGCGGCCTGGCTGGTCGAGGCGTACCTGCTGATCGGGCAGCGGCAACCGGCGGAAGCCCTCTTCACCCAGCTGGTCGCGGCCGCCGGACCCACCGGACTGCTCAGCGAGGAATACGACCCCGTGGCCGAGCGATCCCTGGGCAATCACCCGCAGGCGTACTCGCACCTCGGGTTGCTGCGGTGCGCGCAGCTCCTCTCCGCGGAGCGGTAGCTGCCTCCGATCGCGGGGCGGTCACCGCTCGACGACCCCGCGGCGATTGCCGCGGGTCGGCCGTCACGGCCGCACGACTCGGCCCCATCGAAAGTCGGGTTACGAACCCGGCTCGAAAGGAGCTATCGAGCCTCGGGCGAGGGGTACGACGCCTCGCTCGGCTCGTGACCAGTAGTTTTCGTGCCGGGCCGTTCCCGACTCGCGCATTCTCGAAAAGAACTCGAAAGCCCCGAGGCCAGACCGTGCTGGCTGCCATGGCCCGTCGCTCAGCCGGATCGACTCTAAGAATTTGTAAGCTTCGGCCATGACGTCGAATCAGGTCGATCACTGCCTCAACCTGACGATCGACAAGCGAGGCAGCGCCCTGGCTACGATCGACGAGGATCAGTGGTACGAGCGCAAGAGTGCTCGAGTCGACCCGCGCAAGCTCGCGGAAGCGATGGTCGCCATGGCGAACGCAGAGGGCGGCGTCGTCGTGGTGGGCTTGTACGACAAGGCCGTGGAGGGCATCGACGCATTCCGCCCGAAGACGAACAATCTCAGGCAGGCGTCGATCGACCATTGCACACCTCCCGTCCGGGCAACAATCGACGAAACAGAATGCATCGACGATCGAGGACACCCGAACCACCTTCTGGTCGTGCGGATCGATCCGAGCGAAACTGTCCACGAACTCATGAACGGCGACTGCTATCTGCGGGTGGGCGACGAGTCTCGCAAGCTCAACTACAGCCAACGGCGTGAGTTGACGTACGACAAGGGCACAGCGCAGTTCGACGGAGTAGCCGTACCGTTCACCGAATCGAGCGATCTCCAAGGGCCCGTACTCGACAACTATCGTCGCGTCACGGGGGCGGTGTCGGATCACTCCATCCTCCGAGCGCGAAACCTGATCACCCGCGACGGCAATGCCACGGTCGCGGGGTACCTGCTCTTCGCGGCCAATCCGCAAGAACATTATCCCGAGGCGTACGTGCGGGTGCTTCGATTCTTGTCCGACGAGCGCGGAAGCGGGGCTCGCCTCAGCCTGGACGACAACGCGGATTTCCGGTTCGAAGGGCCGATCCCGGAGGTTCTCGCCCGGGCGACCGCCCAGATCGACAGTATGGCACCACGTCGTCGGCGACTCGATGCGGATGGCTCGTTCACGGGTCAGGACCTTGTGCCCCGCGAGGCTTGGCTCGAGGGTCTGGTCAATGCGGTGATTCACCGCAGTTACAGCCTCGCCGGCGACCACATACGGGTCGAGATCTTCCCCAGCCGAATCGAGATAGAAAGCCCCGGGCGGTTCCCCGGGTTGGCCGATCCGAGCAAACCCACCTAAGTCAGTCGCTTCGCCCGCAACCCTCGCATCGCGCGTGTCTGCGCTGACTTGAGGATCGGGCAGGAACTGGGCGAGGGCATCAGGAGGATTTTCGACGAGATGCGGCGCGTCGGTCTGACGGATCCTGTCTACACCCAGTCCTCCGGGAGCGTTCGACTCGTGCTCGCATCGACCGCACGCCTGGACCCGTCCGTCGCCTCGCGAATGCCTCGAGGTGCTCAGCGCGTCCTCGATCTTCTACGCGCCGCGGACACACCGCTCGGAACGGGTGACATAGCCGAACACCTCGAATGGACACGACCAACGGTCCTGACGAGGCTGCGTGCGCTCCAGGCCGAAGGGCTGATCGAGTGGTCGGGGACGTCGACCCGCGATCCCCGCGCGGTCTGGTCTTTCAAGGCGTTGCCATGAGTCCTCCCCCGTACGTCGCACGCGAGAGACATCACGAACTTCGTCGCGGCGGGCCCAGCGTGCGCCCCGGCACCAGCGTCGTCGGCAGGTGCTCGGTCCGGTCGACCCCGGAATGGCTGACGCCCAACACGATCTCGCCGACCAGGCGACCCTTCTCGACGACGGGCTGACGGACCGTCGTCAGGCCCGCCCGTTCGGCGTCGTCGACGCCGTCGAAGCCGGTCACCGAGAGCGCGTCCGGTATCGAGATGCCCTGCGCGGCACAGTGATCGAGCGCGCCGAGGGCGAGCACGTCCGACGTGCAGATCACGGCGGTGGCGCCGGGGACGGCGGCGAGCGCCTCGGCGGCGGCGGACCGCCCGGCCGGGCGGGTGTTCTCGAAGCGTTCCACCACGGTGAACTCCGCGGACACGCCCGCGGCGACGGCGGCGTCGCGCACCCCGGCGATACGCTCACGCTGGACGTGAAAGGTGATCGAGGACAGTCGATCTGCATCGACGACGCCGTCGTGGCGGTCGCGGCGCAACCGCATGCACAGCACGACGATGCGCCGGTGACCCCGCGCGAAGACCTGATCCGCGAGTTCTCGCATGGCCGTGCGGTCGTCGATACCGACGAGCGAGGTGTCGGCCGCGTCGCGCGGCTGGTCGCACACCACCGTCGGCAGGTGTCGCTCTCGGACGGCGGTGAGGTGCGGATCGTCGTCGGAGACCGAGTAGACGACGAAGGCGTCGACCCCCGCCTGTTGCACCACGGCCGCCGCGTCCTCGGGTGTGGCCGCGGGGCCCGCCGGGATGAGGAGCAGTCCGCGGCCCGCCGATTCGCACTCCTCGGCGAGACCCGTCAGGAACCGCACGGCGGCGGGGTCGCTGAAGGAGTAGCTGAGCGCCTCGGTCAGCACCAGGCCGACGGCTCCGGCCCGCCGGGTGCGCAGCGACCGCGCGACCGGATCAGGACCGGGATATCCGCGCGCACGGGCGGCGTGCAGGACCCGTTCGCGCATCTCGGGCGAGAGCTGGTCGGGCCGGTTGTAGGCGTTGGACACCGTGGTCCGCGAGACGTTGAGCTCGGCGGCCAGCGACGCGAGTGTCGCCACTCGTCGCGGTTCCTTCGACCTCGCCATGATGCGACGGTATCCGGTGCCCGGGCCCTCGTCACCAGGGGCGCGGATTCGTGATCGGGGCCGGGTCGGGGTTACAGTTGCGACAACGATTCCCATTAGCAACTGAGCCTGCCAGGAGTACCCCCGTGTCCGCATTCTCGCCCCGCACCGGCATCGCTGCGATCGCGCTGACCGCTGCCGCCACCACCGTTCTGGCCGGCTGCAGCTCGTCGGAGTCGTCCGGGTCGTCGGGCGGCGAGACCGGCGGTCGCCCCACCGTCGTCGCCTCCACCAACGTCTGGGGCTCGGTGGCCGAGGCCGTGGCGGGCGACCGTGCCGACGTCCAGGCCATCATCGCGGATCCGTCGGCCGACCCGCACTCCTACGAGGCCAGCCCGGCCGACGCCGCCGCCCTGTCCCGCGCGTCGCTCGTCGTCTACAACGGCGGCGGGTACGACGAATTCGTCGACGACGTCCTGGCCTCCGAGTCCGACGTCCCCAGCGTCGACGCCTACTCGTTCCTCGGGGACCACGGTCACGACCACGCCGACGAGACGAGCGAGGCGAGCAGCGACCAGGCCGACGGGGACCACGCCGACGGCGACCACGCCGGGCACGACCACTCCGGCGAGAACGAGCACGTCTGGTACGACCCCGAGGTCGCCGCCGCCACCGCCGAGGCCGTCGCCGAGCAGCTCGGCACGATCGATCCCGACAACGCGTCGTACTACACCGCCAACGCCGAGGCGTTCCACGAGGACATGCACCAGGTCTCGGACATCACCGACCGGATCGCGCAGCAGCGCCCCGGCGCCCCCGTCGCCCAGACCGAGCCCATCGCGCACTACCTCCTCGAGAACGCCGACCTCGACGACCGCACCCCCGAGGACTTCGAGAACGCCATCGAGGAGGGCAACGATCCCTCCCCCGCCGCCATCGCTGCGACCCGCGACCTGCTCACCTCGCGATCCGTGGACGTGCTCGTCTACAACGTGCAGACCGAGGACAACGTGACGGCCGACGTGCGACGCGTCGCGGAGGAGAACGGCGTCCCCGTGGTCGAGGTGACCGAGACCCTGCCCGAGGGCGTCACCTACCTGGAGTGGCAGCGCGGCGCCGCGCAGAGCCTCGCCGACGCGCTCGGCGTCGCGTAGGGCACTCTGTATCGGTGACACGCTCGTGCTCGACGACGGAGGCCCGGTGACCGCGGTTCGACTCCAGGGCGCCACGCTGGCCTACGGGGAGCGGGTGCTGTGGTCCGATCTGGACCTCGAGGTCGCCCCGGGCGAGTTCGTGGCGGTGCTCGGACCCAACGGCTCGGGCAAGACGTCGCTGCTGAAGGTGCTGCTCGGCCAGAACCGGTTGACGTCCGGGACCGCCGAGATCGGGGGCGGACGCGCGTCGGTCGGCTACGTGCCGCAGCAGAAGGCAATTGACGAGGGCGTCCCCCTGCGCGGACGCGACTTCGTGGGTCTGGGCTGGGACGGTCATCGCTGGGGCATCGGCCTGCGGGGCCGCGCCGCCCGTCGGGAGGCGGTCGACGCCGCCATCGCCTCGGTAGGTGCCGAGCAGTTCGCCGACGCCCCGCTCGGGCAGTTGAGCGGCGGCGAGCAGCAGCGGCTGCGCGTCGCCCAGGCGCTGGTCGGCGACCCCGCGGTCCTGCTGTGCGACGAGCCGCTGCTCAGTCTCGACCTGGCCAACCAGCAGGTGGTGGCCCACCTCATCGACCGACGACGACGCGCCCACGGCACGGCCGTGGTGTTCGTGACGCACGAGATCAACCCGATCCTGCCGATCGTCGACCGCATCGTCTACCTCGTGGACGGCAAGTTCCGCATCGGTACCACCGACGAGGTCATGACCTCCGAGGTGCTCTCCGAGCTCTACGACACCGACGTCGACGTGCTCCGGGTGCGCGGCCGCCTGGTCGTCGTCGGCACGGGCGACGCCATGGACGCGCTCGGCGCCGCGGGAGCCCACCACCCGACGGAAGAGATCTGACGTGGACAAGGTCCTCGACGCGCTGAGCAAGGCGTTCGACTTCGGCACGACGGCCGACCTGCTGACCTACGACTTCGTCCAGCAGGCTCTGATCGCCGCTGCCGTGCTCGGCGTGCTGGCGGGGGTCCTCGGTCCCCTGATCGTGAGTCGGCAGTGGTCCTTCGCCGTCCACGGCTCGTCCGAGCTGTCCCTGACGGGTGCGTCCGCGGCGCTGCTCGCCGGACTCGCCGTCGGAGTCGGCGCCATCCTGGGCTCGGTCATCGCCGCGGTGCTCTTTGCGCTGCTCGGTCGGCGTGCGCGCGAGCGCGATTCCGTCATCGGCGTCATCATGAGCTTCGGCCTGGGCCTGTCGGTGCTGTTCCTGTGGGCGTACCCCGGCCGCACCGGCACCTCCTTCTCCCTGCTGGTCGGCCAGATCGTCGGGGTCGGCAGCACCGGCCTGGGGTTGCTTCTCGGCGTGGCCGTGGTGGTCCTGCTGGTGCTGCTCGTCGTCTACCGCCCGCTGCTCTTCGCCAGCACCGACCCGGAAGGCGCCGAGGCTCGGGGCGTCCCCATGCGTGCGCTGTCGATCGTCTTCGCGGTGCTGGTGGGCGTGGCCTGCGCGCTGGGCGTCCAGATCGTCGGGGCGCTGCTGGTGCTCTCCCTCCTCATCACCCCGGCCGCGGCGGCCTCCCGAGTCACCGCGAACCCCGTCACCGCCACCGTCCTGTCGGTCGTGTTCGCCGAGGTCGCCGCGGTGGGCGGAATTCTGCTGTCCCTGGCGCCGGGGGTGCCCGTCTCCACCTTCGTCACCACCATCTCCTTCGTGATCTACCTCGTCTGCCGGGCCGTCGGGCGTCGGACACCGGCGCGGGTGCCGGCGGCGGCCTGACCCGCCCCCGCCGGCAGCGCGCGAACCTCTAGGCTCGGATCATGGTGGACCTCAATGCGGATCTCGGTGAGGGCTACGGCACCTGGACCCTCGGTGACGACGCCGCCATGCTCGCCGTCGTCACCAGCGCCAACATCGCGTGCGGCTTCCACGCCGGGGATCCGGCGACGCTGCTGCGGACCTGTAGCGAGGCGGTGGCCGCCAACGTGCGGATCGGCGCCCAGGTGGGCTACCACGATCTGGTGGGGTTCGGTCGGCGGTTCGTGGACGTCACAGCCGAGGACCTCACCGCCGACGTGATCTACCAGATCGGCGCGCTCGACGGGCTCGCCCGGGCGGCTGGCGGACGGGTGTCCTACGTCAAACCCCATGGCGCGCTGTACAACACGATCGTCCGGCACGAGGCGCAGGCACAAGCGGTGGTCGACGCCGTGACGGCGTACGACGCGTCCCTTCCGGTCCTGGGCCTGCCCGGCTCGGAGTTCCTGCGCCGAGCCGAGACGGCCGGGTTGCGCGCTGTCCCCGAGGCGTTCGCCGACCGCGCCTACACCCCGGAGGGGACCCTGGTGTCCCGACGGGAGCCGGGCGCGGTGCTGCACGACGTCGACGAGGTCGCTCGGCGCGTTCTGCAGTTGGTCACCGAGCGGACCGTCTCCGCCGTCGACGGGTCCGTGGTGGCGGTCGACGCCGCGTCGGTATGCCTGCACGGGGACACTCCGGCGGCCGTCGACATGGCCCGGTCGGCGCGAGAGCTGTTGCAGCGCCACGGTATCGAGCCGGCCCCGTTCGCATGAAGATCCACCGCGTCGGCGACCGCGCACTGCTGGTGGACCTCGACGACACCCGCGACGTCGCCCGGCACCACGCCGGCTGGGCCGTCGGTCACACGGGCATCGGCGAACTGGTGCCCGCCGCCGCGACCGTGCTCGCCATCCTCACCGACGACGCCGATCCCGCGGTCGTCGCACGGTGGCTCGAGTCGACTCCACCCGTGGACCCCGCCGACACCGCGGGCGACCTGGTCACCATCGACGTGGTGTACGACGGACCCGACCTCGAGGCCGTCCGGGACGCCACCGGGCGCGATGTCGTGGCGGACCACACCGGCTGCGTCTGGACCGCCGCGTTCTGCGGCTTCTCCCCCGGATTCGCCTATCTGGTGAGCGATCTCGCTCTGAACGTGCCGAGACGACGCGACCCCCGCACCTCCGTCCCGGCCGGCTCCGTCGCGCTCGCCGGCGACTTCTCGGCCGTCTACCCGTCGTCGTCACCCGGTGGGTGGCAGTTGATCGGGACGACCGATGCCGCACTGTGGTCCGTCGACCGCGATCCACCCGCGCTCGTCGTCCCCGGCACGCGAGTGCAGTTCCGGCAGGTGGGCTGACGTGGCGTCGCTGACCGTCGTCGCCGCCGGCCCGTCCACGACGGTGCAGGATCGCGGGCGCCCCGGGTGGGCGTCACTCGGGGTCGGCCGGTCCGGCGCTGCCGATCGCTGGTCCCACGACGCCGCGAATCGGTTGGTGGGCAACGACGTCGACGCTGCCACCCTGGAGGTCACCCTCGGCGGACTCGTCGTCCGCGCCGACGCCGCCCTCCTCGTCGCGCTGACCGGCGCACCCGTCCCGTGGTTCGTCGACGGCGTACGCCAGGGGCCGGGGACGGCGGTCGTCGTCCCGGCCGGCGCCGAGATCCGACTCGACGTCGCCCCGACCGGACTCCGTGCCTACGTCGCCGTGCGCGGGGGCATCGATGTGCCGCGCGTGCTGGGCAGCCGCGCCACCGACGCGCTGTCCGGGATCGGACCACCGCCCGTCGCCGCGGGGAACGTGCTGGACGTCGGAACGGACCATGCCGACGAGCCCGCCACCGACCTCAACCCGTACGCCCTGCCCGACCGGTCACTGCGCCTCGTCCCCGGCCCGCGCGCCGACTGGTTCGCACCCGACGCCCTCGACCACCTGCTCGGTACCGCATGGACGGTCACCGCCGACAGCAACCGCGTCGGTGCCCGGCTGACGGCCGACGAGCCCCTTCGCCGCAGCCGCGACGACGAACTCGCCAGCGAGGGCATGATGCCGGGCGCACTGCAGGTCCCGCCGTCGGGCATGCCCGTGCTGTTCCTCGCCGATCACCCCGTGACCGGCGGTTACCCCGTGATCGCAGTGGTCGTGGCCGCGGACGTCGACCTCGCCGCGCAGGCCCGGCCCGGCAGCGTTCTCCGCTTCACCCGCTGACCGGCTCCCCGGTTGCGCAGCGGCTCCCCCGATCGAGGGTGCCCGATCGGAACCGGGGAGCCGCTCGCGTCTACCGCACCACCGAGTACTCCGCGCACACGAAGTCCTGATTCCTCATCACGTCGACCAGCGCGAAATCTTGCAGGCGCGGCAGGAGCGGACGCCCGGCACCCAGGGTCACCGGCGCGTACTGGACCAACATCCGGTCGAGGTGACCGGCGTCGGCGATCTGACCGGCCAGGTCGCCTCCGCCCACCACCCAGATCTCCCGGTCCCCGGCCGACGCGGTCACGTCCGACCACCAGGAATCGACGCTCCCGGACACGAACCGCACGTCGTTCTCCGTCGGAGGGAACTGTCGGTGGGTGACCACCCACGTCGGCACGGTGTACGCCCAGGGCTCACCGGTGCGCTCACCGTGATCGACCACCCAGCCGTAGGTGGTCGCGCCCATGACCAGGGCGCCGACGCCCGCCATGAAGGCGCCGTGGTTCATGGGGCCGTCCTCGTCGATGCGCTGGCGGAACAGCCAGTCGAGCGAGTCGTCCTCCGTCGCGAGGAATCCGTCGAGGGAACAGGCGGTGTAGTACGTGACGCGGTTCATGCTGTCAGTGTGCGACGGGGGTCCGACAGACGACGGCTTGCTACCGACCCCGGCGCTGCCGCGCTACCGTCCCCGGCGCTGCCGCGCGATGTCCGCGAGGACAACGCCCGCCGCCACGGACGCGTTCAACGACTCCACCTCACCGGCCATCGGGATCGACAGCACGTGGTCGCAGGTCTCGCGAACCAGTCGCGAGAGTCCCTTGCCCTCGGACCCGACCACGACGACCACCGGGCCGGACCCGTCGTACGCGTCCAGCGAGGTGTCGCCGCCCGCGTCGAGCCCGACCACCTGCACGCCCTGATCGGCCCAGCTCTTCAGCGTTCGGGTCAGGTTGGTCGCGCGGGCGATCGGCAGACGCGCGGCGGCGCCGGCGCTGGTGCGCCACGCGACGGCCGTGACGCTGGCGCTGCGCCGCTGCGGGATGACCACGCCATGGCCCCCGAACGCGGCGACCGAGCGGACGACGGCGCCGAGATTGCGCGGGTCGGAGATGTTGTCCAGCGCCACGAGCAGCGCCGGCTCCTGCCGACTGCGGGCCTGCGCGAGCAGATCGTCGGGGTGGGCGTAGCGGTACGGCGGGACCTGCAGGGCGATGCCCTGGTGCATGCCGTTGGCGCTCATCCGGTCGAGGTCCGTGCGGGAGACCTCGAGGATCGAGATGCCGTTGTCCGCGGCGATCTGCACGCTCTCCTTGAGCCGATCGTCCGCCTCGGTGCCCGACGCCACGTACAGCGCGGTGGCCGGCACCCCGGCGCGCAGGCATTCGAGGACCGGGTTGCGACCCAGGACGTTCTCGGGACCGTCCTCGGTCTTGCGCACGGGCGGACGGCCCCGGCCGCCGGACGCCGCCGGCCCGGTCGCCTTGGCCGCGGCCCGCGCCCGACGCGCCGCGGGATGCTTGGTGCGCTCGGATGCGGGGGGCGTCGCGCCGCGGCCCTCGAGCCCCTTACGACGCTTGCCTCCGGAGCCGACGACCTGGCCCTTCTTGGTTCCCGACTTGCGGACGGCGCCGCGTCGAGCCGAATTGCCTGCCATTACTTCTCCACATCCTTCGCCGCGATCGACCACTCGGGGCCGTCGGGGGTGTCGGTGATCTGCACGCCGGCGTCGGCCAGGCGATCCCGGATCCGATCCGCGGTCGCCCAGTCCTTCGCGGCCTTGGCCGCCGCGCGCCGATCGAGGTCGTCGGCGACGAGCGCACCCAGCGCGGCGTGCTCCGCCGAGGTGTCGGTGCCGGGACCACGCCAGTGCGGATCGAGGGGGTCGACGCCGAGCACGGCCGCCATCGCGCGGACCGACGACGCCGCGTCGACGGCCGCGGGGAGGTCACCGGCGGCCAGCGCCGTGTTGCCCTCGCGGCGCAGTCGATGGATCTCCGCCAGCGCGCGCGGGACCGCGAGATCGTCGTCGAGCGCCTCGGCGAACGCGTCCGTCCACGTGCCGACGGGGACGTCGCCGGCGCGCTCGGCGGTGCGGGTGACGAAGGCCTCCACGCTCCGGTAAGCCGAGGCCGCTTCCTGCAGGGCCTCGAACGAGTACTCGAGCATCGACCGGTAGTGGGCACTGCCGAGGTAGTACCGAAGTTCCTGCGGGCGAACCGATTCGAGCATCGTCGGGATGGAGACCACGTTGCCCAACGACTTGGACATCTTCTCGCCGCTCATGGTGACCCAGCCGTTGTGCAGCCAGTACTGGGCGAAATCACTTCCCGCGCCGCGTGATTGAGCCAACTCGTTCTCGTGGTGCGGGAACACCAGATCGAGACCGCCGCAGTGGATGTCGAACGCCCGGCCCAGATACGCCTCGGCCATCGCCGAGCACTCCAGGTGCCAGCCCGGACGGCCGGGCCCCCACGGGGTCGGCCACGACGGCTCACCCGGCTTGGCGGCCTTCCACAGCGTGAAGTCGCGGGGATCCCGCTTGCCCTCGGCGGCGGACTCGCCCTGATGCACGTCGTCGAGCTTGTGCCCGGAGAGCGCGCCGTACGCGGCGTAGCTCTGCACGTCGAAATACACGTCGCCCGCTGCGGCGTAGGCGTGTCCCGCGTCGATCAAGCGCTGGATCAACTCGACCATCTGCGTGATGTGCCCGGTCGCACGCGGCTCGGCGGACGGCGGGAGCACCCCCAACGCGTCGTACGCGGCGCCGAACGAGCGCTCGAAGGTGGCGGCCCACTCCCACCACGGCCGGCCCGCGGCCGCGGCCTTGGTGAGGATCTTGTCGTCGATGTCGGTGACGTTGCGGACGAAGGCCACGTCGAAACCCGTTGCCGTCAGCCATCTCCGGAGGACGTCGAACGCGACACCGCTGCGAACGTGGCCGATGTGCGGATGGCCCTGCACCGTCGCGCCACACAGATACACCGAGGCATGTCCGTCGGCCAACGGAACGAAGTCCCGAACGGCCCTGGTCGCGGTGTCGTAGAGGCGCAGGGTCACGACGGCCGATTCTACCGGGAATCCGGTCCGTCCAGGACCAGGGCGGTGGCCACGGCCGCGATGCCCTCGCCGCGGCCGGTGAGTCCCAATCCGTCCGTCGTGGTGGCCGAGACCGACACCGGCGCTCCCACCACCGCCGAGAGCACCTGCTGCGCCTCCGCCCGACGGGGGCCGATCTTGGGGCGGTTGCCGATGATCTGGACCGCGGCGTTGCCCACCCGGAACCCGTGCTCGACCAGCAGCTCACGCACGTGCGTGAGCATGGTCGCGCCGCTCACCCCGTCCCACTCGGGCTTGCCGGTGCCGAACACCGAGCCCAGATCGCCGAGCCCGGCGGCGGACAGCAGCGCGTCGCACAGCGCGTGCGCGGCGACGTCGCCGTCCGAATGGCCCGAGCACCCGTCGGCGTCGTCGAACCGCAGCCCGGCCAACCAGCAGTCCCGGCCCACCTCGATCGGGTGGACGTCCGAACCGATTCCCACGCGCATCTCAGTGGCTCTCGCTTCCGACCGGGTGTCGCGCCGCGAGCACCGCGCGGGCCAGCACCAGGTCCATCGGGGTGGTGATCTTGAAGGCTTCGGGATGACCGGCGACGGTGGTCACCGGGACACCCAGCCGCTCCACCAGGCCGGCGTCGTCGGTGGCGTGGTCGGCGGCGGCGTGGGCGCGACGGAGCACATTCGCGTCGAAGCCCTGGGGCGTCTGCACCGACCGCAACGACGCGCGGTCGACGGTGCCGGTGACGACGCCGTCGGCATCGACGGACTTCATGGTGTCGACCACCGGGAGCACCGGCACCACCGCCGGCGACCCGGCGATCACGGCGTCGACGACGCGGGCGACGGTTTCGGGCGGGGTCAGGCACCGGGCGGCGTCGTGCACCAGGATCACGTCGGCCCGGGCGGCGGCGCGCAGACCGGCACGCACCGAGTCGGCGCGCTCGGCGCCCCCGACGACGACGTCGATCGGAAGGTCGCCGGACAGTCGAGCGCAGATGTCCTGTGTGCGGTCCACCAGCCGGTCGGGGACGACGACCACCACATGCGACAGGGCGCCGGAGGCCAGCAGGCCGTCCAGCGCCCAGTCGAGAAGAGTGCGTCCACCCAGATCCACGAACGCCTTGGGGAGGTTCTCGCCGAGGCGAAGCCCCATCCCCGCAGCCGGAACCAGAGCAGCGACGGACGCCATCAGCGGTACTCGGTGCAGCTCGTGGTCAGGACGCCGCGGCCAGAACCTCGTCGAGAATGGTGTCGGCCTTGACCTGATCGGTTCCCTCGGCCAGGGCCAACTCGCCCACCAGGATCTGACGGGCCTTGGCGAGCATGCGCTTCTCCCCCGCGGACAGGCCGCGGTCCTGCTCACGACGCCACAGGTCGCGGACGACCTCGGCGACCTTGTTCACGTCACCCGACGCCAACTTCTCGAGGTTGGCCTTGTACCGACGCGACCAGTTGGTGGGCTCCTCGGTGTGGGGCGCACGCAGAACCTGGAACACCTTGTCCAGACCCTCCTGGCCCACGACGTCCCGCACACCCACGTACTCGGCGTTGTCGGCCGGAACTCGAACGGTCAGATCACCCTGCGCAACCTTGAGAACGAGGTATTCCTTCTGCTCGCCCTTGATGGTTCGTGTTTCGATAGCTTCGATCAGCGCCGCTCCGTGGTGCGGGTAGACGACGGTGTCTCCGACCTTGAAAATCATGTGTTCGTAGCCCCTTTCGATATGGCCAGTTTAACACGCCCTCCGATGGGCTTCCGGCCAACGGTGCAGGTCAGAGCGTGCAGGGGGTTTGCCTTCGGGGTTGACACCACCTCGGATCCGTGTATCGAGGGGGCCCGGGAGTGCCCCAGCGGGAAACGCGGGGGGTTCGGCTACTACGCTCTCCCGTAGTGGACGCGCAGCGCCGCGACGGCGAGTATCGGCCGACGGTGCTCATACATGGAGGACGAACCCAGTGACCGCAACGCTTCGCCCCTTCCGCCCGGCTCGCGTCGCGGCCGCCGCCGTGGCCGTCGGTGCCGCCCTGTCACTGTCCGCGTGCGGCGCCGGACAGATCGCCCAGACCGCCACGCAGGTCGCCGCCATCAACGGCAACGGTGCGGACCAGGCGAACATTCAGTTGCGCAACGTGCACGTGCTCTTCCCCACCAGCTCGGAGTTCCGCCTCGAGGAGGGTGGCCGCGCCGAGCTCGTCTTCACCGCGATCAACACCAGCGCCACCGAGGCCGACCGCCTCGTGTCCATCGAGACCGAGGACGCGGCCGACGTCGTCCTCGAGGGCGCGCCCGCCTCGGGCGTCGAGATCGCCCCGCAGGCCTCGGTCACCGGCGGCGTCCCGGCCGGCCAGATCACCGACCCGGAGAGCGACGAGCTCACCGTGATCCTCGAGGACCTCAGCGATCAGGTCCGCCCAGGCCTCACCGTGCCCGCCACGTTCGTCTTCGAGAACGCCGGCGAGGTCCGCGTGGACGTGCCGGTCGACGCCGGCCCCGTCACCCCGCGCGCGGAGTAGTCCCTCGGCTCGCGCCCGGTCCTGTCGGACCGGCCGTCTAGGGTGCGACCCGTGGCCAAGACTCGCACCAGCTATCGCTGCTCCCACTGTTCGCACGTCGTCGCGAAGTGGGTGGGCCGCTGCCCGGAGTGCGAGACCTGGGGCTCCATGGACGAGGTCACCCTCGCCGTCCCGGTGACCGGCCGGGCCGGCTCCAGCGCCGCGAAAGTCGGTGCGGGATCGATGATCCCGACGTCGCCCGCGCGGCGGATGACCGAGATCTCCAGCACGTCGTCGGTCGCGCGCCCCACCGGCGCCGCGGAGCTCGACCGCGTGCTCGGCGGCGGCATCGTGCCCGGCTCGGTGGTATTGCTCGCCGGTGAGCCCGGCGTCGGCAAGTCGACCCTGCTCCTCGAGGTCGTTCGACGCTGGGCCGAACGCAGCCCCGAGGACGTCGCGCTCTACGTCACGGGCGAGGAGTCCGCGGGCCAGGTACGCCTGCGCGCGGACCGCACCGGGGCGGTTCACGAACGGGTCTACCTCGCGGCGGAGAACGATCTGGCGACGGTCTTCGGTCACGTCGAGCAGGTGTCCCCGACCCTCGTGATCGTCGACTCGGTACAGACCATGCAGGCCTCCGACGTCGACGGGGTGATCGGCGGCGTCACGCAGGTACGGGCCATCACGTCGGCGCTCACGTCGCTGGCCAAGGGCCACGGGGTGGCGGTGATCCTGGTCGGCCACGTCACCAAGGACGGCGCGGTGGCCGGGCCGCGGTCGCTCGAGCACCTGGTGGACGTGGTGCTGCACTTCGAGGGGGACAAGCACTCGACGCTGCGCATGGTCCGCGGCGTGAAGAACCGCTTCGGCGCGGCCGACGAGGTGGGGTGTTTCGAGTTGCGCGAGGGCGGAATCGAGGGCATCGGCGACCCGTCCGGCCTGTTCCTCCACCACCGATCCGACTCGGTCCCCGGCACGGCGGTGACGGTCACCATGGACGGCAAGCGCGCCCTGCTCGCCGAGGTCCAGGCGCTGGTCGCCCCCACCCAGATGCCGACGCCGCGCCGTGCAGTCAGCGGTCTCGACGCGGCGCGGGTGGCGATGAACCTCGCCGTACTCGAGCGGCGATGCGGCATCAAGGTCGGCAGTCACGAGGTCTACGCCGCCACGGTGGGCGGCATGCGGACCACCGAGCCGGTGGTCGATCTCGCGGTCACCCTCGCCGTGGCGTCGGCGGTTCTCGACGTCGCCCTGCCGCCGGACACCGTCGTGCTCGGCGAGGTCGGACTGGCCGGGGAGGTCCGCCGAGTGGCGGGCGTCGACCGGCGGTTGGCCGAGGCCGCGCGCCTCGGTTTCACGCGGGCGGTGGTACCGCGCGACACCGCGGGCGGCGAGCGACCCACCACGGCCCCGCGCGGGATGCGCCTGCTGCCGGTCGGCACCGTGGCCGAGGCCCTGGCCGCCACGGTCCGTTCTCGACGCGGCCGAGCCGACCCGTCGTCGGACGCTCGTCGGCCGTCGGACCGTCGCGCGGAGACCGGGGAGTCCGTGGCGGTACCCTGAGCGGGAGAAAACCGGCGCCAGGAGGGAGTACGGGTGACCGAGACCGTGTCCGTGCCTCCGTTCGCGGGCCCGACCGACGACGATCGACCGCGGGTGTCCGCCACCCTGCGCGACGCCATCGCCGACCTGGCGCCGGGCACAGCTCTGCGCGACGGACTCGAACGCATCCTGCGCGGCCGTACCGGCGGCCTGATCGTGCTGGGGTACGACGCCGAGGTGGAGTCCATCTGCGACGGCGGCTTCGTCCTGGACGTCGAGTTCGCCCCCACCCGCCTGCGCGAGTTGTCCAAGATGGACGGGGCGGTGGTGCTGTCCACCGACGGGACGCGCATCGTTCGCGCCAACGTCCAGCTCGTGCCGGACCACACCATCCCCACGGTGGAATCGGGCACCCGGCACCGGGCCGCCGAGCGCACCGCGATCCACACCGGCTACCCCGTGGTGTCGGTGAGTCAGTCGATGAGCATTCTCAGCGTGTACGTCGGCGGGACTCGGCACGTCATCGAAGGGTCCGCCACGATTCTCTCGCGCGCCAATCAGGCCGTCGCCACGTTGGAGCGCTACAAGGCCCGGCTGGACGAGGTGAGCCGTCAGCTCTCCGTCGTCGAGATCGAGGACTCGGTGACCCTCCGCGATGCCCTCACGGTGGCGCAGCGACTCGAGATGGTGCGTCGGGTGTCGGTGGAGATCGAGCAGAACGTCCTCGAACTCGGCACGGACGGGCGGCAATTGGCGCTCCAGCTCGAGGAGTTGGTGGGCGACAACGACATCGCACGCCAACTGGTGGTGCGCGACTACCTCGCCGGCACCGAACCGCCCACCACGGCCGCCGTCGAGCGAGCGCTGGCCGCCCTCGACCGCCTCACCGACGTCGACCTGCTCGACCTGACCGTGCTCGCGCGCGCCCTGGGGTACCCCGGCACCATCGAGGCCCTCGACGCGCCGATGAGCCCCCGCGGCTACCGGCTGCTCACGCGGGTTCCCCGGCTGCAGTTCGGTCAGATCCACCGGCTGGTGACCTCGTTCGGCACGCTGCAGACCCTGCTCGCGGCCACGGCGGCGGACCTGCAGTCGGTGGAGGGGATCGGCGGACTGTGGGCCCGCCACATTCGAGAAGGCCTGTCGCGCATGGCCGAGGCCAGTATCTCCGGACCCTTCGACTGACCCTCCCCGACCCGCTGCGCAGCGCACCTCATCGCGCGCTGGCTGCAACACACGCGGATCCGGCTGCGCAGCGCACCGCGCGGGGGGGACGGGCTCAGGTGAGGTTGAAAGGCTCCGGGGCGCTGCGCAACTGGCCCAGCTGGCCGACCACCGAGTAGGCGCCGGCGCCGACGGGTTCGCGCGGGGCGGTGCAGCCCGGCTCGGAGGTGGTGCCGGACCACTTCACCGTGAAGGGCGCCTGCTCGCCCGGGCGCAGAGTGCGCAGGTCGGCCGCGCCGGCGGGGAAGCAGTCGGTGTTGGACCACAGCCGACGGCCCTCGAGGGTGTACACGAGGACCTGCTGCAGACCCGATCCGAGATCCCGCTCGCACGCGGTGGTCCCGATGTTGGTGACCACGACCGTGAACCCCGGTTCCTGACCCGCCGGATAGGACGGCTGATCGGGCGTGGCCCGGACCGCCAGGGAGGAATCGGGGCACTGGCCGGGCGGAACGGGCGTGGACGACGTCGTGGTGGTCGTCGTGGTTCCGCTCGAGGATGCGTCGTCGTTCGCCGCGGCCCCACCGCCACCGCCGCCCGAACCGCCGGAACCTTGGTTGGATCCGGTGGCCGAGGCGTCGGGACGGTAGGTGGTGGCCGCGGACGGGGCCAGCGAGGCGGAGGCGGCTGCGGACTGCGTGTCCGACGATCCGCCGCCGGTCAGCGAGACGACGAGCCAGACGACGAGCCCGATGACCACCACCGCGCCGCCGATCGCCAGCGCACGACGGCGCCAGTAGATCTCGGGGGGCAAAGGTCCATTGGGCTCGAGCACATTACAACCGTAGGTGCAGCGTCGCGACGAACCCCGAAACCGGCGCGGCGTGTCGGGGTCCGCCCTTCACGCGTCAGGCGTTCGCCGTGGCCCGTCGCTCGAACCCGCCGACGCCGGTCTCCCCGACGTCACCGATGGCGCCCTGGAGTTCGATACGCCCGTCGGACAGCTTGTAGGTGGCGCCGACGATCGCGAGCTTCCCGGATTCGATGCGGCGCTCGATGATCGGGGAACGCTGCGTGAGCAGGTTGCCGGTCTCGAGGACGTGGCGGGCGACCACCTCGTCGACACCGTCGATGCCCTCACGACGGGCCTCGAGCACCGACGGGGTGACACGCTCGACGATGTCGCGGATGAACCCGCCGGGCACGGTTCCGGCCTCGAGCGCATCGATGGTGGCCTTCACGGCGCCGCAGCTGTCGTGACCGAGCACAACGATGAGCGGGGTGTTCAGCACCTCGACGCCGAACTCGATGGAGCCGAGCACCGCGGAGTCGACGACGTGGCCGGCGGTACGCACGACGAACATGTCGCCGAGGCCCTGGTCGAAGATGATCTCGGCAGCCACGCGGGAATCCGCACAACCGAAGACGATGGCGGAGGGGTGCTGACCGCCGACCAGCGAGGCGCGATGGTCGATTCCCTGACTGGGATGCTCGGGGGTGTCGGCGACGAAGCGCCGGTTCCCTTCGACGAGTGCGGTCCAGGCTTCGCGGGGACTCGTGTTCGACATGCTTACAGTGTGACCGACGCATGGGTTACCCGCACGTAGCCCTCGGCGCATTCGACATCGTCACTGCCCAGGGGAGGTCTTTCGGTGACCGGTTCCGGTTCGTCCGGTGTGCTCACGGAGACACTCGTCGAGTGGTTCCGCACCGACGCGCGTGATCTGCCGTGGCGCCGTCCCGGCGTCACCGGCTGGCAGATCCTGGTCAGCGAGGTCATGTTGCAACAGACCCCCGTTGCGCGGGTCGCTCCGATCTGGCAGGAGTGGATCGAGAGGTGGCCGGTGCCGTCGGCGATGGCGGCCGCCGGACGCGGCGAGGTCCTGCGGGCGTGGGGCAAGCTCGGTTACCCGCGCCGCGCGATGCGCCTGCACGACTGCGCCGCGGTGCTCGCCGAGCAGCACGGCGACCGGACACCCGAGGACGTCGAGACGTTGCTGACGCTGCCGGGCGTCGGTGCCTACACCGCCCGCGCCGTGGCTTGTTTCGCCCACGGTCAACGAGTTCCCGTCGTGGACACCAACGTTCGCCGCGTGATCGCCCGCGCGATCCACGGCCGCGCCGACGCCGGGAACCCCAGTACCACCAGAGATCTCGCCGATGCGCAGGCTTTGTTGCCGACGGACGTTCCCACCGCGGTGACGTTCTCGGCCGCGCTCATGGAACTCGGTGCGGTGATCTGCAAGGCCCGAACGCCGGACTGCGGCCGCTGTCCGCTCCCAGAGTGTGCGTGGGTCTCGGCCGGTCGGCCGCCCCTCGAGGGCCCCGCGCGCTCCGTCCAGAAGTTCGCCGGGACCGACCGGCAGGTGCGCGGACTGCTCATGGACGTGTTGCGCGGCAGCGATTCTCCGGTGGCCAAGCCGCGGCTCGACCAGGTGTGGACCATCGATCCCGGTCAGCGGGAGCGAGCCCTGGCCTCACTGCTCGACGACGGATTGATCGAGCAGACGGCGCACGGGGACTTCGCCCTGGCCGGGGAGGCCGGGCGCTGACGCGCGACAACGGTCAGCGGGCGCGAAGGAAGTCGGTGACGATCCGGCGGTAGTCCTCGGGGCGGTCGTCGTGGACCAGATGCCCGGCGCCGGTCACCACCACGTGGGTCGACAACGGTTGCAGTGCATGCATTCTCGCCATCTGTCCCGACGGTGTCACGGAGTTCTCGGCCTCGATCAGCAGCACCGGGGCGCGGACGGACGTCCACTCCGACCAGAAGTCGCGGCGACCCCACTCGTCCGCGATCGCGCGAAAGGTCGCCACGTCCCCGTGCAGCCACCAACCGTCGTCCCGTCGCTCGAACGAGTCGAGGAAGTACCGACCGGCGACGTCGCCGAACCAGGACCGGACCGCGTCGGCATCGGGAAACGGCTGCGGCCACGCCTCGATCGAGGCCGCCCACCCGGCCGACGTGAGACCGCGGAAATCGGGCGCCATGTCCTCGACCACCAACGCGCGCACCAGATCCGGCCGTCGTGCCGCGAGGCACCACCCGTGCAGCCCGCCCATCGAATGACCGATCACCGTCGCGGGTCCGACGTCCCCCAGCACGTCCACGAGGTCGTCGACGAAGTCGTCCGTCGTCGGCACCGCACGAGATTCTCGCGCACCGCGATGTCCCTCGGCGTCGACGACGTACACCTGTCCGAACGCGCGCAGCCAGGGCACCTGACGACCCCAGGTTCGTCCACTGCCCATCAGCCCGTGCAACAGCACGATCGGCTCGCCCGTTCCCCCGACGTCGGTCAGCACGGCCACCACGACGCCCACCGTAGCCCCGCCGGCCTCGGTCGACCGCCCGGTAGCCTCGCGGTATGCCAGTGGTGAAGATCAATGCCATCGAGGTTCCCGACGGCGCGGGACCGGAACTCGAGAAGCGCTTCGCGGCGCGCGCCGGCGCGGTCGAGGGCTCGCCGGGCTTCCTCGGATTCCAGTTGCTGCGCCCGGTCAAGGGAGAGGACCGCTACTTCGTCGTCACCCAGTGGGAGGACGAGGAGTCGTTCCAGGCCTGGTCGAGCGGACCCGCCCGCGCCGCCCACTCAGGGGAGCGTGCCAAGCCGGTCGCGTCGGGTGCGTCGTTGCTCGAGTTCGACGTGGTCCTCGACGTCCCGGCCACCCGAACGGGCGACACGCCCGAATAACCCGGCCGTACCGGACCTCGGGACGGTCCCGCGGGACGGAATCGCTAGGGTCGGAGGCGACATCCCGGTCGGGGCACCCGCCTCGATCTCCCGACGGACGAGGCGGCGCACATGCGGCTGGCACTACCCCGGAACGGCGGCCACCGCACGATCGTCGCCGTCGTGGTCGCCCTCGGTCTGACCGCGTGCGGCAGCGTCGATCCCCTGCTCGAGTCCGGGGCGGCCCGCGGCGCCGCCACCACCTCCGCCGAGTCGGAGCCCGTCGAGCGCCCGGCCGCCGCGGTCACGCCCGTCGCCGACACCCTGCTCGGGTGGATCACCACGACCGACCCGCTGTCCATCGACCCCGTCGCCGTCGACGCCCTCGCGACCCCCGAACTCACCGGTGAGCTGGCCCCCATCGGCGGACTGCTGGGCCCGATCGCCCAGATCCAGCAGAGCGCGCCGATCACGGTCACCGATCGCGTCGACGAGGGATCGGAGTCCACGGTAACCCTGCGGACGGGTCGGGGCACCGCAGTGACCCTCCGACTCGCCGCCGAGGGCGGTCGTCTGGCCGGAATCCAGGCGCTGCCCGACACCCCCGACGTGGCGACGTTCGCCGACGTCGACGCCGCTCTGCTCGCCCTCGGCGCCCGGACCTCCTTCACCGTCTCGCGGGTCGACGCCGGGAGCTGCACCACCGTCCACGACCTGAACTCGGGCGAGACACTCCCCCTCGCGTCCGTCGCCAAGCTCTACGTCCTGGGAGCCGTCGCTCGCGCGGTCGACGCCGGCACGCTGACCTGGGACGAACCGCTCACCGTCACCGACGCCCGCAAGTCGGCCCCGTCGGGACGATTACAACTCGCACCCGAAGGCACGGTCGTCACCGTGCGCGAGGCCGCCGACGCCATGATCGCGATCAGCGACAACACCGCCACCGACCTGCTGATCGATCGCGTGGGCCGCGCGGCGGTCGAGGCGGAGGTGGCCGCGACGGGCAGTTCCGACGTCGCTGCGCTCACGCCGTTCCTCACCACCCGCGAGTTCTTTCTGCTCGGTTGGGGCCGCCCCGACGGCCGGGCGCAGTGGCGCGACGCGAGCACCGCCGAACGACGGCAGATCCTGGCCGGGATCGCCGACCGGACCATCGACAGCAATCCGGTCGACCCCGCGACGGCCGATCTCGACTACGTCGGCATCGCGACGCGGCCGGCCACCGCGGATGGTATCGGGTGGTACGCGAGTGGGTCCGACCTCTGCGCGGCACTCGCGTCGCTGTCGGTCGGGCCGCAGAACGACGTCGTCCGGCAGATCCTCGCCCAGAATCCGGGTGGGCAGTTCGACCCGACGCGGTGGACCTACGCGGGATACAAGAACGGCAACGCCCCCGGCGAGGTCGCCGGCGCCTGGTTGCTGACGGACACGGCAGGGCAGGACTGGGTGATCTCGACCCAGCTCGCCTCCGACACCCCGATCGGCCCGCTGGACAACGCGTACGCCTTCGAGCTGGTGACGCGCAGCAGCGCGTTCCTCTGACACGCGAACGCCCCGCGCCACATCCTCGGGATGCAGGCGGGGCGTCGGGAACGGTGTCAGTCGAGCGAAGCGTCCAGCGTGATCTCGACGCCGGTGAGCGCCTTGCTGACCGGGCAGGTGTCCTTGGCGTCCTGCGCCGCCTTGGCGAACCCGTCGGCGTCCAGACCCTCGACCTCACCACGCACGGTGAGTGCGATACCCGTCAGCTTGAAGCCCTGCGTGTCCGGGCCGAGCGAGACGTCAGCACTGACCTCGAGGCTCTGCGGCGTGCCGCCGGCCTCGGCGATGAGGGCCGAGAGCTGCATCGCGTAGCACGACGTGTGAGCCGCGGCGATGAGCTCCTCGGGGCTGGTGGTGCCCCCCGCGTCCTCGGCGGCGCGCTTGGGGAACGAGACATCGAACGTCCCGGCCTTGGAGCTGGACAACTCCACCTGGCCGGACCCCTGCTCGAGGGTGCCATTCCAGGCGGTGCGTGCGGTACGAGTAGGCATCTGCGGGTGAACCTTCCGATCGGGTGACAAGGATTCCGACATCACGAGGATGCCCGAACGGGCCGATTTTCATGCCTCGCCGCGGTCCCCGCCCGTCACTGCGGCGGCGGTCCCGCGGCGAGAACGGACACGACGTTGCCGGACGGGTCCGTGAACCACGCGATATCGGGCCCACGGCCCCGCATGACTCCGTGCTCGTCCTGCGGGAAGCCGTCGTACCGCAGGAAGTCGACTCCCTTGCCCGCGAGGTCCGCCACGGCGCTCGCGACGTCGGCGACCGGCAGATTGAGGACCGTGTGCTGCGCCGGGACGTGGTCCGGCTTCGGATAGAGCAGCACCGTCGTTCGACGGTCGATCCGCAGCCAGGCCGTGCCCATCGCGGTCGGCAGAACGCGCATGCCCAGCACGTCGCGGTAGAAGGCGGCGGCCTCCTCGATGTTTCGCACCGCGACCCCGCAGAACGGGGTGGTGGGCGCACCCATCTCCGCTTCCGCCTCGTCGCTCAGACGGATCAGTTGGATCCAGTTGCCGTCCGGATCCCGGGCGGTGGCGAACAGATGGCCGTCGCGGTTCTCCAGGGGACTCACCCAGGTGCCACCGAGGTCGTCGATTCGTGCCGCCACGGCCGCCGGGTCGTCGGGCTCGAGATTGAGGATGGACCGGGCGCCGTCCCGGTTGGGCCCGGTGACGTCGTCACGCTTGTCGAACATGACGAAGAAGCCGTCCAGGTCGAGCACGGCGTACGGCCCCATATCGCGGTACACGGGCGCGTCGAACACCGCGCTGTACCACTCGGCGAGCGCGTCGGGGTTCTCGCTCGACAGAAGCATGCTGTTCACGGTTGCGGTAGCCATACCAGTACCGACTCCGCCGGGGCCGGGAACTCATCGGCCCCTCGCTCCCGCACTGTGGTTTCCCCCGGCGCTGCGAACGAGCAGCGCGGCTGCACGGTCGCAGCGCGGGAATGCACGGCCGGACACGACGAACGGGCCGCACCTCCTGAGAGGTGCGGCCCGTTCTCGTGACGTCTACTCCGAGCTCTCGCCCGACTTCGCCAGATCCACCGTGAGGTCGTCGGGAAGCGTGATCGGCTTCTTCTCGCCCCGGAAGGTGAACACGGCGTCCTCGCCCTGGCCCTCGCCGTCCCAGTTGTCGACGTCGACCAGCACGATCTGACCGGGCTCGACCTCGCCGAAGAGAATCTTCTCCGACAGCTGGTCCTCGATCTCGCGCTGGATGGTCCGACGCAACGGGCGGGCACCGAGGACCGGGTCGAAGCCGCGCTTGGCCAGCAGAGCCTTGGCCTTGTCGGTGACCTCGATGGCCATGTCCTTGTTCTTCAGCGCCACCTCCACGCGGCTCAGCATGAGGTCGACCATGCGAATGATCTCGTCCTGCGTGAGCTGGTGGAACACGACGATGTCGTCGATGCGGTTGAGGAACTCGGGCCGGAAGTGCTTCTTCAGCTCGTCGTGCACCTTGAGCTTCATGCGCTCGTAGTTCGAGCTGTTGCCCTCACCCGAGCTGAAGCCGAGGCCGACGGCCTTGGAGATGTCCGACGTACCGAGGTTCGAGGTGAAGATCAACACGGTGTTCTTGAAGTCGACCGTGCGTCCCTGACCGTCGGTGAGACGGCCGTCCTCGAGGACCTGCAGGAGCGTGTTGTAGATCTCCTGGTGGGCCTTCTCGATCTCGTCGAACAGCACCACGGAGAACGGCTTGCGACGCACCTTCTCGGTGAGCTGGCCGCCCTCTTCGTAACCCACGTAGCCGGGAGGCGCACCGAACAGACGCGAGGCGGTGAACCGGTCGTGGAACTCGCCCATGTCGATCTGGATGAGGGCGTCGTCCTCGCCGAAGAGGAAGTTCGCCAGGGCCTTCGACAGCTCGGTCTTACCGACACCCGAGGGGCCGGCGAAGATGAACGAGCCCGACGGGCGCTTGGGGTCCTTCAGACCGGCGCGGGTGCGACGGATCGCCTTCGACACGGCCTTGACGGCCTCGACCTGACCGATGATGCGCTTGTGGAGCTCGTCCTCCATGCGCAGCAGACGGGTGGTCTCCTCCTCGGTCAGCTTGAACACCGGGATGCCGGTCCAGTTGCCCAGGACCTCGGCGATCTCGTTGTCGTCGACCTCGGCGATGACGTCCAGGTCACCGGAACGCCACTGCTTCTCGCGCTCGGCGCGCTGCGCGACGAGCTGCTTCTCCTTGTCGCGCAGGTTCGCGGCCTTCTCGAAGTCCTGCGCGTCGATCGCGGACTCCTTCTCCCGACGCGCGTCGGCGATCTTGTCGTCGAACTCGCGCAGGTCCGGCGGCGCGGTCATCCGGCGGATGCGCATGCGCGCGCCCGCCTCGTCGATGAGGTCGATCGCCTTGTCCGGCAGGAACCGGTCGTTGATGTAGCGGTCCGCCAGCGTGGCGGCGGCGACCAGTGCGCTGTCGGTGATGGAGACGCGGTGGTGCGCCTCGTACCGGTCGCGCAGACCCTTGAGGATCTCGATGGTGTGGTCGACCGACGGCTCGCCCACCTGCACCGGCTGGAAGCGGCGCTCGAGTGCGGCGTCCTTCTCGATGTACTTGCGGTACTCGTCCAGCGTGGTGGCACCGATGGTCTGCAGCTCGCCACGAGCCAGCTTCGGCTTGAGGATCGAGGCGGCGTCGATCGCGCCCTCGGCGGCACCCGCGCCGACGAGCGTGTGCAGCTCGTCGATGAACAGGATGATGTCGCCGCGGGTGTTGATCTCCTTGAGCACCTTCTTCAGGCGCTCCTCGAAATCACCGCGGTACCGGCTGCCGGCGACCAACGACCCGAGGTCGAGGGTGTACAGCTGCTTGTCCTTCAGCGTCTCCGGAACCTCGCCGTTGACGATGGCCTGTGCGAGACCCTCGACGACGGCGGTCTTGCCGACGCCGGGCTCGCCGATGAGCACCGGGTTGTTCTTGGTGCGGCGGCTCAGCACCTGCATCACACGCTCGATCTCCTTCGAGCGGCCGATGACCGGATCGAGCTTGCCCTCGAGGGCGGCCTGCGTCAGGTTGCGTCCGAACTGGTCGAGCACCAGCGACGTGGACGGCGTGCCGGCCTCGCCGCGGCCGCCGGTTCCGGACTCGCTGGGCTCCTTGCCCTGGTAGCCGGACAGCAGCTGAATGACCTGCTGGCGCACGCGGTTGAGATCGGCGCCCAGCTTCACCAGGACCTGGGCGGCGACGCCCTCGCCCTCGCGAATGAGGCCGAGCAGGATGTGCTCGGTGCCGATGTAGTTGTGTCCGAGCTGCAGCGCCTCGCGGAGGCTGAGCTCGAGGACCTTCTTGGCACGGGGCGTGAACGGGATGTGCCCGGACGGCGCCTGCTGGCCCTGGCCGATGATCTCCTCGACCTGGCTGCGCACACCTTCGAGGGAGATCCCGAGCGACTCCAGGGACTTCGCCGCCACGCCTTCACCCTCGTGGATGAGGCCCAGCAGGATGTGCTCCGTGCCGATGTAGTTGTGGTTGAGCATCCGGGCCTCTTCTTGGGCCAGGACGACGACGCGCCGTGCGCGGTCGGTGAACCTCTCGAACATCGCTCTCCCTCACACTCATGGCGGGCAGGTTCCGACACTCTGGTGCATCGAACCCCGGTCCCCCACGACTCACTCTAGTTGTCGTGACCGGGAGGGTGCCGGTCAGCGGGGAAGTTCCGCCGACGGCGAACGACATGCATTCCGCACGTGCGCTCCGCCGGGGCGACAGGCCGCCCCGCGGCGAACCCTCGTACCGGACACAACGCACGGGGCGGGCCGATCGTTACCAGTCGGCGGGTGCGACATGGGACGCGGCCGTCCGCCGTCAGCAAACGGCCGCGGAGACACTAGTGACCGAGAATAACGAATGCGCCGTAGGATTGGATGTCGTGTCATTCGTCCGAATGACGACGGACGACGAGCCGCATTCCTGCCGACCGATCAGTTACGGCGTTCCCAGGCGCGCACGATCTCCGACGATATGCGGCCGCGCTCGCTGATCTCGAAACCCTGTTCCTTGGCCCATTCCCGGATCGCCGCGCTCCGGGCCCGATCCGCCGCGCCGCGCGGTCGCGACCGTCCCGCGGTCGGCGCCGTTCCCGGCTCCGAGTTCCCCCGCGACGTGACGCGACGCGCGTGATGGATCCACTTGTCCATGTGTTCACGCAGATCAGCGGCGTTGGATTCGGACAGGTCGATCTCGTACCACGTGCCGTCGAGACCGATGGAAATCGTCTCGTCGGCGGGGACGTCGTCCATGTCGTCAACCAACGTGACAGTGACCTTTTTGACCATTTTCACATTCCCCCGATCCCCGATCACGGCGGCTTTGTGTACCGTGCCAGACCATATTACGCGGAAAGCCCGATCGAGGGCACCTCTCGGACCGAAAAGCCCGTTTCGGGTCAGTGGCGTCCGCGGTCCGGCCGGACGAGCGGGAAGAGGATGGTTTCGCGAATCCCGTGTCCCGTGAGCGCCATCAACAGTCGGTCGATGCCCATTCCGGTGCCCGTGGTGGGCGGCATTCCGTACTCCATGGCCGCGAGGAAGTCCTCGTCCAACACCATCGCCTCGTCGTCACCGGCCGACGCGAGCCGGGCCTGGTCGGCGAAGCGGTCGCGCTGCACCACCGGATCCACCAGTTCCGAGTAACCGGTGGCGAGCTCGAAGCCGCGAACGTAGAGATCCCACTTCTCGACGACGCCCGGCGTCGAGCGATGCGCGCGGACCAGCGGCGACGTCTCCACCGGGAAGTCGCGGACGAAGGTGGGCACCGTCAGCTGGTCGCGGCAGCTGTGTTCCCACAGCTCCTCGACGAGCTTGCCGTGGCCCCATCCCTTACCCTCCGGCACCTCGAGACCGACCCGGTCGGCCAGGGCGCGCAGCTCGTCGACGCTCGTGTCCGGAGTCACCGACACCCCGATCGCCTCCGACAGCGACGGATACATCTCGATGCTCCGCCATTCGCCGGCGAAGTCGTACTCCGTCCCGTCGGCGAGAGTGACCTGCAGGCTGCCGTACACCGCCTGCACCACTTCCTGGATCAACTCGCGGGTCATGACCGCCGAGTCGTCGTACGTGCCGTAGGCCTCGTAGGTCTCGAGCATCGCGAACTCCGGCGAGTGCGTGGAATCCACACCCTCGTTGCGGAAGTTGCGGTTGATCTCGAAGACTCGGTCGATGCCGCCGACCACGGCGCGCTTGAGGAACAGTTCCGGAGCGATCCGGAGGTACAGGTCGATGTCGAGTGCATTCGAGTGCGTCACGAAGGGTCGCGCCGCGGCGCCGCCGTGGAGCGTCTGCAGCATCGGAGTCTCGATCTCGAGGAACCCTCGCCGCTCGAGACCGTCCCGCAGCGCACGCAGCGCCCGGACCCGCCGCCGCGCGTTCTCCCGCGCCTCCGGCCGGACGATGAGATCGACGTACCGCTGCCGGACCCGCGACTCCTCCGACATGTCCTTGTGCGCCACCGGCAAGGGACGCAACGACTTCGACGCCATCGCCCACCGGTCCGCCATCACCGACAACTCGCCGCGTCGCGACGCGATCACCTCGCCGCCGACGAACACGATGTCGCCGAGATCCACGTCCGACTTCCACTGCGCCAGCGACTCCTCACCGACACCGGCGAGCGAGATCATCGCCTGCAGCTGCGTCCCGTCGCCGTCCTGCAGCGTCGCGAAGCACAGCTTGCCGGTGTTGCGCAGGAAGATGACCCGACCGGCCACACCCACCCGCTCCCCGGTATGGGTGTCGGGCGCGAGGTCCGGATGCGCCGCGCGGACCTCGGCGAGCGAGTGGGTGCGGTCGACGGACACCGGGTAGGCCTCACGTCCGGACTCCAGCAGGCGCGCGCGCTTCTCGCGACGGATGCGTAACTGCTCCGGGGTGTCGTCGGGCGCGGGGGTGGGGGCTGCGTCGGTCACGGACGTTCAGCCTAGTGCGCCGGTCACCGGGCCTAGTGCGCGACCAGCGCACGCCCCTCACGGAGGCAGTGCCGCGCCCGGCCGACGACGCCCAGCAGACCGGCCGCGCGAATGGCCTGGTACCCGCCGACGACGTCCGTCGCCCGGTGCAGTCCGAGCTCCTGCAGCGCGGCGGCGGCGAGCGAGGAGGTGTATCCCTCCGAGCACATTACGATCCACTCGACGTCGTGATCGACCGCGGCCGCGAGGCGTGCGGAGGACAGCGGGTCGAGGCGCCACTCGAGCACGTTGCGTTCGACGGCGAGCGCACCGGGCATCGTGCCCTCCACCGCCCGCTGCGCCTGCGGCCTGATGTCCACGAGGATCGCCCCGCGAGCGACGGCGGCGGGCAGGTCCGCCGCCGGCATGCGGCGGTAGGTCGCGCGGGCCCGGTCGAGCATCTCGTCGATGGTCATCACGCGCTGCCCTCCGGGACGTCGGTGAGTTCGGTGCGCGTGCGACGCAGCCCGCCGCCGGCTCCGATGTCGTAATACGACATTGCCGTGAGCGGCGGTGAGTAGGCGTGCACGCTGAGGGTCGGCGTGGACTGCGCTGCGGCGGACCCGTCGTCCGTCGGCGCGTGCGTCACGTCGTGGACCCAGCCGAGCGGGAACGACGCCTGGTCACCGGCACGAAGAAGCCTGTGCTGCAACGTGGTTCCGTTCCAGCGGTACTCGCTCAGCGCGCCGGAGAGCACGGTCAACGCACCCAGCGACCCGGCATGATCGTGCAGTTCGGTCGACCGATCGGGGACCCAGCTGATGAGCCAGAGGTCGACGATGTCGTCGGAATGGATGCGCGCGGACCACCGCTCGTCCAGCGGGAAGCCGCCCGGGGGCAGCAACGCGTCGTGACGACCGTCGAGCACGTCGGCGGCGCTCTGATCGGTCAGTCGGAGCAGGTCCGCCGGCCGCAGTGACGTGGGTGCCAGCGTGGTCGGCACTGCCTCGGGGGCGAAAGCGCCGGGCCGGGACACGGCCGAGCGGGAGGAGGGACGACGAGAAGGGGTGCGCGTACGCGCAGGGAGGGACAGCACAGCGGAACTCCAGGGAGATGTGACGACGAGTCGGGGGCAGGCGTCAGCCCCGACAACACTCCCGGTTCGCGCAGTAGGTCACGGCGACCAGTGTGGCAGAGACCCGACGAGTCCGCCACCCCTCCCGATCCGACACCGACCGACTCGATCAGCGACGCCGGGCGCGGTTCCGCTCGTGCACCAGCTGCAGTCCGTCCAACGTGAGGGTCGGCTCGACCCGATCGATCACCGTCGATTCCGGTGCCACGAGCGACGCACTGTCTCCCGTCGCCACCACGACCACGCCGGGTGACTCCATCCCCGGCACCTCGGCGCGAATTCGGGCGACCACTCCGTCCACCAGACCGGCGAATCCGATGACCGCACCGGACTGCATGGCTTCGACGGTGTTCTTGCCCAGCACGTGTCGAGGACTGACCAGCTCCACCTTCCGAAGCGCGGCGGACCGCGACGCCAGCGCGTCCATCGAGATCTCGAGCCCCGGGGCGATGACGCCGCCCAGGAACTCACCCTTGCCGGAAACCACGTCCACACACGTCGAGGTGCCGAAATCGACCACGATGCAGGGGGTTCGGAACTTCTCGTACGCGGCCAGGCAGTTCACGATGCGGTCGGCCCCGACTTCCTTGGGGTTGTCGACCAGCAGCGGCACACCGGTACGCACACCGGGCTCGACGACCACCTGCGGGACGTGGGACCAGTAGCGCCCCAACATGGTTCGCATCTCGCGCAGCACCGACGGCACAGTCGACAGAGCGGCGACGGCGGTGATCCGGTCGACGTCCGGGCCCAGGAGACCGCGGAACGCGAGCGCGATCTCGTCCGCCGTCATCGCCGGATCCGTCCGAAGGCGGCGCTGGACCGTCAGGCTCGCATGGACACCGCTGCCGGTGAAGACGCCGAGGACCGTCGTGGTGTTCCGAACGTCGACGGCCAGCAACATCAGTAGGACACCGCGACGTCACGCCCCAGGGTGCGCGGCGAGATCAGCCCCGAGTCGGCCGGCACGTCGGCCGGGTCCGCGCCGAGATGAACGGGGCGGTTGTCGGCGTCGACGAAGACGACCCGGGGCGCGTAGTCGAGGACCTCCTGCTCGTTCAGGATGCCGTAGGCGATGATGATGACCAGGTCTCCGGGATGCACCAGATGTGCTGCAGCCCCGTTGATTCCGATCACGCCGGACCCGCGGGTTCCGGCGATCGCGTAGGTCTCGAGCCGGGCGCCGTTGTCGATGTCGACGATGGTCACCTGCTCGCCCTCGAGCAGACCCGCCGCGTCCAGCAGGTCCTGGTCGACGGTGACGGACCCCACGTAGTGCAGGTCGGCGTGCGTGACGGTGGCGCGGTGGATCTTCGACGTCATCATGGTGCGAAGCATGGCGTGGTCCTCGGTGTGTGGGGGTGTCGTGAGGTGGGGATCAGGAGTGGCCGAGATGACGATCGCCGGTGGGGTCCGCGGGCGAACCCAGGGCCACTCCGACGTTGTCGATCAGGCGGGTCGTGCCGACGCGCGCGGCGACCAGGAGTCGGCCTCGCCCCTCGTCGGGCGGGTCACGCAGGTCGGCGCCGCGCAACTCCAGGTAGTCGACGTCCACGTCGGGCGCGGCGGCGAGCACGGCACTCGCGGTCGACAGCACGGCGTCCGCACCGCGATCACCCGCGTGCTGACCGGCCACCAGCGCCGCGGACAGGACGACGGCGGCCTCCCGCTGCTCCGGCGTCAGGTAGCGGTTGCGCGAGGACAGGGCCAGTCCGTCCGACTCGCGCACCGTCGGGACACCGACGATCTCGACGTCGAGGTTCAGATCGCGCACCATCTGGTGGATCAGCACCAACTGCTGGTAGTCCTTCTCACCAAAGTACGCGGCGTCCGGGCCGACGATGGTGAGCAGCTTTGCCACCACCGTCAACATCCCCGCGAAATGGCCGGGGCGAGAGGCACCTTCGAGTTCCGAGCCCAACGGACCCGGGTGCACCGTGGTGCGCGGACCGTCCGGGTACATGTCCGACACCGAGGGCACGAAAGCCAACTCCACACCGGCCTCACGCAGGACGTCGAGGTCGGCGTCGAGCGTCCGCGGATAGGCGTCGAGATCCTCGCCCGCGCCGAACTGCAGCGGGTTGACGAAGATCGAGACCACCACGACGGCGCCCGTCCGGCGCGCCATCTCCATCAACTGGACGTGCCCCGCGTGCAGCGCACCCATGGTGGGCACCAGAACCACCCGTCGTCCGGACGTACGCAGGACACGCGTCACGGTCCGAATCGCGTGCGGCGCATGATGCGTCGTCAATTCACCCGGCACGAACATGCCGCTCTCTCCGGTCACGACTGCCTCCTCAGGCGATCGACGATGTGGGTGGCACCCGTGCGTTGCGCGCTGCGCAGGGACAGCGCGCGATATCCGGCGGCAAGATCGTCGTCGAAGGCCGTCAGCGCCTGCAGATGCGCGTCGACCATGTCGGCGTCGCCCCGCGCCACCGGACCGGTCAACGCGGCGGGCCCGCTGCGCAGGACGTTGTCGAGCGCCGCCGACAACAACGGCGCGAGCACCCGTTCCGCCACGCCGCCGGGGCGCGACTCCACCGGCTGCTGCCCCGTTAGTTCCGTGTCGGCGAGCGCGGTACGAAGCGCGTCGAGAGCGTCGTTGACGACGGTCACCAGATGGTTGCTGCCGTGCGCCAACGCGGCGTGGTACAGCGTGCGGGCGTCCTCGCGGACCCCGACCGGCTCGCCGCCGATCTCGAGCACGAGCGACTGAGCGATGGCGAACCCGATCTCGTCCGCGGCGGTGATGCCGAAACACGCCGACGCGAGTCGCTCGGTGTCCTCCGGCTTGCCGCTGAACGTCATCGCCGGATGGACGGCCATGGTGACGACGCCGTTGCCCGCGAGCGGCGCGAGAACACCGACGCCGTTGGCCCCGGACGTGTGCAGGACGAGAGTTCCCGGGCTGACGGCACCGGTCCGGGCAAGTCCTTGGACCAGGGCGGGCAGTTCGGCGTCCGGCACGGCGAGAACCAGCAATTCGCTACGAGCCGCGACCTCGGCGGCGGGGAGAACGGCGGCGTCCGGGAGACGGGTGCGCGCCCGCGCGAGCGAGGCGTCCGACACGGCGGAGCAGCCGAAGACGACGTGACCCACGCGGTCCAGGGCTTCTCCGAGCGCGGTACCGACGCGCCCCGCCGAGACGATGCCGACGGACAGACGCGCCGGCGCAGGATCGGTGGTCACCGATAATCTCCGTTCGTTCCAGTCCCGCCTGGCGGGTACCGGACTACTCGTGAGTGATCGAGCGCCACAGTAGTGCCGGGGACCGCACGGACGCCATGCGATGCACGTCACATGCCGGATCGGTCGGCGGCGCGACCGTATCGGCTCAGTCGGCGGCGCGACGGTGCTCAATCAGTCGGCGGCGCGACGGTGCTCAATCAGTCGGCGGCGCGACGGTGCTCAATCAGTCGGCGCGACGGCGGCGCCGACCCCCACCCGACGCCGTGTCCGCCGACCCCACCGCGGCGAGAATCTCCGCCACCGACCGCCCCTGGCTGTGGGACCCGGGTCGCGGATCCTCGGCGGCGGGGGCCTGCTCGTCGGTGGGCACGCTGCGCGCCACGCGCGGGGGCGGGGCGACGTCCGGAATCGGGTTCGGCTCCGGTGCGGGCTCGGGTTGCGGCTCCGGCGTGGGCTCGGGCACCGGCTCGGGCTCCGGGACCGGTGTGGGCTCGGGCTCCGGAACCGGTGTCGGCTCGGGATCGGGCAGCGGCGCGGGCTCGGGCGGCGTCGGCACGGTCTCGGCGGCGACGGCGGGGCGCACCGGGGCCGGGCGGAAGGTGCCGTCGGCGTCGAACTCGCCGCCGATGATCGAGGTCTCGGCGGTCACCGGATCGTCGAACGGTCCCGCGAACCCGGCGTGTCCGTACGACGGCTCCGGGCTGTAGGCGGGCGCACGGCCCCGCGAGTTCCCGGGGACGTACAGGCCGGACGGAGCGGCCTCGTATCCGTGCGCGCGGTCGGCGATCTCGCGCATCCGATGTGCTTCGGCGAGGGCCGCGCGATCGTCCGGCAGGTCCCCGTCGAACAGCATCTCGAGGCTGCGACGCAGCGCGACGAGTTCGGCCCGCAACGCACGCACCTCGTCCGAGCTCTCTCCGACCTCGGCACGCACCCGGTTCTCGACGCCCAGTTCGTACTCGCGCCGCGCCGCGATCTCGCGCTCGAGCTGGAGTTCGTAGACGGTCTGGAGGTCACGGGCCTTCATGCGATCGGCCGCGGCATCGCGTCGATACTTGGTCATCGCGAAGGCGCCGACGATGGCCGCCCAGAGCGCGGCGACGATGCCGACCCGCAGCAGCGGAACGCTGTCGCTGAGAATCAGCACCACGCTCGCGACGACGCCGAGAAGCACCAGACCAGCAAGAACGGTGTGATCGCCGCCACGTTTCGTGCGACGGTTCGCCTTGCCACGCCCGGTCTCCGTCATGTGTTCCAGGGTAACGGCAGCGAGGTCTGTTGCCTGTCACCAACCCGCCCGGAACGACGAGGTCAGGACGGGGCGGGATCGTCACCGGGTTCGTCGGGTGTGCGGCAGCAGTGCTCGACCCACAATGCGGCGCCCACGGTCACGACACCGGCGACGGCTCCGACGACGACGCCCGGCAGGTCCTCGCTCGCGGCCCGCAGAACCCCGCGCAGCGGCACGAGGTGGACCAGGACACCGGCCCAGACCCCGGCAGCGGCGGCGCCCACCAACGCTGCGGCCTTGGCCAACGCCGCAGCCCGCGCGACCGTGATCGGATGCAACTGCCCGGGCCCCGGCCCGATCCGTCGCGAGCGCAACCGCGATCGCACGACGACGCCGACCACCACCAGCACGACCGCCACCGGATAGAGCGACGCCCCCGCAAAGGGAGAGATCGGCGGGACGGTGCCGTAGAACGTCCGGATCAACAGCCATGCGGCGACGGCCGCGGTGACAGCGATCACCGCGAGGTCGCGGAGTCGGGTCGCCGTCATCGCACGGCGTCCACGCGTCGGACACCGTCCCGGTCGGCGGGACTCAGCGCGGCCAGATGATCACGGACCGGCACCCCGCCGAGGACGGCGTCGGGGTCGACGTCGAGCCACGGCCGCAGTACGAAGGCCCGCAGGTGAGCGCGGGGGTGCGGCAGGGTGAGGTCGGGATCGTCGCTGAAGACGTCGTCGCACACGATCACGTCGACGTCGAGCGTGCGCGGCCCCCACCGCTCAGCACGGATGCGCTCGGCGACCTGCTCGAGCCGCTGGGCCCGCAGCAGCCATTCCCGCGCGTCGGCGTCGGCGTCCTCCGCCACCACGACGAGGTTCAGGAAATCGTCCTGCTCGACGCCGCCCCAGGGCGGCGTCGCGTACGTGGGTGAGACGGCGACGACGGTGTCGCCGAGTCCGTCGACGGCGGCACCGAGCAACGATCGCGAGTCGCCCAGGTTGCTCCCGAGCGACAGCACGACGCGGCTCACGGTCGCTCGCGCGTCACCACGACGGCGACGTCGGCGAAGGTGAGCGGGATCGGGGCGGACGGCTTGTGCACGGTGACCTCGACGCGCGACACCCGCGAATCGGTGAGCACGCCGTCGGCGATCTCGCCCGCCACGGTCTCGATGAGATCGCGCGGCGGGCCGGCGATCACGGCGGCCGCCGCCTCGGCCAGCTCGCCGTAGTGCAGGGTGTCGGTGAGATCGTCCGACGCGGCCGCGGGTCCGAGATCGAGATGCACGACGAGATCGACGACGAAGTCCTGGCCGTCGCGACGCTCGTGCTCGAAGACTCCGTGGTGGCCGCGAACCGTCAGCCCGCGGAGTTCGATGCGGTCGGTCACGGGTGTCCTCCGTCGTCGTCGGAAGCCGTCCACCGGTGGTGAACGGCGAGGGCGTCGACCGTGCTGCGGACGTCGTGCACCCGCACACCCCAGGCACCGGCCGAGGCCGCGAGGACCGAGATCGCCGCCGTCGCGACGTCGCGTTCGCCCGGCGGGCGGGGCACCCCGTCGCGGGCCAGAAGGGTGCCGAGGAACCGCTTGCGCGACGCGCCCACCAGGACCGGGAGCCCGGTGTCGACCAGGCGACCGAGTCCACGCAGCAACGCCCAGTTGTGGTCGGCGTTCTTGGCGAAGCCGAGGCCGGGATCGAGCACGATCCGGTCCGCGCTCACGCCCGCGTCGACGGCGGCGTCCACCTGGCGAAGCAATCCCGTCCGCACGTCGTCGACGATGTCGCCGTACTCCTGCGCGCTCGGCGATCCGGGGCGGTGCGTCCAGTCCGGGGTGGCCGACCAGTGCATGAGCATCCACCCGACGCCGGCGTCGGCGACCGTGCGCGACATCGCCGGGTCGGCGAGTCCCGCGGAGACGTCGTTGATCCAGCTCGCCCCGGCCTCGACCGCCGCGGCGGCGACCGACGCCCGCATCGTGTCGACACTGACCGCCACGCCGCGCTCCGCCAGCGCCCGCACCACGGGGACGACGCGCGCCGTCTCGACGGCGGGTTCGACGCGATCCGCACCCGGACGTGTCGACTCCCCACCGACGTCGACGATGTCGGCGCCGTCGTCGATCAACTCGATCCCGCGCGCGACGGCGCGCTCGACGTCGAGGAAACGGCCACCGTCGGAGAACGAATCGGTGGTCACGTTGACCACCCCCATCACGACGGGCGGGCGGCCGGATCGGGCGGACGTCGCCGGCGCGGGATCGGTCACGGCAGCACTATCCACGCAGAATGAGGTCCAACGCCTCGGATCGGGACACCGCACTGGACTGGAACACACCGCGCACGGCGGAGGTGGTGGTCCGTGCGCCGGGCTTGCGGATGCCGCGCATCGCCATGCAGAGGTGTTCCGCCTCCATCACGACGATCACGCCGCGCGGCTCGAGCTTGCGCATCAGTGCATCCGCCACCTGGGTGGTGAGCCGTTCCTGCACCTGGGGACGCTTCGCGTAGAGATCGACCACGCGGGCGAGCTTGGACAGCCCGGTCACCCGTCCGGAGGGCCCGGGGATGTAGCCGACGTGTGCCACGCCGTGAAACGAGACCAGGTGGTGCTCGCAGGTGGAGTACATCGGGATGTCCCGCACCAACACCAGTTCGCGGTGGGACTCGTCGAAGGTGGTGTCCAGCACCGAGTCCGGGTCGACGAACAGTCCCCCGAACACCTCCGCGTAGGCCCGCGCCACCCGCGCGGGAGTGTCCTTCAGACCCTCCCGGTCGGGATCCTCGCCCACGGCGAGCAGCAGTTCACGGACGGCGGCCTCGGCGCGTTCGCGATCGAACGGGCGCCCGTTGGAGACGGACACCGGCTGATCGTAGGACTCGTCGACACGACTGAGAGACACGGTTTCGGCCCCTTCCGATGAGGCACTACGGGCGCCGGCGGCGCCGCCCTAGGGGACGGCACCGCCGCTGCGGCGGAGAACGTCGAGCGGACGTCGACGTGTCGAGCGACAACACCTGCGTCGCCACCGGTGGCGACGGCCAGACTCTAGCGGGAGTCCGGACCCTCCCACCGCTGGGTCGGCGGCGGTGTGGACGGCGGTTCGGTGCCGGGCACGTCCGGGCCGGCCTCACCGGGCGGATAGTACCGACCCTCGGGCTGCGGATCGCCCTGACCGTACGGCTCGGGATACGGCACGGGCTCCACCTGCGGCTCGCGGTAGGGCTCCGGCTCGGCCTGCGGCTCGCGGTAGGGCTGCGGCTCCTGGTACGGCTGGGGCTCGCCCTGCGGTTGTCCGTAGCCCTGCGGTTGTCCGTAGCCCTGCGGTTGTCCGTAGCCCTGCGGTTGTCCGTAGCCCTGCGGCTGCCCGTAGCCCTGCGGCTCGTCGTAGCCCCGGGGCTGGCCGTAGCCCTGCGGCTGGCCGTACCCCTGCGGCTGTCCGTACCCCTGCGGCTCGCCGGCGCCCGGCCCGTACTGGCCCGGGTAGCGCGGGACGTCCTCCTCCCGAGGCGGCCACCCGGGGGCGGACCAGCCGGCGGGAGCGCCGTAATCGGGCACCGACATCCCGGAACGGCCTCCGCGGTGGGCGCCACCGCCGGTGACGTTCCGCCCGTCGCTCCAGCCGCGCGGACCGTTCTGACCCGATCCGTGCTGGTTGCCGCCACCGTTCGAGGTGCCGCCGTACGGCGCGCTCCCGTTCGAGGGGGTGTTTCCGTTGGGCGCGCTGCCGTGGGGGGCGCCACCGTTGCCGTTGCCGCCGTTCCATCCTGCGGAGGCGTCGTTCCATCCTGCGGAAGCGTCGTCCCGGCCGGACCCGACCAGGCTGGGCTCCTTGACCACGGACACCGGCGGCCACGGCTCGCCGCGCTCGGCGGCGAGTTCGCGCGGCGTCTTCACGGGCGGCTTGGTGGACGGCGTGCGATCACCGAAGTCGTTGAAGGTGGTGATGCGGGGCCGCTTCTCGACGCCCGTGAAGATCTGCTCGAGATCCTTGCGGGTCAGCGTCTCGCGTTCGAGCAGCTGCGTGGCGAGTTCGTCGAGGATGTCGCGGTACTCGTTCAGGATGGACCACGCCTCGGTGTGGGCGGCCTCGATGAGGTTCCGCACCTCGCCGTCGATCTCGCGGGCCACCTCGTGCGAGTAGTCGGACTGCTGTCCCATCGACCGACCGAGGAACGGGTCGCCCTGTTCCTGGCCGTACCGGACGGCGCCGAGCTTGCTGCTCATGCCGTATTCGGTGACCATCGCGCGGGCGATCTTGGTGGCCTGGTCGATGTCCGACGACGCGCCCGTGGTGGGCTCGTGGAACACCAGCTCTTCCGCCGCGCGTCCGCCCATGGCCATCACCAGGCGCGCGATCATCTCGGACCGGGTCATCAGGCCCTTGTCGTCCTCCGGCACCGTCATCGCGTGGCCGCCGGTGCGGCCGCGAGCGAGGATGGTGACCTTGTAGATCGGCTCGATGTCGGGCATCGCCCAGGCGGCGAGCGTGTGGCCGCCCTCGTGGTACGCGGTGATCTTGCGCTCGTGCTCGCTGATGATGCGGCTCTTGCGGCGCGGCCCGCCGATGACGCGGTCCACCGACTCCTCGAGCGCGGCCTCGGTGATGACCGTGCCGTTCTCACGGGCGGTGAGCAGCGCGGCCTCGTTGATGACGTTCGCGAGGTCGGCGCCGGACATGCCGACGGTGCGCTTGGCCAGACCCTCGAGGTCGGCGTTCTGAGCGATCGGCTTGCCCTTGGAGTGCACCGCCAGGATGGCGCGACGGCCGGCGAGATCGGGAGCGCCGACAGGAATCTGCCGGTCGAAGCGGCCGGGACGCAGCAACGCGGGGTCGAGGATGTCGGGACGGTTGGTCGCCGCGATGAGAATGACGCCGGTGCGGTCACCGAAGCCGTCCATCTCGACGAGCAGCTGGTTGAGGGTCTGTTCGCGTTCGTCGTGACCGCCGCCGAGGCCCGCACCACGCTGGCGACCCACGGCGTCGATCTCGTCCACGAAGATGATGCAGGGGCTGTTCTGCTTGGCCTGCTCGAACAGGTCGCGCACGCGGGAGGCGCCGACACCGACGAACATCTCGACGAAGTCCGAGCCGGAGATGGTGAAGAACGGCACGCCCGCTTCGCCGGCCACGGCGCGCGCGAGCAGCGTCTTACCGGTGCCGGGCGGGCCGTAGAGCAGCACGCCGCGAGGGATCTTCGCGCCCAGCGACTGGTACCGGACCGGGTTCTGCAGGAAGTCCTTGATCTCGTAGAGCTCCTCGACCGCCTCGTCGGAGCCCGCGACGTCGGCGAACGTCGTCTTCGGCATGTCCTTGGTGAGTTGCTTGGCCTTGGACTTGCCGAATCCCAGTGCGCCGCCGCGGCCACCGCCCTGCATACGCGCCATCACGAAGACGAACAGGCCGAGCAGGATGATCATCGGCAGCAGGAACAACAGGATCGAGCTGAACCAGCTGTCGCGGGTGACGCGGGTGTCGAAGCTCTCGGCGCCGGACGCCGCGACCTTCTCGTAGATCTGACCGGCCACCGAATCGGGATACTGCGCGATGATCTGCGTCTGGCCCTCGGTGGCGTCGTTGCCCTGGTTCAGCTCCAGACGGACCTGCTGCTCGCGGTCGTCGATCTGGGCGGTCTTCACGTTCCGGTCGTCCAGCTGGGACACCGCGGTGGAGGTGTCCACGCGCGTCCACCCCCGCGTGTCGTCGCCGAAGTAGCTGAAGGCGAAGATCACCAACAGGATGGCGGCGACGATCGCCAGGTTGCGGAACAGGGTCTTGCGGTTCATACAGCGTCGCCTTCTGGGGCCGTCGGGCTCGTCGTCTCGTGCGTGGTTCGGGGCCGGGCACACCCTCTTCCCGACACCACACCGGAAAGGGTCAGGTTACCGCGAAGGTGGTCCTGCCCGCCGATGCACACAATCGGCCCAACGACGACGGACCGGCGATGGTTCCCCGTGCGCGGCGGGCCGTGGTCAGGAACGCGGGCGATTCGCGCGCGGCAGCACGTACCAGAAGCCGACCAGCAGCGTCGCCACCACCGCCGCGGCGACGAGCGACGCGAGCTCACCGACGACGATCTCGAACGTCAGGGCGGCGGCGCCGACCAGCGTCACTCCGAGCATCGCGATGCCGCCGATCGCGAGGCGGTTTCCCGTGGTGACCAAGACACCGATCGCGCGCTGCCGGAACAGCAGACGGTGCATCCCCACCGGCGCCACCAGGAGGATCGTCGCCATCGTGGACGCCGACACCGTGACCAGGTAGACGGCGTGACCGACGGTGGAGAGGTCGGGGAACCGACCCTGGAACGGCAGAGTCAGGAGGAAGCCGGTGAGCAGTTGCACACCCGTCTGCACCACGCGCAGCTCCTGGAGCAGCGCCAGCCAGTTGCGATCGAGCTGCTGCGTCGGGGTCTCGCCGCGCACCTCGCGGTTCCACTCGACGTGATCGTCGTCGTCCGTCAACGGTGTCCCCTTCCGCCCCGTCAGGTGCGGTCGGTGGCCGTCCGCGTCCAGGGTCGCTCGCGTTCGAGCTGAGCGGCTAGCGACAACAACACCGATTCGGATCCGGGCGGTCCGGCGATCTGCGCCGCCAGCGGAGTCCCGGAACGAGGATGCGTCCCCGGCACCGGCACGCTCAGGGCCGGCCAGCCCAGCAGGTTCCACAGCGCCGCGAACGGCGCGTACCGGATGTTGGCCGCCAGGTTGCTCACCCAGCTCTTCTCGCTCCACCGGTCGGCGGCGATGGGCGGCTGCGCGAGCATCGGCGTCACCACCACGTCGACGTCGGCGAAGTAGGCCGTCGCGCGCCTCTCCAGCGCGTCGATCTGCGACGACCGCACCCAGCGCCGACCGAATCGGCCGGCGGCGACGTGACGACGCGTGCGCTTCTGCAACGCCGATCGGTCCAGGCCGGCGGCATCGGCCGCCGCGCCCGCGGTCCAGCGCGCGAGTTGGCCCACCGGGCTCGCGGGATACGGCAGCTCGGCGGACTCGACGCGGTGGCCGCACCCGGCGAGCGCGTCCGCGGTGTCCCGGGCCGCTTGCCGGAAGGCGCCGTCGATCCGGACGACCGGCGACGGCGACCCGAGCGCGAGACCGACCCGCAGGGAGCGGGGAGCATCGACGACGGCCAGGGACCGGTCCCCCGCCATCACCGACAGGGCGAGGGCGGCGTCGGCGACCGTCGTCGCCAACGGGCCGTTCTCGGCCATCCCGAACCACGAGTTCGCGCCCAAATTCGACGGCACCACACCGCGGCCCGGCTTGATGCCCACCAGACCGCAGTCGGCGGACGGAATCCGGATGGACCCGAGTCCGTCGTTGCCGTGGGCGATCGGAACCAGTCCCGCCGCGACGGCCGCCGCCGCGCCGCCGGACGAGCCGCCCGCGGTGAGGTCGGTGTTCCACGGATTGCGGGTGATGCCGTCGGCACCGTCGGTGGCGGCCCACAGGCACAGTTCCGGCACGGTCGTCAGCCCGATCACGACGGCGCCGGCGTCGCGCAACCGCGTGACGACGGCGTGGTCGACGGTCGACGGAGTGGTGGGCGTCGCCCGCGACCCGGTCCGCATCGGATAACCGGCGACGGGCACGTTGTCCTTCACCGCGACGGGCACGCCCGCAAGCGGAAGTGTCGCGAGGTCCGCGCGGGTGGCGACGGCGTCGGCCTCGCGCAGCACCTCGTCCGGACGGACGACGGCGAAGGCGTTCAGGTGCGCGGCCGCGGCGATGCGGTCGAGCGATTCCCGGGCGACCGCGGCGGGCTGGATCCGCCCCGCTCGGACGTCCTCGGCGATCGCGGTGGCGGTGCGCACGTCAGCCGCCGTAGACGTGCGGGGAGAGCGTGCCGATGTAGGGCAGGTCGCGGTAACGCTCGTCGTAGTCCAGGCCGTAGCCGACGACGAACTCGTCGGGGATGTCGAAGCCGACGTTGGCCACCTCGACGTCCACCTTCACCGCCTCGGGCTTGCGCAGCAGCGTCACCACCTGGAGCGACGCGGGCTGGCGGGTGGCGAGGTTCTTCATCAGCCACGACAGGGTGAGGCCGGAGTCGATGATGTCCTCGACGATGAGCACGTGCCGTCCGGCGATGTCGCGGTCGAGGTCCTTGAGGATGCGGACCACGCCGGACGACGACGTCGACGAGCCGTAGGAGCTGACGGCCATGAACTCGAGCTGACTCGGAATCGGCAGTGCGCGTGCGAAATCCGTCATGAACATGATGGCGCCCTTGAGGACGCCGACGAGCAGGAGATCGCCCTCGGGCGCTCCCACCGGGTAGCGAGCGGCGATCTCCTCGGCCAGCTCGGCGATACGCTTGTCGATCTCCTCGCGGGAGATCAGGATCGATGCGATGTCGCCCTCGTACACGGGTGGGTGTCCCTTCGGTCGCGCCGTCAGTGTTGTTCAGGTCCGTCAGGTGCCGGTGAATCGAGCGGGTCGAGCGGACGCCCGTCGCGCGAGTGTCCGGCCACCTCGAGCTTGCCATGTCGGCGGACCGCGACCAACCGTCCGCCCCCGAGTTCCGGGCGCGTACCGGGCGGTTCGGCGAGTGCGACCGCCCCCTGGCCCCGCCAGCGGACGACGAGATCGTCGACCGCGCGCAGGGTGGCGTCGGTCCGCACGTCCGCACCACGGTCGCGCAACCACGCCAGGAGCGCGCGTCGGCGCACGGCGACGGGGGCGTCCGCGAGAGTCCCGGTGTCGAGTGCCGACGCGCGGCGGGCCCGCGCGAGAAGCTCCGTGGCCGACGCGGCCAGAACCTCCTCGTCCTCCCGCAGGCGCCGTGCGGTCCGCGCCAACGCGTCGGCGACCCCGCCCTGCAGGACGTCCTCGAGCAGGGGCAGCACCTCCGTCCGGACGCGCACCCGAGCGAAGCGGGAATCGGCGTTGTGCGGGTCGGCCCAGGGCTCGATTCCGAGGTCCGCGCAGGCCGCGAGCGTGTCGGCCCGACGGACGCCGAGGAGCGGCCGGCCCCAGGGCTCGGACCACGCGGCCATCGCCTGCAGCGATCCGGCGCCGGCGCCCCGGCCGAGTCCGAGCAGGACCGTCTCCGCCTGGTCGTCGAGCGTGTGGCCCAGCAGAATCGGTCGGCCGTCGGCCGCCGCCAGCAGCGCCGCCTGCCGCGCCCGGCGCGCCGCCGCCTCGACACCACCGGGGCCGGCCACGTCGACACGGACCACGGCCGCCGTCGCGCCCAGCGCCTCGGCGTGCGCGGCGGCGGCGGCAGCCACGTCCGCGGATCCGGCCTGCAGCCCGTGGTCGACCACCACGGCGCGCACCGTCATCCCTTCCGCGCAGCAGCCGGCCACCAGCGCCGTCGAGTCCGCACCGCCGGAACAGCCGACCACGACGACGTCGAGACCCGGGACCTCCGCGCGCCACCCCCGCACGGCGAGCCGAACCCGCTGTAGCGCAGGGGTTTCCGGGAATCTCATCCGAGGACGCGCGCGGTCCACCGCTCGGGAGCCTCGATCTCGTCGGTGCGCGGCAGCGTCTCCGCGTCGGTCCACACGGCGTTGAACTGGGCCATGCCCACCTGTCCCACGACGGCGTCGACGAAGGCCTTGCCGCGCACGTACTGCGCCATCTTCGCGTCCATGCCGAGCAGCGCGCGCAGGATCCTCTGCACGGGGTTCTGCTTCCGGGTTCGCCTGGCGTCGAACGCTTCTCGGATCCGACCCACGGACGGCACCACGGTCGGCCCGACGGCGTCCATCACGTGGTCGGCGTGCCCTTCGAGCAGCGTCCCCAGCATGAGCAACCGGTCGAGGGCCTCACGCTGGGCGGGCGCCTGTGTGGCCCGGAGCAGGCCGACGATGCCGTCGGTCGGCTCGTCCCGGTTCCGCAGCGCCTCGGACAGGCGGGACACCACCGCGGACAGCGGCTCGTCCGCGCCGTCGCCGAGTGTGCTCACGCACTCCTTCATGTACCCCGCGAGCCACGGCGAGGACGAGAACTGCACCCGGTGGGTGACCTCGTGCAGACACACCCACAGCCGAAAGTCGGACGGCGGCACCCGCAGCGCCCGCTCCACCGCCACTACGTTGGGCGCCACCAGGAGCAGCGTTCCGTTCGGACCGGTGAAGGGGTCGTACTGGCCCAGGATGGCCGTCGAGAGGAACGCGAGCATGGCCCCGGCCTGGAGCCCGCCGGGCTTCCCACCGAGGAAGGAACGGTCCCCGTCCCCGTCGTCGTCCCCGTTGCGTTCGGCCATCAGCTCACGCATCGACGACGACGCCGCCGCGATCCACTCCGGCCGATCCAGGACGCGGGCGGCCGGCACGGGAAGCCCGTCGGCGAGGCCGGTGACCTCCCGCACGGGGGCCTCGGCGCGCACGGAGGCGTCGGCGAGTTCGGCCAGGACGGCCTCGGCGGTGTAGCGGGACGTGCGCGGGCCGCGCGGCGCCAGTCGAGCGCCGGTCCGGGCCGCGAAGTCCCAGTCGATCACTCCTGCGTCACCCATCCGGGCACCTGCTTTCGATCACGAGTGGCCCCGGTGGGCACCGGGGCGTCTCTCACGTGCAGCCGCACGACCGCAGCGTCGACGCCACGGCGTCCAGGGCCGGTCGGCCCACGTCCGGCGGTCGGTCGTTGGACATCAACGCGAACGTCAGGACTCGCCCGCTCTCGTCGACGACGTACCCGGCCAACGCACTGGCATTCGACAGCGTTCCCGTCTTGGCCCGCAGCCACCCCGCCGCGGTGCGATCGCCCGAGGCGTAGCGCGCGGCGAGCGTCCCCGTCGCCCCGGCCACCGGCAGGTAGTCCAGCATCGGCCGGAGGGCGTCGGCGTGCGTACGACCGTCCACCGGTCCGGCGGCCGCGGTGACGATCGACGACAGCACGCGCGCAGGGATGCGGTTGTCCACCGACAGTCCGCTCGTGTCGGCGAGTCGCACGCCGGCCACGTCGACGCCGTTGTCCCGCAGGGTGGCCAGCACCGCGTCGGTGGCGCCGTCGAACGACGCCGGCGCGCCCTCGGCCGCCGCGACCTCGCGTCCGACCGCCTCGGCCAGCACGTTGTCGGAGAAACCGAGCATCTGACCGAGCCGCTGGCGCAGCGGAGCGGACTGCACGGTGGCGAGCGATCCGGCTCCGCTCGGCGCGGATGCGGCGGTCACGACGGCCGGGTCGAGGCCGAGCGCGCGGGCGAGCGCGCGTCCGGTGTCGAGACCGGGGGTGGCGCTGCGAGGAGATTCGTCGACCGTCGGGACCGTGCGTCCGCCGTCGAGCGTCAGCGGCTCGATGGGTGCGATGTACCCGGCGGCGACGTCGCCGGGAAACCACCCCTCGGCCGACGACGGTCCGCTGTACGCACCGAGGTCGACCCCGATCGAACTCACCTGCGCGCCCGAGCGACGGATCTGGTCCGCGAGATCGTCGATACGGGCGCCGCCGTCGTAGAACCCCGGCGTGCCGACCGGCTGCGCCGTCAGCGTCGGATCGCCCTCCCCGACCAGGATCACCTGGCCCGGGCGGTCGCCCTGGACCACCTTGGTGGTGACCCGGTGGTCGGACGGCAGCGCGAGCATCGCCGCCGCCGCCGTGAGGATCTTGGTGGTCGACGCGGGCGTCACGGCGGTGTCGGGGTCGACACTCCACAGCACCTCGCCGGTGATCGCGTCCGCGACCGACCCGGTGAATCGGCCCAGATCCGGGTTGCGCAGCGGCGCGGCCAGCGTGGCGGCGAGGGCGGCCGGGTCCGGCCGCGGGGCGTCGGCGGGGACGGGCGAGACCGCCGGGGTCGCCAGGACGGGATCGGGCTCGGGGGCCGCGACCACCGGCGACTCCGGCTCGGTGAACGTCGGGGTCACGGCGGCGACGCCGACGATGCCGGCGATCAGGACCACGACGACGGCCGCGATGCCCCAGCGGCTCCGCAGACGCGAGCGCATCGAGCCTCTGGCCTTGCCCACGTCACTCCTCACGCTGCCCGTCCGGATGCCGTCGCCCGGTGTCCCGACCACCCTAACGACCCTTCCGGCCGACCCGGCGGTCCGCGACCGCTACTGTCTGCGTGCACCGTACGTGGCCACCGAGCAAAGGACAGTGGACGTGAAGTTCGACGTGACCATCGAGATCCCCAAGGGTCAGCGCAACAAGTACGAGGTCGACCACGAGTCCGGACGAGTGCGTCTGGACCGCTACCTCTACACCGCGATGGGCTACCCGGCGGACTACGGCTTCATCGAGGACACCCTCGGCGAGGACGGCGACCCCCTGGACGCGTTCGTTCTCCTGCCGGAATCGGTGTTCCCCGGCGTGATCGTCGAGGCCCGCCCCGTGGCCATGTTCAAGATGACCGACGAGGCCGGCGGCGACGACAAGGTGCTGTGCGTCCCGGCCGGCGACCCGCGGTGGGACCACATCCAGGACCTCGGTGACGTCTCGCAGTTCGAACTCGACGCCATCGAGCACTTCTTCGTCCACTACAAGGACCTCGAGCCGAACAAGCATGTGACGGGCTCGAACTGGGTCGGCCGCGCGGAAGCCGAAGCCGAGATCACCGCGTCGGTCGAGCGACTGAAGAACGACGCCGCGCACTGACGGCAGGTCCGCTTCCCGGCGGGGGTGCAGTCGCGCCTCCGGCGGGAGGTGCGTTGTCGCCTCCCCGCGGCGAGGTGCGCTGCTACCATCGCTCCGTTCGACCCCGGTCCGGCCGGGGCGGGGCGGCGCCCGTGACAGCCGAGCGAGAACGAAGGACGCGGTACCCATGAGCGAAGCTGTCGGCGATCGTCGCAACCCGTCGTCCGCCGGGATCTCCGATCCCGCTCAGTTCCCGGCACTTCCGGTGTCGGTGGTGCTGGACCGGATCCCGCTGCCCGTGCTGGCGGTCGAGCCCGGCGGCACCGTGGTGTTCGCCAACGAGGCCTTCGATCAGCTCATGGGCTTCGACGAGCAGACGCCGCGGTCGGACGACGCGCTGCACCTCCAGGACATCTTCCCGGCCAACGAGCCGCTCGGCGTGAACATCGCGGAGACGTTCCTGACCACGGTGGCCACACGCGCGGATTCGTTGTGGCGCATGACCGATGCCAAGGGCGACATCCTGCAGGTGCGCGCCAGCAAGTCCATTCTGCGGCGCGCGGAGGACTCCGTGGTGCTCGTGGTTCTCGAGGACTTCACCGACCAGCTGTGGAACGACCCGAAGAGCGCCTTCCGCTGATCGGGTCGTTCCCCCTTTGATCGACGCGCCGGCTCTCACGCACCCCGGAACTGCGGCGGCCGCTTCTCGAACACCGCCGTGATGGCTTCCGTCAGGTCCTCCGACGGCAGGAACGCCGAGTTCCACGCCGCGACGTAGCGCAGCGACTCGTCGGCGGCGGCGCGACGACCGTGATCGAGCACGGTCTTGATGCCGTGCACCACCAGGGGCGGGTTCGCGGCGATCTGGGCGGCGGTCTCGTACGCATGCGCGAGGACGGCGTCCGCGTCGGGCAGCACGTCGTTGACCAGACCGATGCGTCGCGCGTACTCGGCGTCGACGTCCTTGCCGGTGAGCGCCAGCTCCCGGAGATGCCCGTCGCCGATGATCGCGGGCAGGCGGGCGAAGGAGCCCATGTCCGCGACGATCGCCACCTTGACCTCACGCACGCTGAACTGAGCGTCCGCGGAGGCGTAGCGGATGTCGGCGGCCGAGATCAGGTCCACCCCACCGCCGATGCACCACCCCTGCACCGCCGCGATGACGGGCTTGCGGCACTCGGCCACCGCGGTGATCGCCGCCTGCATCCGCAGGATCAGATCGTGGAAGGTGCTGCGCGGCCCCGCCTGCGCCTTGTCGGCGAGCACGGCGCCGAACTCGCCTGCCATGGCGGGGAGGTCGAGTCCGTAACTGAAGTTGCGGCCGGATCCGGCGAGGACGACGGCCCGCACGTCGGGGTCCGCGTCGAGGCCACGGAAGATCAGGGGGAGCTCGGACCAGAAGTCGGGACCCATCGCGTTGCCCTTGCCGGGTCCGGTGAGGGTGACGGTGGCGACGTGGTCGGCGGTCTCGACCGTGAACGCGGTCCAGGAGGTGCTCGGCTGCGTGGGCTCGGGGGTCGTCATCGGCTCACCCTAGCCCGGCCGACCTTCGGGCACGACAGCGGTTTCCGCCCTATTCTTCGGTCATGGCCAGGACTCCGCACCCCGCCGCCGCGCACGTCGCGGACGTCCTCATCTCCCGTGGCCACCACGGCGTTCTGGTCACCCACGACGCGCCGGTGCCGACCGCGCGCGCCGTCGCCGCGGCGCACGGGGTCGACGTGGGCGCCGTCGTGAAGTCGCTGGTCCATCTCCTCGACGACGATCCGGTGCTGCTGCTCGTCTCCGGCGCCCACAACGTGGACCTCGCCGCGACCGGGCCACGGATCGGCGGCACCCTGACGCACGCGCCGGCGGACGTGATCCGGCACGCGACAGGGCAATCCGTCGGTTCGGTCTCCCCGGTCGGGCACCCGACCAACCTGCCGACGTTCGTCGACGAGGCGCTCGGGACGTTCGACCGTCTCTGGGCGTCCGCCGGGCACCCCGACGTCACCTTTCGGACGTCCTACAGCGAATTGCTGCGTATCACAGCGGGTCTCGCCGTCGACGTCGGTCCTTGACGCGAAGACCTAGGACGCGCGTGCGGTCCGCGTGTCGAGCAGCGACGCCACCTCGGTGGTGACGGTGCGGACGACGCGGTCACGAGCGCGGTCGAGAACGGGACGCACGGTGACGCCGTCCGCGACACCGGCGGCCACGATGTCCGCGATCAACCCGGCCAGACCGGCCGGCGTTCCCACGTACCGCAGGGTGTCCGGGCGTGGCGCGACGGCCGCGGCGAGCACTTCCCCGCGGGCCGTCCGAGCGTCGTGCGCCAGGTGCACGTCGAGATCGACGAGGATGCGAGCATCGGGGTGCTCGGTCCGCAGGCGGCGGTAGCGTGCCTGCGCGGTGGAGAGGTCGACGCCACCGAAGCGGACGACGCCGGGAACGTCACCGGTGACGTCGTGCGGGGACTCGACGACGTCGAGAGCGAGGGTGGGTTCGAGAAAGACGAGGGTCATGAGGGGTCCAGTCGACGGCGGGATCTGAGGAGACCGAGACGATCACCGGGCCCGACACGCGCTGGACGTGGCACGGCACAGATCGACGTGGCGTCGAGTCCAGAGCCGGTCCCCCATCACGTTCGTCATGCTATCGATCACGCCGCGACGCCGTCGCGCAGTGAGAGGCAGGTCACAGTCAACGCGTCGAGGAACGCTTCGACATCCGCCGCGGTGGTCCCCAGTCCGACCGACACGCGAACGGCGCCGTCGTCGGCGCCGAGCCGCGCGAGCAGCGGGTGCGCACAGAATTTCCCGGCGCGGACGGCTACTGCGTGGTCTCGGGCGAGGGCGTCCGCGACGACGACGGGATCGACCCCATCCACCGTGAAGGACGCGATGCCGACGACGTCGTCCGAGTCGTCCCAGACACGCAGCACCCGCACACCGCCCGCGCGCGTCAGTCCGCGCACGACGGCGTCGGTGGCGGCGCGATCGTGGGCCGCGACGGCCACCGGGTCCAGCCGGGCGATCTCCTCGCACGCGGCCGCGAGCGCGACCGCGCCGAGCAGGTTGGGCGTACCGCCCTCGTGCCGGGCGGGGGCGGGATGCCACCGGACGTCCACGTCGCCGCCCGTCAGAACCGACACTCCCGACGTCGCACCGCCCCCGGCGAGGTACGGATCCGCCGCGTCGAGCCAGTCGCGCCGGCCCACCAGAACACCGGCCCCGAACGGCGCGTAGAGCTTGTGGCCGCTGAACGCGAGGTAGTCCACCCCGGCCGCGGTGATGTCGACGCGGCGATGCGGCACCAGCTGCGCGCCGTCGACGAGGATCCGCGCGCCGTGGCGGTGCGCCAGAGCCGCGAGTTCTGCGATCGGCAGCACCTCACCGGTCACGTTCGACGCACCCGTGACCGCCAGCAGGGCAGCAGGTTTCGCGGACAGCACCGCCTCGAGCCGAGCGAGGGTCGCCGCGATCGTACCTTCCGTCCGCACCACCCGACGACGACGCCAGGGCAGCAGATTCGCATGGTGCTCGACATCGAGGACCACCACGTCGCCGGGGACGCAGTGCGCCAACAGATTCAGTGCGTCGGTGGTGTTGCGCCCGAAGATCACGACGTCCTCGTCGTCCGCCCCGCAGAACGCGTGGACGGTCCGGCGAGCCGCCTCGTAGGCCTCGGTGCACACCGCCGACTTGTGTCCGGACCCGCGATGGACGCTCGCCGAGAACGGCACGACCTCCTGGACGCGGTCGACCACCGCGGCCAAGGCGGGCGCACTGGCTGCGTAGTCGAGATCGATTGTGCGACGGACGGTCCCGTCGGAACACCGCACGGTGTGATCGGATCCGAGAACGGCTGCGAGAGGGGTGGAGACAGTCATGGCGATACCCTTCGGTCCGGGACCGCAGACGACGCACGAGTACTCCCCGTGGCGGCGTGAGACGATCCGCGCTTGCCGGTTCCGGTCGGAACTCGGCCAGGTCGTCACCCGGAGCACCCCACCGCGGAAGGAGGGTTGCCGACCAGCGAGCCGGGGCTTGACGCTGGTACTCGTGACCTGACAGCAGGATGACAAAGGCCTCCGGGGCTGTCAACTCCGTGGACGCGGCCCGCCCGAGTGGCTGTAGCCGGCCGGCCCCCGCGCTGCTGTTCATCTGCCCGCAAACTGCGGGTGTCATAACCTTCTGCGACGAGAAGACCCGCTCATCGAAAGAGGCCGCCCGGCAGATGTCCACGCACCCCGCGATTCCCGAGGCGTTCCTGCGCTCGTCGGCCGCTGCGCCGCCGCGCACGCTGATCGACGTCCTCACCGACACGGCCGAGCGATTCCCCGATGCGCCGGCGGTGGACGACGGGGACAGCGTCGTCTCCTACGCGGAGCTGATGGTGAACATCGGCGAAGGTGCGCAGTGGCTGGCCCGGCACGGTGTCAGCGCCGGTGACCGCGTCGGGGTGCGGATGCCGTCGGGCAGCTACGGCCTCTACGCGGCCATCCTCTCGGTGATCGCGGCGGGTGCGGCGTACGTCCCGGTCGACGTCGACGACCCCGACGAGCGGGCGGACCTGGTCTTCTCCGAGGCCGGAGTCACCGCCATCGTGACCGAGAGCGGGATCACCGGCACCGGGCGCGTCGGGACGGGCCGCCCGGTGGGGCACCCGACCGTCGACGACGACGCCTGGGTGATCTTCACCTCCGGCTCCACCGGCACCCCGAAGGGCGTCGCGGTCAGCAACCGCAACGCCGCGGCGTTCGTCGACGCCGAGTCCCGGCTGTTCCTGCAGGATCGTCCGCTCGGCCCGGGTGACCGGGTGCTGGCCGGGTTGTCGGTGGCGTTCGACGCGTCCTGCGAGGAGATGTGGCTCGCGTGGAGTTCCGGGGCGTGCCTGGTGCCGGCGCCGCGCTCACTGGTGCGCTCCGGCATGGATCTCGGGCCCTGGCTCGTGGCGCGGGACATCACCGTGGTCTCCACCGTGCCCACTCTCGCCGCGCTCTGGCCGCGGGAGGCACTCGAGGACGTGCGGCTGTTGATCTTCGGCGGCGAGGCCTGCCCGCCGGATCTGGCCGAGCGGCTGGCGGTTCCGGGACGCGAGGTCTGGAACACCTACGGCCCGACGGAGGCCACCGTCGTGGCGTGCGCGGCGCTCATGGACGGCCGCGGGCCGGTGCGCATCGGTTTGCCGCTCGACGGCTGGGATCTCGCGGTGGTCGGCCCCGACGAACAGCCGGTTCCCGTCGGCGAAGTGGGCGAGCTGGTGATCGGCGGCGTCGGCCTGGCCCGCTATCTCGATCCCGCCAAGGACGCCGAGAAGTACGCGCCCATGCCGAGCCTCGGATGGGCTCGCGCCTACCGCAGTGGCGATCTGGTCCGGCTCGAGGTGGAGGGGCTCCTGTTCCAGGGCCGCGCGGACGATCAGGTCAAGGTCGGCGGGCGACGCATCGAGCTCGGCGAGGTGGATTCCGCGCTGCAGAATCTGCCCGGCGTCGGCGGCGCGGCCGCGGCCGTCCGCAAGACCGGTTCCGGCACACCGGTTCTCGTCGGCTACCTGGTGAGCACCGATGCCGACTTCGACCTGGTCCGAGCGAGAGAGCTACTCGCCGAACAGCTTCCGGCCGCCATGGTGCCGCGTCTCGCGCTCGTCGACGATCTGCCCACTCGGACGTCGGGCAAGGTCGACCGGAACGCCCTGCCGTGGCCGCTGCCCGGCCGCGCGCCCTCCCCCGACGGCTCCACACCCACCGTCGACCTCGACGAGACCGCCGCCTGGGTCGCCGCGGTGTGGACCGACGTGCTGGGGACCGAGATCACCTCGCTCGACGCCGATTTCTTCGCCGCGGGCGGCGGCTCGCTCACCGCCGCGCAGCTGGTGACCCGCCTGCGCGAGCGGTACCCGCTGATCACCGTCGCCGAGCTGTACGACCGGCCGCGCCTCGGCTCACTGGTCGACTTGCTCGAGGACATGGACCCCACCACCCGCCACGAGACGCGCACGGTCGAGCCGACACCCCGTCACGCGCAGCTGCTCCAGGTGGCGGCCACACTGCCGCTGACCACCCTGACCGGACTGCAGTGGGTGACGTGGCTCGCCGTCGCCGCGAACGTGGCGTCGTGGATTCGCCCGATCCCCTGGTTGCCGACGGTCTCCTGGTGGTGGCCGCTGCTCGGCTTCCTGCTGGTGGTCACCCCCTTCGGCCGCATGGCCGTCTCGGTCGTCGGCGCACGCCTGCTGCTGCGCGGGGTCCGGCCGGGCAGCTATCCCCGCGGCGGCAGCGTGCATCTCCGGCTGTGGGCGGCGAACCGTCTGGCGGACGCGTCGGGCGCCACCAATCTGTCCGGGGCACCGTGGATGGTCGACTACGCCCGCGCCCTCGGCGCCCGCGTGGGCCACGACGTCGACCTGCACACACTTCCTCCGGTCACCGGCATGCTGACCCTCGGCGACGGCTGTTCCATCGAGCCGGAGGTCGATCTGACCGGGTACTGGATCGACGGCGACATCGTGCACATCGGACCCGTCGAGGTGGGGCCCGGCGCCACGGTCGGTGCGCGGTCGACGCTCCTGCCCGGCGCGAAGGTCGGCAAGAACGCCGAGGTCACCGCAGGGTCCGCCGTCGCCGGCAAGGTCAAGGCCAACCAGCAATGGTCGGGCTCCCCGGCGGGCAAGGTCGGCAAGGCCACGCGGCCGTGGCCGTCGTCCCGCCCCCCGCGCAGCCGCGCCTGGGTGCCGGTCTACGGCGTGACGTCCCTGCTGCTGTCGGGTCTGCCCCTGTTCGCCATCGCCGTCGGGCTGCTGGTGGTCGGGTGGGCTGCGTCCGGCGCCCGCACGCTCGCCGGCGCGATCGGTCGCGGAGCGCTCGCCCTCGCGCCCGCCACCCTGCTCTCGCTCGCGGTGTTCGCGCTGATCACGCTGGTCGCCGTCCGGCTGCTCGCGCTGGGAATGACCCCCGGCCACCACCCGGTCCGCAGCCGGGTGGGCTGGCAGGTCTGGACCACCGAACGTCTCCTCGACAGCGCCCGCACGTTCCTCTTCCCGCTCTACGCCTCGCTGCTCACGCCGGGGTGGCTCCGGCTGCTCGGCGCGGACATCGGCAAGGACGTCGAGGCCTCCACGGTGCTCATGGTCCCGAAGTTCACGACGGTCGGAGACGGCGCCTTCCTCGCCGACGACACGATGGTCGCGAGTTACGAACTGGGCGGCGGGTGGATGATGATCGGCCAGGCCAAGGTGGGCAAACGTGCCTTCCTCGGCAACTCCGGCATGGCCGCCGCAGGACGACGGGTGCCGAAGAACGGTCTGGTCGCGGTCCTGTCGGCCGCGCCGGCGAAGTCCAAGGCCGGGACGTCGTGGCTCGGCAGCCCGCCGGTGCGCCTGCGTCGCGCACCGGCGTCGGCCGACAGCAGCCGCACCTTCGACCCGCCGACGCGCCTCAAGGTCGCCCGCGCCGTCGTCGAGACGTGCCGCCTGGTTCCGGTCGTCGTCTCCTTCGGCATCGGTTTCGGCGTGATCGCAGCTCTTACTTGGATCGCCGGGACTCTCGGCTACGGGGTGGCCGCCCTGCTCTCGGGGGTCGTGCTGCTGGTGGCGGGCGCCGTCGCTGCGGCCGTCTCCGCCGTCGCCAAGTGGACGCTCGTCGGGCGCATCGACGCCGTCGAGCATCCCCTGTGGAGTTCCTTCGTGTGGCGGAACGAGGTGGCCGACACGTTCGTCGAGGTGGTAGCCGCACCGTGGTTCGCCCGCGCGGCCGAGGGCACGCCGGTTCTCAACGTGTGGCTGCGGTGGCTCGGCGCGCACATCGGACGAGGCGTCTGGTGCGAGACGTACTGGTTGCCGGAGGCCGACCTCATCACCCTCGGCGACGGCGCGACCGTGAACCGAGGGTGCGTTGTGCAGACCCATCTGTTCCATGATCGGATCATGAGCATGGACACCGTCAATCTCGGCCCCGGCGCGACGCTCGGGCCGCACTGCGTCGCCCTTCCCGCGGCCGGGATCGGCGCGGGAGCGACGGTCGGACCGGCGTCGTTGGTCATGCGTGGCGACACGGTTCCGGACTCGAGCCGGTGGCAGGGCAACCCCATCGCTCCGTGGTCCGCCTGATGGGGCGGCCCGTCCCCACGGCGTCCGCCGAACCGTTCGACCCGTACATCCCCGGTCACGGGAACCGCGGGTACACGGTGGAACGCTACGAGCTCGATCTCGAGTACAAGGTGCCCTCGAATCGGTTGAGCGGCACCGCCGTCGTCCATGCCGTCGCGACGCAGTCGGCGCCCACCGTGACGCTCGATCTCGGCCCGGCTCTCTCGCCGAGCAAGGTCGGCGTCAGCGGATCACGTCGTGCCAAGTTCACCCACCGCGGCGGCAAACTCGTCGTGACCCCGCAGACGCCCCTCACGGCCGGGACGTCGTTCACCGTCACGGTCACCTACGCCGGCAACCCCACTCCCATCGCCGGCCGGTGGGGCGAGGTCGGCTGGGAGGAGCTGACCGACGGCGTGATCGTCGCCAGCCAGCCCAACGGTGCGTCGTCGTGGTTCCCGTGCGACGACCATCCGAGTTCCAAAGCGGCGTACCGGATCTCGATCACCGCCGACTCCCCGTACCACGTGATCTCCAACGGCACGTTGCTCCACACCCGCGTGAGGTCGTCGCGCACCACGTGGACCTACCATCAGCCCGAGCCCATGGCGACCTACCTGGCGACGGTGCAGATCGGGCTCTACGAGAAGCGTCGACTCTGCGACACCCCGGTTCCCGTCGACGCCATCGCCCCGCCGCGACTACGGACACTGATCGACCACGATTTCGGTCGGCAGCAGCAGATGATGTCGGCCTTCGTCGAGCGGTTCGGGCCGTACCCGTACCCGTCCTACGGCGTGGTGATCACCGACGACGACCTCGAGATCCCCGTGGAGGCGCAGACTCTGTCGGTGTTCGGCGCCAACCACTGCGACGGGCGTCGCGGCTACGAGCGACTGGTCGCCCACGAACTGGCCCATCAGTGGTTCGGCAACAGCCTGACTCTCGGCCGCTGGCAGGACATCTGGCTGCACGAAGGGTTCGCCTGCTACGCCGAGTGGTTGTGGTCCGAGGCGTCGGGATCCTCCAGCGCGCACCAGCTCGCCACCCGCACCCGCGCCCGACTGGCCGCCTTGCCACAGGACCTCGCGCTGGGCGATCCCGGCCCTGCGGACATGTTCGACGACCGCGTCTACAAGCGCGGCGCCCTGACCCTGCACGCCCTACGACGCACCGTGGGCGACGAGCCGTTCTTCACCCTCCTGCGCGAATGGACCGCCGCACATCGGCATTCGGTGGTGGCCACGTCCGACTTCGTGGAGCTGGCCGAACGGCACGGGGTCGACCCCGGGTTCTTCGGGCCGTGGCTCGAGGAGGCGGGGCTCCCCCCGCTCCCCTGAGTTCTCCCCCACCTCGATCCGACTTCCCGCGGATCGCTCCCGCAGCTGCGGACAGCGTCAGCGGGACGCGGGAGCGGGCAGGTGGCGGCGGGAGTTCCAGGCCACCACCGCGAACGAGGCTGCCGCCAGAACCACTCCGGCTCCGAACAATTCCGGATACGTCAGGGCCGTCTCCTCGACCAGCAGCGCGAGCAGGGCGGGCACCGCGAAGCCGAGATAGGTCACCGAGTAGAAGACGGCGGTCAGTCCGGCGAGATCCTTCGGCCCGGCGATGCGCTGCACCTCCTGCAGACCCGACACCATCGCCATGCCGTACCCGCCGCCGAGAACGGCGGCCGCGAGCAGGGCCATCGGCACCACCAGCACCTCCGCGGCGACGGCCACCAGCACCATGCCCACCACGACGACGGCCAGGGCCACGAGCACCGCACGGGCACTGGACGGCGTGTCGATGCGTCGCCCGAGCGCCTGGATCGCGAATCCCGACGAGAGGGCGACGACGCCGAGCAGCGCGGAGAAGGCCACGGGGAACGCCCCGGCATGATCGGCCATCAACCCGGGCAGCACCGCGTAGGCCACGCTCGCGGCACCGAACACCCACGGCGCCACCGGAAGAACGACGGTGACGAAGCGGGCGTGACCCGCGGTCGGGATGCGGAGGTCGTCGCGCAGCGGCGTGGTGCGATCCGCGTTGCGCACGGTCTCGCGGACTCCGGCGAGCGCGAGCGTCGCGAGCACGGCCAGACCGATGTGCACCGCATAGGGCAGCACGTCGGGCCAGGGCGCCCACTGGGCGAGCACCCCGGCCACTCCGGCGCCGGTGGCGAAACCGGCGGTGAGGGACATCGCGGCCCGACGTGCGCCCGCGGTGGGCGAGTCGACGGAGAGTTCCTTCACCCAGCTGCCGCCGACGGCCATACCGAGTCCGAGCGCGACGCCGCTGAGGACGCGGCCGGCGGACAACAGTGCGGCCGTGTGGGATCCGAGGGCGATGAGGAGCGACCCGGCGGCGGCGATCAGCGGCGCGGGCAGCATCAGCGGGCGACGGCCGTACCGGTCGGACAGCGGCCCGCCGACCAGCAACGCCGGCACGATGCCGACCACGTACGCGAAGAGGAAGACGTCGACGACGACGGGCGAGAAGCCGTACCCCTCGCGGTACATCACCAGGAGCGGCGTGAACTCGTTGCCACCCCAGGCGACGGCGAGCATGCCGAGGGCAACCGGTAACCAGGGCCGGGTCCCGGTGGTGGACGAGGCCGGAGCGGTGGTGGTCATGAAAGTCCTCTGCTGTGCGGCAAGGAGTGCGTGGCAGCCATGTGGCGGCTCAGCGCCACCTCGAAGCCGGCCACGTCGCCCTGCTCGACGAGTGCGGTCAGACGCGTGTGGTCGTCGACGATCGACGCCCACGCTGTCGGGTTGCGCGCCACGGAGTTCGACGTCATCCGTCGTTGCCGGTCGCGCAGACCCGAGTAGAACGTCGACAGCAGGGGGTTCGCCCCGTGAGTCACGACGAGGGTGTGGAAGTCGGCGTCCTCGGCCGCGAACCGGTGCGCGTCGCCGTCGTCGGCGAGGGCGCGCTGTCGGTCGAGGCTGGCCCGCATGAGATCCGCGACGGCGCTGCGGGTGGCGGCGTCGTCGGCGAACGCGGCGAGGCTGCCGGTTTCCACGAGCCGACGGGCGTCCACGATGTGGGCCGCCTCGTCGGGTGCGATGGGCACGATCAGCGCCCCTCGCTTGGGGTAGAGCCGCATCCAGCCCTCGGCGGCGAGGCGCAGGAACGCCTCCCGCACGGGAGTGCGGCTGGTGCCGGTGCGCGCGGCGATCTGTCCTTCGCTGATGAGCTCGCCGCCGGGCAGTTCGCCCGAGACGATGAGTTCCTTCACGGTCGTGTAGGCCCGGTCGGCCGACGTCGGTTCCGTGTTGCGCACAACTTGTATCTAAGCAGACCGACGTTCTCGCCCGCAGGAGTGTGTGATCGACGAGACAAACAACTACGACTCGATACCCCCGGGGGTACTTGCATACCCCCCGCTGTATCTGGCACCGTGTCACCTCGACGGGGACACCTCTCGACGCCCTGTCGGATACCCCCACCCGCATGAGGAGGATGCAGTGTCCCGACCCGCTACCACCGCCCCCGACGCGCCACCCGGCTTGCCGACCGACGGCGGCCCCGGACCTCTCGGCCGCTGGGGTGCGGCCATGGTCACCCGCCGTCGCTGGGTCCTCGGCGTATGGCTGATCGTGCTGATCGCGCTCGGATCCGCCGCGCCGTCGGTGTTCTCGTCCCTTGCCGGCGCCGGGTGGCAGGCCAACGGGTCGGAATCGGTGCAGGTCCGTGAACTCGCCGAGGACCACTTCGGCGGCAACTCCTCCGCGGCGGTGCAGGTCGTCGTCCACAACGACCCCGGATCCCTGACCGACCCGGCGGCGACCGCCGCACTCACCGACGCCACCCAAATCCTGTCCTCGGACCCGCGTTTCGGAGAGATCGTGCCCCCGCAGCCGGGGATGACGATCAGTCCCGACGGACGGACCGGGATCCTGATCGCGGGCGCCGCGGGCACCACCGACGAGATGGTCACCGCCGTCGACGACGTGAAGGGCCGACTCACCGCCCTGTCCGGGGACGGTGTCGAGGTCTACCCCACGGGCGCGTCCGCATTGTGGTCGGACTTCAACAAGGCCAACCACGACGCGATGATCCAGGCCGAGTTGATCTCCTGGCCCGTGACACTCGCGATCATGGTTCTCGCGTTCGGCTCGCTCGTCGCCGCCGGGCTGCCGCTGCTCCTCACCATCGCCGGACTGGTTGCCTCGGCCGGCGGACTGGTCCTGCTGAACGAGGTCACCCCGATCTCGGTGTGGGCGATGAACTTCGCCATGATGTTCGCCCTCGCCCTCGGCATCGACTACGCCCTGTTCCTCGTCGCCCGCTTCCGCGACGCCCTCCGCTCGAACGACCCCCGCGCCGCCGTCGCCGAGACCATGGACACCGCCGGCAAAGCCGTCGTCCTGTCCGGTCTCACCGTCCTGGTCAGCCTGTCCGCCGTCCTCATCGTGCCCGCCCCCGCGGTGCGCACCATGGCCGTCGGCATCATGCTCGCCGTCACCTTCGTCCTGCTGGCCACGATGACCCTGCTCCCCGCCGCCCTCGGCGCCCTGGGGCCGAAGGTGAACGCCGCCGCCCTCCCCTACGCCAAGCGCCAACAGCACCGCTCCCCCGTCTTCGCCCGCTGGGGTGCGCTCCTGCACCGCCATCCGTGGCCGTTCGCCCTCGCCTCGATCGGCGTCCTCGTCGCGCTGGCCCTGCCCGTCCTCGGCCTGAAGGTCGCGATGCCCTCCATCTCCGTCGTCCCCGAGGACGCACCGGTCCGCCAGGGTTACGCCCTGGTGCAGGAGCAGTTCGGCGAGGGCGCGCCCGGCGCACTGCAGATCGTGGTTCCGGGGTCCGACGCCGCCGCCACCGCCGCCGCGGCGTCGCAGGTGCCCGGCATCGCCGTGGTCACCCCGCCGCAGCCCGCAGCCGACGGATCCGGATACGCGCTGGTGCAGGCGATTCCGTCGGTCGACCCGTCGGACGGATCGATGGAGACCATCCTCGCCGACCTCCGCGGCGAGCTTCCCGAGTCCGCGCTCGTCGGCGGCGCACCGGCGGAGAACCTCGACCTGCAGCAGGCGCTGAACGACTACCTGCCGCTGGTGATCGCCATCATCCTGGTCCTCGGATTCGTGCTGCTGCTCGTCGCCCTCCAGGCTCCACTCATCGCGTTCCTGGGCACCGCCGTCAGCCTGCTCTCCACCGCCGCCGCGTTCGGCGTCGCCAAGCTGATCTTCCAGGACGGCCACGGTGCGTCCCTGCTCGGTTTCACCCCGCAGGGCTTCCTGAACGGATGGGGCCCGGTGTTCTTCTTCGCGATGATCTTCGCCATCGCCATGGATTACACCGTGTTCCTCCTCGCCACCGCCAAGGAACACCACGAGCGCACCGGCGACGCCGCGACCGCCATGATCGACGGTCTGGCGCACTCCGGACGCGTCATCTTCGCCGCCGCCGCGGTCATGGTGGCCGTGTTCTTCACCTTCGCCCTGGCCGATCCGCTCCCGCCGAAGGAAATGGGCATCATCCTCGGTGTCGCCGTGCTCCTCGACGCCGTGCTCATCCGGCTGATTCTGCTGCCGGTCCTGCTGCGGGTGACCGGACGCGCCGCCTGGTGGTCACCGGCCTGGCTCCGCCGCGTTCTCCCGTCCATCGGCTTCTCCCACTGAACGACAACATGCATACGAGAGGAACCACACCATGAGCATCGCTCTCTCCACGACCCTCACCGACACCGACTTCGACACCGCCGTCCAGCGCACCCGAGACGCCCTCGCCGCGCAGGGATTCGGCGTCCTCACCGAGATCGACATGCAGGCCACCCTGAAGGCGAAGCTCGGCGAGGACATGGAGCGCTACCTGATCCTCGGCGCCTGCAATCCGCCGTTGGCCCACCGCGCCGTCGGCATCATGCGGACCGTCGGACTCCTGTTGCCCTGCAACGTCGTCGTCCGCGAGGACCCCGACCGCGACGGCGCGATCGTCGTCGACGCCATGAATCCCGACGTCATGGTCCAGGCCACCGGGGAGCCGGCGCTCGGCGACGTCGCTCGTGACGCCGGGGAGAGGCTGCGCGCGGCGATCACCGCCCTCGGCGGCACCCGTGACGGACTCGCGTGATGCCCCCGGGGGTACCATCGAACGCACAGTCGAGACGACGAAGGAGACGCTCATGGTCGGCGACGAGGACAGCATCGCCCTGGTACTGAACAGGCTGCGCCGGGCTCACGGCCAACTGGCCGGCGTGATCTCGATGATCGAGAACGGACGCGACTGCAAGGACGTCGTGACCCAGCTCGCGGCCGTTTCGCGCGCTCTCGACCGGGCCGGATTCAAGATCGTGGCGACGGGCCTGCGCGAGTGCATGACCGGGGACGCGGAGAACCGCGAACCGATGACCGAGGCCGAACTCGAGAAGCTCTTCCTCGCACTCGCCTGAACCCGCCCGGCCGTGCCCGCCGGCTCCGCTGATCGGAGCCGGCGGGCGACAAACCGTTCACCGTGGCAGAACTATTCGGCGGCTGGGTGCACCCGCTCGAACAGAACGCCGAGATCTCCTCCGGCACGGCGGCGGAGGACCACGAGACGGCTGTTGTCGAAGGTCGCGGCAGCTCGTTCTTCCAGCTCGATGGCGTGCGCGATGCACAGTGACTCGGCACCGCGATAGCAGATGTCGATTGCGGCGGGCGGTGTGAATCGGCCACCGAGCGTGTCGGTTCCCTCCACCCACTGTCGACGGCCGGACCACCAGCGTGAGAGCGCTTGCTCGTGGCACGTGCGCTGGTCGGCGTCGATCGCAATGACCTCGATCGATCGGTAGTCGGCGTGGGCGAGCTCGGTACCGAGCTCGGCCGGGAGACCCTTCCAGCTGAGCGTGCCCTCGATGACGATGTTCTCGCGGCGACTGGTGCAGATGCTCCGGATTCGGTCGGTCAGCTGTGTTGATTCACGGTGGACGAGAGCGGCCAATTCGCGCGGGGCCAGCGCATGACCGTCGGCCAGAGTCGTGGCAAGGACGTCGTCGTAGATCCCGTCGCGCAACGCTTGCTCGATGAGTCGATCTTTCACGATGTCCGGATCCAGAACGCGGAATTCCGCCGGGTCGTAGCCACGAACGTGCCTCAGCGCGGTGGTCTTTCCGGCTCCCGGCGCCCCAGCGGTGACGACCGCGGAGTGGCCTTCGCGCGGCGGGCTCTGTCGGTCGAGGTAGTCGGCGATGACTCGTTTGCGGAACGCGAAGCGCTCGATCTTGCCGGCGTAGAGCGCGCTGCTGTTGTCACTGGCGTCGGTGTGCAAGCGCCCGCCGGGAGCGGACATGGCGATGAGTTGCGCGGCGACGCTGTCGCGCAACCCGACGTCGTCGATCACCTACGCGCCAGCCGCCTTCTCGAGATCACTGCGGTGCCGTTCGACCAGCCGGGCGAACTCGTCGTCGGAGAGCCGGTCGCAGTAATACGCCTGTTCGATGTCGTCCCAATCCCTCGAGGTGTAGGCGTCCGTGGCGACGCCGTCGACGTACTCGACGGCGCCGAACTCGTAGTTCCAGGCCAGCAGCGTGTCCATCATCGCGGCGTCGTCGATCAACCCTGCGGCGCGCTTGTCGATCACCTCGGCGGGAGTTACCTCCAACAGAGTCGGATCGGCGGCGAAGCGGCTCAGAATACGCTGAATGGTGGTCGTGGACATGTCCGCGACGACGGCGCTGATCTGACGGTGTGTGAGATGTCGATTCCGCGACGCCCGGTAAATTTCACGGTTCAGTTCGAGGGTATCGATACGGCGACGCGCGGCTGCCTGCTGCAGCCTGTGCTGCGCCGTTCGGCTCTCGACTGTCGTCATTGCCACTCACCCCTTGGTTCACAATGAATCACTACTGGTGAGGATACGTCTGTTGACGTGTTGGCGTCGAGTACGCACACTTGCAGCCTCGACCGTGTTCCCCGCCGGATACGCCGTCCACAGGCGTGCGACGGCCCCCGTCGACCTCGCACTCGCCTGAACCCGCCCGGCCGTGCCCGCCGGCTCCGCTGATCGGAGCCGGCGGGCACCCTGCGTCAGAGGACCGACGGATCGAGGTCCAGCAGGGTGCGGTCGAGCGACGCCACGAGATCGAACTGCGGACCGACCTTGGGGAGCTCGTACCGGAAGAAGTACTGCGCAGCGGCACGCTTGCCGTCGTAGAACGCGCCGGTCTTGTCGCCCACGGCATTCAGCTGCGCGAGCCACAGCCACGCGACCACCAGATGGCCGGTGGCCTCGAGGTACGCCGTCGAGTTGGCCAGGGCCAGATCGGGATCACCCTGACTCCAGACCGTTCCGGTGACCTCCACCAACCGGTTCACCGCGGCCCGCAGGGCTTCTGCGTACTCGCCGGTGGACGCGTCGAGGGTGGTGGTGATCGCCTCCACGAGCAGTTGCAGGCCACGACCGTTCTGCGCCACCACCTTGCGACCGAGCAGGTCGAGACCCTGAATGCCGTTGGTGCCCTCGTGGATAGGGTTCAGCCGGTTGTCGCGGTAGAACTGCTCGACGTTGTAGTCGCGGGTGTAGCCGTATCCGCCGTGGACCTGGATGGCCAGGTTGTTCGCCTCGAGGCACCACTGCGAGGGCCACGCCTTCGCGATCGGGGTCAGCACGTCCAGCAGGAATCCCGCGCGTTCGGCGGCGTCGGGCTCACCGGTGATCTGCTCGTCGACCAGCCGCGAGCAGTACAGCCCCAGCGCGAGACCGCCTTCCGCGTAGGCCTTCTGGGCCAGCAGCATGCGCCGGACGTCGGGATGATCGACGATCGGCACCTGCGGAGCGGCCGGGTCCTTGTCCCCCACCGGGCGGCCCTGGGTCCGTTCCCGCGCGTACGCCAACGAGTGCAGATACCCGGTGTAGCCGAGCGCCGTCGCGCCCATGCCGACGCCGATCCGTGCCTCGTTCATCATCTTGAACATGTACGCCAGGCCCTTGTGCGGCTCGCCCACCAGATAACCTGTCGCACCACCCTTCTCACCGAAGGCGAGCAGCGTGTTGGTCGTACCGCGGTACCCCATCTTGTGGTTGAGGCCGACCAGGCTCACGTCGTTGCGCTCGCCCAGCGAGCCGTCCTCGTTCACGAGGTACTTCGGGACGACGAAGAGCGAGATGCCCTTCACCCCCGCCGGCGCGTCGGGCAGCTTCGCCAGGACCAGGTGGACGATGTTCTCGCCCAGCTCGTGGTCGCCACCCGAGATCCACATCTTCGTCCCCGTGACCGAGTAGGTGCCGTCGTCACGCGGGGTGGCCTTGGTGGTGATGTAGGCCAGCGACGATCCCGCACCCGGCTCCGACAGACACATGGTGCCGTGGAACCGACCCTCGAGCATGGGCCGGACGTACCGGTCGATCAGATCCTCGCCGCCGTACTCGATCAGCAGGTTGGCGTTGCCGATGGTGAGGAACGGATAGGTGGCGGTGCCGGTGTTCGCCGCCTGGAACCACGCCAGCGACGCCTTCGACACCGTCGTCGGCAGCTGCATCCCGCCGAGCGACTCGTCGAACTGCCCGGCGATCAGGCCCGCCTCGGTGAAGACCTGCAGGGCCTTCTCGACCTCGGGGATCAGCACGACCTTGCCGTCGTCACCCACCCGCGGTTCGTTCGCGTCGGCCTTCTTGTTGTGCGGCGCGAAGTGCTTGACGGCGATCTGCTCGCTGAGCTCGAGCACGGCGTCGAAGGTCTCGCGCGAGTGCTCCGCGAAGCGTTTGCGCTGGGTCAGCGACTCGACGTCGAGCCATTCGTAGAGCAGGAACTCGAGGTCCCGACGCGACAGGATCAGAGAGGCGGGAATATCGGCTGAGGACGACATTCTCCCGAGGGTAGTACCGACGACCGCGCAGGTCAGTCGCCCGTCGGACCGAGCGAGATCCCCCGGCCGATGAGCCACAGCTCGGGGTCGACGTGGGTGCCGTCCACCACGGTCTCGAAATGCAGGTGCGGTCCCGTGGAATCGCCCCGATTGCCCATGGTGGCGATCTGCTGGCCGGCGGAGACCCGCTGACCGGCCACCGCGACGAGGGTGTCGACGTGGCCGTAGATGGACACCGTGCCGTCGTCGTGCCGCACCCGGACCCACAGCCCGAAGCCGCTGGCGGGGCCGGCCTCGATCACCTGCCCGTCCGCGACCGACACGATCGGCGTGCCGATGGGACCGGCGATGTCGATTCCGCGGTGCATCGTTCCCCACCGCGGTCCGAACGGCGAGGTGTAGGTGCCGCGGGCGGGCAGGGCGTAGGACCCGACCCGCAGACCCACCGCGGCCGGCGGCAATTCGGCGAGGCGGCGATCCTTCTCCGACGCACTGGCGGCGGTGGCGAGCACCGCGAGCGCCGCCGCGTACTCCTCCTCCGCGGTGGCACGGTTGGCCTTCGCGATCTGCCGCAGCGGTCCCAGATTGCGTTCGGTTTCCACCAGGAACGACGGGCGCAGGTCACCGGTCGCGACCGGCGCGGCGGCGGGCTGCGTGGTCGGACCCGGGCGCGTCACCTGCACGACGAACACCACCGCGGCGAGAACCAGGACGATCGCCAACGCCTGCACCGACACCGTCCGCACGGGGACGGTGTCGGTCGTGGCCGCGTCCGGAGGTGTCGGGGCCGCCGCTGCCCCCGGGCCGACGACCTCCCCCTCGGGGGAGTCGCCCGACCGAGCGGGACGACGCGGGAGCAGCTGGACCACCGCAGGAACGCTACCGGTCGGTAGCGACACTCGAGTCGGGTTTCGGTCGAGCACGCGTGCGCGCCCGTGCCATAGTTGTCGACCGTGGCACACAACGGCGCCGGCCCGCTGGCCGACGACACCTCCGGTCGCACGTCGGGTGCGCGCCTGGCCGCCATCGTGGCGGCCGTGGGCGGCAGCGTGCGCGACGACGATCACCTGGCGACATTGCTGCAGCGCACCGCCGTGTTGGCGCAGGACGCCATCGCCGGCGCGACGGCCTGCGGCATCAGCATCGTGTTCGGCGGCATGACCTACACGGCCGTCCACACCGACGACCTCACCCTGCGCGTGGACGCGCACCAGTACGAGGTCGGCGAGGGGCCGTGCCTCGAGGCCGCTCGCACCGGCGAGACGGTTCGGATGGGCCTCGACGACGTCGCCCGCAACTGGCCGACCTTCGCCCGCCTCGCCGAGCGCGAGGGCGTGTCGTCGTTCCTCGCGGTCCCGCTGCGGGCGGACGGGGTCGAACTCGGCTCGATCAATCTCTACGGCACCGCGCCGGACGCGTTCGACGCCGACGACGAGGCGGTGCTGCAGGTGGTCACCGACACTGTGGCCACCGCGATCGGCGACTACGCCCGCGTGCGCAGCGCGCGGGAGGTGGCGACGGGACTGCGGGACGCGCTGGACCACCGCGCCCCGATCGAGCAGGCCAAGGGCATTCTCATGGCGCTCCACGGCGTGGACGAGGACAGCGCGTTCGCGATGCTGTCCCGCGAGTCGCAGCATCGGAACCGGAAGCTGCGCGACATCGCCCGGGAGTTCGTCGACAAGGTGTCGGGCGGCGAGGTGTCCGGCAGCTGACGCGGTCCGGCCGACCGATCAGCAGCCGGCCGCGCGCGGAATGCCGAGAGCCACGATTTCGGCCTGCAGCCGCTCGCCCATCGTGCGATGTCCGTCCGCGTTCGGATGAATGCCGTCGGGCACGTAGTCGGTTGACCAGTCCAACCACCGCTCGCCGGCGGGATCGACGAACGAGACACCCGCGGCTCGCGTGACGTCGCCGAGAATCGCGCGGATGCGCCCGATGTTCTCGTGCTTGGCCAGAGGAGCGTCCGTCGGACCGACGACGACGACGCGAGCGCGGGGCACGATCGCGGCGAGAGCCGCGTACATCGCCGTCGCGGCCGCGCGCAGTCCCTCGTCGCCGACGTCGTTGCCGCTCCCCTGCACGACGACGACGTCGGGGTTCGACGCCGCGACCGCGGCGAGACGCGTGGGATCGACGAAGGGCACGGTGCCGGGGAAGCGCACCCGCGCGTACCCGGTTCCCGACGACGCGACGACGGTCGGCGCCCAACACCCGCGGGCGGCGGCGACGTGCGCGTAACCACCGGTCGGCGAGTCGGCGCCCACCCCGGCGGCGAAGGAGTCGCCCACGACGGTCACGCGCAGCGGCGCGACACGATCGGCGGCGGCGGCCACGTACCGGCCGTGCGGCGGGACCTCGCCGCGCAGCGTCGTGACGAGGACGGCCGCCACGATCACGGCGACGATCGTCAGCGCGACCGCGACCGATCGGGGAGGGCGGATCCGAGAGGGCACGACGGTGATCGTAGAGACCCGCGGGGCGGTACTGCCGACGTTTCGAGCGCGGTCAGCTCGCGCTCCACCCGCCGTCCATGACGTAGGAGGTCCCGGTGACCATCGAGGCCTCGTCGGAGACGAGGAACCCCACCAGGGCGGCCACCTCGGCGGGTTCGACCAGGCGCTTCACGGCGCTCTCGGCGAGCAGCACCCGCTCCAGCACCTCGGCCTCGTCGATACCGTGCACGCGCGCCTGGTCCGCGATCTGCTTCTCCACCAACGGCGTCCGCACGTACCCGGGGTTGACGCAATTGCTCCGCACACCACGCTCGGCACCCTCGAGGGCCGTCACCTTGGACAGTCCCTCGAGGGCGTGCTTCGCGGTGACGTAGGCGCTCTTGTTCGCCGAGGCCCGGATGCCGTGGACCGAGGACATGTTGACGATCCGCCCGTATCCCGACGCGTACATGTGCGGCAGGGCGGCGCGGATCAACAGGAAGGGCGCCTCCACCATGAGCGTGAGAATGCGCCGGAACGTCGCGGGATCGAACTCGTCGATCGGCGAGACATGTTGGATCCCGGCGTTGTTCACCAGGATGTCCGTCTCGAGGCGGAGGTCGGCCAGGGCGTCGACGTCGGTGAAGTCCACCGTCCACGCCCGGCCGCCGACCTCCCGCGCGACCCGCTCCGCTGCGTCGCCGTCGACGTCCGCCACCGTCACCTGCGCGCCGCGCCCGGCCAGGGTCGCGGCCACGGCGGCCCCGATCCCACTCGCCGCACCCGTGACCAGGGCCGTCCGGCCGGTCAGATCCGTCGTCCCGGGCCGCGTCGCGTCGTCGCTCATGCGGTTCAGTGTCGGTGGCCGGGGCCCGGGTGTCGATGACGCCTTCCGCACCCACGGCCTGCTTTTCTGCACACCCGGTTACCGTCGATCGACCCGGGTACCCGCGTGACATGGATCTCACTGCGCTGTTCCGACCGTTCGAGAAGGCGTCGCTGCTCGACCGGGTGAGCGATCCCGTCGCCGCTCGCCTGCGGTCCGTCCTGTCCGACACCCCGGTCGACGGTCTGTTGCGCGGCACCTTCGTCGGGCATCCGATGCACCCGATCATGGCGTACTCGTCCGTGGGCCTGTGGAGCAGCGCGGTATTCCTCGACGTCACCGGTCGCAGTCCCGACGCCGCCCGGACCCTGATCGGAGCCGGTCTCGTGACGGCACCGACCGCGCTGGCCACGGGCTGGGCGACGTGGTCGACGCTGACGCGGGAGCAGCGGCGCGTCGGACTGATCCACGCGAGCACGAACGCCGTGGCGATCGGACTGTTCACGGCGTCGTACAAGCGGCGGGCGGCGACCGCAGCGACCGCAGCCGGGGTCGCTGTCGAGGCCGCCCCCTCGGCCGTTCCCGAGCCGGACGCCACCGCGAAGGCGCTGGCGTTGGCGGGATTCGCGGTGGCGGGTCTCGGCGGCGCCCTGGGCGGGCACCTCGGCTACAACATGGGCGCCGGCGTCTCCACCCGCGCCGTGGCGGCCGGCGTATGAACACCGTCTTCGAGGACCTGTGGCAGCGCGGGGTCACCGCCGAGGGTGCGAGGCGGTTCGCCGACGGCAGCTCCGAGAACCTCGACCCCGATGCGCTCGCCGCACTCACGGAGGCGAACCTGTCCGAGTCGGACCTGCGCTCCTACGTCACGTGGGCGGCGGCTCGATAGTGCGGTAGTGGTCGGCGATGTCGCCGGGAGTGGTGAGCCACACCCCGGGCGTCTCCACGACGTGGTGCAGCGCCCGGCGGAAGTGGCGCAACCGATCCGGCTGCCCGGTGAGGAACGTGTGGGTGGAGATCGACAGGACCACCGACTGCTGGCGCGACTGCTCGCTCAGCTCGTCCACGGTGTCGACGATGCGGTCGGCGAAGTCGCGCCCCGTGCCGTGGTGGTGCACGATCACCGGCAGATCGTTGATCTCGTGCGGGTACGGTACCGACAAAATCGGCCGGGACCGGGTGCGCAACCAGACCGGGCGATCGTCCACCGGCCAGTCGAGGGTGTAGTCGAACCCGTTCTCCGCCAACAGATCCTCGGTCACCGCGCTCGGTGCGGCACCGGGACTCATCCATCCCCGCGGCGCCGCCCCCTCGTGCTGCTCGATCACCGCGCGAACGTGCTCGATGCTCCGGCGTTCCTCGTCCTCGCCTTGCACCACCGGGATGCGCGAGTTGGTGCGGCCGTGGGCGACCACCTCGCCACCGAGTACCCGCAACGCCTCGACCACCTGCGGAGCGTGGTCGTAGATCTCGGCGTTCACCAGCACCGTCGGGCGAATGCCCACCTCCCGGAGCGTGTCCGCGAGCCGGAACGCGCCCACGCGGTTGCCCCACTCACGCCACGCCCAGTTGTACGTGTCCGGCGACTGCCCACCGGGTGTGTAGCCCAGATCGGTGGCGCCGTAGGCGAAATGCTCGCAGTTGACCGCCACGTAGACGGCCAGCGTGCCCCCGCCCGGCCAGGTGAACTGCGGGCGCTCGGTGATCGGGGAATAGTCGAAACGGTCGTGGGACGGCAGCATCTCACTCACCTCTGGCCGCGGCGATGGAGGACCGCAGGCCCTCGAAGTAGGGGTCGAGGTCGGCGGAGACCAGCGCCGCGTCGTCGATCGAGGTGTGCCGACCTTCGAGAACCAGGCCACGCCCGTCGTGCGTTCCCCAGGCCCACCATCGATCCTCACCGCCGCGGACGTCGAGCCGGACCGCATACCCGTCCACGACCACCTGCGCCGCGCGGGTCGGTGCGTCCTCGATCGACTGCCGCCGACGGCGATACTCCGGAGACATCGGAGTCAGGCCCACGGCCGCGAGCATCGTCGACATCGCCTTGCGCGCCGGATCTTTCGTGGTGGTGACGACGTCGAGAAACGGCGACGAGACGTCGTCTCCCGTCTCGAGTTCGGTCTCGAGCTCGCCGTGCCGCAGGGTCACCGTCGTCAGCACGTCGTTCTCACGCTCCCAGGGACCGAGCACGCGCGGACCGGTCCAGTCCAGCAGGGCGAACGTGGGGAAGGTCCTCGCCTCGGCGCGGAGCCGGTCCTCGATGGCACGCTGCATGGTCCAGAACTCGTCCGAGGTGAGGTGGCCGGTCGGATACATGCGGTGGGGATGCCCGGGAAGCCGCGGCGGCTAACCCCGGCGGACCCGATGCCCGGCGGCCGCGACGAGTTTTCGCCACGACCGCGGTCTACTTCCTCGAGGCGTCCCGTCCGGGACCGCAGAGACCATCGAGGGAGACACCATGACCCGAATGCTGTTCGTCAACACCTACGTCGAGGACGTGGCCGCGAGCCGCACCTTCTTCGGCGCCCTGGGGTTCGAGTTCGACGACGCCTTCTCGGACGAGAACACCGCGAGCATGATCGTCAACGACACCACCACGGTGATGTTGCTGGCCCGGCCCAAGTTTCAGGAATTCATCCTCGACGAGATGACCGACACGGGCCGGAACCGCGAGATGTTGTTGGCGGTCTCGGCGGACAGCCGCGAGGCCGTCGACACCCTTGCGGACACGGCGCTGCGCAACGGCGGCAGCGCCTGGACCGACCCGCAGGATCACGGGTTCATGTACGGGCGGTCGTTCCGCGACCTCGACGGTCACGTGTGGGAAGTGATCTGGATGGACCCGGCCGTCGCCGCCGGTGACGGTCCGCCCGACATGTGAGCACCCGCGCGAGTTCTGCCACACGATCCGACTCGATGCCGCGAGATCGCGGGATGCGACGCGATCGTGTGGAGATACTCGCGCAGCCGTCGTCAGTCCAGTACATGCTCGCCGAAGATCAACCCGCGCACCACCCAGGTCAGGTCGTCCATCGTGCGCTGCTCACCGGGCGTCCAGGTGTGCGCGCACGGATGCCAGACGGTGAGCGCGCCGACCGCGCGCTCGTCGGCGTCGCGGAGCGGACGAGCAAGGTAGGCTCCCACCGCTCCGCTACGCACGGCGGGGTGGGTGGCGATGCGGGCGTCCGAGGCCGCGTCGTGGACGACCCAGGATTCCGCGCCCGACTCGACGACATGCGCGGCCAGAGACTCCTTCAGGGGTGCCTCCCGCGCTTCGGCGAACGCCGGGGCCAATCCGATCGCGCCGAGATAGAACACCCGCTCGCGATCGACGAGCACGATGGCCGCCGACGGCACCCGCAACGACTCGACCGTGATCGCCACGGCACGCTCGAACACCGGGGCCCGTGGCGAATCGAGCAGCCCCGTTCGCCACACCGACCGCAATCGATTGGGATCCCGCACCCGCCGACCCGCCTCGGGGCCGGCCGGTGTCCGCAGCAGGTGCGCGAGCACCGTGTCGTGGATGTACTGCTCGGGCGTCTGGCCGGCGGCGAGAGCCAGGGCAGCCAGCAGCGCCGTCATCTCGTCGTCGAAGCCCGCGTCCCGCGACATGGGTCGACGGTAACCCTCGGCGTGCCCTCCCGTCGTCATGTCGACGGCCGATCGGCCGCGACGACGTCCACGTCGCAGGCCCCGAACGCCGTCCCGAGGATTGCGGTGAGTGCGCCGGCCGCGACGGACGCGGTCCGCCGGGACGACACGTCGCCCGGGGTCACGCGGGCACCGAGACATCGGTGGCCCTCGGTGTAGAGCTCGAGGGCCACCACCTCCGTCCCCGCGGCGATCAGTTCCCGTAAGACGGCGGTGCGCACCACCGCGTCGCTCACCCGCAGCGTGTCCGGTCCGGCGTCGGTGGGGAACACGGCGTCCAGCGGCCACGTCCGGACGCCGACGGCACGCACCCGGGACACCGCGCGGTCGGTGATGTCCGTCCACCCCCCGACCCGAGCGGCACGACGGCGGATCACCTCGGCGGCACGGTCGGCCGGGCCGCCGCTGGGGGTCATGTCCACGCGTTCAATCGGGCCTCGAGGGTGGCGCGGGCGCGCGCGATCTGGCCGCGCACCGCACCGGGGGTCGTGAACAGGATGTCAGCGATGTCGACGATGCGCATGCCGTCGACCTCCCGCAGGACCCAGCACGCCCGTTGCCGCGGCGGCATCGTGCCCAGCACCTCGTCGACCGCAGCGAGAAACGCTGCGTCGGAACAGGTTCGAGGTGGGTCGGTCCGCGGGTCCGTGCAGGCACGATCCACGACGTGATCGGACCCGGGCCGCGGGATGCGGCGGCGGCGATGATCGATCACCTTGTGCGAGGCGATGCCGAACAGCCACGTGCGCAGGGCCGAGTCGTGTCGGAAATCGCCGATGCGGGTCCAGGCGACGACGAGACTGTCCTGCACCACGTCCTCCGCCGCGCCGTGATCGGCCAGCATCGACTCGGCGAACCGGATCATCGCGGGCGCGAACCGGCGGACGATCTCGTCGAACGCACCCCTGTCCCCCGCCGCCGCGGCGACGGCCAGCGACCGATCGGACAGGGACGGGGCGTCGAGCGGCGGGAATCGGCGGCCGCCGCGCTCGCCGTGCGCGGCCGGGGAGCTGCCGATCTCGGGAACCCCCGGAACGAGCGACGGATGTACCAGCACGGTCGTCCTCCCGCCCGCTCGCCGTCGCCCGCCGATGGACTAACGGCACGCATTGGAATGCCCCGCCCCGGCCCGCCCTACACCTCATGACGCACTTCACGTCGCATCCTGCGTGCGCTTTCGGCCCCGACGTCCGACTCACGGTCACACGATCCGCCCCACCCGAGGACGGACGTCGAGCAGAGAGGACCCCGGTGACCACCGGCGTTCAGGGCACTCGGGTCGACAACTCCACCGTCATCGTCGCGCCGCCGCCCGCGGTGTCGGACACCGTCACGGTGCCGCCCATGGCCTCGACGAATCCGCGCACCACGGACAGACCCAGCCCGACGCCCGTCGTGTTGTCCCGGTCGCCCTGCCGCTGGAACGGCGCGAACACCGCGTCGGCCGCGTCCGGTGCGATGCCAGGGCCGTTGTCCGCCACCGTGATCACGGCGCGACCGGCCCCGGTGTCGGCGGCGGTCACCCGAATCGTCGACTCGGGCGCGTGCCGGACCGCGTTGTCGACGAGGTTGGCGAGCACCCGTTCGAGCAGTCCGGCGTCGGCGGCGACCACGACGTCGTCGACTCCGGTCTCGACACGGTCGATCGACACGCGACTGCTTGCCAGCGCGCGCTCGAGCACGTCGGCCACCGGCACCGCGGTCAACGCGGGGCGGGCGACCCCCGCCGCGAGGCGGGACGAGTCGAGCAGATTTCCCACCAACGCGGTCAGGTGATCGGTCGACTCCTCGATGGTGGCCAGCAGCTCGGCGGTGTCCTCGGCCGAGAACTCCACGTCGGTACTTCGCAGACTCGACACGGACGCCTTCACGGCCGCGAGCGGGGTCCGCAGATCGTGACCCACCGCCGACAACAGCGCTCGACGCAACCGGTCTGCCTCCGCGAGAGCCGCTGCCGCACTGGCTTCCTCGGCCAGCTCGGCCTGGCGAATCAGTCCCCGGGACTGGTTGGCGACGGCCGTCAGGACTCGCCGATCGCGAGCGCGAGTCGCCGGACCGGCGAGAAGCAGCGTGTAGTCGCCGTCGGCCGTCGTGACCACGGTGTCGGCGTCGTCCGGTGACGCGGGTGGGCCGTCACCCGCGGACCCGACGACGGTCCCGTCGTCGTCGACGAAGGCCACCGACCGCTGACCGTAGGTCTCGCGGACGCGTTCGAGCAGCGCCGGAAGATCGGCCCCCCGCAACACCGTTCCGGCGAACAGCGCCAGCAGTTCCGCCTCCCGAGACGCGCGCCGGGCCTCCCGCGACCGCCGAGCGGCGGCGTCGACGAGCACCGCCACGGCGACGGCCATGATGAGCAGGACCACGGTGGTGACGAAGTTGTCGGGCTCGGCGATGGTCAGGCTGTACCGCGGTTCGGTGAAGAAGAAGTTCAGCAGCAGCCCGGCGATCAGGGCGGACAACGCCGCGGGGATCACGCCGCCGAGCAACGCCACGGCGAGCACCACCACGAAGAACAGCGCACTCTCGCCGCCGAGGTCGAGGTAGGGGTCCACCAGCATCATCGCCAGCGCGGACAACACCGGCACGGCGACGGCCGCCACCCACGCCAGGGCGCGTCGACGCGCGGTGTCCGGTCGCAGGAGACGTCGCCACCGCCACCCGCCGGCCACCTCGGCGTGAGTGACCATGTGCACGTCGATCTTTCCCGACTCCGCGATGACGGCCGCGCCGATGCCCTCGTCGAGAATGCGCGCCCACCGCGAGCGTCGCGACGTGCCGATGACGAGTTGCGTCGCGTTTGCCCCGCGGGCGAAATCGAGCAGCGTGGCGGGGACGTCGTCGCCGACGACGCTGTGCATGCTCGCGCCCAACGCGGCCGCGAGGCGACGCACCTTGCCCATCTGGGGGGCCGAAACGCCGGTGAGCCCGTCGCCGCGCACCACGTGCAGCACCATCAGTTCGGCGCTCGACTTGGCCGCGATCCGGCGAGCCCGTCGCACCAGGGTCTCCGACTCCGGTCCCCCAGTGACGGCCACCACCACGCGCTCGCGGGCCTCCCACGTGTCCGTGATGTGGTGTGCCGACCGGTATTTCGCCAGGGCGGCGTCCACCTGATCGGCGATCCACAGCAATGCCAGTTCGCGGAGTGCGGTGAGGTTGCCCTGCCGGAAGTAGTTCGACAGGGCCGCGTCGACCTTGTCCGGGGCGTAGACGTTGCCGTGAACCAGACGGCGCCGCAACGCTTCCGGGGCCACGTCGACCAGTTCCACCTGCTCGGCGCCGCGCACCACGGCGTCGGGAACCGTCTCGCGCTGGCGGACCCCGGTGATCTGCTCGACGACGTCGTTGAGGCTCTCGAGGTGCTGGACGTTGACGGTGCTGACGACGTCGATGCCGGCGTCCAGGATGTCCTCGACGTCCTGCCACCGCTTCTCGCGCCGGCTGCCCGGGGTGTTGGTGTGGGCCAGCTCGTCGACGAGCACGAGGGCGGGTGCGCGGGCGATCACGGCGTCGACGTCGAGCTCCCGCGCCTCGGCGCCGCGGTAGCGCACGGTCCGCAGCGGGACCTGCTCGATGCCGTCGAGCAGGTCCGCGGTGTGGACGCGGCCGTGGGTCTCGACGATGCCGGCCACCACGTCGCAGCCGCGACCCTTTCGCCGGTGCGCCTCCCCCAGCATCGCGTAGGTCTTGCCGACGCCGGGGGCGGCACCGAGGTAGATCCGGAGTTCGCCCCTGGTGCTCACGTCGTCCATCGAACCGTGTGACGTCTCGGTTGTCAGGAGGGGGTGCAGGTCGGCGCGGTGAGACCCAGCGCGACGTTGAGCTCGGGCACGTTCACCGCATCGGCGCCGAGGAAGCCGAACTGCCGCCCGTCGGTGTGCTCGGCCACCAGCGCCCGCACGTCGTCCTCGGATCGACCGGTGGCCGCGGCGACCCGCGGCACCTGGATCGCCGCGTAGGCCGGGCTGATGTGGGGATCGATCCCCGACCCGGAGCCGGTCACGGCGTCCACCGGAACCGCCTCGGGCGGGACGTTCTCCCGCTCGGCGACGGCGGCACGTCGCTGCTCGACGAACGAGGCCAGGATCTCGCTGCTCGGTCCCTGATTGGTCGGCACCGCCGCCGCGGGGTCACCGGGGGCGAACGCGTCGTCGTCGGCGACGGATCCGGTGGTGCGGGTGTGGAAGAACGGATCCGGTTCACCCTCGGGTACCTGCGGATCGACGCCCACCAGCGAGCTGCCGACAACGCACCCGTTCGCGTCGCGCAGCGGTGAGCCCTCGGCGCTGTCGGAGCCGAGGCGCGAGACCGCCCACACCGCAGCGGGATACGCGATGCCGAGGATCACCGTCAGCGCCAGCAGCACCGACAGGCCCGCGACGATCTGTCCGAGAAAGCGTTGTGTCCAGCGCATGATCAGCCCATTCCGGGAACGAGTCGGACGACGAGGTCGATGAGCCAGATCCCGACGAACGGGGTCACCACCCCACCCACGCCGTAGATCAGGAGGTTCCGCCGCAGCAGCGCCGAAGCACCGGCCGGGGTGTACCGCACGCCCTTCAGCGCCAGCGGGATCAACCCGATGATGACGAGCGCATTGAAGATCACGGCGGAGAGAATGGCCGACTGCGGTGTCGCCAGACCCATGATGTTCAGTGCGCCGAGCTGCGGGTAGACGCCGCTGAACAGGGCCGGGAGGATCGCGAAGTACTTGGCCAGATCGTTCGCCAACGAGAACGTCGTCAGCGCACCGCGCGTGATGAGCAACTGCTTGCCGATCTCGACGATCTCGATCAGCTTGGTGGGATCGGAATCCAGATCCACCATGTTCCCGGCTTCCTTCGCCGCCGAGGTGCCCGTGTTCATGGCGACGCCGACGTCGGCCTGTGCGAGCGCGGGGGCGTCGTTGGTGCCGTCGCCGGTCATCGCGACCAGACGTCCGCCCTCCTGCTCGGACCGGATGAGGGCCAGCTTGTCCTCCGGCGTCGCCTCGGCCAGGTAGTCGTCGACCCCGGCCTGCGCCGCGATGGACGCCGCGGTGAGCGGGTTGTCGCCGGTGACCATGACGGTGCGAATTCCCATGGCGCGCAACTGCGCGAACCGGTCGGCGATGTTCGGCTTCACCACGTCGGACAGCTCGATCACGCCGAGTACCCGGGCGGACCCGGACGCCGACACGGCGACCACGAGCGGGGTGCCGCCCATGCGGGCGATCTCCTCGGCGGTGTCGTCCACCGCCTGATCCACGGCGCCGCCCTGCTCGCGCACCCACGCCAGCACGGAGTCGGTGGCGCCCTTGCGCACTCGATCACCGTTCAGGTCGACGCCGCTCATCCGGGTCTGGGCCGTGAACGCCACGAACTCGCCGCGAGTTTCCGCCTCGGTGGGAGCCGCGGGAAGTTCGTGGTCGCGCACGCAGAGTTCGACGATGCTGCGGCCCTCCGGGGTTCCGTCGGCCAGGGAGGACAGCCGGGCGGCCGCGGCGAGCGCGCCGACGTCGACACCCGGCGCCGGATGCAGACCCGTCGCTCGGCGGTTGCCGTAGGTGATGGTGCCGGTCTTGTCCATGAGCAGGGTGTCGATGTCTCCGGCCGCCTCCACCGCCCGCCCGGACATGGCCAGGACGTTGCGCTGCACCAGTCGATCCATGCCCGCGATGCCGATGGCGGACAGCAGGGCGCCGATGGTCGTCGGGATGAGGCAGACCAACAGCGCGATGAGCTGGATCGGATCGGCGGCCCGGCCGGCGTAGGCGCCCATCGGACCGATCGCGACGACGGCGAGCAGGAACACGATAGTGAGCGAGGCCAGCAGGATGTTCAGGGCGATCTCGTTCGGCGTCTTCTGCCGGGCCGCGCCCTCGACGAGTGCGATCATGCGGTCGACGAACGTCTGCCCCTGCGCTGCCGTGATTTTCACGACGATGCGGTCCGACAGCACGGTGGTGCCGCCGGTCACCGCGGAGCGGTCGCCGCCCGATTCGCGGACGACGGGCGCGGACTCGCCGGTGATCGCGGACTCGTCCACCGTGGCGATGCCCTCGACGACGTCGCCGTCGCCGGGAATGGTCTCCCCCGCGACGACCACCACCTCGTCACCGACGGCGAGGGCGGTGGCCGACACCTCCTCGGTTCCTCCGCCGACGACGCGGCGACGAGCGACGGTGTCGCGTTTGACCGCTCGAAGACTGGCGGCCTGCGCCTTGCCCCGCCCCTCCGCGACCGATTCGGCGAGGTTGGCGAAGATCAGGGTGAACCAGAGCCACACCGCCACGGCCCACGCGAAGACCGACGGGTCCAGCGCCGCCAGGACGGTGGTGACCACCGAGCCGACCAGGACCACGAACATGACCGGGTTGCGGGCGAGGTGTCGTGGGTCGAGTTTCGCGCACGCCGTCGGGAGCGAGGTCACCATCCGGCGTGGACTGAAGTAGCCGGTGCGGACCGGGGCGACGGCGTCACCCTCGGTGGGGGTCACCGGGTCGAGCGGAGTGAGGGTCGTGAACGTCATTGCACTGCCTCTGCGATGGGGCCCAGCGCGAGCGCCGGGAAGAACGTGAGGGCGGCCACGAGGACCACGGTGCCGAGCAGGAGCGACGCGAACAGCGGACCGTGCGTCGGGAGCGTGCCCGGGTTCGGCGGGGTGCGCTTCGTGGTGACCAAGGACCCGGCGAGCGCGAGGACCAGCACGATCGGCAGGAACCGACCGAGCAACATGGCCAGGCCGAGCGAGGTCTGGAACCAGTCGCTGGTGACGGTGAGGCCACCGAAGGCGCTGCCGTTGTTGTTGGATGCCGAGGCGAACGCGTAGAGCACCTCGGTGAAGCCGTGGATCGAGCCCGGAGTGCCGGGATCTCCCGAGTTGCCCTGGTACCCGGTGGTCGACGGCAGCAGCACCGTGACGGAGGTCCCGATCAGGACCAGCGCCGGCATGACGAGGACCGACAACGCCGCGAGGGTGATCTGTCGACGACCGATCTTCTTGCCCAGGTACTCCGGGGTTCGGCCGACCAGCAGGCCGCCGACGAAGACGGCGACGATCGCGAGCACGAGCAGCCCGTAGAGCCCGGTTCCGACGCCACCCGGTGCGATCTCCCCGACCAGCATGTTGAGCAGGACGGCCCCGCCGCCGAGCGGCGACATGCTGTCGTGCGCCGAATTGACCGCTCCCGTCGACGTTCCCGTGGTGGCGACGGCGAAGAGCGTCGAGCCGGGAATGCCGAACCGCACCTCCTTGCCCTCCATCATCGCGCCGGCGGCCTCGGCCGCGACGCCGCGCGCACCGGCCTCGGCGGCCGCGGTGACGGCGAGCAGTGCCGCGAACAGTGCGCCCATGACGGCGAGCAGGGTCAGGCCCTGCCGACGGTCGCCGACCATCGTGCCGAACGTGCGCGTCAGGGCCACCGGGATCAGTAGGATGGCGATCATCTCGACGACGTTGCTCAGGGGCGTCGGATTCTCGAACGGGTGGGCCGAATTGGCCGCGAGGATGCCGCCGCCGTTGGTGCCCAGCTCCTTGATCGCCTCCTGCGAGGCGACCGGGGCGAGGGCGTTGGTCACGGACGATCCGTCGGGCCCCGTCGAGGCGAACCCGGCGGAGAAGGACTGAATCACGCCCTGCGTCAACAGGATCAGAGCGATCACGAACGACAGGGGCAGCAGGATCCGCAGGGTGCCGCGGATCAGGTCGACCCAGAAGTTGCCCAGCTCTCCGCCCACGCGCACCCGAACGAACCCCCGGATCACCGCGGCCGCGACGGACAGGCCTACCGCGGCGGACACGAAGTTCTGCACCGCCAGACCCATCGGCTGGGTGAGGTTGGACATCGTCGTCTCCGGGACGTACGACTGCCAGTTGGTGTTGGCCACGAACGAGATCGCGGTGTTGAACGCCACCGACGGGCTCACCCCCGGCAGCCCACCGTTCAGCGGCAGCACGCCCTGCACTCGCTGCAGAACGTAGAGGAAGAGCACGCTCGCGGCGGAGAAGCCGAGCACCGACAACGAGTAGCCGATCCACGTCTGTTCGGCGCGGGGGTCGACGCGGCAGAGGCGGTAGATCAGGGACTCGACGCGGGAGTCGGTGCGGGTGCGGGTCCGGGTGCGCAGGGCGGTGCCGCCGCCGGTGTCGTTCGATTCGGAACCGGCGTCGTCGCTCGGGTCGTCGTCGCTCGGGGACGCGTACACCCGCGCCATGTAATCGCCCAACGGGACATAGGCCGCGGCGAGCACGATCACGACGGCGGCGATCTGCAGACCGGCCGCCAGTGCGGGCGACATCAGAACCGCTCGGGATCGAGCAGGGCGACCAGCAGGTAGACCACCAGTGCCGCGGACACCGCCACCAGGATCACGCTGGTGGCGCCGTCGACGGTCATCGCCCGGTACCCGTCGTGGAGGAGGTGGCGAGGGCACGCACGAGCGCCACGCAGACGCCGAACCCTCCCGCTGCCACCACGAGATACGCCAGATCGGCCATCGGAGTCGATGCCTCTTTCGGTCGGCCGTCGGAGCTGTCGTGCTCCGTCACCGCCGGCGGGTCGCGCGGCGGTCGTGTTCTGTCTACGACCGCCCGCCGAGGCGAACCGCGCTCCTTACGCGTCCTTGACGCGGACGCCTGACGTCATGACGCGGTTCTGACGTCCGTCAGCGGTCTTCCTCCGGCTCGAAGGTGGAGTCCTCGGAGTGGCCCACGGCCACGCCCTCGTCGGTGTCGGGGATGGTGTTGTCCTCGCCGAGGCCGCCGTCGTCGTCGTTGTTGTCGTGCCGGGGTTCGGTCATGGTGCGCTCCTGTCGTGGGGTCGAACGGGGTGCCCGCCGAGAGCGCAGTCAAACGCGGGCGTAGCGTGCGCCGTGGACCAGGAGGCGAGACGTGGGAAGCCGCTACCCGCAGTTGATCTTCGGCGAGCACGCACGGCGCCGTCAGGGCGAGGCCGTGCGCTCGGGTGCCTGGTCGGTCGACGGAGACCCCGGCCCGCAGGACCTGACCGTGCGCGAGCTCGCGCTGATCCGCGGCGCATTCCAGTTCCACCTCGGCACCGTCACCCCGCACGGGTGGCCCTACGTTCAGTATCGCAGCGGGCCTGCGGGTTTCCTGCGCCATCTCGGGGGACGCACGCTCGGGTTCGCCGACCATCGCGGCAACCAGCAGTACGCCAGCGTCGGGAACATCGAGTCCACGGGACGGGTGGCGCTCTACCTCGCGGACCTGCCGCGTCGGCAGCGGCTCAAGGTCTTCGGCACCGCCACCGTGGTCGACGAGGCGGACGATCCCGCTCTGCTGGAGCGACTGCGCACCCTCGACGACGGCAGCCGCGTGGGCGCGACGTGCGAGCGCAGCATTCTGATCGAGGTCGAGGCCTTCGACTGGAACTGCGCCCGCAGCCTGGTGCCGCAGTACACCGAGGACCAGGTGCGGCGTCGGGTCCAGCCCTACATCGACGAGATCGCCGCGTTGCAGGCGGAGATCGCGCGGCTGCGCGAGGGCTGAGCCTCCGGGTTCCCAGCGGTGTGGCGCCGTTGTCGTCTGTCCAGACCCGGGTCGACTCCGGCGCTCGAGGCGTGCGCGCGCGTTACTCTCGGCTCGTTTCTCGACCCTCGACGACTGGAGTCCCGTGTACCGACCGACCGTGAAGACCGCCACCGCGACCTGGCTGGCCGGCACCACCGCTGCCCTGGTCGTGCAGGGTGTGTTCCCTCGGCAGTTCGCCGCCACCACCGCCTGGGGCAGCAACGACGGGTGGCAGCGGGAGATCGCCATCTGGAACCTCGGCACCGTGGTGGCCGGCGCGGCCCTGGTCACGGGCCACGATGCGGACCCGGTGCGCTCTCAGCTGCGCGGGCTCGCCGTGCTGTCGACGCTGTTCGGCATCAATCACGCGGTGGCGGCCGTGGAGACCAACAAGCCCGGCAACTGGGCATGGGCGGCCATCAATGCGGGTGGACTGGTCACCGCGGTCGCGGCACTGACCGGCCGACGCCACTGAACTTGTCGGCACCACTGAGCTTTCGGCACCACTGAGCGGCCGATCCGCGCGCGTCCCAGCGTTCCGCTTCGGCTGCAGCTGACGCGGACAGCTGAAAGGCGCGCGGATCGGGGTGGTGGGTCTACTCGGCGAGCTTCGCCACCGCCTGCGCCCACAGGAAGTACTTGTTGGTGCCCAGGTCGCGCACGGTCTTGATGTTGAACGCCGCCTTCAGATGCTCGGCGTCACTGTCGCTCACACCCTGCAACGACGCCACCGGGGCATCGGCGAGCTCCGCGATCGGCTTCTCCTCGTACGCCTTGTCGAACTTGTCGGCGATTCCGGCCATCGTGCACCTCCGCGAACGTGGTGTTCGGGCACCTCGGGCGAGACACCCGGACACCACGGTACGAGTGTGGGCGGTGTGCCGCGGGGGGTTTCGGACGGGCCGTCAGGAGTGCCGGGGATGTCCGGTGCCCGAACCCACATGGGTGCCGGGGCGGGGGAGTTCGTGGAGCCGCCTTGGGGAATCGAACCCCAGACCTTTTCATCACGAGAACGACGAGAGTCGTCCAGGCGGGTTCGCCCGAGGTTGCGAAACACCGCCTGAACTGCGACAACCGTCCGAGCCGGTTCACGACGGTTCACGGTCGTTCGCACCGACATGTGTCACTGTCGTGGCATCGAGAGGCTTCCCGAGCGCTCGGTTCCAAGTTACCGACCAGTAGGACGCCCACAAGGTTTCGCAACCTCGCCCCGCCCCATCCTTGACCACCGTCGGAGCATCCGATTTTCCCGAATCGGAACAATGACACCCTCCCGACCGTTGAGCGGGGTTATGACGACCTACAAGACTGTCAATCCTGCCGACGGCACAACTGTGAAGGAATTCGAGACTCTCGACGGTGCCGGCGTCGAGCGTGCACTTGCCGATGCACACGCCGGTTTCCAGACATGGCGCAAGACCTCACCGAAGCATCGCGCCGACATCCTGCACAAGGTCGCCGATCTCTACACCGAGCGTTCCGACGAACTGGCCCGCACGATCTCGCTCGAAATGGGCAAGCCCCTCACCGAATCCCAGGGCGAGGTGGAACTGTCGTCGAACATCTACCGCTACTACGCCGACCACGGCCCGTCGCTTCTCGAGGACGAGAAGCTCGACGTACCCGGCGCGGAAGACACTGTGCTGCAGCGTAAGCCGGTGGGCGCTCTCGTCGGCGTCATGCCGTGGAACTTCCCGTACTACCAGGTTGCCCGGTTCGCCGGCCCGAACCTGATGGTGGGCAACACGATTCTGCTCAAGCATGCACCCAATTGCCCGCAGTCGGCACTGCTGATGGAGGAGATCTTCCAGCAGGCCGGACTCCCACAGGACGCGTACATCAACATCTTCGCGACCAACGACCAGATCGCCGACATGATCGCCGACTCCCGCGTCCAGGGCGTCTCGCTCACCGGTAGTGAGAGGGCCGGAACCTCCGTCGCCGAGACGGCCGGACGCAACCTCAAGAAGGTCGTCCTTGAACTCGGCGGGTCGGACGTATTCATCCTGCTCGACTCCGACGACATGGACGCCACCGTCGAATCCGCTACCCGGGCGCGGCTGTCCAACGCAGGCCAGGCCTGCAATGCCGCCAAGCGCATCCTGGTCGCCGAGGAGGTCTACGACGACTTCGTCACCAAGCTCGTCGCGTCGTTCGAAGCCGTGCAGACCGGCGACCCGCTGGACGCGAAGACCACCCTCGGACCCCTCTCGTCGCAGACCGCCGCCGACACGCTGATCGAGCAGATCGACGACGCCGTCGCCAAGGGCGCAACGCTGCTGACCGGCGGTAAAAAGATCGACGGACCGGGTGCCTACGTACAGCCGACATTGCTGACCGACGTCACCCCGGACATGCGCGCCTACAGCGAAGAGCTGTTCGGACCGGCCGGCGTGATCTACAAGGTCGAAAGCGCGCAGCAGGCAATCGAATTGGCGAACTCCTCCGCATACGGTCTCAGCGGCTCGGTGTGGAGCGCTGACCTCGACAAGGCCCGCGACGTGGCCGAGCAGCTCGAAGTGGGCATGGCGTTCGTCAACGAACACGGCACCACGCTGCCAGGTCTGCCGTTCGGCGGAGTCAAGCGCTCCGGCGTCGGCCGCGAACTGGGCCCGTGGGGCATGGACGAGTTCGTGAACAAGAAGCTCGTGCGCGTCTCAGCGAAGTAGATCCTGCTGGCATGGCTCCCCGGACACGATGTCCGGGGAGCTTTCGCGTTCCCCGTCGTCGAGCATTTCGACCCGGTACTGCGCGCGTAGCCGATAGGTTCGGGTTTCGTCCACATCGCCGTGTGGAGGAGTAATCGTGGCCAACGCTTCGTCGTTCGTATCCAAGCAGGACGACATCGAGATCAGCACCTACACCTGGGCAACGGCCGCCGATCCGGCTCGCGGCGTCGTACAGATCGCGCACGGACTCGCCGAGCACGGCAGCCGCTAAGCTCGCTTCGCGACCCGCTGAACGACGCGGGATTCCACGTTATTGCCTCCGATCATCGCGGTCACGGCCAGTCGATCGTCGATACTCCAGGCGATTTCGGTGCCGCTGCGTTCGCCGGGCTGTGGGCCGACATCGAGCAATTCGGAGAATCGTTGCTCAGCGAGTACCCGGACCTGCCGCTGTTCTTGTTCGCTCACTCGATGGGATCGTTTGCCGCGCAGCACGTTCTGATCGAACGATCGGACCTGTACGAGGGTGTGGTGCTGTCGGGCTCGACCACCCTGAACATCGGGCGCAGGGCCGGCTAATCCGGGTTCACCGTCGAACGGACCGTCGCGACCGAATCGGACCGCGACCGGTCCCGCCAAATCTGGTCTCGACCGGCCCCGTTCTACCCCTGACCGTGCAGTCCGGCCCGGTACGGCCCCGTCCGCTGGACCGCGAACAACCTCGAACGGCTGGGCGATTCCACTCAATCAGATTGACGTCTGTTCAAATATTGGAGGGCTAACCGGCTCATCCCAATCGGGGGTGTAGGAGTTGGGGTCTGAAGCCGCCGGTCTCGAGCAGGCTTCGGGCGATGTAGTTGGTCAGGTTGCGGAACCCGAGTGCGGAGCCGCGCAGGTGTTCGAGCCGTCCGTTGAGCGCCTCGGTCGGCCCGTTGCTGGTGCCAGGTCGTTCGAAGTAGGCGAGCACGTCGGCGGCTCGCTTCTTCAGGGTCCGGCCCAGGGTGGTGAGCTCGGTGAGCACCTTGGGGACGCCGGCGCTGAGGTCGGTGATCAGCTTCTCCATGAGCTCGCGGCCACGTTGCCGGTCCTCGTGGCGATAGGCGGCGATCATGCGCTGGTAGACACCCCAGGTCGCCTCGACCTCGACGTGAGCGTCATCAACGAACAGCGCGCGTAGCCTGTCGCTCTGCTTGTCGGTGAGCAGGTCCGCGCCGGTGTGCAGCGTGCGCCGTGACTTGTAGAGCGGGTCGTCCCTGAACCCACGGTGCCCGTGGATCGCGAGTTGGACCCGGCGCCGACACCTGTCGAGGGCGTCACCGGCCAGGCGCACGACGTGGAAGGGATCCATCACCGTGACCGCGTCCGGGATCTCCTCCGCAGCGGCAGTCTCGAACCCGGTGAAGCCGTCCATCGCGACCACCTCGACCGCGTCACGGAAGGCGTCGTCGCGGTTGGCGAGCCAGGTCTTGAACGCCGCCTTCGACCGGCCCTCGACCATGTCCAGCAGCCTTGCTGGGCCGGAGCCATCGCGGACCGGGGTGAGGTCGATGATCACGGTGACGTTCTTGTCGCCACGCCTGGTGTGGCGCCAGACGTGCTCATCGACGCCAATGACCTTCACGCCCTCGAACCGCGTGGGGTCGTTGATCAGCAGCCGCTTGCCTTCGGCCAGGACCGCGTTGTTGGCGGTGTCCCACGCGACCCCGAGTCCCTCGGCGACACGGGCGACGGTGAGGTGTGCGACCACGATCCCTTCCAGCGCCCACCGCAACCCGGTGCGCGAGAGCTTCGCGCGTGGCTCCGCCGCGGCGCTGGTGTCTTGGCGCCACACGTGTCCGCAGTCGGCACAGCGGTAGCGGCGCACTACAACTTCCAGCGCGGTCGGTCGCCAGCCCAGTGGCTCGTGGGCCAACCGCCGGATCACGGTGTCACGAGCAGCGCCTTCGCTGCCGCACCGTCGGCACCACTGATCTGGCTCCACCACGCGGCACGCGAGGACCGCACGATCCGGTTCAAGTCGTTGCCCGGTCACGCTCAGACCGAGGCCGTCGAGTCGAGCGAAGGCGGTCAGGTCAGGGCGGCCGAAGCCGGCCGGCGGGGTAGCGTCGGACACGTCGAGGTCTTTCGGATGGATGGCGTAGGAACCTCCATCGTCGGGAGACCTCGACGTCTATCTGCGGACCGACGCGCCCGGCCGACCTACACCCTCACCTGGGAAGAGCCCTGAAACGTCTTCGACGACGACGGGACCGACGAGGAGCAAGGCGCGGTGAGCTAAAGAATGGAGCTTGCTCGGCTTCGACGCCGCCGCGAGCTCCGGTGAAACTCCGGTAAAACGGTCGGTACTGGTCGGTCGTCGTCGGTCACCACCCGATGGCAGCGTCCCCCACGCTCGGCGTTTGCGCAGGTCAGCGGCTCGTTCACCCAGTGGGCGCATCAAGCGATAGACGCAGAGCCGACGTGATTAGGTCGTCGGTTCGATTCCGACAGGCGGCTCCGGCGAACAGCCCCTGACCTGCGCAAACGCAGGGCAGGGGCGGTTCGGTTCTGGTGGTCGCGCGATGCGCTGGCCTCACGGCTCTGCCCGACACCGACGTCGCTCTCCTCTGCGACGGACCCCTCGCCTGCTGAGCGCTCGCGGCCGGCATCCTGTCCGTGTGCCGATAGGCCTCGCTCCGCTCGGCAACGCAGCGTGGCGTTGTGTCGCGACCTGGACGTGCGAGGTGTCAACGGTGCGTCGGCGCAGCGATCGTTGTGTGCGCAGCGAGATGCTCCATGCCGCACGCGCGGCGCGCACGAACGCAACGCCCCGGAACGCCAACGACCCGTCATCGCTGCGACGCGCAACGCGTCTCCCGTCACGGCAACGGATCGCAACCACGACCCGCCCACGGCGCCTCGCGGGACGGAGGGCAAGTTGACACAGTTGCGCTGCCATGGAACCGCGCTGGCTCTCTCGATGACCACCGGTGAAACAGTGCCGCTACAGGCTTGCGCCTGGTGTTGCCTGGCCTCCTCGTGATCGGCCCGTCGGGGATCGTCAACGTGGTGCGGGTGTCGAGGCGGTCGGGTCCGACGGCTCGGCGGGGCGCGATCGTCTCGTGCGTTGGCTGACTACGGGAGCTTGGACGCGAGGACGTCGGCCGCCAGGATCTCGGGTGCTGCCCCGAGGAGGTGCTGGTTGGCCATCAGGGCTGCGACGATGGCGCCGTTGGCGTGGGCGTCGCGAGCGGCCTCGTCGGGGAATGCATCGAAGATCCAGAAGGTGTCGGCGTGGGTCCTAGCCGCGAACCAGACAATCGTTCCTACTTCTTCGTTGGCTAGTGCGACAGCGCCGGCGAGCAGATCGGCGAGCGCGTCGTGCTGTCCATCGGCCGCGACGATCTTGGCGACGAAGGCATACGGAAGTGATGCGGGTGTGGACATGAGGGGTTCTCCTTGAAGTCGGGGTTCTTCGTGGGGCGAGTTCAGCGTATGACGAGCGAGGGCCGGTGGGGAGTGGCGTATACGACAGTATTGCTATTGTTCGCGCCATGCGTATCGGACTGATCGCGATCGACGGCTGCTTCGGTTCGGCGGTCGCGTCGGTCATCGACATCGTGCGGGTGGCCGACGGAGCCCGCGGCGATGTCGACCCGCGGATCGACCCGATCGAACTCGCCATCCTCGGACCGAAACGGCGAGTGACCACGACGGCATCGATGACCCTGTCGGTGGACCACCCGCTGTCGGAGTCCGGAGAGTTCGACGTCGTCGTCGTCCCTGCGCTTGGAACCCTCACGGCCGCCGCGACCCACGACGCCCTCCAGAGCCGAGATGCACGTTCGGTCATCGCCTCACTCGGGCGCCTCGACGACGCGACCACCCGGATCGCCGCGGCGTGCACCGGCGTGTTCGCCGTCGCCGAGACCGGACGGATGCATCATCGGCGGGCGACGACCAGCTGGTTCCTGGGGCCGGAGTTCCTGAAGCGCTATCCGACCGTCGCCCTCGATCTCGACACCATGGTCGTGGTCGACGGGAACCTCGTCACCGCCGGCGCCGCGTTCGCCCACATCGACCTCGCGCTCTCACTCGTGCGATCGATCAGCCCCGACCTGGCCCAACATGTCGCCAAGCTCCTCATCATCGACGAGCGTCCGTCGCAGGCGGCCTTCGTCGCCTACGAACATCTCCGGCACGAGGACCCGATCGTCGTCGAGTTCGAACGCTTCGTGCGCGCCCGCCTGGACGAACCGTTCAACGTCGCCTTCGTCGCGCAGTCGCTCGGCACCAGTCGGCGCACCCTCGAACGACGAGTCCGTGCGGCGCTCAACCTCACTCCGCTCGGCTTCGTCCAACGGCTCCGCATCGAACGAGCTCGGCACCTCTCAGCAACCACGGACCTCACCTCCGAGGAGATCGCGCTACGGGTCGGCTACGCGAACGCCGAGACTCTGCGCTCCCTCCTGCGCAGGGAGCGACGCCGTTCCTGACCTATCGCCATGCCTGTAGCCGGTGTCCTAGCGCTCGGTTGGAACCACCTCTCAGCACGTCGCGTCGACGCTCCTGCGTCGCCCCTGGACGACCCACTCGACACGCCCGCAGCACAGGCCATGTGACGTGCCCCGGCTTCCCGGACGGTCGGGGTTGGGTGGCTGTGATGTCGCTGCGTTCTCGTCGAGGGGGTCAGCAGACCCGATCAGGGTCGATTGGGATGAGCCGCGAAGGCGGTCAGGTCAGGGCGGCCGAAGCCGGCCGGCGGGGGTAGCGTCGGACACGTCGAGGTCTTTCGGATGGATGGCGTAGGAACCTCCATCGTCGGGAGACCTCGACGTCTATCTGCGGACCAACGCGCCCGGCCGACCTACACCCTCATCTGGGAAGAGCCGGCTAACCGCGCTCACCCAGAACGACCGGATTTCCAACTTGGCGATGCTATGTCCGGCGACGCAATTCGGCTACCAAATGGGGTCTGGCGACCTCGGCGCGGCCTTCACTACAGCGATGGGAATGGGGACGGGACAGCTCTCCGCCGCGCTCAAGTCCAGAGGTCTCGGCGGTTATCTAGCCGGAGTGGCGATCGATGTGTACAGCTGCGGTTTCTCGCAGGCTGCAAAAACCGACTTCAGCGGTCAAGCCATGTCGAGCACCCTTGCTTACGCTGCCGCCAATCCCACCATCGTTGCACAGGAAACGGTCAAGGCCGCTGGTGTGGTCCTAGGGAACCTATGGTCGGCTTTCGTGCCCCGGTGGTAATACAACCGTCTTGAGCGCCGCGGCTCTAGGCGTCAGCCGAGAATCTCAAGTCGGACGGTGAACAAGAAATTCTTCCAGAATCTCTTCTACGGTAACGATTATCAGTGGTGGTTAGGCGACTTGCAGCGGTAGGAGGGAGCTTGACCCGGTTTCCCGGACACCTGATCTGTAGCGTTGCTGCTGCAGGAGAGGAGTCCGAGCTATGCCCGCTGCCCATCCCGAGGAGTTCCGCCGCCGGGCGGTCGACCTGACACCCAGCCGGGGGCGAGTGTCATGCGCATCGCGTCCGACCTCGGCATCAGTGAGTTGTGTCTGCGCAGGTGGATGAAACTCGATGACGTCGATGCCGGCCGCGTCGACGGTCTGTCCACGAGCGAACGCGCCGAGCTGGCACAGTTGCGCCGAGACAAGAAGCGCCTCGAGACCGAGGTCGAGATCCTCAAACGCGCAAGCGCCTATTTCGCGCGGGAGAACATCCTCCCAAAATAGTTTTCCGGCTGGTCCACGAATTGGCTGGGGACGGCTTTCCCGTCGCGGTGACCTGCCGGACCCTCGAGGTGTCGAGATCCGGATTCTACGACTGGCGACATCGACCACCGTCCGAGCGTGATATGTCGGATGCACTGTTGGCCAACAGCATCCGTGATATCCACCAAGGCTCACGCGGGTGCTACGGCGCGCCGCGGGTGCACGCCGAACTGCGCCTCGGTGCAGGTGTTCGCGTAGGACGCAAGCGTGTTGCACGGGTGATGCGCATTCTCGGTCTCGCCGGTATCGGTGCCCGACACAAGCGTCGCCACCGACCCGCACCGGCGGTGCACGACGATCTCGTGGCCCGCCGGTTCGTCGCCGAGCGGCCCGATCAGATCTGGTGCACCGACATCACAGAACACCCCACCGGCACAGGCAAGGTGTACTGCTGCGGGGTTCTCGACACATTCTCCCGGCGCATCGTGGGATGGTCGATCGCCGATCACATGCGTACCGACCTCGTCGTAGACGCACTGCAGATGGCGCTGTGGCGCCGCCTCCCGGAGGCCGGGACGATCATGCACTCGGACCGCGGATCTCAGGGCGGATTCAACTGGTCGTCGCAACACCCTGATCTCGGAGGTATGCGACGTGGCTACAGCAGACTGGAGTAAGAAGGCCAGCGATGTTCCA
>NZ_FOJN01000014.1 GCF_900111805.1 Rhodococcoides kroppenstedtii
GCCATGGTCGACATGATGGTCGACCGCCGTGATCCCGATGCCGTCCGCGCCCGGCGGGAGAAGGCGAAGCGGAATCGGGAGTTCACCGTCGAGATGGGCCGTGACGGTTTGGCGTCGGCGACGGACACCCGGCCGGCGGAGGACATCGTTGCTCTCCACGCGTCCGTGACGAGGTTGGCTGCGCAGGTGTGCCCGAAGGTCACCCGCTCCAAGGCCGCGCGGGCGTCCGATGCGCATTACGCGTTGATCACTCAAACCGGATTCGGCTGCAACTGTGACCGCCCCATCACCGACTGCCGCTACAAGAGCATCGACCTGACCAAGTTCGCGGCGACCGCCCCGCATCGTGATCCACCTCGTCACCGACACCACCACCCTCACCGGCCCCGTCCCCGCCCCCGAGAACGAGCGCGTCTGCCGGTCACCGCAGCACCTCCCCCGACCGGATCTGGCCGTGGACACCTCCGCGTCGGTGACGACCGAACCGTCCGCGGCGGAACCCGTTGCGTCGGAGCCTGCTGCCACGGAACCTGTTGCGCCGGAGACCGTTGCACTGGGAACCGTTGCTACTGAGCCCGTTGCGTCGGAAACGGCTGCGGCACAGTCGGTGTCACCGGATCGCGTCGACGTCTCTGCGGACCGTGATGCGGCCGCCAGTGACGCTGCGGTGGACCACACGAGGGGGTGCGAGGAGCCCATCGGCCTCGACATGGTCGACGGTGTCGGGTTCCTCCCCGGCATCGGCATCATCTCCGGCGCCCACGTCCGCGACCTCGCCGCCGACCCCGGCACGATCATCCGGCCGTTGGGTGACGGCACCGACACCCCACTGCCGGCAACGCAACCGTCGAACCCCTACCGGCCCTCCGCAGCCCTGGATGCGTACATCCGTGCCCGAGATCTGTTCTGCACCTGGCCCGGCTGCAACCGACCCGCGTGGGACGGGGACCTCGACCACATCACCGAATACGACCACACCCACCCCGAGCGGGGCGGGCGTACCAGCGCGACCGGACTCGGCGCCAAATGCCGCTTCCACCACCTACTGAAGACGTTCGCCGACTTCGTCGACGACCAGTACCCCGACCCCACCGACCCGAGCCGGCTGATCCGCACCATCACCATCCCCGACGGGCGCACCGTCCTCGGACCGGCGTTCACCGGACACGACATCCACCCCGGACTCGACGCCATCGTCTTCGGCGACCCACCCATCGCAGGCACACCGAAACCGCCCCCGAAACGGGCTCCGGCCGAGCGCCAACGACCCGCTCCACGCACCGAGCAGAAACACGCCCGCCGACGACAGGAGCGAAACCGCAACCGACTCCGCAGGGTCATCACACCGGACGACACCCCACCCCCGTTCTGACCTCGGGCGTTCAGGTCGCGGCGGGATGCACCATCGAGACGACCGTCGGGCCGTCGGGAATGTGTGTCGTCGCGGTGAGACCGAAACCGCACCGCTCGTACAGGCGGACGTTGCGCGGGTCTGAGGTTTCCAGCGCGACAGGAATATCGGCCGGTACGGCGTCGAGGGCTGCGCGCACCAAGGAGGCACCGAGGCCGCGTCCGCGACAGCGCGGGTCCACGCCCAGAGTTTCCAGGGTCCACGACCCGGTCGGCGGCGGCGGCGTCACCGCCCCGGCGACCGCCTCCCACCGATCACCGTGCAGGGCCACCACGTCATGTTGCATGCTCGTCGGCGGCTCCGGCGGATCAGGCGGGAGCAGCGCCACCACACCGGTGACGTCCGAATCGGCCAGGACGATCCCGTGCTCACGCGCGTACCGCAGGTAGAGACGCTGCAACCGGGTCAGCCGGACCGCGTGGTCCTGCGCGGGAACGCCCCACTGTGTCCACGGGTAGCCCTCGAACGCGGTCGCGAGCAGCGCCGCGGCGTCGTCCAGAGCAGCGGCCGGGAGCGGGCGAAGGGCAAAGACGGTGGAACTCACGGTCCCAGTGTCCAACAGGAATAGTTCCTTCGACAACGAGGTTGAAGCTTCCATGAAGAAGATCGGGTTCCTCTCGTTCGGTCACTGGTCCGACTCGCCGCATTCGCAGACTCGAAGCGCGGCGGACGTCCTGCACCAGTCGATCGACCTTGCCGTCGCGGCCGAAGAACTCGGTGCGGACGGCGCCTACTACCGGGTGCACCACTTCGCGAACCAACTCGCGTCACCGTTCCCGTTGCTGGCCGCCGTGGGTGCCAAGACCAGCCGGATCGAGATCGGCACCGGCGTCATCGACATGCGGTACGAGAACCCGTTCTACATGGTCGAGGACGCAGGGTCGACGGACCTCATCGCGGGTGGCCGCCTGCAGCTCGGCGTCAGCCGAGGATCGCCCGAGCAGGTCATCGAGGGCTACCGCTACTTCGGGTACGCCCCCGCGGAGGGCAAGGATCACGGCGACATGGCCCGTGATCACACCCGCATCTTCCTGGACCTGTTGGAGGGCAAGGGCTTCGCCCAGCCGAACCCGTCGCCCATGTTCCCCAACCCGCCCGGCCTGTTGCGTCTCGAACCGCACTCCGAGGGACTGCGCCAGCGCATCTGGTGGGGAGCCGGGACGCGGGCGACCGCCGAGTGGACCGCCCAGCAAGGCATGAACCTCATGAGTTCGACGCTGTTGAGCGAGGACACTGGTGTGCCGTTCCACGAGCTGCAGGCCGAGCAAATCGAGCGGTTCCGCAAGACGTGGTCCGACGCCGGTCACCCGTTCGAGCCGCGAGTGTCCGTCAGCCGCAGCATCTTTCCGATCGTGAACGAGACCGACCGCATGTACTTCGGCCGCGAAGGTGGCAGTGGCGATCAGGTGGGCTATCTCGACGGCGGGAAGGCTCGCTTCGGCAAGACCTACGCCGGCACACCGGATCGGCTGATCGAGCAGCTCGCCCAGGACGAGGCGATCGCCGCCGCCGACACGCTGCTGCTCACCGTCCCCAACCAGCTCGGAGTCGACTACAACGCCCACCTGCTGGAGTCGATCCTGACGCACGTGGCCCCGGAGCTCGGCTGGCGGTGAGTCAGGCCGTTCCGACGTCCCACTGAATCGCCCGGATCACGTCGCCCGGGACACCCCGGGTGAGCAGACCCGCTCCCAGGGGACCGGACGTGCTCGTTCCGAGGGCGGGCAGCCGCGCCAGGGCACGGCGTTCGTCGTCCTTCAGCCGGTCGAGTTGCCACCGCGTCTCCTGCGAGACCGCGTGGGGGTCGTCGGGACGCGCCAGGGCCACCGCCTTGGCCGCGTATCCGGCGGCCCCCAACGCGTGAGCGCCCATGTGCGCCACCGCCGACGCCTGGGCGACGGCCCGCGCAGCGGCCGCACCGGCGGGCGTCGTCGCGGATCGTGCCGCCGTCACCGGCTCCATCCGCCGAGCGATCTCGAGGGCCGCGGTGCTCTCGCCCCGGGCGTAGGCGCGCGTGCGGTCGAGAGCATTCCGCACCACCCCCACCGAGTCGTCGTCGGCGACGAACAGGTCGACCACTCGACCCGCGCAGTCCGCAGCCCACCGCGCCAGGACGCGTCGATCGTCGTCGGACAGCGTTTGCGGTGACGGCATCCCGCGATCGTCCCACGCGGCACCCACCCGTCGTACCCTGTCACGATGGCGCTCGACGACGGCCCGTTCTACCACGGCACCAAGGCCGATCTGACTCCCGGCGATCTGCTCACCGCCGGTCGACGGTCGAACTATCGGCCCGAGGTCGTCATGAACCACATCTACTTCACGGCCCTGATCGGCGGCGCCGGCCTGGCCGCCGAATTGGCCGCAGGCGACGGCAACCCCCACGTCTACCGGGTCGAGCCGACGGGCGAGTGGGAGAACGATCCCAACGTCACCGACAAGAAGTTCCCCGGCAATCCGACCCGCTCCTGCCGCAGCCGGGACCCGCTGCGCGTCGTCGAGGAGATCCACGACTGGCCGCGTCTCGCGCCGGAAGCGTTGCAGGAGTGGCGCGATCGCATCGCCGTCATGCGAGACGAGCGCGCCGAGATCATCAACTGATTCTGCCCGTCACACGTTGAAGCGGAACTCCACCACGTCCCCGTCGGCCATGACGTAGTCCTTGCCCTCCATGCGCACCTTGCCGGCGGCCTTGGCCGCGGCCATGGATCCGGCGGCGATGAGGTCGTCGTAGGACACCACTTCAGCCTTGATGAAGCCCTTCTCGAAGTCGGTGTGAATCACGCCCGCGGCCTGGGGAGCGGTGTCGCCTCGGTGGATGGTCCACGCCCGCGACTCTTTCGGCCCCGCAGTGAGGTAGGTCTGCAGACCGAGGGTGTGGAAACCGGCGCGCGCCAACGCGTGCAGCCCCGGCTCCGACTGCCCGATGCTCTCGAGCAGCTCCATGGCGGACTCGTCGTCGAGCTCGATGAGCTCGGACTCGATCTTGGCGTCGAGGAACACGGCGTCGGCCGGGGCGACGGCGGCACGCAGCTCGGCCACCTTGGACTCGTCGGTCAGCACCGACTCGTCGGCGTTGAAGACGTAGAGGAACGGCTTGGTGGTGAGCAGATTGAGCTCGCGGAGCAGCGACGCGTCGAACGTGTCCTTCACCGAGTACAGGGTCTTACCGCTGTCGAGGATGCTCTGCGCTTCCTTGGCCGCGGCCACCATCGGCGCTCGGTCCTTCTGCGTCCGCGCTTCCTTCTCGAGCCGCGGCACGGCCTTCTCCAGGGTCTGCATGTCCGCGATGATCAGCTCGGTCTCGATGACCTCGATGTCGGCGGCGGGGTCGACACGGCCGTCGACGTGCACCACGTCGTCGTCGGCGAACACGCGCACCACCTGGCAAATGGCATCGGCCTCACGGATGTTGGCAAGGAACTTGTTGCCGAGACCCGCCCCTTCGGACGCGCCCTTCACGATTCCCGCGATGTCGACGAACGTGACCGGCGCGGGCAGGATGCGCTCGGAACCGAAGATCTTCGCCAGCTCGTTCAGCCGCGGGTCCGGCAACGGCACGACACCCTCGTTGGGCTCGATGGTGGCGAAGGGGTAGTTCGCCGCGAGGACGTCGTTCCGCGTCAGTGCGTTGAACAGGGTGGACTTGCCGACGTTGGGCAGACCGACGATTCCGAGAGTGAGGCTCACAGGGAGAAGAGTCTAACGGTCAGTAGGTGTAGCTCGATCCGGCCGACACCGCGACCGCGATGATCACGACGTAGAACAGGATGAACAGCGCGAAGAGCGCCCCGAAGATGTAGAGCGAGTACTTGCCCAGCTGCTTCGTGCGTTCCGACGCGTAGTGCGCGCCCTGGTAGTCGCCGAGCGACCACCGCGGGAAGACGGAACTCGAGTGGTTGAACGCCGAGAACGCGAGCGGCCAGAAGAAGACGAGTGCGGCGACGGCCCACCCGGCGTTGGTGGGAGGCAGCGGCGGCGGGCCGTACGGCTGCTGCGGGTACGCGGGCTGCTGCTGCTCGGGGTTCGGGAACGACGGCGCCTGCTGGTAGCCCGCCTGCCCGAAGGACCCGGTGCCGACACCGGCGGTCGACCCCGTGCCCGGCGCGCCGCCGTCGGCTCGGTACTCGGGGTTGGGCTTGTACTCGGGGTGATCGGACACGAAAAGCATCGTAGGCCGTCCCGCGGGCGGACGACGCGGCGAGACAGGCGGCGTTGTCAGGTCGTGACACGGGCGCGCGCGAAGACCGCCACGAAATGTCGGTGCCCCTGCTTACAGTGTCCCCGATCACACGATGATCGCCCTTCCGACGCAGGAGCTCCGTAGATGACCGTCGTTTCCGACAGAGACAACCCCCACGTCGAGTTCGTCAAGAACGACGACGATCTGCCCCCGGTCGCGGTGGTCGATCGGACTCCGATGTCCGCGGCCAAGCGCATCATGTTCGTCCTCATCGGCATTCTGGGCGGTGTCGCCTGGACCATCGTCGCCATCGTGCGCGGGGAGAACCCCAACGCGGTGTGGTTCGTCATCGCCGCCGTGTGCACCTACATTTTTGCGTTCCGGTTCTACGCCCGCCTGATCGAGAACCGCGTCGTGCGGCCGCGGGACGATCGTGCGACTCCGGCGGAGATCCTCGAGAACGGCAAGGACTACCTGCCGACCGATCGACGCGTGCTCTTCGGCCACCATTTCGCGGCCATCGCCGGCGCCGGCCCCCTGGTCGGCCCCGTCCTCGCCGCGCAGATGGGCTACCTGCCCGGCACCCTGTGGATCATCGTGGGCGTCGTCTTCGCCGGCGCGGTGCAGGACTACCTGGTGCTGTGGTTGTCCACGCGCCGCCGCGGCCGCAGCCTCGGCCAGATGGCCCGCGAGGAGCTCGGCGTGGTCGGCGGCACCGCCGCCATCGTCGCCGTGTTCGTCATCATGATCATCCTCATCGCGGTGCTGGCCCTGGTGGTCGTGAACGCCCTCGCCGAAAGTCCCTGGGGCGTCTTCTCGATCGCGCTGACCATCCCCATCGCACTGTTCATGGGGGTCTACCTGCGCTACCTGCGCCCGGGCAAGGTCTCCGAGGTCTCGCTCATCGGTGTGGTGCTGCTGCTCCTCGCCATCGTCGCGGGTGGTTGGGTCGCCGAAACCGACTGGGGCTCGGACTGGTTCACGCTCTCCAAGGTCACCGTCGCCTGGCTGCTCATCGCCTACGGCCTCGCCGCGTCGGTCCTTCCGGTGTGGCTGCTGCTGGCCCCGCGCGACTACCTGTCGACGTTCATGAAGATCGGCACCATCGTCCTGCTGGCGGTCGGCATCCTCATCGCGCGTCCGGTCCTGCAGATGCCCGACACCACGTCCTTCGCCAGCACCGGCAACGGCCCGGCGTTCGCGGGCTCGCTCTTCCCGTTCCTCTTCATCACCATCGCGTGCGGCGCGCTCTCCGGGTTCCACGCCCTGATCTCGTCCGGCACCACGCCGAAGCTTCTCGAGAAGGAGAAGCAGATGCGGATGATCGGCTACGGCGGCATGCTCACCGAATCGTTCGTCGCGATCATGGCGCTGGTCACCGCGTGCATCCTCGACCAGCACATCTACTTCGCCCTCAACGCGCCCACCGCGCTCACCGGCGGCACCCCGGACACCGCCGCGGAGTACGTCAACGGCCTCGGACTGTCCGGCGGCGACATCACGCCTGCCGAGTTGTCGCAGGCCGCGGCCGACGTGGGCGAGGAGTCGATCATCTCGCGCACCGGCGGTGCCCCCACCCTGGCCTTCGGCATGTCCGAGGTGCTGCACCAGGTCTTCGGCGGCGAGAGCCTCAAGTCCTTCTGGTACCACTTCGCGATCATGTTCGAGGCGCTCTTCATCCTCACCACCGTCGACGCCGGCACCCGCGTCGCGCGATTCATGCTCTCGGACTCGCTGGGCAACCTCGGTGGCCCGGCCAAGAAGTTCCGCGACCCCTCCTGGCGCGTGGGCGCTTGGATCTGCTCGATCGTCGTGGTCGGCGCCTGGGGCGCCATCCTGCTGATGGGCGTCACCGACCCGCTCGGCGGCATCAACACCCTCTTCCCGCTCTTCGGCATCGCGAACCAGCTGCTGGCCGCGATCGCTCTCACCGTGGTGCTCACCGTCGTGATGAAGAAGGGCCTCTTCAAGTGGGCCTGGATCCCGGGTGTGCCGTTGGTGTTCGACCTGGTGGTCACCATGACGGCCTCCTACCAGAAGATCTTCTCCTCGGTCCCGGCCATCGGATACTGGGCGCAGCACAGCGACTTCAAGGAGGCGAAGGCGCAGGGGCTCACCGAGTTCCGCACCGCCGCCACACCGGAGGCGATCGACGCCGTCATCCGCAACACCTTCATCCAGGGCACGTTGTCCATCGTGTTCGCCGGGCTGGTGCTGGTGGTCGCCGCGGCCGGGGCGATGGTGTGCATCAAGGCGATTCGGCAGGGCGGTCTGCCCAGTACCGAAGAGCCCGACGTGCCGTCGAAGATGTTCGCCCCCAGCGGGTTCGTCCCCACCGAGGCGGAGAAGACGGTGCAGGCCGAGTGGGACCGCCTCATCGAGTCCGGGGTGGTGGACCGTCCCGGCACCAAGCACGGCGGGCACTGAGCGTGGACGTCGTTCTCCGCTCCCTGCGCGGCGTGCACTGGTGGATCACCTCCGTCATGGGAGACCACGACTACGCCCGCTACGTCGACCATCTGCAGCGACGACACCCCGGCGCGCCCGTTCCCTCCGAACGGGAGTACTGGCGTCGTCGTCACGCGGAGGCCGACGCCAACCCGGGAGCCCGATGCTGCTGACGCCGCCGCTGACACCATGAGGTGGTGACCGCACCGCGCTGGACCACCACCGAGGCCGACCTCGACGTCACCGAGCCGTACGACGTCCAGTGGATGAGCTGGTTCCTCGCCGGTCACGCCGTTCCGGGCATGGAGACGGTGGTCGACGGGACCTACCGGCGCTCGCTGCGTCTGGCCCACGGCCCGGCCGTGGTGTCGTGTCGGCTCGACCGGCGCCGGGGTGGGACGGTCCTGCACGTCGCCGTCCGTACCGCGGACGAGCGGAACGTCCCGGACGCTCTGGACCGGGTGCGCCTGCTGTACGGCACCGACGTCGACTCCGCCGACGCCGACGCGGTGCTCGCGGCGGATCCGGCCCTCGCGCCGTCGGTCGCGGAGGCGCCCGGTATCAGGGTCCCCGGATCCGTGGATCCGTCGGAGACTCTGCTGCGCACCATGATCGGGCAGCAGATCTCCCTCGGCGCCGCGGCCACCCACACCGCGCGGCTGGTCGCGGCGCTCGGCGACCCGGTCGGTGACGACGCCGGGGCTGCCGAGCACGGCATCGTCCGCCTCTTCCCCACCCCCGCTGCCGTGGCCGACAAGGGCGCGACCGTCCTGACCGGGCCGGCGCGGCGGGTCACCGCCATCGCCGAGACGGCGCGACGACTCGCCGACGGCGCGGTCGAACTGCACCGCGGGCGCCCGGCGACGGAACAGGAGGCCGACCTGCTCGCGCTCCGCGGCGTCGGACCGTGGACGGCCAGGTACGTGTCCATGCGTGTCCAGGGGGATCCCGACGTGCTGCTCGACACCGACCTCGTCGTGCGGCAGGGCGCTGCGCTGCTGGGGGTGGATCTCCGCGAGTCGGGGCGTTGGTCACCGTGGCGCTCGTCGGCCTCGATGCACCTGTGGCGGGTGGCTCTGCTCGACCGGGGGGCCTATCCGGCCGCGACGGGGTGAGGGATGAGAAGGTGCCGCCCGGGTACAGTGCAGGACGCAGGCGACCTTTCTCCTCGGGTCGGTTCGTGACCACCCCCAACGGGAAGGAACACCCCACCGTGGGAGAGAACGACGCAACCTCGTCCGCCGCCGGCGTCGCGGCCGACACCACGACCGACACCGAGGCCGGCCGCCCGCGCCGCGACCGATCCGCACTCTTCGGCAGCGGCGGTGCGTGGCTCGCCAAGTGGTCGGCGATGCTCCTGGTCATCGCCGGAGCGTTGTGGGTCGGCGGCTGGCTGATCGGTCAGCTCTGGGTCATCGTGTTGCCGGTCCTGCTCGCGCTGATCGTCGCCACCGTGCTCTGGCCGCCCACTCGGTGGCTGCGGCGCATCGGAGCCCCACCCGCGCTCGCCGCGGTGACGTCGTTGCTCGGGTTCCTGGCCGTGCTGGCCGGCGTGGTCGCCTTCATCGTGCCGTCCGTCATGGACCAGGCCCCGGAACTGGCGGACAGCGCCCAGGAGGGCATCAACCAGGTTCAGACGTGGCTCGAGGGCCCGCCGGTGAACCTCGACGACCAGCAGATCGACAGCGCCGTGCAGGCTTTGGGCAATCAGCTGCAGGACAGCGGGGCGATGATCGCGTCCGGCGTGTTCTCCGGCGTCGCGACCGCCGGGTCGATCCTGGTGACGCTCGGCCTGGTGCTGGTGCTGAGCTTCTTCTTCATCAAGGACGGCCCGCGCTTCCTCCCCTGGCTGCACGGTCTCGCCGGACGCAAGGCGGGCGGGCACATCGCCGAGGTGCTCAGCCGCATCTGGGACACGCTCGGCGGGTTCATCCGCACCCAGGCGGTCGTGAGCGCCATCGACGCGATCTTCATCGGTATCGGACTGCTGATCCTCGGCGTGCCGCTGACCCCGGTCCTGATGACGCTGACGTTCCTCGGTGGCTTCATCCCGATCGTCGGTGCGTTCGTCGCCGGCGCCCTGGCCGTGTTGGTGGCATTGGTGGCCAACGGTTTCACCACCGCGGTGATCGTCCTCGTCATCATCCTCGCGGTGCAGCAGATCGAGGGCAACGTGCTGCAGCCGATCCTGCAGAGCAAGTCGATGAAGCTGCACGCGGCCGTCGTCTTGCTCGCCGTCACCGCCGGCGGTTCCGTCTTCGGCATCATCGGCGCATTCCTCGCCGTTCCCGTCGCCGCCGCGGCGGCCGTCCTGGTCCGGTACGTCAACGAGCAGATCGAGCTCCGGTCGGACGAGCACCCGCCCGCCAACGTGATCGCCGAGAAGGTGCACGACGATCTCGGGACCGAGGGGGACGACGCGCCCGTCGTCGTGCACGAGCACGGGACCCGCTTCGCCCCGGATCCGGGCCCGTCCGAGGACACGAACCGCACGACGGACAGCTGATCGTCAGATCGCCGGGGCGTGCACCCGCACGGTCGATCCGGTCCGCCCCCGCATCACCTCGAGTCGACTGGGGACGCGGTCGCGCAGTTCGCTGACGTGACTGACGATGCCGACCGTGCGACCGCCGGACCGCAGGTCGTCGAGCACGCCCATCACGGCGTCGAGCGACTCGGCGTCGAGGGTGCCGAAGCCCTCGTCGACGAACATCGTGTCGAGGGTGACGCCCCCGGCCTCAGCCGCGACGACGTCCGCGAGCCCGAGAGCGAGGGAAAGTGACGCGCAGAACGCCTCCCCACCCGAGAGCGTGCCCGCCGGTCGAACGACTCCGGTGTAGTCGTCCCTGATGTCCAGGCCCAAGCCGCCGCGAGTGCCGCGCGGCCCGGCCTCGTCGGAATGCACGAACTCGAAGCGCCCCTCGGACATGCGCCGGAACCGCAACGACGCGGCCGCAGCGACCTCCTCCAGACGCGCGGCGAGGACATAGGACCGAAGCGACATCTTGCGGGCGTTGGCGCCGCGACCGGCAACGACGTCGGCCAGGGCTTCGAGTTCCTGCTGCCGCTGCTGCAGCGGCCCGATCGCGTCCGCCACCGACCACAGCTGAGCCGTCAGGTCCGCGAGTTGACGCGACCGGCGCTCGGCCTCGTCGGCGCTCGCCACGGCTCGGTCCAACGCCTCGCGGGTGGCGACGTCCACCGCGTCGACGGCATCGGTGTCCACCGGGCCGTCTATCATCGCTGCGGCGACGTCGGCATCGGCGAGTGCGGCGCCCGCGGCGGCCTCCTCACGCTCGGCGCGGGCGAGGTCGGCGCGCAGCCGTTCCCGGGCCTCCGCCGTGCGTGCGGCGGCGATCGCCTCGGCTCGTCCGGCGAACCCGGCCTCCGTGACCGCGTCGTCCGCGTCCGCGTTCGCCCGGTCCGCCGCGGTGCGTGCCGCGGCGGCGGCGGTCCGGGTGTCGCGCACGGCGAGTGCCGCGTCGATGGCCTCCTCGACACCCCGGCGACGGTCCGCCACCGACGCCGAGGGTCCGATCGCCGACTCGACCCGCGCGGTGTCCTCGGCGATCCGGGTCTCGAGCGCGGTGAGTCGCTCGTGCGTGGACGCCAGCTCGGCCGACACGGCGGTGATGCGAGCCGCGGTCTTGTCGGCCTCGCGGTCGAGGGCCGCCCGCGCGGACGCGACCGCCTCGCGTCGGACCGCCCGCTCCTGCAGCCGCACCACCTCGGCCGTGGCGGCGTCGAGACGCTCGGCGAGCGCCGCGGAGTCGGCCGCGTCGTCGGGACCCAGGGCTGCCAGGGTCTCCCGCAGGTGCTCCACCCGTGCCCGCGCGGACACCTCGTCGGCCTCGGCCGCACTCTTGCGCGCCTCGGCCTCGCGCTCGTCCCGGAGATCGACGTGATCCTCCCGGCGCACGGCCGGCCTCGGGTGTTCGGTCGCACCGCACACGGTGCACGGCTCGCCCGCTGTCAGCCGCGCCGCGAGTTCCGCCGACATGGAGTCGAGTCGCCGTTCGCGCACGTCCAGCCACCGCGCGCGCAGCTCGTCGCAGTTGCGACGCGCAGCGTCGGCCGTCTCGACGGCCTCCGCTAGTCGACGCTCGATCCGTCGACGCTCCAGTCGCGCATCGACCGCGGCGGCGGCCTCCGCCCGACGCGACTCGGCCGACCCCAGAGCGGCCGCGGCATCGATACAGTCGGCGAGCTCGGCGTCCAAGCGCAGGCGGTCGGCCGGCACGGCATCGAGGCGAGCCCGTGCGTCCGCGAGCGTCTCCGTCAGCTCCCGCACGCGGTCGAGCGCCGTACGACGGTCACGGTCGGCACTCGCGCGGTGCCGCTCGACCTCGGCGACGCCGTCGAGAACGGCGATCTCCCCGCTCCAGTCCTGCACGGCTGCGTCGAGCCGCGCCGCGTCGTCCTCGGACGGCGGCCACGACAACGCCGCCACGACGTCGGCGGCGCGAGTCCTCGCGGCCGTGTCGACCCCCGCCGTCATCGCCGTCTCGGCGCGGTCGGCACGCCGGCGGGCCGCGTCGTACGCCGCGAGGCGACCGATCACGGCCTCGGCGCGACCGGCGGCGTCGAGCTCCTCGGCGCGACGCTCCCGGTCGGCACGACCGGCGGACAGCACGGCCAGGGCCGCCTGTGCCGCCTCGCCGCGGCGACGCGCGTCGGCACGACGGTGCGCGTCCGCGGCCGCGATGCGGGCGGCGTCGTGGTCCGCGCGCGCAGCGGCCAACCTCGCCTGCTCGACGACGACCCGGTCACGGGCGTCCTCCGCCAGACCGGTGGCCCAGTCGACGACGTCGTCACCGACGGCGTGCTCGACTCCCGCCGCGGTGGCCACCTGAGCCGCGAGGCGGTCGAGAGCGTCCGTCCGGCCGGCCAACGCGTCGGCCCCGGCCCGCCGGCGCTCGGCGAACCACTGCTCGACGGACGAGAATCGGTCGGTGTCGAAGAGTTGCTCGAGCAGAGCGCCGCGATCCTCGGTGCGCGCGCGCAGGAACCGCGCGAACTCGCCCTGCGGCAGCATCACCACCTGGAAGAACTGGTCGACGCGCATGCCGAGCAGCCGCTCGACCTCGCGCGCCACCTCGTCGATGCGCGTGAGGTTCTCGCCGTCCCCGTCCTCCCACACGAGCGAGGCGGACGCGTTCTGCTTGGTCACGCCGTCGCCTCGACGCTTGGGCCGCAGGTATTCCGGGGTGCGGGAGAGGGTGACGCGGCGGCCGCCCAGGGTGGCCTCGAGCACGACCCGCGGCGCGACACCCGCCTCGGCGTGGTCGGAGAGCAACCGCCGGTTCTCCCGACGGGACCCGGGGAGCACCCCGTAGAGGGCGAACGCGACGGCATCGAGCACCGAGGTCTTGCCCGCACCCGTGGGGCCGTGCAGCAGGAACAGCCCGTCCGCGCCGAGCCGGTCGAAGTCGACGTCGACCGATCCGCCGAACGGACCGAACGCCGTCACCGACAGTGCGTGGAGCCTCACGCCGACATCGCCACCGACCGGTCCTCCGCCGTCGCGGTCGACGAATCCTGCTGCGCCACGGCCGCTTCCACCGCGGCGTCGAGCAGCGCGCACTCGCTGTCCGACGGTGCGCTCCGCATGTCGGTGACGAAACTGCGCACGATGGCGGCGTCCGTCCGGCCGATCACCTTGTCTCGGTACCGGCCGAGGTCGGAGCCCACGGGCCGATGCCACTCGAGATGCACCGCGAACGGAAACCGCTGACGCAGAGCGCGCATGGCGTCCAGCGGCCGCACTGCATCGGTGAGCACCGCCGACACGTAGTGCTCCTCGGCCGCGGCGAACCGCGCGTCGGACACCAACTCGTCGAGCGTGCCCTCGAGCACGGACAGTTCGCGCACGACCGGGAGATCGATGCGCGTCACGTCGGCGAGACCCTGCGCGTCGAGATCGATCAGCCACACCGCCTTGCGGTGCGAACGCTCGCCGAACGAATACGGCACGGGGGAACCGGAATACCGCACATGCGGCTCCACTTCCTGCGGGGAATGCAGGTGCCCCAACGCCACGTAGTCGACCCCGGCGAACGCGCCCGCGGCGACGGTCTCCACACCGCCGACCGAGATGGACCGCTCCGATCCCGTCGCCTCGCCGCCGACCACGAAGGCGTGCGCGAGAACCACCGAGCGTGTCGATGCCGGCCGGTCCTGCAGATCGGCCCGCACGCGACCCATCGCCGCCGCCAGGACGCTCGCGTGCGACCGGCCGCCCGCCACCCCGAGTTCCCGTGCGGTGGCGTCCGGTTCGAGGTAGGGGATGCCGTAGAACGCGACGTCGCCGTGCTCGTCGGCCACGACCACGGGCTCCCCCACCGCGGCCACCGTGGTGAACACGTGCAGGCCGCCGGCCGCGGCGAACGAGGCGCCGGCGCCGAGACGCGCGGGCGAATCGTGATTGCCCGACGTGACGACGATGCGGGCACCGGCCGCCCGGATGCGCTCGAAAGCACTGGTGCACAGGCGAACCGCGTCGGCGCTGGGCACCGCACGGTCGTAGACGTCGCCCGGAACGACCACGACGTCGACACCGTGATCACGCACGATGTCCGCCACCGCGTCCAGCGCACGCCGCTGATCGGCCAGCAGGTCGACACCGTGGAAGGTGCGCCCGATGTGCCAGTCCGAGGTGTGCAGGATCTTCATACGATCGACGCTAACGGAGGGGTACGACAGATCCCGGTCGACGCACGGACGGCCGCGAGCGCGACCTCGGTCACCGGTCGCCGTGTCGGTGGTGTCGGCCATGCTGTGCGCCATGACCGCCGTGACCGCACTCGTCGTCCTCGTCGCCCTCGCCGTGGGGATGGCGCTGGGCTGGTGGCTCCGCAGCGCGCGGGGCGACGTCGAACTCGCCCGCGCCGGCGAGCGCCTGGCCGCCGCCGCGGCCGGCGAGGACGCCGTCCGACGCTCGCTCGCGCTGCTCAACGAGGACGCGGCCCGCCGACACTCCGGAGCGATCGGGGAGAGCATCGCGCGGGTGGTCGACCCGCTGCGGGACGCCGTGGACGCCCTCGAGAATCACGTGCGGGTGGCCGAGCGGGACCGGGCGAGCGCCTACGCGGGACTGACCGAGCAGGTGGCCGGGATGCACCGGGCGTCCCGGCATCTCGCGTCGCAGACCGATCAGCTGGTCACCGCGCTCAGGGCGCCCCAGATCCGTGGGCGGTGGGGCGAGATGCAGCTCGAGCGGGTGGTCGAACTCGCCGGGATGACGAAGCACTGCGATTTCGACACCCAGGTGGTCGGCGACGGCGTCCGGCCGGACCTCGTGGTCCGCCTCGCCGGCGGCCGCTCGGTCGTGGTCGACGCGAAGGTGCCGCTGGTGGCCTTCCTCGACGCGGCCGCGGAAACCGATCCGGAGACCGTCGACCGGCACCTCGAGCGCCACGCACGGCACCTACGCACCCACGTCGACGCGCTCGCGGACAAGAAGTACTGGCGCGCCTTCGACCCGTCGCCGGAATTCGTGGTGCTGTTCGTGCCGGGGGATCCCTTCCTCGACGCCGCGCTCACCCGCGACCGGGGCCTGCTCGAGCACGCGTTCACCCGCAACGTGGTGCTCGCGACGCCGACCACCCTCGTCGCGCTGCTGCGGACCGTCGCCTTCACCTGGCGCCAGGAGAGCCTGGCGGAGGACGCCGCCGCCGTCGTCGCGCTCGGCCGGGAGCTCTACGAGCGCCTGGGGACGGTCGGCGACCACGTCGACAAGGTGGGCAGCCATCTCGGCAAGGCCGTCGACGCGTTCAACAGCGCGGTCGGCTCGCTGGACAATCGCGTGTTCGTGACCGCGCGCCGATTGCACGAGATGTCCCGATTCGACGGGGATCCGCCCACCGCGAGCACCGTCGACGTCCGTCCACGCGGCGTCGTCCGGTCCGCGACGCACACCACTGCGCCGTCGCGTCACGGGCACGCCGCCGAGGCCTCCGGGTAGATCGACGCTAACCTCGGTGTGTGTCGACCACCCAACACGCGCGCTCGGGAGTGCCACTCGATCACCGCTCGGCCCTCCCCACCGTGCCCGGAATCCCCGCCTGGGGTGCCGTGGCGCTGGCGGCCGGCGCGTGTGTCCTCGGCTTCGCCCTCGACGCGATGCGAGCCGGAGAACCCGGCGCCACCTTCGCCGTCCTCTACGTTCTGGGCTGCGCCCTCGCCGTGGTGGCCGTGCGCCGCAAGGGTCTCTTCGCCGCGATGGTGCAGCCGCCGCTGCTGATGATCGTCGCCGTCCCCGTCGCCTATCAGACCACCGGGGACGACGCCGGCAGCTCGCTCAAGGACCTCGTCCTGACCGTCGCGGTCCCGCTCGTCGATCGCTTTCCCCTGATGTTCCTCACCACGATGCTCGTGCTCGGCATCGGCGCGGCCCGACTCCTCCTCGACCGCCCGCACCCCGCCCGCACCCGCAGCACCGCCCCCCGCAAGACCGAGCCCCGCAAAACCGAGCCCCGCAAAACCGAGCCCCGCTCCCCGGAGAAGACTCGCGCACGGCGACCCGAGAAGACCGACCCGCGGCCCGACACCACCGGCCGCCGTTCGGGCGGCCGTGCGGAAACCCGTCGTGCTCGTGCCGACGCACCGGCGTCACGCCGGATGCGAGGGGCGCCGCGCGACGACGAGCAGGCGCACTCCGCCCCGGAGACCGGCCGTCGACCGCGCGTGGACGGCGAGCGTCGACGCGAACGGGAGCCACGACGCCAGGCGGAATCGAGACGGCAGGCGGAACCGAGGCGCTACTCCGAACCCCGGCCCTACTCGGAGCCCCGGCCGTACCCCGAAGCCCGGCCGTACCCGGAAGCGCGGTCCTACCCCGAGCGCCGAACGGGGGCGGAGAACGTCACGCCGCATCCGACGCCGCGGGTGCGCTACCGGGACCGAGACCACTAGATCGACCCGGGGACACCGACCGCGGACCAGGTCGGTGTCCCGGAGCGTCAAACTCAAGCGCTGGTCCGCAGCTCTCGCGGCAGAGCGAAGACGAGGGTCTCGTTGGCCGTGGTGACCGGCTCGACGGAGCCGAAGCCGTGGTCGGCGAGCAGATCGAGCACGCCCCGCACCAGCACTTCGGGCACCGAGGCGCCGGAGGTGATGCCGACCGTCCGCACGCCCTCGAGCCACGCGGTGTCGACCTCCTTGGCGTAGTCGACGAGGTAGCTCGCCCGGGCACCCGCGGCCAGGGCGACCTCGACCAGCCGCACGGAGTTCGAGGAGTTCCGCGAGCCGACCACGATCACCAGGTCGCACTCGGGCGCCATCGCCTTGACCGCCACCTGGCGGTTCTGCGTGGCGTAGCAGATGTCGTCGCTGGGCGGGTCCTGGAGCAGTGGGAACTTCTCCCGCAGCCGCGCGACCGTGTCCATGGTCTCGTCGACGCTGAGCGTGGTCTGCGACAGCCAGATGACCTTGCTCTCGTCCCGCACGGTGACGGCGTCGACGCTCTCGGGTCCGTCGACCACCTGCACGCGGTCCGGCGCCTCGCCCGCGGTGCCCTCGACCTCCTCGTGCCCCTCGTGGCCGATGAGCAGGATGTCGAAGTCGTCCCGCGCGAAGCGCTTGGCCTCCTGATGGACCTTGGTGACCAGCGGGCACGTGGCGTCGATGGTGCGCAGGTTCCGCTCGGCGGCCGAGGCGTGCACCGCCGGGGACACCCCGTGGGCGGAGAACACGAGCAGCGCGCCCTCGGGAACCTCGTCCGTCTCGTCGACGAAGACCACGCCCTGATCCGTCAGCGTCTCCACGACGTGGCGGTTGTGCACGATCTCCTTGCGCACGTAGATGGGGGCGCCGTGCTTCTCGAGCGCCTTCTCCACGGTCTCCACGGCGCGGTCGACACCAGCGCAGTACCCGCGGGGCTCGGCCAGCAGCACGCGCTTGGGTCCGGTGTACTCCCCCTCCGTCGTCGCCCGCCGGGCGATGCCGAGGTCGAGAGCGATGGGCGCCGACGGCTCCGACGTCGCCGAAGGCACCGAGGTGGACGGGGTACTGGGCACAGCCGAGGACATGGCTCCAGGATACGTGGCCTCCCCGACCGCCACCCGCTCGCGCGGCGACCCGACTGGGAAAACGGCGCGTCGTCGGGCACTCTGTGCATCATGATTCGTCCTCCCTTCGCAGCCCGAGTCGCGCTGGGCATCGCCGTCACGGTGGTGGAAGAGGCGCGGAGACTCCCCACCACGGCGTTCTCGCTGCCGATGACCGCCGTGAGCGAGGTGCTGCAGACCGCGATGCGCTTCCAGCAGACGGTCACCGAGCTCGCGATCAAGGGCGACCAGGTGTTCTCCCTGCTCGGCGGTCGGCCCGAGGAGCAGCCGGAGTGGGCGACGTTCGACGACGACGCGGCGCGTCAACTCGATGACGACGCGGCGCGTCAACTCGATGACGACCCGGCACCTCCCGCCGACGCCGGCCCGACGCCCGGCCGCTACACCGACGTCGCCGTCGACGCCCCGTCCCGGACAGCCACCGGGAGCGCATCCTCGGCCACCGACACGTCCGACGGCGACGCCCCGACGTCCGGCCGCTTCGCGCTGTACTCGACCCCGCCGTCCGAGGTGCAGCCCGCCGATCACGTGGCCGCCCCGACGCTCACCGCCGCCGACGCCCGGCCCGAGATCGCGGAGTACCTGGACTACGACGCGCTGACCCTCGCTCAGCTGCGCGCCCGCCTGCGGTCGTTGTCCGTCGACGACCTCACGGAGCTGCTCGACTACGAGACGGCCGCCAAGAATCGCGCCCCCTACCGGACCATGCTCGAGAACCGCATCACCACCGCACGCGCCAAGTGACGTCCCCACCGGTCAGTTCGCCGGAGAATCCTCTCCCCGTCCGCAGCGTCGCCACCAAGGTCGCCGGGTGGATCGACCGGCTGGGCAGCATCTGGGTGGAAGGTCAGCTGACCCAGGTGTCGGTGCGGCAGGGCACGCGCACGGCGTTTCTCACGCTGCGAGATCCGGCGGCCGACATGTCGCTGTCGGTCACGTGTTCGCCGATGCTCATCCAGTCCTCCCCCGTGCCGGTGGTCGAGGGCGCGCGCGTGGTGCTGTACGGCAAGCTCTCCTTCTTCACCGGGCGCGGCACCATCTCGTTGCGTGCCACCGAAATTCGCGCGATCGGCGTGGGCGAGCTGCTCGCCCGGATCGAGCGTCTGCGCGGCATGCTCGCTGCGGAGGGCCTGTTCGATCCACGCCTCAAGCGCCCCTTGCCGTTCCTCCCCCGCGCCGTAGGACTGGTCACCGCACGTGCGAGCGCCGCCGAGAAGGACGTGCTGTCGGTCGCCCGACGACGGTGGCCGGCCGTGCGGTTCGAGGTCCGCAACACCCCGGTGCAGGGCCCGTCGGCGGTGCCCGGCATCCTGCGTGCGATCGCCGAACTCGACGAGCATCCCGACGTCGACGTGATCGTTCTCGCGCGCGGCGGCGGCAGCGTGGAGGATCTTCTCCCGTTCTCCGACGAAGCTCTCTGTCGCGCCGTCGTCGCGGCCCGAACGCCGATCGTCAGCGCGATCGGTCACGAACCGGACAGCCCGCTGAGCGACCACGTCGCGGACGTGCGCGCCGCGACGCCCACCGATGCGGCGAAGCGAGTGGTTCCCGACGCCGAGGCGGAGCTGGCCCTGGTGGCGGAGCTCCGCGCCCGGAGTTCCGCGGCTCTACGGGGGTGGGTCGCCCGCGAGGCCCGCGGACTCGACGCGCTCCGGCACCGGCCCGTTCTCGCGGATCCGATGTCGGGACTCGATCGCCGCGGCGAGGAAATCGCGGAGATGCGCCGCGTCGTCCGCCGCGACGTGCGCCGCGCCGTCGCCTCCGAGAGCACCGCCGTCGACCACCTCCGAGCCCGATTGGTGACTTTGGGGCCGGCCGCGACGCTCGCCCGCGGCTACGCCGTCGTGCAGCGAGTGGTGCCGGGTGACGATCCCGAGGTTCTGCGCAGCGTCGCGGACGCGCCGCCGGGCACCCAACTGCGCATCCGGGTGGCCGACGGGTCCGTCACCGCGGTCGGGATGGGCCGGGTCGCCGCGCCGAGCAACGCGTCGGAGAGGATGGACCCATGAGCGAGACCCCGGTCGACGAACTCGGTTACGAGGCCGCCCGCGACGAGCTGGTGGACGTGGTGAAGGTGCTCGAGCAGGGCGGCCTGGACCTGGACGCGTCGTTGGCGCTGTGGGAGCGCGGCGAGGCGCTCGCCGCACGATGCGAGCAGCATCTCGCCGGAGCCCGCGCCCGCATCGAGGACGCGCTCGCCGGTCGCGACGACGACTGACGCGCCTCGACCGACGCGCCTCGCCCGACGCCCGCCTCGCCCGCCTCGCCCGACGACGCGGTCAGCGCGGGTCGAGCACCGGTGCCGAGACGACGGCCGACGCCAGGGCGAGGAACTCGTCCTGGTTACCGGACCCGGTGATCAACGCGCGGCTCCTTCCGAGGTCGGCGACCCAGAACGGCTCGGTGTTCTCGCCGCGGTAGACCACCCAGTCGGTCCCGGCCACGGACTCGACGCCCTGCCCCTCGGTTCGCGCGCCGTCCGTGCGGAAGCGCAGCAGGTCCTCCTCGCTCGCGTCGCTCTGCGTCAGGCCGAGGTAGCTTCCCGACGGCGTGACGAAGCCGACGGTGCTGACCGGCGAGTCCGACCCGGGGATCGACGGGCGCGACGCCGAATTGGGGATCCAGTCCGCGGGCACCTCGGGGCGGCGGATCGGGAAGTCGACCGAGTCGGCGTCCGCCTGCAGCGTGGCGCCCAGATCGATGCGGGGGACCTGTCCGGCCTCAGGGCCGCCGACGCGGAGCGAGCACTGCCCGGCGATGGCCGCGATCACCACGCAGGCGAGAAGCAGCGGGATCAGTGACCACGCCATGTCCTTGTTGTTCTGGAGGATCCTGGGTTTCTTCTCGGCCACGGAGTCCACTATCCCACCTGCCGACCTGCCGACGCCGCCGCGCAGGGTGTGATGCGACAATCACGGCACGTATCCCCGCCCGAGGAGGCACCGCGCACATGACGGCCAGCACCGACAGCTCCACCCCGATGGCACCGGACCGCAACCTGGCTCTCGAACTGGTGCGTGTCACCGAGGCGGGGGCCCTGGCCAGCGGACGCTGGGTCGGCCGCGGCGACAAGGAGGGCGGCGACGGTGCGGCCGTAGACGCCATGCGGCAGCTGGTGTCCTCGGTGTCCATGCGCGGCGTGGTGGTCATCGGCGAGGGCGAGAAGGACGAAGCCCCGATGCTCTACAACGGCGAGCAGGTGGGCAACGGCAACGGTCCCGAGGTCGACTTCGCCGTCGACCCGGTCGACGGCACCACCCTGATGGCGAAGGGCATGCCGAACGCGATCTCGGTCCTCGCGGTCGCCGAGCGCGGCGCGATGTTCGACCCGTCGGCCGTGTTCTACATGCGCAAGCTCGCCGTCGGCCCGGACTACGCCGAGGTCGTCGACATCACCGCTCCCGTGCGGGAGAACATCGAGCGCATCGCGCGGGTCAAGAAGGGGTCGACCACCGACGTCACGGTCTGCATCCTCGACCGCCCCCGCCACGCCGAGCTCATCCAGCAGGTCCGCGACACCGGCGCCCGCATCCGGCTCATCTCCGACGGCGACGTGGCCGGCGCCATCGCGGCCGCCCGCCCGAACTCCCCCATCGACATCCTGCTCGGCACCGGCGGCACGCCCGAGGGCATCATCGCGGCGGCGGCCATGCGGTGCCTCGGCGGCACCCTGCAGGGAGCCCTCGCGCCGACCGACGACGCCGAGCGCCAGAAGGCGATCGACGCCGGTCACGACCTCGATCGCGTCTTGGTCACCGAGGACCTGGTGTCGGGCGAGAACGTCTTCTTCACCGCGACCGGGGTCACCGACGGCGACCTGCTGCAAGGTGTGCGCTACTCCGGCGGCGGCGCCCACACGCAGTCGATCGTCATGCGATCGAAGTCCGGCACCGTGCGCATGATCGACGCCTACCACCGCCTGGACAAGCTCCGGGAGTACTCGTCCGTCGACTTCGACGGCGATTCCGGCGCCGTCCCGTCCTTCTGATCCGATCCGCAGCTGTTCCGCAACCGACCCGCAACCGACGAGGCAAAGGTTCATGACTGATTCCGACCAGTTCCGCATCGAGCACGACACCATGGGCGAGGTCCGCGTTCCCGTGAACGCACTCTGGCGTGCCCAGACCCAGCGCGCCGTCGAGAACTTCCCCATCTCGGGACGTCCCCTCGAACGGACGCAGATCCGTGCGATGGGTCTGCTCAAGGCCGCGTGCGCGCAGGTCAACAAGGACCTCGGGCTGCTCGACGCGGAGAAGGCCGACGCCATCGTGGCCGCCGCGACCGAGATCGCCGACGGCAAGCACGACGGGGAATTCCCCATCGACGTGTTCCAGACCGGCTCGGGCACCAGCTCCAACATGAACGCCAACGAGGTCATCGCGAGCATCGCCAAGAACAACGGCGTCGAGGTCCACCCCAACGACCACGTCAACATGTCGCAGTCGTCCAACGACACCTTCCCCACGGCCACGCACGTCGCCGCCACCGAGGCCGCGGTCACCGATCTCATCCCGGCGCTGCAGTACCTCCACAAGGCGCTCGCGGCGAAGGCCACCGAGTGGAAGACCGTCGTCAAGTCCGGTCGCACCCACCTCATGGATGCCGTCCCGGTCACCCTCGGCCAGGAGTTCGGCGGCTACGCCCGCCAGATCGAGGCCGGCATCGAGCGCGTGCAGTCGGTCCTCCCCCGCCTCGGCGAACTGCCCATCGGTGGCACCGCCGTCGGAACCGGCCTCAACGCCCCCGACGGCTTCGGCCCGAAGGTGGTGGCCGAGCTCGTGAAGTCGACGGGTGTCGACGCGCTGACCCCGGCGAAGGACTCGTTCGAGGCCCAGGCCGCACGCGACGGCCTCGTCGAGGCGTCGGGCGCCCTGCGCACCATCGCGGTCTCGCTGACCAAGATCGCCAACGACATCCGCTGGATGGGATCGGGCCCGCTCACCGGACTCGGCGAGATCCGTCTGCCCGACCTGCAGCCGGGCAGCTCGATCATGCCGGGCAAGGTCAACCCGGTGCTGCCGGAGGCCGCGACGCAGGTCGCGGCGCAGATCGTCGGCAACGACGCGGCCATCGCGTGGGGCGGCGCCGCCGGCGCGTTCGAGCTGAACGTCTACATCCCGATGATGGCTCGCAATCTTCTCGAGTCGCTCAAGCTGCTGGCCAACGTCTCCCGGCTGTTCGTCGACAAGTGCGTGGCCGGCCTCGAGGCCAACGACGAACACCTCAAGCAGCTCGCCGAGTCCTCCCCGTCGATCGTCACCCCGCTGAACAGCGCGATCGGCTACGAGGAGGCCGCGGCCGTCGCCAAGCAGGCGCTGAAGGAGAAGAAGACCATCCGCGAGGTCGTCATCGAGCGTGGGCTGGTCCCGGACAAGCTGTCCGAGGCCGAACTGGACTCCCGCCTGGACGTGCTCGCGATGGCGAAGGTGCGCGACTGATCGTCCACGCGGTGGTGTGAGAAGCGCCGAAAGAGGACAGTCGTATGTGACTGATCACATTCGACGTGAGGACACCTCATGAAGCGAACGGCCGCTGCCACCCTGCTCGTCCTCACCGCTGCCGGTGCCGCCCTCGCGGCACCGGCAGTGGCGTCCGCGGCGCCTCTTCCCCCGGACGGGGTCTACGCGGGGACGGATCCGTCCGGCGCCCCGGTCCCGTTCTGGCAGGGCAAGACCATCACCGGCGGAGGCACCGCGGCCACCAACCGTGTGCTGGGTGCCGACATCCTGCCGGCGGACGTGTACAGCGCCCCGTCCATCGCCACGGGCGCCGACGTGATCCACGTCGACTACGGTCGCCTCTCGCCCGCACTGGGCGCTCTGGTGCACGACGAGATGACCGTGGACCCGGCGAACCCGAATCGGTACACCGGCACGGTCTACTTCGTCGGCTTCGGCGGCGCCGCGCCGATCGGCGGATTCACGCTCACACGGTGAGCGCGGTGAGCGCGCGGGCGGTGACCGCTCAGGCGACGCCGACTGCGGAGCGGAGCCGATCGCGCGCAGCCGCGGCGTCGTCGCCGAGGCCGTCGAGGTCGAAAATGCCCCACGTCTCGAGCAGCGGCCGGATGACCTGCTCGGTCTGCACGGTCTCGTCGTAGAGACCGGCCTCGGCCAGCAGGGCCGTGCTGTTGCCGCGTCCGGGCAGATCCACCGACGGCAGGGAGAACGAGTCGACGGCGTCCGCGACGGCGAGCACGGTGCCGTCCGCATCGTGCCGGAGGGCCGCGGCGACCAGCGAGGCGAACAACTCGGCCTGCAGCGCGTCGTCGGTGGCGATGCGATCGAAGATGGCCGACAGCAGGGCGTCCTCGCTGACGTCGGCACTGCGACGGTGGCGGACGGTCGCGGCCTGCTCGTCGAGCGCGAACTTGGCCAGGATGTGGACGGCGTGCAGCGACGGCGACCGGTACCCCGTGGTCATGTGCTCCACGCGAATGCGTTCGAGCTCGACGGGGTCCACGGCGCGCGTGGTCATGAGGTAGTTGCGCAGCACGATCGCGTGCCGGTTCTCCTCGGCCGTCCAGCGACCGATGAGCTTCCACCAGGTGTCGTTCGCCCGCAGCGCGAACGCGAGGTCCCGGTGGTACTCCGGCAGGTTGTCCGCCAAGAGCACGCCGACGGTGGCCGCGAGCACCTCGACGTCGGACAGCGACACCTGGTCCGGCGCCCAGTCCTCGCCGCCCAGGAACGCGAAGTTCCGGCCCGCGTCCCACGGCACGTAATCGTGCGGTTGCCACCCGTCGGCCACCTCGATGTGAGCCTCGAGGACTCGTGCGGCGTCCGATTCCAGGGCGGTCAACACGTCGTGGTCGCTGGTGTCCATGCCCCAGAGAATAACGGCCGGACCAGCCCGGCTCGGAATCCTGACGCCCCTCCCCCCGTCTTTGGGTGACTCCCAGTCGACGGGCGCCAGGTTCTGGCCCCGGTCACACCATCCGCGGTGACCGGGGCCCCGGCACGTCCTCGTCCGCCGGCCCGAGATCGAGCCGGCCCGAGATCAGGCCGGTCCGAACTCCTCGAGCATGTCCGTCACCAGGGCGGCGATCGGCGACCGCTCGGACCGCGTCAGCGTCACGTGGGCGAAGAGTGGATGACCCTTGAGCTTCTCGATGACCGCGGCCACGCCGTCGTGCCGACCCACCCGCAGGTTGTCGCGCTGGGCGACGTCGTGCGTGAGGACGACCCGCGATCCGGACCCCAGGCGGGAGAGCACGGTGAGCAGGACGTTGCGCTCGAGGGACTGCGCCTCGTCGACGATGACGAACGAGTCGTGCAGCGAGCGCCCGCGAACGTGCGTCAGGGGCAGCACCTCCAGCATTCCGCGCGCGGTGACCTCCTCGATGACCTCCGGGCTCGCGAGGCCGTCGAGGGTGTCGAACACCGCCTGCGCCCACGGGCCCATCTTGTCGCTCTCGCTGCCCGGCAGGTAGCCGAGCTCCTGGCCGCCGACGGCGTACAGCGGACGGAACACCACCACCTTGCGGTGGGTCCGACGTTCGAGCACCGCCTCGAGTCCGGCCGTCAGGGCCAACGCCGACTTGCCGGTGCCGGCCTTGCCGCCGAGGGAGACGATGCCGATGGACTCGTCGAGCAGCAGGTCCAGCGCGACGCGCTGCTCCGCCGATCGGCCGTGCAGTCCGAAGGCCTCCCGCTCACCGCGCACCAGAAGGACCTGCTTGTCCGGCGTGACGCGCCCGAGTGCACTGGACGACCCACCGAGCAGACGAACGCCGGTGTGGCAGGGTAGATCTCGCGCCTCGTCCAGATCGACGACACCGTGCGCGAACAGCGTGTCGACGACCTCCCGCGACACCTCGAGCTCCGCCATTCCCGTCCACCCGGAGGGCACGACGTCGTGAGCGTGGTACTCGTCGGCCGGCAGGCCCACCGCACCCGCCTTGACCCGCAGCGGGATGTCCTTGCTGACCAGCACCACGTCCCGGCCCTCGGCGGCGAGGTTGAGCGCGCAGGCGAGAATCCGCGCGTCGTTGGTGTCGGTGCGGAACCCGACCGGCAGCACGGTCGGGTCGGTGTGGTTCAGCTCCACCTGCAGCGTGCCGCCGTCGACCCCGATCGGAACCGGCTGATCGAGACGACCGTGCTCGATGCGCAGATCGTCCAACATCCGCAACGACTCCCGGGCGAACCATCCCAGTTCGTGATGGTGGCGTTTGCCCTCGAGCTCACCGATGACCACGAGGGGCAACACGACGGCGTGCTCGGCGAACCGGGTCACGGCCCACGGATCGGAGAGCAACACCGAGGTGTCGAGGACGTACGTGCGGGTGGTGGCGGAGCGAGTTGCAGTCACTTCGGACTCCTCGAACGCCGCGCGGGCGCGGCGTGGTCGATCGCTGGACCGGAGGGTCTGCCGATGCCGACCGCCGACGTCGACGAGACCGAGAGTCCGGTCCCTTCTCGGGTCGTTGGATTCGACCATGTCGGAGACCTCCCGCACGGACGGCTTCCCCGCCGCCCGCACTGCCGACGCTACTGCCGCCACCGCACCCGCGGCCCGATCCGGCGTCGGGCGTGTCGGTGAACACCGTGTGACGACTTGCCCCCGGAACCGGCGCATTCGGTATCGCCCCGAAACACGATCCGACGCTGTTAGCGTCGCCGTCATGCAGAACGCCCAGGAGATGCAGGAATTCGACGGCGCACAGGGAACGGTGGCGTACCGAGCGTGGCCGGTGCCGCGTCCGCCGCAGTTCCTCGTGCTGATCGCGCACGGGTACGGGGAGCATTCGGGTCGCTACGCGCACCTGGCCTCCACCCTGGTCGCGGCCGGTGCGGCCGTGTTCGCCCCGGACCACCACGGGCACGGCCGATCCGACGGGGACCGCGCCGTGGTCACCGACGTCGACGCCGTGGTGGCGGACCTGCACACGGTGGCCGAGCGTGCCCGCGCCGACTACCCCGACCTGCCGCTCGTGCTGATCGGTCACTCCATGGGCGGCCTGCTGGCCACGCGCTACGCCCAGACCCATCGCGACGAGCTGGCCGCGTTGGTTCTCTCCGGCCCCCTCGTGGGGAAGATGGAGGTCTTCTCCGCGCTGCTCGAGCTCGACGAAATTCCCGACGTGCCGATCGACCCGTCGGTGCTCTCCCGCGACCCCGACGTCGGCGCGGCCTATCAGGCCGATCCGCTCGTCTACCACGGTCCCTTCGCCCGCGCGACGCTCGAGACCTTCGGCCGGGCCGTGGACACCGTGGCGTCGTCGGGCACGCTCGGCGACCAGCCCACCCTGTGGTTGCACGGCGGCGGCGACCAGCTGGTGCCCTACGAGCCGACCGCCGCGGCCATGCCGTCGCTCCGGGGCGCGTCGTTCCAGGAGAAGGTGTACGACGGCGCCCGCCACGAGATCTTCAACGAGACCAACCGCGACGAGGTCGAGGAGGACGTGCTCGCGTTCCTCGCCGAGGCCGGACTCCCGCTGCGCAACCGGTAGGCGTCAGCCCAGCAGGCCCCAGTCCTCGAGTCCGTCGTACAGCGGGAAATTGCGTGCCAGCGCGGTGACGCGACCGCGGAGAGCATCGGTGGCCTCGCCGGTGACCAGTGCGGTCGCGATGATGTCGGCCACCTCGGTGAACTCGGTGTCGCCGAAGCCGCGGGTGGCGAGGGCCGCGGTACCGATCCGCAGACCCGAGGTCACCATCGGCGGGCGCGGGTCGAAGGGCACGGCGTTGCGATTGACGGTGATGCCGACCTCGTGCAGCAGGTCCTCCGCCTGCTGCCCGTCGAGGCGGGAGTTGCGCAGGTCCACCAGGGCGAGGTGCACGTCGGTGCCGCCGGTGAGCACCGAGATGCCCTGCTCGGCCACGTCGGCGCCGGTGAGACGCTCGGCGAGGATCGACGCGCCGCGCAGGGTGCGCTCCTGACGCTCCCGGAACTCGGGGGTGCCGGCGATCTTGAAGGCCACGGCCTTGGCCGCGACGGCGTGCATCAGCGGTCCACCCTGCTGACCGGGGAAGACGGCGGAGTTGAGCTTCTTCGCCCACTCCTTCTTGGCCAGGACGATGCCCGAGCGCGGGCCGCCCAGCGTCTTGTGGACGGTCGAGGAGACGACGTCGGCGTGCGGGACGGGCGACGGGTGCACACCCGCGGCGACGAGCCCGGCGAAGTGCGCCATGTCGACCCACAGCAGGGCGCCCACCTCGTCGGCGATCGAGCGGAACGCGGCGAAATCCTGGTGACGCGGGTAGGCGGACCAGCCCGCGATGAGCACCTGCGGCCGGGCGTGAAGCGCCTGCTTGCGCACCTCGTCCATGTCGATGCGGTGGTCTTCCTTGCTCACTCCGTACGACTCGACCTCGTAGAGCTTGCCGGAGAAGTTGAGCTTCATGCCGTGCGTGAGGTGTCCGCCGTGGGCGAGATCGAGACCCATGATCTTGTCGCCGGGCGCGATGAGCGCCATGAGCACCGCGGCGTTGGCCTGGGCGCCGGCATGCGGCTGCACGTTGGCGAATTCCGCGCCGAAGAGCTCCTTCGCGCGGTTCCGCGCCAGGTCCTCGACGACGTCGACGTGCTCGCAGCCGCCGTAGTAGCGGCGGCCGGGGTATCCCTCGGCGTACTTGTTGGTGAGCACGCTGCCCTGCGCCTGCAGGATCGCGCGCGGCACGAAGTTCTCCGACGCGATCATCTCGAGGGTGTCGCGCTGGCGGCCGAGTTCGCCGGCCATCGCCGCGGCGACCTCGGGGTCGAGCTCCGCGAGGGACGCGGTCTCGATCGTGGACTTCACAGGTGCAGCGGTCATCGCGACGGTTCTCCAAGCAGCAGGACGAGCGGTCATCGGGGTCGAGCAGGCGTGCGACCAGTCTAGGCGCAGCCGATCAGCGCAATCCGGACGGGATCAGGGGTTCGTCGAGAAGTCGGGCGAACCGGGCGCTGCGCTCGTCGGCGGTGTCCGCGCGATCGAGCCACCCCCCGAGCAAGCGGTAGCCCTCGACGTAGGTGGAGATGTACGCCCGCCACAGCGGCGAGGTCAGGAACCGCAACGACTGCCTGGCCCGCTCCGAGGTCGTCAGCGACCACCGCTCGAGGAACGACGCGACGTCGTCGTGGCTCCGGTGCTGGTCGTGCAGCATCAACGCCGCGTCCTGCCGGACGCCGAGCAGACCCGCAGACGCGGTGTGCACGGCTTCGGCGCGCGCACCGTCGAACCGCAGGCCGAGGTCGGCATAGATCTCCTGCGCCCACGCTCCCCACCCGGGCCCGATCAGAGACTCGAGCGCGAGGTCCGCCAGCCCCTCCGCCATGAGGCACTGCGGGGTGTTGACCAGGAAGATCGTCTGCTCGTGCTGACCGGCCGTCGCCACCAGCCCGGCCTCCTTGCGGCAGTGCTCGGTGTGGTGGCCGGGATAGGACTCGTGTGCGATCAGCCGCGGCAGGTGCGCCATGTGTTGCTTCAGATCCGAGTTGATCGCCACCGTCGACCGGTAGTCGCCGAGGTAGTAGTTGAAGCCGGACCACGGCTTGTCCCCCACCACCTCGTAGGTGACCTGCTCGGCGTCGGGCAGCGGGTACCGGCGCCGCACCTCGTCCCGCAGGGCGCTCGAGAACGCCTCCACGCATGCAGCGAGCCGCTCCGGCGGGATCTCGTCCGACGCGCGGTGGGCCCGCATGCGCTCGGTCAGCGAGCCCGCTCCGGGCAGCACCTCGTCGAGACGGTGATGGGCGGCCCGGTAGTCGTCCTGGTCGCCGAGCGCGATGTCGACGTCGAAGTAGGCGCGGACCTCGTCGACGAACCCGATCTCGTCTCCCGCCAGTTTCCGCGCGGAGCACTCGAGCGCCCGTAGATGGGCGTCGAGGAACGACGCGCGGTCGGCCGACAGGTCGACCGACGGCAGTGCGGCACGCAGGTCGGTCGCCCGACGGGCCAGGGTGCGCGGGTCCGGCGCCGGCGCGTTCTCGACCACTCGGCGCAGCGCCGGATCACCGGTGAAGGCGTCGACAAAGCCCTCTTCGAGCCGGTCGAAGGACAGTCCCAGCGTGAGGTACTCGGTCACGAAGTCGTCGGCGTCCACGGTGATCGACACTACGTCGGCCCACCCGGCTTACGCCCGACCGCCGCCACCCGGCACTATTTCCTTCGGCACCGTTCGTGAATGGAGGCAGCGTGTCCCGGATGAGCGAGTCGAGTCCGTACGTGGAGTTCGATCGCCGACAGTGGCGCACGCTGCGCAAGGCGACCCCCCTCGTGCTGACCGAGGACGAGCTGACCGGGCTGCGCGGCCTGGGCGAGCAGATCGACCTGGACGAGGTCGCGGAGGTCTACCTGCCGCTGTCCCGATTGATCCATCTGCAGGTCGCCGCGCGTCAACGTCTGTTCGCCGCCACCGCGACGTTCCTGGGCGAGCAGACGCCGGACCGCCAGGTGCCCTTCGTGATCGGCATCGCGGGGAGCGTCGCGGTCGGCAAGTCGACGACGGCCCGCGTCCTGCAGGCGCTGCTCTCCCGATGGGAGCATCACCCGCGTGTCGACCTCGTGACGACGGACGGGTTCCTCTATCCCTCGGCCGAGCTCATCCGTCGAGGCATCATGCACCGCAAGGGTTTCCCCGACTCGTACGACCGACGCAAGCTGCTGCGTTTCGTCACCGAGGTGAAGTCCGGCGCGGAATCGGCGCGGGCACCGGTGTACTCGCACGTCTCCTACGACATCGTGCCCGGCGCGTTCACCGAGGTGCGCCAGCCCGACATCCTCCTCATCGAGGGGCTGAACGTCCTCCAGACCGGACCCCGGCTCATGGTGTCGGACCTGTTCGACTTCTCCATCTACGTCGACGCCCGCATCGAGGACATCGAGCAGTGGTACATCAGCCGATTCCTGGCGCTGCGCAAGACGTCGTTCGCCGACCCGGCCTCACACTTCCACCACTATTCGGGGCTGTCCGACGAGCACGCCCGGATGGCGGCGGCGGACATCTGGCAGTCCATCAACCGGCCGAACCTCGTGGAGAACATCCTCCCGACCCGGCCGCGCGCGACGCTGGTGCTGCGCAAGGACTCCGATCACGCGATCAATCGGCTTCGGCTGCGGAAGCTCTGACGAGCCTCAGACGCCGAACCGGCGGTGCCGCCGCGCGAAGTCCCGTAGCGCCCGCAGGAAGTCCACGCGCCGAAACTCCGGCCAGTAGGCCTCGGTGAACCAGATCTCCGAGTAGGCGCTCTGCCACAGCAGGAACCCCGACAGCCGTTGTTCGCCGGACGTCCGGATCACCAGGTCGGGATCGGGCTGGCCCGACGTGTAGAGGTGGGCATCGATGGCGTCGACGGTGATCGAGTCCACCAGCGACCGACCGCCCAGTCCGTCGTCGAGCTTCTCCGCGACGAGGGATCGAACGGCGTCGGTGATCTCCTGCCGTCCGCCGTACCCGACCGCGACGTTGACGTGGGTGCCCGACCGGCCGACGGTCCGCGCGGCGGCTTCCTGCAGCCGGCGCGCCGACTCGGGGGGCAGCAGATCGAGCGTGCCGACGATCTTGACGCTCCAGTTCATCGACGGCCCGGAAATCTCCTCGACGACGTCGGTGATGATCTCGAGCAGCGAGTCGATCTCCTCCGGATCCCGACGCAGGTTTTCCGTCGAGAGGAGGTAGATGGTGGCCATGTCGATGCCGGCGAGGTCGCACCAGGTGAGCAGTTCCGCGATCTTCAGCGCACCCATGCGGTGGCCGTGACTGACGTCGGTGAAGCCGTTCTCGCGGGCCCAGCGGCGGTTGCCGTCGCACATGACCGCGATGTGCCGGGGATGCTGCGCGCCGTCGAGCTGTCGAACCAGACGACGCTCGTACAGCGTGTACAGCAGACCTCGAGCTTTCACCCGACTCCTCACCGTCTTCGTCGACCTGGGGCACACGACCGAGGAATCACCCTACGCCCGTACCGGATTCTTCTCGGCCTCCCCGGGTAGTCGGTCCGTCGAGAAGGAACACCGTCGACCGCCCCCGTCACCCGAGGAAGTGAGCCCCATGACCGTCGTTCGCGACACCACTGCCGATGTCGATGCCGTGTGGTCGGTGCTGACCGACGGGTGGAGCTACGGCATGTGGGTCGTCGGCGCCTCCCGAATCCGCGCGGTCGATCCGCGATGGCCGCACATCGGGTCCCGGATCCACCATTCGTTCGGGCTCTGGCCGTTCGTGGTCGACGACGTGACGGTGGTGCGCCGCACGATCGACCGCCGGGAGCTGATCCTGGAGGCGCGGGCCCTGCCGGCAGGGCGGGCGGAGATCATCCTCCGACTGCACCCGACACCGACCGGGTGCCGGATCGAGATGATCGAACACGCCGCCTCGGCGCCCTTCGATTGGGTACCCGATACCGTGCAACATCTCGCGGTGTACCCGCGCAACACCGAAGCCCTGCGTCGACTCGCCTTCCTCGCCGAACGCGCGACGCGGTGACCCCGGTCGTCACCGCCGACGCCCTCGTGATCGGCGCCGGCCACAACGGGCTGGTCGCGGCCGCGGCGCTCGCGGACGCCGGGTGGGACGTCGTCGTCCTGGAGGCGTCGTCGACACCGGGCGGCGCCATCCGCAGCGCCGAGCTGACGCCGGGCTACGTCAGCGACCTCTACAGCGCGTTCTATCCCCTGGGCGTCTCGTCGCCGGCGATGCTCGCGCTCGAACTCGACCGGGTCGGGCTGCGGTGGACGCACGCACCGCGCGCCTACGGGCACCCGCGCTCGCCCGACGACGAGGACGCGCCCGTCATCCATCACCGCCCGGAGGACACCGCGGCCATGCTGGCGCGGCACGATCCCCGCGACGGCGACGCGTGGATGCAGGTGGTCGAGCAGTGGAATCGGGTCCGCGACCCGCTGCTGCACTCGCTGTTCGGCAGCGCGTTCCCCCCGGTGCGCGGGGCGACCCAGCTGTTCCGGCGGCTCGGGACGGCGGAGACGCTGCGTTTCCTGCGCTTCGCTCTGCTGCCGGCTCGCGCCATGGCGCACGAGCTGTTCCACAGCGAGGCGGCGCGGTGCCTCCTGCTCGGCAACGCCATGCACGCCGACGTGCCCACGGACGCTCCGGCCAGTGGCATCCTCGGCTACCTGCTCACCATGCTCGCCCAGGACGTCGGCTATCCCGTGCCGGTCGGCGGAGCCGGCGAGTTGGCGGCCGCCCTGGTACGCCGGGCCGAACGACCCGGCGCGCGGGTCGTGTACGACGCGCCGGTGGTGCGTGTCGACGTCTCCGGCGGGGTGGCGACGGGGGTGCGGACCGCGGGCGGCGAGCACTACCGTGCGCGGCGCGCCGTGATCGCCGACGTGTCGGCCCCAGCGCTCTACGGCTCGCTCCTCCCGCACGACGCGGTGCCCGCGCGTGTCCACCGCGACCTCGAGACGTTCGAGTGGGACACCCCCGTCGTCAAGGTCAACTACGCGCTCGACGCGCCGATCCCGTGGCGGTCGGCCAGCCTGAACGGCGCGGGCACGGTCCACGTCGGTGCCGACGACGACGGCCTGGTCCGGTGGAACGCCGACCTCGTGACCGGCCGGATTCCGGAGCGTCCCTTCATGCTGTTCGGGCAGATGACGACGGCCGATCCCACGCGCTCCCCGGCGGGCACCGAGAGCGCGTGGGCCTACACCCACCTGCCCCGCGGGGTCGTCGACGACGCGTCCGCAGACCTCCTGGCCGCGCGTGTGGACACCGTGCTGGAGGAGCACGCGCCGGGCTTCGCGGCGTCGATCGTCGGCAAGCACGTGCAACGCCCGTCGGACCTCACCCGCTCCGACGCCAACCTGTTCGGCGGCGCCGTCAACGGTGGCACGGCGCAGATCCAGCAGCAGCTCGTGTTCCGCCCAACGCCGGGCCTGGGGCGCGCCGAGACGCCGGTGCAGCGTCTGTACCTCGGGAGCGCGTCCGCGCATCCCGGCGGAGGCGTGTCCGGCGCTCCCGGCCTGTCCGCGGCGAAGGCCGCTCTGGCCGACTCCGGTCCGGTCGGCGCGGTTCGGCGGCGCGCCGTCGGGGCCCTGCTCGACCTGGTGCTCCGGTGAGCGGAGACACGGCCAGGCCTCGCGAAGTTACGCTAGCGTAGGTTCGTGACTGCTTTCGGGATCGACGAGCTGCCGGTCAAGCCCCGCATGCGGGGCTGGATCCACCTCTACGCCTTCGGCGTCTCCGTGATCTGCGGAATCGTGTTGGTCTCGGTGGCCCTCGCCGCGGGACCCCCCGGCGCGGGCCCGGCCGTGGCCGTCTACGCCCTCGCCACGTGCGGGCTGTTCGGCACCAGCGCCACCTATCACCGCGTGCAGTGGGCGAGGCCGCGGAGCCGCGTGTGGATGAAGCGCGCCGACCACTCGATGATCTTCCTGTTCATCGCCGGGAGCTACACGCCGTTCGCCGTCCTCGGCCTCCCCTGGTCGACCGGCAAGGTGCTGCTGATCGTGGTGTGGGCCGGCGCCGTCGCCGGCGTCGCCCTCAAGATGATCTGGCCCGCGGCGCCGCGGTGGCTCGGCGTCCCGCTCTACCTCCTGCTCGGCTGGGCGATCGTGCCCGTCGCCGGCACCCTGACCGACGCCGTCGGGATCGCGCCGATGGCCCTACTGCTGGCCGGCGGCATCTTCTACAGCGTCGGCGGCATCCTGTACGCCACCAAGTGGCCGGACCCCTGGCCCACCACCTTCGGTCACCACGAGTTCTTCCACGCCGCGACGGTGATCGCGGCGATCTGCCACTACGTCGCGGTGTGGTTGGTCCTGCTGCGCTGACGGGAATCAGGCGCCGAGCGCGGCGGTGAGGTCCGCCTCCTCGGTGACCGGCCGGTCGCAGACGAAGCCGCGGCAGACGTAGGCGGTGTCGCGGCCGTCGACGGTCGGACGGTCCGCGAGCAGCGGCGTGGACTCCGGGCTGCCCGCCACCACCACCGTGCCGCCGGGAGCCTGCTGTCGGGCGAGGGCCGCCAGCGTCGAGCTCGGGGCGGTCGTCGCGACCGCCACCTGCAGCGGCCCCGCCACGGCCGCCTCGGCCACCGCGAGCCAGTGCCCGGCCGACCGCGGAGCCCGTTCGAGCAGGATCGACGCGCGGGCCAGGGACAGGTCCGCCGCCTCGCAGTACCGGGACGCTCGCTCGGGATCGGTCAGCGCGGACACCGTCAGCAGGGCCTCGGTGACGAGGGCCGCACCGGACGGCGTCGCCCCGTCGAGCGGATCCGACGGCCGGGTCACCAACTGCTCCGCGTCGTCGGCGGTGTCGAACCACGCGCCGGGCCGCTCCCGGTCGGCGAAGTGCGCCAGCGCCGTGTCGAGGACGTCCTGCGCGGCCGTCAGCCAGCGTCGCTCACCGGTGGCCTGGTGCAGCGCGGCCAGCGCCGTCGCCAGCGCCCCGTGGTCCTCGAGGACTGCCGCGGCGGCACCGACCTCGCCGCCCAGCGAGGCGCGGCGGAGCCGGCCGTCGACCACGTGACGCGAGACCAACGTCTCCGCGCACCGCGCCGCCGCCTCGACCCACGTCCACTCCCCCAGCGCCGCACCACCTTCCGCGAGCGCGGTGACGGCGAAGGCGTTCCAGGCGGTGACCACCTTGTCGTCGCGGCCCGGCTGCGGACGCGTCGCGCGGACGGCCGCCAGGCGTCCACGCACGTCGTCGAACCACGCGACGTCGGCCGGATCGGCACGCAGTTGCAGAACCGACGTGCCGTGCTCGAAGGTTCCGTTGTCCGTCACCCCGAACAGCTCGGCGGCCGCCGCACCGTCGGCATCGCCGAGCGCGTCCCGCAGCTGCGCCGGCGTCCACACGTAGGTGAGGCCCTCGACGCCGTCGGTGTCGGCGTCGAGCGCCGACGCGAAGCACCCGTCGTCGGTTCCGAGATCGCGAATCAGGAAGTCCGCCGTCTCCACCGCGGCGCGGGCCGCGAGGGCGTCGCCGCGTCGGGCCGCGTGGGCGAGGACGCGCAGCAGCAACCCGTTGTCGTAGAGCATCTTCTCGAAGTGGGGAACCACCCAGTCCGCGTCGACGCAGTAGCGGGCGAATCCGCCCGCGAGCTGGTCGTACAACCCGCCGCGCACCATCGCCGCCAGGGTGCGGTCGAGCGTGGCCTCCGCCGCGTCCGATCCCGTCCGTTCGACGTGCCGAAGCAGCGCCTCCGCCAGGGCCGACGGCGGAAACTTCGGCGCCGGGCCGAACCCGCCACGCTCGGTGTCCTCGGCGGTGAGAACCCCGGCGACGGCGTGATCGAGCAGCGCGGCGTCCACGGCGCGCTCACCCATCGGCACGCCGGTCGATCCGCGCCGCAGTTCGGCCACGATCGAGGCGGACGCGGTGGTCACCTCGTCACGGCGGGTCACCCAGGTGTCGGTGATCGCGGTGAGCAGCTGCGGGAAGGACGGCATGCCCTGCCGGGGCGTCGGCGGGAAGTACGTCCCGCAGTAGAAGGGCTCGCCGTCCGGGGTCAGGAACACGGTCATGGGCCACCCGCCCTGACCGGTCATCGCGACCGTCGCGTTCATGTACACCGCGTCGAGGTCGGGCCGCTCCTCGCGGTCGACCTTGATGCAGACGAAGTGCTCGTTCATCAGGGCCGCCGTCGCCTCGTCCTCGAAGGACTCGTGGGCCATCACGTGACACCAATGGCAGGCGGAGTAGCCGATCGAGAGCAACACCGGCACGTCCCGCTCGCGTGCCCACGCCAGGGCGTCGTCGGTCCATTGCTGCCAGTGCACCGGATTGTCCGCGTGCTGGCGGAGGTAGGGACTGGTCGACTCGGTCAGCGTGTTGCGCGCGCGGGGATCCACGCCGGAGACGTTCCCCCGTGCGGACACCTCGAACCCGGTCAGCCGCGCGGATCGGGGCCGATGCCGCCGCGGTCGGTGCCCTCGTCGGCCGCCTGGTCGGGGGTCGGATCGGACGGCTCGAACGACGACGGCAGCTTCTTCATGTGCCCGTTCATCGACCGCACGAGCAGCGCCGTGCCCACCAGGAGCAGGGCGATGATCACGAGGCCGACGGGCGACGCCTTGCCGAACTCCGGTCCCGTGGTGTTCTGGGCCAGGATCGCGAACCCCAGAGCGGTGGTCACGACGCGCCCTCGATCCCGGCGAAGAGGTCGTTCTCGGGCAGGGAGGTCCGCACTCGCGTCCGCGCGAGCTCGTACTCCTCCGTCGGCCAGAGCTTGCGCTGCAGTTCGGTGGGGACGGCGAAGAACCGGCCGTTGGGGTCGATCTGCGTCCGATGTGCGCGCAGCGCGTCGTCCCGGGCGTCGAAGAAGTCCGCGCATTCGACCTGGGTGGTGACCCGGCCCATGATCTCGTCGCGGTCCTTCGACCACTGCTCGAGCCACTCGGCGAACGGGCTCTCCTCCCCGCGGGCGAGCAGTTCGTCGTGGAAGAGCTGCATGCGCTGACGGATGAACCCGTGCGAGTAGTAGAGCTTCGAGACCTCCCACGCCGGGCCGGCGTCCGGGAACTGCTCGGGATCGGCGGCGGCCTCGTACGCCGCGACCGAGACCTCGTGGCACCGGATGTGATCGGGGTGCGGGTACCCACCCTTCTCGTCGTAGGTGGTCATCACGTGCGGGCGGAACTCGCGAACGACCCTCACCAGAGCTTCCGTCGACACCTCGAGCGGGACCAGGGCGAAGCAGTCCTCGGGAAGCGGCGGCAGCGGGTCACCCTCGGGCAACCCGGAATCGACGAAGCCGAGCCAGGTCTGCTGCACCCCGAGAACGGCGGCGGCCTCGGCCATCTCCTCGCGGCGCACCTCCGGGAGTCGCTCGCGGACACCCGGGATGTCCATCGCGGGGTTGAGAATGTCGCCGCGCTCACCGCCGGTGAGCGTCACCACCAGCACCTCGTGTCCCTCGGCCGCGTACCGCGCCATCGTGGCCGCACCCTTGCTGGACTCGTCGTCCGGATGCGCGTGCACTGCCATCAATCGCAGTCCGCTCACGTCAGCTCTCTTTCGCACGATGGTTCGTCCGTGCCCCGACCGGCGCACACTCCGATTGTCCCACTTCCCCACCTCCGGATTCGTCCGGGGCGCGGGGGCCGGTAGGTTCGTCGTCGATGAGCACCACGCCCCCGACCGGTCGAGCCCTTCCCGAGGGTCGGTACCCCGAGGACCGCGGCCGCACACCGTCGCGGGTGCTCGCGGTGACGCTGACCCTGCTGGTCGTCGCCCTCGGCGTCGGGATCGCCTACCTCGGCTACACGAAATTCACGACGCCCGACGTCGACGGCACCCTGGTGTCCTTCGAGATCGTGTCCGACGATCGGGTGGACGTGCGCCTGTCGGTCACCCGCGACGACCCGTCGGAGCCCGCCGTCTGCATCGTGCGATCCCGTTCGCGCGACGGCTCCGAGACCGGGCGGCGCGAGGTTCTGATCCCGGCGTCGCCGAACGGCACCGAGGACATCCGCACGGAGGTGATCACGTCGGCCCCGCCCGGGCTCGCCGACCTGTACGGATGCAGCCTGACGGTGCCGGAGTACCTCACCCGCGGGTGACGACGACGCGACGGTCCGGTGTCCGACGACGGAACTCCCGGGTCCGATTCGTGGTAGGTTCGTTTCGTACACGGCTCACGGGTTGAGCCGTGTATTGCTGCATAGACGGGTCCCACCGCCACCGTCCTCGACAGACCGGGGACGGCCGACCGGACCGGACGGGCCCGTCACCACGAGCCCGCGCGACGCGCGGGCTCGCTTTTCACGTGTGGGCGGTCCTCGGCCGCCGACGCCGTCCCGGCGCCGGCCGACACCGTCTGACAACGAAGGAGTGATCGAGATGAGCGAGACCCAGGTGACCTGGCTGACCCAGGAGTCGCACGACAGGCTCAAGGGCGAACTCGACCAGCTCATCGCCAACCGGCCGGTCATCGCCGCCGAGATCAACGAGCGTCGCGAGGAAGGCGACCTCAAGGAGAACGGTGGCTACCACGCCGCGCGCGAGGAGCAGGGTCAGCAGGAGGCGCGCATCCGCCAGCTGCAGGAGCTGCTCAACAACGCGAAGGTCGGCGAGGCGCCCACGCGGTCCGGCGTGGCCCTTCCCGGTTCCGTGGTGAAGGTCTTCTACGACGGCGACGAGTCGGACACCGAGACCTTCCTCATCGCCACGCGCGAGGAGGGCGCCCGTGACGGCAAGCTCGAGGTCTACTCCCCCAACTCCCCCCTCGGCGGCGCCTTGATCGACGCCACCGTCGGTGACACCCGCGAGTACACGCTGCCCAACGGCAAGACCATGAAGGTCACGCTCGTCAGCGCCGAGCCCTACCACTCCTGAGCCCCACCCGATCGAGCGCCTCACCGGCCCCGTGTCCGTCGGACACGGGGCCGGTTCGCGTTCCCGGGGTTTTCCCGGGCATCGGGTCCATCCTGGCCGCACACCGCCGAACGACGACGGTCCGGTTGTGACGAGTCACGAGTCGCCCGGGCGGTGTAACGCTCGGTGACCGCCGAAGCGATGCGATCTGTGGAGGTGCGACAACACATGACTCTCGCCACGAAGGCATTCGCCGGGTTCGACATCGACGGCCACCACGTCCGCGTGGTCGTCACCGACCCCACGCGCGTCACCGACGCCGCCGCGTTCGCGCGGGCCGAGCTCGACGCCGCCTGCGAGGTCTTCAGCACCGAGCGTTCCACGTCGGAGTTGCAGCGGCTCAACCGCTCCTTCGGCCGCACCGTCCGCGTCGGCGCTGCGCTCGCCGACCACCTGCGCATCGCCCTCGAGGCCGCCGAGTCCACCGACGGCGCCGTCGATCCGGTCCGTGACGCCTCGTTCCGCGAGGTCGAATTCGACGGCACCGCAGTGCGTCTCCCCGGATTCGCCACCCTCGACCTCACCGCCACCGCACCCGCGGTGGCCGTGGCGCGGGTCGCCGAGACCGTCGCCCGCCGGTTCGGGTGCGGCGTCCTGGTCTCGATGGCCGATCACGTCGCCGCCGCCGGGCCCGAGCCTGTCCAGGGTTGGCAGATCACCGTCGCGGACGGCACCGACCGCCGCGCCGTCACCCTCGCGTCGGGCAGCGTCGCCCTCACCCGCGAGGCCGCCGAGGTGGCGCGCCGGGTGGCGGAGCAGGCGGCGGCCGCGGTCTTCGCCGCCTGACCCGGCTCGGCCCGCCCTACTCCTGGACGGCCGTCACTCCTGAACCGCGACCTCGAATCCGGCCGTGGCGAAGGCCGCGAGCACGGCTTCCCGGTGATCCGGTCCTCTCGTCTCCAGGGTCATCACGACCTCCACCTCGTCCAAAGCGAGACGCCCCGCGGTGCGGGCGTGGACGACGTCGACCACGCTGGCCGCGGCGTCACGAGCCACACCGAGCACGCCGAGCAGTCCGCCGGGCCGGTCCGGAATCACGATGCGCACCGTGAGGTAGCGACCGGCGGCGCGCAGCCCGTGCGCCACCACATGGGTGAGCAGCAGCGGGTCGATGTTGCCGCCCGAGAGCACCGCCACCACGGGCCCGTCACCCGGAATTTCCGACGGATGATCCATCAGGGCCGCGACCGCGGCGGCGCCCGCGGCCTCGACGATGAGTTTCGCGCGCTCCATGCACAGCAGCAGCGCCCGGGACAGGGCGTCCTCGCTGACGGTGAGCATGCGGTCACCGAGCGCGGAGACGTGCGCGAACGGAACGTCGCCCGGTCGGCCGACGGCGATGCCGTCGGCCATCGTGGACATCCGTTCGGCGGGCGTGGGCGTCCCGGCCGCGAGCGAGCTCGGCCAGGCGGCGGCCTGCGCGGCCTGCACACCCACCACCGGCACCGTACGCTCGTCGAGCGCGACGGCGGCCGCGATGCCGGCGACCAGTCCGCCGCCCCCGGTGGGGACGACGATGGCTCCCACCGACGGCATCTGATCCAGGATCTCCCGACCCACGGTCGCCTGGCCGGCGACGACGTCGAGGTGATCGAACGGGTGGATCAGCACCGCCCCGGTCTCCTCGGCGAACTCCAGTGCCGCCACCAGCGCGTCGTCCACCGTGGAGCCGACCTGATGGATCTGCGCTCCGTAGGAGCGGGTGGCCACCAGTTTGGGCAGCGGCGCCCCCTCCGGCATGAACACCGTCGACGCGGCCCCGAGTTCGGCGGCCGCCCAGGCCACCCCCTGCGCGTGGTTGCCGGCGCTGGCGGCGACCACCCCGCGGGCTCGCTCGGCGTCGGTCAGGCCGGCGATGCGGTTGTACGCGCCGCGCGGCTTGAACGATCCCGTGCGTTGGAGGTTCTCGCACTTGAGCCAGACCTCACGGCCCGTGCGATCGGACAGGACACGGGAGGCCACCAGGGGTGTGCGGCGCATGACGGGGGCCAGCCGCGCGGTGGCGCGGTCGAGCCCCTCTCGGGTCAACAGTTCCATGACCCGAACTCTAGAGCCGTCAGACCTGCAGAGCCGTGAGACCTGCAGAGCCGTCAGCCCAGCGCGTTCTCCAGGTCGGCCACCAGATCCGCCGCGTCCTCGATGCCGACGGAGAGCCGCACAAGATCGTCCGGCACCTCGAGCAGCGATCCGGCCGTCGAGGCGTGGGTCATCGCGCCGGGATGCTCGATGAGCGACTCGACACCGCCGAGTGATTCGGCCAGCGTGAACACCTCGGTGCGCTTGCACAGGTCCAGGGCCGCCTCGCGGCCGCCCTTCAACCGCACCGAGACCATGCCGCCGAAGCGGCGCATCTGGCGCGCGGCGACGTCGTGCGACGGGTGCTCCGGCGAGCCCGGGTAGATCACCGACGCGACGGCGGGGTGTCCCGAGAACAGCTCGACGACACGCTCGGCGTTGTCGCTGTGCTTCTCCATGCGCAGGGCGAGCGTCTTGATGCCGCGCAGCGTCAGGAAGGCGTCGAACGGTCCGGGCACGCCGCCCGCACCGTTCTGCAGGAAGGCGAACCCGGCGTCGAGCTCCTCGTCGTCGGTGACGAGTGCGCCGCCGACGACGTCCGAGTGGCCACCGATGTACTTGGTGGTCGAATGCAGGACGATGTCCGCGCCGAGGGTCAGCGGCTGCTGCAGGTACGGCGAGGCGAAGGTGTTGTCCACCAACAGTTTCGCACCGGCACCGTGCGCCACCTCGGACAGCGCGGCGATGTCGCCGACGTTGAGGAGCGGGTTGGTCGGCGTCTCGACCCACACCAGCTTGGTGTTCGGTCGGATGGCCTCGCGCACGGCGTCGACGTCCGAGACCGGCGCCACCGAGTACTCGATGTTCCAGTGCGTGAACACCTTGTCGATGAGGCGGAAGGTGCCGCCGTACGCGTCGTTCGGGATCACCAGGTGATCGCCCGGCCGCAGGACGGTCCGCAGGGCGCAGTCCGTCGCGGCCATGCCCGACGAGAACGCGCGTCCGTATCGCCCCTCCTCCAGCGCGGCGAGGTTCGCCTCGAGCGGTCGCCGGGTGGGATTACCGGTGCGCGCGTACTCGAACCCGCTGCGCATTCCGCCGACGCCGTCCTGGGCGAACGTGCTCGAGGCGTAGATGGGGACGTTGACCGCGCCCGTCAGGGGATCCGGCTCGTATCCGGCGTGCACGGCACGGGTGGCGAATCCCTGCCCCGCGTTCGTCGACGCGGTCCGATCGGTGGACGCGCTGCTGTCGGTCATCTCGTCTCTCCCTCGTCGTGTGTCGCTCGTGGCGTGTCTAGCTGCCCGCGCTGACGAACCCGAGCAGATCGTGTCGGGTGATGACCCCGACGGGCTTGCCGTCCTCGACGACCATGACGGCGTCGGTGTCCCCGAGCTGTTTGGTGGCCGCGGTGACGGACTCGCCCGCACCGATCAACGGGAACGGGGCGCTCATGTGTTCCGACACCGCGTCGGAGAGGGCCGCGCGACCCTCGAACACGGCCGAGAGCAGATCCCGCTCGCTGACGCTGCCGGCGACCTCACCGGCCATGACCGGCGGCTCCGCCCCGACGACGGGCATCTGCGAGACGCCGTACTCGCGCAGGATCTCGATGGCGTCGCGCAGCGTTTCCGACGGGTGGGTATGCACGAGGTCCGGCAGCGCGCCGGACTTGCCGCGCAGCACGTCGCCGACGGTCGGCTCGACCTTCTCGCCCTCGAGGGGCGTGCGCAGGAAGCCGTAGGAGCTCATCCACTTGTCGTTGAAGATCTTGCCGAGGTAGCCGCGGCCACCGTCGGGCAGCAGCACCACGACCAGGGCGTCGGGCCCCTCCCGCTCCGCGACCTGCAGAGCCGCCACCATCGCCATGCCGCAGGATCCGCCGACGAGCAGACCTTCCTCACGGGCGAGGCGGCGCGTCATCTCGAACGAGTCGGCGTCGGAGACGGCGATGATCTCGTCGGGAATCGACGGGTCGTACGCCGACGGCCAGAAGTCCTCACCGACGCCCTCGACCAGGTAGGGCCGACCCGTGCCGCCCGAGTACACCGAGCCCTCGGGGTCGGCGCCGATGATCTTGACCTTCCCGCCGGACATCTCCTTGAGGTAGCGACCGGTGCCGGTGATGGTGCCGCCGGTGCCGACGCCCGCCACGAAGTGCGTGATCTTGCCGTCCGTGTCGGCCCAGATCTCGGGTCCGGTGGTCTCGTAGTGACTCTGCGGCCCGCCGGGGTTGGCGTACTGGTTGGGCTTCCAGGCGCCCTCGATCTCGCGCACCAGGCGATCCGAGACGCTGTAGTAGCTGTTCGGATCCTCCGGCGCGACGGCGGTCGGGCACACGACCACCTGGGCGCCGTAGGCGCGCAGGACGTTGCGCTTGTCCTCGCCGACCTTGTCCGGGCACACGAAGACGCACTTGTAGCCGCGTTGCTGCGCGACCAGAGCGAGTCCGACGCCGGTGTTGCCCGACGTCGGCTCGACGATGGTGCCGCCGGGCTTCAGCTCGCCGGCCGCCTCGGCGGCGTCGATCATCTTCACCGCGATGCGGTCCTTCGAGCTGCCACCCGGGTTGAGATACTCGATCTTGGCCGCCAGCAGGGCCGATCCCGGGGCCACGACGGTGTTCAGCTTCACCAGCGGGGTGTTGCCGATGAGGTCGACGACGCTGTTCGCAATGCGCATGTGGCCATCATCCCAGACTCCGGCGCGCACCTAGAATCGGACACGTGACTGGGCAGGCGGGGCGTTCGAGGCGGAGCGGAACCGGCGGGTGGCGCGGGGCGGCGCGTGCCGGGGCGGCCACAGTGGTCGCCGGTTCCGGCGCGACGACCCTCTCGTGGGCGGCCTACCGCCATCTACTGGCCCAGGCCGCCGCCGCGCGCACCGTCATCGGCCGCACCACCGCGAAGCCGCCGGAGGCCGACGGCGTGTACGGGCCGGGCGACGAGCGACCGGAACGGTGGCGCCCCGGCGTGGCCGCGGATCTGCATCTGATGATCTTCGGGGACTCCACCGCGGCGGGCATGGGCTGCACCGCACCGCAGGAGGTCCCGGGCGTGCTGGTCGCGCGCGGTCTGGCGGACGAGACCGGGAAGCGAATCCGCTTGTCGACGAAAGCCATTCCCGGCGCGACGTCGAAAGGTCTCGAGGGGCAGGTCGACGCGATGCTGGTGGCGGGCCGGCCGCCGGACGCCGCGGTGATCTTCATCGGCGCGAACGACGTCACCAAGAAGCACGCCGTCGCGGCGTCGGCGGCGCGATTGGGGACGGCGGTGCGCCGCCTGCGCGCCGAGGGCACCGTCGTCGTGGTGGGGACCTGCCCGGATCTCGGGGTGGTGACGGCGATCCCGCAGCCGCTGCGCAGCGTCGTCCGCACCTGGGGCCACCGGCTCGCACGGGCCCAGACGTCGGCGACCCTTGCCGCGGGCGGACATCCCGTCGCCCTCGCGGACCTGCTGGCGCCGGAATTCCTGGCCGCCCCGGATCGCCTGTTCTCCGCGGACCGGTTCCACCCGTCGGCGGCCGGATACGAACTGGCCGCGCGTCAGATCCTGCCCGTCCTCGCCGCCGCCTTGGGAGAGTGGTCGGGTGGTCCCCTGCCGACGCTGCCGGCCAGGTCGGAGGTCGCGGAACAGCGCCGGATGGTGTCCCGTCTGACCGCCGCGGCCAACAGACGTGTCCTGCGGTGGGGGCCACGGGTTAGTCTCGACTAACAGAACCGTGTTCCACTATCGCGTTACACCACCGAGTTGTTCGAAGACGAAGGGAATCCCATGCCAGAGGCCGTGATCGTGTCCGTCGCCCGCTCCCCCATCGGACGCGCGATGAAGGGGTCGCTCAAGGACATCCGTCCCGACGACCTCGCCGCGCAGATGGTCGCCGCGGCGCTGGCGCAGGTGCCCGCCCTCGACCCCACCGAGATCGACGACCTGATCATGGGTGTGGGCCTCCCCGGCGGCGAGCAGGGCTTCAACCTGGGCCGCAACGTCGCGATCCAGCTGGGATACGACTTCCTGCCGGGCACCACCATCACGCGGTACTGCTCGTCGTCGCTCCAGACCACCCGCATGGCCCTGCACGCCATCAAGGCGGGCGAGGGCGACGTGTTCGTCTCCGCCGGCGTCGAGACGGTGTCGCGTTTCGTCAAGGGCACCTCGGACTCCCTCCCCGACACCCACAACCCCATCTACGCCGATGCGCAGGCCCGCACCGAGAAGCTGGCGCAGGGTGGACAGACCTGGTCCGACCCCCGCGAGGACGGCCTGCTGCCCGACGCCTACATCGCCATGGGCCAGACGGCGGAGAACGTCGCCCAGATCACGGGCATCACCCGCGAGGAGCAGGACCACTGGGGCGTGCGGAGCCAGAACCGCGCCGAGGAGGCCATCGCTCGGGGTCACTTCGAGAACGAGATCACCCCCGTCACCCTGCCCGACGGCACCGTCGTGTCGACCGACGACGGCCCCCGTGCGGGCACCACGTACGAGAAGATCTCGGGCCTGAAGCCGGTCTTCCGTCCCGACGGCACCATCACCGCCGGCAACGCGTGCCCGCTGAACGACGGCGCCGCCGCGCTCGTGATCATGTCGGACACCAAGGCGAAAGAGTTGGGCCTGACCCCGCTGGCGCGCATCGTGTCCACCGGCGTCTCCGGCCTGTCACCCGAGATCATGGGTCTCGGACCGATCGAGGCGTCGAAGAAGGCACTGGCGTTGGCCGGCAAGACGATCGACGACATCGATCTGGTCGAGATCAACGAGGCGTTCGCGGTGCAGGTCATCGGGTCGGCCCGAGAGTTGAAGATCGACGAGGACAAGCTCAACGTGTCCGGCGGTGCCATCGCGCTGGGTCACCCGTTCGGTATGACGGGCGCGCGGATCACCGCGACGCTGCTGAACAACCTCCGCGCGCACGACAAGCAGTTCGGCCTCGAGACCATGTGCGTCGGCGGCGGCCAGGGCATGGCGATGGTGCTCGAGCGCCTCAGCTGACGCGCCGGTCCCACCACCCGGTTCCCGACCAGGGTTGAAGGCCTCCGGGACCGGGAATGGTGAGGCTCAGGTGCCCCGCTAGCACCCGGCGCCGGTGCGCGAGTCGAGCCCACGGCTCGGGCATCGCCGTCGCCCGGCGTGCGACTCCCCGAGACGACACCAGCCCCCGACCACGAGGTCGGGGGCTGGTGTGCGTGTGGAGCTAGTCGTTCTGGAAGTAGCTCAGCAGGCGCAGGATCTCGATGTAGAGCCAGACCAGGGTGATGGTGAGGCCGAGGGCCACGCCCCATGCCGCCTTGGCCGGAGCCTGGGCGCGGATGAGCTGGTCCGCCTGATCGAAGTCCAGCAGGAAGCTGAACGCGGCGATACCGATGCAGACGAGGCTGAAGATGATCGCGAGAGTGCCGCCGTCGCGCAGGCCGAGGCCGCCGGGGGTGAAGAACGACGCGATCAGGTTGCCGAGCATGAGCACGACGACGCCGATGAGAGCGCCGACGACCATACGGGTCAGGCGCGGCGTCACGCGGATGGCACCGGTCTTGTAGACGACCAGCATGCCGAAGAACACACCGAACGTGCCGAGCACCGCCTGCGCGATGAGTGCGCTGCCTCCGACGCCGCCGAACTGGATCGAGGTGAACATCAGCGACAGCGCACCGAGGAAGAAGCCCTCGAAGGCCGCGTAGGCGAGCACGATCGCCGGGTTGTCCATCTTGCGACCGAAGGTGGCCACGAGGACCAGGACGAACCCGATCAGGCCGCCGCCGATGACGAACATCGGGGCCAGACTCGGATTGTTGCTCGCCATGACGTAGGAGATGATCGCCGTCACGGTGAGGACGCCGAGCGTGACACCGGTCTTGGTGACCACGTCGTCGATCGTCATGGCCCGCTGCGAATCCGCGGTGGTGTACGGCTGCGGGGCCGGCTGACCGAACTGCTGGGTGGCCGCTCCGGCACCGGCGGCGGCCGAACCGAAGGAGGCGTACCCGCCCCCCGTCTGCTTGGGCAGATTGCGGAACACCGGGTTGCTGGAAGTGCGCACCGTGTCTCATCCCTTTCGTGTGTGGATCGACTCCGCTCGCCGTCGGCGGCGGTGTCGGTCGCCTGTCGAACCGTTCAACGCCCGGCCCCGCCGGAGAGTTCCCGGCGGCCGGACATCGATCGGACAAAACGGACTGTACTAGGGCGTGGCCCGCCGAGGCGTGTCGAAGCCCGAGTGGGGCGTGGGTTTCGCCCCTCGGCCGACCGGAAACAGAACGGGAATGAGTATCGAAGACGGCGGCATCGAAGACGGCCCGGGCGACACCCTCGATCCGAGCGAGAGCCTGGATTCCGACGAAGTGCGCGGAACCGACGACGTCGACGACGTGGTGACCCCGCCGGACTCCTGGGCCGAGGCGGACAAGTTCGGCACCACGGAACGCGAGGCGCGCGAGGGCGAGTCCCTGGACCAGAAGCTCGCCGAGGAGGTCCCCGACGTCCAACCCGAGGACGCACCCGACGTCCCCGTCGCGGCAACGCCCGACGACGACCTGACGGAAGAGCTCGTCGACCGCGTCGTCGACAGTCCCGACGAGAACGACTACATCGCCGGGGCCGACGGCGGCGACGGGACCGACGCGGCGGACCCGGAGAAGGACGCCGAGATCGTCGACGGCGTCGTGGTGGAGAACTCGGCGTCGCACCGAGGACAGATCGACGGCACCCCCGAGGACGCGGGGTCCTTCTTCGAGTGACCCGTCACACCCGCACGCTGCGCGTGACCGTTACACCCGCACGCTGCGCGTGACCGTCACACCCGCACGCTCCGCGTGACGACGAATTTCGGGGTTCGGTCCACGATCTCCGTCGGACCGACGGTGCGCGCCAACAACCCTCGGTAGTGCAGGTGACCGTTGTAAACGGTCCACATCTCCCCACCCGGCCGCAGGACCCGCGCGGCGGCGCGGACGAGTTTCTCCGCGCCGCCGGTGTGGACGGCCGTGTGCTCGTGGAACGGCGGGTTGCACAGCACCACGTCGACACCGGCGTCGGGTTCGTCGGCCAGGGCGTCCTCGCGTCGCACGGTGAGGGTCACCCCCGCCAGGTCGGCGGTCGCTCGCGCGGACGCCACGGCGGCGGCGGACCGGTCGCTCGCAATCACCTCCGCGTTCGGCCGAGCGCGGGCGGCCGCGATCGCGAGCAGCCCGGTGCCGCAGCCGAGGTCGACCACCCGGCGGGCGTCCGGCGCGATGCGATCGACGTGTCGCAGGAGCACGCGGGTGCCGAGGTCGAGGGTGCCGCCGGCGAAGACGGCGCCGTGGGCGACGACGGTCAGCCCGAGTTCGGGCACCGTCGTGCGGGCGGGGTACGTCGGCGGGTCCGTGCGCACCGGTCCGCGCGCGATCAGTCCGCGTGACTTCTGGGCGGCCCGGGTGGCGATCACCTCGCCGAAGCTGCGCGCGAGCACGTCGTTCATCGACCGCGACATGTGCTTGAGCCGGCCGGCGGAGTACACCGTCACCGCCGGGTCGGCGCAGCGCGCCACGGTTTCCGCGATCTCGGTCAGCTCGGCGAGGCTGCGCGGCAACTGCAGCAGGACCACGCGTGCACCCCGCACCAGCGCCTCGTCGAGTCCGTGACTGCGGTACGCCGACGCCAGGCCCAGCCGGGCGGCATTGCGCGCCGTCGCCTGCTCGCCGGTGATCGGATCCTGATGCACCCGCATTCCGGTGAGTCCGTGTGCGGCCGCGGCGCCGAGGGTCAGGGCCCCGTACCGATCGCCGATCACCGCCACGCGGTCGCCGTCCACCTCGGCGAGCGCCGCGTCGGCCTCGGTGAGGATCAGGCGATCGGACGCATCGACGGCGGTCAGATTGTCGGCCTCGACGTCGGGTGCCCGACGCAGGGACGCGAGGACCTCCGCGACGTCTGTCATGACTGCGATCCTCGCACTCGGGATGGCCGGGCTTGAACCGGCTCGTGAGGGGGCATGTCTCGGTCATGGGAATCACCGTGGCCGTCACCGGACCGACCGGCGAGATCGGGATCTCGACCGTCGACGCACTCGAGCGCGACCCGGGTGTCGAGCGGATCCTGGGCATGGCCCGTCGACCGTTCGACCCGGCTGCGCACGGGTGGACCAAGACGGAGTACCGCCAGGGCGACATCCTCGACCGTGCGGCGGTCGAGGACTTCGTGGCCGACGCGGACGTCGTCGTGCATCTCGCGTTCCTCATCATGGGCTCGCGTACCGAGAGCGCCCGCATCAACCTCGAGGGCACTCGGAACGTCTTCGAGGCGACGGTGGCGGCGCCGCGCCCGACGCGCCTGGTCTACACCTCGTCGGTGGCCGCGTACGGCTACCACCCGGACAACCGCACCCCGCTCACCGAGGACACTCCCACGCGCGGATCCGCGGAGCACTACTACTCCGAGCAGAAGGCCGAACTCGAACGAGTGCTCACCGAGGTGACGGGCGGGTCCGACCTCGAGGTCTTCGTGCTCCGACCGTGCATCGTCGCGGGCCCGAAGGCACCGGCACTCGCGGACTCGATGCCGTGGCGGCAGCTCGCATCCGCGCTGCCGGGCCCGCTCGGAACGCTGGTCGGCAAGGTCCCGGGGCCCGTCTTCCCCGATCCGGGCCACCCGCTGCAACTGGTGCATCACGACGACGTCGCGGCGGCGATCGCCGTCACCGTCACCACCGATGCCGCGCCGGGTGCGTTCAACATCGCCGGCGACGGGACGGTGACGTTGTCGACGGTCGCCTCGGCTCTCGGCGCGATCCCGGTCCGGGTCCCGGCCGTGCTGGGCACCGCGGCCTCGGCGACGCTGCGACGACTGCCGTTCGTTCCGTCGTTGGTCGAGTGGATTCACGTCGCCCGGACGTCCGTGGTCATGGACACCTCGAAGGCCAAGCGCGAGCTGGGGTGGCATCCGCGGTACTCCTCCAAGGCCACGTTGGACGAACTCGTCGCATCGCTCTGATCGGGTCCTGCTAGGTTGAGCCGACTTGAACACCGTTCAAGTCGTCCGTCGACCACCACAGGAGCCCCGGTGTCCTCGTCCCGCTCGACCGCCCGTGACCTCGCGCAGATCGCCGTGTTCGCCGCCCTCATCGCCGCCCTGGGACTCCCGGGCGCCATCACCGTCGGCATCAGCGGCGTCCCGATCACGCTGCAGACGCTCGGCGTCATCCTCGCCGGCGCGGTGCTCGGGGCACGCAAGGGTGCCGGCGCCGTCCTCGTGCTGCTCGCCCTCGTCGCCCTCGGCCTGCCCCTGCTCTCCGGAGGCCGCGGCGGACTGGGCGTCTTCGCCGGGCCGACGGTCGGTTATCTCGTCGGCTGGGTCGTCGGTGCGTTCGTCATCGGTGCCGCGACCCGGCTGATCGTTCCCCGGTACCCGTTGTGGGCCGGGCTGGCCGTCAACGCCGTCGGTGGCATCGTCGTCATCTACGTCTTCGGTGTTCTCGGACTTCTCCTGCGCACCGATCTCGGCGTCGGCGCGGCCATCGCCTCCACCGGCGCCTACATCCCCGGCGACCTGATCAAGGTCGTCGTCGCCACCGTGGTCGCCAAGGGTGTGCACCGCGCCTACCCGGGTCTGATCGCGCCGCGACGCACGACGACCGCGGTGTGAGCGACCCCGTCCTTCTCGCCGCGCGTCGCACCCCCGTCGGCATCGCGGGTCACGCGTTCCGCGACGTCACCGCGGCCGATCTGGCCGCGGCGGTGATCGACGACGTGGTCGGCCGGGTGGCGCACCTCGGCCCGATCGACGACGTCGTGCTCGGCAACTGCCTCGGGCCCGGCGGCGACGTCGCCCGCGTCGCCGCTCTGCAGGCCGGCCTCGGCCATCGCGTCCCGGGAGTCACGGTGGACCGGCAGTGCGGATCGGGACTGGACGCCGTCGGACAGGCGGCGTCACGGGTCCGGGCCGGCGATGCGGACCTCGTTCTCGCCGGCGGCGTCGAGTCGGCGAGCACCGCCCCGTGGCGCTTCCGACCGCCGGTCGGCGACGAACCTCCGACGCGGTACACCCGCGCGCCGTTCACCCCGGCCGGAACGCCCGACCCCGACATGGGTCCCGCGGCCGACGATCTGGCCCGTGTCCTGGGCATCACCCGCGCGCAGCAGGACGCGTACGCGGCCCGCTCGCACAGTCTGGCCGCGGCCGCGAATTTCTCCGCCGAGATCGTGCCGGTGCGCGGCGAGACGCGGGACCGCCGCATCCGTGCGGGACTGACCGCGGAGCGGCTGGCCCGCCTGCCCGCCGCGTTCGGCGAGGGCGGGACGGCGACGGCGGGCAACTCCTGCGGGATCTCGGACGGCGCCGCGGTGCTGGCCGTGACGACGCGCGATCGGGCCGAGGGCCCGTGCCTGGCCGTGCGCTCGTGGGCCGTCGCCGGTGCGGACCCGGCGCTTCCCGGCCTGGCGCCGGTGCCGGCGATCGACGCGGCGTTGCGACGGGCCGGCTGCACGGTCGACGACGTCGGCACGATCGAGATCACCGAGGCCTTCGCCTCGGTCGCCCTTGCCGTGATCGATCGGGCGGGCCTCGATCCGGACCGCGTGTGTCAGGGCGGCGGCGCGATCGCGCTGGGTCATCCGTGGGGCGCGTCGGGGGCGATGCTGCTCGTACGGTTGGCTGCTCGTATGACGCGTGGCGACGGACTCCCCTCGGCGCTCGGGCTGGCGGCCTGCGCGATCGGCGGCGGCCAGGGCATCGCCATGGTCGTCGAGAGGATCGACGCGTGACGGGGACACGGCATGACGCGGGACACGGCATGAGCGAGATCCGGTTCGAGAACGTCCGGCACGGCTACGGCGACCGGTCCGTGCTGCGCGAGGTGTCGCTGACGCTCACCGAGCGACGCATCGGCATCGTCGGCTCCAACGGATCCGGCAAGTCGACGCTCGCCCGCATGATCAACGGCCTGGTGACACCGACGTCGGGACGCGTGGTGGTCGACGGGCTCGACGTGGCGAAGAAGGGGGCCGCGGTACGACGACGGGTGGGCTTCGTCTTCACCGACCCCGACAACCAGATCGTCATGCCGACCGTCGCGGAGGATCTCGCGTTCTCGTTGCGCCGTAGCGGCGCGTCGAAGGCCGAGGTTGCCGAGCGTGTCGCCGAGACGCTCGAGCGTTTCGGCCTGGCCGGACACGCCGATCACCCCGCCCACCTGCTCTCCGGCGGGCAGAAGCAGATGCTGGCCATCGGCGCCGTGGTGATCCGGCGCCCGGAGATCCTGGTGGCGGACGAGCCCACCACCCTGCTCGACCTGCGCAACACGCGACTGGTGGGCCGCGTGCTGGCCGATCTCGACCTGCAACTCGTCGTGGTGACCCATCACCTGGATCTACTCGCCGGCTTCGATCGCGTCGTCGTCGTGCACGACGGGGGCATCGCGTTCGACGGACCCCCGGCGGAGGCGATACCGGCGTACCGGGGCCTGCTCGAATGATCGGCCTGTACCGGCCGGGCACGTCTCTCCTGCACCGCCTGCCCGCTGGGGCCAAACTGCTGTTGCTCATGGCCGCGGTGATCGTGATCCTGATCCTCGTCCGCCGACCCGTCGACGTCGCCGTCGCGCTTGCGGGGGTGACCGCCGCGTACGCCGTGGCGGGGTTCGGTCCGCGCGTCCTCCTCGCGCAGCTGCGGCCGTTGCTGTGGATGATCCTGATCATCGCGGCGTTCCAGGTGTGGCTGACCACGCCCGCCCGCGCGACCGTCGTGTGCGGCGTCCTCCTGGTGACCGTCGGGGCCGCCGGGCTGGTGACGCTCACCACGAGGGTCACCGCGATGCTCGACACCGTCGGCCGAGCGCTCGGGCCGCTGCGCCGACTCGGCGTCGACCCCGATCGGGTCGGGCTGCTGCTCGCGCTGACCATCCGCCTGGTGCCGGTGCTCACCGACATCGTCCGGGAGGTGTCGGAGGCGCGGAAGGCGCGCGGTCTGCAGTGGTCGATCGCGGCGCTGGCCACGCCCGTCGTGGTGCGAGCGTTGCGGACGGCCGATGCCCTGGGCGACAGCCTCGTCGCGAGAGGCGTGGACGACGGCGTGGACGACGGAGTCGATAACGACCGTGACGACGGAGTGGACGACGGCGTCGAGAACGACCATGACGACGGGGACGGGGACAACGGTGATCGGTGAGCCGATCGACGCCCGCATCGGGCGGTGGGCGCGGAACCGGCCCGACGCGGTGGCCGTGGTGGATGCGGCGGGGTCGACGACGTACCGCGAGCTGTGGGAGGCGTCGGGCCGCCTCGCGGCGCGCTGGGTCGGCCACCGGCGTACCGCGGTGTTGCCGTCGTCGGACGTCGGGTCGGTGGCGGCGGTGGTGGGTGCGATCCGGGCCGGGTCGTCGGTCCTGCTGCTGCACCGGCACCTGACCGCGGATCGCCTGGCCTCGGTGTTGTCCGTCGGTGGGCCGCGGGAGGTGGTGGCCGCGCGGCGCCTGCACGCGCGTCTGCGACGGCTCGGGTACGCCGGTCCGCTGGTGACGCCGTCGGATGCGGCGCGGGGCCGGGGCGCCGCGCTCCCCTCGGTCGAGGAGAGCGCGGAGCTGCTGGCGGGGCTGACGTCGGGAACGTCGGGTCGGCCGAAGGTGTTCGTGCGCTCACGGTCGTCCTGGTCGCGGACGCTCGACCGCAGCGACGAGGAATTCACGATCGACGCCGCCTCGCGCGTCGCGACGCCCGGCGTGCTCGACCACACGCACTTCCTGTACGGGGTGGTGCACGCGCTGGGCCGCGGGGCGGCGGTGGACCTGCGCCCACTGTCCCCCGGCGGGGGCGCCGATCCGACCCACCTCTACACGGTGCCCACCCTGGCCGTCGACGTCGTCGCCGGACTCGGCGGCCCTCTGCGGTCGGTCCGAGAAGTGTTGTCGTCCGGGGCGTTCTGGCCGGAACCGGCGCGCGCCTCGCTCGCCGCACGACTACCCGGTGCGCGCATCGTGCACTTCTACGGGGCCTCCGAGCTGTCCTTGGTGTCGGTCGCGGCCTCGGACGAGGCGGTCCCGGTCGGGTCGTCGGGTCGGGTCGTCTCGGGCGTCGACGTGCGGGTCGCCGACGGCGTGGTGCACGTGCGCAGCGACATGGTGTTCGACGGCTATCTCACCGACGACTCGTCGCTTCCCGCGGGCGGTCCCGTCGACGGGTGGTTCGACGTCGGCGACCGCGGACGCGTCGAGGACGGCTGGCTGTTCCTGTCCGGTCGCGTGTCCGACACCATTTCGCGCGGGGCACTGAAGGTCGAGCCCGCGGACGTCGAACGGGCGCTGCTCTCGCACCCCGGGGTCGTCGAGGCGGCCTGCGTGGGTGCGCCGCACCCCCGGATGGGGGCGGTTCCGGTGGCAGCGGTCGTCGCGGACGGACCGGTCGACCGCGCCGCCCTGTGGCGACACCTCCGAGAGTCGTTGGACGTGCCGTCGCGACCGACCCGAGTGGTCGTGACCGACGCGCTCCCCCGGACACCGCGCGGGAAGCTGGACCGGCCCGCGGTGCTGGCGCTGATCGATAGGCTGAGCGAGTGACCCCGACCGCGGCGCCCGACGCCGAGATGCCGTCCGACCTCCTCCGCCACGCCCGCGCGGCGCGCGGCTTCATGCCCGACGACGAGGGCCTCGCCCTGCACGCCGCCGCGCGCGAATTCCTCGGCGCCGGTGTGGGTGTCGAGATCGGGACGTACTGCGGCAAGTCGACGATCTATCTGGGCGCGGCGGCCCGCGCGACGGCCGGACGCATCGTCACCGTGGACCACCATCGCGGGTCGGAGGAGCATCAGGAGGGGTGGGAGTACCACGACCGGTCCCTGGTCGATCCGGCCGTGGGCAAGCTCGACACGCTCGGTGCCTTCCGCCGCACGGTCGCCGACGCCGATCTCGAAGACGTGGTGGTGGCCGTCGTCGGCCGGTCGGCCGACGTCGCGTCGTTCTGGCGCACGCCACTGACGTTCCTGTTCGTCGACGGCGGCCACACCGAGGCCGCCGCGTCGGCGGACTACGAGGGCTGGGCGCGGTGGGTGCAGCCGGGCGGAGCCCTCGTCATCCACGACGTCTTCCCCGACCCCGCCGACGGCGGACGCCCGCCGTTCCTGATCTACGAACGCGCCCGCGCCAGTGGGCAGTTCACCGACGTGCGCGCCGTCGGGTCGCTGCGGGTACTGGTGCGCACCGAGGGTCAGCCGGGCACGCCCGCGGGGTAGGACTCCCCGGCGCACCCGCACCGACGGTGCGCCCCGGACAACCCAGTGGGGAGGTCGTCGCCGCGGAAGATGCCCGACGCCGGGGTGGCGCGGGCGAGCGCGTCCGCGGCCAGGATGACCGCGCCGGCCGTCCACGTGGTCCGTTCGACCGGCCATCGCTTGCCGTCGGCGTAGACGAGGCCGGTCCAGTACGCCCCGTCGTCGTCGCGCAGATGCTGCATGGCGCCGAACAATTCGAGCGCGGCGGCGTCGTCACCGAGCGCATCGAGGGTCAGGACCAACTCACACGTCTCGGCTCCGGTGACCCACGGCCGGTCGTCGACGCATCGGATGCCGAGGCCCTCCACCACGAAGTCGGACCACCGAGCGCCGATGCGGCGCCGGGCCTCCGGTCCGCGCACCGCGCCACCCAGGATCGGGTAGTACCAGTCCATCGCGTACGTCGTCTTCGGCACGAAGGCGTCGGGATGGTGCCGCAGGACGTGACCGAGCCGCCCGACGGCGACCTCCCAATCCGGTTGCGGGTCACCGATGTACGCGGCGAGCGCCAGAGCGCAGCGCAGACTGTGGTGGATGCTGGCGTTGCCGGTGAGCAGGGCGTCGACGTTCGGTCCGTTGGGCCCGGCCGCCCAGCCGATCTCCCCCCGGTCGGTCTGGAGCGACAGCACGAAGTCGACGGCCCGCTGCACGGTGGGCCACAGCGCGAGCGCGAACGCGTCGTCGCCCGTCACCAGGAAGTGATGCCACACTCCGACCGCGACGTACGCGCAGAAGTTGGTGTCCGAGCCCGCGTCCTCCACGACGCCGGCGCGGGTCTGCAGCGGCCAGGACCCGTCCTCGCGCTGCGTGCGCCGACACCACTCGTAGGCGGCGTCGGCTTCCTCGGTGAAACCGGCCGCCGACAGCGCCATCGCCGCCTCCACGTGGTCCCACGGGTCCTCGTGGCCCGCGGGCGACCAGGGGATGACACCCGACCGGAGCTGGACTGCGGCAATGGATTCGGCGGTGTCACGACACTGCTCGGCCGTGAGCACCCCGGGGACGGCGGGAACGTCGGGGGTCGGCCGGCTCACGACGCCGCCTCGTCTCCGTCGGCCTGCGGGGCCGGCGGCTTGCGGAGGTAGATCACCACCGACTTGCCGATCACCGGGTCGAGCAGGCGCTCCGCCCAGCGCGTCGCCGCGGGCGCTTTCATCATGTCCCACACCAACATCGAGTGGTAGGAGCGCACGAGTCGGTTGTCGTTCTCGTTCACACCCACCGCGCACTTGAGCCACCAGTAGGGAGCGTGCAGTGCGTGGGCGTGGTGCGTGTGCGTGACCTCCAAGCCGGCGTCGCTCAGAGCCTTGCGCAGGTCGCTCGCCCGGTAGATGCGGACGTGGCCGCCCTCGTTCGCGTGGTACTCGTCGGACAGCGCCCAGCAGATGCGTTCGGGCAGCCACCGAGGCACGCTGACCGCCACGGTGCCGCCCGGCCGGACGACGCGGGCGATCTCGGCGATGGCGGCGCGATCGTTCGGAATGTGTTCGAGCATTTCGGAGACGACGACGCCGTCGAAGTGACCGTCCGGGAACGGCAGGGCGAGCGCGTCTCCCACCACCGTCTCGGCGGAGGCCGATGCGGGCACCTGCCCTTCGGCCTCCATCGCGCCGAACATGACCTTCACCTCGTCGAGCTCCGCCGCGTTCTGGTCGAACGCCACGACGTGCGCGCCGCGCCGGTAGAGCTCGTACGAGTGCCGACCGAGGCCGCACCCGATGTCGATCACCCGGTCACCGACACCGAAGCCGAGTCGGTCGAAGTCCATCGTCAACATGTGCGGCGTCGCTCCCTCTCGTGCTGCGCGGCGATCGCCGCGCGATAGACCTCCACCGTGGCGGCGGCGACCGCCGGCCACGAGAACGTCGATTCCGCCCTCGCGCGGCCGCGGTGCCCCATGGCGACGCGACGGTCGTGGTCGTCCAGCGCGGCGCCCAGCGCCGCCGCGAGCGCCTCGCTGTCCCCCGGTTCGACGAGGTCGGCGCACTCCCCGTCCGGTCCGACCACTTCGGGAATCGCCCCCGTGCGACTCACCACCAGGGGCGTACCGCAGGACATGGCTTCGACGGTCGGCAGCGAGAAACCCTCGTACAGGGACGGAACGCACGCCACCTCGGCCCCCGCCAGGACGGTCGCGAGTTCCTCGTCGGTCAGGCCGGCGTGGACGGTCACCGCGTCGCCCAACCCCAGCCGCTCGATGGTGCGACGCGTCGGGCCCGCCGGGTCGATGGTCGACACCAATTCGACGGTGACGTCACGTTCGGTGCGCAGCTTCGCCACGGCCTCGAGCAGGTGCCGGACGCCCTTCAGGGCGACGTCGGCGCTGGCGACGGCGACGATCCGTCCCGGTACCCGCTCCCCGCGGGGCCGGAACACGGTGGTGTCGACCCCCAGCGGAATCACCGACACCACGTTCTCTCGCACCCCGAACGCGTCGACGATGTCGTCGGCCGAGCTTCGCGACACCGTGATCACGTGTCCGACCCGACGCGCGACTCGCCGCTGCATCGCGAGGAATCCGTACCAGCGCCGCAGCGTGATTCGACGCCGCCAGGACGCGGCGGCAAGGTCCAGGTCTCGATCGCGGGTGATCGGGTGATGAATCGTCGCCACCCAGGGTCGCCGGAGTCGCAGCAGTCCGTAGCTCAGCGACTGGTTGTCGTGCACGACATCGAAATCCGCTGCACGGTTCCCGAGGAGACGGGCCGCCCGCAGGCCGAACGTGAGGGGCTCGGGGAAGCCCGCGGTCCACATGGTCAGGACCTCGAGCACGTCGATCCAGTCCCGGATCTCGGAGGGCCGCGGCGTGCGGAACGGGTCCGGTTCACGATACAGGTCCAGGCTGGGCACGCGGGTCAGCGTGATGCGGGGGTCGAGCACGGGGTAGGGCTGCCCCGAGAACACCTCGACGGTGTGGCCGGCATCGACGAGCGCCTTGCCGAGCCGAGCGACGTACACGCCCTGACCACCCACGTGGGGCTTGCTCCGGTACGACAGCAGAGCGATGCGCACGAGCCTCCCCGACCGTCGTGGTGCACCGGCACGTCCATGTCCGGTGTGCGACTTGTCTACCACCCGAGCACGGACCGATCGCGCACTCACCCCGGCCTCCGGGACTTTCCGGTCGTCGCCGGGTTCGTGCGTGCGTGTCATGGATCGTGTCGGTGGGTGACGGTACACTCGAACATACGAGCGACTGGGGGGGTCGGCGACATGGCGGGTGTGCAGGTGGGGACGCAGAACACGGCGGTGCCGTGGGCGGCGCTCGACCACGCCGCCCTCGGTCTTCCCGCCACCACCGACCTCCCCTCCTCGCAAGCGCTGGACGGGCTCGTCCACGCCGCCGCCGGCGTCGCGTACCTGAAGTGGTTCGAATACCAACTCGCTGCGTCGATGCACGCGGAGTTGGTGGAGCCTTTCGAGGACGAGGACCGGCGTGAGCTCGACGCGCACACCCGCTGCGCCGCCACCATCGCCACCACGTTGTCGATCACCCAGGGGGCCGCCCGCACCCTGCTCACCGACGCCGTCGCCCTCCGCGACCGACTCCCTAGGGTGGCGGAATGCCTGCGGGACGGTGTCGTCACCCCGCACCACATCCGCACCATCGTCTCCCGCACCGAACTGATCGAAGGGCAGTGCTACGCCGCGTTGGTGGACGCCGACATCGCCCGCGCCCTCCGCAGACCCGGATCGTGGTCGCCGGCGCGGATGGAGGCCATGGTCGACATGATGGTCGACCGCCGTGATCCCGATGCCGTCCGCGCCCGGCGGGAGAAGGCGAAGCGGAATCGGGAGTTCACCGTCGAGATGGGCCGTGACGGTGTGGCGTCGGCGACGGACACCCGGCCGGCGGAGGACATCGTCGCGCTCCACGCGTCCGTGACGAGGTTGGCTGCGCAGGTGTGCCCGAAGGACACCCGCTCCAAGGCCGCGCGGGCCTCCGATGCGCACTACGCGTTGATCACCCAAACCGGATTCGGCTGCGACTGCGACCGCCCCATCACCGACTGCCGCCACAAGAACATCGACCTCACCACATTCGCGGCGACCGCGCCCCGCATCGTGATCCACCTCGTCACCGACACCACCACCCTCACCGGCCCCGTCCCCGCCCCCGAGAACGAGCGCGTCTGCCGGTCACCGCAGCACCTCCCCCGACCGGGTGTGGACCACGCAGCGGTCGAGGGCGGTCCCGTAGCGAGCCCGACCTCGGCCGAGTCGGTCGCGGCCGAACCGATTGTGTCGAAACCCGTTGCTACGGGCTCCGCCTCGGCCGAGTCGGTCGCGCCTGAAACGTCCGGGACAGAACCCGCTGCTGCCACGGAACCGTCCGCGTCGGAACCCGTTGCGGCGCCGTCGGTGTCACTGGATCGCGTCGACGTCTCCGCGGACGCTGATGAGACCGCCGCCGTCCCTGCTCATACCTGCGATGCGGACGCCGCCGACGATGCGGAGGACCACACCCGCGGGTGCGAGGAACCCATGGGCATGGACTTCGTCGACGGCGTCGGATTCCTGGCCGGCATCGGCATCGTCTCCGGCGCCCACGTCCGCGACCTCGCCGCCGACCCCGGCACGATCATCCGGCCGTTGGGTGACGGCACCGACACCCCACTGCCGGCGACGCAACCGTCGAACCCCTACCGGCCCTCCGCAGCCCTGGATGCGTACATCCGTGCGCGCGATCTGTTCTGCACCTGGCCCGGCTGCAACCGACCCGCCCGGGACGGGGACCTCGACCACATCACCGAATACGACCACACCCACCCCGAACGGGGCGGGCGCACCAACGCGGCCGGACTCGGCGCCAAATGCCGCTTCCACCACCTGCTGAAGACGTTCGCCGACTTCGTCGACGACCAGTACCCCGACCCCGCCGACCCGAGTCGGCTGATCCGCACCATCACCATCCCCGACGGACGGACCGTCCTCGGGCCGGCGTTCACCGGCCACGACGTCCACCCCGGACTCGACACCATCGTCTTCGGCGACCCACCCGACACGCCAACGCCGCGACGAGCAACGCCGGGCCTCACCGAACGCCGACGACCCGCCCCACGCACCGAGCAGAAACACGCCCGCCGACGACAGGAACGAAACCGCAACCGACTCCGCAGGGTCATCCCACCCGACGACACCCCACCCCCGTTCTAGAAACGCAGGGCGCTCAGGCGACGTCGTCGATCGTCGGCCGTCGTACAGCTAGAGCGGCAACGCCGTCTCTCTGGCCGCACCGACGGCTGCCGGTGGGGTGACGCGACGGAACCATTCGGTGCCGAACACCACGGCCAGGACGTCACGCTCCATGGCCAGGAAGGGCCCGAAATCGCCGATCTGCGACTCGTGCACCTGCATCGCGGCGCGCTTGGCATCGAGCACGGCCGTCACGTCCACCGCGGTGGTCAGTTCCGACTCCGGCAGCCCGAACGCCTCCACGTCCGGACGCGGGCCCGACTGTCCCGTCTGCCCTGCCTCGGCACCGTCCGGCTGCTCGTTCCAGGCGGGGTTGGCCTCCATCAGCATGCGCATGTGGTCCCGGTTCATGGTTGCCTCGTAGACGTACGGCACTCCGGCGAGCGCACCCGCCCGGGTGCCGACGTGGTGCACCTGTACGTGGTCCGGATGCCCGTAGCCACCGTTCGGGTCGTACACCGTCAGCACGGTCGCGTTCTCCTCGCGCAGCACCTCGGCCAGCGTCGCGGCGGCCTCCTCGACGTCCACCGTCGCGAACGCCCCGGGAGCCGTATTGCCTTCCGTCCCGGCCATTCCCGAGTCCGCGTAGCCCAGGTTCACCACGCGATGCACCCCGAGCACCGCAGCCGAGGCCGCCACCTCGGCCTGCCGTCGTTGCACCAGGGTCTCGCCCTCGTCCAGCAGCCCGTCCGGCACCTCGCCCAGCGCCCCGTCGGTGGCGGTCACCAGTACCACCCGGTGACCGGCGTCGGATGCGGACCGCATGACACCCCCGGTGCCGAAGACCTCGTCGTCGGGATGCGCGTGGAAACACACCAGCGTGCTCATCGCCCCATCGAAGCACAGCAGACGGCGGGCGAGGGTTCGACCGCCCGGCGTCCGGGAACGCCGTGTCCATGAGCAACGACACCACGGTCGACGACGTCTGGGACGACTGGAAGGACGCGGTCAATCTCACTGCCAAGCAACTGGACGAGTGGCTCGACACCGACGAATCGAAGTCCGTCGGCGATTCCTCCGACGGCGAGTCCACCGGACACGCCATGGGCCGGGAGATCGTGCGAATCCTCGGCACGAAGAAGGCGGACCTCACCGACGACGACGCTGCGAAGATGAAGAAAGTGGTCGGCTACGTGCACCGCCACAGCGCCCAGGGGCCGAAGAAGGACGTCGAGAACTCGCGGTGGCGGTACTCGTTGATGAACTGGGGGCACGACCCGCTGAAGTAGGCCCGCCCCAGCCACTCTCGTAGGCGAAGCACGGCATCCGACGCCGGTTCGGGCGAAGTATTCGTAGCCGACCCGGCTTGGTATTCGTAGCCGACCCGGCTGTGGATGTTTCCGAAGATCGGATACGGTCAATTCCACGACCACGTCCGGGTGTCGATTCTCCGGTGTCGTGCTTCGCCGTTCATCCACCAGCGGCTGTCCGTTGTCGAGACTGCAGCAGGGATGGATGTCTCATGAGAGTTGCCTTGGTGTCCGCGCACGCCGATCCTCGGGCGCCCCTGGGCGGAATCGACTCCGGCGGTCAGAACGCGCACGTCGACGCGCTGGCGGCGGCGCTGTCCGGTCGAGGTCACAGCGTGACCGTGTACACCCGATGCGCCGACCCCACCGCCCCCTCCGAGGTCGACACCGCCGGTGGCTACCGCGTGTCGTACGTTCCCGCCGGGCCGCCGGGGCCGCTGGCGAAGGAAGCCCTCGTCCCGCACCTGGGCGATTTCGCCGACGGGCTCGCGAGCCGCTGGGCTCTCGAGCGGCCCGACGTCGTTCATGCCCACTACTGGACGTCCGCTTTCGCCGCGCGGATCGCCACCCGATCCGGCCCCGTACCGACCGTGGTCACGTTCCACACGTTGGCCGAGGCGGCCCGGCGGAATCGCGGTGATCGCAGTCCCGACACCGTCGCCCGCGGCAAGGTGGAGAAGCTCCTCGCGCGCACCGCGTCGCGGGTCGTGGCCACCGCGTCGGAGGACGTCGGCGACCTCGTCCGTCTCGGCGTTCCGCGCCGGTCGATCTCGGTAATCCCGGTCGGCGTCGACCTGGACACGTTTCACCCGGCCCCGATCGCTTCGGGCGGACGTTCGCCCCGGCGGTACCGTCTCGCCGCTGCGGGACGGCTGGTGCCGCGCAAGGGATTCGACCTGACCATCGCCGCCCTGGCCGCGATCCCCGACGCCGAGCTGAGCATCGCCGCGGGCGCGAACACCGACGTCGCGTCCGATCCGGAAGCTCGTCGACTGACCGACCTCGCGCGCACCCACGGGGTCGCCGATCGTGTGCGCATCGGCCCCATCCCTCGCGACCGTATGCCGGACTTCTGGCGCGCCGCGGACCTGGCGGTCTTCACCCCCGGGTACGAGCCGTTCGGCATCTCCGCGATCGAGGCCATGGCCTGCGGAACGCCGGTGGTCGCCTCGGCGGTCGGCGGTCTGCTCGACACGGTCATCGACGGCGTCACCGGGGTCCTGGTTCCGCGGCGCAGCCCGGGTGCCGTCGCCGAGGCCGTTCGCCGTCTGCTGGACGACGACGGCTGGCGCACCGGATTCGGCATGTCGGCGGCGGACCGGGCGCGGGCGCGGTACTCGCTCGAGCACATCGCTCTGGACACCGAGCGCGTCTACACGGACGCGCTGCCGGAGCCGGCGGCCGACGACGGCGCCGAAGACACCGAGGGCGCCGACCGCGCCGTGGCCCCGACCGGCCGACTCGACCCCGTCCGGTGAGGGCTGCTTGAATGGTTGGTCGAATGCAGAGCCCGTACGTACGGGCCGGGAAAGGCAGGATGTCGATGTCGGTCGCCGAGAACTCCACGGACTCGTTCCGTGTCGACACCGAATTGCAGAACGGGGCAGCAATCCTCACGGTCGTCGGAGAACTCGACCTGGCGACGGCGCCGATCCTGCAGGACGCGGTGGACGCGGTGCGGGACGAGGCCACCGAAGCGCTCGTCGTCGATCTCACCGGAGTCGATTTCCTGGCCTCGGCCGGCATGACCGTGCTCGTCCAGTCCCATCAGTCCGTTCCCGACGGTGTCGTGTTCTCCGTCGTGGCCACCGGTGCTGCGACCGCCCGCCCGCTGCAGCTGGTGGGCCTCGACGAGACGTTCCCGATCCATGCGTCCCGGCAGGACGCCCTCGCGGCCACGGGCGACGCCCGTCGGTCCGATTTCGCCTGACCGCCGCTTCGAGGTGAGGGACCCGCGATCCGGGGGTACTACTCCCGCTGTGATCGACGCCGAGACCCCGAGGCCGGGGCCCGAACCCCTGGTACTGACCGACCTCGACGCCGACCCGCGCCGCATCTCCGACGTCCGTGTCGTCTTGTCCCGGTGGCTGTCGGCCGGGGCCGTCGAGCCCGACCGGGTGCCGGACGTCGTCCTCGCGGTGTACGAGGCCATGGCCAACGTCGTCGAACACGCGTACACCTCGTCGTCCCACCGCGGTGTGTTCGACCTGCGTGCAGAGCACACGGCCGATTCCGGTCGACTCGAGATCGCCGTCCGTGATCACGGCACCTGGTCGTCCAGCGAACCCGGCCCGCTCCGCGGGCGGGGACTGCCGCTCATCGAGACGTTGACCGACGACGTGACGGTCACCTCCGCGGCCGCCGGCACCGAGGTCATCATGCGCTGGGACCGTGCCGACGCGGTCGGCGTGCGGGGTGCACAAAGCTCCCGCGATCTCGTAGACTGAAGTCGCACGACAGCACGTCGAACTCGCACCGACCGGGGTTCCGCCTCCTCCAGACCCGGGGAGAGCACTCGCTTTCGCTCTCTGTCCACCCTGGAGGCATCATGACCGCTCTGCACGATTCCCCCGTCGACCCTCCCGACCTCGAGGTCCGGTCGTCGACGACGCCCGATCCCGCCGCCGAGGTCGAGGCTGCTCGTCTCGCCGCGATCTCCCGCTACGACGTTCTGGAAAACCCACCCGACGGCGCGTTCGATCGCATCGCCCGTCTGGCCGCGCGATGGATGGGCACGGCCTTCGCGTCGGTCACCATCGTCGACTCGGATCACATCTGGTTCGCCGCGCGCTACGGCGACGGCATTCCGGACCGCGTTCCGCGTGAGGACGGGTTGTGCTCCTCCGCGATCGCGCACGACGGCGTCTACGTCGTTCCCGATGCTCGGTGCCACGGCCCGGCCGCGGAGAATTCGCTCGTGCACGGGGAGGCGGGCATCCGGTTCTACGCGGGCGCCCCGATCGTGACGGCGGACGGCCATCGGCTCGGAACCGTCAACGTCTTCGACACCATCGCCCGCGACCCCGCTGACATCGCGGACGTCGATGTGCTGTCCGACCTCGCCGCCGTCGTGGTGGACGAACTGCAACTGCGCCTGGCCGCGATGACCACGGTGCGGGACGAGCGTGCCCGGCGCGCACGTGCCGAGTCGGACACCGTTCAGATCACCGACTACGCCGCCGTGCTGCAGCGCACGCTGTTGCCGCCGTCGCTGCCCAGAATCCACGGCCTCACCCTCGCGTCGCACTATCACGCGGTCTCGCCGCTGCAGGTGGGCGGCGACTTCTACGACGTCTTCGCGCTCGGTGACGGTCGCTGGGCGTTCTTCCTCGGTGATGTCCAGGGCCACGGGGCCGGCGCCGCGTCGGTCACCTCGTTGGTTCGGTACACGCTGCGCGCGGCCGCACTGCATCAGCCGGATCCCGCGGAGGGACTCGCCGAGCTGAACCAGGTGCTCATGCTCGACCCCACGCAGAAGCGGTTCTGCACCGTCCTCTTCGGCATCGCGACACCCGACCCACGCGGCGGTTTTCGCATCACCTTGGCCACCGGCGGACACCCACCGGCCCTGCTCCTCGATCCCGACACCGAGGACGTTCACGAAATCCGTTCCAGTACCGGCATGTTCGTCGGAGCCCTGGAGAAGGCGAACTTCAGTGCGTGCAGCTTCCGGCTCGCCCCCGGGCAGACGCTGCTGCTCTACACGGACGGCATCACCGAGGCGCGTCCGGACGGGCGCACCATGTTCGGCGAGGAGGGACTCGTCCACTTCGTGCGGCAGCGTCTCGGACGTCCGGTCGACGACGTGGTCGAGGACCTCGTCGACCTCATTCCCGGACTGCGTCCGATCGACGACATCGCGTTGCTCGCCCTCGGCGCCTGACGGTCACCAGCGGGCGCGCTCCCGCCCGTGGTCGCGCAGCAGCCGAAGTGAGTGCTCGATGGTCGCCGCGAGCACCTCGGGCGGATCACCGTCGAACACTACTCGTTCGGCGGTGACCTCACCGTGGTCGGCGAGGCCGAACCACACCGTCCCCGCCGGCACGTCTTCATCGGTGTCCGGCCCGGCCTCGCCCGTCACGGCGACCGCCAGGTTGGCACCGGTCAGGTCAGCCACCCCGGCCGCCATCGCGCGGGCGGATGCCTCGCTGACCACCGGCCCGTCGGGGACGCGCAGCAGACCGTGCTTGACCTCCTCCGCATAGGCGACGACGCCGCCGCGGAACCAGCGGCCCGACGAGGGAGCGCGACCGAGGTTGGCGGCGATGTTCCCCGCGGTGAGCGACTCGGCCGTGGCGATGCGCAGGCCGGCGCGGTCGGCGAGGTCGGCGATCTCCGCACACAGGTCCTCGAGGTCGGCGTCGCTGTCGACCCGTTCCTCCGGCTGCGCGGCGTCTCCCTCGATGCGTTCGGTCGACATTCGGGTCGTTTCCTCCTCGGGCGGTGACGTGGCGGGCCGATCGAAGCCCCGAGGCTCACGGCTTCCCCGGCCGACCGAGCGCAAACACCCTCGGCGAATCGCGGCGAACGGCGCTAGCGTTGCCCCATGAGCAGCCTCCGAGACACCATTCGCGCCGAACTGAACGTCCGGTCCTCCATCGACCCGGCCGCCGAAATCGACTCCCGCGTGGCGTTTCTCGCGGACTACGTCGCGGCCACCGGGACCGCCGGCTTCGTGCTCGGCATCAGCGGCGGTCAGGACAGCACCCTCACGGGTCGGCTGTGTCAGCTGGCCGCCGAGCGGGCACGCGAGGCCGGACACGACGTCCGATTCCTCGCGGTGCGTCTGCCCTACGGGCAGCAGGCCGACGAGGACGACGCCGTGATCGCCCTCGACTTCATCCGACCCGACGAGACGGTGCGCGTCGACATCAAGGCCTCCGCCGACGGCGCGGGCACCGCCGCGGCCGCCGCGTTGGGCGTCGACCGGCTGCGAGACTTCGTGCGGGGCAACATCAAGGCCCGTGAGCGCATGGTCGCGCAGTACGCCCTGGCCGGCGAACGCAACCTCCTGGTGGTCGGGACCGACCACGCCGCGGAGGCCGTCACCGGCTTCTACACCAAGTACGGTGACGGCGGCGTCGACCTCGTTCCCCTCACCGGTCTCACCAAGCGGCAGGGCGCGGCGCTGCTGCGTGAGCTGGGCGCGCCGGAGAGCACATGGAGCAAGGTCCCGACGGCGGACCTCGAGGACGACCGCCCCGCCCTTCCCGACGAAGAAGCACTCGGAGTGACCTACGCGCAGATCGACGCATATCTCGAGGGCGAGGACGTACCGGACGACGCCGCGACGACGATCGAGAGCTGGTACGTCAGGACCCGGCACAAGCGCACGATGCCCGTCACCCCGTCGGACACCTGGTGGCGCGAGACGCACTGAACCGATTCCGGTTGTGCAGGGGACGCGGATCGTGTGTCGACACGCCCGAATGCGGGTAACAATCGTGGCGAGCGCTCGAAAAACGTGGCGTCGAAGTCATCCGCCACTCGGGTGTTCGGTAGCTCTCCTCGTTCGAGAGCCGCGGCCGATTCACCCGTGTCGACGGATGCGAGGCACGTCGACAGGAGTTCACCCCATGACCCTGCACATCGAAGAACCGTCGCCCCGCGAACCGGGGCCTGCGCCGTCCGGACGCGACACCGCTCGCGACGTCGAGACGGTGGTCTGGTCGGACGACGGAGCGACCCGTGACTGGTGGGAGAGCGTGATGTCCCGCTGCACGTCGTACGTCCCCCAGCGTGACCGCCGTCGTCGTACACCGCGTCCGCCCTCGGCTCGCGCCTGACCGACCGCCGACGAACGAACGCCCCGGATCCGATCGGATCCGGGGCGTTCGTCGTTCGCAAACCGTCGTGGGCATCGATCACTCGACGCCGACGACCTCCTTGGCGATGGCGGCGATCCGCGTCTGCGCGGCGGAGACGACGCTGTGGCGGTTCTTGTGCTGCTCCTCGTAGGCGAGGACCGTGCGGACGTCGGCGGGTGCGTCGAGGTCCTTGATCGCGGCGACGGCCGCGGAGACGTTCAGCTCGTCGTAGCCGTCGACGGGCAGCTCGTCGGCGGACAGCGAACCGGTGGCCGCGCGGGCCTTGTGGATCGCGTCGGCGACGCCCTCCGCGCCACCCTCTCGCGTGGTCTCCTCGGCGGCCTCGAGCGCCGAATCGCGGCTCGCCACCAGCGTGTCCACGGTGAGCTCGCCGGCCCTCTGGCCGCGGCCGAGCAGCTCGGCCACCTTGGTGGGCACCTCGCGGGCGGTGTCGACAGCACGGTCGACGCTGCGAGCGGACCACGTGACCGGCGTGTTGATCAAGCGCACGGCAGCGCCGGTGGCGGCCTGAATCGGCGTACGACGCAGGGCGGCCGGGCCACCGAGGGCGTCTTCGGCCAGGACGGTCGTGAGCCAGTCGACGGTCGCGGAGTGCGCGTCGATCAGGCTGTCGGCCAGCGAGACGACGGCGGTGTCGTTCGTCGCGGTGGCCAGCGCCTTGACGTACCGGGCGCGGTCGAGAAGCTGGTGCTCGAGCGCGAGGTCACCGAGCAGGGCCTCGTCGAAGGGCTGCGCCTGCTCGGCCACGGCCTTCAACGCGGCGGTGAGGCGGCCGAGCAACGGTGCGACGACGTCCGGGGTGCTCCCCAGATCGCGGATGGCGGTCGCGATGCGCTCGGATCGGGTACGTCCGTTGGCGGCGTTCTCCTCGAGCTCGCGACGCACCGCATCGGTTCGGGCCTGGACGACGCGGGTCTCGGCCACCTGCACCTCGGTGTTCGTCAACTGGAGCAGGGCGCGCAGCTGCGCGACGAGGGTTCCGCGCTGGGTGTCGATCGAGATCTGTGCCATGGTTTGCTCGAACTCCTGACGTGTCGTCGGTTGCCGCGCACGACGCGCGGCGTCGAATCGATCGGTCAGGGGTTACCTCTCGGTAGGAACGGGAAAACCCCGGTGTGTTCGACGCCATAGCAGACAGCTGGGCGCACCGCCACACCGGCCCCTGCGGTTCACAACCGCCCCACGAGAGGTGACCGACATGAGCACCGACAGCACCGATCTCCCCGACCTCGACGCCGTCCAGGACACGATCGACGAGGCGAAGCGCGCAGCGGAGAAGGCTCCTACCGTGGACGCCCCCGACGGTCCCGTCGGCAGCGGCAGCGGCGGCAGCGACAGCACCGATCCGGCCGGGGCCGATCAGGATCGCCTCCACGACACCGACGACGGGCCGGGTGAACAGACGGCCGACGCCGCCGAGGCGACTCTCGACGAGTTCGGTGGCGGGGAGACGACCTCCGACGACGGGTCGACCGAGAACGGCGGGGGCGGTCAGGGCGCTGCCTGATCGTCCCGGACCGGTGACGAGTCGAACGATCGGGCCGACAGTCGCGCGAACGCGTCGAGCAACGGCACCTGACCCACGAGGATCTTGCGCCGCGCCGTCTCCAGGTCGAACCACGCGACCCGGTCGATCTCCGGAACGACCATCGTTCGCCCCGACCGCGGGGGCCACACGATCTCCGCGTCGTTCGACCGGAGCGTCGCCGGATCGAAGTCCCCGCGGACGGCGAACGCGGTGACGTGCTTCGCACGGGACTGAGCGACGGTCCCCAGGTCGTGCCACGGCCCGGTCGGCGGGGGCGAGCCGAGTTCCTCCTCGAACTCACGCGCGGCGGCGACGGCCGGGTTCTCGGCGGCGGGGTCGAACTCCCCCTTGGGCACCGACCACGCGCCGTCGTCCTTGCGCGCCCAGAACGGCCCGCCCGGGTGGGCGAGCAGCACCTCGGGCGCACCCTCCGCGCCGAGACGGTGAACCAGGACGCCGGCGCTGTGCTTCACCTCGCCGATGCTAGGCCCGGTCGACGTGTCCTCCGGCGGGCACGATCACGAGCCCCCCGGGTTTTCCGCGTCGTCTCACGGGTAGGTCGTGCGCGGGCCGATTCTCGCCCGACGAGATCGGCACCGGTAGCACCGATCACCGACGACAGCCGAGGAGCTCACATGACCGACGTCGCCTCACAGGGCTCGCCCCCGTCCGACGACCGTGGACACCTGACCGACCGTCAGGGCCATCCGATCTACGACAACCAGAACCAGCGCACTGTGGGGTCGCGCGGTCCGGCGACTCTGGAGAACTACCACTTCCTCGAGAAGATCAGCCACTTCGACCGAGAACGCATCCCCGAGCGCGTCGTCCACGCGCGCGGCGCGGTGGCCTACGGGTACTTCGAAGCCACGGGCACGTGGGGCGACGAACCCATCGCGAAGTACACCCGCGCGAAACTGTTCTCCGAGAAGGGAAAACGGACCGATCTCGCGATCCGCTTCTCCACCGTCATCGGCGGGCGGGACTCGTCGGAGGCGGCGCGTGATCCGCGTGGTTTCGCGGTCAAGTTCTACACCGAGGACGGCAACTGGGACCTCGTCGGGAACAACCTCGGCGTGTTCTTCATCCGCGACGCGGTCAAGTTTCCCGACGTGATCCATGCGCTCAAGCCGGATCCGGTGACGTTCCGGCAGGAGCCCGCGCGCATCTTCGACTTCATGTCGCAGACCCCCGAAGCGATGCACATGCTCGTCAATCTCTTCTCCCCGCGCGGCATTCCGGCCAACTACCGCACGCAGCAGGGCTTCGGCGTGAACACCTACAAGTGGGTCAACGCCGACGGTCAGACCCATCTGGTCAAGTACCACTGGATCCCCAAGGCCGGGGTGGCGTCGTTCACCGAGGAGGACGCGGCCGCCACCCAGGCGACCGACCTCGGACACGCCTCGAAGGACCTCTACGAGCACATCGAACGCGGCGATTTCCCGGAATGGGAGCTGCGCGTGCAGTTGATGAGCGACGACGAGCACGAGGAGCTGAACTTCGACCCGCTCGACGACACGAAGGTGTGGCCGGAGAACGACTTCCCGCCGAAGGTGGTGGGCCGCATGGTGCTGGACCGGAACGTGTCCAACCACTTCACCGAGAACGAGCAGATCTCCTTCGGCACCGGTGTCCTGGTCGACGGACTCGACTTCTCGGACGACAAGATGCTCGTCGGACGCACGTTCTCCTACTCCGACACCCAGCGGTACCGTGTCGGACCGAACTACCTGCAGCTCCCGGTCAATCAGCCCAAGGCGCGGGTCGCGACCAACCAGCAGGGCGGGTCGATGCAGTACTCCGTGGACGACGTCGGGGCCAACCCCCACGTCAACTACGAACCGTCGATCACCGGCGGGCTGCACGAGGCGCAGTACCCGACGCACGACGAGCAGGGCCCGGAAATCCGTGGCCGACTCACACGCAAGCGCCTCGAGCGGACCAACGACTACGAGCAGGCCGGTCAGCGATACCAACTCATGGATGCGTGGGAACAGGACGATCTGGTGGCCAACCTGACCGCCAACATCTCCGAGGCCACCCGCGAGGTGCAGGAGCGCATGGTGTGGCATTTCCTGATGTGCGACGACGAGCTCGGCGCGCGGGTGGGCGAGGGTCTCGGCATCACCGCGGACGACGTGCGCGAGCTGCCACCCCTGGCGTCGCAGACGCTCTCGGACGTCGAGGAGGAGCGCCGGTCCAAGCTCGGGAAGAACGGCCCGCGCGACGTCACCGGACTCACCATGACCCACTGCGTCCCGAACGAGCACGTGGTCGTGTCCCGGTAACTCCGGACAACCGTCTCTGGACAACGCCGGGGGCCGGGTTTATCGTCGAAGATGCCCGATCATCTGGTTCTTCTCGAAGGTTGGTGGTGCCCATCGACGAATCGAAATCCGTTGCCGCGCATCGTCTGCCGAGTCCGAAACGGACGTCGACGGGCGATGGAACGCAGCGCTGAACCACGAGAACACGAACACCTGAATTCACAACCATCCGATCACCGCGAAGCCCCCCGGTAGCGAGCTACCGGGGGGCTTCGTTCGTGCCGAGTCCGTGCTGCGTGTGCTGGGTCAGCCGGCGTTCGGGTCGAGCGTTTCCTTGATCTTGCCCATCACGCCCTTCTCCGTCCCGAGGGCGGCGTTCGACGGCTCGCCCAGACCGCCGTCGTACGTCACGTACAGCTTGGGGTCCGGCGGCGGCCCGCTCTGCACGTTGCCGAGCGGCTGCGGGTCGGCGAGAAACCTGTTCTCGTGACGGCCGTCCGGTGCGGTCCCGTGGGCCCACCGCCCCTTGTCGGACTCCGTGCCGTCCGACAGGTGCCAGAGCGTGCTCGCGTGCTCCTCGTACTCCTCGTCGAACAGGTCGTTCGGGGCGACGACGCCCTCGACACCGTCGGCCTGCAGTTCCTCGATCGCGGCCAGCCACATGTTCTGGTGGTAGGTGTCGCGAGCGAGGTTGAACTTCAGCATGGCCTTCACGCCCGGATCGTCCGTCATGTGCCACAGACGCGCGGTCTGCACGCGGCCCTGGGCCTCGGCGGCGACGTTGGCGCGGAAGTCGGCGAGGAGGTTGCCGCTCGCGACGATGAAGCGGCCGTTCCAGGGCACACCGTTACTGTCGGCGAGGTTCGGGCCCCCGCCGGACACGATGGCCTGCTGCGGATCCATGCCACCCATGACCGCGGCGACCACCGGATCCATCGCCGCGTTCTTCGTGGACTCGGTGGCGGGCGCACCCTCGAGCAGGCGCGCGACCATGGTCGCGAGCATCTCGACGTGACCGATCTCCTCGGTCGCGATGTCCATGATGAGGTCCTTGTACTTGCCCTTCATGCGGCAGTTCCAGCCTTGGAACAGGTACTGCATGGTGACGGTCATCTCCCCGTAGGCACCGCCGATCAGTTCCTGCAGTTTGCGGGCGTAGACGGGGTCCGGCTTCTCCGGCGCGACGTCGAACTGCAGGTGGTCCGTGTGACGAAACATGGGTGTCTCCCGACTGTGGGACGAACGTGTGATCGTGCTCGGCCTGTCGGGTGGTCTCCATCCAGGCGAGCCTCTCGGACGCGGGGCGGCTACCCGAGGCCGAACCGGGCAAACGGTGCACGACAACGTTTCCTGCGCCGGAGTAACGACCCGATCGTCGGGTACACCCGCCGGATGAACCCTGCCCGACCCGACGCCGATTCCCCTGCGACCGCCCCTGATTCGGCCGACGGGGCGACTCCCCTGAAGTCCGCGATCACCGGGAAACTGCTGTTCGTCTTCATCCTCGGCGACGTCCTCGGTGCCGGTATCTACGCGCTCGTCGGGGAGATCGCCGGTGAGGTCGGCGGCGCGGTCTGGGTGCCGCTGCTCGTGGCTCTCGCGATGGCGCTGCTGACGGCGTCGTCGTACGCCGAACTGGTCACCAAGTATCCGAAGGCGGGTGGCGCGGCGGTGTTCGCCGAGCGCGCGTTCCGTCGCCCGGCGGTCTCCTTCCTCGTCGGGTTCTCCATGCTCGCCGCCGGTGTCACCAGCGCGGCCGGCCTGTCCCTCGCCTTCGCCGGGGACTACCTCGGCGTCTTCCTCGACGTCCCCACCGTCCCGGCGGCGTTGGTGTTCCTCGGGGTCGTGGCCCTGCTCAACGCCCGCGGTATCAAGGAGTCGATGCGCGCCAACGTGGTGATGACCGTCGTCGAGGTGAGCGGGCTGATGCTCGTGGTCGCGTTGGCGGCCATCGTGGTCGGGCGCGGTGACGGCGATCCCGGACGCACCCTGGAGTTCACGGACACCGCGAGCCCGGCGGTGGCCGTCCTGGCCGCGGCGTTGCTCGCCTTCTATTCCTTCGTCGGATTCGAAACCAGCGCCAACATGGCGGAGGAAGTGCGGGACGTGCACCGGGTGTACCCGCGGGCACTCTTCCTCTCGCTCGGCGTCGCGGGCGCCGTCTACGTCGCCGTGGGACTCGCGGTCAGCGCGGTCGTGCCGTCGTCGGACCTCGCCGAGACCTCGGCCCCGCTCCTGGCCGTCGTGTCGGCGGCGGACGTCGGGGTCCCGGACCGGCTGTTCGGCTCGATCGCGCTCGTCGCCGTCGCCAACGGCGCGTTGCTGACCATGATCATGGCGAGTCGGTTGACGTACGGCATGGCCCGGCAGCGGCTGGTGCCGAGCGTCGCGGCCCGAGTCCTGCCGCGTCGCCGCACGCCGTGGGTCGCCATCGTCGCGACCACCGCCGTCGCGATGGTCCTGTGCGCCACCGGCACCGTCGCCGCGCTCGCGGAGACCGTCGTGTTGCTGCTGTTGGTGGTCTTCGTCAGCACCAACCTCGCCGTTCTGGTCCTGCGCCGCGACCGGGTGGACCACCCGCACTTCCGTACCCCGGTGGTTCTCCCCGTGCTGGCGCTGATCAGTTGTGTCGTCCTCGCGACGCAGCAGACCGCGGACACCTGGCTGCGCGCGGGCATCCTGCTGGCCGTGGGCGCGGTGATCCACCTGGGACTGCGCGGTGCACGCGGGCGGAGTTTGGAAAACTCCGAAACCGTCAACTCGTAGCCGCGAGAAGCTTCTCGAGCGACGAAAGGTCTGTGCGATGGCAATCAACGACGACGACATCACCACCTCCGACTCGGCCGGCGGCGAGGGCCCGGCCGACGGCGGCTCGAACCCCGGCGGCCACGACGGCGGCGCCGACGGCTCGGCCTCGCCCACCGAGGGCCCGGCCGACGGCGGCTCGAACCCGGGCGGCCACGACGGCGGTGCCGACGGCTCCGCGGCGTCCGGTGAGGGCCCGGCCGACGGCGGCTCGAACCCCGGCGGCCACGACGGCGGTGCGGACGGCACGGCTTGAGCCTGCAGCACGACGAGCAGCGCGGACCGGATCACCGGTCCGCGCTGTCTCGTCTCACCACCCTGGAGCGGCGCGACTTCGCCGACCGCCATTGGGGTCGAGCACCGCTGCTGACCCGCGCGGCCGACCTCCCCGGGTCCTTCGACGACCTGTTGACGGCCGACGCCGTCGACGAGTTGATCTCCGAGCGCGGCGTGCGCACGCCGTTCGTTCGCATGGCCAAGGACGGCACCCTCACCGATCGATCCCGGTACACCGGCTCGGGTGGGTTCGGCGCCGAGGTCACCGATCAGTTGGACTCCGCCGGCGTCCTCGCCGCGTTCGCGGAGGGACACACCCTGGTGTTGCAGGGGCTGCACCGGTTGTGGCCGTCGATCATCCGGTTCTCCGGCGATCTGGTCGAGGAGATCGGGCACCCCGTCCAGGTCAACTCGTACATCACCCCGGCGTCGAGCCGCGGCTTCGATCCGCACCACGACGTACACGACGTGTTCGTTCTGCAGATCGCCGGCGAGAAGCGCTGGATCCTGCACCCGCCGGTGCACGAGCACCCGCTGGCGGATCAGCCGTGGACCGATCACCGCGAGGCGGTCGCCGCGCGGGCCGCGGAACCGCCCACTCTCGACACGGTGCTCCGCCCCGGTGACGCGCTCTACGTCCCGCGCGGCTGGATCCATTCCGCGCAGGCGCTGGGCGCGACCTCGATTCACCTCACCGTCGGCATGTCCGCGCTCACCCGGCACGACCTGCTGCGCCAGATCGTCGCCGCACTGGCCGACGACGCCACGTTCCGTGCCCCGCTCCCCCTCGGCTTCGATGCGACCGACCCGGCGGCCGTCACCCCGCACGTGGTGTCCGTCCTGTCCGATCTCGCGGCCGCGGCGGGCGAGGTCGACCCGACGCTCACGGCATCCGTCGCCGAGCGCGTGCGGCGCCGCTTCGCCGACGTCACCCGGCCGGCGCCGGTGCGCCCGCTCGCCACCGTCGACGCGCTGGCCGCGCTGAATGCGGCCACGCCGGTCCGTCGCCGCCCGGGGCTCGTCGTGCGGACGGACACCGACGCCGAGCGAGTGCACGTGCGCACCCGTCGGACGACGATCTCGCTGCCGATCGAGTGCGCCCCGGCGCTGGACGCCCTGCTCGGCGGGAAGACCCTGACCGTCGGCGACCTCCCCGGACTGGACGGGGACGACGGCGCGGTCGTGGTGCGTCGTCTGGTCCGCGAGGGCGTGCTGGTGCTCGGGGCCGACGACCGCTGAGGTGACCTCTACTCTGGACCGGGTGAGAACAACCTCGCCGGAGCTGGTGGTCCTGGTCGACGACGACGGCGTCGCCGTCGGAACGCAGGAGAAGGCCACCGTCCACCACGAGGACACGCCGCTGCATCTGGCGTTCTCGAGTTACGTGGTCGACGCCGACGGGCGGGTCCTGATCACGCGGCGGGCGTGGGAGAAGGTCACCTGGCCCGGCGTGTGGACCAACTCGTGCTGCGGTCATCCCGCCCCCGGTGAGCCGCTCGACCGCGCCGTGCTTCGGCGTCTCGCGCACGAGCTGGGTATCGACGCCGACGCGGCCGATCCCGTGCTGCCCCGGTTCCGCTACCGCGCCGTGATGGACAACGGGGTGGTGGAGCACGAGATCTGCCCGGTGTTCCTGGTTCGCTACGACGCCGCCGTCGTCGACCCGCGACCCGACGAGGTGGCCGAGCACCGGTGGCAGACCTGGACGGAGATCGTCGACGACGTCGCGAGCGGAACCAGCGAACTCTCGCCGTGGTGTCAGGATCAGGTGCGGCAGTTGCAGCAGCTGGGGCCGGACCCTCGGTCCTGGCCGGTGAGCGACGCGGCGCTGCTTCCGCCCGCGGCGCGGCCGCTGTGACCGACGGCGTCGGCAGTCTTCTCCTCCGGGCGATCGACCGACTCTCGCACGCGCTGGGACGCTCGTCGATCCTGGCCGACAGCACCTTCGACCACGACGCACACCCCTGGCTGCTGACGGCCGAGGAACGCGGGAACCCCGACACGCGCATCCGCCCGTGGACCGAGGGCAACGCCTGCCGCACCCTGGTGCACGGCGCCACGTACTTCCAGGTGCTCGGCGAGCACCTCGCCGCGGCCGGTCCGGGCGATCTGGTGCTGTTCACCGATTGGCGTGGCGACCCCGAGCAGGTTCTCGGCGACTCCGGGCCCACCGTCGAGGACGCCCTGAGCGACGCGGCTCGCCGCGGTGCAGCGGTCCGTGGACTGATGTGGCGCTCCCACAGCGGACTGCTCGGCTACACCGGAGACAAGAATTCGTCGTTGGCGGTGGCGCTCGAGGACGCCGGCGGTGAGTGCGTCCTCGACCAGCGGGTGCTGGCGTTCGGGTCGCATCACCAGAAGTTGGTGGTGCTGCGCTCCCCGGACCGCGCGGACGGCAACGTCGCGTTCGTCGGCGGCATCGACCTCGCACGCGCGCGGCGGGACGACGCACGGCACCACGGCGACCCGCTGTCGCGGCCGTTCCCGCCGGAGTACGGCGAGACCCCGGCCTGGCACGACATCCAGCTCGAGATCACGGGCCCGGCCGTGCGCGACGTCGAGGACACGTTCCGCGAGCGGTGGGAGGACCCGGCTGCGCTCTCCCGCCTGCCGTGGCACGTCCTCTCGGATCTGGTGCGCCGGCATCGGCGCGAGCCGTCGGTGCTGCCGACGGAGCTGCCCGATCCGCCCGCGTCCGGAACCTGCACCGTCCAGCTGCTGCGCACCTATCCCCGGCGTCGCCCCGCGTATCCGTTCGCGACCGACGGCGAACGCAGCGCCGCCCGGGCCTATGCGAAGGCCCTGTCCCGGGCGGAACGCCTCGTGTACATCGAGGATCAGTACCTGTGGTCGGTCGACGTCGCTCGCGTGTTCGCGAGCGCACTACGACGCTCGCCGACTCTGCGCATGATCGTGGTGGTGCCACGCCACCTCGACGACGACAGCGCCGTGACGATTCCCCCGTCACTGCTCGGTCACGCTGCGGCACTGGACATCCTGCGGAGCGCGGGGTCGGATCGCGTCCTGGTCCTCGACATCGAGAACGACGAGAGCGTGCCGGTCTACGTGCACTCCAAGGCGTGCGTGATCGACGACGTGTGGGCCGCGATCGGCAGTGACAACTTCAATCGCCGTTCCTGGACCCATGATTCGGAGCTGACCGCCGCGGTGGTCGACACCGAGCGCGATCCTCGGGAGCCGGTCGACCCCGGCGGGCTGGGTGACGGCGCTCGGGTGTTCGCCCGCGAGCTCCGACTGGGACTGTTGGCGGAACACCTCTCCCGCAAGGGAATCGACGACACGTCCGATCTGCTCGATCCGGACGGCTGCTTCGACGCCGTCGCCCGCAGCGTGTCCGCCCTCGACGACTGGCACGACGGCGGTCGTCGTGGGCCCCGCCCGGCTGGACGACTGCGTCGACACGCCATCGAGGTTCCCCCGGTGTGGAAGCAGCGGGTGTTCTCGTGGCTCTACCGCGTGGTGGTCGATCCGGACGGACGGCCCTGGCGACTGCGGTTCACGCGACGGTTCTGACGCCGATCGCGGACCGGCTCCGTCGTTTCGCCGGGCCCGCACCGGGTATCAGCCGACGATGAACGCGGCACGGGACATCGATCGGCACGCAGCGGAACTGGGGATCGATCACCTCAAGCCGGATCAACGACGCGCCGTGGAGGCACTGCTGGCCGGATGCGACGTGCTCGGGGTGCTCGCCAGCGGGTTCGGCAAGTCCGTCGTGTACCGCGTCGCCGCGACGATGCTCGACGGGGTGACCGTGGTGATCTCGCCCCTCATCGCGCTCCAGCACGATCAGGTTCTCGCCGTGGCCGACACCGATGCCGTGACGGCGGTCGCCATCCACTCCGGACTCTCGGCCTCCCGCACGGAGAAGGCGTGGCGCCGCGTCGCCGACGCCGAAACCGGAGTGCTCCTCTACCTCACGCCCGAGCAGGCAGCGCGGCCCGAGGTGCGGGAGCGTCTGACGTTCCTGTCCGTGGGCGCCGTGGTCGTCGACGAGGCCCATTGCATCGCCGCCCGGGGTCACGACTTCCGCCCGGCCTATCTCCGCATCGCCGAGTTCGCGAATGCCGTGGGTCGGCCTCCGATCCTCGCGTTGACGGCGACGGCGCCGCCGCCCGTCCGGGACGAGATCGTCGCGCGGCTCGGGCTGACGGAGCCCTTGCTCGTCCTGGGCGACGTCGATCGCCCCGGCATCCATCTCTCGGTACGCCATCACGCGCACGCCGACGACGTGGTGAGCGCCGTCGTCCACGACGTGGTCGACCTCGCGCGTGGCGCCGGGACGGGCCTGGTCTACACCGCGACGCGCGCCGCGACGACGCAGTACGCGGACCTGTTCGCCCAGCACGACGTTCGCGCGCTCGCGTACCACGGCGGATTGTCGGCCAGGGACCGGAACGAGGTCCACCGACGCTTCGTGAGCGGCGACGTCGACGTCGTGATCGCCACGTCCGCGTTCGGGATGGGCATCGACAATCCGAACGTCCGCTTCGTCGTCCACGCCGCACCGCCGGATTCCCTGGAGCGCTACTACCAGGAGTTCGGTCGCGCCGGACGACACGGAGAATCCGCCCGGGCCATCCTGCACTACCGCGCGGAGGATCTCGGGCTGCAGAATTTCTTCGCCGTTCGCCGGCCGAACCAGAAAGTGGTCCGCACGGTTCTGCGCGCCGTCGTCGCCGCGACGGATCCGCTGCCGACGGACGCGATCACCGCGCTGCCGTCGGTCAGCGCCCGGTCCGCGGGCACCGCGCTCGACCTGCTCGAACGCGTCGGCGCCGTGCGGTTGAACCGCGGTGACGACGGGACTGCCGGATGGGTCGACCTCGACTCGGACGTGCGCGCCGTGATGAGTCGGGTCCGCGCCGCTGCCGAGGCGGAGGAGTCGGCCGCCACGTCGCGCGTGGAGATGATGCGGCACTACGCCGAGGCCGGACGCTGTCGGCGACGGATGCTGCTCGAGTACTTCGGCGCGGCACCGGACGACGCGACCGACGACGATCGGTGCGGCCGGTGCGACTCCTGCGAGTCGGGACGCGCCGACCGGACGGCCGCGGCAGCCGGCTTGGGCAGCGCAGACCTCGGTCTGGCGCCCGGTGACCGGGTGCGTCACGAGCAGTGGGGCGAGGGCGAGGTGGTCTCCGTGGAACCGGACCGCGTGACCGCGCACTTCGACGAGCAGGGCTACCGCACGCTGGCCTCCTCGGTCGCCCGTGACCGCGATCTGCTGAAGCCCGCCTGAGCGTAGGAAACCGGCCCCGGGCGCGTCGTGACCCACGCGAACCGTCCGCAGGTTCTTTTGTGCCCGTACCCGAGCGAGGCCCCTCTCAGCTGGCCTAGGTTTCCTGAAGACGGGCCCGTCGAGAGCGCGGAGGGCGGCCGTCGGACGAACCCCACCAGTGAGGCGAGGCACGGTACATGACGGATCTGAAGCCCTTCTACAAGAACGTGCAGTCGCACTACGACCTCTCGGACGACTTCTTCGCGCTGTTCCTCGATCCCACCTTGACCTACAGCTGTGCGTACTTCGAGCGCGACGACATGACGCTCGAAGAGGCTCAGCTGGCCAAGATCGACCTGGCACTGGGCAAGTTGGGCCTCGAACCGGGGATGCGACTGCTCGACGTGGGCTGCGGCTGGGGCACGACCATCATCCGTGCGCGCGAGAAGTACGACGTGGACGTGGTCGGCCTGACGCTCAGCGAGCACCAGTTCGGACGGGTGCAGAGCCGGCTCGACGCCCTCGACGGGGACCGCAAGGCCGAGGTGCGATTGCAGGGCTGGGAGGAATTCGACGAGCCCGTCGACCGCATCGTGAGCATCGGCGCCTTCGAACACTTCCGCCGCGCACGGCACGTCCCGTTCTTCGAGAAGGCGTACCGCCTGCTGCCCGACGACGGAACGATGCTCCTGCACACCATCGTCGGCTACGGATTGGACGACCTCGCCGAGATGGGCGTCGCCGTCGACAAGCGCGACGCGGTGTTCATGCGCTTCATCATCCGCGAGATCTTTCCCGGCGGGGAACTGGAGCGACCGAAGACCATTCAGGAGCGGGCGCAGTCCGTCGGCTTCTCCGTCGATCGCGTCCACTCCCTCCAGCAGCACTACGCACGAACCCTCGAGACCTGGACCGAGAATCTCGAGGCCCGCAAGGACGAGGCGCTCGAGATCGGTGGCCAGGAGGTCTACGACCGCTACATGAAGTACCTGAGCGGCTGCGCGAAGCAGTTCCGCCGCGGCACCATCGACGTCATGCAGTTCACCCTGTCGAAGTAAGAGATCCCCAGCCGGAACGGCGCGCAGCAACTCACGCTGCGCGCCGTTTTCGCGTCCCGCGGCGCGGGTAGGCCTCCGGGAGACGGAGACGACCCGAAGGAGCGCACCATGCCCGCCACCGACGACGACGGCAACGCCAAGGAATCCGAGTTGCCCTCGACACTGCAGAAGTCGGACGACAAGGCGCAGCGGACCTACGCCAAGGCGCTCGACTCCGCCGAGGAGCAGTACGACGACGAAGCCCGCGCCCACCGGGTCGCCTACGCCGCACTGAAGCACACCCACGAGAAGGTGGGCGACCACTGGGAGGAGAAGGACGACTACGGGCCCTCCGACGAGCGGGCGAAGAGCGGCGGCCCGAACCCCAGCGGGGAGAGCAAGGAAGGCGTGGACGCCAACGCCTCGAAGAAGCACCTCGAGGACGTGGCGAAGAAACTCGACGTCACCGGCCGCTCACGCATGAACAAGGACGAGTTGGTCGACGCGATCGAGAAGGAGAACCGTCGGCAGACGGACCGGAATCGCTGAGTCACCTGGTCGGGGTCGCCCCGATCATCCGGGAACTGTTGCCCACCACCAGAATCGACGACGCGTTGTGCAGCACCGCCGCGAGCACCGGTGACAGTGCACCGCCCGCCCCGACGATCAGCCCGACGGCGTTGACGGCGATGGCGAGCCCGTAGTTCTGCCGGATCACCCCGACCGAGGCGCGCCCGAGGGCCCGGACGTCCAGGAGGCGCTCCAGGTCGTCGCCGGCCAGCGCGATGTCGGCCGTCTCCACGGCGACGTCGGTGCCGGCGGCGCCCATGGCGATGCCGATGTCGGCCGCCGCGAGCGCGGGCGCGTCGTTGGTCCCGTCGCCCACGACGGCGACCAGGTGGCCCTCGGCCTGCAGTCGGCGCACCACCTCGAGCTTGTCCTCGGGCATGACCTCGGCCTGCCAGTCGTCGATGCCCAGCTCGGCGGCCACGGCCGCGGCCGTGTGGGGGTTGTCGCCGGTGAGCATGACGATGCGGCGCACGCCGTCCGCGCGTAGAGCACGCAGGACGGCGGCAGCGTTCGCCCGAACCTCGTCGCGCAGGCTGATCAGGCCCACCAGCTCGCCGTCCACCGCGAGCAGCAGCGGCGTCTCCGCCCGCTTCTGCAGACGTTCGACCCACTGCGCGGCGTCGGCGGTGACGGTCACCCCTTCCCGTCCGAGAAGGGACGGGCCGCCGAGCAGCAGCGTGCGTCCGTCGGACACGGTGCGCATGCCGAGCCCCACCAGCACCTCGCACTCCTCGTGCGGCGGGATCTCGATGCGCCGCTCCTCGGTGCTGCGAATCACGGCTTCCGCCAACGGATGTCGCGAGTGGATCTCGGAGCTGGCCGCGTAGGCGAGCACCTGTTCCGGCTCCCACGCGGGCGAGAACGCAATCACGTTGGTCACCACGGGCCGCCCGACGGTGACGGTGCCGGTCTTGTCGAAGACCACCGCGTCGATACGGCCGGCGAGTTCGAGGTGCGAGCCGCCCTTGATCAGGATGCCGCGTCGGGCACCGTTGCCGATCGCGGCGCTGATCGCCGTGGGGGTCGACAGGCCCACCGCACACGGGCACGCGATCAACAGCATCGTCATCGCACGCCGGACGTCGCGGGTGATCACCAGCGTCACGGCCGAGAGCAGGAACGACGCCGGCACGAAGCGCCGGGAGAAGGTGTCGCCCACGGTCTGGATGGGAGCCCGGTCCTCCTGAGCCTGCTCCACACGCTCGATGATGCGGCCGATGGCCGTGTCGCGGCCGACGGCGGACGCGCGGACCACCAGGCGTCCCCGCACCACCACCGAGCCCGCGGACACGCGGGCGCCGACGGTGGCGGTCACCGGCAGGGTCTCACCCGTGATGGCGGACTGATCGATCACCGCGTCCCCGTCGACGACGACGCCGTCCACGGGAACGCCGACGTGGTCGTGGACGACGATCTCGTCGCCCACCTCGAGGGTGTCGATGTCCACGGACACCTCGGACCCGTCGGCGAGGCGGACCCACGCGGTGTCGTGCGTGCCGGAGAGCAGCTCGGAGATGGCACGACGGGTGCGGCGCAGCGTGAGTTCCTGGAGGTACTCGCCGATGTTGAGCAGCCAGAGCACCGTCAGGGCCACGACGTTCTCGCGCAGGATCAGGCTGGCGACGGTCGCCGCGGACACGAGCGCGTCCGTCCCGGCCGCTCGTTCGCCGGCCAGCGATCGCACGGCGCCCTTCAGGAAGGGATAGCCGGTGAAGATGGTGACCCCGGTGGCCACCAGACGGCTTCCGGGACCCAGCATCGGCGGTCGACGCAGTCCGTACCGGCGGACACCGAGGAGGAGAAGCGCCGCGCCGCCGATTGCCATGCGCAGCAGCTCGGTGGACCCCACGTCGGCCGATCGCGGTGTGCGCGAACCGATCTGGGGTACCGGCAGATCACGGACCGCCTCGACCGCCGCCACGACGGTGTCGCGGTCGGTGCGGGTGCGCGAGTACCAGACGACCACCGACGCCGTGCGGGGATAGGCGTGGACCGCCCGAACTCCGACGGCCGCCGCGACCGCGTCCTCGACCGCGATCGCGGCGGCCGCACTCCCGGCGATCCAGTCGGCGCGCAGGCGCAGTCGCCCCCCGCCGTCGGAAAGAATCACGTCAGTGGTCGTGTCCGTGCCCGTGCGCGTCGGCCGACGGCGGACGCACCTCCTCGCCCATCCGGTCCTTGGCCTCGGCGACCACGTCGGACACCGCGAGCCGAGCCGACTCGGCGCGCACCTCGGCCCGGCGGACGCCGCGCAGCCCGACCTCGGTGACCCGCACCGCGGCCTCGCGCACCGGCGCCCGGTCGTAGGCCTTCTTCACGCCGTTCCAGGCGGCGACTCCCACCACGCCGGTGACGACGGTGGATGCCGCTTTGGCGATCAACGGGCCCAACATGACAAGCGCCTCCTCGTACACGGTCTCGACAACGCGAGACGGACAGTACCGGCCCGCGTCGTGGTTTGCGCGGGCGTCGACCACACCCTACAGTCGACAACGATTGTCACTGTCGTGTGGGGCCGACCGCCCCCGACACCCCCCCGGATCTGCGGAAGGACCTTTCCCCGTGCTGGACGTTGCCGACCTGACCGTCGCGGCGGGCCGGACCACCCTCGTCGCCGGTGTGACGTTCTCGCTCTCCGCCGGCGAGCGCGTCGCCCTGGTCGGACGGTCCGGATCCGGGAAGTCCCTCACCGCGTCCGCCGTCGCCGGATGCCTCGCCCCCGATCTCACGGTGCGCGGGTCGGTCCGGGTGAACGGCACCGACGTGGCCGGCGTTCCGATCGCCCGTCGGCCCGCGCAGGCGCGCGCCGCCCTGGTCGTCCAGGACTCCGCGGCCGCGCTGGAACCGGTGACCACCGTGCGGCGACATCTGGATCTGGCGCTGCGCGCACGACATCCGGACGCCGAGACCCGCACCGCCGCAGCCGAATCCGTGCTCCGCGCCGTGGACCTCGAGCCGGCCGTGATCGGCCCGCGCCGGCCCGCCGAACTGTCGGGCGGCCAACGCCAACGCGTCTGCCTCGCCCTCGCCCTGATCTCCGATGCTCCCCTGCTCGTCGCCGACGAACCCACCACGGCGCTCGACGTCGTCAGCGCACGTACCGTCGTCGACGCGGTGCGGACCGCCGCCGATCGCGGCCGCGGTCTGGTGTTCGTCACCCACGACCTCGCGATCGCCGCGGCGCTCTGCTCCCGGGTCGTGGTGCTCGACGCGGGGCGCGTGGTCGAGGACGCCCCCGTCCGCGACGTGCTCACCCGCCCGGCACACGCAGTGACGGCGGATCTCGTCGAGCGGGCCCGCGCCCTGTCGCTGCCGTCGTCCACCGCCCTCGCCTCGTGAACCCCGGTCCCGCCGTCCCCGGGTCGACGGCCGACGGGCTCGTCGCCTCCCGAATTTCCGTGCGCTACGGGGCCACGACGGCCGTCGACGACGTGACGCTGCGACTCGCGCCGGGCGAGCGCGTCGCCCTGGTCGGCGCGTCCGGATCGGGCAAGTCGACCGTTCTGCGCGCGTTGCTGGCGCTGCGCGCGCCGGACGACGGCGTCGTCACGCTGGACGGTCGGCCCGTCCATCCCGGATCGGCGCGCCGGCTGCGACCGTTCCGACGCCAGGTGCAGTTCGTGCCCCAGGACCCCGGAGCGTCCCTCGACCCGCGCACCACGGTGGCCGCCGCGGTATCCGCGCCGCTCCGCTGGTTGCAGGTCCCGGCCGACCGCCGCGCCCGGACTCGCGAGGCGGTGGAGTCCGTGGGCCTCGAGCCGTCGATCCTCGCGGCGCGGATCGATCGCTTGTCCGGTGGCCAGAAGCAACGCGTGGCCCTGGCCCGCGCCGTGGCCTGTCGGCCGCTGTACCTCCTGGCGGACGAACCCGTCAGCGGACTCGACGGCGGCACGCGCGACGTCGTGCTGTCCGTTCTCGACCGCCTCGGCACCGGCACCGGCACCGGGATTCTCCTGGTCACGCACGACCTCGCAGTGGCGGCTCGAATCGCGACCCGCCTGCTCGTCATGGCGGACGGCCGCATCGTCGACGACGGCCCGGTGACCGAACTGCTGACCGCCCCGACGCACCCGACCACCCACGCGCTCGTCACCGCAGTCCCCCGCCTCGCCGTCGCGGCACCCGCGCCCTGACCGCGACCCTCCCGATCCGCTCGCTCACCACCCCACCTTCAGGAGAACACCCATGGTCCGGCTCCGCCGACCCCTGCTCGCCACCGTCGCCGGCGGAGCCGCGGCAACCCTGCTCGCCGGCTGCTTCTCGGCCGCCGCGCCGGCCGGTTCCGACGACCGCCTGCGGCTGGCCATGCTGCAGCCACCGCGGTCGGCCCTGTCCCCGTTCAGCGACGACGCCTTCAAGCTGTCCCGGTGGTCGACGGCCGAAACCCTCGTCACACTCGACGATCTCGGTGAGGCGCAGCCCGCGCTGGCCACCGCGTGGAACCGGATGAACGAGCGCACCTGGTCGTTCGACCTGCGTCCCGACGTGCGGTTCCACGACGGGTCGGCGCTCACTCCCGACGCCGTGGTGACCATGCTGAGCGCGGCCACCGCGGCGGCGCCGAAGCCGCGCATCCTCGACGGGGTCGAACTCACCGCCGACGTCGTCGACGAGGACACGGTGGCGGTGACCACGGCGACTCCGGATCCCCTGGTGCCGCAGCGGTTGTCGAGCCCCCAGCTGGCCGTGCTCGCACCCGCCGCCTACACCGGGGACGGCCCGGTGGACCCGATCGGTCACGGCACGGGCCCGTTCGTCCTCACGGCCGTGAACGGGACGTCCACCGCCACCCTCGACCGCAACGACGACTACTGGGGCGAGCCGGCCCGCCTCGCCGGCATCGACGTCGACTTCGTCCCGGACGGCACGGCCCGCGCGGCCGCGTTGCGGGGCGGTACCGCCGACGTGGTGGAAGCGGTCCCCGTGTCGCAGGCCGCATCGGTGGATCCCGCACTGGTGCACGAGGTTCCGATGCCGCGCACCAACACGCTCTACCTGAACAATCGCACCGGGGTCTTCACCGACCCGGCGCTCCGTGCGGCCGCACGGGAATCCGTCGACGCCGCCCGCATCGTCGATCAGGTCTACGAGGGCCGTGCGGACGTCGCGCGCGGACTGCTCGGTCCCGCGATCCCCTGGTCGGCCGACCGCCCGTCGCGCACGCCCGCACCGGCGGGAGATGCCGCGGGACAACGCATCACCCTCGCCACCTTCACCGACCGGGCGGAACTGCCCGAGGTGGCGGTGCTGCTGCAGCAGGCCCTCGAGGCCCGGGGCTTCGTCGTCGAGCAGGTGGTGCGCGAGTACCAGTTCATCGAGGCCGACGCCCTCGCGGGCGCGTTCGACGCCTTCGTGCTGTCCCGCGCGACGGTCCTCGATTCCGGCGACCCCGCCGCGTACCTCTACTCGGACTTCGCGTGCGACGGCTCGTTCGGCATCGCCCAGTTCTGCGACCCGGCGGTCGATCGCGCGCTCGCCGACGCCGCCGCCACCGAACCCGGTCCCGCCCGCCGGTCGGCCGTCCTCGAGGCGGAGCGGCTGATTCTCGAGCGGGACGCGGCGGTGCCGATGCTGCACGAGCGCGTGATCCAGGGCGAGTCGAGCCGGGTGTCCGGAGTGGTTCGCGACCCCCGCGAACGCGCCCTGATCACGGCCGACACCGCCCTGTCGTGACCGCCACGCTCTCGCGCGTCCTCACCGCCGCGGCGCTCCTCGCCGTCGTCGGTCTCCTGCCGTGGCTGTCCGGTCGCGATCCCGCCCTGTCCATCCTGCGGGCCCGGTCGGCGGAGCAGGAACCCACCCCGGAAGCTCTCGACGCCGTGCGTGCGGACCTGGGGTTGGCCGACGGACCGGTGTCGATCCTGCTGCGGTGGCTCGGCGGCGTCGTGCGCGGCGACTTCGGGACGTCGTGGAACACCGGTCGCGACGTCCTGCCGGGGGCCGTCGCGGCCCTCGGCGTGTCGGCGACGTTGATGGCGTGCGCCGCCGTCGTCGCCGGGCTCGTCGCCGCCGCGCTCGTCGTCCCGGCCCTGCGCGCCGGTGTCACGGGAGCGCCGCGACGATCGTCCGGTCTCGCCGCCGCCGCACTGACGGCAACGCCGGAATTCCTGCTGGCCTCCGTCGGCGTGGTCGTCGGCAGCCTGTACCTGGCACTGCCGCCCTACGGGTGGACCGGACCGCAGTCGGCGATCCTCCCCGGGCTCGCCCTGGGCCTGCCGGCGGGCGGGTTGATCGGTCGGCTGCTGGCCGACGCCGTGTCCTCCGCCTGCACCGAGCACTGGGTGGTCACCTGGACCGCCGCCGGGATCTCGCGTCGTCGCACGGCCGGGGCCGTCCTCCGTCGTGCCGCCGCCGCGGTCACGTCGCAGGTGGCCCTCGTCGCCGTCGCGCTGCTGGGCGGGGCCGTCGCCGTCGAGCAGGTCTTCGCCATTCCCGGGCTCGGCCGCACGATGCTCGGCGACGCGCGGTCGCAGGACCTGCCCGCCCTGCAGGCCGACCTCGTGCTGCTCCTGCTCGTCAGCGTCGCGCTCGGCATCACCGCCGCGGTCGTCCGACGCGCGCTGCTCGGCGCATCGATCCACGACGCGGCCGTCCCCGTGCCCACGGCTCGGTTCGTGCGCCGACGACGCCACGTCGTCGTCCCCGTCGTCGGCGCCCTCGGTGTCCTCGCGATCGTCGTCGCGGGATGGTCGCGCGACCCCTACGCCGCGTCGACGGCGAAATACGCCCGGCCGTCGGCGTCGGCCCCGTTCGGCACCGACGCGTCCGGTCGGGACGTCCTGGCCCGCGTCGCGCACGGCGCCGTCGGCACGATCGGCACGTCCGTGGCCGTGCTCGCGGCGGCCGTCGTGATCGGACTGGTGCTCGGCTGTGCGCCGCGCCTGTTCGTCGGACCGATCGAGGTCTCCAACGCCGCGCCGCCCGTCGTCACCGGGGTGCTTGTCGCCTCGATCTGGGGGCCGAGCGCCGCCGCCGCGGCGCTGGCGGTGCTGCTGGTGTCCTGGGCACCGCTCGCCGCGCACACGGCCGCCCTCGTCGCGGAGGTCCGCGCCCGCCCCTACGTGGCCGTCCTGCCCTCGCTCGGTGCGAGCCGCGGGCGCATTCTGCTGGGAACCGTGCTCCCCGCGGTGATTCCAACCGTGGTCCGGCACGCTCTGTTGAGACTGCCGGGGGTGGCACTGGCGCTCGCGGCCCTGGGTTTCCTCGGGCTCGGCCCGACGCCGCCCAGTCCGGACTGGGGCCTCGTTCTCGCGGACGGTGTCGCCGCCGTCGAACGCGCCCCCTGGGTCGCGGCCGCGCCGCTGGTGTCGTTGATCCTGGTGTCGATCACCGCTGTCGCCGCGTCGTCGCTCGCGTCCGGTCCGGCCCGGTGGATCACCGGGCGCGGCGGTGCTTCGGTAGGGTCGGGCGCCGTGCCGACCCCCGCCGCCGCGACGCCGTGACCCCCGAGACCGTGCCGGCGGCGCGTCGTCGATCCCGCTGGGCGCGTGCACTTCCCGTGGCCGATCTGCGCGCCGCGTCGGCCACCGTGCGCCTGCTGGTACTCACGCAGCTGGCGTTCAACGTCGGGTTCTTCATGGTGTTGCCGTATCTGTCGGTGCACCTGACGGGTGATCTCGGACTCGGCGCGGCGACGGTCGGGGTGATCCTCGGCGTGCGCACGTTCTCGCAGCAGGGACTGTTCTTCCTCGGGGGCACGCTCGCCGACCGGGTGGGCATCAGACCGGTGGTCCTGACGGGGTGCACGATTCGCGTGGTCGGCTTCGTCGGGCTGGCCTTCGCGGAGTCCCTCGTCGCCGTCCTGGTCGCCACCGTGCTGGTCGGAGTCGCGGCGGCGCTGTTCTCCCCCGCGGTGGAATCCGCCGTGGCCGTGGAGGGTTCGGTCAGCGAGCAGGCGGGCGGACAGAGCCGACTGGACGCGTTCGCCTTGTTCACGGTGTGCGGCCAGATCGGCTCCTTCACGGGTCCGCTGATCGGATCACTGTTGCTGCTCGTCGATTTCCGGATCGCGTGCCTGTGCGCCGCCGTCGTGTTCGTCGCCGTCACCGTCACCCACGCGGTGATGCTGCCCGCTCGCCGGCCGGCCGAGTCGACGACGTCGTGGTTCGAGGACTGGCGAATCGTCGCGCGGAACCGGCTGTTCCTCGTGTTCGCGCTCGCGACCAGCGTCCAGCTCGTCGCCTACAACCAGCTCTACCTGCTGCTGCCGTTGCGGGTCGATCAAGTGTGGGGTTCTCAGGCCCCCCTCGGCTGGCTGTTCGCGGCGTCGTCGCTGCTGGTGGTCGCGGCGCAGATGCCCCTCACCCGAGCCGCCCGTCGACGGCCGCTGCGGGCGATCCTCCCCGCCGGGTTCGTCGTCATGGCCGCGGCGTTCGGCGTCGCCGGCGTGGCCGCGATCCTCGGCGCAACCGGATGGGCCGGCTTGATCGGACCGGCACTCTTCGTCGTCCTGCTGACCCTCGGGCAGATGATCGCCATGCCGTTCGCGCGCGACCTCGTCCCCGTCCTCGCGGGTGACCGCACGCTCGGCGCGTACTACGGATTCCTCGCCTCGGCGGGCGGGATCGGCGTCCTGGTGGGGTCGGCGGGGCTCGGCGCGGTGGTCGACGCCGTACCCGACACGGCACTGGGCCACGCCGCGCCCTGGCTCCTCGGCGCGGCTCTCCCCCTGGCGGCCGCTGCGATCCTGCGGTCCGTCGCGGTGCGCGTCGATCCCGTCCAGCCCTGACACGTCGACACCGTCAGGCAGCCCTGACGATGTCCCGACCGGTGAGCATCTCGGTCTCCGACGCGATGTGGTCCCACACGTCCGGGGTGACGTCCCGGTACAGGCTGTCGCGGTCCCACCACATCATGCGGGTGCGGTAGCGCTCGTCGGGGTAGGCCGCGGGTGCGATGGAGTCGACGACGCGGCCGCCGCCCGACTCCCACCGACGCAGCACGTGGTCGGCTGCCGTCGCCATGACGAAGCGCGCTCCGGTGAAGACCATGGTGGGCAGGGCGGTGCGCGACAGCAGGGCGGACAGCGCACCGGGCGACTCGGCGGACGCAGAGACGAAGGCCGACTTCATCTCGACCACCCCGTCGTGCAGGCGGTCGGAGATCAAGGCCTCCACCTTCGAGCGGTCGGCGTTGCCCTCCCATTCGACCAATGCGTGCGACTGCTGCGCCGACAGGTACGGACCCTGTCCGCGCACGCCGGCCACCACCGCTCCGGACCGGTCGACCGCCGCGAAGAACACCGCGGTGTCCCGTCCGTCGCGGACGCGCGCCGCATCCAGAGCCACCGACACTCCGTGCCGCGAGTAGGAGGCATCCGCCGCGTCGAGATACTCCTCCCACAGGGCGCGGTCCATGGCGGGCGTGCTCATCACGAGCGTCGTCCCGCTGGCGCGATCCTCCAGACGGGTCGCTCCCCGCGACGCGCGGGTCGCGAACCCCGTGGCGCGGGCCGGAAGGGTGAGCGGTGAGAGGGGGGCGAGAACGGTCACGGTGATCTCCTGGCGACAACGGGCACGGACGTGCCGGATCGCCGACATCGGCGCCCGACCGAACAATTCGGGCAGCGCCCGAATGGTTCACACACCGATTGTCCCGCCGACCGGAGGATCGGCCGATTCATAGGGAGATGTCACCAACTCCCGCCAGGCTGCGCGCAGGAAGTCGGGCCGACGTCATGGGGTGCTCGCTGATTATGCCCTATAAAACGGGCTGTGTGACTGTTCTGAGGCACCAAAGAAGGACTGCGTTCACTACAATCGAGCAGCGGACCGCCGAACGGTACCGACCCGTGGGAATGGTTCACGGCGCCGGTGGTCGGCGTCACAGCAATGGCGCGACAAATGCGGCCGGGACGAGCATTTCGCGCACGCCCCGCCGTTCGCGAGGGAACAGCGGCGAGCGGTCAGGACCGGCGGGACACCGGCAGCAGAGGCAGCCGGCGGCGAACACGGCCGACCGATCCCGCCCCGGCGCGCACGGAGTCGGCGATCATGGCGTCGACGGTCGCCTCCGCGTCGGCCTTGTTGTCCCCGATGCCACCGGTGGCACCGCGTTTCGCCCAGCCGACCACGTACGTCCGCGGCACGACGGAACCGTCTGCCCGCGTCACGCGGCCGTCCTGGTTCCGGACGGTGCCGCGGTCCTCGTCGAACGGCACACCCGGCAGAGGCGCACCGCGGTATCCGGCCGCCTGCAGGACGAGGTCCGCGTCGACGGTCACCGGGGTGCCGTCCGTCGCCTGCGCCGTGAGGCACAGGCCGCCGCCGTCGCCGGTCTCGAGACCGCGGGGGTCCACTCCGAAGGCGAAGACGATACGACGACCGTGGCCGACGGATTCGAGTGTCCGACCGAGATCGGCGAGCTCGAGGACCGGCACGTCGGCGAGCGGTGCGGCCGACGCCGAGAACGGCAGCGCCGCGACCGCGTCGGCGGCGCCGGGTCCCGCGATCGACACGGGGACCTCCGTCCGCGAGACCAGGGCCTGGCATTCGGGTCGGGTGAACGCGGCGTGCTCGGGTCCGCGCCGTGCGAGCACGACGACCTCGGCCACGTCGGCCTCGCGCAGGGCCGCCAGGGCGTGCGGCGCGATCTCGGTGTCCACCAGGGACTCCGGGTCCGCGGTGAGGATGCGCGCGGCGTCGAGTGCGACGTTGCCGTTGCCGACCACCACGACACGGCGCACCCCGCGCAGGTCGACGGCATCCGCCGCGACGCCCGGGTGCCCGGTGTACCAGCCGACGAGGGTGCGGGCACTGAAGGGAATCGGGCCGTCCGCCTCGACCCAGGGCAGTGTGCGGTCGCGGTCGGCGCCTACCGCGACGACCACCGCGTCGTGCGCGGCCCGGATCGCGTCGACGGATGTGCCGACGCCGACCTCGACCCCGGTGCGGACCGTCACGCGCGGATGCGCGAACAGCGGCCGGAAGTGTTCGCCGATGCGGCGAGTGCCGAGGTGGTCGGGCGCCACGCCGAACCGGGCGAGTCCGCCCGGCACCGCGAGGCGTTCGTAGAAGGTCACCCGCGCGTTCGTCTGACGCAGGATCGCCGTGGCCGCGTAGCACGCAGCCGGACCCGTCCCGATCACGGCCACCGAGTCCAGCGTCACGTCGCCGATGTTCGGCAACGGGAAACGTGGTGCGCCCCAGGCATTGTCGACGGGACGATCCCGGTAGTAGTCGGCGTTGAGGTCCGCGTACACCTGCTGCTCCGGCGTCAGACGGTTGACCCGCGTGATGGCGTCGACCGGGCACGCATCCGCACAGGCTCCACAATCGATGCACGAGCGCGGGTCGATGTAGAGCAGATCCGTGGTGCCGAAGTCCGGTTCGTCGGGCGTCGGATGAATGCAGTTGACCGGACACACCGACAGACAGGACGCGTCGTTGCAACAGTTCTGGGTGATCGCGAAGGCCATGGATGACGCCTCAGAGCATGTGCACGGTGCGATAGATCGCTGCCGCCGGCGTGGTGAGCAGTCCGCAGTCGGCGAGGAACGCCATCAGGTGCTGGCTCGAGGTCCGCATCATGACGTGGTGGTGCGTGTTGGCCTTGGCCGCGCGCACGGCACGGTCGACGTCCAGCCCGGCGGCGGCGTAGACGTCGCGGCTGACCATGTTGGACACGATGACTCGCGCCGCGACGGCGATGAGCAGCGCGGCCGACCGGCGACGCAGAGCGGAGGTGCCCACCATGTGCTCGCGCATCTGCGCGCGGGCGAAGGTCATGTGGCGCGATTCCTCGACCACGTGGATCTTGCTGGTGGTGCGCACGAGCGGCAGGACGTTCTCGCCCCGCATCCAGTCCCGCTGCATGACGTCGAGAACTTCCTCGGCGACGAGGATCCCGCCGTACGCGGCCTCGGACACGGCAATCGTCTTGAAGAGGCGGCCCAGCTCACGGCTGGCGCGGCGAGGGACATAGGCCTCGATGCCCATGGTGCGGCACGCCCGGGCGAACATCAGCGAGTGCCGGCATTCGTCGGCGATCTCGGTGAGGGCGAACTGGAAGTCGGACTCGGCGTACTTCCCGCAGTACTGATCGCGGAGCACCATCTGCTGCAGGATCATCTCGAACCAGATGCCCGTGCTCATGATGGACGCGACCTCGTGGCGGGTCAGCGTGATGCGCTGCTCGTGCGTCATCTCGTCCCACAGCGGGGTGCCGTAGAGCGTGCTCCACTCGGGGTTCAGACCGAAGTGGTCGGGGTCCAGCGGGGCCTCCCAGTCCACCTCGGACATGGGGTCGTACGACAGGGCGGCGGCGGAATCGAGCAACCGGGCCGCGACGTCCTCCGGCTCGCGGCCGTGGTCGGCCCCGGTGACGCGGCCGTGGTCGGCCCCGGTGACGCGGCCGACATCGGCTCGGGTGGCGGGATCGAGCGTGCTGGTCATGAACGCGTCCTTCCGTACGGCACCGGTCGTCTGTAGATGTGACGGACATTATCAGATACTCGCCGTCACGGACACCGGCGCCGCTGACCCGCAGGTCAGCCGGGTCGAGACCTCCCCCGTGACCGTCGCCACCGCTCGATGTCGCGGCCCATCGGCGTCGTCGGCGCGGTGTCGTACAGCCACTCGCGCGCGATGGCGCCCCAGTTCGCCGTCGCGCGCAGCTGTCCGAGAATGCCGAAGGTCAGGAAGTCCGTCCGGCGCGAGAACACGTGCTCGGGCGGCAGCCACTGCTTGGTCATCGCCCCGAAGTTGCCACTGCGCGGGTCCACCGCGAGGACGAAGCAGGCTCCGGCCATCTCGGGCGTGACCGTCACCCGGCGATCGGTCAGGCTGAGCTCCGCGGCCGCGGACACGTAGTCGAGACAGTCCTGCGGCTCCACCCGGGCCGCGGGATCGAGGATGCCGCGCTCGGCCAGCAGGCGATGCAGATCGTCGCCACGCCCCTCCACGGCGGCACGGAGGCAATCGCGCTCGAACCTGATGTCCGACGCACTCATGTGGATGTAGAGACCGAAGTCGACGAACGTCACCCGACCGTCCCGGGCGAGGAGCACGTTGCCCGGGTGGGGGTCGCCGCAGAACTCACCCAGGGTGTGCAGCGATCCCACGTAGAACCGGAAGATCGTCTCGCCGATGCGGTTCCGCTCCTCGTCCGGCAGTTCGCGGATGCGCTCGAAGGGCACCGCGTCCACGAATTCCGTGGTGAGGACGGCCTGCCCGCAGTGGGAGGCGACGACGTCGGGCACCGCGAAGTGCGGGTGGTCGCGGAAGAGGTCGGCCGCCCGGCTCTGCGTTCGCGCCTCGGCCGGATAGTCGAGTTCCGCCTCGAGATTGCGCCGCAGCTCCTCGACCACCGCCTTCGAGGACAGCATCGGCATCGACGCCGGCAGCAGCTTGACGTAGAACGACAGGTTCTTCAGGTCCGCCCGCACCGCGGCGTCGATCCCGGGGTACTTGACCTTCACCGCCACCACGCGCCCGTCGGGGAGCACCGCCCGGTGCACCTGGCCGATGGACGCGGCCGCGATCGGGACGGGGTCGAACTCCGCGTAGAGCTCGCCCAGCGGGGCGCCGAGATCGGCCTCGATCACGGCGCGGACGTCGTCGAACGCCACCTTCGGCGCGCGGTCGAGCAGGTCGGCCAACCGTCGCTGGAACTGGTCTCGATGCTCCTCGGGCACGAAGGCCAGATCGAGCGTGGAGAGCATCTGACCCAGCTTCATCGCGGCGCCGCGCAGCCCGCCGAGCACCGTGACCAGGCGTTCGGCCGCGCGCACCGCCTCCTTCTCGGCCAGCGCGTCACGGAGCTCGTCCGTCCGCCCCGCCATGCGTACCCGCAGGACCGCACCTCGGGCGGTCCGTCCCGCGACCAGGCGCCCCACCTCGGCTCCTCTGACCACCCGTGACGTGGGCACCTTGTCCGACACGCGGCCCAGTATCGCCCGGGAGATCGCACGAGACGAGGGTCCCCGCCCCGTCGATCGGACAGACAACGCAGACAACGCATTTCGGACGCGTCGTGTCGCAGCTCACATTGGCGCGATCGGCCCGAACGGGCATACGTTTGAAAAGGTAACGACTTCTGGGAGGGGAAGACATGACCACCACCGCACCGCACGTGACCACCGCCGCACCGGATCCGGCCGTCTCCGAGCGCCTCGCCGCCGCCGCACCCGATCTGCACCGCATGATCGAGACGGTCATGACCGAGTACGCCGACCGCCCCGCCGCGGCCGAGCGCGTGCGGCGAGTGGTCACCGACGTGTCCGGACGACGCCGGACCGAACCGGTCGCGGACGTCGTGACCCTCACCTACGCCGACCTGTGGTCGCGCGCCGGCGCCGTGGCTCGCCACCTCGTCGACCACGTGGCGCCGGGGGGTGTTCTCGCCACCCTCGGCTTCGCGAGCAGCGACTACGTCGTCGCGGAGCTGGCGACGGTGCGGCTCGGCGCGGTGGCACTGCCGCTGCAGACCGGCGCGAGCGTCGACCGACTGGTCGACATCGCCGCCGAGGCCGGGCCGACGGCCCTGGTCGTCGACAGCGAGCACCTGCGCACCGCGGCCGCGCTGGCGACCCGATCCGACATCGCCGCCGTGGTCGTCATGAATCACGACGCCCGGGTGGACGACGATCTCGACCGCCTGGCCGAGGCCCGCGCCGCCGTCCCCGACGGCGTCGAGGTCGTTCCCCTCGTCGACGTTCTCGGCCGCGCCGCGGGAGAGGACGCACCGACTGTCGACCTGCCGACCCTCACCCCCGATCCCGACCGACTCGCCGCCCTCGTCTACACCTCCGGCAGCACCGGAACTCCCAAGGGCGCCATGCACACCGACGCGCTCGTCGCTCGGCAGTGGGCGGCGAACCTGCTCGACGGCACCGGACCGTTCGGCGCACCCGACGCCGGGCCCGGCCCCGTGGTGGCACTCGACTACCTCCCGATGAGCCACCTCGCCGGCCGCGCGCTGGTCACCTCCACCCTGGCGGCGGGCGGCACCGTGCACTTCGCCGCGACGTCGGATCTGTCCACCCTGCTCGACGACTTCGCCCTCGCCCGGCCCACCACCGTCCTCCTGGTCCCCCGGGTGTGCGATCTGGTGCGGTCCGAAGCGGACGCTGCCGTCGACCGGCGCGCCCGCGAGACCGGGCGCACCGCCGACGAGGTGCGCGCGCAGGTGCACGCCGACCTGCGCGATCGTGTCTTCGGCGGCCGGGTCGCGTCCGCCGTGGTGGGCACCGCACCCGCCACGCCCGACGCCGTCGCGACCGTCTCCGACGTCCTCGGCGTGCCGGTCCACGACATGTACGGCTCGACCGAGGCCGGACACGTCCTGGTCGACGGCGTGCTGATGCGTCCCCCGGTGCTCGACTACCGCCTCGAGGACGTGCCCGAACTCGGGTACTCCACCGCCGACCGGCCCCACCCGCGCGGCGAACTGCTCCTGCGGACCGCGTCCCTGACGCCCGGCTACTACCGCCGCGCCGACGCCACCGCCGGCGTGATGACCGACGACGGCTTCTACCGCACCGGCGACGTGTTCGCCGAGATCGGCCCGGACCGGTTGCAGTACGTGGACCGCCGCAAGAACGTGGTCAAGCTCGCCCAGGGCGAGTTCGTCGCCCTCTCCCACCTCGACGCCGTCTACGCCGCCTCCGACGCGGTGGACCAGATCCACGTCCACGGTGACGGCACCCGCTCGTACGTTCTCGCCGTCGTCGTTCCCGCCGCCGGACGCACCCCGCGTGACGTGATCACCTCGCTGCAGGAGATCGCCCGCCGCGAGGGGCTCGCGTCCTACGAGGTTCCCCGAGACGTCGTCGTCGCGGACGAGCCCTTCACCACCGCGAACGGACTGCTGTCCGGCGCCAACAAGCAACTGCGACCGGCTATCTCGGCCCGGTACGCCGACGCCCTCGAGGCGCGCTACCGGGAGATCGACGGTGGGGGCCGAGACCGTCTCGAGGCCCTGCGGAACGACGTGGCGACCACCCCCACCGTCGACGTCGTGCGCCGCGCGGCGGCCGGGCAGCTCGGCCTCGCCGAGGAGGACGTGGCGGCGACGGATCGCTTCACCGACCTCGGCGGGGACTCGTTGTCGGCGGTGTCGTTCGGCGCGATCCTGCGCGACCTGTTCGACGTCGAGGTCCCGGTGACCGCCGTGGTGTCCCCGACGGCCGACCTCGCCGCCGTCGCCGAGTCCGTCGACCGTGCGCGGGCGACCGCCGAGTCCGGCGACACCGCGTCGACGCTCACGTTCGAGAGCGTCCACGGCACCGACCCGGACGAGGTCCTCGCCGACGACCTGACGCCGGAACGCGTTCTGGGCTCGGACTTCTCGGCCGCGGCGCGGCGAGCCGAGGGCCCCCGCGATAACGTGCGGACCGTCCTGGTGACCGGCGCGACCGGGTACCTGGGGCGGTTCCTGCTGCTCGACTGGCTGGAACGTATGGACGCCGTCGACGGTCGGGTGGTGACGCTCGTGCGGGCACGCTCGGCCGAGGACGCCCGCCGGCGGCTCGACGCCACGTTCGGGGCGATCGGCGATGCCCGTGGTGTCGGGGCGGGCGACCACGCCGTCGATCCGGAGCTGTTGGACCGGTGGACTTCCCTGGCGGACCGCCGCCTCGACATCGAGGTCGGCGACGTCGCTCGGCCGCGCCTGGGGCTGTCCGACGAGCGGTGGGACCGACTGGCGGACGACGTGGACCACATCGTGCACCCCGCGGCCATGGTCAACCACGCGCTGCCGTACCGAGAGATGTTCTCCCCCAACGTCGGCGGTACCGCCGAGGTGATTCGCCTGGCGACGACCCACCACCTCAAGCCCGTCGACTATCTCTCGACCGTCGCGGTCACGGTGGGCGCCGAGGCGCTGACCGAGGAGGGCGACATCCGGCTCGAGAGTCCCCGCCGGTCGCTGGGCGGTGACTACGCCAACGGGTACGCCACGTCCAAGTGGGCGGGTGAGGTGTTGCTGCGCAACACCTTCGACGCCGTGGGTCTGCCCGTCACGGTCTTCCGGTCGAACATGATCCTCGCGCATCCGCGCTGGCGCGGTCAGGTCAACGTTCCGGACGTGTTCACCCGCACCCTCGCGTCCGTCGCGGCCTGCTCACTGGCACCGCGGACGTTCTACGCCGCATCGGGGGCCGAGCGGCCGCGGGCACACTACGACGGACTACCGGTCGACTTCACGGCTGCCGCGATCGCGGAACTCGGCTCCCGCGACCGTCGGGACTTCCGGACGTACCACGTGGTCAACCCGCACCACGACGGCATCTCGTGGGACGTGGTGATCGACTGGCTCGAGGACGCGGGAGTGTCCGTGGACCGGATCGACGACCACGACGAGTGGTACCGCCGGTTCCACGACGCGTTGAGCGCACTGCCCGAGCCGATGCGGTCGCATTCCGTGCTGCCCCTGATCCACGCCTACCGGGAGCCGACGCCGCCGCTCGACGGCTCCCCGATCCCGGCCGAGCGGTTCCGCGCCGCGGTCCGCGAGTCTCTCGCCCCGCGGTGGAGCGACATTCCGCACCTCGGACCGGATCTCGTCGCCAAGTACGTGCGGGACCTCGAGGCGCTGGGCATCGTCGCGCTGCAGCGCGCCTGACGGGCCGGACGGCCGGGCACGCTCAGCCGACGGAGCGGCGGCGCCCGATCAGCCGACGGAGCGGCGGCGCCCGATCAGCCGACGGAGCGGCGGCGCCGAGAGCGGAAGGCGTCGAGGCCGTTGCGGCGGGCGGCGCCCACCAGGGCCCGGACTCGCGAGTGACGCGGGTCCGGGTCCAGCCCGGCGCCCATGCGGTGCAGCTGATCGGTGTGCCACTGCAGGTCGAGCACGCCGTCCACCGTGCGCACCGCGCGGCGGGAGCCGAGGCCGCGCGGTACGGGTACCGACGTGTTCGCACTGGTCAGGGTCGACACCGTGCCGTCGAGCAGGCCGCGTGCGGCATCGGGGTCGGTGGCGGTGGGTCGGCCGAGGCCGATGACGTCGCAGGCACCCGAGGCGAGGGCCGCATCCATCGCCGCCCGGGTGCGGAATCCGCCCGTCACCGCCAACGGCACGGCCCCGGCCAGTTCGCGCACCGTCGCCGCGTACTCGAGGAAGTACGCCTCGCGGGCGACCGTCGACGCCGCCACGCCCTTGCCCACCATCGCCGGGGACTCGTAGCTGCCTCCGCTGATCTCGAGCAGGTCCAGACCCGATGTCGCCAGCATGGCGATCACCGCGCGGGACTCCCCCTCCTCGAACCCTCCACGCTGGAAGTCCGCCGAGTTCAGTTCGAGTCCCACGGCGAACGCCGGGCTCACGCGCTCGCGGACCCGGGCGACCACCTCGAGCAGGAACCGCGCACGGTTCTCGATCGAGCCACCCCACCTGTCCGTGCGGCGGTTGGTGTGCGGCGACAGGAACTGCCCGATGAGGTAGCCGTGGGCACCGTGGATCTCGACGCCGTCGAACCCGGCGCGCTCGGCCACCGCGGCCGTCGTCGCGAAGCGCTCGACGATGTCGACGATCTCCTCGTCGGTCAGCGCCCGCGGAGCCGGGATGCCCGGGATGTCGAGGCCGACGGCCGAGGGCGCGACCGTGCGCCCCTCCGTGGTGACCGGATTCCCCTGTCGGCCGGGATGATTGATCTGCATCCAGACGGGGGTGCCGTGCGCTCCGGCCACCGCCGCCCAGGACCGCAAGGCGTCCAGATGCCGATCGTCCTCGACGGCGACGTTGCCGGGTTCCCCGAGGTAGCGTGCATCCACCATGACGTTGCCGGTGAGGATCAGACCGTACCCACCCGCGCCCCAGCGTCGGTAGAGCCGCTCCAGCCGCTCGTCGGGCGCCCCGGTGGTCGCCGCGAGCGATTCGCTGAGAGCCGCCTTCATCGTGCGATTCGGCAGCACCGCGCCGCACGGCAGGGTCAGCGAGTCGGGCAGGGACACGCGCTCGGGCAGGGCGGCGGACACGGGCGACCTCTTTCGGGCGGGGACGGACGGGATGCGCTCAGTCGGTGCTCACGCCGTGCAGGACGATGTCGACGGCGGCGGCCACGACCTCGTCCGTCGGCGTCTCGCCGTACATGAGCACGGGGCAGATCACGGCGCCCGAGAACATGGCGACGGCCGCGTCCAGGCGGGTGCCACCGGCGACGCGTCCGAGCACGGTGCGTACCACCGACTCGCCGTCGGCGACGAGGCGCGTCCGCACGCGGGCGATGTCGTCCTCGGTCGCGCCCCAGTGCGCGAGGGCCAGCAGGATGCGATCGAGCCGGAGCGAGAGGACGGCGTCGCGGAAAACCGTCATCTCGCCGATCAGGTCGGCGCGCAGGTCGCCGGTGGGCGTGTGGTGCGGCATCTCCCCCAGCACGTCCAGGGCAAGCCCCAGGAGGTCGACGCGGGACGGCCAGTGGGTGTACAGCGTGGTCTTGGAGTAGCCGGCGACGCGGGCGACCGTCGCGTGGGTGACGGCGTCCCACCCTTCGGTGGTCAGGACCTCGAGGGCGGCGGCGGACACGTCCGCGCGGGTCCGTGCGACGCGGGCGTCCTCGGCGGAGGTTTGATTTCGACGCCGACCGTCGATGCTGTGATCGTCGGGAGATCCGTCCACGCCGTTCGTCACCTCCCTCACCTGCTCGCCTCGTGAGAGACGAAGGTACGCGAATCCCCGAACGACGCCTGTTCGGCATTCTCAGTTGAACGGCTGGTTCAGTACTGTACTGTGAGTCACGATCGACCGACCGTGGCTCGAACCGTCTCCACCCCACCACGTTTCGCGGCGTATCGCCGCCGCCGCGCAGGTGTCCTCCGGGGACCGGCGCGTCACCGAAGGAAGGTCCTCGATGTCCGCCATTCTGTTCGGCTCCATCTCCACGCTCGCCGACACGTCCGAACTCCAGCGCACCGCGTTCAACGATGCGTTCTCCCAGCACGGCCTCGACTGGTCCTGGTCGCGCGAGGACTACCGGTCGATGCTCGGATCCAACGGCGGCGCGCAGCGCATCGCCGACTACGCCGAGACCCGCGGCGAGAGCGTCGACGCCGCGGCGGTCCACGCCACCAAGTCCGAGAAGTTCCGCAGCCTCCTGTCCGAGCACGGCGCCACCGCGCGCCCCGGCGTCGCCGAGACCGTCGAGGCGGCGCGCGCCTCCGGCACCAAGCTCGGGTTCGTCACCACGACGTCGGCCGAGAACGTCGAGGCCGTGCTCTCGGCGCTGGCGCCGACGGTCGCCCGCGAGCACTTCGACGTGGTGATCAGCGCCGACGACGCCCCGCAGGGCAAGCCGGACCCCGCGAGCTACCAGGTCGCGCTGGAACGTCTCGGCGAGTCCGCGGACGACTGCGTCGCCGTCGAGGACAACGAGGGCGGCGTCGCGGCCGCCACGGCCGCCGGCATCACCGTCGTCGCCTTCCCCAACGAGAACACCGCCGACGGCACCTTCACCTCGGCCACCGAGAAGGTCGAGTCCTTGGACCCCGCCCGTCTCGAATCCCTGACATCGGCGCGATCCTAGGAGAATCAGCAGTGAGCAACATGCAGGCACAGGTCACCTCGAGCGACCGCAGCTTCCACGTCGAGGGATACGAGAAGATCGAGTACGACCTCGTGTACGTCGACGGCGTCTTCGACACCGCGAACACCGAACTGGCGGACAGCTACCGGCCCTACGGCCGCGTGCTGATGGTGGTCGACGAGTCGGTGCTCGACCACTACGGCGACCGGATTCGGGCGTACTTCGATCACTTCGGCATCGACCTCACCGTCGTCGAGGTGCACATCGCGGAGACCGCGAAGTCCCTCGAGACGTTCGAGCGCATCGTCGGCGAGTTCGACTCCTTCGGGCTCGTCCGTACCGAGCCGGTCCTCGTGGTGGGCGGCGGCCTCACCACCGACGTCGCCGGATTCGCCTGTGCCAGCTACCGCCGCAACACGCCGTACATTCGCATCCCCACCACGCTGATCGGTCTGATCGACGCCTCCGTGTCCATCAAGGTCGCGGTCAACTACGGCAAGCACAAGAACCGTCTCGGCGCCTACCACGCGTCGCAGAAGGTGTTGCTGGACTTCGGTTTCCTGGCCACCCTGCCCGAGGACCAGGTCCGTAACGGCATGGCCGAGCTCATCAAGATCTCGGTGGTGGGCAACCTCGAGATCTTCGAGATGCTCGAGCAATACGGACCCGAGCTCCTGCGTACGCGCTTCGGTCACGTGGACGGCACTCCGGAACTGCGGGACGTCGCCCACCGCCTGACGTACCAGGCGATCGAGACCATGCTCGAACTCGAGGCCCCCAATCTGCACGAGATCGACCTCGACCGCGTCATCGCGTTCGGGCACACGTGGAGCCCCACACTGGAACTGACGCCGCCGGCGCCGTTCTTCCACGGACACGCCATCAACATCGACATGGCGCTCTCCACCACCATCGCCGAGCAGCGCGGCCACATCACGGCACAGGACCGCGATCGCGTTCTCGGGGTCATGAGCAGCATCGGCCTGGCGCTCGACTCGGACCACCTGACGCCCGAGCTGCTCACCGACGCCACCGCGTCGATTCTCAAGACGCGCGACGGGATCCTGCGGGCCGCGGTGCCCGCCCCCATCGGCACCTGCGCCTTTCTGAACGATCTGGGGACGGACGAACTCACCGACGCCCTCAGCCTGCACAAGAAGCTGTGCCTCGAGTACGACCGGGACGGCGACGGCGTGGACATGTACACCGCCGCCGAGGACGCCGTGGACGCGACCGCGGGCACCGGCGCTCGGGGTTCGGTCCGGCGTTCGTGACCGACGCGCCCCGGCCCGTCACCCCCGTCTCCCTCGTCGCCGCCGAGCTCACCGACCTCTGTCGGACGCTCGACGACGACGCGGTGGGGGCGGAGGCGGCGGGCCGTCTGCGTCGGGTCCGGGACCTCGCCGCCGGCCTGGACCCGTACCTCGACGCGATGACCACCCCGCCCTCGTCCGCGCTGGCCGACCTCGAGGAGCGGACGCGACGCCACGTCTGGTCCGAGGGCCCGCTGGAGCAGGAGATGCTCTCCGGCCACCTCGAGGGGTGGTTCCTGCGCTTCCTGGTCGGCATGACCGGCGCGCGGGACGTGCTGGAGATCGGCATGTTCACCGGATACTCCGCACTGGCCATGGCGGAGGAGCTTCCGGGCGGCGGACGGGTGGTCGCCTGCGAGGTCGACGACAGCGTCGCCGACTTCGCGCGCGCGTGCTTCGCGGCCTCGCCCGTCGGCGATCGGATCGACGTCCGCGTCGGTCCGGCGGCCGACACGTTGGCCCGCGCCGCTCGGGCGGGCGAGTCGTTCGATCTGGTATTCGTCGACGCCGACAAACCCGGCTACGCCCGGTACCTGGACCTGCTCCTCACCACCGATCTGCTGAGACCGGGCGGGCTGATCGCGGTGGACAACACGCTGCTGCAAGGCGAGCCCTACTGCGGTGCCGGCACCCCGAACGGCCGCGCCATCGCGTCGTTCAACGAGGCCGTCGCCGCCGACCCGCGCCTCGAGCAGGTCCTGATCCCGCTGCGTGACGGGGTGACCCTGATCCGTCGTGCCCGCGTGCGAGAGCAGCCGTCGTGACCGGCGCGGCCCGGACGGTCGCGGTCCTCGCGGCGCTCACCCTCACCGCCCCGGTGGACCTGCTGATCGTTGCCGGCGCACGGGTGTTCGGCCGTCGCACCCCGCCCGCGCCGTCGTCACCGCAGGTGGCGCGCACCGTGCTGGTGAACGGCGGGAAGATGACGAAGTCGCTGCAGCTGGCCCGGTCCTTCCACGCTGCCGGACATCGGGTGGTGCTGGTGGAATCCGCGAAGTACCGGTGGACGGCACACCGCTTCTCGCGTGCGGTCGACGCGTTCCACGTCGTCCCGGAGGCGTCGGACCCCGGCTACGTCGACGCCCTCGTCCGCGTGGCACGCGCGGAGAACGTCGACGTGTTCGTCCCCGTGTCGTCCCCCGCGTCGTCCGTGCCCGACGCGGAGGCGGGCGCCGCCATGGGCCCGTCGGTGGACGTGGTCCACGCCGATCCGGAGACGATCCGACGAGTCGACGACAAGAACCGATTTGCCGACGCCGCACGGGAATTCGGGGTACGGGTGCCGGAATCCCATCGCATCACCGACGCCGGGCAGATCGCCGAGATCGACCTTCCGCCGGGCCGGGACTTCGTGCTCAAGCGGATCGCCTACAACCCCGTCGGTCGGATGGATCTGACGCCGCTGCGCCGCGAGACCCCCGAGGCCAACCTCGCCTTCGCGCGTGGCCTGGGCATCTCCGAGGACGATCCGTGGATCCTGCAGGAGTTCGTCACCGGGCGCGAATACTGCACGCACGGCACGGTGCGGAACGGGTCCCTTCAGGTGTACGGGTGCTGCGAATCCTCGGCGTTCCAGATCAACTACGCCATGGTCGACAAGCCCGTCATCCTCCACTGGGTGGAGACGTTCGTCGCGAAACTCGGTGCCACCGGCCAGTTCTCGTTCGACTTCATCGAGAACGGGCACGGGGAGGTGTTCGCGATCGAATGCAATCCGCGCACCCACTCCGCGATCACGATGTTCCACGACCACCCGGACGTCGCGGCAGCGTACCTCGGGTCCGAACGCGACGTGATCACCCCGCTCCCTTCCTCCCGCCCCACGTACTGGCTGTACCACGAGGTCTGGCGGCTGCTGACCGAACCGCGTCGTCTCTCCCGGCTCCGCACCATCGCGCGCGGGCGGGACGCGGTACTGACCGGGTGGGATCCGTGGCCGTGGTTCCTCCTCCACCACCTGCACGTGCCGTCGCTGCTGCTGGCCAACCTGCGCTCCGGACGCGGGTGGAGCCGGATCGACTTCAACATCGGCAAGCTGGTCGAACAGGGCGGTGACTGACGTGGCCGCACCCCGGCGTGACCGCACCACGGTGCTGCATCTCGTCGGCTCCGCCGTGGACGAGTTCCATGCCGACCTCTCCCGCGTCTACGCGGCCGACGCGCTGCGCACGCTCGACGATCCCGCGCGGTTCCGCACGATCGTCGCGTCCGTCGACCCGGACCGGACGTGGCGCTTCGCCGAGGACATGGCGGGACTCGACGGCGCCACGCCGCTGCCCCTGTCCGACGCCGTGGCGCACATCGAGTCCCTGGGCGTCGACGTGATCCTCCCGCAGATGTTCTGCCTGCCGGGGATGACCACCTATCGCGCGCTGGCCGACCTCCTCGGAATCCCGTTGCTGGGCAACGGGGCCGACCTGATGGCCCTGACCGCGGACAAGGCGAGGACACGCGCCGTCGTCGCCGACGCGGGCGTCCCGGTACCCACGGGCCGAGTCCTCACCGCCACCGGCGAGCCCGAGGGGACGCTGCCGACTCCCCCGCTGCCGGCCGTCGTCAAACCGGCCGACTCCGACAACTCGGTCGGCGTCACCCTCGTGCGCACGCCGGAGCAGTTCGACGCCGCCGTGACGGAGGCCTCGCAGTTCTCCTCGCGTGTGCTGGTGGAGGACTACGTCGAGCTGGGCCGCGAAGTACGCTGCGGCGTGGTGGTTCTGGACGGGGGACCGGTGTGCCTGCCGCTCGAGGAGTACGCGGTCGACGCGGCCACGGCGCCCATCCGCACCCGCGAGGACAAGCTCGGGCGCTCGGACGACGGGGAGCTCTACCTCGCAGCGAAGACCGTCGACCGCGCGTGGATCGTGCCCACCGACGATCCGGTGACGGCCCGCGTCCACGACCTCGCTCTCCGCGCCCACGCGGCCCTCGGTTGTCGCTACTACAGCCTGTTCGACTTCCGCATCGACCCCGAGGGCAACCCGTGGTTCCTCGAGGCGGGCCTCTACTGCTCCTACGCCCGCGGCAGCGTGGTGACCACCATGGCCGCGGCCGCGGGCATCGACGCCCGCACTCTGTTCGACCACGGATTGCGAGAGGTGGAGCGGCTCACCGGATCTCGCGTGCCCCGCCCCGACGACCACGCCGATCGGCCCGAGAAAGGAACCCCGTCATGAAAACCCATGCTCTCGACCCCGTGGGGGTGGACGTCAGCGACGCCCGCATCCAGGACCTCACCGACGACCGGATCGACGAGGTCCGCCACCTCGCGGCCGAACACGGCGTGGTGGTGTTCCGCGATCAGGAGATCGACGACACCGACTTCGAGGAGTTCCTCCGACGTCTCGGCGCACCGGTGTTCACGCAGGGCGAGACGCCGGTCGACGGTCACCCGGACCTCAACGTCATCACCAACGCCGGCCGAACCACCGCCCCGACGTCGACGTTCCACGTCGACACCAGTTACGTCGCCGACCCGCCCGCCTACACGGCGCTGCGGGCGGTCACGGTGCCCGAGTCCGGCGGACAGACGCTGTTCAGCAACCAGTACCGAGCCTGGGACACACTGCCGGAGGACCTGCGTGCGGACCTCGAGACGCGGACGATGACGCACGTCGTCACCGGTCTCGACCTGCCGGACGACGCGGAGACGTCCGCCGAGCATCCCGTGGTGACGGTGCATCCGATCACGGGTCGGTCGTCGTTGTTCCTGTCCACGCCGAAGCGGTGCGCCGCGATCAGCGGGCTGTCGGCGGACGAGACCGCGGAGACCGTGGCGCGGCTCTACGAGCACTCGACGGCCGACGAGAACGTGCACCGTCATTCCTGGCGGCCCGGCGACGTCGTCCTGTGGGACAACCGGTGCGTCATGCACCGCGCGGACCACTCCGATATGGTCGGCGAGCGCACGATGCATCGGGGCATGGCCACCGACGGCCGCCTCACCGCAGCACCGCACGCCCCTCGCTGATCACCAGATCACGGAACGCGGCGGCCTGCGGCGGCAGGACGCGGTCGGACCAGACCATCCCGATCCGACGTTCGGCGTGGGCGTCCGACAACGGCAGATCGACGGTGTGCGCCTGCACCGGTTCCGACGGGCGGGCCTCGGGCGGAAGCACGCTGACGCCCAGCCCGGCACCGACCAGCCCCCGGACGGTGTGGATGTCCTGCCCCTGGAAGGCGATGGCGGGAGTACTTCCCGCAGCGCGCCACAGGACTTCGTGCACGGATCGAATGCCGTATCCGTGGGCCATCGTGACCCACGGCTCGTCCGCGACGTCGGTCACGGCGCGCGGAACGTCGGGGCGATCGGCGAGGCGGTGCCCGGCGGGAACCACCAGGACGAGACGTTCGGAGAACAGCTCGGTCGATCGGTCACGGTGCTCGTCGCCGAGCGCGACGAACGCGACGTCGCTCTCGCCTCTATCGAGTCGGGCCAGGCAACGATCACGGGCACCCTGGTCCAGCTCCACCGTGACACCCGAACGGTCCCGTCTGAACCGCTCGATCAGGCGGGGGACCACCCGCTCACCGAGGGTGTTCTGGAACGCGATGGCCACCCGCCCTCGCACACGCGCGTCCTCGTCGGCCATCGCCTCGAGGCCGGTCTCGATCTCGCGGACCGCGCGGGCGAGATAGGGCACCAGCACGTGACCGGCGGGCGTCAGCGCGATGCCACGGCCGCGCCGTTCGACCAGGTCGACCCCGAGCGCGGCGGCAGCGCGCGCGAGGTGGCGGCTCACGGTGGGTTGCGGAACCCCGAGGAGATGGGCGGCGTCGGTGACGTGTTCGGTCTCGGCGACGGCGAGCACCGTACGCACGAGCGGGAGGAGTGCATCGATCTCGGTCCTCATCGACCTCACCGTACGCGACTGAATGGGTTACCGAACATTCATGCATTGGACGTATGCGTCCGAGATACCTACCGTCGGTTGACGTGACCGAACGGACGACGCTCCCCCCGACCGCGGCGGATCGAGACCAGGACTGGGACGGGCACCCGCGGGGCTCGCGCGCCTACCGACGCCTCGTGGTCGCGCTGCTCGCGGCCGGTATCGCCACGTTCGCCCAGCTCTACTCGGTCCAGGGCATCCTCCCGCTGATCGCGTCCGATCTCGGCATCACCCCGTCGCAGTCGTCGCTGGCGGTCGGCTTCGCGACGGTCGGGGTCGCGGTCTCGGTGCTGCCCTGGTCCGTGGTCGCCGACCGCCTCGGCCGGGTTCGCGCGATGAGCCTGTCCGTCGTCGCCGCGACCGTGCTCGGCCTGATCGTCCCCCTGTCCCCGTCGTTACCGATGCTGCTCGGCGTCCGCTTCCTCGAGGGCATGGCCCTCGGCGGGCTGCCCGCCATCGCCATCGCCTACGTCTCGGAGGAGGTGCATCGGCGGCACACCGCGGTCGCCGCGGCCACCTACGTCTCCGGCACCACGATCGGGGGGCTCCTCGGCCGGGTGGTCGCCGCACCCATCGCCGAACACACCGACTGGCGTCTCGGCACTCTCACCGTCTCGGTCATGGCGGCGGCCGCGGCGGCGGCGTTCCTCGCGCTCGCGCCGCAACCGCGTCGTCCGCTTCCCGCCCGCGACGACGACACCCGACTGCGGGACAAGATCCGCGCCAACCTGGCCGACCGCGGCATGCTCGCGCTCTACGGGCAGGCGTTCCTGCTCATGGGCGGATTCGTCACCGTCTACAACTACCTCGGGTTCCGGCTCGAGGCGCCGCCGTTCGGACTTCCCCAGTCGGTCATCGGCCTGCTCTTCGTGGCCTACCTGTCCGGCACGGTGTCCTCGCGGGTCGCCGGGCAACTCGCCGGTCGCCTCGGGCGACGCGCGGTGCTCGCGGGATCCACGGCCGTCATGATCGCCGGTGTCGCCCTCACCGCGGCGTCCTCGCTCGCGGTGATCCTCACCGGGCTCGTCGTGTTCACCGTCGGCTTCTTCGCCGCGCACGCCATCGCGTCGGGCTGGACGGGCCACCGCGCCACGGTGGGCCGCGCCCAGTCCGGGTCGCTCTACAACCTCTTCTACTACGCCGGCTCGTCGGTGATCGGGTGGACCGGCGGCCTGGTGTTCCAAACCGCCGGCTGGACCCCGATGGCCCTGTACGTCGCCGCCCTCGCCGTGATCGCGGCAGGGTGGGCGGCGGTGGCGCTGCGCGCCGATCGCTCCTGAATCAGGACCGCCCGGGTTCGTCGCCCACCAGGTCGAGGGCCGCGCGCACGACGGAATCGGTGTCGATGCCGTGCCAGCGGTAGACCTCGTCGAGCGAGCCGACCTGACCGAACCGGCTGACGCCCAGCGAGATCGACTCGACGCGGTTGACGGTCGCGAGGAAGGCCAGCGTGTGCGGGTGCCCGTCGAGCACGGTCACCATCGGCACGGCGCGCTCCGCCGGGAACACCCGATCGAGAATCCAGGACGATCCGTCCTGCACACCTCGGCGGGCCTGCACCGCCTCGAACAGCAGACCGGGGCTCGTGACGCAGACGACGTCGGCGTCGATGCCGAGACCGGCCAAGCGATCCGCGGCCGCGAGCGTCTCGGTCATGAGGGCGCCCATGCCCACCAGGGTGACCGCCGGGCGCTCGGCTCGGCGCAGTAGATACGCACCCGCCACGACGTGCCGCCGTCGGCGCTCGCGGGCGGCCGGATCCGTCGGCACCGCGGCGAGCGACTGGTCGACCGGACGGGTCGACAGACGGAGGTACGACGAGGTGCCGTCGGGACGGCCGAGCTGCGCCATCGAGGCGAGCAGCGTCCATTCCACGTCGACGGCGAAGGCCGGCTCCCAGGACACGCACCCGGGCTGCTCCAGGCCGACGGACGGGGTCGTGATGGACTGGTGCGCACCACCTTCGGCGGCGAGGGTGACGCCGGACGGCGTGCCCACCAGAATCGACTGACCACCGGCGTAGATGCCGTAGGACCAGGGTTCGAGGGCTCGCTCGACGAACGGGTCGTACAGCACGCCGATGGGGAACAGCGGCTGACCCCACCGGCTCCACGTGGCGCCGAGCTCACCGATCAACCCCACCAGGTTGGTCTCGGCGATGCCGAGTTCCATGTGCTGACCGGTCGGCTTCTCCCGCCAGTGCATGATCGTCTCGGGGTCGTCGGCGAACCAGTCCTGGCGCTCCTGCGGCGACCACACCCCCACCTTGTTGAGCCAGCCCGCGAGGTTGGTGGTGCTGCTGACGTCGGGACTCACGGTCACCACCCGCGCCGCCGCGTCCGGCGCGGAGCGGGTCAGGTCGAGCAACACCCGACCGAGCGCCGCCTGCGTCGTCGACGTTCCCGCCGGGGTACGACCGAAGTCCGCCGGCACGGTCGGCGGGGCCGCGGCGGATACCGCCGTCCGTCGCAGTCGACCGGCGGTGTCGGCACACAGCCGCCCGGCGCCGGAGTCGGCGTCGGGGCGCGTCCAGGGATTCTGCGGGTCCCGGCCGAGCTCCGCCGCGAGATCCTCGAATTGCTCGACGGTGAGCAGCGCCGAGTGGTTCTGCGGGTGCCCCTCGGTCGGGAGGCGGTGGCCCTTGATGGTGTAGGCGATGATCACCGTCGGGCGGGTGTCGTCGATCGCGTCGAAGGCGTTCCGCAACGCGTCGAGATCGTGGCCACCGAGGTTGCGGAACGCCCGCACCAGCTCGGCGTCGTCCACGTCCGCGACCAGCGCCGAGATAGCCTCGCCGTCGGCGCCCTCGCCGGGCAGTCGGGAGCGCAGTTCGTCGGCGTCGCACCGCAGGAGACGCTGGTACTCGGGATTGGACATGCCGACGATGCGGCGGCGCAGGGCGTCGCCGCCGGGGCGGGTGAACAGCGCCTCGAGCAGCGCGCCGAACGCCACGGTGAGCACCTGCCACCCCGCGGCCCCGAACATCGCTTCCAGGCGCCCGGCGGCGATGTTGGGCACCACTCGGTCCAGCGACTGTCGGTTGAGGTCGACGATCCACACGATCTCGCCCAGCTCGGCCACGGCCGGGTCGAGAATGGCTTCCCAGACCGCGCCCTCGTCCAGTTCCGCGTCGCCGACCAGCGAGTACTGACGGCCGGTCGCGGGCACGTCGTGGCTCACGGTGTCCGGTCCGCCGAACGCGGTGTCGACGTAGCGCCGCGCCATGGCGCCCCAGATCGGTGCGGTGGCACCGATGCCGACCGAGCCCGTGGAGTAGTCCACCGGATCGGGGTCCTTCGCCCGGCTCGGGTAGGACTGCAGCCCGCCGAACTCGCGCAGCGTGGTCAGATAGCGCTGGTCGAGCTCACCGAGCAGGTAGTTGATCGCGTGCAGGACGGGCGACGCATGGGGCTTGACCGACACGCGGTCCTCGGGCCGCAGCTGCTCGAACCACAGCTCGGTCATGATGGTCACCAACGACGCGCTGGACGCCTGGTGGCCGCCGACTTTCATGCCCGAGGGATTCGGACGAACCCGGTTGGCGTGGTGGATCATCGCGGTGGCGATCCACAGCACGGAGTCCTCGACGTCCCGCAGCACGTCGCGCTCGGGCGAGGCCACCCCCGGCCGCGCCCGCACCTCGATCGCGCTGCTCGCGTCCGTCGTGTCCATCGTGTCCGTCATCCCAACCCCCTGATCGTGTACGGCCTGCGCAGAACGCAATCCTCAGTCGATCATTACCGGCCAGTAGGAACAACAGTGCGCGCAACGATTGCGCAGAATGACGCACACTGCCGTGGCCCCCGACGGGAAACCACGGCAGTGTGCGCAAGAGGAACGGTTCTCACTCGACCGTCATCTCGCCCATCTCGTTCCACCCGGTGGCCTCGATGGACTCGCTGATGATCTTCGGCGTCGACGCCAGCGCCTTCGGCAACTCCTCGGTCGCCTTCCGGAAGTGATCGCTGTTCACGTGTGCACCCCCGGCCTCACCATCGCGGAAGGCCTCCACGAGCACGTACGTGTTCGGCTCCTCGAGGCTCTTCGACCACTCGAACCACAGGCAGCCCTCCTCGGCGCGGGTGGCCGCGGTGAATTCGGCGACGTGGTCCGGCCAACGGTCGGTCCAGTCGGGCTTGGTGGTGAACTTGACGACGATGAAGATCACGGGGCGCTCCTGCGGGGTCGGTGTCCGAGCTGTTCTCGACTGAAGGGGATTCGCGGCCGGCGTGACGCTCGGCCGAGTCGGTCACGGTGTGAGAATGGCCCGGCCGCGGACCCGGCCGGCGTCGAGATCGTCGATGGCGGACTGAAAATCGTCGAGGGCGTATTTCGCCGTGTGCAGCACCACCGCGCCGCGCGCAGCGAGTGCCATGAGGTCGCACAGGTCATTGTAGGACCCGACCAGGTTACCGACGATGTTCAGCTCGGCCGAGACGATGTCGATGGTGGGGACGTCGATGTTCTCGCCGTAGCCGACGACGTAGTAGTCGCCCGCCTGCCGCAGCATCGCGACACCCTCGGCGGTCGCTCCGCCCTCGCCGACGAAGTCGATCACCACCTCGGCGCCGACACCGCCGGTGAGGTCACGCACGGCCTCCACCTGGCCGCCGTCCGCCACGACGCCGTGGTGCGCGCCGATGGTCTCGGCCAACGCCACCGCGTCCGGGTTCCGGTCGACCACCACGATCTCGGCGGGGGTGAGCGCCGTCAACACCTGAATCCCGATGTGCCCCAGTCCACCGGCCCCGATCACGACCACACGGTCCCGCGGAGTCAGAGTGCGCGAGGCCTTGGCGACGGCGTGGTACGCGGTCAGTCCGGCGTCCGCGAGGGCGGCGACGTCGGCGGGTTCGAGCGAGTCGTCGATCTTCACGACGCTGCGTGCCGACGTCCTGAGATATTCCGCGTACCCGCCGTGGGTGTCGATGCCCGGGAACTGGTTCTGCTCGCAGTGGACGTCGTCACCGGATCGGCAGGCGCGGCAGAAACCGCAGGTGATGAGCGGGTGCACGATCACTTTGTCGCCCTCGGCCACGGTCGTGACCGCGGACCCCACCGCGTGTACCCACCCGGCGTTCTCGTGACCGATGGTGTACGGCAGCGTCACCTGCGATTTCTCCGCCCACTGCCCCTCGAGGATGTGCAGATCGGTCCGGCAGACACCGGCCCCGCCGATCCGGACGATCACGTCGAACGGGCCCGTCGGCTCGGGTACGGGCAACTCCGTCATCTGCAGTTTCTCGTGGTAGCCCACGACCTGTACGGCGCGCATCGAGCTCATGGTGTGGTGTGTCCTCTCGGGAGTGAGGCCTGAGTCAGGCCGAGATGGTGGTGCGGTCGGGGTCGTCGTACCGCGTCCGAAGCAGGCCACGGCAGAAATGCGCATTCCCTTCGATCGAGATGCGGGTGGAACGCGCGCGGCGCAGAGCCAGTTGAACGTCGAGGCCGACGTAGCCCGCGCCCAGGTGGTCGACCATGACCGGTGCGTCGGGGCGGGTCGAGAGGCCGATAGCCGACCGTCGGTCCAGCAGTTCGTCCGTGGTGCGCCCCGGCGGCAGATCACCGAGGACGACGGTGGCCATCTCCTGCGGACTGCGCCACGGGTGCGCCGCCATCAGGGCGGTCAGGCTGCGTTCCATCGCCGCCACGTGCGCCTTGCGTCGGAAGATCGTTCGCAGCTCCTCCAAGTCGTCCTCGGCTTCGTGACCGAACGTTCCGCGGTAGCCCGCGTCCGTCGCGAGGCCGGCGTTGATGATCGCCGAATCGTGGTGGTCGTCGAGCGCGACCGACACCGATCGTGTCCAATCCAGCTCCGACAGAGCCGTTTTCGCGTCCGACGCCATGAGGTAGGCGAAGTTCGGCGCACAGAAGGACGTGGGGAGGCGCAGGTGGACGGCAACGTCGCCGTCGTCGGATACCGCCAACGACGCCACGAAGTCGAGATCGGTCACGGGCTCGTCGAGTTCGGGGTCGATCACCGTGTCCAGCGCCCGCCACACGTCCGCCCGGCGAGAGTCCGTGCGCGGGGAGTTCGCGGTCATGCGCCCACCAGGTCGTCGGCGACGCGATCCGCGCCGCGGGGGCCTGTCGCGGTCTCGTCCGCGTCGGCGACCCGCAGATGGGCCGGCACCTCGATGTCGTACATCGCAGCCGCGTTCAGCCCCAGGATCTTGCGCTTCTGGTTCTCGGTCAGCGCCGGGTACTCGGTGAGCTCCGCGGGGATCTCGAAGTCGACGAAGCTCTCGACCAGCCACCGGGGCGTCCACAGGGCGTAGTCGCTGGAGAACTGGATGCGGTCCTCCCCCACCCAGTAGAGCAGCTCGCCGAGAATCTGCCCGAAGTACTTGGGGCGGGTGAACATGAAGGGCATCGCCACGGCGAGACCGGCGTGCACGTTCGGCTCCTGGGTGGCGATCCAGCAGAAGTCTTCGAGGCGGGGCAGACCGCAGTGCTCGACGACGAAGTTCAGATCGGTGAAGTCGGTGGCGATGTGGTCGACGTCCGCGACGTCGAAGGCGTCCCGGTCGAGCGGCCGGATGGTCGGGCCCTTGTGTACGTGGATGTTGCGGATGCCGACCTCCCGACACACCTCGAGGTAGCGGCGGGTCCAGTCGTCGTCGAGCTTGTATCCGCGGGAGTCGCCGTGCCATTCGGCGGTGTAGAGCTTGACGCCCTTCAGGCCGAACCGTTCCGCATCCGCGCGGAGCTGGTCCAACCCGGCCTCCCCGTTGCGGGGATCGAAATTGTGGTTGTAGGTCAGCTTGCCGGGGTTGGCCTGCGTGAGTGCCCACGCCTCCTCGGTCTGCCCGAAACCGTCGACGTAGAACTCCCCGAGCCGAGCCGGCTGGAAGATCGCGTGATCGACGTAGCCGTCTTCGAACAGGTCCTTCATGAACCGCTCACCGCCCTGGTACAGGTACTCCTCGTACGTCCAGAGCTCGCTGTCCGGCGACAGATTGCGGTGATAGTCGTAGAAGCAGTCGATGAACTGCTTTCCGTGGACGTTGCGTTGGTTCTCCGGTCGCGCATCCCACAGCGCCACGTGCGCGTCGACGATGAAGTAGCTGGTGCCGTCCTTGGTGTACATCCGGGCTTCCCTTCCCGTGTGACTGTCGCCACACCTTCGGGTGCACACGCTAGGAGCCCCCCGCACCCGTCGACAGGCCGTCGGCGTCTCACATTGAGACGGCTCGGAATGCGCGGAACTGTAATGTGGGTCACATGCAGGTAGGGGCATACGACGGGGAGCGGGACGCTGTCGGCGCACCCGTCCCACCGCGTGTGCGGGCGTCCTGGGAACGAAGCCAGTCGTACGGCATCCCGGTGGACGCAGTCGAACCGACGTTCACGGGAACCCGATCTCCCGGATCGCTCTTCCACGAGTGCGGCGACGCCGTCCTCGCGGACCTGCACCGGTCGATGACCACCGAGCCCGTCGGGATGATGCTCACCGACGCCCACGGCGTCGTCATCACCCGCCTCAGCGGCGATCGGGCGCTCCTCCGCGCGCTCGACGCGGTCCACCTCGCCCCCGGGTTCGGCTACTCCGAACGCGAGGTGGGCACCAACGGCCTCGGACTCGCGCTCGCCGACCACGCGCCCACCCTGGTCCGCGCGGAGCAGCACTACTCCCGCACACTGTCCGGATTCACCTGCGCCGCAGCCCCGGTCGTCGATCCGGCGACTGGCCGACTCGACGGCGCCGTCAACCTGACCACGTGGTCTCGGTCCTCCAGCGAGTTGCTGCTCACCCTGGCCCGGGCCGCCGCCGGCACCATCGCGGCGACCATGCTGAGCCGCGGCTCGTCCGGACCGGCTCCCACCCGACCACGTCGCTCGCTCTTCCGCGTCGACCACGGACTCGGCCGCGCCACCGAAAATCTCGGATCCGATTGGACGGCAACCGTCACCGCCACCCGAGCAGCACTGATCGCCGGCCGCGTCGTGGCCGTCGTGGGCGAACCGGGCACCGGACGCGCCACCGCCGCCGAGATCGCGGCCCGGCGCGCCTGGCCCGACCACCGCGTCCTCACCGCGGGCGCACCCGATCCGGACGACGCCGAGTCCTGGTTGTCACTGTGGGATTTCGAGGCCGGACGGGCGGACACCGTCGTCGTCGTCCGCGATGTGGACGCCCTGCCCACGTACGTTGCGGACCGCCTCGCGGCGGTTCTGCTCACCGGTCCCGGAGCCACGATGCCGGTGGTCGTCACGGCGGAGAACCTCGCTGCAATACCGGCCGCGTTCACGACGGCGATCACCGCGGCCGTGCCGCTCTCACCGCTGCGCGAGCGACCCGGCGACGTCGCGCCCCTGGCCCACCGAATCGCGCACGGCGTCCGCGGACGCGACGTCGCCTTCACGGCGGCGGCGATCCGGGTGCTGCAGCAGTTCTCCTGGCCGCAGAACTGCGCCCACCTCCGCCGCGTCGTCGAGGACGTGGTCCGCCGGGTGGACGTCGTCGACGTTCCCGCCCTCCCGGCCGAGCTCGTCGTCGATTCCGGCGGTCGCCGACTGTCGACCATCGAGGCGTTCGAGCGCCGCGAGATCGTGCGAGTCCTGGCCGACGGAGCCACGATGGCCGCCGCGGCCGAGCGACTCGGCATGAGCCGCGCGACGCTCTACCGGAAGATCAAGTACTACCGGATCCCCGCACGCTGACCCCGACCGGGCCCCGACGCACGAAACCCCGCGACGACGGCGCCGCGGGGTTCGTTGACGAGTGACGAGATCAGGCCGTCGCGCGCCGGGGAAGCTTCCAGTCGGGACGCACCCAGTGGCAGGTGTACCCGTTCGGGATGCGCTGCAGGTAGTCCTGGTGCTCGGGCTCCGCTTCCCAGAAGTCGCCCGCCGCTGTCACTTCCGTGACCACCTTGCCCGGCCAGATGCCGGAGGCGTCCACGTCGGCGATGGTGTCGAGGGCGACCTCCTTCTGCTCCTCGCTCGTGTAGAAGATCGCCGAGCGGTAGCTGAGGCCGACGTCGTTGCCCTGTCGGTTCTTCGTCGACGGATCGTGGATCTGGAAGAAGAACTCCAGCAGATTTCGGAACGACGTCCGCGTGGGATCGAAGACGATCTCGACCGCCTCGGCGTGCGTGCCGTGGTTGCGGTAGGTCGCGTTCGGGACGTCGCCACCGGAATAGCCGACCCGCGTCGACAGCACGCCCGGCTGCTTGCGGATGAGTTCCTCGACGCCCCAGAAGCATCCGCCCGCCAGGATCGCGGTCTCGGTCGCCGTTCCCGTTGCCTCGGCCATGTGTGACTCCTCCTCGAAGGTCGGTTCGGTGCACTCGGTTCGTTGCACACTGCGCACCGTCTCTCCGACGAACGTTCGGACGGGGTCCGCTTGTTCCGCTCCCTCGACCGCCACGCCGCCCGTCGGCGGGCGTGCTAACTTACTCGCGTCTTCAACGTTCGTTGAGAACTGGTGACGGAGGCCCCGGGGGGGAGCTGTGATTTGGTCGACCGCGCACGACGGTGGTGCGGAGCGTGCCCAGGCGCTCCACCTCGACGTCCACCACGTCTCCGTCGCCCAGCAGCCATCGAGGGTCGCGCGCGTACCCGACGCCGCTCGGTGTGCCGGTGGCCAGCAGATCCCCCGATCGGATGCCGACGGTGCGCGAGATCAGCGCGAGCGTGTCGCCCACGGAGAAGATCAGATCGTCGGTCGACGCGTCCTGCACGGTGACGCCGTTGACTCGCGTGCGTATCCGCAGCCCGTCGCGCAGGTCCCCCACCTCGTCGGCCGGCACCAGCGGGCCGAGGGGGCCGGATCCTTCGACGTTCTTGCCGAGCGTCCACTGGGACGTCCTCTTCTGCGCGCCACGGGCCGTGATGTCGTCGAAGGTCGAGTAGCCCACCACCGCAGCGAGGGCGTCGTCGGCCGACGCCGATGCGAGGTCGGCGCCCACCCACGCCACCACCTCCCCCTCCCAGTCCAGCCCGTCCTCGTCGGCGGGGATCTCCACGACACCGTCGCCGACTCCCAACGACGACGTCCATCGCGCGAAGATCGTGGGGAATTCCGGCAGGGGGTCGCCGGAGTAACTCCCCTCGGCGTGATGTCGGGCGTAATTCAGGCCGACGCAGAACACGCGGGCGCTCGGGAGGACCGGGGGAACCAGCACGACGTCGGTTCGGCGAAACGACGGGCCGACGGCGCCGAGCGCGAGATGGCTGCGGGGGTCCGACCAGAACGCGTCGAGTTCGGCGACCACCGCGATCTCGTCGCCGCCCTCGGCACCCCGCAGTTCCGCCACCTCCACCGGACCGCCCGCCGTCCGTCGTATTCCCACGAAGCGCATGTCGTCGTCCCCCGTTCTCCCGGTCGTCGTCTCGACCGTGGTGCGCGGACCCTACGACGCGCCGTCGTCCGATTCGGGTCGTCGACCGTGTCCACCGGGACGAGGTCGCGATGACCGGGGACTTCCGTCGCTATCTCTTTCCGCACGATCATCCTCGGCTGTCCGAGATTCGGGGCCTGGACGCCGCCGAGTACGCGCGGGTCGCGAGCCGCCCCGGGACCTTCACCGGCGGACTGATCGCCGGCTGGACTCCGCTCTACCGCCGCCCGTTCCGCGGCGTCACCGAGAACGGGACACTCCGGCGCGACGTGCACCTGCCGACCCCGGCCCGGCCGTCGGAAGCCGCCCCCGTCGCGGCGATGGTCGACGCCGCCGAGGCCCTGCTGAGCATGCTCGCCGAGAGCGACCGCACGCGACTGTGTCACGAGGTCGACGCGGGCGAGTGGCAGACCTGGGCCAATCCGGAGTTCCTGCAGTTCGACACCGGCATCCGCCTCGAGCGGACCACCGGCGCGGTGCGCGGCGCCGTAATGGATCTGATCCGGGCGTCGTTGTCTCCCGACGGGTACGAGACCGTGCGGAACACCATGCGCATCAACGGTTTCCTGGGCGCGACGGTCGACCTGCCGACCATCCTCGGCGAGTGGTCCTACAACGTGGCCCTGTACGGTCGACCGCACCTCACCGAGCCGTGGGGGTGGCAGCTGTTCGGTCACCACCTGGCCGTGAACTGCCTCGTCGTCGACGGACGCATGACCATCGGCCCCGCCTTCCTCGGCGCCGAACCCGACGAGATCGACGCCGGACCGCACGCGGGGGTGCGTACCCTCGGCCGCCACACGGCGGCGATGCGGCGGGTCATGGCGGCGCTCGATCCCGCCCAGCGTGCCCGCGCCACCGTGTACCGGCACATGGTGGACCCCGCGATGCCGCCGGGCCGCGTGCATCCGGGCGACGAGAGGCATCTCGCCGGAGCGTTCCAGGACAATCGCGTGATCCCGTTCGAGGGCATCCGCGTCGCGGACACGACCGAGACCGCCCGGCACGCCGTCCACGATGCCGTCGCGGCGTTCCTCCACCTGCTGCCGGACGGGCCGCGACGTGCCGCGTTGCGGGACATCGCCGTTCACCGCGACGAGGCCTGGTTCTGCTGGATCGGCGGCCACGGCGAGCAGGACGTCTTCTACGCCCGCATCCAGTCACCCGCGATCCTGCTCGAGGTCGACCATCACTGCGGCGTCTTCCTCGACTACGACGAACCGAAGCCGTTCCACGTCCACACGGTCCTTCGCATCCCCCACGGCAACGACTACGGGCGCGCGTGGATCCGACACCGGCGACAGAGCGCGTCGCCACACTCGTGAGGAGAGTCCCCTGGCCGACATAGGACGTGCGTCCCTGATTCTGGACACGCTCGCTGAGAGCCGAACGATGTTGTCGCTCACCGAACTCGCGCGCCGTACCGGGCTGCCCCGGTCCACCGTGCACCGGCTGATCCAGGCCCTCGAGGGCGAACTCCACGTCGTTCGGGATCCCGGCCGACGCGGGTATTCGCTGGGGCCGGGGCTGCTGAAGTTCGGTGTGGCAGCACACTCGCGTCTGGTCTCGAGCAACCGACGCTCGTTGGCGACGCTGGCGCGAACCACCGGGGAGAACGTCGATCTCGCGGTGTTCAGCGGACGCGAGGTGGTCGTCGTCGACCAGGTGGAGTCACCGGACCGGGTCCGCTCGGCGACGGAAGTGGGGCGTGCCTTCTCCCTGCACGCGAGTTGCCTGGGCGTCGCGCTGATGGCCCTGCTCCCGGACGACACCGTGCAGACGTTGCTGTCCGGGCCCCTGACACGCTTCACGGAGCACACCGTCACCGATCCCGACGTTCTGATTCGGCGCATCGAGGACGTCCGCAGCACGCGGATCGCGGTCGACCGGGAAGAGCACGACCTCGGAATCTGCGCCGTGGCCACCGCCTTTCGCGGGCAGACGGGTGCGCTCCAGGCCGTGTCCGTGGTCATGCCGTCGTCCCGCTTCCGGCTCAAGCAGTCCCGGGCCATCGAGGGGCTCGAGCGACTCAATCCGGATCTCGCATGAGGTCGGCATCCTCGACTTCGTCGTTGCGGTCCCGCCGGCCGGGACGACTTCCGTGACCGATCGAGTTCGCTTCGCCATCCTCGGGGTATGTCTTCCTCCACTCACGATCGCGAATTCGACGCGGCCACCCGGTCATCGGACGATCCACTGCGTGCCGAGCACGACGTGCTGGTGGTCGGCTTCGGTCCGGTCGGCAAGGTCGTCGCCGCGCACCTCGGCGCGCGCGGTCACCGGGTGCTCGTGGTGGAGCGAGCCGACTCGGCGTATCCGCTGCCCCGCGCCGTCACGCACTGTTCCGACGTCGCCCGGATTCTGCAGTCGGTCGGCCTCGCGCCCGATTCGATCCCGCACATCACCGAGCCGTACGACGCGATGTACGTCTGGACCAACGGCGCCGGCGAGACCCTCGTGGAGGTCGACTGGAGTGGACGCGGCGAATCGGATTGGTACAACACGTATTTCTTCGACCAGCCCTCCCTCGAACACGCTCTCGACGAGGTGGTGGCGTCCGGGCCCCGGGTCGAGGTGGTGCGTGGGGCGGAGGTGACGGCGCTCGTCGACGGTCCCGATGCGGCTGTGGTGACGGTGCGCCGTCGCGGCGCGGAGGGCGGGGACGGCGAGGACAGCGGGGACGGCGAGGACAGCGAGGTGCGCGCCCGATACGTCGTCGGCGCGGACGGGGCGCACAGCACGGTCCGTGCGGCGATGGGTCTCGGATGGCACGACGACGGTTACGCGCACGACTGGTTGGTCGTCGACGTCGAACCCGGTGCCGGAGCGTCGTTTCCGACGGGCGCGACGCAACGATGCGACACCGATCGTCCGTCCACCATGGTTCCGGGTGGTCCCGGCCGGCGTCGGTGGGAATTCATGCGACTGCCGGGCGAGGACGCGGACACGCTGAACACTCCCGACTCCGCGTGGGCACTCCTCGCGCCGTGGGGGCCGACCCCGGAGACCGCCGAGCTCGTGCGGCACTCCGTGTACACGTTCGAGGCCGGCTGGGCCGAGCGGTGGCGCCGCGGGCGCGTCCTCGTTGCCGGCGACGCCGCCCATCTCATGCCGCCGTTCGCCGGCCAGGGCCTCGGCGCCGGTCTGCGGGACGCCATGAACCTGACGTGGAAGCTCGACGCCGTTCTGCGCGGTGTTGCGTCTCCCGATCTTCTCGACTCGTACACCACCGAGCGACAGCACCACGCACGGGCATTCGTCGACTTCTCGGTCTCGCTGGGGAAGGTCATCTGCATCACCGACCCCGACGAGGCCGCCGAGCGCGACCGACGACTGCAGGCGGAGCACCGCGCCGGGGACAGGCCGAGACCACCGCGCCCCGGCCTCGGTCCCGGCCTGCACGTCGGCGAGCAAGGCGGCGCGTTGTCCCGGCAGGGGCGGGTGCGGACCCCCAGCGGCACAGGTCGTTTCGACGACGTGCTGGACGGGCCGGGCGCCCTGCTGTTGCGTCGGGCCGAGGTCACGCCGGAGCTCTCGACGCAGGACCGTGCGGACCTCGCCGCACTGCACGTGACCGTGGTGGCCTTGTCCGGGGACGGGTCGGCGGCGCGGACCGCGGACGTCACGGTGGTCGAGGACGTCGACGGCACCTACACCGCGTGGTTGGACGAACTGGCGGCCGACGTGGTGCTGGTCCGGCCGGACTTCCACCTCTACGGCACCGGGTCCGCGGGCGACGCCGGAACACTCGTCCGCGGCTTTCTCGAGGGGGTGCGGGCAGGATCTTGCGTGCGTGTCGGCAGCTCGAACGTATGATCGATTTCTGTCGGTGGGTCGACCTACACTGAATTCATGTCGTCGGGGGGCGGCGGGAACGGACCCGCACACACAACACCACCATCGCTGCACGCACCGGTGGATGCACCGGTCTCACCGGTCACCGCGGCGCGAGCCGCCCTGGCCGAAGCGATCGCCGACCTCGCCGCCCTCGACACCCGCGGAACCGGCATCGAAGACCTCCTCGCCCTCGTCATCGACTCCGAACACGCCACCCGCACCCT